>DATGMD010000072.1:0-18554 GCA_035293805.1 Chloroflexota bacterium | reverse complement strand
ACGCCCTAGCGCCGACGATACTGGCGGCTCTGCCGTTGGGACAATAGGTCGGTGCCGCCCCCTCCAGCGCGGGGTAGAGCAGTGGTAGCTCGTCGGGCTCATAACCCGGAGGTCGCCGGTTCGAATCCGGCCCCCGCTACCTGAAAGAAGCCCGAGACATCAGTACGACGTCTCGGGCTTCTTGCTGTCCGCCGCTGATTATGACTAGCGTCGCCGGTCCCCATTGCCTATACTGCCGCAAGGCGCTCCATCCGGCACGCTAGCCACTACGGGCCGAGCCGACCGGCCGGCGAAGGCCACCACTGGTCGGCTCGGGCCACACGGCGGAGGAGTGACATGGTCCTGCTACCGCCCGGCCGGTCGGTCCATCGAGCGGCCGCGCTCAGCGTCTTCAGCCTGATCCTGCTGCTGGCGGCCTGCGCGGGTGGGGCTGCGAGTCCGCCCGCGAACCAGGCGGCGGCGCCACAAGCCGCATCCGCGCAGGCCGCCGCACCCGCCCAGGCGCCCGCAGTGACCGGCGCGCCGGATGCAACGACGCCGCCCGACCGCATCCCCGTCAAGATCGGCTACAGCTCGCTCACGGACAACAACCTGGGGCTCTGGGTGGCGAAGGAGGCGGGGCTGTTCGAGGAGCAGGGCCTGGAGCTGACGGATTTCCCGCTGATCGAGGGCGGGACGCTGACGATTCAGGCGCTGCTTGGGGGGGACACGCAGTTCGTGCTGGCTGGCACCTCGGGCATCATCGTGGCCGATCTCGGCGGGGCCGACCTCGTCGGGGTGGCCGGCACCAGTAACAAGTTCGACTTCGCCTTGCTGACCGTGCCGGAGGTGCACAGCGGGGCGGACCTGCGGGGCAAGCGGGTCGGCATCAGCCGCTTCGGCTCGTCGTCGGACTTCGCGGCGCGCTCAGCCTTGCAATACCTCGGGCTGGACCCCGACCGCGACGTGACGATCCTCCAGATCGGCGGCACCGCGGCGCGCGTGGGGGCGATGCAGTCGGGGTCGATCGAAGCCGCGCCGGAGATCGCGCCGGCCTTGCTGACCGCCCGGAAGCTAGGGTTCAACATGCTCGTCGATCTCGCGCAGATCGGTGTGCCCTACCAGGTCGGCCCGATTGCCACGACACGCACGCTGATCAACGAGAATCCGGAGCTGGCGCGGCGAGTGGTGCGCGGGTACTTGGCGGGCATCCATCGGATGAAGACCGACAAGGCGTTTTCGATGTCAGTGTCGAGCAAGTACATGCAGATCGACGATCCCGAGGCGCTGTCGGAGAGCTGGGAACATTTCGCCCAAGGCTCGATTCCCGAGGTGCCCTACATCACCGACGACGGCATCTTGCCCGTCCTGAAGGAGCTGGCGGACAGCAACCCAGCCGCGATGTCTGCCACACCGAGCCAGTTTTATGACAATCGCTTCCTAAAGGAGGCCGAGGACAGCGGCTTCGTGAACCGGCTGTACGGGCGCTAGCGGAGCGCCGGCAATGCGGCGCTCGCGGCGGCCGTTGGGGGCCATCCTCCCTGGGACCTATACTTACACATAGGAGGAGTCTGCCGACGGGGAGGAGCGCCCCGAGCCGCGCCCGGGCTGCAGCCCCGAACCGCCACCGTAGTGCCGCGTCGTGCGCGGAGGAGGTGAGCGATGTGTCAGCGGGATTGGCCGAGCGCCCGAGGGCCACACGTTAGCGGCGGCAGGCTGCTCGTCACACTCCTGGTGATGACGCTCCCACTCGCGGCATGTACCGCCGCCGGCTCGGGAGCCGCGCCGGCCGCAACCCCGGCCCCCGCCGCGGCCGCGCCGAGCGAAGCTCCCGCGGCGATCCCCGTGGCCGTCGGCTATAGCTCGCTCTCGGACGCCAACCTGGGCCTGTGGATCGCCCAGGACGCGGGGCTCTTCGCGCAGAACGGCCTGGCCGTTCAGGACTTTCTCTACATCACGAGCGGGACGCTGACCGTCCAGGCTCTCATTGGCAATAACGTGCAGTTCGCGGCGGCCGGCAGCGACGCGATCATCGACGCCGTGTTGCACGGGTCGGACCTGGCCATGATCGCGGGAGCGAGCAACAAGTTCGACTTTGCCCTCATCGCGGGCGGCGACATCCAGAGCGGGGACGACCTGCGCGCCAAGCGCGTCGGCATCAGCAAGATTGGCTCGTCGTCGGACTTCGCCGCCCGTACGGCGCTCCAGCAGCTCGGCCTCGACCCCGACAACGACGTCACGATTCTCCAGATCGGGGGCACGGGCGCGCGGCTCAGCGCCCTGCAGTCGGGCGCCATCGACGCGACGGTGGAGATCCCGCCGACCCTGTTCGAGGCCGAGAACCTAGGTTACCACGTGGTGCTCGACCTGGCGAACACCGGCGTGGAGTACGAAGAAGGCCCCATCTCGACCACGCGGGACATGATCCAGAATCATCCGGATACGGTGCGGCGGTTCATTCGCGCCTATCTAGAGGGCATCCACCGGATGAAGACCGACAAGCAGCTCGCGATGCAGGTCTCCAGCCACTACACGCACACGACCGATCCAGACATTCTGGAGAAGAGCTGGGAACGCTTCGCCCAGTACTCGATCCCGCAGGTACCGTACATCACCGACACGGCCGTCGAGACGGTGCTGAAGGAGCTGGGGGCCACGGACGCCGCCGCCGGGGCGGCGAAGCCCAGCCAGTTCTATGACAACGCCTTCCTCAAGCAGGCCGAGGACAGCGGCTTCGTGAAGCAGCTCTACGGGAGCTGAGCGAGGCGGCGCCGAAGGTAGCGGCCCCGCGGCGGCCCGACGATCCGCGCCTTGGGCGCGTCGTCCGGCCACTCCATGACGACCTCGCCGCGCAGCAGGGTGAGCACGGGCCAGCCCTTCACGCGGCGCCCCTCGTAGATGGTCCAGGGCGTGGCGGTGTGCAGCATGTCGGCGGTCACCGTCGCCTCGCGCTCCAGGTCCACGACGACCAGATCGGCGTCGGCGCCCACCTGAATGGCGCCCTTGCGCGGGTAGAGCCCGAAGATGCGGGCGGGGGTCTCGCTGGCGATCTCCGCCAGCCGCTCGAGCGTCAGCCGGCCCGCGTTGACCCCCTCGCTCAGCAGCATGGGCAGCATCCCCTCCACGCGGGACGGAAAGCCGCTGATCGTCGTCCAGACGTTGCCCGTCTCCATCGTGGCGCGCGGGCGCGTGTGCGCGACGTGATCGCTGCCGATGGTGTCGATCTCGCCGTCCGCCAGCGCCCGCCAGAGAGTCTCGTGCGTGGCGCGGTCGCGCAGGGGCACGTTGATGCGCCAGGCGTCCTTGTGCAGCACGAGGTAGTGGACGCCGACCTGGGCGTAGACCCGGACGCCGGCGCAGCGGGCGCGCTGCACTTCGGCGATGGTCTGCGCGGTTGTGCAGTGGACGATGTAGGCCGGGCAACCGGTCACTTCGCAGAAGTAGAGGTAGGCGCGAGCGTGCGCGGCCTCGGTCAGCCACGGCGAGTGGTCGTCCCAGGCGCCCATGTCGGTGCGCCCCGCGGCCTGCAGGCGCAGCTGGAGCACGCGGGCGATCTGCCAGTTCTCGCAGTGGAACAGGACCAGCGCCGGCGGCCCGAGCGCGGCGATCGCCTGGCAGGCCGCGAACACGGTGCCGTCGTCGAAGTTGTAGGCTGGCTGCGGGCCAGCCGGCTGCTGCCCCCAAGGCCCCGCCATCTGCAGGTGGAACTTGAAGGAGGTAATGCCGTACTCGCGGGCCAGCAGCGGAATCTCCTCCACCTGGGCGTCGGTGGTGATGATCGGCGACAGGAAGAAGTCGATGCTGGCGCGCGACTCAGCCGCGAGCAAGTGAGGCACCGCGTCGGTCATGGTTGGAATCTGCTCGGGCGCCTGGATGCCACCCGGCGGGGGCGCCATCATGGCGCTGTTGAGCTGGAGCCCCCAGGTGGTGACGCCGGTCGCGGCGGCGGCGCGCGTCTCGGACTCCACGTCGTCGGCAAGCGGTCGGTGGCTGCCGAGGTGGCATTCCGGGTCGATGGCCCCCGGGAGCAGCACGCGGCCGCGCAGGTCGATGGTGCGCGCCGCGGGCGGTAGGTCACGCGGGCCGCCGATCGCCGCGATGCGACCGTCGCGCACCGCCACGCCGCCATCGACGATGCCGCCGGGCGTGACCACTTGGCCGCCTACGAGTACCAGGTCGCAGGTGTCTGCCATCGCTCCTCCGGGCGCTGTCGTCTCGGCTCAGGGACGCTGCGCCTCTTCCAGGTAGCTGAGGTCGAGCCAGGTGTCGGTCGGCGGCGGGGGGGCGGCGAGGCCGAACTCCTGCCAGTTGTCGGCCAGCACGCGCAGCCCCTCCAGGTTCACCTCGCCGGCCTTGGCGAGCACCTTCCCACTCCCGACGTAGAGATCGTAGGTGCGCGCGGTCAGATCGGGATCGGCGTGGGTCTGGTCCACGTAGAGGCGGATCGCCTCGGCGCGGTTGGCGGGATCGTAGAACCAGCGGCACGCCTCGACGTAGGCGCGCAGGAAGCGGACCAGTACGTCGCGGTTTTGGCGCGCCCAATCTCGCCGCACGCTGGTGGCGGTGTACTGCAGGGAATCGACGTAGTCGGTCGAGCCGCCGAGCCGCCCCAGCCCCATCGACTCGGCGATGAAATCGTCCGGCTGGCTGAGCAGGGTGGCGGCCACCGCGCCCTTCTGCACGGCGACCAGGCGCTCGTTGGTGCTGCCGACCGGCAGCATGTCGTAGTCGCCGTCGGCCAGCCCATTGGCGGCGAGCATCTTGCGGAGGACGTAGTTCAGCGGGTCCGTCACGCCCGCCACGGCGACCGGCTTGCCACGCAAGTCGGCGTAGGTGCTGACGCCGGCGCCGGCCATCAGGCTGTAGGGGGGCACCGCGGCGTTGCCCGCGACCAGCGCCAGGTCGGCCCCCTTCTGCACGGCCGTGATGTGCTGCACGACGTTGAGCTGCGCCACGTCGACGGCGCCGGCCACGAGCGCCTGGGCGGTCGCGGCGGTCGTGCCGCCGATCGTGGTGTCGACCGTGAGGCCCTGGCGCGCGTAGAGGCCCGCCGGCTCGGCGATGATGAAGGGCCAGCTCAGCGCGGTGAGGGTGATCTGGCTGTAGCTGATCGTCGCCGGCGCGGGCGGGCTCGCCTGGCCTGAGGACGCGCCACTGCCAGCGGACGCGGCGCCGCTCGCGGCCGCGTCGCGCGCCGCCGGAGCGGGAGCCGTAGGCGCGGCGGCCGGGGCCGCGCACGCGGCTAGCAGGAGGGCGAGCGCCGCGCAGCCGCACGCGGCAGCCGCCCTGCCCCTGACCCAGCGCGTCGGAAGTGCTCGCCGGGGGCGAGCTTCGGGCCAGCGCTCGTGGCTTCGCATCGGTTCCCCTTTTCCACCCCTACTCGACGGAGGGCTGAGACGCATCGGCCACGTCGGCTCTGCCAGGGTGCTCTGGCGTGTTGGCCCGGGTGCGGCGCAGGACGTGCAGCTCGGCGCGGTCGTGGGCGAACAACAGCGCGCGGACAGTGATCGCGCTGAGCAGGAACAGGATGACGACCGACAGCGAGAGATCGACGGCCGTCAGGCCCGGGTAGCTGGAGTTGGTGAGGATCTGACGAATGCCCCACACGCCGAGCACGAGCGCCCCGGCGTTGATGACCAGCTCGGTGAGCGGCCGCATGAAGACGGCGTAGGACGCGGCGGCGGCGACCAGCAAGACTAGCATGACGGCCAGGACCCGCAGCCAGAGGGGCCGCGACAGCGTCAGCACCTCGACGTAGAGGTAGCCAAAGGGCGCATTCGGGGGCCGAACGCTGGCAGGATCGATCGCGCGCGGTGGCGCCATCGTCTGGCGCGGCACTTCCTCCTGAAAGCTGAGGAACAAGTGGTCGCGCGCCTCGTCGGGCGTCAACGTCTGCACCGTCCCGTCTGGCAGGACGCGCTGCAGCACGACGCCGAGCCACAGCTCGTAGGTGTCGAACGGATAGCGCGTCGGATGGCCGCGCGCGGGGAGCTGGAAGCTGTCGGTGATGGCGACGGTGTCCGCGGGGAGCGTTACCGTGGCCGACGGCGGCAACCCCTCCGGCGCCTCATCGGCCGGCGGGATGGCGAAGAAGAGGACACGGTCACTCCAGCCACAGCCACCGGCGCACTGGTGATGGCCGGAGACGCGAAGCGTGGCGAGCTGCTGAAAGTCGTCCAGCGCCGCGACGGCCACGTGCAGGCGGGTGTGCGTCGCGGCGGCCGGGACCGTGGCGCCGGGCACGTAGTAGACGCGGCCCTCGGGTGGGCCGAGCAGCTCGTCGACGACGCTGGCGACGGTGAACGGCAGCATCGCCAGGATGCAGAGCAGGAGGGTCGCGATGAGCGCGAACGCCACGCGGTGTTGCAGCAGGGACTTGTCGATCTGCCGCAGGCGCACGCGTCCTCCGTGATGCTAGTGGGCGCGCAGCTCGGCGATCCGCGCGAGCTGCGCGCCCAGCCACTCGGCCAGGGGGATCAGGGGCGGGGCATCCGGCCCGCGCCGGAAGTGCTGGCTGGCTGCCAGCCGGGCGAGGAGCCCGCGGTACTCGGCCTCCAATCCAGCCAGGTCCCACTCCTCGGGCCGCTCGGCCAGGCCGCGCGTGAAGGCGTCGACCATCGCCGTGACGTCGGCCCGCGGCTCGTAGCTCACCCCGAAGGCGTAGATGGGGTCGTTCAGCAGCCGTTCGAGGTCGCGGCGGTTCCAGGGGCGGTCGCGGCCCGGCACCGACTCGACCCGGAGCCAGGCTTCCAACAAGGCCTCGACGAGGCCCTGCCAGCTGTCGTCGTCGGCGCTCTCGGCCGCGTAGACGCCGCGCACCTCGGCGCCATCCGGCAGGATGACCGCGGCGGGCATGGGGTAAGCGATCCAGTCGCCGCCGACCAGCTCGAGGAGGGCGAGGTCGGCCAGCCGCTCGGGCGACAACGCCGCGAGGCCGACGAGCCGCGCCTCAGCGCCCCGCGCCACCTCGCTCGGCGCAACGCCGGCCGCAAGCTGGTCGTAGGCGTCCTGCAGCTGCGCCGCGAACGGCTCCTGCGCCGCCGCCACGGCGGCCGGCGGCCCGGCGAGGGCGTAGACGAGCGGCGTTACCGCCGCGTCCTCCGGCAGCTCGGCGTCGTCGAGGCGGTCTAGCTCGGCGAGGTCGAGCAACAGCCGCGCGGCGCCGTGCGTGCGGGTGTCGACCGAGAAGACCATCAGGCGGCGCTCGTCCGCGGCCGCGCCCGCCGCCTCGGGCACGTCGACGCCGCGCACGACGCCGTATACCAGCTCGTCCACGTTCCCCCCCCCGACCGTACCGCGCCGGCGATTAGCTGCTGACGCGCTCGTCGGCGAGATGGTGGTCGTGGGAGCCGGCGAACAGCAGCGACTTGATGACCACGGGGACGACGTAGGCGGGCTGGATCACCTCGCCGATGTCCACGTAGTCGAACTCCTTGAGCTGCATGCCGTCGATGGACATCACGTCGCCGGCCACGCCCAGCTCGTGCTTCAGGATGTCGCCCAGCGTCTTGCCCACGTCGCCATCCAGCATGAGCACGAGCGGCAGCTTCTGCTCGACGCTGTTCGGCATACCGCGCCGGATGCCGTCGGCCAGCGCGCGCAGCCGGGAGTACAGGGGATCGCCCTGCCAGCGGAAGGCCAAGGCGACGGGCGAGTCGCCTTCCTCGAGGTCGAAGCGCCGAATGGCGCTGCCGATCTCGCTGGCCACGCGCTCGGCGTCGGGATCGTCGGCCAGGTCGAGGCGGGGGAAGATCACGGGCAGGTTACGCAGGGGCAGCACCGTGCTATCGGAGATCGAGATCGTGTTGCCGCTGACCTGCACGGAGAACTGCGAGGCGCCGATCACGGTCGCGCGGATGCCCTGGCCAGGGTCGAGCACGGGCAGTGGGATGCGGCCGTCGTCCAGCGCGGCCCGCACCTCGTCGGCCAGCGCGCGCGCGATGTCGGCGTATTCGGCGCGCTCGCGGCCGTAGATGTACTCGGCGACGCCACCCGAAAACGTGATGGCGTCGGCCTGCCAGCCCTCGGGCAGCGGGTCGGTGACCAGCAGCTCCTTGGCGAGCGCGTTGGGCTCGCCGCGGATGAGCGACACGAGGGCGTCGGTCATCGTGCGGACGAGCTTCGCCTGGTCCTCGGGCGCCAGTCGCTCGCCGAGCGCGAGCCGCACGCCGGCCGCCTCGGCCGCCTGCTCGGCCGGGCCCTCGAGCCGCTCGATCGTGCCGTCCGGGGCGAAGGCGATCAGGCGGCCGCCGACGGCCACCGCGGCGGTGGCGAGCACTTCGCCGCCGCGCACGACGGCCAGCTTGCTCGTGCCGCCGCCGATGTCCACGTTGAGGAGCGTGCGGCGTGGCTCGCGGGAGAGCGCGACCGTGCCGGAGCCATTTGCGGCCAGCAGCGCCTCCATGTGATGGCCGGCCGAAGCGCAGACGAACTTGCCCGCCTCCGTGGCGAATAGCTCGGCGATCGCGTGGGCGTTCGTGCGCTTCAGAGCCTCACCCGTGAGGATGACGGCGCCGCTGTCCACGTCGGAGCGCTCCAGGCCGGCCTCCTGGTACGCGTTGCGGATGAAGACGTCGAGCTGATCAGAGTCGATCGTATTGTCGGGGCGATAGGGCGTGAGGAGGATGGGCGAGCGCCAGAGCACTTCGCGGTTGACCACGACGAAGCGGCTGGAGAGGAGGTCGCCCATGCGCTGGAGATGCACCCGCGCGAACATCAGGTGCGACGTCGAGGAGCCCACGTCCACGCCGACGGTGGTCAGCTCGACGTTCTCCAGCTTCCAGATGGCCTCGTTGATCTCCGCGATCTGCTCGTCGGTGAGCGGGGCGTCGTCGCCGTGGTGGTCGATGAGGTCGAGGTCGAAGCCCCATTCGTCGTGCTCGTGGTCGAGGGCGTGCCCGGCGCTGTGGGTGTGGGTCTGGCCGCCGTCGTGCGCGTGCGTCAGGTCTCCGGGGCGTTGCGTCTCTGCCATGGTCTCTCCCGTGCGCGAATCGGGGTAACACGCTGCTCCCCCTCCCTCGCGCCCGAGAGAGGGGGAGGCGTGGGATTGCTTCCGACCGGGCGGATGCCTACTCGGCGGCGGTACACCACCCGATCATGGACTTCATGCGGCACTGGGCGCCGCGCCGGGCCATCTCCTCCTCGAAGATCTGGTGCACGCGCGGATCCTCGTCCTCGTACTCGATCTGGGCGCCGCCCTCTTTGACGGACACGTCCGAGCCGCCCTGGTCCATCTTGATCGCGCCGCCCATGTCGTAGCGGCGGCTGCCCCAGCGCAGCGCCAGGTAGCGGGCGGGCTCGGTGCCCGGGTTGAAATGCTGGTGGAACCAGTCGTTCGGCGGCACCACCATGCTGCCCGTCTTCCAAGGGAACTTCTTGAAATCGGAGCCCTCGGGCCAGAGCAGCGAGTAGCCCTCGCCGTTGAGGATGATAACGTGGGCGCCGGGGCCGTGACGGTGGCCCTTCTTGTAGGTGCCCACCGGGAACTCGGAGATGTGCGCGGCCATCGTGTTATGGGCCAGCTCGAACATGATGTTGCGCCCGCCCGCGCCACGCTCCTTCCAGGTGTACAGCTCGATGCCGTGCGTGTCGGGGACGAAGTTCGTCTCCAACACGAAGTTCCGACGGTTACGCCAGAGCCGGCCCTCGCCGCTGAAGTAGTCCTCCTGACCGGAGAAGCGGTCGTCGAAGGTGAACGGCGTGTTGAACACGAAGTCGATGTTGTGGAAGAGGTTCACGACGACCGGCGCGTTGGTGACGGCCAGGTAGCGGGCGGGGGTATCGCCGCGGCCGTTGAAGTGGCGGTGCATGGCGTTCAGCGGGATGGCGAAGAGGCTGCCCTTCTTCCACTCGAAGGACACCTTCTTGTTCTCGTCGTACCAGACCTGCGTCGAGCCGTTGCCTTCGAGGACGTAGATCATCTCCTCGAACAACTGGCGGCCCGGGTTGGTCGCCTTGCCCGGGGGGATCTCCAGCACGTAGGCGTCGTTGGTGCCGCCGGTGCCGTCGAGGTTGATGTAGGTGCCGAGGCCGCCCTTGCGCGCCCAGGGCTTCACCTCGATGGTACGCAGATCGTCGACGCCGAAGCCGCGGACGACGGGGATGCCCTCTTGCTGCTGGAACGCCTCGTAGGAATTGACCTTCTGCATGACCTCGGTAGCGTCAGGAGCCTGCGTTGCCATCACTCGCCTCCTCGTCTGCGCCCCCGTACCGTGGAGCACGTAACGCCCCCACCCGTCAATTGGCGAGTGTACATCCCCCTGCCGGCGCAGGCAAGCAACTCACGCGGGCGCCACCTCGCGCATGCTGGGGAAGAGCGCGAGGCCGGCGAGGAGCACGGCAGCGAGGGCGAGCCAGGCGGGCTGGTAGCTGCCCGCACGGTCGACCAGCCAGCCGAAGGCCGGGGGGTAGACGACCGCGCCGAGGAAGATGATGCTGACGGCCAGCCCGATGGCGGTACCGGCGCGGTGCGGCCCTGCCTGCTCGGCGACGTAGGCGAGCAGCAGCCCGTTCCAGCCGATGACGGACGCACCCATGACGAGGGCGAGCAGGGCGACCAGCCAGGCAGGCGTCTGGTGCGATAGCGCGGCCAGTCCGAGCGCTCCCGCCGCCCCGACCGGCGGTACGAGCAGCAGGGCGGGCTTGCGCCGGCCGCCCCAGACGAGATCGCTGGCCAGGCCCCAGGCGATGCGCCCGACGACGCCGCCCACCTGGGCGAGCGCCAGGTAGGCCGCCGCCTCCGGCACCGACCAGCCGAAACGCTCGTACAGGTAGAGTCCGAGGTACGGCACGACCGTCCACTGTCCGGCGACCAGCACCGGGCCAAGCAGGATCGTCGCCAGCAGGCTGCGGTCGCGCAGGAGCGCGGGGTAAGAGGCGAGGCCGGTGCGCTCGTGGCGCGGCACCGCCGTCGGGCGGGCAGGCGGGTCGTGGTAGGCCACGACCACGAGCAGCGCGCTCAGGCCGCCAATGACAGCGCTGGCGACGAGCGCGCCGCGCCAGCCGAGCGCGAGGGCGAGGAGCGGCAGGGTCGGAGCGGAGATGACGCCGGCGAGTGGGACGCTCGTCTGGCGCAGGCCCATCGCCAGGCCGCGGATGCGGGGCGGGAACCAGACGAGCATCGCCTTGCCGCCGGAGGGGGCGCAGGTGCCAAGCGCGATGCCCGCGCCGGCCAGCGCCAGCCCGAGGAGGGGGGGCGCCGGGCTGAGGGCCGCGAGCAGCGTGGCCGCCCCGACGCCCAGCGGGCCAGCGACGAGCAGGGGGCGCTCGCCGAAGCGATCGACGGCGTGCCCGGCGGCGGCCGAGGCGAGGAGCACGCCGACGTTGATGGCGCCCAGGACCGCGCCCAGCTCGGCGCGGCTGAGCGACCATTCGGCTTGGAGCAGCGGCGCGAGGGCGGGCAGCCCCTGGTGGACGTAGGAGGCGCCGATTTGCGACACCACGGCCACGCCGAGCATGATCCAGGGGGCGGCGTCGATACGGCGGCTCACGCTCCCAGCGTAGCAGGTCGACGGCCGTGGCGTCAGCGGCTGGCCGCCGCCGGACGCCGCGCCGGGGCCGCGTGAGGCGACGCCCGGCGGCGGGGTGGCGTGCGCCGAACGCCCGGCGATTATGTACTATATGGCTACGGTTTCGCCGCTAGCTTCCCAGCACGAGGAGTCACCCCATGCGGCTCCGGCCTATCGCGTCGCTCATTCTCTTGGCTGCCAGCCTGGCGGCCTGCCAGCAGCCCGCCGTGCCAGCGGCCGCGCCGGGACCCCCGACCGCCGCGCCGCCGGGCGGCGCGGGCAGCGCGCCGACCGCGCCGCCGCCGCGCACGTCGCTGCGGCTCGGGCTAAACGCCGTCAGCGCTTCGATCGCGCCCATCTGGATGGCGAAGGACGAGGGCATCTTCGAGAAGTACGGCTTCGACGTCGAGCTGATCACGCTCCAGAGCAGCTCGCAGGTCGCGAAGGTGATGGCGTCGGGCGAGATCCCGGTGGCGGTATCGGCTGCCGCGGGCGTCGTGGACGCCGTGCTGGCCGGGGACGACCAGGTGCTGCTCAGCGGCTTCCAAAACAACATGAACTTCTGGGTGTACTCGAAGCCCGAGATCGCCACGGTGGCCGACCTGCGCGGCAAGCGGCTCGGCGTGACGCGCATCGGCTCCGGCATCTACCTGGGCGCCACGAAGATGCTGCAGGGGGCGGGGCTGGAGCCCGACCGCGACGTGGCGCTGCTGCAGATCGGCGGCACCGCCGAGGTGTACGGCGCCCTGGCCGCGGGCGCGGTGGATGCGTCCGTGCTCGCGATCCCCTACAACTTCGAGGCGCAGGACGCGGGGTTCCGCCTCCTTTACGATCTGTCCGCGCAGCACGTCCCCTACCTGCAGAACGGGCTGGCCAGCACCAGCAGTTACGTGAAGAACAACGACGAGATGCTGAAGCGGCTGATGATGGCGCACGTCGAGGGCCTGGCGCGCGTCCACAAGGACAAGGCGACGACCGTGGACGTGCTGGCGCGCAATCTCAAGAGCGACGACCGGCCGCTGATGGCGCGGACATACGATCTCATCGAGCCGCTGCTCGAGCGCGTGCCCTATCCGACGGCCGAGAGCATCCAGACCGTGCTCGACCAGCGCGCTGAAGAGCAGCCCGCGGCGCGCAACCTGACACCCGCGCAGTTGAGCGACGATCACTTCATCCGCGACCTGGAGGCGCAAGGATTCGTCGGCCAGTTGTATAACTAGCGCAACCCGCCGCCTGGGGGGCATGCCGAGGCCGCCGGCCTGCGGCGGCGCCGCGGTAGCGGTCGTGCGTTCACGCTCGGCAGACAGACAATGGAGGGGCTTGGTGAGGATGCAGAGCGCGGGCGTCCGGAGCGTGGGGGGCCTGGCGGCCCTGTGCCTGAGTCTCGTGCTGGTGCTGGCCTGTGGCCAGCGGGCCGGGGCGCCGGCCAGCGCGCCCGCGGCGCCCGCAGCGCCGGCCGCGCCCGAGAGCAGTGCGCCGGCGGGGCAGCCGGCGGCGCCGGCCGCGCCGGTCGCCATCAGAACCGCCTACACGACCGCCGGCGCCAGCATGGCGGCGCTGTGGTTGGCCGACGAGACGGGCGCCTTCAAAGAGCAGGGGCTGGATGCCGAAGTGGCGTTCATCGGCGCCGGGCAGGCGATCCTCGGGGCGCTGTCCAGCCAGGAGGCGCCGATCGTGCTCGCGGGCGCGAATCAGGTGATCGAGGCCAACCTGCAGGGCGGCCAGTACGTGCTGCTCGGGGCGGCGATGCCTTACCTGACGAACTCGATCTACGTGAGCCCGGACGTGCAGACGCCCGACGACCTGCGCGGGAAGTCGATCGGCGTGTCGAACTTCGGGGCCATCAGCCACGTCGCGCTGAAGATCGCGCTGGAGCACTGGGGCCTGACGGAGGGCCGCGACGTGCAGGTGGTGCGGTCGGGCGGCACGCCAGAGACGCTGGCGGCCATGCAGACCGGCGCCATCGCGGGCGGCTCGTTTTCGCCGCCGCAGACGTTCCGCGCCCGCGACCTGGGCTTCCGCGAGCTGATCGACGTGGCCGCGCTGAAGGTCGAGATGGGCAGCGCGGCCATCGTGTCCACCCGCGCCTACGTGGCAGCGCATTCCAACGTGGTAGAACGCTACCTGAAGGCGCTGATCCGCGGCGCCCACGCCTTCAAGACGCAAAAGGACCCGTCGGTCGAGTCGATCATGGTCCATACCAAGCTGGACGATCGGGCGACTGCCGAAGACACCTGGGAGTACTATCGCGGGCAGATGAGCGACGACATGGCGATGTCGCCGCGCGGGGTCGAGAACAACCTGCGCTTCATCGCGGACGACAAGCCCGAGGCGCGGAACGCGCGACCCGAGCAGTTCCTGGACAGCAGCTTCACGGACAAGATCAAGGCCAGCGGCTACGTCGAGCAGGTGACGCGCGGCAGCTAGGCGCCGAGCGAGCCGGCCGCCCCGTGGCGTCGCGGGGTGGCTGCGACGTGGCGCACGGGCACGCGCGATCGCGCCGCCCGCCGGCCGGTGCAGGGTACGAGTGAGGAGTTTGCGATGGCAACCTGCTCGTCTGGGTGTCGGAGGCTGCTTGCCAGCCTGGGACTCGCCGCGCTGCTACTGGGATGCGGCGCCCCGGCCCGAACGGGTGCGCCGGCCGCGGGCGCGCCGGGGGGCGGGCCAGGCGGGGCGGCGCCCGCGGCCGCCAGCGCACCGTCCGCCGGGGATACCGCGACCGCCGGCGCCGCGCCCGCCCTGATGAAGTCACGGTCGGGCTACACGACTATCGCGGCGGCCGCCGCGCCGTGGTGGGTCGCCCTGGAGGCCGGCTACTTCCGCGAGCAGGGGTTGGACGTGGAACTCGTCCACTTGGACGCGGGGGCGCCGCTGCTCGCGGCACTGACGAACGGGGAGCTAGACGTTACCTTCTCGGGCGCGCCCACCCTGGTGCTCGGCACCCTGCAGGGCCTGGACACCGTCATCATCGGCTCGACCGCCAACGTGCTCGACGGCTCGGTGTTCTCCCGGCCGGAGATCAGGACGCCGGAGGAGCTGCGCGGCAAGACGATCGGCGTGACGAACTTGAAAGCGATCACCGACGTGGTCGCGCGGCTGGGGGCCAAGCGCGTCGGGCTGGAGCCCGACGTGGACGTGTTCACGCGCAAGACCGGCGGTCTGGCCGAATCGCTCGCCGCCCTGGAGACTGGCGCGATCGACGCCGCGAGCCTGAACGTGCCGGCCGTGTTCGAGGCGCGCAAGCGCGGTTTCCCGGAGCTAATCAACGTCACCGAAATGAGCATCCCCTTCCTCAGCGCGGCAGTGGGCGCCACGCGGAAGACGCTGGCGGCGAAGCCGGAGCTGGCGGAGCCGTACCTGCGAGCGCTGGCGCAGGCGACCAGCCGCCTGAAGACGGACCGCGAGTACGGCATCGAGATCATGGGCAAGTACGCGGCCAGCGACGATCGCGAGCTGCTGGGCCAGACGATCGACTATTACGCGCCGATCTACACGGTGGACATCTACCCCGAGCTTTCCGCCGTGCAGACGGTGCTGGACGTGGAGGACAACCCGGCCGCGCGCACCGCGAAGCCTGAGGACTTCGTGGATCAGCGCTTTGCGGCGGCCGTGCGCGCGAGCGGCTTCCTGGACCAACTGCCCAAATAGGAGTCAGGCGCGGACGTGGCGCGGGCACCCGCGCGGGCGAGGCGGCGCGGGCACCCGGGCGCGAGTTGGCGATAGGGAGAAGGGCATGGGCACGGACCACGGGCGTTCTCGGCGGCTAGTGGCGGGGCTAGCGGCGACCGCGCTGCTGGCGCTCGCGTGCAATTCGGGCGCTGGCAGCACGACCCCGGCCAAGCCGGCGAACGCGGCCTCGCCCGCGGCGAGCGCATCCGGCGGAAGCACGAGCGGCGCTGCGGCCGCGCCGGCCGCCACCGCGCCGCCGGCGCTGATCCCGGCGCGGGTCGCGTACACGACGATCGCGGCCGTGCAGTCGCCATTCTGGATCGCGTTCGACGGCGGGTACTTCCGCGAGCAGGGCCTGGACGTGCCGGACATGAACCGCATCGACCCGGGCGCCACGCTGATCGCGGCGCTGCACGGCGGTGAGGTGGACCTGGTCGCCGCCGGCGGCCCATCGCTGGTGCTGGGCAACCTACAAGGCCTGGAAACCATGATCGTCGGCTCGGACCTGGACGTGTTCGAAGACGCGATCGCCGTCCGGCCGGACATCAAGACCGTGGAGGACTTGCGGGGCAAGACGATCGGGGTGTCGCGCCTGAAGGCGATCAGCGACGTGGCGGCGCGGGTGGCCCTGGAGCGCCTGGGGCTGAAGCCCGACGTGGACGTGAACTTCCGGGGCACGGGTGGCAACGCCGAATCGCTCGCGGCGCTGCAGCAGGGGTCGGCCGAGGGGGCGAGCATCAGCGTGCCGGCGCTGTTCAAGGCCGAGTCGCTCGGCTTCCCGGTGCTCGTCGACATCACCGCCATGAAGATCCCGTTCACCAATGGCTCGATCGGCACGGTCAAGAACACGATCGCCACACGGGCCGACGTGGTGGAACGGGTGCTGAAGGCGAACGCCTTGGCCACCGCGCGCTTCAAGAGCGACCCCGAGTACGCCATGCAGATCATCGGCAAGTACAGCGACATTCAGGACCAGGACGCGCTGCGAGGCACCGTCGACGTCTACCGCCCGATCCTCCAGACGGACATCTATCCGGACCGGGGCGCGCTGCAGGCGACGCTCGATGCCGAGGAGAACCCCGCGGCGCGCACGGCGACGCCCGACGACGTGGCCGACTTCAGCTTCGCGGAGAAGCTGCGGCAAAGCGGCTTCTACAACAACCTGCCGAAGTAGGCAGCAGCGTTGCTCCGCACCCTAGCGGTCTGTCCACGGTGAATTGCTGTGTGTCGGCAGCTGCCAACAGATAGCAATTTACCCGTGACGAGGTACTAGCTTCTGACGGTCCGTGCCGTATCCCGCCGCGGGCCGACGGGCGATTCCGGCGCCCAGCGGCACGGTCGCGGAGCAGGCGCGACGTACCGCCACGGATGTATAGTCGAGAGCACGGGCCGCCGAGGCAGTTTCGCCCCGCCGCGGTCACTCGGGCCAGGAGGGAGCCGTATGCTGAGCCGCCTGCCGCGATCCCTGCGCCACGCCAGCTTCGCCGCCGCCGCCGCCACGCTCTGCTCGGTGGGGCTGGCCGGCGCGCAGCTGGGCGACCCGGGCGGGCCGGGACAGGCAGTGCCCCAGCCACCGCCGCAGTGCCCCCACACGATCGCCTGCACCTACTCCGAGCACAACGCGCTGGGCGCGAACGGCGGCTACCGCTTCCAGATGCTGAACGTGTGCGGCGCGAACTGCTCGACCCAATACTGGGTCAGCGACGTGGCCAGCGGCAACTCGCTGCTCGCGCTCGATCCGGTGCGCGGCGGCGGAGTCATCGCCGTGGGGCGCGCGACGAACGACCAGGACGTCCACCCGCCGGTACGGGTGGTCCTGCCCGACTACGGCCCGAACGATCCCGCCTGCTGCCCCACGAACTACCGCGACACGACCTACACGTGGGACGCGGCGAGCGGGAGCCTGGTGCCGGGCACGCCACGGCTGATCCCGACGCAGGACGGCCCGGGCTGGGACGGGCTGCGAGAGCAGCTCCGCTCCGAGGGCTTCTTCGACGTGTTCCCGCAACAGTAGCCGCCGCCCGGCCGCGGGGTGGCGGGGACACATGTCGCCCGCGTCAGGAGCGGCGCGACGGCCCGGGAGGAGCCGTGAGTGCAACGCTCCGCAACGCCCGGAGTCACCTCATCGCGGAGCGCCGCGAGCTGCTCGCGCTGTGTCACGCGCTCGGGCCGGCGGAGTGGGAGGCCGCCAGTCTGTGCGCGGGCTGGCGCGTGCGCGACGTCGTCGCCCACGTGATCGGCGGCGAGCGCGACTGGGCTGACATCCTCCGGACCCACGGCGACGTGGATGCTGCCAACGCCCGCTCGGTAGAGCGACGCGCTGGAGTCCCCGTTCAGCAGCTTCTGGCCGAGCTAGACGAGATCGCCGCGGTCCAAGGCCTCGGGCGCTTGTTCGCGCCCGTGCTGCTGGTCGACAACTGGATCCACCAGGAAGACATTCGCCGGCCCATTGGCCGACCGCGCGCCCAGAATCCGGACCGCCTGCGATGGGTGCTCCGCTGGACGCGGGTGCTGCCCTCCGGGCGGGGCCGGTCGCTGCGGCTGGTCGCCACCGACCTCGACTACACAGCCGGAGAGGGCCCAGAGGTGCGGGGCGCGGCGGCCGACATCATCATGGCCGTCGCCGGGCGCGCCAGCGCCGCTCGCCACCTGGAGGGCGCTGGCGTGGAGTGCCTCCTCGCGTGACCCGGCCGCTTGCCCAACCCGCTATTGCCGGCGACCCGCCGGCACCGGATTTGCACTTTCCGTCCACTAGGAAGGGTGCGGCCGCAGCGCGGACGGGCCGCGATGCCGGCCGGGTCGAGAGAGCGGTGAGCGTGCAGGGCGCCACGATCGGCGATCGCTACGTCGTGGGCGAGGAGCTAGGCCAGGGGAGCGATGCTACCGTCTTCCGGGGCCAGGACCTGCGCCTGGGCCGCGACGTGGCCCTGAAGTTCCTGCGCCCGGAGCTGCAGGCCGATCCCACGTTTGTTACCCGCTTCGAGCGCGAGGCCCGTAGCGTTGCGCGGCTCGATCACCCCCACATCGTCCCGGTTTACGAGTACGGCGAGGCGCTCGGAACCCGCTACCTGGTCATGCAGTACCTGCCGGGCGGCGACCTGCGCGCCCGCCTTCGGGATGGCCCCTTGGCCGTGGAGCGCGCGCTGCGGATCGCGGCCGACATCGCGGCGGCGTTAGGGTCGGCGCACGCGCAGGGGATCGTCCACCGCGACGTGAAACCGGCCAACATCTTGCTGACCGAGGACGGCCGCGCGAAGATGACCGACTTCGGCATCGCCAAGATGCTGGACGTGCCGGCGCTCACCGCCACGGCGGCGCTCCTGGGCACGCCGCACTACCTGGCCCCCGAGCAGGCCAGCGGCGGCGCCATCACCCCGGCCACCGACGTCTACGCCCTCG
>DATGMD010000071.1:0-32900 GCA_035293805.1 Chloroflexota bacterium | reverse complement strand
GCGTGCGCAGCTGCGCGCGCTCGGCCTCGGAGAGCTTGACGGCGTATTTGGTGTTCACACGCAGCCTCCTTCACACGGGAGGCTACGCAGCATACCATGATCACAACCGCCTCGCAATTCACGCGTGACGGAGTACTAGTGCTCGTTGCTTACTGGCCCATGACCTCGCGGATGCGGCGGATGATCGCGGGCTTCTGGTCCATGATGTAGTGGTAGTCGTAGAGGTCCTGGTAGCTTACCCCCTCCTTCGGCACCTGAAACTCAGTCGCCCAGGGATGCGCGACATCTTTCCGCAGCGGCACCTGGGCCTCTGCCTGAGCATGGACCCCCATGCCGTCCGGCGAGGCGAGCCAGTTCACGAAGAGCTTGGCGGCGTTGGGGTGCGGCGGGTCGGTAAACAAGCACAGGACGCCGAAGCCGCCGACGATCGCGCCGGGGCCGTCGAGCTGCCCGATCACCTTCGCGGGCAGGCCCTGCTGGCGCATATCGTCCACGTCGCGCTGGGCTAGCCCAAAGCTTACCGGGTAGATCCCGCGTGCCAACCAATCTTGGAGTTGGCGCGGATCGCGGCTCACGCCGGGCTGCTGGTCCGCGAACAGTCGCTTGAAGTACTCGTCCCCCTTCAGCACGTACAGGTAGATGGCGTTGTTCTGCCCCTGGCCGGGAACCGTCGGATCGTCCACCGAGAGCTTGCCCTTCCAGCGTGGCTCCAGCAGGTCGTCGAGCTTCTGCAAATCGCTATCGGACACCAGATCCGGATTCACGGTCAAGTAGCCGAGCACGGTCGCTTCCAACTCGAACATGTACGCGTCCTGCGGGTCGAGGAACGGATAGCGGTTGTTGAGGAAGGCGGTCTGATCCTGCACCTGCGGCACCACCAGCAGCGGCCGGATGGGCGCGAACCAGCCGTCGTTGTACATGGCGGTGACCGAATCGCCGCCGCCGATAATCACGTCCACGCTCGACACGCCGGAGGCCCGCTCGCCGCGCAGGCGCGTCTGGAGGTCGCTCGAGCGGCCGCCGAGGTACTCGATCTCGATGCCGAAGCGGTCCTTGAAGGCCGCGGGGAGCTGCACGCGCATGTCGGGGTTCGGTCCCGAGGCGACTACCAGCTTGCCCTCCTGACGGGCGGCGGCGATCAGCTCTTGCCAGGTGGGGTCGTCGTAGACGCCTTTGGGCGCGGGGGATGAGGCCTGCCGGGCGCCGCTGGCAGCGGGCTGATTGCCTGGCGTTGTCGCGGGCGCCGGCGCGGCGCAGGCGGCGGCCAGCAGGGCGCTCGCGGCGCAGAGGAGGTGGACGATGCTGCGCATGCTCGACTCCGACTCCTAGCCCCCCAGAATCTCACGGAACCGCCGCAGGATGGCCGGCTTCTGCTCGGTCACGTACTGGTAATCGTACAGCCGCATGTAGGTCACGCCGTCCTTGGGGATCTGGTGGTCGCGCAGCCACGGGGCGGGCACGTCGCGGCGCATGGGCGCCTGCTTCTCGGCGTCCGCGTGGACTTGCTGCCCCTCGGGCGAGGTGATCCAGTTGACGAACAGCCGCGCCGAATTGGGGTGCGGCGCGTTGTTGAAGAGGCCCAGCACGCTGAAGCCGCCGGTCACGTAGCCGGTGGCGTCGAGGGTGCCGAGCAGCTTGACGGGCAGGCCGTCCTGCTCCATCGGCTCCACGTCGTTCACGTTCAGGCCGAGGGTGACGGGGTAGGTGCCGCGCGCCAGCCAGTCCTCCATCTGCCGGGTGTCGCGGCTGAACGTCGGCTGCTGGTCGACGTACAGCCGCTTGAAGTAGTCCTCGCCCTTGGTCGCGTAGATGTAAATCGCGCGGTTCTGGCCCGAGCCAGCGGTCTGCGGGTCCTCGATGGAGATTTTGCCCCGCCACTTGGGGTTCAGCAGGTCGTCGAAGGTCGTGATCTCCGACTCCTTGACGAGCTGCGAGTTCACCGCGACCACGCCTGTCACGGAGCCCTCCAGTTCCATCAGGTGGCTGTCCTCGGGATCGAGGAACGGCACGCGGCCGTTCCGCCAGACGGCGGGATCGGCGACCTCGGGCAGCAGGAGCGGGCGAATCGGGTCGAGCCAGCCGTTCTGGTACATGCGGATGACCGTGTCGCCGCCGCCGACGATCGCGTCGATCGAGTAGACGCCGGCCGCACGCTCGTTCTCCAGGCGGTTCGCCAGGTCGCTGGAGCGGCCGCCCAGATACTCGATCTCGACGCCGAAGCGGTCCTTGAAGGCGCGCGGCAGGTTCTGCCGCGTCGCGGGGGTGGGGCTGGAGGCGAGCACCAGCTTGCCCTCCTGGCGGGCGGCGGCGATCAGCCCTTGCCAGGCCGGCGAGTCGTAGTCGGTGGTGGCGATCGTGGGGGCGGGGGCCGCGCCGGGCTGGGCCGCGGCGGCACCGCTCGGGGCCGCGGGCGGGGACGCCGGCGCGCAGGCGGCCGCGAGCGTCAGGGCGAGGACGAGCAGCCGGACGAGACTGGTCATATCAACATAACCCGATCATGCAAGGCGAAACCTCTCCCGACAGGCATGGGCCGCGCCCCATGAGTGTAATGGAGTGGTATGAATGTTAGGGGTTGGGCACTCCGAGCCCCCAGCATTTCCCGGCTGGCGCGGCGCTAGACGACGGCGATGACCTCGACCTGGAACAGCATCCCGCCGCGCAGGTCTGCCTTCAGCGCGTGGCGCGCGGGGCGGTCGTGCTCGTCGGGGAACATCTTGACCCATTCCTTGTTGACGGCGTCGCGGTACTTTTCTTCCTGGAGGTAGACCTTCATGTAGCCGACGTTGGCGGGGCTGGCGCCGGCGTCGCTGAGGAACTGCGCGAGGTTGCGGAACATCACCGCGGCCTGCTCGTCGGGGTCGGACGGCAACTGGCCCGTCGCGGCGTCGCGGCCGCCGAAGGCGGACGAGAAGATGATGTTGCCGATGCGCGCGCCGTTCGGGATGGGGGCGCCGTGCTCCTGGCCCTTGAGGAAGATCGCCTGTCGCTTCGCTGCCATCGGAGGTCCTCCTGTTGCTCTGTTTCTCTCAGCCACGTACGCTGGGCATGATGCCACGGACGGGGCGTGCCTCGCGCACGTCCGCGACGTAGGCGCTGATGCCGTCGTAGACGACGCGCGCGACGTTGCCGTAGCGCTCGTGGGCCTGGTCGAGGCTGGCGGCACTGTAGCCGACGAGGCCGTTGGCCACCTGGATGTGGCCGTCGCAGCCGGGGCCGCTGCCGCGCCCGCCGAGCACGGGGATGCTGACGGACCGCGCTAGCTCGGCGGACAGCTCCTCGCCGGCGTTGGTGACGTCGAGCAGCGAGGCGCCGGCCTCCTCGAGGAGGCGCGCGTCGCGCAGCAGCTTCTCGCGGAGCGGGGCGGGCAGCGGGCCGCCCGCCTGCTCCCAGCCGCCGTACTGGGCGGAGGTCTGGGGCGTGAGGCCGAACTGGGCGAAGACGGGGATGCCGGCGCGGGCGATGGCGGTCACGGCAGCGGGGAAGTCAGCGGCGCCGTCCACCTTCACCATCTCGGCGTGGCCTTCCATGACGAGGCGGACGGCGGCGCGCACGGCCTCCTCGGTGCTGATCTGCACGGGACCGAAGGGGATGTCGCAGCTGACGAGGGCGCGCCGGGCGCCGCGACTGACGGCCAGGCAGACGAGGATCATCTGGTCGACCGTCACCTCGAAGTGGGTCGGCTGGCCCCAGAGGTTGTGGCCCACGGAGTCGCCGATCGAGATGAGGTCCACGCCGGCGCGGTCCAGGATCTGCGCCATCTGATAGTCGTAGGCGACGGCCGCGGCGATGCGCCGCCCGTCGCGCTTCATCTGCTGGAGCGCGGGCACCGTCACTTTCTCGGCCATGCTGCTCACTCTCGCTTCCTGGACCTGCCAGCCGACGCGATAGGGCCTCGGCTCGCGCAGAATCGCCGTGGTGCCTGGCTGGCGCTCGTCCGTCTTGCACTCGATGGTAGCAGAACTGGCCGAGGCTGGGCTGCGGCCTAGCGGCCGCGGGCGGCCACGAGAGCCGCCCCTACGAGACGCTGGCGGCTTGCCTAGTCGGCAAGCTGCTCTAAGCACCTGGCCCTGGTCCCAATGCACTTCCGGCCGCCGCCGTGAACGGCGGGCCAGAAGGCGCGGCCCGGGCCCGCCGTTCACGGCGAGGTTGAGGACAACCGAGCTATCTGCTTAGGCGGCGGGCAGGCCGAGGAGGGCGCGAGCGTTGTCGCCGAGGATCGCGGCCGTCTCGTGCGGCGGGAAGCCGGCCGTCTCGACGTAGCGCACGAGCGGCGCCCACTGGGGGCCGGTGAGGTAGGGGAAGTCGGTGCCGAGCAGCAGGCGGTCGGCGCCGAAGGTGTCGCGGGCGCAGCGTAGGGCCGCCGGGTGCGAGTTCACGGTGTCGTACCAGAGGCGGCGGTAGTAGGCACCGGGGGCGCCATGGATAGCGGGGGCCTGGTCTTCGGCGCGCTGGCGGGCGACCGAGTGCTCGGTGAGGTCGTCGACGCGCTGGGCCAGGAAGGGCAGCACCCCGCCGAGGTGGGGCACGATGATCTTCACGCCCGGGTAGCGATCGAGCATCCCCGACATGATAAGGCGGAGGGCGGCGGCGGTGTCCTCGACCGGGGCGCCGACGAGCCACGCCATGCCGAAGTCGCCGGTGCCTGGCCCGCAGCCGACGCCCTGGGGGTGGAGGAAGAGGACCGTGCCGCGCCGGTCCAGCTCGGCGAAGAACGGGGCGAAGGCGGGGGCGTCGAGCTGGCGCCCGGCCACCGAGCAGCCGATCGTAATGCCGAGCATGTGCAGGTCGTCCAGGCAGCGCGCGGCCTCGGTCAGCGCGGCGTCGACGTGCGGCAGCGGGACCGTGCCGAACGCCGCGAAGCGAGTCGGATACTGGCCGCACAGGTCGGCGTAGCGGTCGTTGGCCAGGCGGGCGGCGGCGACGGCGTGGGCCTGATCGGCCAAATACGGCGTGGACGAGCCTACCGATAGCACCTGCAAGCGAATGCCCACCTGGTCCATTAGCCCCAGGCGCCCCTCGATGCTCAGCCCCGCACCGGGCGCCACGCGCGCGCCGCGGCCCGACTCGGGGCTGCCGTGCTCGGCCAGGTAGTCCAGGTATTCGATCGGGGTATAGTGCGCGTGAACGTCGACGTACACGCTGGCTCCCTCCGGGCGGGATCGTTCGCGGGCGCTAGGGGCGCGGGGCGCCACGGCCCGGTTGGCGGGCCAGTATAGCACAGGCCCGGGCGACCCGAGCGCGGGCGCGTCGGGCCTGCGGGCGGTGGCGGCTAGGCGAGGCCGCGCCGCGGTGCGCCAGGGTGGTTTCCAGATGGATGCACCCGAGCGACCGCAACCGGCCGGCGGGGCGTGGCGCTCGCGGTTTTCCGCGCCACGAGCGCACGCTCTACCTTGCTCCAAGTGTCAACGCCCGCGAAAGCCATTGTCGGGCCGCAGTGTGGGGGAGATGCCGATGTCACACCTCGGCGTAGGCGCCTTGAAGCGGGGCCTGCTGCTGTTCTGGGCGCTGGACCTCACGATCGTGAGCGTGACCAACCTGCTCGACGGCCTGAAGGCGCTCGACGTGCTGCCGCCGGGCTGGCCGATGGCGTCGGGCAACTACCCGCTGCTGGTGAAGGCGATCGGCGTCTATGGCTGGCCGGCTTGGGTCGCCGGCCTGGCGCTCGCGGGCGCGATCGTCTGGGAGGCGGCGGCCGCGGCCCTGTTCTGGCGCGCGTGGCGGTGCCTGCCGGCTCGCGCTGTCGCGGCGCCGGGGGTACTCTACCCGCCGTTCGTGGCGCTGGTGGGCCTGTGGAGCGCCTTCCTGGTGGCCGACGAGTTTTTCATTGCGTATACGCTGAACGGCACGCACGCCCACTTCTTCACGGCAGCGCTGGCGACGCTGCTGGCCGTCGCGCTGCTGCCTGACTAGGCGGGCGTCGCCCGCCGGGGCGGTGGCTGTATCGGTTGGCAGGTCGCGTGCGCGGTTGGCAACCGCCGGGG
This sequence comes from Chloroflexota bacterium, assembly GCA_035293805.1. GTDB lineage: Bacteria > Chloroflexota > UBA6077 > UBA6077 > JAJPHF01 > JAJPHF01. Next base: position 26,919 of record DATGMD010000071.1, on the reverse strand, counting down.
CTGCGGCAGTGGCGCTTGCAGTATTCCGCGCCACAGGCCGCGGACGGGCATGAAACCCGCCCCTACGTTACCCAGGCCGCTCACACGCTCTGCACGGCGCTCTAGGCGGGCAGGGGGACGCGAGTGGGCGCGACGAGGGCGCCGTAGGCGTCGGGGCGGCGCTTCTCGTCTAGGTTGAGGTGGGCTTTCGCCTCGGCGGCGTCGGCGAGGTCGAGGTCGGCGATCACCAGCTCGTCGCCGTCGCTGCGCGCGCGCTCCAGGACGTCGCCCCAGGGGCCGATGACCATGCTGTCGCCGATGTACTGCACGCCGCGCTCGACGCCGGCCTTGCCGGGGGCCACGACGAAGTAGCCGTTCATGTTCGCGCCGGCGCGCATCCGCAGCGGCTGCTGCTCGCGCAGCGTCTCGACGGCGGAGCGGCCGGAGCGCGGGTTGTGCGGCACGTTAGTCGAGGTGTTGTAGGGTGTGACGACGATCTCGGCGCCGCCGAGGCCCAGGCAGCGCCAGCCCTCGGGGAAGCCGCGGTCGGCGCAGATCAGCATGCCGACGCGGCCGAGGCTGCTCGGGTAGACGGGGAAGCCGAGGTCGCCACCGGCGAAGTAGCGGCGCTCGAGCGCGTAGGGCGGCTCGCCCTGCGGCTCGACGGTGCCGGGGATGTGCATCTTGCGATACATGCCGAGCAGCGCGCCGTTGGCGTCGAAGAGGGCGGCGCTGTTGAAGCAGCCGTGCTCCGCGCGCTCGGCGAACGGCAGCACGAGCGCCATGCCGGCCGCGCGCGCCGCGTCGCGCACTTGCCGCACGTTGGGCGTGTCCAGTCCCGCCTCGAAATAGGCGTCGCGGTCGGCATCGTGGACGGCCGTGGCGAAGTAGGTGGTGAGCGCCAGCTCGGGGAAGGCGATGAGCTGCACACCCTGCACGCGGGCGGCGGCGATCAGGCCGAGCAGGCGGGGGACGTTCTCGCTGGCGACTTCCGACGCGGGGCCTAGCTGGGCGGCGGCGACGCGAACGATTGGGGACATGGCTCCTCCCGAAAAGCGATCAGCGATCAGCCATCAGCGATCAGCCGTCAGCTTTCGGCTTGCGGTGGGCGGCGCTACGGCGTGCGTAGACGTGTCGCCACGCGAGCGCTCGCTCGCCTGTGTTTTCGCGGCTGACTGCTGATAGCTGATGGCTGACGGCTCGTACAAGTGGCAGGCGACGGTGTGGGCGGGCGCCTGGGGCGCGAGGGCGGGCGGCTGTTCGGCGCAGAGCGGCATGGCGTGCGGGCAGCGGGTGCGGAAGCGGCAGCCGGACGGCGGGTCGAGGGGGCTGGGCAGGTCGCCGGCGAGGGGCGGCGGGCGCTGGCCGCGCGGGCGGTCGGGGTCGGGGGCGGCGGCCATGAGCGCCTGGGTGTAGGGGTGGAGCGGCTGGGCGTAGACCGCCTCGGCGCGGCCCCACTCGACGATCTGGCCGAGGTACATCACGGCCACCGAGTCGCTCAGGTACTCCACGACGTTCAGGTCGTGGGAGATGAACAGCGTCGTCAGGCCGTAGCGGGCGCGCAGGTCCACGAACAGGTTGAGCACCTGGGCCTGCACGGACTTGTCGAGCGCGGAGACCGGCTCGTCGGCCACCAGCAGGCGGGGCCGCACGACGAGCGCGCGGGCGAGGTTCACGCGCTGGCGCTGGCCGCCGGAAAGCTCGTGGGGATAGCGGACGGCGTAGCCCCGCGCCAGGCCCACGTCCTCCAGCACGGCGTCGACCGTCGCGTCCACGGCGGCGCCTCCCTCGCCGTGGACGCGCAGGTTGAAGCCGATCAGGTCGCGCACGGCCATCTGGGGGTTGAGCGACGAGTAGGGGTCCTGAAAGACGATCTGCATCTCGCGCCGCAGCGCCCGCAGGGCGCCGCCGCCGAGGGCGGTCACGTCGCGGCCGTCGAACACCACGCGGCCGTCGTCCGGCTCGACCAGCCGCAGCACCAATCGCGCGGTGGTGGACTTGCCGCAGCCCGACTCGCCGACCAGGCCGAGCGTGCTGCCGGCCTCGACGGCGAACGACACGCCGTCCACGGCCCGGACGGCGGTACGCGCCCGGCCGAGCCAGCCGCCGCGCACGGGGAAGGCTTTACGCAGGCCGCGCACCTCGAGGAGGGGGCTGGCCCCCGCTCGCTCCGCGCATTCTGGGGGGGAACTGGACGACGCACTTCGCCCTAGATCGGGGGGGTGAGGTGGGGTGGGCATCACAACCTCACGTCGAAGGCGTCGCGCACGCCGTCGCTCAGGAGGTTGAAGGCCACCGAGGCGACGAAGATGGCGGCGCCGGGCAGGATGGCGACCACGGGGTTGGTGTAGATGGCGTCTTTCAACGAGGCCAGCATCAGCCCCCACTCGGGCGTGGGCGGCGTTACGCCGAGGCCGAGGAAGCTCAGGCCGGCGGCGAAGACGATGCTCACCCCGAACAAGGTGGAGGCGTAGACGAACACCGGCCCGGCGACGTTGCCGGCGACGTGGTAGCGGAGGATCTGGTACGGCGTGGCGCCGCTGGCGCGGGCCGCCTCGACGAACTCCTGGACCACGACGCGGCGGGTGGCGGTCTCGGCGACGCGCACCACGGGCGGGATGAAGACGACGGCGAGCGCGATGATGGCGTTGCGGAGCCCCGGCCCGAGCGCCGCCGCGAGGCCGATGGCGAGCAGGATGGCGGGGAAGGCGTAGAACACGTCCATGACGCGCATGATCGCGCCCCCGACGACGCCGCGGCAGTAGCCGGCGACCATGCCGAGCGCGCCGCCGAGCAGGCCGGCGGCCAGCACCGGGACGAGACCCGCGAGCAGCGTGAGGCGGGCGCCGTGCAGCAGGCGGGTCAGCATGTCGCGGCCCTGCTCGTCGGTGCCGAGCACGTGGCCGGCCGTGCCAAGGGGCGCCAGGCGCTGGGCCACGTCGCCGTCGGTCGCGCTCGCGGGCGCGAGCCACGGCGCGAGCAGCGCCGCGGCGGCCATCGCCAGCAGTACGAGCGCGGCGGCGACGGCGAGCCGGTCCTCCAGGAAGCGGCGGCCGAAGCGGCCCCAGTAGCTGGTGGGCGGGGCCTCGTCGGCCTCGACGCCCGGCCACGGCAGAGCGCCGGCAGCGGCGTTTGCCCCTACGGCGAGCTGCCAAGTATCCGGTGGATCCATCGGTCACTCCCAGCCGTGACGTGCCGATTCCGTGGCCTTGTAGACGAGATACGTCCCCTGTCGCCCTGGTTCGGCGGGGACCGGTCGTCTACCGCCCGTTCGCCTGCCGAGCGTCGGGCGGCAGGGGACGAGCCCCTGCCCTACCTAGTTGTTTGTCCCCCTGGTCCGTAGGTTACGGTCAGCCCGGTGGCGCGGGATGAGCCTCGGCCCTGCCTATTTGCCTGCTAGTGGGCTTGCCGGATGCGCGGGTCGACGACGCCGTGTAAGAGATCGACGAGCAAGTTCAGGAGCACGAAGACGAGCGCGATGGCGAGGACGCCGCCTTGCGTGACGGGCACGTCGCGCTGGCTAATCGACTGGTAGATGAGCTGGCCGACGCCGGGCCAGCCGCAGACCGTCTCCACGAGCACCGAGCCGCCGAGCAGGTGGCCGACCTGCAGGCCGCCGACCGTCATGATGGGCGGCGCGGCGTTCTTGAGGGTGTGCGCCAGGATGGCGCCCGCGCCCATCCCCTTGGCGCGCAGCGTCAGGATGTAGTCCTGGTTCAGCACGTCGAGCACGGAGGCGCGGACCATGCGGGCCATGAGCCCGAGCGTGACCATCGACACGGCGAGCGCGGGGAGGATGAGGTGCGCGAGCAGGTCGCCCGGCCCGCCGTCGCCGGTGACGCTGCGCATGCCGGAGGCCGGCAGCCAGTGGAGCTGCACGGCGAATACCGTGATGAGCAGCAGGGCCGCCCAGTAGGGGGGGATGCTCACGCCCATGACGCCGACGACGCGCACCAGCCGGTCGACCCACGTGCCGTGGCGCACCGCGCCGAGGGTGCCGAGCGCCAGGCCGATGCCGATCGCCAGGATACCGGCGGCGATGGCGAGCACGAGGGTGTTGGCCACGGCCTCGCCCAGCATGGCGCCGACCGGCCGGTTGCGGGCCAGCGACATGCCGAGGTCGCCGTGGACGACGCGGCCGAGCCACTGCACGTACTGGACAGGCACCGGCTGGTCGAAGCCGAGCGCGTGGGCCACGCGGTCCCGCTGCTCCTGGGAGGCGTCGGGCGGCAGGAGCATGGCGAGCGGGTCGCCCGGCACGAGGTAGAGCAGGGCGAAGATCACCACCGACACGCCGAACAGCGTCGGGACGATCAGGGCGATGCGACGGGCCAGGAAAGGTAGCATGGTAGCTCTCAGCTATCAGCGGTCAGCTATCAGCAGTCAGCAGTCAGCGGTCAGCGGTCAGCGGTCGGTGGCAGGCTGACTACTGACTGCTGAAAGCTGACCGCTCACTTCTCGACGCTCATGTCCGCGATGTCGGCGTACCAGGCTTTGGGCTGGACGAAGCCCTTGACCTGCGGGCTGAGGACGCGCAGGTTGAGGTCGTGGACGATCCAGATCCACGGCGCGTCCTCGGTGACCTGGTGCAGCGCCTGGCGCACCAGCTCGTCCTGCTGCTTCTGGTCGAAGGTCGCCATCGCCTGGGCCATCAGGTTGTCCACGTCGGGGTTGGCGTAGCCGCCGGGGTTCAGGCCGGCGGGGGGCTTCGACGTGCTGAGGATGAAGCGAGCGATCCACTCCGGGCTCTGGGTGGTCCAGGCGTACTGGTAGGCGCCGACGGTCGGATCGGTGAAGCCGGCGCGATAGGTGGTGCGCATGGTGTTCCACTCGATCGGCCGCAGCTCGACGTCGATGCCCACCTCGCGCAGGTTGCGCTGCACGTACTCGTTCATCGGCTGCGGCCACATGTTGCCCGAGCCGCTGGACGGCACGACGGCCACCGTCTTGAAGCCGTTGGGGTAGCCGGCCTCGGCGAGGAGCTGCCGCGCTTTGTCGGGATCGTAGTGGTAGCCCACGTCGGGGCTGTACCAGGGATGGCCCTCGAACATGAACTGGCTCGCTGGCGTGCAGGCGCCGCTGAGCAGGTCGCGGCACAGCGCCTCGCGGTTAATGGCGTAGTTGGCGGCCTGGCGCACGCGCTTGTCATCCCAGGGCTTCGCCTGCATGTTCACGATCCACGACCACACCTGCGGGTAGGGGTTGAGCATCACCTGGTAGCCGTCGTTCTCCAGGGGCTTGATCGACTCGGGGGGCGTTACCTCGGCCCACTGCACCTCGCCCGAGCGCAGCGCGGCCAGGCGGCTGGCCGGCTCGGGGATGGGGCGGACGATCAGCTTGTCCAGCTTCGGGCGGCCGCGGAAGTAGTCGGGGTTGGCATCCATCTCGATGTACTGGCGCTCGACCTGGCGCACGAACTTGAACGGCCCGGTGCCCACGGGGTTGTTCATGAACTGGTCCGTCCCCTCTTTCATGACGGCCGTGGGGCTGGGGATGAGGATCGAGGAGAGCGAGTAGAGGAGGAAGGAGTAGGGCGCCTTCGTGCCGATCCGCACGGTGTAGTCGTCCGCCTTCGCGTAGTCGCGGATCGGCGCGGTGTAGGAGGCGCTGCACGCCGCCTGCAGCTCGCTGTACTGCGGCGCGTTCTTGTTCATCACGCGGTCGAGAGCGAAGACGACCGCGTCGGCGTTGAACGGCGTGCCGTCGTGGAAGCGCACGTCCTTGCGGAGGTGGAACGTCCAGTTCGTCGGGTCGCTCGGGCTCACGTCCCATGACTCGGCCAGGCCCGGCACCAGCGGCGACAACACGTCACTGCGCGTGAGGTCCCAACTGGTGAGCGCGTCGAAGAGCTGGTAGCCGACGAAGCGGAAGCCCTCGGCGCCCTCGGTCGGACACTGGTCGCTCTGCGGGATGTTAGCGGCCGTGCTGGCCACGACCAGCGTCCCGCCGCCCTTCGAGACGGGCGCGGTCTGCACCATGCCGCTCGCGGCGCCAGGGGCCGCGGGCGCGACGGCGGGTGCGCCCGCGGCCGCATTCGCGGCCGGCGCCGGCTGCTTGGGGGCGCCACAGGCCACGAGCAGCGCGAGGGCGAGGACGAGGGAGCCTACCCCCCCAGCCCCCCTCCCGATGCGGGAAGGGGGAGATGACGGGGCTAGCCCCCCAGCCCGGCGGTGCCCGCGATACTCCGCGCCGCACCCTGAAGGGGGGGCGGAGAGGCGGCTCTGGGCTGCGCGGCTAGGTCGTGGCATGGGACGCTCCTTTCCCGCGAGCGTTGGACCTTAGCTGCCGGCGGCCCGTTGCACGGGCGGCAGACCGCTGACGGCTGACCACTGACCGCCGAGCGCTGGGGATTCGCCGACGCGCAGGCAGCGGGCGGTGTGAGCTGACGCGACGGCGCGCTCCGGCGGCTCGGCTTGGCGGCACTCGTCGAGGGCGACGGGGCAGCGCGGCCCGAAGGCGCAGCCGGGCGGCAGGCGGCTCAGCCGCGGCGGCTGGCCGACGATCGCCTCCAGGCGCGTGCGCTGGCCGGGCCGGACGTTGGCGCGGATGAGGCCTTGCGTGTAGGGGTGGGCCGGCGCGCGCAGCACCGCCTCGACCGGGCCGCGCTCCACGAAGCGGCCCGCGTACATCACGGCCACCTCGTCGGCCATCTCGGCGGCCACGCCGATGTCGTGCGTGACCAGGATGAGCCCCATGTCGAAGCGGACGGCTAGCTCTTGCAGCAGCGTCAGGATCTGGGCCTGGATGGTCACGTCGAGCGCGGTCGTCGGCTCGTCGGCCAGCAGCAGCGCTGGCTGGCAGGCCAGCGCGAGGGCGATGACGACGCGCTGGCGCATGCCGCCGCTCAGCTCGAACGGGTAGTTGTCCACGCGCCGCTCGGGGGCGGGGATGCCCACCGTGTGCAGCAGCTCGATCGTGCGGGCGCGCGCGGCGGCCGCCGACAGGCGCTCGTGGCGGCGCAGCGTCTCGGCGATCTGGGCGCCGACCGTGTAGACCGGGTCGAGGGCGGTGAGCGGCTCCTGAAAGATCATGGCGATGCGGTTGCCGCGCACGGCCTGCATCCGCGGCTCGGGGAGGGCCAGGAGATCCTGCCCCTGGAACTCGACGGCGCCGCGCACTTCCGCGCGGTCGGGGGGCAGCAGGCGTAGGATGGAGCGGAGGAGGACGCTCTTACCCGAGCCCGACTCGCCGAGCACGACGAGCACGCGGCCATCGGGCAGCGCGAACGACACGTCGTTCACGGCCGTAAGCGGCTCGCGGCCGAGGAACCGCGTGGTCAGGCCCCGCACTTCGAGCAGCGGCGGCACCCGGCACCTCCTGGGGAGGTATGTCCGCCCTTAACCGTAGCGCCGCGAGCGCCCGGATGGCGCGGGCGCGGCGCCCAATTCCTGCCGTCGTGGGTTGTGCAGCGCATCTAGCGTTCGCGCGGCCGGCGCTGCCCCGGCGGGCGCGTGGCCCGATTGTAGCACGCCGCGCGCGGCGACGGGATAGATGACTAGCAGGCGCTAGCGCTGTCCCGCGCGGCGCAGGCGGTTGACGATCTCGTCGAGCTTGCTGGCGAAGCGGCCGCGGTCGCGCGCCGTGAGCGGTGGCGGGCCGCCGCCGTACTCGCCCAGGCCGCGCAGGTACTGGGCGACCTCGCGCGAGGCGAGCAGCCCGCCCAGCGCGTCGGGCGTGAACTCCTTGCCGCGGAAGTCGAGGCAGACGGCGCCACGGTCCACGACGCGCCCCGCCAGGTCCACGTCGGCGGTGGCCACGATATCCCCGGGCGCGACGTGGGCGGCGATCCAGTCGTCCACCACGTCGAAGCTGCCCGGCACAACGACCAGCTCGACGCCGGGCTGCTGGGGCACACGCATCGGCGCGTTCGCCGCGAGCACCACGGGTAGCTCGTAGCGCGCGGCCACACGGTACACCTGCTCCTTCACGGGGCAGGCGTCGGCGTCCACGTAGATCTTCATGCGAGCGCCGCCTGGGCGGCGGGATCGACCGGCGGGAGGTCGTCGCCGGCGCTGTGGGCGACGCGGCCGCCGACGAGGGTCAGCTCGACCGGGAGGTCGGCGAGGGCGTCCGCGGGCACGGTGAGCGGATCGCCACCGAGGACGATCAGGTCGGCTAGCTTGCCGGGCTCCAGCGAGCCCCGCTCGGCCTCGGCGAAGCAGCAGTAGGCGCCGGCCCAGGTGGCCGCGCGCAAGGCCTCGGCGCGCGTCAAGCGCTGCGCCGCGCCGACCACCGCGCCCGCCTCGCGCTCGGTCCGCGCCACCGCCTGCCAGATCGTGCGCAGCATGGGATAGGGGTTGTTGTCGGTGGAGAGCGCCCACGTGATGCCGGCGTCCTGGAGCGCGCGGTGGGGCAGCAGGTGGTTCGGGTCGACGCCGCCGGCCACGACACGGCGGCCATCGCGATAGATATGGATACTCGGCACCGTGGTCACGACGGCGCCCAGTCGCCGGATGCGCGGGAGGAGGTCGGGCGGCAGCACGCGGCCGTGGACCATCACCCAGCGGCGGCCGGCGAGCGGCACCTCGCGGTCGATCGCCTCCCAGACGTCGAGGACCGGCGCGGCGCCGCCCGAGACGATGGTGCTGACGCGCAGGCCGTGGCGGGCGGCGAGCAGCGCTCGCGCGTGGTACTGCTCCAGCGAGTAGTGGTCCTCGACGAAACCCGCCCAGCCGGTGTAGGGCAGCGCCGCCCGCAGCGCGCCAGCCACGGGGGCGGCGCGCTCGGGCGAGAGAAACACGCCGCCCACGCGGAGCCACGCGTCGCCGCCGCCTGGGCCGCCGGCCCGCGGCGCCCAGGCGGCGAGGTCGCACGCGACTGCGGCGTCGGAGGCCCAGGCGGCGCCCAGCGCCAGGTAGGCGCGCACCCACAGCTCGCCCGTGGCGTGGAGGCGCTGGTACAGCTCCAGCACCTCGGGGGCGACGCCGTGCCCCTCGTAGATGCCCGTGACCCCGGCCGCCAGATAGAGGCGCTGCGACTCGCGCAGGGCGCGCAGCCGCAGCGCTGGCGTGAAGCGCGGCACGGCGCGCATCAGCGTTAGCTCCAGTACGGTGATGGGGTAGCGCTCCAGCAGGCGACCGGTCGGCTCGCCGTCGGCGTCGCGCTCGATCTCAACGCTGTCGCAGGGCGGGGCGGTGTTGCGGTCGACGCCCGCCAGACGGAGGGCGAGACTGTTGGCGATGGCGACGAACGGCGGGCGGTCGCTCCAGTAGCCCCACGGCGCGCGAATGTAGACTGGATTGTCGGGCGCGGCCGCGTCGAGGTCGTAGCGGTCGGGGTAGCGGCCGTCCGCGAGCGTGGCGGGCGGGTCGAGGTAGTAGGGCGGCTCGCCGAGCGGGCCGAGCACGATCCACTCGCCCGGCCGCGTCCGCGCCGCCTCGCGCCGCACCACCGCCTGCACGTCGGCGATCGAGCGGGCGGCGTCGAGCGAGGGCACGAGGCGGCGCAGGCCCTCGCGGTCCATGTGCGCGTGGGCGTCCACGAAGCCGGGCAACAGCGTGCGCCCGCGCAGGTCCACGCGCACGGTGCGCGGCCCCGCGAGCCCCAGCACGGCCGCGTCGTCGCCCACCGCGACGATCCGGTCGCCGGCCACGGCCAGCGCTTGCGCGCGCGTGAACGCGGGGTCCAGCGTGAGCACCCGGCCGCCGTGGAACACGAGGTCGGGCGCGGACGTGGGCGCGCGGCTCATACGGCTCCCCGTGTGGCGAGCGGCCTATAATTCCTTGCCAACATAACAGGAGGTGGCCGATGTTCTCGGCTCCGCAGCGCGTCGGTACGCGCCAGCGTCCCACTATAGCACTGGCTCCCGGTCGCGGCGTGGTCCTGGCGCTGGGGATGGCGCTGCTCGCGGCGTGCGCGGGCCCGGCGGCCGCGCCCCAGGCGAGCGCGCCTACCGCCGCGCCGGCCGCACGGACCGGCAGTCCGGGGGCGGGCGAGGCGGCGGGAACGAGCGCGCCGGCCGCGCCGCCGGCCGCGGTGACGGTCCAGGCGGGGCTGATGCTGTCGGCGAGCGACACGGGGTTCTTCGTCGGCCTGGACCAAGGCTATTTCACGGAGCAGGGCATTAACCTGGACGTGGTGCCGATCCAGTCGGCCGCGACGATGCTGGCGCCGCTCGCGGCGGGTCAGATCGACGTGGGGGGCACGACGCTGACGCCCGGCTTCCTGAACGCGATCGCCCGCGACGTGCGCATCTGGGCGGTGGCCGACAAGGGCAGCACGCCGCCCGGCTTCGGCTACCAGGGCATCATCATTCGGCGCGAGCTGTGGGACAACGGGACGGTCCGCGGCATGGCGGACCTGCGCGGCCGCAAGGTGTCGGTGCCGTCGCGCGGCTCGGGCGCCCAGGCGGCACTCGACCGGGCGCTCCGCACGGCGGGCCTGACGGCGGACGACGTGGACATCACGCTGCTGAACTTCCCCGATATGGAGGCCGGCTTCGTGGGCGGCGCGATCGACGCGGCGATGGTCATCGAGCCGTTCCTCACGAGCATCGTCGACCACGGCGCGGGGCACCTGTGGGAGCGGAACGACGAGTACTATCCGAACCAGCAGGTGGCGGTCGTGCTGTACTCGAACCAGTTCGCGCGCGAGCAGACGGACCTGGCGCGGCGCTTCATGGTGGCGTACCTCAAGGCGGTGCGGGACTACAACGACGGCTTCGTGAAGGGCGACGCGGCCAAGCGCGAGGAGGTGGTCAACGCGCTGGTCCAGCACACGCCGGTCAAGGATCGGGCGCTGTACGACCGCATGGGGATGCCCGGCTTGAACCCGAACGGGACGATCAACACGGATAGCCTGGCCGCGGACCAGGAGTTCTTCCTGAGCACCGGCGACCAGCAGCAGCGCGTCGAGCTAAACCAGGTCGTCGATCCGCAGTTTGCCGACTACGCGGTGCAGGTACTGGGCCGGTACCAGTAGGCGGCAGGCACAGACCCGGTCACGACCGCGGCGACGAGCGGCCCCATGCGGCGCCGCTCGTCGCCGCGGTCGTCAGGGGACGACCTCGACGACCGCCATCATGCCGGCGTCCTCGTGGCCGAGGATGTGGCAGTGGATGACGAACTTCCCGATGTAGTCCTCGAACGTCATCCGCATGCGGACGGAGCCGTGGATCGGCAGCGACACGGTGTCCAGGTAGCCGTGGAAGTCCACCGGCTGCTCGTTCACGGCGACGACCTGGAAGGGGTTCTGGTGGATGTGGAAGGGGTGCTCCTCGGTCGACTCGTTGGTGACGAGCCACTCCTCGGTGGTGCCGAGCTTGACCTGGATGTCCACGCGGTTGGGGTCGAAGGGCTTGCCGTCGATGACGGGGCAGAACCCGTTCGGCGGGCAGGGCGGCGAGCCTAGCTCCTGGAAGCGCACGACGCGCACCTGGCCGCCGTTGCCGGTGAGGGGCAGCGTGCGCTGGTCGACCACGGGCAGCAGGGTGGTCGGGAGCGGCTGCGGGGTCCACGCGGGGCCGTCGCAGACCACGGTCGCCAGCGGCACGTTCGGCGTGTTGATGAACCCCTGGGTGTAGGCCAGGGTGCGGAAGATGGAGGTGCCCGGGGTCTTGCACTGGACCAGTACCTCGGCGCGCGAGGCGGGGGACAGGACGATGCTGGTCTGGCCGACCGGCCGGTCCCAGGTGTTGCCGTCGCTGGCGATCTGGTACAGCAGGTTCCCGTCGAGCGCGATGTTGAGGAAGCTGTCGGCGCTGGTGTTGCCGATGCGCCAGCGCTGCGTCTCGCCCGGCTGGATGTGGATGATGGGGCTGAGCTGGCTGTTCACGGTGCGGATGTACTGGTTCGGGTCCTGCTGGTCGCCCGGCACGACGGTGCCCTGCGGCGTGATCTGCGTCGCGTGGATGATGAGCAGGCGCTCGCGCAGGCCGGCGACGCCGGGAATGCGGTCGATCGCGCCCTCGACGATCATGGCGCCCATCATGCCGAAGCCGTCCTGCTGGTCGGTCAGGCCGTGGCGGTGCGGATGATACCAGTAGAGCCCGGACGGCTGGTTGGGGGGGATCGGGTACTCGTACTGGTTGGACTGGCCCGGATTGAAGCTCAGGAAGATGTTGTCGCCGTTGCCCACCGGGGAGACGTGCATGCCGTGAACGTGCAGGTTCGTGAAGTCGAGGCCCGTGTCGTGGGCGTCGTGGGCGGCATCGTGGACGGGCTGCTTGCCGGCGCTGAGGGCGAGCGATGGGACGACGTCGAACGGCGCCGCGGGAAGCTGGTTGTCCAGGCGGACGCGCAGCAGATCGCCGGGGCGGAAGCGGAGGGTGGGGCCGGGATAGCTGCTCTCGTACGACTCGGCGAGGACCGTCTTGCCCGCCACGACGACCGGGCCGTAGCGCGCGGCCAGGGTCGTGTTCAGCACGCCGGCGACGCTGGCGCGGACGGGCGGCTCGATGAGGTCGTTCGGGCTAGCGACCGTCGCCGTTCCCGACAGGGAGGTGCCTGGCGCGTAGGTGACGGACACCGTCGTGCTCTGGCCCACGTCGCCCTGCACGGTGCCGAGGCAGGTGAAGGTCGGCGCGCCGGGGATGGGCGGCGTGCAGGGCAGGGACTCGGCGCCTTTGGTCGTGACGAACACCACGACGGGCGACACGGCGGCCTTGCCGGTCAGCCCCGCGCCGGCAAGGGACACGGTGACGCTGCACGACATCGAGCCAATTTTCGTACACTGACCGAAAAACCCGGTCCCCGCTATGCTGCACTGGCCGCCGACGACCATCGTACAGGGGTTCTGGACGCCGGGGGCCGGGGGCGGCGGGGGCGCCGCGGGCGCCGGCACGGCCGTGGGCAGGGTAATCGTCTGCAACAGCTCGCCGACGCGCATGGCCTGGATGGCATTGCCAAGGGCGGCCGTGGCGCCGGCGAGGGCCGCGGCGGCCTGACCCTGGGCGACCGCGGCGCCGGCCTGCTGGGCGGCCGCGCCGGCTTGCTGGACGGCGAGCAAGGAGGCCGCGCGGGCGGCGGCCTGAGCGGCCGCGGTGCCGATCGGCGCCGCGGCGCTGGGCGGCTGGCCCGGCTGCATTTGCGTCTCGTAACCGACCGGCACCTGGACGGCGGCGCCGCCGGCCCCGGTCACCGTGAGCGCCGGCGCGCTCTGCGGCGCCGGGGCGTCCGCGGGCGCCGCGGCCACCACGCTGCCCAGCAGGGGCGCCGCGAGCGGCACGTCGCCCAGCCGAATGGTGGGCAGATCCGCCGCGCTCACGGCTGCCGTGTCGGTCTGGCCGGCGGGCGCGTGGGCCGAGGCGGCGCCCGGGCCGCAGGTGAGGAGCGGCTGCTCGTCGGGCGCGGTGCTGGGCGGCATCTGCTTGAGGACCGTCACGACCTGGGGCATGGGCACGGGCACTGGCCCCGACGGGCCGGGGACGGGCGCCGGGGTGTAGACCACGTCCTGCACGGGCTGCGGCTCGACGGCCGGGCCCGGGCCGGCGCCGTAGTTACGCACCAGGATCGAGCCATCGGCCGCCACGCGCACCCACGGACAGGTCGCCCCGGGCGCGCGGACGGTGAGCGACCGCGTCTCGACCGCGTAGCGCGCGTCCGCGCCATCCGGCGGCACCTGGGCCTGGGTGACCCCGGAGACCTGGGTGAGCTTGATGCGCGCGGGGTCGGCATCGAGCTGGTCCACGCGAATGCCGGCGCTGGCGCCGAGCGCGGTCGTCGTGCCGTCGAAGAAGCTGACGCGCGCACGGCTGCCCGCGCCGGTGCGCAGGCGGTCGCCGGGCGCCAGCGTGACGTCGGCCGGCGCGGCCTCCCACTGATCGCTGCCGGCGGGCGAATACTCGACCTGATTCGTGCGCTCGACGATGCTGGCGTCGGGCGCCTGCGCGAGAATGATTGCTGGGCCCGCGAGACTGAGCACGAGCGGGGCGGCTAACAGCAGGCGCCACCCCCGGCGCGCGCGGGATGGATTGCGCATTCGGACACCTACCCTGAGAGATTTGCTCGCCGCGAACGAATGCTGGCCTGTGAAGTGACCCGGCGACGCGTGGGAGCGCGCGTGCTAGCAGATTGCGCGCGCAGTACCACCGCGGGCACCCGGGCTTACCGGCAACCCCGTGGTGGCCACCTAACTAAACGTGGACAATGGGAATCCGTTACACGGCATGAACGGGCGCCGAGCGTGTCTCCGGCGGTCCGGATGCGAGGGGAGCGCCGGGCCGCGGCGGCGCCGCAGATTCGAGGACGCGCGAGTTGCGGCGAAGTATTGCCGAGCCTGGCAGACGGTGCTATAATCCCGGCGTGGGTTCCCGTACAGCGTGAGGCGCTCTCGTCGGCCCACGGGCTCCGCACAGCGCCTTGGACCTCTTCTCCGTCCCTCCGCAGTGCCGGTCCCGGAACCCATGCCGCCCCGTCATGATCGTTTTCCACGTCCATTGGGTAAGCGAGACGAGACCAGACCCATAGTTGCAACCGCCTCAGCCGGGTGCCGCCGGCACACCGCCGCCGTGCGCACGGTCCCGTTGAGGCCAGCCGGAGCGCTCAGTGAACCTTTCCGAACTCGAAGCCAAGACCCGTGACGAGCTGCAGGACATGGCCCGCGAGCTGGGGGTGCACGGCATCACCACGCTGCGGAAGCAGGACCTGATTTTCCGCCTGCTTCAGGCCCAGACCGAGCAGCAGGGCAACATCTTCAGCGGCGGCATCCTCGACATCGTCGACGACGGCTACGGTTTCCTCCGCCAGGAGCGCTACCTGCCCGGCCCGAACGACGTGTACGTTTCGCAGTCGCAGATTCGGCGCTTCGGGCTGCGCACCGGCGACATGGTGACGGGGCAAGTGCGGCCGCCGAAGGACAGCGAGAAGTACCACGGTCTGCTGCGCGTGGAGGCGGTGAACGGCCTCGATCCCGAGGTCGCCAAGCGCCGCCCGCATTTCGACACGCTCACGCCGATCTTCCCGCGCGAGATGCTCGACCTGGAGACGGTGCCCAACAACCTGACCCAGCGTCTGATCAACCTCGTGTCGCCGATCGGCCGCGGCCAGCGCGGGCTGATCGTGTCGCCGCCGAAGGCGGGCAAGACGACGGTGCTGAAGCACATCGCCAATGGGGTGACGACGAACTATCCCGAAGTCCACCTGATGGTGGTGCTGATCGGCGAGCGGCCCGAAGAAGTGACCGACATGAAGCGGTCGGTGCGCGCCGAGGTGGCCAGCTCGACGTTCGACGAGCCGGTGGAGGACCACACGGCGGTGGCGGAGATGGCGCTGAACCGCGCCAAGCGCCTCGTCGAGGGCGGCCGGGACGTGGTGATCCTGCTGGACAGCATCACCCGCCTGACGCGCGCCTACAACCTCGCGGTGCCGCCGAGCGGGCGCACGCTGTCTGGCGGCATTGACCCGGTGGCCCTGTACCCGCCGAAGCGGTTCTTCGGCGCGGCCCGCAAGATCGAGGAGGGCGGCAGCCTGACGATCATGGCGACGTGCCTCGTGGACACGGGGAGCCGCATGGACGACGTGATCTACGAGGAGTTCAAGGGCACGGGCAACATGGAGCTGCACCTCGACCGCAAGCTGGGCGAGCGTCGCATCTTCCCGGCGATCGACGTGCTGCGCTCGGGCACGCGCCGCGAGGAGCTGCTGATGAGCGAGCAGACGCTGCAGCAGGTGTGGCTGATGCGCCGCATGTTGGCGCAGATCGGGTCGTCGGACGCCATCGAGGCGCTGCTCAACCGCCTGGGGAAGACCGCCAACAACCGCGAGTTCCTGGCGAACCTCACCAAGCAGGCGTGAGCGGCCGCTAGCTCGCTGCGCTACCGCAGTTTGCAGCCAGGCTGAGCGGTCGGCTAACGCCGGGGCGGCGGCAGTGGCGCTTGCCGTATTCCGCGCCACAGGCCGCGGGCGGGCATGAAACCCGCCCCTACGAGACGCTGGCTGCTCACCTCGCGTGTGAGCTGCTCTAAGCACCAAGAGCGCCGACACCGGAATGGGTGTCGGCGCTCTTCGGTTCAGTGGAGCTAGAGAGATTTACAGCCCGAAGAGGCTCTAGCCCGCCGGCGGGCACCAGGCCGGCCGCTACGTCATCGTGGCCGCTCACCCGATCGGCAGGGCGCGTTAGGGGACGAGGCTAGCGGTCGAGGATCGTGACGGTGCGGTTCTGCGTGCCGAAGCCTCGCGCGGCGGCGGGGTCGTCGAACCAGATGTCGACGACGTTGCCGCGCACGGCGCCGCCGGTGTCCTCGGCCACGAACACCGTGCCCTCGAAGCCCTCGATCGTCAGGCGCGAGCCGAGCGGGATGACCTGGGGATCGACGGCCACCGTGCCGAAGCGCGGCGTCGTGCCGGTCGCGGTGCGCGAGCCGCTGCCGAGGTTGTAGCCCATGACGCGCACCTGCAGCGCGCGGCCGCTCGACGGCGGGAGGGGGCCGCGGGCGGCGCTGGCCGCGGCGAGCGTGGCGCGGTCGTCGCTCGCGGTGAGGTAGCGGGCCGACGCCCAGCCGCCCGCGGAGCCGGCCGTCACCCGGTACCACACATGGCCGTCGGCGGACTGCGGCCCCTCGGCGATCTGCACGCGGGTGCCGTCGCGCAGCGTGCCCTGTGCGGGGTAGCTCAGCCCGGCGCCGCCCCGCAACTGCAGGCCGTCGCCGCCGGTATTGGCGACCACCGCGGTGCGGCCGACGGCCAGGTCGTCCTGGGCGCGTGCGATGCCCATCCCGCTACCCAGCGGCGTGATCCAGGATACCGCGAACACGGCGAGCGTGCTGGCGGCAACAAACAAGCGGCTCATAGCCCTCCGTCGGCGCCCGGCACACAGCCGGGCACACCCCAATCCGGGGGGTTGAATATGATGGGGAGCTGAGGAGCGAGGAGAGGAGATTTAGTTGGGCTCGTCGGGCCAGTCTTGGCCGCTGGGCGGCGACCTGTGGGCGTCTCGTCCCCTAGTACGAGAGGCCGTCGCGCGCCGCCTCGCTCCATCTGAACGCTTACAACAGGACCAGGATACCCGCTAACTGGCGTTTCGTCAACGCACCTGCGTCCCTCGCCGATGTTCCAGACGTATCACAAGCCGGGCGTGGTCGTACTGTCAGAGCCACGCCGCGCGCGCAAGAACCGTGCCATGGGGGCGGCTGGGCTGCCGGGGTGCGCCCTCGCCCAGGGGGAGAGGGGGAGAGACCGGCCCTCACCCCGACCCTCTCCCAGGGGGAGAGGGGGAGGACGGAGGGGCGCCCTCACCCGGCGACGCGGAAGACTGCGAGCGTCGCTCCTCTCTCATACCGACTGACGGCTAACGCTTCCGCTTCACACCAGCCTCGCCTGCTTGATTGTCGGCCGCGTGCGTGAAGTGACAGGCGTCACTCGGTATCGGGGGCGGGACGCGAGGGAGGCGTCGCCGGGGTGCGAGGGGTGGGGGTTAAGGGTGGTGCGGCGGGTGCGGCCGCGGCGCGGGCAGGTCCGGGAGCGGGGGCGCGGCGGGAATCGTGGGCGGGGCCAGAGGCGCCGCGGGCTGCTGCGGTGTCGCAGGCACGTCCACTTTCTCGAGGCGTGGGCCGGCGATGTCCTTACGCTTCGCCACCACTCGGTAGTCGAAGGCAACGTTACTGGTGCCGCCTTGCTCGCGGACCTCGAAGCCGGTCGCGCTGTGCCCCGTGGTGTAGAGGGTCCCTGCCGCGCCGCGCGGGGTGATGAAGACATAGTAATCCGCGCCGTGCACCAGCGCGGCAAAGTCGCGGTCCATCGCGACGGTAGCCCGCCCGTTCGCAAGCTGGCCCCGCCCGAAGTCCTCGAACCACGATTCGGGACTCTCCATGCAGTACAGCCGCCGATAGGAGCCGTCCGGGTGGGGCACGGCCGCCGACTTGGGGCCGCCTAACACCGTGAACGCGCCGTTTACCTGGACCGGCCCGTTGAAGCGGGCCGCAAAGCCCGTGTTCAGGCCAGAGGCGAACAGGCCGGTGCTGGTGCTGGAGGAGAAGAAGCCGCCGATGCTGCTATTGGAGGTGCCGAGCACACCAACGTTGCCGTTCGAGGCGCCCTGGATCGCGTTGCCGTTGTTCGTGCTGGCGACGATGCCGGTCCCCGAGCCGGACGTGGCGTAGAGGCCGGTGCTGGAGACCGAGTTGGCGTAGACGCCGACGCTGGTATTGGAGACACCCAGCACCCCAACGTTGCCGTTGGAGCTGCCCTCCACGGCCACGCCGCTGTTGGACTGCCCCAGCACCCCCACGCTGCTGGTGGACTGACCCTGTACCCCGGTGCCACTGCTGGAGGTACCCTGCACTCCGACCGCTGTTCCGCCCGAGCCGAACGAGGTGCCCTGCACCGCTATGCCATTGGACGCAAACGCTTCGCCCTGTACCCCTATGCCATTCGACGCTAACGCTTGGCCCTGGACCCCGAAGGATGCGCCTACGCCGAATACCCCCGTGCTCGAGGGCCCAGCCGCATTGCCCACCACCCCGGTGCCATTGGCAATCTGCGTGGATCCGTAGACGCCGTTGGGCACGTTGGTGTTGGTTGAGGTCCACCCGCCTAGCGCTGCTGGGAAGCCGGCGGCGCTGGGGGCCCACTTTGTGTCTGCCTGGCTCAGGAATACCACGCCTGGCCCCGTGGCCCCATCGAATCGGATCTCGGTGGCGTTTTCCGCGAGGTTCGGATTACTGTCGTTGCCGCTGTGCCCCAGGATGAGGTTGCCCCCGGTCGCTGCCTGCACCCGCCGCGCCGTGCTGGTCAGGGAGAGCCCCAAGGCGGCCAGCGCCGCCCCGCCGAGAGCGTGCAGGCGCGCCCGGGAGACCTGTCGCGGGGGTTGCGTTACCGGCTCGTGCCTCGGTCCCTGCTGCTCGGCCATCGTCCCATCCTCCCGTATGCCGCCGTGCGCCGGTCGGCTGCGGGCACAGCATGCTCCAACGGGGATGGGCTGTCAATACACGCGCTCACCGTTACAGCAGGCCGGCGCCGCCCGCTCCTCTTGGGGCGGCGCCGGGCGGCTCGCGTGATACCCGATCCGGCCCGGCGGTGCGCCGGCCGGGGCGCGCCCTCACCCCCGCCCTCTCCCAGGGGGAGAGGGAGTAAGACGCCCTCACCTCCGCCCTCTCCCCCTGGGAGAGGGAGATAGGGAAGGCCGTCGCCGGATTCGGCATGACCGCAAGCTGTCGGGCGGCAGCTCAGGGCAATCTCCGGGATGGATGATCGCGGCGGCACGGCCGGGCGGCGGGGGACGAGCCCCCGCCCTACCTTATTGGCTGGTCATAGGAGGCGGGCCCTCACCCCGACCCTCTCCCAGAAGGAGAGGGAGTAAGGGAACGCCACCCCGGATTCGGTATCACTCGTGGATGCCGCCGCGGGCGCGCGAGACGAGGACCGGAGGGGTCACTTCGGGGGCAGCTCGGCGCCCCAGAGCTGCTGGAGGAAGCCGGAGCGGTCCAGGTCGTCGGCGAACTGGTTGGTCACAATGTCGTCGGCGTTCTTCACGACCTGGGTGCCCTGCTCGCGGGCGTAGTCGATGGTGCCTTGTACGGCGTCCAGCGGGGTCGTGAGCCGTCGGTTGACGAACTTCTTGGCGTAGGCGTCGTAGGCCGAGTTCAGCGCGTCCTCGTCCTGCAGGTCGAGGACCTTCCGCAATGCCGCGCGCGCGGCGTCCGGATTCTTCTCGGTGTAGTACACGGCGTCGGCGATGGCCGCCACAAACTTCTGGACGAGCTGCGGGTTGTCGCGGATCAGGTTGTTGGGCGCGTGGACCGCGCTGTAGACGAACGGCAGGCCGAGGTTGTTCATGTCGTAGATCACGTGCAGCTCGTACTTCCGCCCCTCAGCGTCCAGCGGCGGGGTCACGGGGGTCGCCTGGGCGACGCCGGCGACCAGCGCCTGGAAGCCCTCCGGCTGGCCGCCGCCGATGGGCCGGATCTCCACGTCCTCGTTCGGCTTCAGCCCGAACTTCTCGACGGTCATGCGCGCGAGGCGGTCGTTGAGCTGGCCCGGACGGCTGACGGCGATCGTCTTGCCGCGCAGGTCGGGGACCGACTGCACGTCGGCGCTGGCGAGGAGCACGTAGGGCAGCCCGAGCAGCGGCGAGCCGACGATCCGCGCGTCGGAGCCGCTGGCCAGCCCCGGAATCGTAGCCTCGGCGGCGCAATAGAGGAACTGGATTTCGCCCGCACTCATCGCGGCCAGCGACGGCCCGCTGCCGGAGATGCTGACGTGCTCGACGTTCAGCCCGTACTGCTGGAAGAGGCCGGCATCGACTGCCGTGTAGAGGTGGACGAACCCGCCCGAGACGGCGCAGGTGGCCGCCTTGACGTTGATCGGCGCCTGGCCGGGCGGCGCCTGGTAGGGGTTGGCGCTGGCCGCCGGTGGGCTGGTGGCCGCCCCCGCTGTGGGGGCGGCGCCGGGGCTAGGCGCGCTCTGGCTGGTGCCAGCGCTGGCGGACTGGGGCGGCGGCGCACTGGGCGCGCCGGCCGTGCAGGCCGCGGCCAGCGCCAGCAGCAGCGTCAAGCATAGGTGCCTCATGGCCTACTCTCCATGGCAGGGGACGAGCCCCTGGCCTACCTCATGGCTCAACGCCCGCGACAACCGCGGTGGGGCCGACGATTACTTGGGGGGCAGCTCGCCGTCCCAGAGCTGTTGCAGGAAGCCGTTGCGGTCTAGCTCGTCCACGAACTGGTTGGTGGCGATCGCTTCCGGGCCGCTGACCGTCACCTGCGTGCCCTGCTCGCGCGCGTCGTTGATCGCGTCGTTCACGGTGCTCAGCGGGATCGTCATGCGCCGGTTGACGAGCTTCTTGGCATAGGCGTTATAGGCGGAGTCCAGCGACTCCGGATCGTCCAGTTTGAGCACCTTCTGGAGGGCCGCCCGCGCCACGTCGGGGTTCTTCTCGGTGAAGTAGACCGCGTCGGCCATGGCGGCCACGAAGCGCTGGACGAGCTGCGGGTTGTCGCGGATCAACGTGTTCGGCGCGTGAACGGCGCTGTAGATGAACGGCAGGTTCATGTCGGACAGCTCGTAGACGACGTTCAGGCCATCCTTGCGCGCCTGCACTTCGAGCGGCGGGGTGATGATGATGCCGCCGACGACGCCGGCCAAGAGCCCCTGGTAGCGCTCGGGCTGGCTGCCGCCGATCGGCCGGATGTCCACGTCCTCATTCGGCCGCAGCCCGAACTTCTCGACCATCAGGCGGCTGAGCCGGTCGGAGAGGTCGCCGACGCGCGCGACGCCCAGGGACTTCCCCTTGAGGTCCTGGACGGTCTTCACGTCGGGCCGGGTGATGAGCACGTAGGGCAGGCCGAGCAGCGGGTCGGCAACCAGCTTCACCTCGGCGCCGCTGGCCATGCCCGGGATCGTGGCGTCGGCGGCGCAGTACAGGAAGTGGATGTCGCCCGAGGTCATGGCGGCGAGTGCCGGGCCGCTGCCGCTGATGTTCGTTAGCTCGACCTGCATGCCGTACTTCTCGAACAGCTTGGCTTCGATCGCCGTGTAGAGCTGGATGAAGCCGCCGCTGACCGCGCAGGTCGCCACTTTGACGGGAGTCAGCGGCTGGCCCGGCTGCGCCAGGTAGGGGTTGGCGTCGCTCGCGGCCGGCGCGCTGGTGCCGGCGGTTGGCGCGCTGGCGGCCGTGGGCGCGGCCGTGGCCTGAGCGGCGCCGGAGGCGCCGGTCGGCGCGCTACCGCCAGTGGCCCCGGACGAGCAGGCGATGGCCAGACACAGCGTTACGACGATGCTCCAGCGAGTCATGGGCCGCTCTCCTTGTCTCCTGAGCTAGCGCGGCGGCAGCTCGGCGCCCCAGAGCTGCTGGAGGAAGCCCGTGCGCTCCAGGTCGTCGGTGAACTGGTTGGTCGCGATGTCCGCAGCGCCCGAGACGGTTACGGCGGTGCCGTCCGCGCGGGCCTCCTGAATGATGTCGTTCACGGCCTCGAACGCGGTGGTCATGCGCCGGTTCACCAGCTTGCGGGCGTAGGCGTCGTAGGCCGAGTCGAGCGCCTCGGGGTCGTCTAGGTCGAGCACCTTGCGCAAGGAGGCGCGAGCGACCTCGGGGTTCTTCTCGGTGAAATACACACCCTCGGCGATAGCGGCGACGAACCGCTGGACGAGCTGCGGGTTCTCGCGGATCACGCGGTTGGGCGCCTCCACGGCACTGTAGACGAACGGCACGTTCAGGTCGGAAAGCTGGTAGATGACGTTCATCCCGTCCTTGCGGGCCTGGGCGTCGAGCGGCGGCGTAATCGCGATGCCCTGCACGATGTTCGCGAGCAGCGCCTGGTAGCGTTCCGGCTGGCTGCCGCCGATCGGCCGCAGCTGCACGTCCTCGTTGGGCTTCAGCCCGAAATGCTCGAGCGCCTGGCGGGACACCAGGTCGTCGAGGTCGCCGGGGCGCGTAATGGCGAGCGATTTGCCGCGCAGGTCGGTCATCGTGTGTACGTCGGGGCGGGCGATCATGACGTAGGGAAGCCCTTGCAGCGGATCGGCGACGATCTTCGCCTCGATCCCGCTGGCCATACCGGGGATCACGGCCGCGGCGGCGCAGTAGAGGAACTGGATCTCGCCCGAGGTCATCGCCGCGAGCGCCGCGCCGCTGCTGCGGATCACCGTGTGCTGCACGTTCATGCCGTACTTTTGGAAGATGCCATTGTCGAGCGCCGTGTAGAACTGGACGAAGCCGCCGGTGACGGCGCAGGTGGCGGCATTCACGTTGACTGGCGCCTCGCCGGGCGCGGGCAGGTAAGGGTTCGTCCCGCTGGCGGCTGGGGCGCCGGTCGCGTGGTCGCCGGCCAGCGACGGCGCGCCGGGCGGGGCGCTCGGGGCCGTGGGGGCAGCCACGGCAGCGGGCGAGCTGGGCGCGCTTTGGCTCCCCGCAGAATTGGGGGGCGGCGCCGCGCCGGGCGCGACCGACGAGCAGGCGGCGGCCAGGCAGAGGGTCAGGATCAGGCTCCAGCGGGTCATCGCGTGCTCCTTGCGCCCCAGGGTCAAGTAGCAGCGCTGGCCGGGGGCGGTGCCGCCCCCGGCCAGCGCTGTGCGTGGTTGCCGATTAGAACAGGTGCGCCCACTTCTGGCGCACCTGCTCCTGCAGCTCCGGCGGCGACTCGGCGACCTCCGGGAACTCGGACATCCACTCGAACGGCCGGCAGGCGTCGATCACGGCGCGCGAGTTCACCATCGCCTCCGAGCCCGGCCGCACCATCGGGTCGAGCGCGGTGCTCCAGGCGCGGCGGATGAAGTCGATGTCGCTGGCCGGATCGCTGCGCGTGGACATCGCCCATAGCACGTCGTTCGTGTTCGTCGGGTCGATGTCGTCGTCCACGACGATCACGTAGCGGCCGGCGTAGGCGGCCTCGCGGATCTGCGCCGCGACGAAGCCGGCCATGCGGGCGTGGCCGGCGAAGCGCTGCTTGATCGAGATGATCGTCAGCATGCGCGCGCCGCCCGACTCGTGGCACCACACGCCGCGCACGTCCGGGACGCCCGCGCGCTCGACCGCGTCGTGCATGACCGCCGAGCGGACGACCGCGCGCCAGTAGCTGTAGTCGTTCGGCGGGCGGTTGGGCGGCGAGCCGAGGATGATCGGGTCGTCGCGGTGGTAGGCGGCCCGCACCTGGATGATCGGCTGCGGGCGCTCGCCGCTGGCGTAGTAGCCGGTCCACTCGCCGAACGGCCCCTCCTCGCGCACGTCGTCGGGCGGCACGAAGCCCTCGATGGCGATCTCGGCGTCGGCGGGGATCGGCAGGCCCGTGAGCGGGCCGGCGACGACGTCGAGCGATTGGCGCTTGGCGGCGCCCGTGTAGTCGTACTCGCAGATGTCCATCGGCACTTCCAGGCCGGCCACGAGCATGAGCAGCGGGTCCTCGCCAAAGGTGATGGCGATGGGGCAGGCCTCGCCGCGCGCGCGGTACTTCTGGAGGTGGATGGAGCCCTGCTTGCCCGGCGAGATCATCAGCGCCAGCGTCTTCTCGTCGTGGACCATCACGCGGTAGGCGCCCACGTTCACCTGGCCGCTGTCGGGGTCGCGGGTGATGACGCAGCAGCCGGTGCCCAGGTAGCGGCCGCCGTCCTTGGGGTGCCAGAACGGCGCCGGGAAGCGCAGCACGTTGACGGCCTCGCCCTCCTGCTTGTTCTGGAGGACAGGCGCCTGCGCCGCCGGCACCTCCACCGCGGCGTACTGGCGGGCCTCCGTCTCCCAGCGCCGCGGCTCGCCGCGGAGCGCCTGCACGAGCTGCTGGTCGTTGAGCGTCGGGTCGAGGTTCAGCGCGACCGCCAGTCGCGGCGCGTTCAGCAGCGCGCCGGCCACGACGCGATAGCCCTTGGGGTAGCCGGGGATCTCGTCGAACAGGAGGCACTTCGAGTCCGGGCGCTTGGCGTTCAGCTCGGCGAGGATGCCCAGCTCCAGGTTCCAGTCGGCGCCCCGCACGTCCTGGAGCTGCCCGATCGCGCGGACGCGGTCCAGCCACTCGCGCAGGTCGCGGTGCGCCCGGCCCGAGGTACGCGGTTCGACAACGGTCTGCATTCCGGCTCTCCTTTGATTAGATCCCGTAGAACGTGGCGGCCGCCTCGCCGAGAATCTGGCGCTTCTGCGCCTCCGTCAGATCGGTGCGCTCGCGGATCTCGGCCACCGACGCCTCGCGCGCCTCGCCATGGGGCATGTCGGCTGAGATCATGATACGGTCCTGGCCGACGAAGTCGAGCACCTGGGGCAGATACCGCTCCTCGGCCTCGGTGGTGAAGTAGATGGCGCACTCCCGCAGGTAGTCGCTGGCCCGGCGCTGGGGGACGGGCCGGCCGCTGTTGCTCTCGGAGCCGAAGTAGTGGTCCATGCGCTGCACGAGGTAGGGCACCCACTCGCAGCCCGCCTCCAGGAAGCCGAGCTTCAGGCGCGGGAAGCGGTCGAGGATGCCGCCGCCGGTGAAGGCGTAGAAGGCCATGAGGACGGGCACGGTGAAGCCGAGCACATGGGCGCCGTAGCTCGTGTGGAAGGGCTTGCGCACGCCGTCGTTGCACCAGCCGCAGTGGATGCAGAACGGCAAGCCGCTGCGCTCTAGCTCGGCCCACAGCGGGTCGAGGCCCGCCTGGTCGAGCCCCAGGTCGCCGAGCGTACCGGCGGTGGTGGCCGCGCAGACGGCGCCCAGCTCGCGGGCGCGGCGGGCCTCGGCGACGGCGCGCTCGGGGTCGCGGAGGGGGATCACCGCCGCCCACTTGAGCCGCTCCGGCGCCTGCGCGCAAGCTTGCGCCGTGAACGAGTTGTAGCTGGACATGAGCGCCGCCTCGAAGGCGGGGTCCTCGGTCAGCGTGTCCAGAAAGATCGTCGGGAAGTTCACCTGCGCGTCGATGCCGCCCGCGTCGAGATCGCGTACGCGCTCGGCCGGGGCGGTCAGCGACTGGCTGCCGAGGCTGAACGGCTTGCGCTTCGCGCGCTCCTGCTGGAGGGGGGTCGCGTAGATCGTCACGCCGCGGCCGGTCGGGCGCGGGTAGGTCTGGCCGTCGACGTACCAGAAGGCGTTCATGCCGGCGAACTCGGGCCGGTTCTCGCCGACAATGGGGAACGGGCGACGCGCCGCGTATTGCGGGTCGAGATAGCGCCAGTATTCCTCGCATTCCTCGACGTGCGAGTCCGCATCGACGATTCGCGCCTCGGCCATCATGCCCTCCCCGCGCGCCGCGCGCCCAACGGGCTACGAGCCGTGGAGCCGCGCCGCGCTCCTCGCTACTGATTGCTACAGTGTAGGGCATACGGCGGCGCCGCGCGAGCGTGTGGGGCCGTTGCCCGCTGGGCCGGCCGGGTCGTCGGGCAGGCGACCGTGGTCAGGGGCGTCCGGGACTGCAGCCGGTCCGAGTCCGCCGCGGCGAGCTGCAGCCGCCACAGGCTGACCAGGGCCAGTAGCAGCCCGAGGAGGATCAGGACGAGCGCCAGCGACACGATGCGAGGCACGCGGCGCCGACCCAGCGGATACATGGTGTCCAGTAGCCTCCCCTCCAGGGTACCAGGCCCCGCGGCCGGCCGGGCGATCGTGTACGAAGGCGGCGCCGGCCGTGGGCGCGCGGGCGTGCTACTCAGACAAAATACTCCGGGTCCGTGCGCCTGTAGCAGTTTGCAACCAGGTCTTGGCGGGCGTTTGGTGTGGAGCTGCGGCCTGCGGGCCGCGGGCGGGCACGAGACCCGCCCCTACCAGACCCTGGCTGGCTCACCTCGCGGGCGAGCCGCTTTAGTTGACGGAGGCGATGCTAGTCGTGCTGGCGCGGCCCTGCGCTATACTGGCGGCACCTTGCGCGCGGGTGACGAGCGGCAAGTGAAGCGCGAGGGGGAAAGGAGACGGCGATGCTAGGGTCCTTGCAGGCAAGCGTGGCGCGGCGGCGGCTATTGCTGGGTGGGGCCATCGGCGGGTTTGGCGCGCTGGTCGCGGGAACGGCGGGCGCCCAGACGCCGACGCCGGCCGCGCCGTCGCCCGACTTCGAGATCTTGCAGTACGATCCGCCCCGCCGCTTCGCCGCCGGGGCGCGGGTGGGCAACATCATCTACCTGGCCGGCGAGGACGGCAAGGTGTGGACTAGCGGCGACGAGTGGTACATGATCCCGGGCGGCATCATCCCGCAGACCGAGCGCTGCTACGAGAACATCCGTGCGAGCCTGCGCCACTTCGGCAGCGACCTGCAGTACATCTTCAAGCAGACGACGTACTACATCAACTACGACGACCGGAACCTGAACGCCGAGGTGCGGCGCCGCTACCTGCCGCGGCCGGTCCCGGGCACGGCCGTCCAGGTCGCCAGCCTATCGGACCCCGACAGCCTGATCGAGGTCGACGTGATGGCGGTCATCCCGTAGCGCGCGGCGCGGCTCGCCCCCGACGGGTCATAACCGGTCCGGCCGGGCGGTTGGGCTACCGGGGCGCGCCCTCACCCCGACCCTCTCCCAGGGGGAGAGGGGGAGGGACGAGGGGCCGGACCTCACCCCCCTGCCCCCCTCTCCCTTAGCAGAGAGGGAGAACGAGGGAGACGCCCTCACCCCGACCCTCTCCCAGGGGGA
>DATGMD010000070.1:0-81998 GCA_035293805.1 Chloroflexota bacterium | reverse complement strand
CGGCTCAGCTCGGGTAGCGGCCCAGCTCCTGCACCGCGCGCTCGCAGAAGCGGTTGTCCACCACCTCGTCCAGACTGAGATCGTGCTGCAAGTAGCCCACGCTCCGGAACCACGCGAGCTGGTCGGCCAGGTCCTGGCTGTTGGCGCAGCCGTCCGGGCTCAGCCCCGCCGGCACCGTCCGCGCTTGCAGCTCCGGCTTCACCCCCGTGTGGCTCGCGATGCTCGCATCCACCTCGTCGCGCCCGATGCCCTTGCGGTAGGCGTCGTTGTACACGCGGACGCCCTGGATGTACGCCTTCATGAAGCGCTGCCCCTCGTCGAGGCGGTCGCCGAGGAAGTTCTTGCCGTAGATCAGGATGCCCGACTGATGGCCCGCGTCGATCTCCTCGACGGGCTTCCAGCGCACGATCCAGCCCTGGTCGATGCCGACTGTCAGCAGCGGCTCCCAGAAGCTGGCCACGTCGATGCTGCTGTTGGCGAAGGCCGCGTTCATGTCGGGATACGCGATCGACGTCAGCTCGACGTCGTTTAGCGTCAGGCCGGCCGTCGCCAGCCCGCGCGCGAACAGGAAGTCCACCGACGTCTGCACCCCGGCCTCGGCCAGCCGCCGGCCGCGCAGGTCCCCCCAGCCGCGCACCTGGCCGCTGTCGTAGAGGTCCTTGCGCAGCGCGATCACCTGGTAGCTGAAGCCGGGCGGGTCGGAGCCCTTGTCGGCCACGATGCGCAGCGGGATGTCGCGCGCCATCGCGTTCAGCAGCGCCGCCGACACCGCGGGCGCCAGCACGTCCAGGTCGCCGTTCGCCAGGGACGGCAGCAGCTCGCTGCTCCCGCGCGTGATGTCGACGTCCAGCCCCTGCTCGGCGAAGAAGCCGCGATCCATCGCCAGGAAGATGCCCGCGTCCGAGGCGCCCACGTTCGCCCCGACCTTGATCGTGACGAGACCGCCGGCCGGTGGCGCGGCGGCCTGCGTGGCGGGCGCGGCGGCCGGCGCGGCCCCGCTGGCCGGTCCGCTCGCGGCCGGCGCCGCCGGGCCGGGCGCGGGCGCCTGCGACGGGCCGCAGGCGAACAGCGCCAGGAGCCCCAGCCCGAGTAGCAGGACGATACGCATTGCCAACCTCCTCACCCCGACGCGAGGATCGCCGCCCGCGCTCACGCCCGCCAGCCGCCACGTAGCCCTCGGCCAGCGCGCTCGATCCGCGGGAATGCGCCCATTGTAGCCCCGCCGGCCAGGCGCGACAAGCGCCGGAGCGGCGCCGCTCCCGAGCCGGGGGTGCTCCTTGTCGCCCCGCGCGGTATAGTGGCGTGCGAGCCGGTCGTCGCCCCGCGCGGGCGCCGGCCGCCGTCGCGGACCAGCGCCCACGTCGCCTGGGAGAGAAGTCATGGAGGTCGCCCCGGGGCTCTGGCGGCTGGTGCTGCCCCTGCCCCGCCACTTCCTGCGCGCCGTCAACGTCTACCTGCTGCGCGACGCCGACGGCTACGTGCTGATCGACTGCGGCCTGCCGATCGCCGAGGCCTGGCAGGCGCTCATGGACCAGCTCGACGCCCTCCACGTGCCGCCGACCGCCATCCACACGATCATCGCCACCCACGGCCACCCCGACCACTGCGGGCTAGCCGCCCGGCTGCGCGCCCACTGCGACGCGCGCGTCTGGCTGCACGCTCGCGACTGGCAGTTCGTGCAGCAGCGCTTCCTCGGGGCCGAGAGCTACCGCGCCGTCTGGCGCGACTGGCTGGCGCGGCACGGCATGCCGCCCGAAGAAGCCGCGGCGGCCGCCGAGGGGCCGGGCCTCGTCGGCCGCAACATCGGGCTCGACACGCCCGACCGCCTGCTCGACGGCGGCGAGGATCTCACGGTCGGCCCGTACCGGCTGCGCGTTCTCTGGACGCCAGGCCACACCCCCGGCCACGTCTGCCTGTACGAGCCGACGCGGCGCTTCCTGCTCTCGGGCGACCACATCCTGCCCCAGGTCAACCCGAACGTGAGCCTGGACCCCGAGACGGGCACGAACCCGCTGCCCGGCTACCTGCACTCCTTGCGCGAGCTGGCGGCCATGGCGATCGACCTGGCGCTGCCCGGCCACGGCGAGCCGTTCGCGGACCTCGCGGCGCGGGCGCGCGAGTCGCTCGGCCACCAGCTCGACCGCCGCGCCCGGCTCCTGGCGCTGCTCGGCCCGCACCCACAGACGGCCTACGCGCTCGCCAGCCAGGTCTGGGCCGACAGCAAGCCGAACAACTGGGACGCCTTTAGCGGCCACCTGCGCCGCAACGCCCTCGGCACCCTCACCGCCCACCTGGAAGCGCTGGTGACCGACGACCTGATCGCACGCCACGACGGGACGCCGATCGGGTACGCGCGGCGCGGCTAGCCGCGGCAGCCCGCTCTCAAGAGAACTGCCTTTTCCATGACCCGGGTGCCGCGCTGACAGAGGAGAGATCGCACATGACGACCACCGCCCATCTGGAGCCTATCCCCCACCCCCCTGGCCACCTATTCGTGGGCAACCTCTTCGATCTCGACGCCAATCATCCCATTGAAAGCATGATGGATCTCGCCCGCGAGTACGGGCCGATCTTCCAGCTCGACCTGCCCGGCGGCAATACGCGGGTCATCGTGTCCGGGTACGAGCTGGTCGACGAGCTGTGCGACGAGTCGCGCTTCGACAAGATGCTCGGGCCGGGGCTAAACGCCCTCGGCAATGGCCCCGTCGGGCGGGGCCTGTTCACGTCCGAGACGTCCGACCCCAACTGGCGCAAGGCGCACAACATCCTGCTGCCGGCGTTCAGCATGGATGCGATGCGCAACTATCACCCGATGATGCTCGACGTCGCCGTGCAGCTCCTGCAGAAGTGGGAGCGCCTCAACCCCGACGACACGGTGGACGTGCCGGCCGACATGACGCGCCTCACCCTCGACACCATCGCGCTGTGCGGCTTCGGCTACCGCTTCAACTCGTTCTACCGCGACACGCCCCATCCCTTCGTCGTGGCCATGCTGAACACCCTCGAGGCGGCGCAGGCGCAGTCGCGGCAGCTACCCCTCCAGCGCCGGCTGAATCGCCGCCGGTCGGGATCGCTCCGGACCGATCAAGCGCTGATGGTCGAGACGGTGCAGCAGATCATCCAGGCCCGGCGCGAGTCCGGCACCCTGGGCACCGTCAACGATCTGCTCGACCGCATGCTGACCGGCGTCGACCGGCAGTCCGGCGAGAAGCTCGACGACACCAACATCATCTCCCAGTGCATCACCTTCCTCATCGCCGGCCACGAGACGACCAGCGGCCTGCTGTCGTTCGCGTTGTACGCTCTGCTCAAGAATCCGGCCGTGCTGGCGCGGGCGTACGACGAGGTGGACCGCGTGCTGGGCATCGACCTGAGCGTGCTCCCCACCTACGCGCAGGTCCACCAGATGCCGTACGTCTCCCAGATCCTCGACGAGACGCTGCGCCTGTGGCCTACCGCGCCAGCCTTCACCCGCCACCCCTACGAGGACACGGTGATCGGCGGCAAGTACCGGCTGGACAAGGACACCGGCGCGACCGTCCTCCTCGCCATGCTCCACCGCGACAAGCAGGTGTGGGGCGAGGATCCCGAGGCGTTCGACCCGGACCACTTCAGCCCCGAGAACCGCGCCAAGATCCCCCCGAACGCCTACAAGCCCTTCGGCACGGGGCAGCGCGCCTGCATTGGCCGGCAGTTCGCCTTGCAGGAGGCCAATCTGGTACTGAGCATGCTCCTGCAGCGGTTCGAGTTCCTCGACTACGCCAACTACCAGCTAGAAACCAGGCAGACGCTCACCATCAAGCCGCACAACTTCCACATTAAGGTCAAGCCGCGGCGCGGGCGCGCGGCCACCGCGCTGCTCGTGCCCGCGCAGCCCGCCGCCGCGCCCCAGCCCGCGACGACGCCCGTCGCCGCGCCCGCGCCCCTCCCCGACGGCCACCACACGCCGCTGCTGGTCCTCTACGGCTCGAACCTCGGCACCGCCGAGGGCCTCGCGCGCGGCATCGCCCAGGACGCGGCGGACCGCGGGTTCGTGGCGACGGTCGATACGCTCGACGATCACGTCGGCTCGCTGCCGAAGGAGGGGGGCGTCGTCGTCGTCACCGCCTCCTACAACGGCCAGCCGCCCGACAACGCCGCCAAGTTCTGCCAGTGGCTCCAGGACCCCGCGCTGCCGGCGGATGCCCTCGCCGGGGTGGAGTACAGCGTTTTCGGCTGCGGCAACCGCGACTGGGCCGCGACCTACCAGGCGATCCCCACGCTGATCGACACGCAGCTGGAGAAGCACGGCGCCAAGCGGATGTACCCGCGCGGCGAGGGCGATGCGCGCGGCGACTTCGACAGCGACTACCACGCCTGGTACGACCACCTGTGGCCGTCCGTGGCGACGGCACTCGATCTCCCGAGCGCCGCCGCCCAGACACGCACCACGGGGCCGCGCCTCTCGGTGGCCTTCGTCAACCGGCAGGCCGCCAACCCGATCATCATGTCGTACACGGCCACGGGCATGACGGTGCGCGTCAACCGCGAGCTGCAGCACCGGGACTGCGAGCGGCCGTCCGAGCGCTCGACGCGGCACCTGGAGATCGCGCTTCCCGCGGGGATCGCCTACAGCGCGGGCGACCACCTGGGCATCGTGCCGCGCAACGGGCTGGCGCAGCTCCGGCGCGTCCTCCTGCACTTCAAGCTCGACGCCGGCCTGTACGTCACGATCACCCCGCACACGAACGCCACCACCTACCTGCCCGTGAACGAGCCCGTGCCGCTGATCGGCGTGCTGGCCAACCGCGTCGAGCTACAGGACGTGGCGACGCGCTCGCAGCTCGCCACGCTCGCCGAGTACACGCCCGACGCCGCCCAGCGCGACGCGCTCCTGGCGCTCGCGGGGGACGACGACGCCAGCCAGGCAAAGTACCGCGAGCAGGTGTTCCTGCCGCGCAAGTCGGTCCTCGACCTGCTGGACGAGTTCCCGGCCTGCGCGCTGCCGTTCGAGGCGTATCTGGACATGCTGCCGCCGCTGCGGCCCCGCTACTACTCCATCTCGTCGTCGCCGTTGGCGGCGGCGGACGCTTGCAGCATCACCGTGGCGGTGGTCGACGCGCCGGCGCGCAGCGGCCACGGGGAGTTCAAGGGCGTCTGCTCGAACTACCTGGCCGCGCAGCCGCCCGACGCCACGGTCTACGGATTCATTCACAAGCCAACCATTCCCTTCCACCCGCCCGAGAACCCGCACCTGCCGATGATCATGGTTGGGCCTGGCACTGGCGTCGCACCGTTCCGGGGCTTCCTCCAGGAGCGCGCCGCCCTGAAGCAGCAAGGCGTGCCGATTGGCGAGTCCCTGCTGTTCTTCGGCTGCCGCGATCCCTTGCAGGACTTCCTCTACGAGGACGAGCTGCGGGCATTCGAGGCGGCCGGGGTCACCCGTCTGTTCACGGCGTTCTCGCGCGAGCCGGGCAAGCCGAAGACGTACGTCCAGCAGGCCATCCAGGAGCACGGCGAGGACGTGTGGCGGCTGCTCCAGCAGGAGGCCACGATCTACGTCTGCGGCGACGCCTCCCGCATGGCGCCCGATGTCCGGCAAGCGTTCGCCGGCCTGTTCCAGGCGCGCACCGGCGCCTCGGCCGCGGACGCGCAGGCGTGGCTCGCCGGCCTCGTAGCCAACCACCGCTACCTCGAGGACATCTGGGCGTCCGCCACCTGATCGGACCAGGGCGCGCCAGTCTAGCCCTCGCGGCGCGCTGCCGCCAAGGCCAACTGGCGGGCGGCGCGGTCCCGCGAGGGCCGGGCCACCAGCCCGCCCCCGCGCCCGGCAGCCAGCCGTGCTCGGGCGCCAGGGCAGCTTCGGGGCGGACACCGCCGCCAGCCGTCAGGTCGCCGAAGGGCTACTCAGGGTGGTAGCATACTGCGGGCAGCAAGGGCGCCTGCTGTTGGAGTTCCTGGTAGCTTCAAGCGAGGCCGCCCTGCCATCCAGCCGGCCGCCGTCTCTGCTCTGGGCACTACCGCGGTTTTCGCGAACATTGAGCCAACAGGGTAGGGCAGGGGCTCGTCCCCTGCCGCCCGGCCGACCCGGCCCGGCTCGATCATCCTGAACACCGCTATAGAGTGGGCCTGAACGGTAACCAACGATCTGTCAGGGATTGCGGAGATGTTCCATGCCAACTCTAGAAGACAACCTGAGGCAGTGGAACGAAACATACAACTGGCCGCAGGGTGGCGACGAGTGGTCATCATTCTGGGGCGGCGCCGACGCGCAGTGGTACAACACCATTGTCCCGCGTATACACGCCTTTCTTCCCGCAACCGCCATCCTTGAGATTGCACCCGGGTTCGGACGCTGGTCCCACTTCCTAAAGGACTACTGCGAACGCTTGGTCCTAGTAGATATCTCCGAGAAATGCATTCAGGCGTGTCGCGAAAGATTCAATGATTTCGCACATCTGGAATACCACGTGAACGACGGGCGATCATTGAGTTTTATCGATGACGGCTGCATTGACTTCGCTTTCAGCTTCGATTCACTTGTGCATGTTGAGGACCATGTGATTAAAGCCTACTTGGCGGAACTCGCCAGGGTACTAACAAGTGACGGGATCGGCGTGATTCACCATTCAAATCTACATCAATACCAACACTATTTGTCATTGATTAACAAAATGCCATATCGCGTGCGGCGCAGACTTGATAGATTGCATTTGATTGAAACCTTAGATGCACATTGGCGAGCACCAAGCATGAGCGCGAGCAGGTTCCACGAGTATGCTAGAGCAGTTGGATTACAATGTATTAGCCAGGAGAAGGTTAATTGGGGCTCCAAACGCCTGACCGATTGTATCAGCGTCTGCACCCCCAGGACTTCCCGTTGGGCTCGGCCCAACAAGACGTTGAACAATTTTCACTTTATGCTCGAAGCACAGCGATCGTCCCTGCTATCAAAGCTTTATGGAGCAGACTCATTCGGAGTCGACCCTACTCGATGATCGCCAGTTGCACATCGCGACATGCTTGCGCTCGCCCTACCGCAAAGGATATGTCACGGTGAGCGTCGAGAAGGCTCCATGTTTGCCTGTCTGCTCGGCCACTGCCATGCATAGGCGGCGAGGCTGTCCGGCGCTGCGGGCCATCCTCCAGAAGCCGTTAGTGTAGATCGACTGTAGGCGTTCAGGCACGCGGCGGCTCCGCCTCCTGTGCCGGACGACGGCTCCGTGCCAATAGCGTCCTATGTAGCGGCGTTGCTTGCCGCGCCCTGCCGGGGCACCACCCGGCCCGGTGTCCCAGCGAATCCGTCGATCGGGTGTCCCTCCCCCTGTCCCCCTGGGAGAGGGTCGGGGTGAGGGCGCCTTCCCTCGTCCCTCCCCCTCTCCCCCTGAGAGAGGGCCGGGGTGAGGGCGCCTTCCCTCGTCCCTCCCCCTCTCCCGCTGGGAGAGGGCCGGGGTGAGGGCCCGCCCCCAGTACCCGGCCGCGAGGCGCGCCGGAGAGCGCCCGCCCGCGGCGCGACGTGGTCGCCGTCCCTGCCCGTGCACGCATCCCACCGCGCTCGCCGCCCGCGCCCATGCCCGGGACAGCACCCGCCGGCCCGGCCCGCCGCGAGCCATCGGAGGATTATCGTACGGGGTAAACGATGCGGCCTTCCGCGCCCGGCCAGCGCGCGCAGACCCGCGCCCGGCCTGCCAATTCGCCGTACGGAAGGGAGGATCGTTTGACCGTTCCTCGGATTGCACTTCGTTCAGGCGTCGGCCCAGCGCGTCGGCGGCTCAACGGGCGCCTTCACGCGGTGCCGCAGCAGCCGGTTCGTCGCGGCCCGCGCAATCATATAGGGAAGTGCCACCAGCAGACAGGCCACGGCCACCGTCTCGCCTGGATACACGGCGCCCAGCGTGACGTACGACAGCACGGCGTCGGTGGCGATTGCTATGACAAACGGCTTGGCGATCGCCACCGCTCCCTGCTGGATGGCGGCTCGCCGCTGCCCCTTGCCGAACAGCACGCCCCACACGTAGGGCGGCCGCCCTGCCTGGGCATCGAGCCGGCCATCCCGCACGCCAAGCAGGATCGCCACCAGCGGCTGGAGCACGAAGCGAAGCGACCCCGGTCCGCCGATCCGCGCGGCAAGACCGGCGACGAAGGCCGCGAAACTGGTGTTGCGCTCCATAACGGGTCGCCCCTCTCGCACTCAGCGGCCGCGCCCTCGCCCTTGTTGGGGCCGCGGCCGAGGGGGCATCGGGCTGGGCGTCGCACGTCTACGGCATCGCGCCTTCGCGTGCCTACTAAGCACTCGGCCAGAGATTGTGTGTCTGTTTGGCTTCGCCAAACTCACACGCCAGCTCGGACCGGCGGCTTAGATAACGCCTTCAGCGCGCAGGGCCTCGACCTCGGCAGGAGTGTAGCCGAGCGCAGCCAGGACTTCGGCTGTATGTTGGCCGAGCAGCGGCGCGGGGGCGCGGATGGCGCCCGGCGTCTCGGACAGGCGCACTGGCACGCCCAACACGCGCGTCGGCCCGACCGCCGGGTGCTCCAGCGGCACCATCATCTCGTTTTCGACGATCTGCGGCTCGAAGAACACCTGGCGGCGCTCCAGCACCGGCGCGCACGGCACGTCGACCTCGTCCAGCAGCCGCAGCCACTCGCGCGACGGCCGGTAGGTGAACAGCTCCTCGATGATCGGGAAGACGTCGGCGCGGAACGCCGCGGCCTGCGCCGGATCGGTGAAGCGGGGATCGTCCGCCAGATGCTCCAGTTCCAGCAGCTTGCAGAGCCGCGCGAACTGGTCGGCCTGGAGCGCGCCGACGTTGATGTAGGCGTCGTCGGCGCAGCGGAAGACGCCGTAGGTCGGGCCGCCGTACTCCTCGTCGCCGCCGGGGTCGTTCTCCACCAGGATCAGGTCGTTGAGCTGCATGGCCAGCGCGGCCTGGAGCAGCGACGTTTCCACCTTCTGGCCGCGTCCCGTGCGCTCGCGCGCCCACAGCGCGCACATGATGCCGTACGACAGCAGCATCGGGATCGAGCAGTCGGAGATCCACACGCCGGCGGTGATGGGCGTGCCGTCCGGCCCGCGCCGATACATCGCGCCGGCGAGGCCCTGGGTCATGCGGTCGTAGCCGCCCTTGTGGGCGTAGGGGCCTTTCGTGCCGTAGGCCGTGACCGAGGCGTAGACGAGCCGCGGGTTCACGGCGGCGAGCGCGTCGTAGCCGAGTCCCAGCCGCTCGGCCGTGCTCGTCCGCAGGTTGTGGATCAGCACGTCGGTGCGCTCGACGAGCTTGCGCAGCACTTCCTGGCCGCGCGGGGTGCGCACGTCGAGCGTGACGCTCTTCTTGTTGCGGTTGAAGGACATGAAGACGCGGCTGTTCTCGCGCACGTAGGCGGTCATGCCCAAGCGGCGGGCGCTGTCGCCCTTGCCGGGCGGCTCGATCTTGATGACTTCCGCCCCCTGGTCGGCCAGGTACATGCTCGTGCCTGGCCCGGCCATGTGCTGGGCGAGGTCGATCACCCGAATCCCTTCCAGCGCCGACGCCATGCTACACCTCCCTGGTCGCGACGGTTCGGGCCAAGCCAGCAGGGCGCGGTTACCAGCACCCCTACCGTGGCCCCGGCGGCGGCAACCAGCGCGCGGCAAGCGGCACGCCAACACCCGCCGTGGGCCTCGCTGGCGCAATGATACAGCCTGGCCGCGCCCGGAGCATTCGGGGTATCCTGCGCCAGTCGCGGGACGGCGGCGGAGCGCGGGGCGGGGCGAGCGGCAGCCGACGGACGGCGCCGCCCGGGCGGGAGAGAGAGGCCGATGGGACAGGTGCACTACGACAAGCAGGGCCGCATCGTGGTCGTCACGATGGAGGGCGACAACGACCTGAACATCGGCATGGTCGGCCCGGAGCTGTACGCGCGGCTGGACGAGTACGCGGCCGACGACGCGCTGTGGTGCTGCGTCATCACGGGCGCCGGCCAGCGCGCCTTCTCGGCCGGCGGCAACCTCCAGCGCATGGCGGCCGCCGGCGGCCCCGGGCGCGGCTCCGTCTGGGACCCGCCGCCGCCGAACGTGATCACCGGCCAGCCGCTCTGGAAGCCGCTCATCGCCGCCGTGAACGGCTACTGCATCGGCGCGGGCTGCATGCTCGCGCTCGCCTGTGACATCCGCATCGCGTCGGAGACCGCCCAGTTCGGCATCCCCGAGATCCAGTACGGCTTCCCGCCCGGCCTGGGCGCCCCCCAGCGGCTGCCGCGGACGATCGCGCTGGGCCCCGCGCTGGAGATGCTGCTGACGGGCGACCGCATCTCGGCGCAACAGGCGCTCCAGTGGGCGCTCGTGAACCGCGTGGTGCCGCAGGCGGCGCTCATGGACGAGGCGCTGCGGCTCGCCGGCCGCATTGTCGCCAACCCGCCGCTCGCCGTCCGCGCCACCAAGGAGCTGGTCTACCGTGGCCTCGAGATGTCGGTCGCGGACGGCATCCGCCTGTCGGGCCTGTTCGGCACGCTGAGCCGCGACACGGAGGACGCGCGCGAGGGGCTGCGCGCGTTCAAGGAGAAGCGCCCGCCGGAGTTCCAGGGGCGGTAGTTGGGGGATGGCAAGTTCGGGGCCACGCCCAGGCCCCCGGCAGCCTGTAGCGCGGCATCCTCGGAGAGGCGGAGACGCGATGTGGCGAGCGGCTGGCACGCTAGCAGTGGCGCTAGTGGTGGCATGCGCAGGCGGACCGCGGGCGACGGCGTCGCGGCCGGAGGCTGGCAGCGCGGCCACCCGGGCGCTGGACGCGGCGCCGGGTCCGCCAGCCGCGACGATGACCGCCACGGCCGGCGCTGCCACCACCAGCAGGCCCGCGGACCAGGAGGCCCCGCCGGAGAAAAGCACCCTCGCCATCGGGGCGGTGCTCACCGGGTCGCTGTACCTGCCGCTGATCGTGGCCGACGAGGCGGGCTACTTCGCGGCCCACGGGCTGAGCGTCGAGGTGAGCGGGCTGGCGGCGAGCGCGGCGGCGCAGGCGCTCGTCGCGGGCAGCGTGGACATGTACCTGGGCGGCGCGACGGCCATCGCCGCCCACCTGGCCGGCAACGACGTCATCTACGTCGGCGCCGCCGTGGACAAGAGCACCCTGATGCTGATCGGCGAGCCCGGCATCACGACGTTCCCAGACTTCCGCGGCAAGACGATCGCCACGACCTCGCCCGGCGCGTTCGGCGAGATCGCGCTGTTCCAGACGGCCAAGGAGTTCGGCATGCGGCCCGGCGAGGACTTTGCCCTCAACTACAGCGCCAACTCCGACACCGTGTACGCCGTGTTCCTCAGTGGGGCAACGCAGGGCGCGATCACCTCGCCGCCATCGTCGCTGCGACTGCTGGACGCGGGCTACCCGCTGGTCATCGACTACTATCAGCGTGGGCTGAAGATCGTCGGCCCCGGCGTCTCGGTCACGCGGGCGTTCACCAAGACGCACCCGAACACGATCAAAGCCTTCCTGCGCGCGTATCTGGACGCCACGAAGCGCATCTTCGACGACCCGGCCTACGCTACCGACGTGACGCGCCGCTTCACGAAGGTGGACGACCCGAAGCTGCTCGCGCAGGACTACGAGTTGGGCCAGAAGGTGTGGAACAAGGACCTGACCGTGGATCGCGCGGCGATCGAGGTGGTGCTGCAGAACTCGCCGCTGCCCAACGCGAAAGACGCCGACCCAACCGACTTCTACGACAACTCGCTGATCGGCGAAGTGAACGCGACCTATGGCGCGCGGCTGTTCCCCGAGCTGGCGCGGCGTTGAAGATCCTACCTATGAGGACGGCGGTCTGTCCCGACGCTGGCTGCGGCGCGTG
Source organism: Chloroflexota bacterium (assembly GCA_035293805.1). GTDB lineage: Bacteria > Chloroflexota > UBA6077 > UBA6077 > JAJPHF01 > JAJPHF01. Next base: position 70,202 of record DATGMD010000070.1, on the reverse strand, counting down.
CGTCCTGATACTCCTCGTCGCCATCCCAATCCGCTGCTGGCATGACGGATCGCCACCGTGTCAGCACGGGCCGTCGCAATTCAGGACTCCAGCCAAGCCAGAAGGCAAACACGGCGCCGGTTGAGTTCACAACGTAGCCACTAATTTGCTCGATCCGGTCGGAATCACCAGTTTCTGGTACGTACCGCCCCTCCCCTGTCACCCAGAATAGGCCGTAGGGTCCTACACCGATCTCGGGCTGCTGCCGAAGCAGCCGATCGAGCACTTGCCACTGCGCTCTACCCGTGGACGCGGCCGGATTAACGTTCATACGCGTTCCTCAGTGTCGCCGGTAGCTGGAGTTAGGAAGACTCAGTACATAGTCTTCGCCATTCTCAGGCCCGAAGTGCGTTAAAATCCGCGCCCCGTCGCCTCGCAGCACCGTCAGGAGCCCGGTCTCCGGATCGAAGTACCCGATACGCGGTCGGCCGGAGGCTCGATCGTCGTACGTGAATCGTACCCCATCTCGGATCGTGGCGCGGGCGCTCGCATCGTATTCAAGGATGCCCGTGCAATTGGTGTCCCAGCGATGTGCTGCGTAATGATCAGCTAGCTCCTCGGCATCAGCCCATGGAGCTTGCGCCTCGTCCATCACCATTATCCCGGGCCGCAGGATCTATGCCATCTGGCTCATCCTAGCAAACGACCCGGCAGGGCGATTATTACAGCCGCAACTCTATTGCTATCCTATCCTCCGGCCAAGAATTCGTACAGTCCGTCGGGTCGCGTGTACAGCCCGGCCGAGTCAGCCACAGCCAGGGTCAGGCGAGCACGCCGTCTTCGGTGAGCTGGGCGATCTCGGCAGGGGAGAGGCCGAGGAGGTCGCCGAAGACGTAGGCGTTGTCCTGGCCGAGCGTGGGAGCGTGGCGCCGGATGGCGCCGGGCGTGTCCGAGAGGTGGATGGTCAGGCCGGGGTAGTCCAGCGGGCCGAGGGCGGGCTGGTCGATCGTGCGGAAGAAGCCGCGCGCCCGCAGGTGGGGGTCGGCGGGCACTTCGTGGGCGGCGCGCACCATGGCCGCGGGCACGCCGGCCGCTTGCAGCCGCGCCTCGACCGCCCCTGGGCTGAGCGTGCGCGTCCAGGCCGCCACGTGCGCGTCGAGCGCGGCCGCTGCGGCCAGCCGCCCGGCCCGGGTAGCGTAGGCGGGGTCGGCGGCCCAGGCGGGGCGGCCGAGCGCGGCGCCGAAGCGCTGCCACTCGTCGTCGCTCGTCACGTCGATCACGCACCAGGCGTCCTCGCCCCGGCAGGGATAGCACCCGGACGGCGCGTGGTACGGGCTGCGGTTGCCCAGGGCGGCGGGGACGTGGCCGTTGACGAGATAGTCGAGGTAGGCGGTGCCCAGCATGGCCGCGGCCGTCTCGAGCTGGGCCAGGTCGATGTGCAGGCCACGCCCGGTGCGCTCGCGGTACAGCAGCGCGGCCAGCACAGCGACGACCGCGTGCTCGGCGGCGATGTAGTCCACGAACGAGCCGTGGCTGTAGCCCCACAGGCTCGTGAGGCCGGAGTAGGCGTGCAGCAGGCTGCCGTAGGTCACGTAGTCGCGGAGCGGGCCGGTGCGGCCGAGGCCCTGCATGTCGAGCAGGATGATGTCGGGCCGCAGCGCGCGCAGGCCGTCGTAGTCGAAGCCCCAGCCCTGCATGACGCGCAGGCTGAAGTTCTCGGTCACGACGTCGGCCGTGCGGACCAGGCGGCGGACTAGCTCGCGGCCCCGCTCCTGGCTGAGATCGACGGCCACGCCGCGCTTGTTGCGGTTGAAGTGGACGAAGCCCGGCGCGACGCTGGCGCCGCTCGGCTCGACGTAAGGGCCGCCGAAGCCGCGCGTGTTGTCGGGCCGGCGGCGCGACTCCAGCTTGATGACCTCGGCGCCGTAGTCGGCCAGGTAGCGGCTGGCGGTCGGGCCGGCGAAGGCGGTGCTGAACGCCAGCACGCGGATGCCCGCGAGCGGGAGCGCCGGCGCGGCCGCCCGGGCGGCCGGGTCGGCCGGCACGGAGGCGGTCGTCCCGGCCGGCGGCCGATCGGCGCGAGCGGCAGGGGCGGCAAGCTCGTGCAGGATGGCGGCGTTGTGCTCGCCCACGCGGGGCGCCGGGCGGCGCAGCGCCCAGCCGGCCTCGCTGAAGCAGTAGGGCGCGCCGGGCATCAGGTGCGGCCCCAGGCTCGGGCTGGTGGCGGGAACGAAGAAGCCGCGGGCGGCGACGTGCGGCGCGGCGATGAAATCCGGCACCTCGCTCACGGGCAGCGCCGGCACGCGCAGCCGCTGGCCCTCGGCGACGACCTCGGCCACCGCTCGGTCGCGCAGGGCGCGCGCGACGGCGGCAGTCAGCTCCGCGTGCGCGGCGGCGCGGCCCTCGCGGCTGTTCCACTCGGGCCGCTCCAGCTCCGGCGGATGGCCGAGCAGCTCCTTCAGGCCGTCCCACTGCGCGGGCATGATGATGCACAGCTCGACCGTGCCGTCGCGGCAGGTGTACTTGCCGGAGGGCGGGGTGCGGGGGTTGTGCTGGCCGAAGCGGCCGTGGTCGCCCTGGCCGGGCAGGGCAGGGGCCAGCTGGGCGGCGAGCACTTCCAGCGCCGCCACGTCGACGTGCTGGCCGCGGCCGGTGCGGCGGCGCGCGAGCAGGGCGCAGAGCGTGCCGGCGGCGGCGTCCACGGCCGCCAGGTCGAAGGCGAGCTGGCCGGGCGCGGCCACCGGCGGCCCCGCCGGCTCGCCGATCGACTTCATCAGGCCGCTCATGGCGAACACGACCAGGCTGGTGGCGCGGGAGCGGGCATACGGCCCGTCGTGGCCGAAGCCGCTCAGCGACGTGACCACCAGCCGCGAGTTCAGTCTGTGCAGCGTCGCGTAGCCGAGGCCGAGCGCCTCGGCTTCGGCTGGCGCGGCCGTCGTCAGCACGGCGTCGGCGGTGGCCGCCAGGCGCCGGAACGTCTCCTGTCCCTCGGGCCGCACCAGGTCGAGGGCAAGGCTGCGCTTGTTCGTGTTGTAGTACGCGAAGAACAGGCTGCCCTCGGGATCGGGGCGGTCGTCCTTGAACGGCCCGAGCGCCCGGGCGGGATCGCCGCCCGGCGGCTCGATCTTGATCACGTCCGCGCCGAGATCGGCGAGCAGCTTGCCGCAGTACTGGCCCCAGGGCGCGCACACTTCGAGCACACGGTAGCCCTGGAGCGCGCCGTCGGCGGGCGGATGCTCGTTCACGGCTCTCTACTCTGGTTGGGCGCATTGAGCGGCGACCGGCGGATTGTAGCACGGGGCGCGGCGTCGGCGGACGAGCCCCGATGCCAGGTTACGGCGTGGGGTGGAGCACCTCTGGGAAGAGGACGGCCGCGTAGGTGGCGTTGATCTCGGCGATGAGCGAGTTGTCGTAGAAGTCGGCCGGATTGGCGTCGCGGGCGTTGGGGAGCGGCGAGTTCTCCAACACGATGGCGATCGAGGCCGGATCGACCGTCATGTCCCGGTTCCACAGGCGGTAGCCCAGCTCATAGTCCTCGGCCAACAACTGTGGGTCGTCTACCTGGGCGCGCTGCCCGTGGATCGCCATCGCAAACTCGCGGTCGTCGACAGCCCGCCGCATGCCGTCGAGCAGGGCGCGCATGTAAGCTTTGAGCGTGTTCGGGTTCTCGCGGGCGAAGCCGCGCGTCACGGCCAGCGCCGGCCCGATAATCTTGAGCCCCTGCCGGTAGTAATCCACGATCACCGGGAACCCGTCGCGGGCGAGCTCGGTGCTGTTCGGCGGCGTGATGATCGTGCCCTGGCTGCTGCCCGAGCGAAAGGCGGCGGCAGTGGCCGCGCCGCTCGGGTAGTAGCTGATCTCAAAGTCCTCGTGGGGCACCAGGCCGTACTCGTGGGCCGTGTGGAGCAGGGCGATCTCGCCGAAGGCGCCGGCGGCGCCCGTGGCGACGTTCTTGCCACGGAGATCGGTGAAGCGCGTGAGGCCGTGGTCGCCGAACAGGGTCAGCGAACTGCGGTCCACGAGCGAAGCGACGTAGATGATGTCGGCACCACCCAGGCGGGCGGCGATGGCCGCGGTGCCGCCCTGGTAGATGTCGATCGTGCCCGAGACGAGTCCCTGCACGGCGACGTTGGGAGCAACCGTGCTCACGGTGACGGCGAGGCCGTGCCGCTCGAGGTAGCCGGCCGCGTTCGCCACGTGCAGCGGCAGCCCCGTGCTGCTAACACCGGCCTCGGCCACCGCGAGCATCGCCTTCTCGGGAAGGGCGCCGGGTGCCAGCGCCGGAACGGCGGGCGCCGGCGCGCTTGCCGCGGCCGGTGTGGCGCGGCTGGTGGGCGCCAGCGCGCCAGGCGGCGCGGCCGGCTCTGGCGCGCACGCGAGCATCACTAGCAGCGCCAGGACCCCGAGCGCGCGAGCCGCGCGGGGGCGCCCGCGCGCGGTTTGGTGACGCGCATCCTGCCGCATGGCTACGTCCCCTGCAGGCCACACCGCCGGGGGATGCCGGGGCTGCGGCCCGACGGCCGTGGGCGGCCATGAGAGCCGCCCCTACGAGTAGCCGCCGTCCGGCGGTGCACGCTGAACCAGCGATCCAGGCCACAGCCGTGGCGGCAACCGCGCCCGCCGCCGGCCAGCATGCGCGTCGCCCCTACAGCCCGTAGAAGGCGCGCGGATTGTCGTAGGTGATCTTGCGAACGGCCGCGTCGCTGATCTCGCCCGCGGCGGCGCGGCGCTGCAGGCGGCCGACGAAGTCCAGCTCCATCGCCTGGTCGCTGTGCGTGAAGTCGGAGCCGACCAGCACGTTGTCCTCGCCGGTGTGCTTGAGGATGTAGGGCAGGTCTTCGTCCACCTGGCAGGCGACATACAGTCGGTTGGCCCTCAGTACGTCATCCGTAATCTCGACGGATGGGCCGCTGATGGGGCTGGCCGCGCGCGTAGCCGCCCGCTCCTGGCGGCGACGCAGGTCGTAGAGCACGAACGGCACCCAGGAGGCGGCGGCCTCGATGAAGCCGAAGCGGAGCGTGGGGAACTTGGCGGGGACCTCGTGCAGGATCATCGACTGGAACGCGTGTACCACCGGCAGGGTAATGCGGTAGAAGCTGCTGTACGAGAACTGCCGCGCCGGGGTGAAGTCGGGCACGCCCGAGCCGGTGTGGAAGCAGATCGGCAGGTTCAGGCGCTCGGCCTCCTCGTAGAGCGGGAAGAAGTACGGGTCGCAGGGCCACTTGCCGGCCTCGCGGTCGCCCTTCTTCATCACGCCGACCGCCCCGTGGTCCTTGGCGAAGCGCAGCTCGGCCAGCGCCTCGTCCATGCTGTGCAGCGGCGGCAGGCACACCCACCGCAGCCGCCCGCGTGACCGCTCGGAGCGGTCAGCCAGCCAGCGGTTGTAGCTCCGACGCAGCGCCCGCTCCAGCTCCGGCCGCTCAGTGAACTCCACTAGCATGAGCGTCGGGTACATCACCTGCACCTCGACGCCCAGCTCGTCCATGGCGCGCAGGCGCGCGTCCACGTCCAGCAGCTCGCGCGTCTCGACGGTGGTGCGAGTGGCCGCATCGTTGCGGACGAAACGGAGCTGTCGCTTGCCGTCGATCAGCCAGTAGCGGCTGGGCGGGAGCGACGGGTCGGGGTTCTCGGGAAAGACGGTCGCCGGCTTCAGCGCCTGCTCGTCGGGCGCCAGGAACTCCCAGGTAGCCTCAGTCTCGTCGACGTGCGTGTCGGCGTCGATCACTGGCATGGTACCCACCCTCCCTTTGGCCGCCACGAATTGCGCGCCTGCGCCGGGAGCACGCCGGCAGGCGTGGGGCATCGGCCCCGGACCACGGTTATACACTCTCGGCCGGCTTCGCGAGAGGGGGCGCTTTGACTTTGGCGGGGGTTCGCTCTATGCTGGGCCAGACGCGCGGCGATTCTACGGCGGTGTGTGGCCTGCCTGGACCGGCGACCGGCGCCGGGGCTGCGGCCTGCGGGCCGCGGGCGGCCACGAGAGCCGCCCCTACGACGGCCGACTAGCTGCCCGTTGCTAGCGCGTGGAAGGAGCGCCTAACCCGCGTGGAGGAGAACCAGTCATGGCCGACTGCCGGGCCGCCGTCATCACGGCTCACGACCAACCGCTCGAGATTCAGCGCGTGCCCATCCCCGAGCTAGAGCCGGGCGCGCTGCTGGTGCGCATCGAGGCCTCGACGCTGTGCGGCACGGACGTGCATCGCTGGCACGGCCCGCTCGGGGGCGGCGACAGCCTGCCGATCATCACCGGCCACGAGCCGTGCGGCATCGTCGAGCAGATCAACGGGGAGCGGACGGACATTCTGGACCAGCCGGTGAAGCCGGGCGACCGGGTGGTATGGAGCTACGTGAGCTGCGGCTCCTGCTACTGGTGCGCCGTGGCGGTGCAGCCTTGCGTCTGCCCCCACCGGGCCTCCTGGGGCCACAACCGCAGCGACCAGTACCCGTACCTGCTCGGGAGCTGCGCGGAGTACATGTACGTGCCGCCGCCCTGCCTGATCGTGAAGGTGCCCGAAGCGGTGTCGTCGCCCCTGGCGGCGGCTGCCGCCTGCGCCTACCGCACGGTGATGCACGGCTTCGACCGGCTCGGGGCCATCAAGAGCCACGAAACCGTAGTCATTCAGGGGAGCGGCCCGCTCGGCAACTTCGCGACCGCCGTGGCGCGCGACCACGGCGCGAAGCAAGTGCTGGTGATTGGGGCGCCCGCCTCGCGGCTGGAGGTCACCAAGCGCATGGGCGCGGACGCCGTGCTGAACCTGGACGAGGTGACCGACGTGGCGGAGCGCCGCAAGTGGGTGCAGCGCCACACCGGCGGGCGCGGCGCGGACGTGGTCATCCAGGTAGCGAACAACCTGGCGACGCCGGAGGGCCTGGGGCTGCTGCGGCGCGGCGGGCGGTTCGTCCACATCGGGGCCGGGGGCAAGAACGCGATGATTCCCGTGGAGGACCTGCCCGAGGAGTTCACGCTGTACACCGTGCGCTCGGGCGAGCCGCGCCACTGGCTCCAGGCGCTCGACTTCCTAGCCTCCCGCAAGAACACGTACCCCTTCGACGAGATGATCAGCGCGAGCTACCGCCTGGACCAGGTGAACGAGGCGATGGCGGCGATGGCCAGCTACCAGGTGGTGAAGGCCGTCATCTACCCGAACTAGGCAAGGTGTCGGAGGAGATGGGGCGGACCTCGCCCGCCCCATCTCCTTAACTTAATAGGAGGACGCATGCCCCGACTGCCCGCGCCCAGGCGCGACGAGCTGGCGCCCGAGGACCAGGCGCTGTGGGACCGCATCGGCGCCGCGCGCAGCGGCACGGTGAGCGGCCCGTACTCGGTCTTGATCCGCGTGCCGGCGCTCGCCGACGCGCTGGACGGCGTGAGCGGCTTCTTCCGCGACGCGGTGGCGCTGCCGAAGGCCGACCTGGAGCTGGGCGCGCTGGCGGCGGTGCGCGAGACGGGCGCCCGCTTCGCCTGGAACCGCCACGAGTTGCACGCTCGCCAGGTCGGCACGCGCCCTGAGGCCGTCGAGGTGGTGCGGGCGCAGGGAGCGCTCGACGGGCTGACGCCGCGCGAGCAGGTGGTGGTGGAGGTCGTGCGCTCGCTGCTGCGGACGCGCACGCTGCCCGATGCGCTGTTCGCGCGCGCCCAGGCGGAGCTAGGCACGCGCGAGCTGATCGAGCTGGTCGCCCTGGCGGGGCACTACACGACGATCAGCTACGTGCTGAACGCCTTCGACGTGCCGCCGCCCGACGATACGCCGACGTTCTGACCGGCGATCAGGTACGCCGAATTTGCATAAGAGCCCGCCGCCGCTTACACTCGTGCTACCTTCCGCTCGGCGGCGAGCGGCTCGACGCGCGGGCGCTGACGGGCGAGGACTCGGAAGGGGGACCGGGCGTGCCACTGTACATGGACATTCATGACAAGCTGCGCGCGGTAACGCCGGAGGCGATCGCGGCGGCCCACCAGCGCGACCTGGCCGTGCAGGACAAGCACGGCGTGAAGCACCTCCGCTACTGGGTGAACACGAAGGAGGGCCGCATGTTCTGCCTTCTGGAAGCGCCCAGCAAGGAGGCCGCGTACGCTATGCACCTGGAGGCGCATGGCATCCTGCCCAACGAGATCTACGAGGTGACGGAAGGGTCGTAGTAGTCAGAAAGGATCGGTCACATGCCGCAGGCGCGTGTTAGCCATCTACGCCACGTCGGGGTCGGCGTGCCGGACTACGACAAGCAGGTCGCGTTCTACGAGGGCACCTGGGGGCTGAAGAAGGTCGACGGCGAGCAGGGGATTAGCTTCTTCGCCGCCGAAGGGTCGCCAGAGCAGTACATCCTCCGCATTCGTCGGGCCGACGAGAGCCGCATCGACCTGCTGGCGTTCGGCGCGCAGGACGCGGCAGCGGTGGACGCGCTCGCAAGCCAGGTGGCGGCGGCGGGCGCGAAGATGATCGCCGAGCCGGGCGCGCTGCAGACGCCGGGCGGCGGCTACGGCTTCCGCTTCTTCGACCCGGACGGCCGCACGATCGAGGTGTCGAGCGACGTGGCACCGCGGCCGTTCCGCGTGCTGGAGGAGTACGAGTCCGTACCGAAGAAGCTCAGTCACGTCGTCGTGAACTCGCCGAACCCTCAGGCGATCATGGAATGGTACCAGGAGAACCTGGGCTTCAAGTGCAGCGGCTGGCTGGGCGACTGGTTCGGCTTCCTGCGCTGCGGCCCCGACTTCCACACGGTCGCCATCGTGAAGGGCGAGTACGCCAACCTGCACCACATCTCGTTCGAGTTGCGGGGCTACGACGAGTGGATGCGGGGTGTGGGGCGCGTGCTGGCCGCGGGCACGCCGATGCCGTTCGGGCTCGGCTCCCACGCGCCGGCCAGCAGCTCGTTCGCCTACTTCCTCGACCCGAACGGCAACACGTCCGAGTACATCATCCCGCAGGAGCAGGTGGTGGACGACCGGACGTACGATGCGAAAGTCTGGGCGGGGAACGTGTCGGACGTATGGGGCACGGCGCGCAGCCAGAACATGCCCGAGGCGCCGGTCGTCAACAACCGCGAGGTGCCGGACCCGGGAGTCTGGGTGGCGCCGCCAGTCTAAAAGACCTCCGCGGGGGTGTCTGCTGGACGCTGTTACGCAGACACCCTCACGCGCAGCCCGGCAGGCCGGGGCAGCCGGATTGAGGGGGACGCCGTGGTAACCAGCCGTGCGAAGACGCCGACGCTTGATGAGCTAGTCGAGCGCGCCGAGAGCCTGGTGCCCATCTTGCGCGAGCGGGCGGCCGAGACGGAGGCGCTGCGCCGCGTCCCGGAGGAGACGATCGCGGCCTTCTGCGAGGCGGGGCTGCTGCGCCTGTTCCAGCCGGCGCGCTACGGCGGCTACGAGATGGACTACGGCCGCACGCAGGTCGCGCTCGGCGCCGCGCTGGGCCGCGGCTGCGGCTCCAGCGCGTGGGTGCAGAGCGTCGTCGCCTGCCACGCCTGGCTGGTCGGGATGTACCCGCAGCCGGCGCAGGACGCGGTGTGGGGCGACACGCCAGACGCGCTCGTCGGCTCCGCGTTCTCGGCCAGCACGGGTCGCGGCCGCACGGTGGACGGCGGCTACGAGATCGCGGGCGAGTGGCAGTTCTCCAGCGGCTGCCACGCCTGCCAATGGGTGATCCTCGGCGTGACCATGGACGGCCGTCCCCCCGGCCCGCAGGACCAGGTCTGGTGTCTCGTGCCGCCGGGCGACTGGGAGATCGTGGACACCTGGCGCGCGCCGGGGCTAAAGGGGACGGGCAGCAACGACATCCGCGTGAGGGGCGCGTTCGTGCCGGCGGCGTTCGCGCTGGAGCGGAACACGCTCGACGGCCGCCCCACGCCGGGCAGCGCGACGAATCCCTGGTACATCTACCGCCTGCCGATCGCCGGCTTCTTCCCGTACAACGTGTCGATGCCGGCGCTGGGCATCGCGCGGGGGGCGCTAGAAGCGTACGTCGCGCAGTCGGCCGGGCGGCCGGACCGCGCCAACAGCGTGCCGCGCCAGCTCCGCATCGCCGAGTCGAGCGTGCAGATCGACGCGGCGGAGGCGCTGGTGCTGAGCGACTGCGCGGAGATCGAGCGCCTGGGTCACGCCGGCGCGGACTTCCCGCCGGCGCTGCGGGCGCGGCTGTCGCGCAACACGAGCTACATGGTGCGGCTGTGCATCGAGGCCGTCGAGCGGCTGGCGACGACCGTCGGCGCGCACGGCATGTCCGACGCCCACCCGGTCCACCGCGCGCTGCGCGACCTGTACGCGATCGGCAACCACATCGCCAACCAGTGGGACATCCACGCGCTGCCCTACGCTCGGGCGGCGCTGGGACAGTCGCCGTACTGAGCCGCGGCGCCATACCGAGGCGCCCTCACCCCGACCCCGCCCAGCGGGAGAGGCAGTTCGGCGGCTTTTCGTGCCCCCCTCTCTTCCCACCGACATGGGCAGCCTGACGCCGTCCTGGTGCAGCGTGCCACGCCTCATCATCATGGGGTAGCTGCCGTGATGGCTGTCGTCGAATCCGTGTTCCGCGTGCGCGGGCAGCGGCGATGGGAAGTCCCCGAGAACGCTACGCGTGCTGCCGCAGTCGCCCCAGACCATCCGCACACGAGCGCAGCGCGGGTGTATGATGTGGCCCACAACCGAGCGCGCGGGGAGGACGGGGCGGGCGAGAGGGAGCGCAGGGGGCGATTGTGTTTGGCTTCACGCCCCCGCTAAAGCCACTCGCCAGGGTTTCCTAAAGCGGCGCGGCCACACGGCGCGGAGAGGCGCGCGGCACGGAGGAAGCGAGCGATGACGAGCGTGCATCTCGTGGGCAGCGTGGGGCTGGATACGGTCGAGGAGGTCTTCGAGACCGCGGGCAAGCTGCTGGGGCCCTACCTGAAGCGCGTGCCGGACGGCGAGGTCGGCGGCCGCCGGCTGTGGATTAGCTGGCAGGCGCCGCTCTTGCGCGCCAGTCCGTTCCTGGAAGTGGACACGAGCGATCCTCAGGCGAGCTTCTTCTTCCCCCTCAAGCTGGCCGAGGGCGTGCAGCCCGAGGCGGTCCGCTTCGGCGAGCTGGGCTACGCACGCGAAGCCCGCGCGTCGTACCTGGACTTTCTGGCGGCGCGGGAGCGCGGCGCGCTGCCCCCGCACGTCCGGTTCCAGGTGAGCCTGCCCACGCCCTATGCCGTGATCGGGCCGCCACGCATTAAGCCCGAGGCGGTCGAGCATGTCCTGCCCGCCTACGAGCGGGCGATGCTGCGCGAGGCCGAGCGCCTCTGCGCGGCGATTCCGCACGAGGATCTGGCGATCCAGTGGGACGTGTGCATCGAGATGGTGCAGTGGGACGGCCGCTGGCAGCGCAAGCCGTTCCCGGGCATGGACCAAGTCTTCGGCGAGACGTTCGCGCGGCTCGCCGCGGCCGTGCCCCCGGACGTGGAGCTAGGCTTCCACCTTTGCTACGGCGACCTCGACGCCAAACACTTCATCCAGCCCGCGGACGCGACGAAGATGGTCGAGCTGGCTAACTTGATCGCGGCCTATGTGAAGCGCCCTATCGCGTACGTCCACATGCCGGTGCCCGTGGACCGCGACGACGACGCGTATTACGCCCCGCTCACAGGGCTCAAGCTGCCGCCGGGGACAGAGCTGTATCTGGGACTGGTGCACACGCAGGACGGTGTAGAGGGCACCCGCCGACGCATGGCGGTGGCCAGGCGATACGTGCCAGAGTTCGGCATCGCTTCGGAATGCGGCATCTCGCGTGGGCGGGACGCGAGCGTGGCGATGGACTACCTGCGTGTCTACGCGGGCGCCGCAGAGGCCGGGGCGAGCGCTCGTTAGTACGGAGGGACGAGATGCTCGAGCGGCGTTTCCGGGCCGGATTCTTCGGGCTACTAGCGGTCGTCGCCACCCTTGGCTGCACGCCCGCGCCGTCGGCCGCTCCGGCGCCGGCTCCCTCTGGCACGAGCGCAGCCACGAGTGAGACGACCGCGCCCACCGGCGCCGCGCCGCCGGCCGCGCTCGCGGCGCCCGGGGCGCCTGCCGGGGCGCCCGTGCCGGCCGTCGTGAAGGTGACTGACTACCAGATCGTCGCGGGAGCGGGCCACTACATCGCCGAAGCCAAAGGGTACTTCAAGGAAGCGGGCCTGGACGTGGAGTTCGTGCGCAGCAGCCCGCCCGACATGCTGCCGCTAATGGTCTCGAACCAGCTCGACGTGGGCGTCACCTCCGTGAACGCGGGGCTGTTCAACGCCTTCGCGCGCGGGCTGCCGATCCGGATCGTGGCCGACCACGCCGCGAACGCCGGGCCGGGCACCGGGTCGACGCTGGTGATCCGCAAGGACCTGGTCGACGACGGCACCTACCGCGGGGTGGCCGACCTACGGGGGCGGAAGGTTGCCAGCGCGAACACGGCCGACGCGACCATGATCGACCTGGCGAAAATCCTGGCGAACGCCGGGCTGGCGCTCTCCGACATCGACTTCACCCTGCTGCCGTTCCCCGACATCCTCGCCGCGCTGGAGAACCGGGCCATCGACGCGAGCTACTACCAGGAGCCGTTCGTGACCATTGCCGCGGACCGCGGGTGGGTCGTCCGCGGGCCGCAGGGCGGCGACGTCTATCCGGAGCATCAGATCGGCCTGGTGCTCTACAACGAGCGCATGCTGGGCGACCGCGATCTGGGCATGCGGTACATGCGCGGCTACGTACGGGGCGTCCGCGACTACCGCAAGGCCATGTGGGACCGCGACCCCGCCGCGTTCGACGAGGTGGTGCCGATCCTCGTCGAGCGCACGGCGGTCAAGGAGCGGGCGCTGTTCGAGAAAATGGGGCCCACCAACCTGAAGTACGACCCGATTCCCAACGTGTCGACCATGGCGGCCGACCAGGACTGGTTCATCGAGAACGGCTACCAGCAGCAGCGGGTGGACATGGAGCGCGCGGTGGAGCTGTCCTTCGTGGAGCAGGCTATCCGGGAGCTGGGCGCAGGGGCTCGGTAACGCGCCGGGACTGGCCCGCAACGTCGGACAGCAGACGGACAGGAGGCACAGATGAAGCTGGTGACGTTTGCCGTCAGCACGCCGGTGGGGCGGCTGACACGGTTGGGCGCGCTCGTGGACGGGCACGAGCGGGGGCGCATCGCCGACCTGACGACGGCGTTCGCCGCCTACCTGGCCGCCGAGACGGACGAGGCGCGGCCACGCGAGATCGCGGCCGTACGCACGCCGCCGGACATGATCGCCTGGCTGGAGGGCGGCCGCCAGTCGCGCGCCGCGGCCGAGCAGGCGCTCGGCTACGTGCAGCGCCGCCTGGCCGAGCAGGCGCGGCCAGAGGGGCTGGACGGCGCGCGGCTGGTATACGAGCGGGCGGACGTGCGGCTGCTGGCGCCCTTGCCGCGGCCGCGCTCGCTGCGCGACTTCTCGGTGTTCGAGGAGCACATGACGCAGGCGCCGGAGATCGGGGCGAAGCTGCCCAAATGGTACCGCTACCCGCCGTACTACAAGGGCAACCCCGGCGCGGTGATCGGCCCCGAGGACCCGATTCCCTACCCGAACTACACGGAGCAGCTCGACTGCGAGCTAGAGGTGGGCATCGTCATCGGGCGGGAGGGGCGCAACCTGCGCGTCGAGGAAGCACGCGACTACATCGCCGGCTACACGATCTTCGTGGACTGCAGCGCCCGCGAGGTGTACCGGCGCTCGGACTACTTCGGCCCCGCGAAGACGAAGGACTTCTGCAACGTGCTGGGGCCGTGTCTCACGACGGCCGACGAGATCGACGAGGCGAACCTGAACGTGCGGCTGCTCGTGGACGGGGAGGTATGGTACGAGGGTAACACGGGCCACCGCCGCAATTACCTGGCGGAGCACCTCGTGGCGTTCGCCTCGGACCACGAGACGCTATATCCCGGCGACGTGCTGGGCACGGGCACGGTCGGGCTGAGCTGCTCGATGGATACCCACCGCTGGGTGCAGGTCGGCCAGACGATCACGTTCGAGGTGGAGGGGATCGGCACGCTGAGCCACTTGATCGTGCCGGGCGACAACGTGGTGGACTATGTGCTGCATGGCATGCCGGGGCTGCTGGAGCCGCCGAGCTGAGCGGCGCCCCGGCCGGACCTACCCCCCGCCCCCCTCCCAATGTGAGAAGGGGGCGAGGGACGAGGCCGGGAGGGCTCCCCCCTTCCTTGGTAGGGAAGGGGGGCCGGGGGGGTTAGGTCCCCGCGTAGAGCATGGTGAAGAGAGGGCCGCGATGGACGGGATGGGGTGGCGGGCGCGGGGCGTGGGCGGGCTGGTGGGGGCGCTGTGGCTGCTGGCGGCGTGCGCGCCGGGCGCGGCGCCGGCCAAGCCGGCGGCCTCGGCTCCGTCCGCACCGACCGCGGGCGTGCCGAGCGCAGCGGCACCCGCGGCAGCCAGCCAGCCGACCACCGCCGGTGCCCCTGTCGCGGCAGCGCCTGCCCCGGCGGCGCCCGCGAGCGCCAGCGCGCCGACCCAGGCGGCCCCGCCGCCGCTGAGCCCGCCCGTCATGGTGAAGGTGGCCGACGGCGGGACGGTCGCGCACCGCGCGCTGTACATCGGCCTGGAGCGCGGCTACTTCGCCGACGAGGGCCTGGAGATCGAGCGCATCCCGACCAACACGCAGTCCGACGTGATCGCCGCGCTAGTGACGGGCGAGCTGCACTTCGCCAGCGGCGGCCCCGACCCGATCATCTTCAACGCCGTGCAGCGCGGCGTTGGGGTGCGGATCGTCCTGTACAACATCCAGATCGGGCCGGGCGATCGCTCGAGCGGGTTCGTCGTGCGGCAGGACCTCCTCGACAGCGGCCGCTACCGCGAGCTGAAGGACTTCAAGGGACTGACGATCAGCCTGCCCTCGGACGGCGGCTTCCAGCACCTGTTCGTGCAGCGCATGGTCGGGCCGGTCGGCCTCAGCCTGGCCGACGTGGAGACAGCGGTGCTCCCATTCGCCGACGCGCCGCCCGCGCTGGCGAACAAGCGCGTGGACGCCGCGTTCCTGGCCGAGCCGTTCATCACCGTGGCGCAGTCGCAGGGCAGCGCGGCGCTAGTGGCGCCGATGGGCGACGTGTATCCTGGCGTGCCCGGCAACGTGCTGACGCTCAGCCCGGTGTTCGCGGAGCGGCAGCCCGAGGCGGCGCGGCGCTTCATCACGGCGTACCTGCGCGGCCAGCGCGACTACTATCGCGCGGTGCAGCAGAACGCGGGCGGGCGCGACGAGATCGTGCAGATCCTCATCAAGTACACGCCGATCAAGGACCCCAAGCTATACGAGGGCCTGCTGACCTCGCCGGTCGACCCGAACGCCGTGATGGACCCGCGCATCCTGAACGACATCGAGGACTGGTACGTGCAGTTCGGCACGGTGCCGCAGAAGGTGGACGTGAGCCAGGTGCTCGACCGCTCCTACGCCGACTACGCACTGGCGCGGCTCGGCCGGGAGCCGTAGGGCGGCGCGCGGGTACCCTGGGCGCCAGGCCCTCTCCCTCTGGGGGGCCGGCTGCATCGCTCCTCCTCCAGGGAGAGGGATCCGGACGGACCTGCCGCGATCCCTGGCGGCCGCGGACGCGCCGGGCTACACTCCACGCCAAGACCGGCGGGGCGTGCACGGCCGCCGCGGAAAGGACGAGAGCTAATGCAGCGCAGGGTGCTGTGGACGATCGTCAGCCTGGTGCTCACGCTGGCGTGCGGGCCGGCCGCCGCTCCGACCGGTGGGGGCAGCGCGCCCGCGCCTGCCAGCGCCCCGGCGGCGAGCGCGCCCGTGCCCGACGCTGCCACGCGGCAGCAAGTGGTGGACGCGGCGCGCGCCGAGGGCCAGGTGAACGCGACGATCCAGACGACGTTTACCCAGGACACGATCGCGCGGCTGGAGGACGCGATCGAGCGCGAGTACGGCGTGCGGATCAAGATCAACTTCACGCCGGTGGGCAACTACGCTCAGCGCGCCGCGGAGTGGCTGGGCGAGGTGCAGGCCAACGCGGAGCCGTCGTACGACCTCTACCAGAGCTCGGACACGACCTCGGCGACGCTGCGCCGCGCGGGCGCGGCCGAGGCGGTGAACTGGGCGCCGCTGCTGCCGGCGGGCACGCCGGACGGCATGGTGGGCGAGAACGGCGA
Organism: Chloroflexota bacterium; assembly: GCA_035293805.1. GTDB lineage: Bacteria > Chloroflexota > UBA6077 > UBA6077 > JAJPHF01 > JAJPHF01. The sequence continues at coordinate 54,107 of DATGMD010000070.1, read as the reverse complement.
GTACGTGGTGATCTATACGGACCACTTCGGCCTGATGTACGACCCGAACGTGGTGTCCGCGGCCGAGGCGCCGCGCTCGGTCAAAGATCTGGCCAACCCGCGCTGGCGCGGCAAGTTCATGCTGTTCAACACCGCCGCGACCTACCTGCCGATCGTCTTCCAGCTTGGCCGCGACCCGGCGCTGGCGGCGTTCCGGGCCGCCATGCAGAACGGCGCGAGCACGGACACGCTGCCCAATGAGTTCACGCGCTACGCCGCGAAGGAGTACCCGATGGTCGTCGTCACCGGGTCGTTCTACTTGACGGCGGGGTTGCGCGGCATCCCGGCGGCGTTCACGCCGCTCGACGTGTCGTCGAACGCCGACCACCAGGTGCTGGTGGCGCGGCGGGCGGCGCACCCGAACGCGGCGAAGCTGCTGGCGGCGGTGCTCGCTGGCCCGGAGGGGCAGCGCATCCAGGCCGAGGCGACGGGCGTCGGCAGCCGCTACTACCCCGACTCCGCCGACGCCCGCATGGAGCAAGAGGCGCGTGCCGCCGGCTTCCCCACCTTCGCCTGGGTGGACAATCCGGACAAGATTGCCTTCGCCCTCTCCCCCGACGGCCAGGCCCTCGTCCGCGAGCTGGACGAGATCCTCAAGGGCGGCTGAGGCAAGCAGGTAGCGGCGCTACAATGCGCTTGGCGACGCGCCGCCCTCGCTGCTCTCAGCAGCGCAGAGGCGCTGAACGCGTACCGGGCGCGCCGAGGAGGTGGGCCATGAGCTGGTGGCGCTGGGCGGTCGCACGACGGATCAGTAGCGTAGCGTGCGCTCGGCGGGGATGCCGCGGGGCCGGGCTCGTCGCGGTGGCCCTGGGGCTCGCTGCCTGCGCGCCGCCCCCGGCCGCGCCGCCGGCCGCCGCGCCCGCGGCGCAAACGGAGGCAGCGCCGGCCGAGCCCCCTGCGCTGCAGCCGGTGCGCGTAGCCTACACCGCCCTCGTCAGCGCGCAGGCGCCGCTGTGGATCGGCGTCGAGACCGGCCTGTTCCGCGAGCAAGGCCTTGACGTCGAGGCGACGCTGATCAGCGGCAGCGACAAGGCGATCGCGGCGCTGCTCTCGGGCGAGGCGCCCATCACGATGCTGGCCTCGGGCGCCATGGTGAGCGCCGTGGCGAAGGGCGCCGACCTGGTGTACCTGGCCAGCACCTCCACGAAGCTGACGTTCCAGCTCATGGTGCAGCCGCAGGTGACGAGCGTCGAGCAGCTCCGCGGCCAGCCGGTTGGGGCGACGGGCCGCGGCTCGCAGAGCGACTTTGCTCTGCGCTACGCGCTGCGCCGCCTGGGCCTGGACCCGGAGCAAGACATCGTGTTCCGCGCCATGGCGGGTGGCGAGCCGCAGATGCTAGCGGCCCTGCAGAGCGGCGCGATCATGGCCGCCGCCCTCAACCCGCCCAACGACTACGTGGCCGAGCAGGCCGGCTTCCACAGCCTGGCGCGCATGGCCGACTGGAACGTGCCCTCCCTGGGGGTCGGCGTGGCCGTCCGCCGCGGCTACCTGGCCGAGGAGCGCGACACGGTGCGGCGGTTCGTGCGCGGGTTCGCGCTGGGGGCCGAGCGCATGAAGGCGGATCCGGCGCTGGCGCAGGCCGTCATCCGTCAGTATCTCCAGAGCGACGACGGCCCCGCGATCGAGTGGGGCTACCGCGCGGCCGTGGAGAGTATGCCGGCCGTGCCCTACCCCAGCGAGCCCGGCCTGCAATCGGTCATCGACGCGCTGGCCGAGGTCGACCCGGAGGTGGCGACAGTGCAGCCCGCGGCGCTCGTCGACCGCAGCATTCTGGACGAGATCGTTGCCGCCGGGCTCGACCAGTCCCAGGCGCGCTAGTCTCCGGCTGGACGGTGCTCGGGGCGGTCCGCGCGGTGCGGTCGGCGGCGGCCGCGGAAGCCCTCGCCGCGAGATCGAGGAGAGTCTCAAGGGCGGCTGATCACTCGCCTGCTCTCTGAGGCGGTTCCTGCCTTTCTCTTCCCGCCCTCGCCAACCTACGCAACTCCCAAAGCTCGTTTCGGCCGGATGGCAGCGGATGCCCGTCGAGATAGGCTAGCGCCCACTGAATATGTCGTCTGAACCGCCGGTCGTATATCACCCGAAGCCGTCGGCGCCGTTCAAACGTGACGAGTTCAAAAGGCGGCATAGAGGTATCCTGAGGGCGCACGATGTCCTCCAGCCCCGCCCGGAACCCTGGCGTGGAAACCCTTCGAGCCAGGCGGCAGTAGCGACGGAGCTCTCTACGATCTCGCCCTTCGATCACGTGCATAACGACTTGCCGAAGGCGTGCTGCCTGCTCATCGGACAGCTCGCACCGGTTGATGAAGCGGATCAGGTACTCCTTGGCGTAACCAGAGCGGTGAAACCAGGGATCCGCTTCGAGAAAACGGATGGCGCTCTCAAGTGCTGTGCCGTCGCCGTGCCACAGTCGCTCGAAGTCCTCCCAGAACCCCGGGGGTAGGCTGCGTCAAGCGCAGCGAGCGAGGCGTCGGCAGTAGCGCGCCACGCTCCGATAGCGGGATGATCGTCGTAATGCAGGTGCCAGGATGCCCGGCCAGGGTCGGGGTGGTGATACTTGAAAGCGATATCAAACATCAAGTGTAGCGCGCGCCGAACGGCGACCTCGGCGGCAGCCCGCGCGCTATACAGGAAGTCGTCGGCGGAGTACGCGCCGTACATCACCGCCCGGGCAGTAGCGAGAGCTTCCCAGGCCTGCCAGGCGCCTACGTCATCGGGGTGTTCGTCGCGGACCTGGAGAGCTAGCTCGACAGCGCGTTGGGCGTGCTCAATGGCGGTGGCTTCGGGAGTAGGGTCCGCAGGGTGTGCCTGAGAGGATAAGCTCATGTTAGGGCCGGGACAGCCCCGGCGGGCAGCGTAAGTCTCTGGGCCATCATACCACTACATCCGTTCCCGTCGTAGCTCGCGAAGTATCTCCTCCCAGGGAATTCCCTTACCGGCTTCGACCTCGTCGATAGCCTCCAGAATTCCGTCTACTTCCTCGTCCGTCAGCTCGTCGTCGTCCACCAGGGGCTCCACGACGTAGCGCCCGGGCGGCAGATCGCGCAGCTCCGAGGGGAGCGTGGTACCGTCCCATTCGATGACGTAGTGTGTCATCCGCCCTGCCCCTCCGCTATGCCAGGATCGGTCTTTCCATGGGAATGTGACGCTAGCAGCATTGCACGCTGTGGTCGCTCACTGCGGCGTAAAGCACCTCGCAGAGTCAGCAAGCGGCCGGCCGCCGCCGGGGTTGCGGCCTCGACGGCCGCGGGCGGGCACGAGACCCACCCCTACGTCCCTCCGGCCGCTCACCTGATCCGCACCTTGCTCTGGGGCTGGCGCGGGCTAGCGGTCGCCGCGGGCGGCGCGGAGGCCGCGGAGGACGGTTTCGGGCCGGATGGGTAGCTCGTGGATGGGGACTCCGGTGGCGTCACGGACGGCGTTGGCGATGGCGGCGGCGCCGGGGACGAACGGCTCCTCGCCGATGGACTTGCCGCCGAACGGCGCGGGGCCGCCGGGCGCCTCGCAGTGGATCGTGACAAGCTCGGGGATGTCGGCGGCCGTGGGCAGCTTGTAGTCGCCCAGGTTGGCGGCCACCACGCGCCCCTCGTCCAGGTCGCTGCCCTCGATGAGCGCGCTGCCCACGCCCATCACCACGCCGCCGTCGATCTGGCCCTGGTGGCCGAGCGGGTTCAGGATCGTGCCGACATCATGGGCGCTGGCGACGCGGCGCACGTGGACCTGTCCCGTCTCGGGATCGACCTCGACCTCGGCCGCCTGCGCCACGAACGAGACGACCTGCGGCGCTTGGCCGTCGTAGATACCCAGGGCGCGGATCGGCTCGCCTGCCTCGGCCGCCAGCGCGCCCAGCTCGACCGAGCGACCGTCGAGGTGCGCGGCGCCGTCCGCGAAACGCACCGCCTCGGCTACGCCGCCCAGGCGCGCCGCCGCCAGGTCGGCCAGCAGCGCGCGCAGGTTGCGGGCCGCCTGGTAGCCGGCCTGCCCCACGACGTGCGTGCCCTTGCTGCCGCCGGTGCCGGGGTCGAGCAGGCCGCGGCTGGTGTCGGCGGTGGCGACCGTGATGCGCTCGGGGGCCAGGCCTAGCTCCTCGGCCACGAGCTGCTGCACGAGCGTGTAGGTGCCGGTGCCGATGTCGGGCACGCCGGTCTGGGCGACCACGCGGCCGTCGGCGCCAAGGGTCAGCTCGACGTGGGACTCACCGCCGCCGATGCCCCGCTCGGAGAGCGCCAGGCCGCGGCCGACGTTCGGCGCCTTCGGCGTGCCCCAGCCGATCGCCTCGGCCGCGCGCTCCAGCACGACGCGCGCCTGGGAGATGCCCTGCCAGCGCGCGGGTACGACCGGCGAGTCGCCCTCTTGCAAGACGTTCTTCAGGCGGAACTCCAGGGCATCCATGCCGAGCGCGGCGGCCACGAGGTCCATGTGCGCCTCGACGGCGAAGATCACCTGCGGCTGACCCGGGGCGCGCATGCTGCCGCACGGCACCTGGTTCGTGTAGACCGCCAGGCACTCCAGGCGCGCGTTGGGCACGCGGTAGGTGCCGCCGAGCTTGAACGCGCCGTTGAGAATGCCGCGCGGCGAGGCGCTGCGGCCGGCGTAGGCGCCGCGGTTGAAGAGCACGCGCCCCTCGCGCGCCACGATCGTGCCGTCGCGCTTGACGCCGGTCTTGAGGTACACGGTGGAGGGGTGGCGCGGGTTGGCGGCGGTTAGCTCCTCGGCGTAGGTGAGGACCAGGCTGACGGGGCGGCCGCTGGCGCGCGCCAGGTGGTAGGCGAGCATAGCGTCGTCGGGAGCGCCCTTGCCGCCGAAGTCGCCGCCGATGTGGACGTGATGAACGTCGATGCTCTCCTCGGGTAGGTCGAGGGCAGCGGACATGTCTTGGCGCGAGCGGAACGGCATCTTGTTCGACATCCACACCTGGGCGGCGCCGTCGCCCGCCAGCGCCACGACGGCGGCGTGGGGCTCCAGGTAGCCCTGGTGGAGGAGGCCCGTGTGGAAGGTGTGCTCGATCACGAGGTCGGCGTCGGCGAGGCCGGCCGCCAGGTCGCCGCGCTCGTGCCGCCAGTAGGCGTGGGCGTTCGGGTGGGCGCCGAGGTCCCACTCGCGGCCAACGTAGCTCGCCACCTCGGGGTGCAGCACGGGCGCGTCGGGCGCGAGGGCCGCCTCGGCGTCGAAGACGGCCGGCAGCGGCTCGTACTCGACCTGCACGAGCGCCAGCGCCTCCTCGGCCACGTCGGGGTCCTCGGCGGCGACGGCGACGACGCGCTCGCCGACGTAGCGCACACGGTCGCGAGCGAGCAGCGGCATGTCGCGCAGGCGGATGCCGACGAGCGTGCGCGGCAGGTCGGCGCCGGTGAGGACGGCATGGACGCCGGGCACGCGGCGCGCGGCGCTCACGTCGAGGTGGACGATGCGCGCGTGCGGGTGGGGGCTGCGCAGGCACTTCGCCCAGAGCTGTCCGGGGCGCACCACGTCGGCGGCAAAGCGCGCCTGCCCGGTGACTTTCGCCTCGCCCTCGACCCGTCCCAGCGGCCGACCGACCACGCTTAGCTCCGCGACCACGGTTGCCTCCTTCGACAGCTCAGCTCAGCTCGGCGCGAATCGCCGCGGCCCAGGCGCGCACCCGGTCCGCGGCGCCCGCCGGCTGTTCGGGCAGATAGACGTCCGCGATGGTCATGCGCCACCGCCGCAGGACCGGCCGGCGCTCGGACGGCTTGCGGAGCACGCGCGTCGGGCCGTCGAACTGCCGGGCCGCGCGCCGCCGTAGCTCGACGGTCGCCACGCCGCGGTCCAGCCGCTCGATGAACGCCGCGCACAGCCCGCCGAGCGCCGCGTCCGTAAACTGCGCGGGGTGTTGGAGGTTGTACGCCGCCACGGTCAGGAAGTGCTCCGCTCGTAGCTCGGGATCGTCCCCTTCCCAGGCCAGCAGCGCCCCGAGCTGCTCCCAGCAGCCCAGCCCATCCACCGCTGGCGCGCCGCACTCGGGGCACGGCTCTCGGCTGTCCACCATGCGCTCCTCACCCGCGTCCGCCAGCAGCGTACCGGAGCGCCAGGGGCGGGTACAACTCGGGCGCTCCGCAGCTAGGCGCTCGGACGAGAGCATAGTGCAGGGCAACTGAAGCAGAGCCGGCTCATTCTCTGCCGCCTCGCGGCTGCCCGACGCCGGGCGGCAGGGGACGAGCCCCTGCCCTACGACGTGTTCGCTAGATCGGCCGGTATGAGCAGACCCGGCCGGGCGGCAGGGGACGAGCCCCTGCCCTACCTCACGCTCGCTGGAAGGGATGGCTATGGTTGCGGCCGGGCGGCAGGGGACGAGCCCCTGCCCCACCCCAGCGGTGGCCTCGCCCTTGCAATGAGGTGGCAGGGCATGGGTCCCTGCCCTACCAACCGGTCGCAGCATTCCTCGCTGTCTCAGTTGCTCTGGCCGCTCTGCTGGCGCGCGACGATGCGCTTGTACAGGTTGCTGACATTCATCGCGTTGACGCGGTCGGTCAAGTGGTGGAGGCGCTGGCCGAGCGGGTAGGGATCGGCCGCGGGCGCCGGCTGTTGCAGGGCTTCTTCCTCGCTGAGGCCGCGGCGCACAAAGTCTTCGACGGCGCCGATCCAGTCCTGCACGACCTGCCGCTGCTCCTGCACGTAGCGGTAGTCGCAGACCTCGCCGTGGCCGGGGATGATCGCGGCCGTGTCGTACGTCTCGATGGTGCGCAGGGCGTCGAGCCACTCCCACGGGTCGCACTCCTGCAGCCACGTCTTGGTGCGCTGGAAGATGTTGTCGCCCGTGATCAGCACGCCCTCCTCGGGCAGGTAAATGGCGGTCTGCGGGGCCGTGTGGCCGGGCAGGTGCGTACACTCGATCGTGTGGTTGCCCAGGCGCAGCGTAAGCGCGTCGCCGAAGGTGCGGGTGGGCGGGTTGGGTGGGTAGTCGGGGTGGTTGAAGAGCCACACGCTGTCCGGGTCGTTCTGTTTCAGCAGGTCCAGCCGCTCGGGCCCGGTCATCTGCGGGATGGATTGCTCGTAGCGCGGCTGGATGCCCGCCTGGCCGATGACCTCGACGCCGGGGAAGTAGGCGTTGCCCGAGATGTGATCGATGTGCGGCTCGGTGTTGATGAGGTAGCGGATGGGGCCGTGCTCCTGGAGGCGCTCGCGCCAGCGCACGGCGTCGATGGGCTGCTGAGGCGTGTCGAACATGACGACGCCCTCGCTGGTGACGAGAAAGCTGGGGTTGCAGCCGGCGAAGTAGCACTCGGCGTAGACGTTGTCGCTCACACGGCGCATGGCGGCCTCCTCTCCGTTCGCGGCTACCTTAGCGCAGCCGCAGGTCGCTGTCCAGCTGACGCCCCCGGGGCCGCGCCGCGGCGGGAGCGACTGGAACGTGCCGTGCGCGGCGAGCACCGTCGCTGTCCAGCTGACGCCCCCGGGGCCGCGCCGCACGACGTGGCGGCGCAGTAATTTAGCCGAGGAACGGTCAAACGATGCTCCTTGACCGGGTGGTTAACTGCTAGGCCGGGCGCGGGTTGGCGCGTGCTGGTCGGGCGCGGAAGGCCGCATCGTTTGCCCCGTACGATACTCCCCCGGTGGCTCGTCGCGGGCCGGGCCGGCGGGGAGGCCCCGGGTCGGGCGCGGGCGGCGGGCGGGGTGGGAGGCGTGTACGGCGCAAGATAAGCGACCACGTCGCGCGAGCTAGCAGGCGCTCTCCGGCGCGCCTCGCGGCCTCTCTATAGATAATGCATTGGCGGGGGGCGGTCGTCCGGCCAGGGCAGGTGAGAGCGTGTTCGGTTCGGCATGAGGACCCAGACCTTGCCACGGAGGCGCCATGATCGATCGCACGTCGCTGCGCCTGTCGGCTACGCTGCTGCTCGTGGGACAACTCCTGTACATCGTGGTCACCCAGTTCCACACTGGTGGGGACGCGAATGACCACCCCGCCATTTTCGCCGCCTACGCCGGCAGCGGGATCTGGACGGCCATGCACCTCGGCCAGTTCGCGGGCATGGCGATCCTGCTCGCGGGGCTGCTCGCCCTGTTCTTCGCCCTGGACGTTCAGGCTGGAACGGCGAGATGGGCGGGGCGATTCGGTGCCGCTGCGGCGGTGGCGGCTCTGGCGCTGTACGGCGCCCTCCAGGCGGTGGACGGGGTCGCCAACAAGCAGGCCGACGTGGCGTGGGTGAGCGCCCCGGACGCCGAGAAGGCGGCACGCTTCGCGAGCGCCGAGGCAATCCGCTGGCTCGAGTGGGGCATGAGGAGCTACCAGGACTTCGCGCTGGGCCTCGCTTTGCTCCTGTTCGCGGCCGCGGTCGTGCGGACGGCGTGGGTCACGCGGCCGATTGCCTACCTGATGGGGCTCTCCGGCCTCACCTACCTGGTGCAAGGCTGGGTGCTCGGCTCGGAGGGCTTCTCGCCAACGCACACGATCTTGATCGTGCTGGCCTGGGCCCTCACCCTGGCGTGGATCATCTGGCTGGTCGTCGTCGCCTGGCGGATGCGGGATTCGGCGGCCCCGTCGCCCGGCCGATGAGGGCGCGGTCAGAACCGGGCCACACAGTTGGACTCCGACGCAGGGATCGTATCCGGTCCGGCCCTGGGGCTCGCCGACGGAGGCGGGCCCTCACCCCAACCCTCTCCCAAGGGGAGAGGGAGTAAGGGAACGCCACCGGCGGATTCGATATAAGGGAACGCCACCCCCGGATGCGGTATCAGTAGTCGGAGCAGATGACGTGACAGGGACCCCTGCGGCGTCTGATACCAACTGACGGCCAATCCTTCCTCTTCCTACCGGCCCGGCCTGCTTGGCTGCTGGCGGTGTACGCGAACTGATCGGCGTCGCTTGATGTGACCGCTCGCCGGCGGATTCGCCAGCAGCATCCAGTGGTGGGGGCCACTTGCCCACGGCCTACACCTCACTCCGGGGGTTGCTGCGGTGGGTGCCGTCGGGCCGATAGACGTGCAGGGGGCGGGCGGCGCGTCGCGGCCCCAGTAGAGCACCTGGCGGCGGCTCACGATCTTCTCGGCGCTGGTCTCGACGGCTGCCGAGGGCTAGGCGCCCCCGATGCTGATGATTAGCTCGCCGGTCGGCGCCGCGCGGGCGACGTCGCCGGGGAAGAGCAGGGTGGTCGAGGCGTACTCTTCCACGATGGCCGGGCCGCTGACCGGCACGCCGGGGCGCAGCCGGTCGCGGTCGTAGATGGGGCAGTCCACGGGGCGGGCCGGGTCATCGAGCACGACGGGGCGCGTGCCGACCCGCGGGTCGCCCACCGCGGGAGCGACGGCGCCGACGGCGGGACGCTCGCGGGCGCCGCGCGCGGTGAGCCGCACGTTCACGATCTCGACCGGCTCGTCGGCCGCCTGGTGCCCGTAGCGGCGGTCGTGGATGGCGTCGAAGCGGGCGCGGATAGCAGCCTGGTCGCCGGCCGCTAGCTCGGCTTCGGTGACCGGCGTCTGGATGCTGAACTCCTGGCCGACGTAGCGCACGTCCAGGTAGCGCTCGAAGCGCATCGCCGCCGGGCGCACGCCCTCGTCCGCCAGCAGCGCGCGCCCGTGGGCGATCAGCTCGTCGCAGATCGCCTGGATGGCGGCGAAGTCGGACTCGGCCAGCGGCCGGTAGTAGGTGCGCACGTAGTCGTGGCGCAGATCGGCCATCAGCATGCCGAGCGCCGAGAAGTGGGCTGGCAGGCGCGGCACGACGACCGTGGGGACGTGCAGCTCGCGGGCGATCTCGGCCGCGTGCAGCGGCCCGGCGCCGCCGAAGGCGACGAGCGCGAAGTCGCGCGGGTCGAAGCCGCGCTCGACCGACACGCCGCGCACGGCGAGCGACATCTTGGCGACGGCGATCTTCACGATGCCGAGCGCCGCGGCGACCGGGTCGAGGTCGAGCGGCCGCGCCACGCGCTCGGCGATGCCGGCGCGCGCGGCGTCCACTTGCAGGCGCATCTCGCCGCCGAGGAAGCGCGTCGGGCTCAGCCGCCCGAGCACGACGTTGGCGTCGGTGATCGTCGGCTCGGTGCCGCCCCAGCCGTAGGCGATGGGGCCGGGGTGGCCGCCGGCGCTGCGCGGCCCCACCTTCAAGGCGCCCACCTCGTCGATCCAGGCGATGCTGCCGCCGCCCGTGCCGACCTCGACCACGTCCACCACCGGCAGCATCACCGGCTGGCCGCTGACGTAGCCGCCGACGTAGTAGCCCTGGGCGATGTCGGGCACGCCGTCCTGCACGAGACTGGCCTTCGCCGTCGTGCCGCCCATGTCGAAGGCGATGACGCTCGGGTAGTCGAGCGCCCGCCCGACCTCGGCCGCGGCGAGGATGCCGCCGACGGGGCCCGACTCCATGATCGCGACGGGCGTGCGCTTGGCCGTGTCGGGCGCCATCACGCCGCCGTTCGACTGCATGATGAGCAGCCGGCCGCGGAAGCCCAGCTGGGCCAGCAGGTCTTCCAGCGCCGCCAGGTAGCGGCTGACGCGCGGGCCGACGTAGGCGTTCATGACGGTCGTGCTGGTGCGCTCGTACTCGCGGTACTCGCGCAGCACCTCGTGCGAGAGCGAGAGGTAGGTCCCCGGCAGGGCGGCGCGCAGCACCTCGCCCATGCGCGCCTCGTGGTCGGGGTTGGCCCAGGAGTGGATGAAGCAGACGGCCACGGCCTCGACGTCGGCCGCGGCGACCTGGCGCGCCACGTCGGCGGCCTGCGCGGCGTCGAACGGCACGATCGGCTCGCCGGCGGCGTTCAGGCGCTCGGTCACCTCGAAGGTCAGGTGGCGCGGGACGTAGGGCTCCGGGCGCTGGAAGTGGATGTTGTACGCCTCGGGACGGTTGCCGCGGCCGATACGGTAGACATCGCGCATGCCCTGGGTCACGACGAGCGCCGTGCGCGCGCCGGTGCGCTCCAGCGCGGTGTTGATGGCGATGGTCGAGCCGTGGACGAAGCTCTCGGCCGGGGCCACGTCTAGCCCGCTCTTGGCGAGCGTCTCGCGGATGCCGACGGCGAGGTCGGTCGGGGTGGTGGAGCTTTTCGCGTGATGCACCGTGCCCGCGGCGTCGAAGGCCACGAGATCGGTAAACGTGCCGCCGATGTCGAGGGCGATGGTCAGGGCCATCCAGCTACTCCGCTTGATCGCGCCCGGCTTGTCCGCCGCAGGCGCGATTGATCGCGTGCGCCCCGTGGGTCAGCGGGCGGCCTCGCGGGCGAGCGTCGGATCGACCAGGTCGTTCCAGCCCTTCGCCTCGACGCCGCCGGCGGCCGACTCGTTGGCGATCACCGCCTCGACGGCGTCGCGCAGCGCGTCCAGATCGGTCGGGTCGACGTAAGTCTCCAGGCCGGCATCGTAGACCGCGCGGGCCACGTCGGGCGCCATGTCAACGTGCGCCGCGAGCAGCGCCGCGCCCTCGTCGCGGTGGGCGCGCATCCAGGCGACGGCGGCCTGCTCGGCGCGCAGCACGCGCACGACCTCGTCGCGGCGGTGGTCGATGCGCTCCTGCGGCGCCACCAGCCCCGTGTTGGCCGCGCGCAGCAGCGTGTCGGTGCGTACCCAGACGCGGTAGCCGTCGCGCTCGGCGAGGACGCTGTAGGGCAGGGTGAGCGCGGCAGCCTCGACGGCACCCGCTTGCAGCGCCTGCCACTGCACGGCCGGATCGCCCATCGCGATGGCCGTCACGTCGTTCTGCGGGTCGAGGCCGAGATGCGCGAGCGCGCGGCGCATCGCCTGCTCGCTGATCGCGCCCGGGGACGAGATGGCCACCGGCTTGCCGCGCAGCTGCGTGGGCGCGGTGATGTCGGGGCGCGTGAGGAGCGTGAAGCTCTGCAGGGTGACGACGGACGCCACCTTGACGGGGCCGCCGCGCAGCGCCAGGCGGACGCCGCCCGGCAGTCCGGCCGTGTAGTCCAGCTCGCCGGCGGTGAGGGCGGCGAGGATGGCATTGGCGGCGGCGAGCTGCAGCTCGGCGTCGAGCCCCTGTTCACGGTAGAAGCCCTGTTCTTGGGCCACGGTGAGATAGAAGTACTGGATGGAGCTAGCCGGCATGCCGTAGCGCACGTGCGCCAGCGGCGCGGGCGTCACCGTGGCTCCGCCGGCGCCCGCGGATGCCGAGGAGCCGGCGGGCGCCCCCTCCAACGCCGCTGGAGAACCCGACGCGCCGGATGTGCCGCCCCCGGCATTGGGGGGCTGGGAGGGCGCCGCCCCGCTCGGCGCGCAGGCGACCATACCTACCAGGACGAGCGCCAACAGCGGTCCAGCGAGCGATAGCCGGCGCAATCTTCGGTAAGCCGGTCTGGATCGACACATGGCAAGCCCTCTCGCTCGGCCGGGTCGGCGCAGTAGGCTGAATGTAGCACAATCGGCGGCACGGGCGAGGCGCTACGAGCCGCGCTCCGCGTTCCACCAGCGACCGCGGGCATCGTTCAGTAGCTCGAAGATGCGGCCGTCATCGCGGTTGGTCGTGCGCCCTGACAGCCCGGTCAGCCAGCGGCCGGGGATGGCCTGCTTGCCGTGGAGCGCGCCCAGCGCCGCCCCCACGATCGCTGCTACGGTATCGTTGTCCTTCGTGTCGTTCACGGCGCGGACGATCGCCTCCTCGAAGTTGTCGCCGTGCCGCATCAGGATGTAAAGAACGCTGGGCACTGTCTCCAACAGGAAAGCGCCGGAATGCCATCGGTTGCAGGCGTCGAGCACCGAGAGGTCCTCGTCGGCCGCTACGCTGACTTGCTCGTAGACGAACCGCCACATCGGGCCCCTGTAGCTCGCGAACCGTGGAGCGCGGGGGCGATAAGTTTCGTCGGCCTCAAGCTCACGGGCGATGGCCACGTAAGTCTCCAGCCACCACTCCGCGGGCGGCGGCGAGCCCATCGCCAGCACGCGCCAGAGCATGGAGACGACGGCCAGGCAGGCGGCAAGCGAGCCCGAATCGTTGTGCGTAACCATCGCGGCGAGCGCCGCGTCCACCCAGAGATCCGCCGAGCTGGTGCGCAGGTGCGGAATGATGATCGGCGCCACCCGCATCAGCGCCCCGTTGCCGGCCGACTTCGGCCCGGCCTCATACCACGGCAGCCTACGCTCCTTATAGTTCTGGATGAAGTCTCGAACCGTACTACCAATGCCGAAGATGTGATCGCGACAGAAGCGCGCGGCCAAGTGATCCGGAACGAGCCCGTCGTCCACAAGCAGCTGCTCCAGCGTCCAGAACGCGAGCTGCGTGTCGTCCGAGGGAAACCCGCGCGGCTCGGGCACGTGCTTGTTCGGCAGATAGTCGCGGATCTCGCCGTGGCGTGCCCGGCGCTCCGCTGGTAGCTGGCCCTCCGTGGGGATGCCGAGCGCATCGCCCACGGCCAGACCGAGCATCATGCCTTCAACGCGGTCCCAGTCCAGGGCCACCGGGAGCGACGGCGGCGGCGTGTCGAAGAGGGCGCAGCGCCGGACGTTGATTCGACCGGTGTCGAACAGCCAGTTCAGCAGCTTGCGATTGGTAAGATCGTCGGCGGTCGGCGAGCGATCGGCGGGGTCACTAGCAAGCAGACCTGCGTCCGGGGCCTGTTCGTTCATGCCGTATCTCCTTGGAAGCCATAGAGAGCCGGACGCGGGAGCGCGAGCCGGCACGACGACACGCCGACTTACGGGAAGTTGGCGATCTGGCGCGCGGCGCCGGTTAGCTCGAGCACGTGCATGCCGGTGTTGGCGCGGTCCACGATGTAGACGTAGCCGCGGTCGTCCACCTCGACGTTGTTCGTCTGGATGGCAACCTTGCACTGCTCCACGCCGTCGATCTCGGCGCAGCGCTGGTCGGTGTTCGGCGTGACGGCCGGAATGAAGTAGGCGGCCTCGCGCGGCGCGTACGGGTCGCGGATGTCGATCGCGCGCACGCCGGCGTTGAAGTAGCTGACGAACACCAGCCGGCCGTAGTAGATCGGATCGAACGACTCGTTGGTCGCGTGCGAGCCAAAGCGCCCGCCTCGGTCGCAGTAGTTGCCGCTCGCCTCCGGCACGTGGAAGTTGGACACGCTGAACGGCGTCGCCTCGGCCGAGATGTCGACGAAGTAGACCATCTGCTGGAACTCCTGGCAGGCGTTCGGGACCGTCTCGCCGGTCACTACCAGGAAGTCGGCCGTCTGGCCCTGGGTGTTGTGGCGGAACTCGGACATCGGCATGCCCAGCACGGGGAAGGTGGTGTGCGCGCCGCGGCTGGGCCCCATCGCCAGCTCGCTGATCTCGGGGTAGCGCAGGTTGTCGGGCGTGGGGGCCGGGTCGCCGTTCAGCAGCTTATCGCGGTCGACGATCTGGATGAGGCCATCCTGGCTCGTGCCATAGGCGAAGTAGATGCGGTTGCCCGCGCGGATCATGCCGTGGACCTGCGGCGGAATCGCGCCGTGCGCGCCCGGCTCCTGGCCGACCAGCCCGAACTCGCGGATGAGCCGCGGCGCCGTGGGGTCGCTCAGGTCGAACACCTGCGTCATACGGCGGACGCGCCAGTCGGGGCTGCCGCCCACGAGGTAGGCGATGCCTGTGTCGCACTCCCACCAGCTCTTGTGCGTGTCGGTTAGCCCGTCGACCACGACGGTCAGGAGGCTCGGCTGGCTCGGGTCGGTCACGTCCCAGATCTGATGGGCCGTCGTTCCGAACGTGCGCAACAGGTAGGTCTTCGCGGGATCGCCGCGCGGCAGGTCGCGGCCGTCGCACACGCGCACCATCTGGGCGCCGCCGCTCTCCGGGCCGCCCGGGGCGCCGGGGATGTGGTAGAGGTAGCGCGGCGCGTGCGGATCCGTCACGTCGACAATCGACGTGCCGTTGGGCTGCACGTCGCCGGTGAGCGGGTTGGGCGCGCTGCCGCCGTGGTGGCCGACGTAGGCGATCCAGCGGCTGCCCTGGTGGTAGATGACCGGCTGGTAGGCCGAGCGCGCCTGCAAGTCGTCGTAGCCGACGAGCGCCATGTCGTGCGCGTCGGCAGTCAGGGACGGCGATTGCTGCGCGGCCGAGCGCCCGGCCGGCCCGAGGGCCAGCGCCAAGACAACCAGTAGCCCCAGGACCAGGCCTGCCAGCCAACGCCTCATTGTGGCTCCCCTCCCTCGATGCCGCGGCGCCCGGCTGGCGCCGCGGTGCGCTACAGCAATTTGCAGCCAGGCTGAGCCGGCGACCGGCGCCGGGGTTGCGGCAGTGGCGCTTGCAGTATTCCGCGCCACAGGCCGCGGGCGGGCACGAGACCCGCCCCTACGCCACGCTGGCTGCTCACCGAGCCTGCTAGCTGCGCCCAGCCCCGCGCGGGCGAGCCCGGGCGGGACCGGCTCTAGCATGCGCCGGCCGCGCGGCGCTGTCAATGCGTCGGTCGCGGCAAGTTCTGGCTCGCCTACCGGCGGAGGGGAGGTGGGGGCAGGACCTGAGCTGCGGCCCGGTCGACCCGCGTCCGGGGCGGCTGGCACGCGCTCTGCCCTCTGAGAGAGCAGGCGACATTGCGAAGGAGGGATGGCGATGAGTGGCCAGCACGACCCGGCGACCGCGAGCACGGGCCGCCTCTCGAACGACACCTCGGACAACAAGGTCATGGACTCGTATACGAGCGAGGACGCGACGATGGGGCGCCCGGCGCAGCAAACGGCCAGGGACGACATGGACGCCCACCCGGCGACCGAGGACGGGGGCAGCGACCGCGCCCGCATCGTGCCGCCGGCGAACCAGGGCGACGCCGACGAGGTGACCGAACACCTGGGGCCGGAGGCCGGGGGCACCGTCTACTAGCGCGGGTATGGGGAATAGGGCGTGGGGGATAGGGGGTAGGGGATCGAGCGCCGCCCAGCCCTCACCCCCTATCGCCGGCGGCTAGCGCCGCCACAGCGCCCACCAGGGGCGGCGGGGGGCCGCGCGCCGGGCTTACGGCAGGTCGTACTGGTAGAGGTCGTAGGTGTCCATGACGCGGATGATCTTGGCGGGGTAGACCGGGTCGGTGGCGAAGCCGGCCGCCGAGATCGCGCGGATGAAGGCGCGCGGGTCGTGGGCGACGGCGAGCGCCGCGTGGTAGCGCTGGTTGGCGTGGAAGAACAGGCCGTAGTCGAGGAACGACTCATCCGGGGTGTTGTAGGCGCGGAACGGCTCGCGCGGGAAGAGGTTGACGCCGTTCACCACCTCCCAGGTGCTCATCCAGACGACGCCGGCGGTGCCCTCGCTGTTGCGGCCCTTGATGCCGAAGAAGTTGTTGCCCTCGCGCGCCAGGAGGCTGGCGCCCCAGCCGGTCTCGTGGATCGCCTGAGCGATGGCCACCGAGGCCGGCACGCCGTAGCGCCGCTGCGTCTCCTGGGCGGCGACGGCGGCGGCCGCGATGAACTGCTGGCGGTACTGCGCCCCGGTGCCCGGCGCCGGCCAGGGCACCGGGTGTGCTAGCGTCGTGCCCGGCGGCGGGCGCCCGTCCGGGATGAGCAGGCGGGCGCCCACCTCCAGCGCGTAGGGCTCTTCGAGCGCGTTGGCCTCGATGAGCGCGGGCACTTTCGCCCCGTAGCGCTCGGCCAGCTGCGCCACGCTGTCGCCCGGGCTGACCGTGTACACCATGCCCGAGACGGGGGGCACGGTCAGCTCCTGGCCCGCGACCAGGTGGTCGGGATCGGGCAGCGGGTTGGCCCACAGCAGCGTGTCGCTACTGATGCCGAAGCGCTCGGCCACGGTGCTGAGGGTGTCGCCGGGCATGACGTGGTACTGGGCGATGCGCGCCACCAGCGGCCGCTCGTCCTCAGCCAGCGGCCCGAGCGCCGGCAGGCTGGCCCGCGCGAAGGCGACGGGCGCGTCGGCGAGGGAGCCGGCGGGGTCGATGCGGATCTCGCGGCCGGCGAGCGGCGCCGACAGCGGCACGTCCCAGGCGCGAGCGAGCAGCAGCGGCGACAGGGCCAGCACGCCGGCGACCGCGTGCAGCGCCCAGCGCGGCAGGCTGCGCGGCGCGCGGCCGCCGAGCCGCGGCCGCACGGCGGCCCGCGCCCGCGTAATCGCTCGCGGCTGGCCGTCGTAGGCGCGCGCGACGCGGAGCGCCGCGGAACGCGTCGTGAGCGAGTAGGGCGTGGAGCTCATCGGGGTCATTCTAGCCAACCGGCTTCGCCCGGGCTAGGCTTGCGGCCGCTCGGTTGGGGCCAATTCGGGCGGTGGAGCGCGCGGTGAGCCTGGCCGCGCGTGCCGCCGCGCCAGCGCGCGATGGCAGCGGCCCAGGCGGGCAGGCCCAGGTTGGGGTGTAGGTTTGGCGAAGCCAAACCTACACACTATCCCCGGCCGAGCGCCTTGGCGGGCCACGCGGGCGAGGCGGCCGCACAACTGCTAAGATGAGCAGCGGGCCTGATCGTGGCCGGGGCCGCGCACGGCGCGCGAACGGAGGGCGAGCATGCGGTTCGGCATCTTCTCGCTGCCGACCTACTTCCCCGAGGTCGACGGCACGCTGACGGAGTTCTACCAGCATATCGTGCAGCTGCTGGTCGACAGCGAAGCGCTCGGCTTCGACATCGCCTGGTGCAACGAGCACCACTTCCACCCCTACGGCGGCATGATCCCCCTGCCGGCCGTGCTGCTGGCCGCCGTCGCCGCCCGCACGACGCGCCTGCGGCTGGGCACCTCCGTGGCGCTCGTGGCGCTACACCACCCGCTGCAGACCGCCGAGGCCTACGCCATGCTCGACCAGCTCTCCGGCGGCCGGCTGGAGCTAGGGATCGGCCGCGGCTTCATGAAGTTCGACTACGACACCTTCGGCGTGCCCTGGGATGAGGGCCAGGACCGCGTGTACGAGTCGCTCGCCGTCCTGCAAGCGGCCTGGCAGCACCAGCCGTTCAGCCACAGCGGGCGCTACTACACGTTCCACGACGTGGCGGTGTGGCCGCGGCCGTGCCAGCAGCCGCACCCGCCGATCTGGGGTGCGGCGTCGCGCAACCCGGCGAGCTTCGAGTGGTGGGGCGCCCACGGCTTCAACCTGCTCACCGTGGCCCAGCACTTCCCGCTCGAACGCCTCGCCGGCACGCTGGCGCAGTATCGCGCCGCGGCCGCCGCCAACGGCCACGACGCGGCGGCGCTCCAGGTCCAGACGCACTACCAGGTGTACTGTGCGGAGACGCGGGCGGAAGCCTACCGCACGGGCAAGGCGGCGATCGAACGGTATCGGGCGCAGATCGAGGGCGCGATCCCGCGGGGCAACAGCGCCTTCACGCCGCCGCCCCACGTTCCCTTCGAGGAGATGATCGAGCAGGCGCGCTTCTGCATCGGGACGCCCGACGACTGCGCCGCCATTCTGGAGCGCGCCCGGACCACGCTCGGCCTCACCGGCGTGGACGCCACCTTCTACTTTGGCGGGATGGCGTATCCTCAGGCGCGACGCTCGTTCGAGCTGTTCGCCCACGAGGTGATGCCGCGCTTCCGCCCGCAGCCCGCGCTGGCGGGCGTCAGCGATGGCGATGGCTCTCGCGGGGAATCCACTTGACGCGGCGGGCTTCTGCGACGGCGCCGTACACCGCCTGCTCGACCAGGCAGCCGATGCGCTCGGCTTGCTCGATGGTGGTGTCGGCTGCCAGATCCCCCTCGATTTCCAGGGCCAGGGAGCGGCCCATCCAGCGGCCGCGCACGTCCACCCGCTGCACGCCGGGCACTGCGGCGGCGGCTCGCTGGGCCGCCTCCACGTGCTCTGGCTCCACGCCATCCATGAGATGCCGGACGATCTCGCGGGTGACTTCCACGCCGACGTGGGCGATGAACAGCGTGACGGCAAACCCGGCCACGGGGTCTGCCCAACGATAGCCCAAGCCCACGCCGATCAGGCCGACGAGCGCGCCCAGCGAAGAGATGGTGTCAAGCCAGGAGTGGGTAGCTTCCGCGCCCATCGTCGTGGACTGAATCTGCCTGGCGACGTGGGCTTTATAGCGGGCGACCACGAAGTTGCCGCCTATGCCGATTACGGCCGCGGCGATGCCAGCGGGGAGGTGCGTCGTGCCCGTGGCCGCGATCAGCTTCTGGTAGCTCTCGTAGCCCGCGAAGAGGGCGCTGGCCCAGATGACGAGGGCCACGCCCAGGCCCGCCAGGTCTTCCGCGCGCTCGTAGCCGTAGGGATACGCCGCGGTGGGGTGGCGCTTGGACACGAAGAAGCCCAGGAACACCACGGCCGACGTGGAGACATCCGCCAGATTATGGAGCGCGTCGCCCAGGAGGGCGACGGAGCCGGTCAGCACGGCGATGGCGAGTTCGACGCCGCCGGTCAGCCCCAGGCCGAGCGCGGAGACGAGCACGGCTCGCTGCGCCGCGTCACGGTGGCGCTGCTCGTCGTGGCGGGGCGGGGCGTCATAGAGCTCCTGATAGGTCGCCGCGTGGTGGGTCATTGGCTCACCCCTGCGAAGATCGCGTCAGCCGCCGCTCCTGCTACAGCCCCGTTTAGCAGGGAGCCTGCCACCATTGTAGGTGTAGGGTCGTCGTGGCTCACCCGCTGGCGCCGAAGAGGTTGAGGCCCGCCGCCTGCAGCGCCGAGCTGCCGAGCAGCAGCGCGCTCAGCACGGCGAGGACGATCGCCGTGAGCCACGCCAACAGATTGCTGACGTGGCCGTTGGCCAGGTCCCCAACCAGGCGCCGGTCGTTGAGCAGCAGGATGAGGAACACCAGCACGACCGGCAGGAGCAGCCCGTTGAGCACCTGGATCGCGATCAGCAGCGCCCAGACTGGCAGGCCGGGGAACAGGGCCACCAGGGCGCCGAACACGAGCAGGACGGTGAACAGGCCCACGAAGATCGGTGCGCGGCGGAAGTCGAGGTTCACGCCCTTGCGGAAGCCGAAGGCCTCGGAGACGGAGTAGGCGGTGGCCAGCGGCAGCACCGCGCCGGCCAGCAGCGAGGCCCCGAGGATGCCCACGGCGAACAGCACGCGCGCGTACTGCCCGGCCACCGGCGCCAGCGCTTCGGCCGCCTCGCCCGCGGTGTTGATGTCGGTCGCGCCCGCCAGATGGAGGGTGGCGGCGGTGGCGACGATAATGAACCACGCGACGAGCTGCGAGAACGCCGCGCCGACGTAGACGTCCCAGCGCTCGGGACCGTAGTAGCGGCCGAGGCTGCGGCGCTCCACCACCGCCGACTGCTGGAAGAGCGGTTGGTAGGCGGAGACGGTGGTGCCGACGGTCGCCACGAGCAGCAGCAGAAAATCGCTGTCCCCGTGGACGGTCGGCAGCACCGTTCGGCGGGCTACTTCGCCCCAATCGGGATGGGCGAGCACCGCTGCCGCCGGGTAGGCCAGAAACACCAGCGTCATCGCCACGAACACCTTCTCGACCGGGCGGTAGCTGCCGCGCACGACCAGCCACCAGAGGCCCGCGGCCGCCAGGGGCACGCTGACCCAGGGGCTGATCCCGAACAGCTCCAGCGCCGCGCGAATGCCGAGGAACTCGGTGACCGTGACGCTCATGTTCGCCAGCAGCACGACGGCCACGGCGAACAGCGCCCAGCCGATGCCGAAGCGCTCCCGCACGAGATCGAGCAGGCCCCGCCCGGTGGCGGCACCGAGGCGCGCCGCCATCTCCTGCACCACCGCCAGCGACAGCGTGATGATCAGGATGACCCAGAGCAGGTCATACCCGTACTTGGCGCCCGCCGAGGCGTAGGTGGCGATGCCGCCCGCGTCGTTGCCGGCGTTGGCGGCGACCAGCCCAGGGCCCAGGATGCTGAGCAGCCAGAGGAGCCCGCTCGGCGGCCGGCGGAGCGCGCGCAGGCGCACCGTGCGCCCGCGGATCGTGAGGCGAATCCCCGGGTCGAGGGGGCGCCGGCGCACCGGGATCGCCACGCTGGCCTCCTACGAGAATACGCGCGGCACGCGATCTTGCCAGGCCTCGGGGGTCAGCTGGCGCATCGCCGCGTCCACGGTAATGATCCCGAGCAGGCGTCCGTCGGGGCCTACCACGGGCAGGGCGCTCAAGTCCAGCTGGGCGATGCGGTCGGCGGCGACGAGCGCCGGCTCCAGGGGGCCGATCGTCACCGTGCTGGCCGTCATGACCTGCTCGACGGGCGTGTCGCCGGGGCCGAGGACGAGATGGCGGAGCGTCACGACGCCGCGTAGACGCCCGGCCCGCGGCTCGTCGACGAGGTACACGTAGGCAAAGAAGTCGGGGCGCTCGAGCTGCGGCCGGATGTAGTCGAGGGCCTCGCCGACGGTCAGGCCCACGGGCGCGGTCACGAAGTCCGTCGTCATGATCCCACCGGCCGTGTCGGCCGGGAAGCGGAGCAGGTTCTCGACCGCGACCGCGCGATCGGGGGGCATCCGCTCCAACAGCCGCGTGGCGTCGGCCAGCTCGAGCAGCGCGAGCACGTCGGCGGCCGTATCGTCGGCCATGAGCGCGAGGAGCGCCGCGGCGCGGCTGGGCGCCAGGGCAGCGGCAACCTGGGCCTGGAGCCCGAGCACCATCCGCTCCAGCACGTCGGCGGCGAGCGCGTCGGGCAACAGGCCCAACAGCTCGGCCGCGTGTGGATACGGCAGCGCATCCGCTAGCTGCGCGATCTGGGCGGGGGCCAGCGTGGTGATGACCCGGTGGTAGTCGCGGCCGGCCGCGGCCGCCTCGGGATCGCCGCGCAGGAACTCGATCCATTGCCAGTCCAGCACGTTGCGCTCGCGCCCGTGGCCGAGCAAGCCCCGCGACAGGCGGCGCAGCACGGCCCACGGGCTGATGTCTGCCCCGGTGAGGACGAGCTGCTCGCCGGCGCGGCGCAGCCACAGGTCGTTGGCGCGCACCGCGCGCTGCCCCGCGACGTCGAGGATCAGGGCATCCTGGATGTCGCGGCGGAGCAGGACCATGCGCGTCAGCGCATCCTCGTCGACCGGCTGGGCCGCGGCCAGGGCATCCACGAGCAGCTCGCCCCGCGGCGTCGTGTCGCCCCTCCACGGAAGCGAGCAGAGGCCGTCGGCACAGTGGATCAGGAGGCCACGGACGGGCGGGTAGTCGCCCGCGGCCAGGTCCACGCTGAAGTCCCGGACGCGCGCCCGCGCGCCGCGCCGATCGACCGCCGGACGGTGGGTCAGCTCCGAGAGGCGGACGAGGGAGCGGGAGCGCCCCCGCGGCCGCGGCAGCGGCACCGACAGCGCCGGGGTCCCCTTGGCCGGCTGCGCGGGCGGAGCGTGGCTGGCAGTCGGGCTGTCGCCTGTCGGCGCATTCATCGGGGCTCCCTCGACACGCGGGCTCTTGGCCGCTGCTCGGCGGGCCGATGCGGCACCCGCTGCACCCCAAAAGCAGGTTCTATACCATCTGGCCCACGCGAGCAGAGCACCGGGCCGCGTCCCGCATGAATCGGGGCCTCTGGCAGCCTTATGCCGCGCACCCAGCCCCAGGCGGCTCTGAACGCGGGATGAGGAGTACCTGAGCGTTTGCTGAAAATTTCCCCCGCGCTTATGGCTATTCGCAATGGCATTGCGGCGGGTTTTCCCTGTCGGTACCACGTTCCGGGCCATTGTGCGGCCTGGCCGTGTAATTCCTGCCGAGGCATGGGGGGCCATCTATAATTCTGGCGCCGGCTCTGCCCCCGTTCGCGAGCGGCCCCCGGGGCAGGGCGCTGTGACGCCTTTGGGAGGGAAGGTGGACGAAGCTACCCGGTACTCGCCCCCAGCGTACGAGCTTCCGCTCCCCGAGGTGAGCTTCGCCGGGGTGATGCGACGGTTGCGACGGCTCGCCCTAGCCGCCTGCGCGACTCTTCTCTTCGCGGGCTTTGTGGCGGGAGGCTGTGTCGTGGGCGCCCTGAGCCTCGTGGCGTGGACGCACGTCGAGGAGCCGGCGGGCGCCGTGCTGCCGACCGGCGTGCGGGAGGCGATGGGCTCGCTGGGGAGCCTAGCAGGTAGCGCGACCACCACCATCCGCGATCCGAACCTGCTCCTGGCCGCGCTCCCCGACTGGCAAGGCTCCGAGCCGTTCAGCATCCTGCTGCTCGGGATCGATCAACGCGACGACGAGGCCGCGGCGGGCACCGATCCGGGCCGGACCGATACGATGATGCTCTTGCGGATCGATCCTCAGGCGAAGACCGCCGGCCTCATCGGCTTCCCACGGGACATGTGGGTGGACCTTCCCGGCTTCGGCCAGGGGCGTATCAACACCGCGTATACCTACGGCGAGCTGAACGCCGCGCGGGTCCCGGGGGGTGGCCCGGGGCTGGCGAAGCGCACGCTGGAGGCCAATTTCGGCCTGCACGTGGACTACTATGCCCTGGTGAACCTGCACGGGCTGGAGCAGATCGTCGATACGCTGGGCGGCGTCGTGATCGACGTCGAGAAGCCGGTCAAGGACAACGAGTACCCCTTCGGCGACTACGGGGTCCAGCGGCTCTACATTCCCGCGGGGCTCCAGTACATGGACGGGGCCACCGCCCTCCAGTACGCCCGCTCGCGGCACAGCGAGAACGACATCGGCCGGATGGGCCGCCAGCAGCGCGTGCTCTTCGCGATGCGGCAGCGCGCCTTGCAGCTCAACATGCTGGCGCGCGCGCCGCAACTCGTGCAGCAGGCGCACGCCATGGTGAAGACGGACCTGAACGTGGACCAGCTCATTCGGCTGGCGAAGCTCGCGCAGCAGGTGACGGCCGACCGGATTCAGAACCTGGTGATCGGTCCGCCGCTGGTATGGGACGCGAACCCGCGCGCCGACGACTATCGCTTGCTGTGGGACAAGGCCCGCGTACACCAGACGCTGACGGCCTTCATCGCGGGCATGAACCCCCAGCGGGCGACCGCCCGGATCGCGGTGCTCAACGGCAGCGGGCGAGCGGGGCTCGCGGCCGACACGGCCAAGTACCTGCTCAACCTTGGCTACAACGTGACTCGCATCGACGATGCGGACCGGAGCGACTACGCCGACGCCGTGCTCGAAGTCGTGCCCGAGCAGCAGGGCGTGGCCCAAGACCTCGCGACCGAGCTGCACCTGGCAGGGTGGACGACCCAGCCACCGAATCGCGAGGACCCCGAGGTCGAGGTGCGCTTGATCGTCGGGCGCAACTTCCAACTGCCCGCCCCGGCAATGATGCCCACCCCGAGCGCGGCCGACAGCTCGGTGGAGGCGCCGCCGCTGCCCCGCGTCGAGTAGGGCCAGGGGCGCCGAGCGCCCGCGAGCCCGTGGGTCACTGGCCCGCACCGCTCGGGGCGGGGGTGGTCCCGGCCGCGCCGCCGCCGCTCCGCTCGCTGCCCGGGGTGCTGCTGGTCTCGCCGCCGCTCCCGCCGCCGCAGGTGCCACTCACGTAGGCCTGGAGCGCGCTCACGACCACGCCCAGGTCATTGGCGCGCCCCGACGCGTAGGCCCCGAGCGTGGCGCTCAGCTGCCCGGCCGCCAGCCGGTTCGCGACGACGGCTTGCCGCAGGCTGGCCTCCGTCAGCGTATTGCCGAGAATGCTCTGGCTGAGGCTGGTGCCCGCGAGCGCATTGCCGAGCGCGGTCTGGTTGAGCGCGGCCAGCGCGATCAGGTTGGCGGTGTTCGGGCCGCCCAGGCCACCCACGGGCACCAGCCCCCCAGGCCCCGCCGCCAGTCCGTTCGCCACGGTGGCGACCCCGAGCCCGGGAGGGCCGTTCACGAGGTTGGCCACGCCGCCGTTCGCCGCCGCCGCCGCGAGCTGCCAGGGCGGGCCGCCGAGCCCCAGCGGGCTGAGCCCATAGCCGCCCGGCCCGCCGAAGCCCGGCCCAAACGAGCCGACGCCCCACGGCCCAAACCACGGGCCATAGGGGCTACCCGGCCCGTAGCCGTCGCCCGGCCCGAAGGCGCTGTACGGCCAGCCGGTGACGACCGGGCGCCCGTCGGGGGTGAGCGGGTAGGCGGTGGTCTGGTGCGCGAACCAGAGCATCTCGTCGACAATCGGCCCGGCGAGCTGCTGGAGCCGCTGCTGGCACTCGGTATTGTCGGTGCTCTGGGCGTAGCTCGTGGTGCGCGGGCCAATCGTCAGCGCCGCGCCGGCCAGCAGGAGCGCGAGAAGGATCGGTCGCATGCCTGTTCTCCTGACTCCCGGTGATGCGGGCAAGCGGTCCCAGCTGCTCCCCGCGCGCGCCCGGGCCACCGGGAGCGGAACCCTGCCCGGAAGGATAAACGCCTGGTGCGGTCGGATGTTACACGGGCGCATAGCTTGTGTGGCTGGACCTGATCTTGCACTCGCTACTTGGGGCGGGTCGCCATCAGGAGGAGCCATGAGCCAGGAGCGACATCCGGCCGGAGAGCATCACCGGCAAGCCGCGGAGCATCACCGAGAAGCGGCTCGACATCATCAAGAAGCTCAGAAGCACTACGAGCAAGGCAACCACGAAAAAGCCGCCGAGCATGCCCACCATGCGCACGGCCACGCGACCCACGCGCGCCATCACGCCGAGGAAGCCGCCAAGGTCCACGTCACGCATCCCGCGAGCAAGAAGTAACACCCAACGCTGGAGAGTAAGGGGCGACCCACCCCCATCCGGCCGGCTCGCCCCCCTAGCCCCACCGGGCTACCCCATCTAACCTGGGCCGCGCGCGGCCCGCCCGCGCGGCCGGCTGCTGCGGGCCGCGCGGGACTGGCGCCTCGACGCGAAGCAGCGTCATAACTCCAAAGCCGAACGCGGCGCGCGTCAGCCGGGCCAGAGGACGGGGGCCAGGGCGACGACGATGGCGCCGATCAGCGCGGTGGCCGGCGCGCCCACGCGGAAGAAGTCGAAGAAGCGGTAGCGGCCCGGCCCGTAGATCACCAGGTTGTGGTGGGCCATCGGCGTCAGCGTGGCGGTGATCGCGGCCACGGCGACGGCGATGATGAACGGCTCGGGCACGTGGCCGAGCCCCTGCGCCAGCGCGATCGCCAGCGGGCCAAACAGCGCCGTGGTCGCCGAGTCGGAGCCCATGAACTGCACGACGACCGCCACGGCGACGAACAGGACCGCCAGGATGAGCCGCTCGTCCCACCCGCCCATCACACTGCCCAGCCAGCCGGAGAGGAGGTCGGCGGCGCCGCTGCGCTGCATGGCCGTGCCCAGCGGGATCGCGCCGGCCACGAACACGTACATGCGGACGTCGACCGAGCGGTAGGCCTGGCGGGCAGTGAGGCAGCGGGCCAGGACCATCGCCACGGCGCCCGCCAGCACCGCCATGTCCAGCGTGAGCCAGCGGAGCGCCGCCGCCGCCACCGTCACGGCCATGATGCCCGCCGCGAGGAGCGCCTTCCGCGGCTGGCGCCCCCCGCTCTGGAACGGCAGCATCATCAGGAACGCCCGGTCGTTGGCGACCCGCTCCAGCGCCGCGGCGTCGCCCTCGAGCACCAGCACGTCGCCCTCCCTCAGGCGAGTGCGCGCCAGCTCTTGCCAGATCAGCCCTCGCTTGCGCCAGAGCCCCAGCACCAGCACGCCGTAGCGGCGGCGGAAGTCGACCTGACCGATCGTGCGGCCGGCCAGGTCCGATTCCGGCGCGACGATTACTTGCACGAGCTGCTCGGCCAAGTCTCGGTCGTCGGCCCGGACGGCCGCCCCATCCTGCACCTGCTCGTACCGCACCACCGGCGCCAGCTCCAGCCCCTGCGCCTCGCGGATGGCGACCAACTCGTCGGGCGTCGTGCGGATGAGCAGCACGTCGCCCTCCCCGACGGGGCGGTCCCAGGCCGGCGGCCCGATCGGCTCGCCGGGCCGCGCGGCGCCGACGATGTGCAGGTCATACGCCTTGTCGGCGTCCACCTCGCGCAAGCTCTTGCCGAGCAGCGGCGAGTCGGGCAGGATGACTAGCTCGGTGACGTAGCCGGTCAGCCGAAAGCGGTCTTCGCCCGTGTCGTCGCTCGCGCGGGCCGGCAGCAGGAATTGTCCGACGAGCAGCATGTACAGCGTGCCCACCAGGGTCAGGCAGAGGCCGAGGGGCGCGATCGAGAAGACGCCGAGGCCGGGGCGGTCCACCTGCCGCAGCAGCTCGCTGGCGACGAGGAACGACGGGGCGCTGATGATGACGATGGTGGTGCCGAGCGAGCTGCCGAGCGCCAGTGGGATCAGCAGCTTGGAGGCGGGCACGTTGCGCTCGCGCGCCAGATTCATGGTGACGGGCAGCAGGATGGCCGTCATGGCGACGTGGTGGGTGAACGCCGAGGTCAGCGCGGCCGAGGGCATGATCACGGCGATCATGCGCGGCACAGTGCTGCCCGCCAGGCGGCCGATCCACTGCCCTAGGATGGCCGAGAGGCCCGTGTACTGGAACGCGCCGCTGAGCACGAACATGCAGGCGATGACGATCGCGGGCTCGCTGCCGAACCCGGCGAGCGCTTCCTCGGCCGAGAGGAGATGGGTCAGGTACAGGGCGAGGATGATGAGGACCGCCACCAGATCGGGCCGCAGGCGCTCGGTGATGAGGAGCGCGATCGCGACGACCAGGATGGCAAAGAATGCAAGCTCCGGCACGCCTCCCCCTCGCCGCGGCGGCGACCGCTGGATCGAGTCGCAGTGACAATGCACGCTCCGTGCCGAGGCCGGCCGGCTGGGCAGTCGGGGCGGCTCCCGGCAATTACACGGCATCGCCTCTCAGAGTGTGCACAAGTCGTTAACAACTTCCCCACGGCGCATTAGCCGACGCCTGCGACACTGACAACAGACGCGGAGCGCTTGCACGAGCCCACCCCGGCAATCGTGGCAAGAGGCTCCTTCGTTGTGGCATAATGATTCGCATTATGCAAACTATTCGGCGGCGTAATTAGAACGTCGCCTCGGGGGTGCGCGGCCATGGAGGCCGGTGCGCGCGACGACCCAGCAAGGGTCGGCCGCCACCACGTCCCGCCGCGGAGGGGGTCTTAGATGCGTGCCATAGCTGTCAACCGTGCCGACGCCCTGCGCCAGCGCTTTCCCTCGCTCGGCTGGCCCGAGATGGGCGGCCTGTTCGCGGCGCTGCTCGTGAGCTTGCTGCTCGGCTATCTGGCCTACACCCGGCTTACCACACCCGCGGCCACCGTCGTGCAGACCGTGGCCGCCACGCGGGGAGCGATTGCCGCCGTGGTCAATGGCACCGGGACCGTCATTGCGGACCAGTCGAGCAAGGTATCGTTCCGCAGCAGCGGCCGCGTGGCCGACGTGTACGTGAAGGTCGGCGACCAGGTGCAGGCGGGCCAGCCGCTCGCCAAGCTCGACGACGCCGACCTGCAAGCGCAACTCCAGCAGGCGCAGGCCAACGAGGCCCAGGCGCAGGCGAAGCTGCAGACGATCCAGAACGGCGCGCGGCCCGAGGACGTGGCCGCGGCGCAAGCCGAGCTAGCGCAGGCCCAGGCCAAGCTAGACGACCTGCTCACGCCGCGCTCGGCCGACGTGGACGCCGCGCGGGCGGCGCTTGCGCAAGAGCAGGCGAAGCTACAGGGGCTGCTCCAGGGCCGGCCCGAGGACGTGGCCGCCGCCCAGGCGCAGCTCGACGCGGCCGTCGCCAAGCTACAGGGCATGGAGGCCCAGGGCCGGCCCGAGGACGTCGCCGCCGCCCAGGCCGCGCTCGACCAGGCGCAGGCGAAGCTGGACGCGCTCTACAATCCCAGCCCCGCCGACCTCGCCGCCGCGCAGAGCGCCGTGGACCAGGCGCAGTCGAACCTGGCGAGCAGCCAGGCGAAGCTGGAAGAGGTGCAGGAGGGCGCCACGGCCGCCGACCTGCAGGCCGCGCAAGCCGATCTGGCGAGCGCGCAGTCGCAGCAGCAGAGCGCCCAGGCGAAGCTGAACGCGCTCCTCCAGCCGGCGCAGTCCGACGTCATCGCCGCCCAGGTGGCCGTGGACAACGCGCTCTCGGCCTACCAGAGCGCCCAGACGAAGCTCGACCAGCTGCAGCACCCGACCGACAGCGACCTGGCCGCGGCGCAGGCTGCCGTCGTGCAGGCCCAGGCCGGCCTGCGGTCCGCGCAGAGCAAGCTGCAGTCGGCGCACCCGGCCGCGAACAGTCCCGACGTGATCGCCGCTGGCGAGGACGTGATCGCCGCCAGCCAGAACCTGCAGATCGCGCAGTCGCGGCTGGACCAGCTAACCAGCCAGCAGGGCGCCGCGAGCATGACGTCGAGCGGGTCGTCCAGCGCCGCGCGGAGCAGCGGCAGCGCTTCATCGAGCAGCGGCAGCGCCAGCAGCGGCACGAACGCGACGGCGAGCGGGGTGAGCACGAGCAGCACTGGCGTCAGCAGCGATGACATCCTGAACGCGCAGGCCCAGGTCCACAGCGCCAACGCCACCCTGCAGCGCGCGCAGGCGGCCTTGCAGACACTCCAGGTGGGCGGCGGCAGCAACGACGTGGCGGGCGCCACGGCCGACGTGCAGGCCGCGCAGGCGCAGCTGGCCAGCACCCAGGCGAAGCTGGGCCAGCTACTCAACCCGAGCCCGGCCGACGTGGCCGCGGCGCAGGACGCCCTGACCCAGGCGGAGAACAACTACCAGAGCGCGCAGGCCAAGCTGGACGCGCTGCGCAACCCGCGCCCCGAGGACGTGGCCGCCGCGCAGAGCGCCGCGAACGCCGCCAACGTGGCGATCCAGAGCGCCCAGGCGAAGCTCGCCGACCTGCAGGCGCAGCCCAAGCCGGCCGACCTGGCCGCGGCGCAGACGGCCGTCGACACGGCGAACGCCAACCTGGCCAGCGCCCAGGCGAAGCTCGACCAGCTCCTGCATCCCGCCGACAACGACGTGGCCCAGGCGGAGGCGGCCGTGCGCGAGGCGCAGGCGACGCTCCAGTCGAAGGCCCAGCCCTACACCGACGAGGACATCGAGCAGCAGAAGCAGGTCGTGGCGCAGATGCAGGCCCAGCTGGCGACCAAGCAGCGGCCCGCGAGCGACAGCGACATCCAGGCGCAGCGGCAGGCCGTGGCGCAAGCGCAGGCGAAGCTCGACGCGGCGCTCGAGCCGAACAGCGCGCAGACCGTCGAGGCGCAGCGCCAGGCGGTGGCGCAGGCGGAGGCCCAGCTGGCCCTCAAGCAGCAGCCGTACACCGACCAGGACCTGGCCCAGGCCGTGGCCGCGGTGGAGCAAGCGCACGCCCAGACGGTGGTCGCGCAGTTCAACCTGGACAACAGCGTACTGGTGGCGCCCTTCGACGGCATCGTCAGCCAGGTGGGCCTGAACCCCGGCGAGGGCGCCACGGGCGCCGCGACCGTGGGCGGCGGCACGATCACCGTCGTGAACCCGAGCCAGCTGCACGTCGAGGCGCAGGTGGACGAGTCGGACATCGGCAACGTCCAGGTGGGCCAGCCAGTGCAGCTCACGTTCGACGCGCTGCCGGGCAAGACCGTGCAAGGCCAGGTCACGGCCGTCGCGCCGCAGTCGACCACGCAGTCGGGCGTGACCAGCTACCTGGTGACCATCGCGCTGCCGGACGCGTCGGGCGTCCAGCCGGGCATGACCGCGACGGCGAACATCATCTACGCCCAGCAGGGCGACGCGCTGCTGGTGCCGAACCGGGCGATCCACCGGCAGGGCCGCGACCAGGTGGTGGACGTGCTGACCCCGAACGGCAAGGTGGAGTCGCGGGTGGTCACGCGCGGCATCAGCAACGACCAGCAGACGGCGATCACCGATGGTCTGGCCGAGGGCGACCAGGTCGTGGTGCCGAGCACCCAGACCCGGGCGCCCACGACCGGCGCGCCCGGCGGGGCGGGCGGCCTGGGCGGCCTGCCCGGCCTGGGCGGCCGCCCGCCGGGCCGCTAGCGCCGAGGGACGGGTGATATAAGGAAAACAACCATGAGTGACAACACGCCAGTCATCCGCATCCGCGACCTGCGGAAGGTATACACGATCGGCGACATCGAGGTGCAGGCACTGCGCGGCGTCTCGCTTGACGTGGCGCGCGGCGAGTTCGTGGCAATCATGGGGCCGTCGGGCTCGGGCAAGTCGACGCTGATGAACACGATCGGCTGCCTCGACCAGCCGACGAGCGGCAGCTACGAGCTGGACGGCGTCGAGGTGGCCGGGCTCTCGGACGACGAGCTGGCGCGGATCCGCAACCAGAAGCTCGGGTTCGTGTTCCAGTCGTTCAACCTGCTGCCGCGCATGCCGGCGGTCGAGCAGGTCGAGCTGCCGCTGCTGTACGCGGGCGCCAGCAACCGCCGGGAGCGGGCGCTGGCCGCGCTGGCCGCCGTGGGGCTGGCCCAGCGCGCGCACCACCGGCCCACCGAGCTGTCGGGCGGCCAGCAGCAGCGCGTGGCGATGGCCCGCGCGCTGGTGACCGAGCCGGCGCTGATCCTGGCCGACGAGCCGACGGGCGCACTGGACACGCGCACCAGCGAGGAGATCATGGCGCTGCTGCAAGACCTGAACGCGCGCCGGGGCCTGACCGTCGTGCTGGTGACGCACGAGCCGGACATCGCGGAGCACGCGCACCGCATCATCCAGCTCCGCGACGGCCTGATCAGCAGCGACGAGCCGGTCCTGCAGCCGCGCCAGGCGCGAGCGCTGCTCACGGAGGCGGCCGCATGACACTCGCCACGACGCTGCGCACGGCGATCCGGGCGCTCTCGGCCAACAAGCTGCGCGCGCTGCTGACGATGCTGGGCATCATCATCGGCGTGGCGGCCGTCATCTCGCTGATGTCGGTGGGCCGCGGCGCCCAGGCGGCCGTCACCGACCAGATCCAGGGCCTGGGCACCAACCTGCTGTTCGTCCGGCCGGGCAGCACCCAGCAGGGCGGCATCCGCGCCGGCCAGGGCAGCGCGCAGACACTGTCGCTGGACGACGCCCAGGCCATCGCCGACCAGGTGGATTCGGTGGTCGGCGTGGCGCCCGAGGCCGGCGGCTTCGCCCAGCTGGTGGCGAGCGGCCAGAACTGGAGCACGCGCGTCACCGCCACCACGGAAGACTACCCGGACGTGCGCAACTTCCACGTCGCGGACGGCGACTTCTTCACGCGCCAGCAGGTCGATAGCCGCTCGCCCGTCGTCGTGCTCGGCAGCGTCGTGGCGCAGAACCTGTTCGGCGACCTCGACCCGGTGGGCGAGTCGGTCCGCATCAGCGTGGGCGGGCGCGCGGGCGTGAGCTTCCGCGTGATTGGCGTGATGGAGACGAAGGGGGGCACTGGCCTCGGCAACCAAGACGACCAGGTGTTCGTGCCGCTGACGGCCTACGAGACGCGCCTCACGCCGACGCGCACGGTGCGCGGCAGCTACCAGGTGAGCACGATCAACGTGCAGGTGGCCGACGCGAAGCTCATGGACGAGGCGACGCAGGACATCGGCGCGCTCCTGCGCCAGCGCCACCGCGTGACCCAGGACGACTTCACCATCCAGAGCCAGGCCGACTTCCTGAACACGGCCGCCCAGGTGACGGGCATCATGACGATCCTGCTGGGCGCGATCGCGGGGATCTCGCTGGTAGTGGGCGGGATCGGCATCATGAACATCATGCTCGTGTCGGTGACCGAGCGCACCCGCGAGATCGGCATCCGCAAGGCCATTGGCGCCCGCCGCCGCGACATCCTGCTGCAGTTCCTCGTCGAGGCGGCCGTGGTGAGCATCTTCGGCGGGCTGATCGGCATGGGGATCGGCATCGGGCTGGCGCACCTGCTGAGCGGCGTGCCGCTGAACGGCCAGAAGCTGACCACGCTCGTCACGCCCGACGCGGTGCTGCTCTCGGTCACCGTGTCGGCCGCGGTGGGCCTCTTCTTCGGCATCTACCCGGCGACCCGCGCCGCGCGCCTGCGCCCCATCGAGGCGCTGCGCTACGAGTAGCCCGCGGTCCGCAGGGGGTCAGGCGGGGGCGCAGACGGCGCCCCCGTCGGCCTTGGGCGGGGGGGCGACGGGGGGCGCGCCCAGGAGCTGGTCGCCCTGCCAGAGCGCCATCCGCCCGGCGGCGTCGGGCCGGAACGCGACGACCGCGCCCTCCAAGAGCGGCGGGCGGGCGTGGACCACGAACGTGTGGGCGTCGAGCGCCGCGAGGTCCAGCTCGACGTTGGGCAGGTGGCCGCGCAGGCGCGTGCCGTCGCGGTAGACGCGCAGGGTGCCGAAGGGCAGGATGTACTCGCCTGCGTAGGCTGCCCAGTCGGCGGGGTCCGGCTGGTAGGTGTTCGGCGGGCGCGGCGGCGGCACCGCGCGCCGCTCGGGCGCCGTGCCGCGCAGCAGCGCGAGCACGCCGTCGGCGATCTCCTCCTTGGCCTCGTCGTCGGTGTTCGTGAGGACCGCCACGGCGCGCTGCTCGTCGGGCGCGACGTCGAAGCGCGAGCCGGTGGTCAACATGCTCCCGCTGTGCCACACGGCTAGCGCTCCGTCGAGGTCGCCCACGTACCAGCCGAGCCCGTAGGCCAGCGTCTCGTCGAGCGAGACTTGGGGCGCCCACATCGTGGCCAGCGAGGCCGGGGAGATGACCGAGACGCCACCGCGCTCGCCGCCGTGCAGCAGCGCGAGCAGGTAGCTGGCCACGTCGGCCGCGCTGGCCATAA
This sequence comes from Chloroflexota bacterium, assembly GCA_035293805.1. Classification (GTDB taxonomy): domain Bacteria; phylum Chloroflexota; class UBA6077; order UBA6077; family JAJPHF01; genus JAJPHF01. The sequence goes on along the minus strand of DATGMD010000070.1, from coordinate 20,791 downwards.
GGCCGCCCGCGGGCGCGTCGCTGCGCGAGAGCGGCGGCGGGAACGGCACCAGGGTCTCCCCGCGATGGTAATAGCCTTGCGCCAGGCCGCGGGCGCGCGCCACCGCGGGGTCGAAGGTCGCGCGCTGCATGCCGAGCGGCTCGAAGACGTGCTCCGCCAGGTACTGCTCGTACGGCTCGCCGGCGACGGTCTGCACGACCAGGCCGGCGACGGCGAAGCCGCTGTTGGCGTACTCCCAGCCGCTACCGGGCGCGCGGCGCAGGGGGACGCTGGCCAGCCCGCGCACGTAGCGCTCCAGCGCGTCGGCGTCCCAGGCCTCGTCGGCGATGCCGCTGGCCGGCAGGCCGGCGGTGTGCGAGAGCAGCTCGCGGGGGGTGATCCGCGCGCCGCAGGCGTCGGCCACCCGGAAGTACGGCAGGTAGTCGGTCACCGGCGCGTCGAGCGCCAGCCGTCCCTGCTCGACGAGCTGCAGCACCGCCAGCGCGGTAAGCGCCTTGCCGGTCGAGCCGATGGGGACGAGCGTCGCATCGGTCATCGGCGTGCCGGCCTCGCGGTCGGCGAGGCCGTAGCCGCGCCGCCGCACGACGCGCCCGCCGTCGATCGCCACCAGCGCCAGCCCGGGCACGTCCCAGGCGGCCATGCGCTCCTGCACGTAGGCGTCAATCGCGGCGGCCAAGTCGTCCTGCGCCTCGGCCGGGCGGGACGCCGGAGGGAGGAAGGCCGCCAGGAGAAGTAGTCCGGCGAGCAGGCTACTCAGCAAGCCGAGTGATCGCACTGGCGCTTCCCCTCGCAACGGCCCGGTTGGTCTCCGCAGAAGCATAGCCCGCCGCGGCCCGGCCAGAGGGTAGGGCCGAAAGCTGGACCAGACAAGCCGCTCGGCTGACGGCCTGGGGGGGCTGGGAGCGCGGGGGCTCGCCCGCCACGGCGGCGTCCGCGCCCCCGGCCGGGCGGCCGGGACGGCCGCGCTCCCAGGCCGCCTTCCCTAACCCGAAGCGGTGGCCTGATCTTACACTAGTGGCCGGCGAACGGGTCGTAGGTGCCGAAGCTCCAGACGTGGCCCTCCGGGTCGCGGACGCTGAACTCGCGCGACCCGTAGTGGGTATCGGCGAGCGGCCGCACGACCGCCGCGCCCGCCGCCACGGCGCGCTCCCACAGCGCGTCCACGGCCGCCACGCACACGTAGACCCCCTGCGTGGGTGCGCCGAGGGTCGCGGGGCTCTGCACCGGGTAGTGGTCCGGGCGCTCGCCGCCCAGCATGACCACGTTGCCCTCCAGGCGCAGCTCGGCGTGGACGATGCCGCCGTCCGGCCCCGTGTAGGCGACCATCTGCTCGAAGCCGAACGCCTTGCCGAGCCAGGCGATGGCCGCCGGGGCGTCCTGGTACGCCAGGCACGGGAACAGGCGCTGGGGCGGGCGCGTTGTCGGGCGGCTGGCTGGCTGCGCGGGCATGGTCGCGGTCATGGCGGCTCTCCTGTGCGCTCGGGGGTCGGCGGCCGCGAGATGGGGCCGCCGCCATATCGAACAACGCCCGGGACGGCGCGAACGTACGGGCGCGGGCGTCACAGCCGGCTCTCAGGGCGCCGAGTTGACAGGCCGGGCGGGGCGGGGTAGGGTTAGGCGACCGCGCGGCCGGGCGCCGCATCCACGCGCCGCCGCGGAGAGGAGCCTGCCGTGGCAAAGCCCTACGTCATCGACGCCGACGGGCACGTGGCCGAGCACGAGGTCGACTGGGCCGCGCGCCTCGATCCCGCCTACCGCGACCGCGCGCCGCGCATACTGGAAGTGAACGGGCGCAACCGCTGCCTCGTCGAGGGCCGCATCTACCCCATCCCCGAGGGCCCCGGCCAGGGCAACAGCGGCCCGTTCAGCCCCGAGATGGACTGGAGCCGCCTGTACCGCGCGGGCATGCGGAACCCGCAAGCGCGCCTGGCCGACATGGACCAGGAGGGCATCGACGTGGCGGTGCTCTTCGGCACCTACATCGGCCTGACGCTGCCGAACCTGGCCGACCCCGGCCTGGCCGTCGCCGTCGCTCGCGCGTACAACGACTGGCTGGCCGAGTTCTGCGCCGCCGCGCCGGACCGCCTGAAGGGCGTGGCGCTCGTGCCGCTGCAAGACGTGGCGGCCGCCATCGCGGAGCTAGAGCGCGCCACGAGCCAACTGGGCCACGTGACGGCGATGCTGCCGACCAACCTGCACGGCAAGAACCTCGACCACCCCGACTTCTACCCCTTCTACGACGCCGCCCAGCAACTCGGCGTGCCGCTCAGCGTCCACGCCGGCGTGGGCCACAACGGCCTGGCCGGCCACTACGGCACGCAGAACGCGGGCACCGAGCGCTTCGACCGCTTCTTCTTCACCCATCTGGTGGCGTTCCCCTTCGAGCAGATGATCGCCACGGCCTGCGTCGTCTGCGGCGGCGTGCTGGACCAGTTCCCGCGGCTGCGCATCGGCTTCTTCGAGGCGGGCGTGGGCTGGCTGCCGTACTGGCTGCAGCGCATGGACGAGCACTACGAGCGGCTGCGCCCGCAGGTGCCGCTGCTCACGCGGCCGCCGAGCGAGCACGTGCGCGGCGAGCGCTTCTGGATTAGCTGCGATCCCGACGAGGAGACGCTGCCCGACGTGGTGGCGCGGGTCGGCGAGGACCGCATCCTGTACGCCTCGGACTACGCCCACTGGGACAGCAACTTCCCGAACTCGGTGCGCTACATCGCGGAGAACCCTGAGCTGTCGGACACGGCGAAGGCGAAGATCCTGGGCGGCAACGCGGCGCGCTTCCTGGGACTGCCGCTGCCCGTCGGGGCGTAGCCGGGATTCCACTGCTCCACCGCCAGCGCGAGCGGCATATCAGAGTGTGGTCGGTCGGGACGCGCCGTAGATGTGATCGTTCCACAGATAGAGGTTGTCGACGCGCCGAAAGCCTTCGTCGAGGGATGCGAGGTCGACGACGCCTGCCTCGGCAGCACACGCCAGGTGCACGGCGTCCTGGCTCTGCAGATTGTATTGGGCGATGTACTGCAAGGCCCGGCGCCGCACGTCAGACGTTATTACCACTTCCGCCCAGCCAAACTGGTCGAGCAGCGCCTCGAATTGGCCGAGCAGCGCGGCCAGATAACGCTGGCGGACCGCTGGGTCCTGTGACCACCGCGCGAGGTCGTACTGCTGTTGCCATTGCGGCGAGAGACCATCACGGAACCGCTGCGTGCGAATGACATGGGCAAACTCCATCCACGACAACGGAGACACGTAGAGAGTGGTGAGCTGGCAGGCGTCTAGATGCCGAAACAGACGGACGGCCAGCGCATAGCGTGGACGCGTGTCGATCAAGTAGTCGAGGCAGACGTTCGTATCGACGTAAAGACGCTGGGGCGGCACCTCACTGAAGCCACGCTCAGTCGCTGGCACGTGTAGCCTTGGGGCCTTCCTCGGGCTGGTCGAGGAACTTCGTTGAAGGCACCTCGCCCTTGAACGGGATGCTGCCAGCAAGCCGGCGCAGACGCTCCGTGTTCGCGTCGGCGGCTTTCGGGTGGTACTCGATCAAGGGAACCTGCTTCGGCAGCGCCATAGTAGCCTCTCCGAGCTTACGCCCGGAGGGGCGCAAGCCCTGTGCCACCGGAACTACACGCTGTATCGCCCGGTGCTACACCACGAGCATATCCCACCCAGGCGTAGAGCGCAAAATCCGGGGTGGCTCGGCAAGGCGAAGATCCGCTAACAAGGGGAGCATCTACGCGCTCAGCGGATATGCCTTCTCCGCTCGGAGCAGCGTGCAGGCATAGGCGAGACACGCGCGGATGTCTTCGGTCGTCAGGCCGGGGTAGTTCTCTAAAATCTCGCCCTCGCTCCACCCCTGGGCGAGCAGATCAAGGATGAATTCCACGGCGAGCCGCGTGCCCTTCACGAGCGGCTTGCCGTCCAGAATCGCCGGGTCGAGCACGATCCGCTCTGGCCACTCCATAATGCACCTCGGGCGCTATTCACTCGCTCGGCGTCCCGTTCAGGCTCGACGCCATGGCATATTATGCCGGCGTAGCGGCCGGCTAGCCTGTCGCCTTGACACCCGGCGAACGGAGGCCGATAGTAGCGGTCAGCAGCCGGAGGCATTAGCCTGCCCGCGCTCAGCCACCGCTGGAGGAGCAGCCCATGCCCGCCCGCTCCGTCGTCCTGACAGCCCTCATCGCGTCCTGCGTCTCCTCGCTGGTCACGCTCGCCGTCGCGCTCCTGGTCCTCGCGCCGTCGATCCGGGCGGCGCCCGATGCCCAGGCCACGCAGCCTGTCGTGCGAGCTGAGCGCTTCGAACTAGTTGACGTGCAGGGGAACACTACTGCCGTCTGGGGGAGAATCGCACCTGACATCTCCACCACCATAACCAAGCCTGGCACCGGGCTGGCCTTTCTCGATCCGGCGGGCCAACCTTTAGCCATCATGGGCGTGTCTGAGAATTCGGTGCCTGGGGTGTTTGTCTTCGATCCACAGGGACGTGTTGCCGCTCTATCAGCGTACTCCAGCCCAAGTGGTGCCCCTCTTGGTGGAGTGGGGCTAACCTTGGTCAATCCGCCGCGAGAAGGCATCATGATCGACCAAATGGGCGCGATGCTGGCCCTCGTTCCAGACCAAGCGTTTCTCCGGTTCTTCGACGGAGCTGGCCAAGATCGAGTGGCAGTGGGCGTGCAGCCAGATGGCTCACCCTGGATCATCCCACAGGGAGCGCTCCAGCAGACTTCCGGGCCAGATCGGTGACGGGGCTTGCCCATCAACTCATCCGATACACCATCTTCCTAGCTGGGCCGGCGTAGCGCGCCAGGGGAGGAGATCATGCCGTACGATCTGCTGATCAAGGGCGGGCGGATTGTGGATGGGTCGGGGCTGCCGGCGTACCGGGGCGACGTGGCCGTGCAGGACGGGCGGATCGTGGCCATGGGGCGCGTGGACGGGGCGGCGGCGCGCGTGATTGACGCCGATGGCCTGGCCGTGGCGCCCGGCTTCATCGATCCGCACACCCACCTCGACGCGCAGCTCCTCTGGGACCCGCTCGGCACCTCGTCGTGCTGGCACGGCGTCACGTCGGTCGTCATCGGCAACTGCGGGCTGACGCTCGCGCCGTGCAAGCCCGCCGACCGCGACGCCATCATCGGCTCGTTCGCCCGCGTCGAGGGCATGGCAAGGCCAGCCCTGGAGGCCGGCTTCGACTGGCGCTGGGAGTCGCCCGCCGAGTACGCGCGCGTGCTGGAGCAGCGCATCGGCCTGAACGTCGGCTTCCTCGTCGGCCACTGCGCCGTGCGCCAGGCCGTGATGGGCGAGGACGCCGTCGAGCGCGCCGCCACGCCCGACGAGATCGCCCGCATGCAGGACCTCGTCCGCGAGGCGCTGGACGCGGGCGCGCTCGGCTTCTCCACCAACCAGAACAACCGCCACTTCCGCGACGACGGCAAGCCGGTGGCGCCGCGCCTGGCCACGCCCGAGGAGATCGCCGCGCTGGCGGGCGTGCTGACCGAGCGCAACGCGGGCCTGTTCCAGACGACGCAGGGCGGCGTGAACAAGCCCGAGGACGTGCGGCGGACGGCCGACCTGGCCTTGCAGCTCGGCCGCCCGATCCTCTGGCAGAGCATCCTGCACCGCTGGTCGCACCCCGACGCCTGGCGCGCGCTGCTCGACGCCGCGGCCGAGGCGGCCGCCCGCGGCGCGCGGTCCTACGCCATGACGAACGCGCGGCCGTTCAACAACCGCTACACGCTGCGCAACGCCCAGGAGTTCGACGAGTTCCCCACCTGGCGGGCGCTGATGTTCGCGCCCGTCGAGGCGCGCTTCGCCGCCTTCCGCGATCCCGAGGTGCGCGCCAAGCTGCGCTGGGAGGCGGTGGACGACCCGACGCCGCGCAACTTCCACAAGCGCTGGGACCTGGTGCGCATCGTGAAGGTGGCACGTCCCGAGCACCAGGCGTACGAGGGGCTGAGCGTGGCGGCGCTGGCTGAGCGCCAGGGCAAGAACGTCATGGACGCCTTCCTCGACCTGGCGCTGGCCGAGGACCTCGACACCCTGTTCCAGCACCCGCTCACGAATGGCGACGACGAGGCGGTGGGCGAGATCCTGCGCAGCCCGTACACGGTGGCGGGCCAGTCCGACGCCGGCGCGCACGTGAACATCGACGCCGGCTTCGGCTACTGCACGCTGCTGCTCGGCCACTACGTGCGCGAGCGCGGCGCGCTGACGCTGGAGGAGGCGGTCCGCAAGCTGACGTTCATGGTCGCGTCGATCTTCGAGATCCCCGGCCGCGGTCTGCTGCGCCCCGGGTACGCCGCCGATCTGGTAGTGTTCGATCCGGCGACGGTGGGGCCGTGCGAGCCGGAGATGGTGAACGACCTGCCCGCCGGCGAGCCGCGGCTGGTGCAGCGCGCCACCGGCATCGCGTACACGGTGGTGAACGGCACGGTGCTGCTAGAGCGCGGCGAGCACACGGGCGCCTATCCGGGCCGCGTGCTGCGCCGCGCCGGCTGGCAAGAGTAGCGCCCAACCGTTGGGTGTAGGGGGCGATTGATCGCGCGCCCCGGTGGGGTGCAGCCGGGAATGGGGTGGGGACGACATCGCCAGCGGCCCCGGCCGGGGCGCGCCGGCGCAATCAATCAATAATGAAGGTTAGCAAACAATTGGGTGCTGGTAGCGGAGCCACGCCGCCGTAAACGGCGGGCCACCGGGGCTCGCTGGAGTCCGGCCGGCCGGCGGCTCTACCCCACTAATTCGTCAACCTTCATAATTGCGCCCCTACAGCCGCGATCAGAACGGCCGGGGCGCGCCTAGCCGGCGGGAGGGATGAGCTAGGGAGGCAGCCATGTTGTCCATCACCACTCGCGCTGCCGTTGTCACATTGTTCGTACTGGCGCTTGCCGCTTGCCAGCCGGCGCCGGCGCCGAGCGCCGCCGCGCCCCCCCAGGCCCCCAATGCTGGGGGGAGCCCTGCCGGCGCGGCGGATTCCCCTGCGGCAGCGGCGGGCGGAGAGGCCGCGTCCGCAGCGGCCACCGCGCCCGTGAGCCTGGAGATCGGGCAGCTGCCGCCGGCGGCGTTCCAGTGGCCCTCCTACGTGGCGATGGACAAGGGTTTCTACGCGGCGCAGGCGCTCGAGCCGGAGGTGGTCCAGATCGGCACGCCAAACGACGCCGCGCGGGCTGCCGTCTCGGGCTCGGTGCCCATCGCCCACTTCTCGGTGGACGCGGCGGTGCGGGCCATCGAGGGCGGTGGCGACCTGGTGGTCGTCGGCTCGGAGATCGCCAATCCGGCGTTCAGCCTGATCGTGCAGCCGGAAGTGCGCGACTACGCTGACCTGCGCGGCAAAGCGCTGGCCGTGAGCACGCCGAAGGACGGCGCGGCGGTGGTGCTGCGGCTGATGCTGCGCGCGAAGGGCCTGACGGACGGCGACTACGACTTCGCGTCCGTGGGTACCACGCCCAACCGCTACACTGCCCTCAAGACGCGCGCCGCCGAGGGCGCCATCATGACCCAGCCGCTCGATTTCGTGGCTATCGACGACGGCTACAAGCTGCTCGGCCGCTCCACCGACGTACTGCAGCACTTCATGTTCATGTCGGTCTCGGCCAACCGCTCGTGGGCGCGCGACCACCGCGACGTGCTAGTGCGGTACATGCGCGGGCTGGGCGCGGCAGTGGACTGGCTGTACGACCCGGCCAACAAGGACGAGGCGATCGATATCCTGGCGCGGCACACGAACACCGAGCGCTCGGCGGTGGCGCGCACCTACGAGGTGTACATCGAGCAGGGCAAGGTGGTGCCGCAGCACGCCGCGGTGCCGGTCGAGGGGTTGCAGGAGTACCTGAACGCGATGATCGAGCTAGGCGACTTGCCCGGCCCGACCGCCGACCCGGCGCGCTACATCGACCTGAGCTACGTCCAGGCCGCGGAGGGGACCTAACCCCCCCGGCCCCCCTTCCCTAGGAAGGAAGGGGGGAGCCGGTGGCTGGCTGCGCCGGCCCTTCGCCCCTTCCCGCAGCGGGAGGGGGGCCGCGGGGGTAGGTCAGGAGGAGGCAGTATGTTTGCCTGGCGGGGCCGTCTGGGGCTGATCAACCCGACGCAGCGCGGCAAGGCGTTCCACTACTGGTACAAGCTGGTGCCCGACGGCGTGGAGATCGTGCCGGCGTTCATCGGCTTCCGCCAGGGGGTGCGCGACCAGTTCACCGCGGGGCTCGACCGCGCGGTCGAGCTGGCCGAGGGCCTGCGCGAGATGGGGTGCGACCTCGTGGTCGTGAGCGGCACGCCGCCCTTCCTGCTGGCCGGGCTCGACTTCGAGCGCCGCTGGGGCCAGGAGCTGGCGGCGAAGATCCGCGTGCCGGTCATCACCTCGATGGAGCCCGGCGCCATCGCGCTGCGGACGATCGGCGCGCGCCGCGTGGCCGTCGCCACCTACTACGGCGACGAGCTGAACCAGGCGATTGCCGGCGTGTTCGGCGCCTTCGGCATGGAGTCGGCCATCCTGGGCGGCTTCAGCCTGACGGGCGAGCGCGAGGGCCTGTACACCACGCCGCTGCGCGCGCTCGACGACGCCTCCTACGCCGACGTGTACCGCTACTGCAAGGAGGGCGTGCGGCGGCTCGGCGAGCCGGTGGACGCGCTGTACATCAACGGCGCCGGCTGGGACTACGTGCCGGCCATCGACCTGCTGGAGCGCGACCTGCGGCTGCCCGTCATCTCGGCCACCAACGCCGAGATGTGGCTGGCGTACCGGCGAATGGGCATCAGCCACCGCGTCGAGGGCGTCGGCACCCTCATGCGCGAGTATTACGCGGCCGACGTGTAAGGGGAAGCGCCATGCTGAGCCAGGAAGAGAACGAGCTGATCACGCGCGTGGGGCCGGGCACGCCGATGGGCGCGGCCCTGCGCCGCTACTGGCTGCCCGCGCTGCTGGTGGAGGAGCTGCCCGCGCCCGACTGTCCCCCGGTGCGCGTGCGGCTGTTGGGCGAGGACCTCGTCGCCTTCCGCGACAGCATGGGCCAGCTCGGGCTGCTGGGCGCCCACTGCCCGCACCGCGGCGCCTCGCTGTTCTTCGGGCGCAACGAGGAGTGCGGGCTGCGCTGCGTGTACCACGGCTGGAAGTTCGACGTCGCGGGCGCGTGCGTCGACATGCCGAGCGAGCCCGAGGAGAGCAGTTTCAAGCACAAGATTCGCCATACCGCCTATCCTTGCGTGGAGAAGGGCGGCGTCATCTGGACCTACATGGGGCCGCCCGCCGAGCAGCCACCGCTCATAGACCTGGAGTGGATGCGCGCGCCGGCCGGCCACTGCCACGTGTCCAAAACGTACGAAGAGTGCAATTACCTGCAGGCGCTCGAAGGGGGCGTGGATACCGCCCATTCGTCGTTCCTGCACCGGATGATGAATCCCTCGGCGCGCACGGACCGGGCCACGGAGCGCTACCGCGCGCGGGCGGTGGCGCCGAAGCTGGAAGCGCTGGTGACCGACTACGGGTTTACCTACGCGGGGATTCGCAGCCTGCCGGACGACGGGACGCGGTACGTCCGCGTGTACCAGTTCGTCATGCCGTTCCACCAGATGCGAGCCTACGAGGGCTACGCGGGCCGGCCGCTCATTCAGGGGCACATGTGGATGCCGATCGACGACGAGCAGACGTGGGTCTACAACTGGATGTACGTGCGCGACGGCTCGGCGCTCACGCCGGAGGAGATTCGCGCCGAGGAAACCGAGACCGGGCGCGCGGCCGACGACCTGCTGCCCGGGTACCGCCTGAAGCGCAACCGGTCGAACGACTACCTGATCGACCGCCAGGAGCAGCGCACGACGAGCTGGACGGGCATTCAGGGCGTGAACACGCAGGACATCGCCATCCAGGAGAGCATGGGGCCGATCTACGACCGCACCCGTGAGCACCTCGGCGCGAGCGATCTGGCGGTAATCACCACTCGCCGCCTCCTCCTGCAGGCCGCCCGCGACGCGGCCGCCGGGCGGGAGCCGCTGGGCGTCCGCAGCAGCGCCCAAAGCGTCCGTCCCGCCGAGATGATCCTTCCCGAGGGCGTGCCCTGGCCGGAAGCGATGAAGGAGGAGCTACTCGTTCGCTGGTAGGCCGGTGCGGTAGGGCGTCGCGCCAACCGCTACGAGTAGCGGCGCGGCAGCCAGGGAGAGGGTACATGGCGGAGCAGTCAACCGGCCGCGCCAACGATCCGGCGGTCGCCCTGGCCGCCTACGCGGCTGACGTCACGTTCGAGCGCCTGCCCGAGGCGCTGGTCGCCGTGCTGAAGCGCATCGTGCTGGACACCTTGGGGACGGCGCTGGCCGGCAGCACCCTCGGCACGGGCTGCGCCGAGCTGCTGGCGGTCGTGCGCGACGCCGGCGGCCGCCCCGAGAGCACGCTGCTGGGCTTCGACGCGCGCGTGCCAGCGCCGCTGGCGGCGCTCGCCAACGGGGCCACGTGCCACGCGCTCAACTACGAGGACGTGTATCCCGGCGGCGGGCACCTGGGCGCGGTGACGCTGCCCGCGGCGCTGGCGGTGGCCGAGCGGCAGGGCGACGTGAGCGGCCGCGAGCTTCTGGCGGCCCTCGCGGCCGGCGCCGAGATCGCCGCGCGTCTGCAAGTGGCCGTGCGGCGGGCCGACGACGGCACCTCGGAGGCGAAGCCGCAGCCGACGCAGATGCTGGGCTGCTTCGCGGCGGCGGCCAGCGCCGGGCGCGTGCTGCGGCTCGACGCGGCCGCCATGCGGAGCGCGCTGGGCCTGGCGCTGATGCAGGCGTCGGGCAACCGGCAGCCCGTGGTGGAGGGCACGCCGGCGAAGGCGATCTACGCGGCCTTCCCCAATCAGAACGGGGTGCTCAGCGCGCTGCTGAGCGCGCGCGGGCTGCGGGCCGACTGCGCCGTGTTCGAGGGCGAGGCGGGGCTCTTCCCGACCTTCTACCACAATCGCTACTATCGCCCGGCGCTCGTCGAGGGCCTGGGCGCGGAGTTCTACACGCTGGACGTGGGGTTCAAGCCCTGGCCCACCACCAACCGCGCGCACCCGTTCATCGAGGCCGCCCTGGAGCTGGGCGCGAGCCACCCGCTCGACGCCATCGAGGAGGTCCACATCCGCGGCGGCAACCACATCCGCACGTTCTGCGAGCCGCTCGCCATCCGCCAGCAGCCACAGACGAGCGTGGAGGCCGAGGACAGCATCTTCTTCGGCGTGGCCAAGGCGCTGGTGAACGGCGCGGTGACGCTCGCCGACTTCCAGCCGGAGGGGCTGCGCCAGCCCGAGACCGTGCAGCTTGGGGCGCGCATGCGCTACTCGATCGAGCCGGAGCTGGGGCACGCCGGCATCGTGGAGGTCACGACCCGAGGGGGCGGGCGCTACGCTTGCCGGGTCGACAAGCCGCTGGGCGACCCGGCGAAGCCGCTCAGCGACGCGCAGCTGGTGGCGAAGTTCCGCGACTGCGCCCAGCACGCGGCCAACCGCCTCACCCCCACGGCCATCGACGCGGTGATCGCGCTGGTCGAGCAGCTCGAGCAGGCGCCCAACGTGGGCGCGCTGACGGCCCTCCTCCGCGCGGGCTGAGCCGCCCCTTGCCCGGCGCCGGCGTGGTCACCGAGCGCCGGGGTAGCGGGCGTTCAGGTCGTCGAAGAAGCCGCTCTGCTCCAGTTCGTGCAGGAAGTGGTCGTCGTAGTAGCTGTCGAGCGGCAGATCGCGCGCCCGCGGGTTCGACGGCGCGAGGTCTTCTTGCACCGCGACCTCGAAGGCCGCGGGGTTGGGGTAGGGCGGCAGCTTGAAGCGGTCGCGCATGAAGTCGTAGGTCTCGCCGGCCGTCGCCCGATCGTTGATGCCAGCGTACTTGAGCAGCACGTCGATGGCCGCCTCGCGGTCCGCGCGGACGCGGTACAGCGCCTCGGAGTAGGCCTTCACGTAGTTGCGGACGCGGTCGGGCCGCTCGGTGTTCTGGCGGCGCGTGCTGAGCGCCCCGGCCTGTTGCCACAGGATACCCTGGTCGGCGAGGTTGGCCACCACGTGGAAGCCGGCCTGCACGGCCTGGATGTGCGCCGGCGGCGCGAGCAGCCCGCCCGCGACCTGGCCGCTGAGCATGGCCGCGACGAGCTCGGGCTGGCCACCCAGCTGCTGAACCGTCACGTCGCGGTTCATCTCCAGGCCCGCCTGGCGCAGCGCCAGCCCCGTCATCTCGTAGGTCAGCGTGCCGACGCGGTTCGCGCCGATCGTCTGGCCGCGCAGGTCCTGGAGAGTCTGCACGTCCGGGGCGGCGACCATGAGCAGGATGGGGTGATCCAACGCGGTCGTCACCCAGACCGTGTCCGCGCCCTCCAGCACCGCGGCCATCGGCGCGGGCGCGGCCGTCTCGGCGAAGTCCATCTCGCCGGCGAGCATCGACTGCACGAGGGTGGGGCCGCCGGGAATGGCCTGCAAGTCGGCGTCGAGCCCGTACTGCTCCAGCAGCCCGCTTTCCTTGGCCATGAAGGTGGCGATGTAGACCCCCGTGACGGCGCCGTAGGCCACGTGGATGCGGTCGAGCGTGGGCGGGGCGGTGGGCGCGCTGGCGGCGGGGCTCCCCGGCGCCTGGGCCGCCGCGGCCTGGGTCGGCGCGCCCGCGGCGGCCGGGCGCGGCGTCGCGGCCGAGGGGGAGGTCGACGAGGTGCAGGCGACGAGTGCCAGCGCGAGGCAGGCCGCGAGATGCTGTCGCAAACCCATTCCCTTCTCCCGCGCGCTGGCGAACCGCGCGCGGCCAGCGCGTCAGAACAGGATGCTCACCGCGCGGGGCAGGGGGCTGTGGTCGAGCGTGACCGTGCGGCGCACGATGCGCCAGCCCGCGTCCCCGCGGCGTAGCCGGTCCTGCCGCGCGCCGTAGTATGCCTGCTCGAAGCGCCCGACACGCACCTGGTGGACCACGAAACAGGAGTGGACGGCCACCTCGTCGGCGCGCTCGGTGGCCGCCACCACGACGTTCGTGATGAGGTGCCGCGTGATGGACGGGGGGCGCTCGGCGTAGGTCTGCTGCGTCGCCAGGCGCTCGACGACCAGGCCGAGGAAGGCGCGGTCGTAGTCGCCCGGCGGGAAGCCCAGCGCGCTGCGGTCCGCCACCCGCTCTTCCAGGCGCGGATCGGGATCGCCCAGGGGCATCGCGTAGCTGGCGTCGTCGGCAAACAGCTCCAGCCACTCCGCGAGGCGCCGCTCGTCGAGCAGGCGCGCCTCGCGGTAGTAGAACTGCTCGATCTCGTGCTGGAGCAGCAGCTCGGCCGGCAGGTCCCGCATCTACGGCTCCCCGGCCTGCACGAGCGCGGCCCAGTAGGCGTAGAAGCCACGCTGGTTGTGCTCGGAGAAGCGCGGCCCGACGAGGCCCGGCAGCCCCGCGATATCCCACCCCTCCTGGCCCGGCCAGCGGCCCTCCTGCCGCAAGCCCATGCCGTAGTGGAAAGGCAGCTCGCGCGCCCGCGGCGAGCGCGTGCTCTCGGTGGTGCGCTCGAAGATCTCCGCGTCGTCCTGCTCGAACATGCCGGCGGCGAAGTGGCCCTCGCGGCGAAACTGCGTGAGCGCCGCCGCGCGCACGGCCGGCGGCGCGGCCCGCGGCAACATCAGCCACTGCCAGACCTCGGAGTCCGTGGGGCCCTTGGGGTGGATCAGGTAGAACACCCAGCCGCGCAGCGCCGTCTGGCCGCCGACGAACGAGAAGTTCGGGAACACGTTGCCGTGGGAGATGACATACGGCTTCGATGGGGTGTCGGCCAGGCGCTCCTGCAGGCGGGCGTAGCGCGTGGTGACGTACTCCACGACCTCGGGCCCCATCGTCCGCGCGCGGGCGAGGTCGCGCTCGTAGGTCTCGCGCCCAGTGACCAGCCCGCCCAGGCCGTGGCCGTGCTCCAGCGCGACCTCGAACGGCCCCCAGTCGGCCTGCGCGTACTCGAAGCCGCTGGTGGCGCCGCGGATGCCCAGGCGGTTGGCGGCGCCGTGGGCGGTCGGGGTGTGGTAGTGGTCGCCGGCGGCGTTCTCGGCCAGAAACTTCCAGTTGCCGCGCGTGCGGTAGCGCGTCGTCGCCGCGACGTCCAGCCCGCCCAGCTCCTGGGCGACGACCAGGCGGTCGAGGTACCAGCCCATGCCGCCCAGGTACGCGGCGAGCGGCGGCGCCGCGGGGTCCCAGCAGCCGAAGATCAGCCCGCCGAACACCTCCAGCCGCGGCACTTCCAGGAGCCCCAGCTCCGCCCGGTCGAGATCGTCGTAGTAGGCCTCGGCGTGGAACGGCACGCCGGTAAGCTGGCCCTCGGTGTTGTAGGTCCAGCCGTGGTAGCCGCAGGTGAAGGCGAGGGCGTGGCCGCGCTCGAGCTGGCAGACGGCGTTGCCGCGGTGGCGGCAGCTATTCAGGAAGGCGCGCACGCGGCCCGCCGGGTCGCGGCAGACGATCACCGGGTCCTCGCCCATGAAGCTCGTCACGAAGTCGCCCGGCGCCGGCAGCGCCGCCTCCGGGCCGAGGAACAGCCAGCAACGGCCGAAGACCTGTTCTAGCTCGCGCTCATAGAGCGCCGGGTCGGAGAAGATGCGGCGGCTGACCAGGCCGCGCCGCACGTCGACGAGCGGCGCGGGCATCGCGTTGTCGGAGGCGCTGCGCGGGCTCATCCGCTCCCCCTTTCGCGCGGGCGGCCGCTCCAGGCCGCCCTCCCTCGCGCCGGCCGGCCGCCAGCGCCGCCGCCTCGCCCGTGAGCGCCGTGCCCCGGGCAGGCGCGGGCGCCGCTGGCCGTCGCCGGGGCGGCCGCCATCGCCAGCCGGCTGCCGCGCCCATCCTGGGGGCACCGCGCGCCACCGACGGCTGGCGCGGCGCGCTTACTTGCGGTAGCGAATCTCGAAGGTAGTGCAGCCGTCCGGCGCGGTCCACGGCCCGTGCGGCATGCCGGGCGGGCGGCAGGCGTACATCCCCTTGGTGAACGTCTCGTTCAGCTGGAGGTCGTGCAGCGCCCCCTCGACGATCCAGACCTCTTCCCAGAAGTCGTGGTGCTGGACGCCCATCGGGCTGGTGTCCGTGCCGGGCGCGAAGCGGAGCAGGCGCGTGTAATCGCCCGTCTCCGGGTCGCGGCTCAGGATGCGCTCGCTCAGCCCCGCCGGCGCCCCCGCCACGGGCTGCCACGGCAGCGTCTCCACGTCGAAGAACTCGTATTCCGGCTTGGGCATCCAGCTCCCTCCCGCGCGACCGACGTCCAGTTGGTTATACGTCAGCGGCGCCCAGGCCCCCAGCTTCCCGCGGCGGCGTCAGTCTAGATCGTCCACGACGCTCACGCGATACGCGCAGCGCAGCTCGCGCCCGCGCACCGGGTCCTCGAGCGCGGCCACGAACTCCCGGTCGAACCGCAGCGCGCCCCCCAGCAGCGGCAGCGTGCCGCCGTAGATCACGCTGTCGTCCGTGGCCCCCGCCCGCGCCCGCACGGCAGCCAGCACGGCGTCGGGCGCCAGCAGCCCGGCCACGCTGCCCTCCTGATAGAGCGCGCCGCCGCTCCAGCTCCGTAGCACGCAGGCGTCCCAGTGGTCCCGCACGTCCGTCCAGCGCCACAGGCGACTGCCGAGCGGCTTGGGGCAAACCTGCTTCGACCGCCGCACCGAGACCCGCTCCAGGTCGCGGTCGGTGTGGTCGCTCCCCACGCCGACGTGCAGCTCGCCGCCGGCGACGACCAGCACGAACTCGGCCTCGCCCGACGTCTCGCCCCCCACGACGGCGATCGTGGCATCGGTGGTCAGCCGCTCGGGCGCCAGGGCGTACACGGCCGGCGTGCGCTCGGGCGCCGGGATGCCGTGCTCGCGCAGCTCGTCCACGTGGCGGGCGACGGCCGCCTGATCGCGGCCCGTGTAGCCGGCGATCAGCAGGCGTCGCGGCGCGAGGGCGAGCGGGCGCGCGTCGGGCTCGACGGTGAAGTGCAGCATGTGAGCGGCCCCCGGACCGGGCTGACGGGTCGGCGCTCAGCGCGGCCTGCCGATTCTACCACGCGCTCACTCGCGCTCGCGCACGCGCTCGATGTGGCCCGCGATGATCGGCTTGCCGTGCTCGTCGTAGATGCGCCGCGACGTGTACCCCTCCGGCCAGATGCCGGTGAACCAGTAGCGGATGCCGAACTGGATGCGCATGTAGCGGAGCGGATAGGGGCTGTCGTTGTAGTGCTCGTGCTCGAACATGGCCGGCGGCACGTGCAGCACGTCGCCGGCCTCCCAGTGCTGCGCCTCGCCCCGCACGTCGGAGTAGCCCTCGCCGGAGAGCACGTAGATGACGGCCTCCAGGTGCTTGTGGCGGCCGCTGTGGTGGTAGGGCGGCTCCTCGAAGATGTGCGTGATGCCGACGCTGGTGAACTGGAAGCCGTTGCGCGGGTCGGCCAGATACCAGCTCTGGTCGTGCTGGTTCTCGTTGGCCTCCAGCTTGTTGGCGCCGGTCTCGCCGATGTTGCAGGGCGCGTCCTCCAGGTGCAGCGCCAGGCGCCGGCCGTCGCGCTGCCAGAGCTGCGACGTCTCGGGCGGGACGGTGGCCAGGACCGCGGGGTCGTTGGGGCCGCAGTCCTCGAGCTGCTCGAGGCGCGCGAGGTGGACGAACCGCTCCAGCTCGGAGCAGGTGGCCGAGAGGTAGAGGGCCGGCGTGGCGCCAGTGTTGAAGTGCTGGTGTACGGCGCGATACGGGATCTGCAGCGTCGTGCCCGTGTGCCAGTCGAGGCGCTGCCCGTCGACGACGCTGAAGCCCTCGCCCTGGAGGAGGTACACCGCCTCCTCGCCGTGGGAGCGCTTGCCGGTGTGCCAGCCGACGGGGATCTCGGCCTTCACCACGCAGCCGCCCATCGTGGGAAAGCCGAGCGTGTTGGACAGCATGAGCTTCACCCGCGCATCCTGGCGCGTGCGCACCCAGGGGATGTCCCGGTCGTGGGCGATCATCGGCGAGCGCCGAAACGCCTCGTCGATCTGTGGGCCAGCCGCCAGCCACTCGTCGTAGAACGTCGCCACCTTGCGCCCCTCCCCGTCTGCTGACTTGCCCGGCGCCGCTCCCCCGCGCACCACCTCGGCGTGGTGGTGCACAGCAGCCTGTACTATACTAGCTCGATTTGCCCGCTCGGGCAGCGCTCGGTCGAAGCGGCGACTTTCCGCACGTCCCGTAGTAGAATCTGGCGTGACGGCGCGTACCGCGCGAGGGTAGTGCGATGAGCGAGCGCGAACAGGTGCTAGAGCGGCTACGCGCCACCGTCGAGCCGGCGGCGGGCCGCATTCCTGCCTTCATCTACACTAACCCCACGGTGTACGCGCTGGAGCTGGAGCGCATCTTCCAGCGCGCCTGGCTGTTCGTGGCGCACGAGTCGGAGGTGCCCGCACGGGGCGACTACGTGACGCGGCACATGGGCGAGCAGCCGGTGATCGTGAGCCGCGGCGAGGACGGCGTCGTGCGCGTCATGCTGAACGTCTGCCGCCACCGCGCGATGCGGGTCGTGCGCGCGGACGCGGGCAACGCCGCGCACTTCCGCTGTCCGTACCACGGCTTCACCTACGCCTCGACGGGCCAGCTCACCGGGGTGCCGTTCCAGCAGGAGGCCTACGGGGACGCGCTCGACCGCTCGGCGATCCGCCTCGTGCAGGCCCGCGTGGGGACCTACCGCGGGCTGATCTTCGCCACCTGGGACCACGCGGGCGAAACGCTCGACGAGTACCTGGGAGCGATGAAATGGTACCTGGACCTCGTCGCGGGGCGCGGACCCATGGAGGTGCTGGGGCCGCCCCAGCGGTGGACCGTCCCCTCGACGTGGAAGCTGCCCGCGGAGAACTTCGTCTCCGACGCCTACCACACGGCCTATACTCATGCCTCGCTCGCCAAGCTGGGCCTGGTCGCCTCGACCGGCTTCGGCCAGGCCGGCTACCACGTGACGGCGGGGCACGGGCACGGGCTGGGGATCGGCATCCAGCACGAGGGATCGCCGTACCCGCCGGAGCTGCACCCCGCGTTCGAACAAGCCCTCACGCCCGACCAGCTCCGCATCCTGCACCAGGTGAAGAACCTGCACGGCAGCGTCTTCCCCAACCTGTCGTTTCTCATCGCGAGCGCGATCCCGGTGGACGGCCGGCTCGTCTCGGGCACGACGCTGCGGCTGTGGCAGCCGCGCGGGCCGAATTGCATGGAGATCCTCTCCTGGTGCCTGGTCGAGCGGGATGCGCCGGCCTGGTGGAAAGCGGCGAGCCGGACGGCCTACGTGCAGACCTTCGGCACGTCGGGCATCTTCGAGCAGGACGACACCGAGAACTGGGAGGCGCAGACGCGGACGAGCGACGCGCTGCAAGCGCGTGACGACGACCTGATCCTGAACTACCAGATGGGCCTGGGGCAGCCGCCACTCGGGGACTTCCCGGGGCCGGGCGTGGTCTACGAGGGGAAGTTCAACGAGGCGAACGCTCGCGCCTTCTACCAGCAGTGGCTCGACTACCTGCTCGCCGCGGAGCCCGACCGCCCCGACAAGCGGGGCGCCGCTGGCGGCGCCGGGGCCGTTGCGGCCGGCGGCGCGCGGCGCGGGCGCTAGCGGGGCTGGCGCCGCCAGCCGCCACCACCGCAGGCGTGGGAGCGTACCATGTCAGACGCGGGTACGGCGTTGGTTGCCGGGGAGCTATACCTGGCCGTCTGCCACTTCCTGTACCACGAGGCCGAGCTGCTGGACAGCAACCGGCTGGAGGAGTGGCTGGACCTACTCACCGACGACGTGGTCTACCAGATGCCCGTCCGCACGACGCGCGGGCGCGGCGCCCCGAGCGACGTGTCGTATGACATGTACTACTTCGACGAGACGCACGCAACGCTGCGAACGCGCATCGCCCGCCTGCAGACGGACTTCGCCTGGGCGGAGGACCCGCCCTCGCGCACCCGGCACTGCGTCTCCAACGTGCGCGTGGAGCCGGGGGCGCGGCCCGACGAGCTAGCGGTGCGCAGCTACTTGCTGCTCTACCGGAACCGCGGCGACGATCCCGGCCACGACTTGCTGTCGGCCGAGCGCCACGACGTGCTGCGGCGGGCGGATGGGGGATGGCGCCTGGCGCGGCGCTGCATCATTCTCGACCAGGCAAACCTCGGCACGCGCAACCTGGCGATTTTCCTGTAGCGTGGGCGCCTGAGACGGGCTCGCGAGCGCTGGAGGGGCCGCGCGGCGACGGGGGCTGACGCGACGGCCAGGGACCGATCCCGAACGGCGACGGAGGAGCAGGGCGTGACGGGCTGGCTGGCGGGTAAGGCGGCGCTGGTGACCGGGGGCGCCGCGGGCATCGGGCGGGCGGTGGTCGAGCGCTTCGTGGCGGAGGGCGCGCGCGTCTGCGTGCTCGACCGCGCGGCGGACGGACTCGCCGCGCTGGTGGAGGCGCACGCGGGGGCGGTGGTAGCCGCGCCGGGCACCGTCACGCGGCTCGACGACAACCAGCGGGCGGTGGACCTGGCCGTCGGCGCCTTCGGCCGCCTCGACGTGTTCGTGGGCAACGCGGGGATCTTCGATTGCTTCGCGCGCCTGCTGGAGCTGCCGGAAGAGCGCATCGAGCAGGCGTTCGACGAGGTGTTCGCGGTCAACGTGAAAGGCTATCTGCTGGGGGCGAAGGCGGCGGCGCCGCAGCTGCGAGCGAGCGGCGGTAACATGGTATTCACGGTGTCGAACGCGGGCTTCTACCCGGACGGCGGCGGCCCGATCTACACGGCGAGCAAGCACGCCGTCGTGGGGCTGGTCCGCGAGCTGGCGTTCGAGCTAGCGCCCACCGTGCGCGTGAACGGCGTGGCGCCGGGGGGCACGGTCACGGGGCTCGACGGCCCGCCCAGCCTGCGCGACTTCTGCGCGCGCCGGCTGACGGGCGCGGCGCGGGAGGCCATGATTCGCCAGCGCAACCCGCTTGGGCTCGCCCAGCAGCCGGCGGACCACGCCGCCGCTTACGTGCTGCTGGCATCCGACCAGGCGCGCGCGATCACCGGGGCGGTCATCCCGAGCGACGGCGGCATCGGCGTGCGCGGCATGGGCGGCCCGGCGGGCTGAGGATCGAAGGTAGGAGTTCAGCGGGATTCAGCAGGAGGTAGGCAGATGGGGCTGGCATACACCCGTGGCGAGGTCAAGGACCGCGTCCGCGCGCACTGGCGCGGCGCCTGCAACGTCACGCTCCCCTCGTTCACCCAGGACTTTACGGCGCTCAACGAGGCGGGCATTCGGCACGACGTGCGCCGCTCGGCGGAGTTTGGGTTCTGGGGCACGCTCATCGCCTCGGAGTGCGGCACCACGTTCGACCAGTACCTGAAGTTCATGGAGATCGCGGCGGACGCGGCGCCGGCCGGCCTGCGGCTCGTGACGCACGCGAGCTTCAGCACGACCGACGAGGCCATCCGCGCCTGCCAGTGCGCGGAGGAGCTAGGCTTCGAGGCGGTGCTGCTCTCCTATCCGACGACCTTCCAGCCGAAGTCGGCGCGCGAGATCGTGGAGTACACGCGGGAGTTCGCCGAGCGAACGAACCTCGCGATCATCCTCTTCGGCGTGCTGACCTGGGGGTTCAAGCGGCTGCACCCGAGCGGCTTCCCGCCGGAGGCGCTGGAGGAGATGGCGAAGCTCCCGACCGCCGCGGCCATCAAGTACGAGGCCAACCCGCCCGCCATGCCCACCGGCCTGGCCGACACACTGCGCCGCTGTGGCCAGCACGTGCTGGTCGAGTGCCCGCTGGAGCAGTACGCGCCGGCGCTGATCGACTGGTACGGGATGCCGTGGATGGGCACGAGCGCCTACGACTCGTTCGGGGACCGCGTGCCGCGCTGGTTCAACCTGCTGCACGAGGGGCGCTGGGACGAG
>DATGMD010000069.1:0-3832 GCA_035293805.1 Chloroflexota bacterium | reverse complement strand
GGCGTGGCACCTGTACGGCAGCTACCAGACGGTCGCCGAGGAGATCCGGGCGCTGCACGACGCCGGCATCGAGAGCATCCTCACCTGCTTCTTCGACCCCATCCGCGGCCTCCACCAGATGGAAGACGACGTCATCCCCCTACTCAAGAAGATGGGCCTGCGCCAATAGCGTCGGCTGGCACAAAATATGGCCCCGCGGCACAATACGTCTCACGCCGCCAGATGCGGGACCGTAGGCGTCCGTCGATAGCAGACTGGTCGGTGCTGGCAGTTGTCAATAGCTGCCGGATAGCCCTGGACGCGAGAGCAGCCACCCGAAAAGGAGCGGCACCATGATCGCGCGAGTCCGTTGCGGGCTGCCCCTGCTGGTCGCCTGCACGCTCCTCGCCACGGCGGCCTGCGCGCCGAGCGCCGCGCCGGCCGGGAGCGCGGCCCCGCCCGCCGCTTCGAGCGGAGCGCCGAGCGGGGCCGCGAGCAGCGGCAGCGGGACCGCGCCGGGCGCCGGCGGCGTGGCGACGACGCCCGCGCCGGTGGCGATCAAGGTAGCGTTCTCCCAGGTGGCCGCCGCGTTCGCGCCGGTATTGCTCGCCCAGGAGCAAGGGCTGTTCACGAAGTATGGGCTGGACGCCGAGGTGGCGCAGCTGCCGAAGCCGTCGGACATCCAGTCGCTGGTCAGCGGCGACGTCCAGTTCACCGTCGACGGCTCGGCCGCGGTCGACGCGATTGCGGGCGGCGCGAACCTCGTCTACGTGGCCGTGCCGCTCCCCATCTACACGCAGGGGCTGTTCGGCCAGCCGGGCTTCCAGAAGGTCAGCGATCTGGTCGGCACGACGATTGGCGCCACGTCGCAGGGCGGCTCCAGCGACTACGCCCTGCGTACGCTGCTGCTCAAGGAGGGCGTGGACCCGTCGCAGGTGAGCATAAGTTACCTGCGCGACGACGCCGGCATCCTGGCGGCGGTCGAGACGGGGGCGCTGCAGTCGGCCATCCTCACGCCGCCGAACACGCTGCGGGCGCGCGAGGCGGGGCTGAGCGAGATCGTGAACACGGTGCCGCTGAAGCTGCGCACGATCAACAACGCCATCATCGTGCGGCGCGACTACGCCCAGCAGCACGAGGACGTGGTCCTGAACTTCCTGCGCGCGTACATGGAGGCGATCAAGGAGCTGAAGACGAACACCGAGGTCGGCAAGGCGACCGTCAGCCGGTTCACCAAGCTGACCGAGCCGGCCCTGCTGGACGAGTCCTACGGCATCGCCGCCTCGACCCTGATGATTTACCCGCTGGTCCACGACGCCGACGTGCAGAACGTGATCGACATGTCGACCACGCCCGACGTGAAGGCCCACAAGCCGGCGGACTACTATGACAACTCGTATCTCCAGAAGCTGGAGGAGTTCGCGCGCGGCCTCGATCCCCAGAGCGTGGCGGCGGCGCAGTGATGCGGCGGGGCGCGGTGCTGGCGACCGCGGCGCTCGGGAGGCTCCGGCGCGTGGGGCTGCCGGGCTGGCGGGGACCCGTCGCCGCGGGGCTACTGGCCGTTGTGGTCGCCTGTAATCCGGCCGCGCAGCCGCCCGCCCAGCCCCCGAATCCCGGCGGGAACGCGATATCCGCTGGCCCCTCGCAGCCCGCCAGCGCCGGGGAGGGCCGGCCCAGTGATCCGGCGCCGGCGGCGGCTGAGGCTACCGCCCCGCCCGCGGCGGCAATCTCGGCGCGCACCGGTTATCCCGTGGCGGGCATTCCCACGGCGCCGTTCTGGATGGCGCTGGAGGGCGGCTACTTCCGCGAGCAAGGGCTCGACGGCAGCGTGGTGCAGATCGGCTCGGGCGCGCCGATGCTGGCGGCGCTCAGCAATCGCGAGATCGACGTGGCCTTCGCCGGCGGGGCGCCGCTCGTGCTCGGCTACCTTCAGGGGCTCGAAACGCTGATCATCGGCTCGACCAACAACATCATGGACAACGACGTGTACGTGCGGCCGGAGATCCAGTCGGCGGAGGGGCTGCGCGGCAAGACGCTCGGCATCTCGCGGCTGAAGTCGCTCAGCGACGTGGCCGGGCGGCTGGCGCTGCAACGGCTCGGCTTGCAGCCCGATACGGACGTGTTGTTGCAGCCGACCGGCGGCCCGTCGGAGACGATCGCCGCGATGGAGGCGGGCGTGGTCGACGGGGGCCTGCTGACGGTGCCGCAGATCTTCGAGGCGCAGCAGCGCGGCTACCGCAAGCTGCTGAGCGTCGTCGACTTCCGCATCCCCTACCTGCAGGGCGGCTTCGGCGCCACGCGCGGCCACCTGAGCGAGCAGCCGGAGCTGGGCACGCGCTACCTGCGCGCGCTGGCGCAGGCGATGAGCCGCCTGCAGACCGACCGCGAGTTCGCCATCCAGGTGGCCGACAAGTACATCCCGGGGCTCGACCGCGACGTGCTGAACGCCGCCTTCGACTACTTCCTGCCGCTGTACCAGCCCGACCTCTATCCCGACGCCGACGCCGTGCAGGCCGTGCTCGATCTGGAGGAGAATCCCGCGGCGCGCACGACCTACCCCGCCGACGTGACCGACTACCGCTACGCCGACCAGCTACGGAGCAGCGGGTTCTTGGCTCAGCTGCCCAAGTAGCGCGTCGCGCCCTGGCCGGCAAGCGGGGCTTCCGAGCCTGGCAAACCCTTTGGAGTCCAGGAGCGATCATGGCGAGAAAAATAGAGGTCCTGCGCGGCCCGTTCGACCCGGGCGGGCAGCCGGAGACGCGCAGCGGCAACGCGATGGAGCTGGGCTTCTTCGCCTGGAACCTGGCCTGCGGCATGACCGCCTCGAAGGCCGTGACGGCCGACCCCGCGCGCCTGCGCGACTTCTGGCACTGGGACACTGCGCTGCACCTGAACCAGCTCGCCGAGCGCATCGGCTACGAGTACCAGGTGCCGTTCGCGCGCTGGCGGGGCCACGGCGGCCCGAGCGGCTACAACGACGACTCGCTGGACTTCCTCGCGGCCGCCGCTTGCCTGGCGCCGGTCACCACCACGCTGGGCGTGTTCTCCACGATCCACGTCACCTACAAGTTCCACCCGCTGCACATCGCCAAGATGGGCGCGACCATCGATTACGTCTCGAACGGCCGCTGGGGGCTGAACGTCGTCACCGGCTCCAGCAATCGGCGCGAGAACCTGATGTTCGGCCAGCAGCCGTTCGAGCACGACACGGCCTACGACGTGGCCGACGAGTTCGTGACGCTCATGAAGTGGCTGTGGGCCTCCGACGAGCCGATCGACTTCGCGGGGCAGTATTACCAGTCGTATGACGCCGTGGTGCGGCCGCGCCCCGTGCGCCAGCCCCGCCCGATCCTGATGAACGCCGGCAACTCGCCGGTCGGCCTCGACTTCGCCTGCCGCCACTGCGACTGGATCTTCATCACCGCGCGCACACTCGACGAGTACCGCGCGATGGTGCAGCAGGCGCACGGCTACGCGAGCAAGTACGGCCGGGTCATCCGCCCGTCCACGATGGTCTACGTCATCATGGCCGAGACCGACGCCCACGCGAAGCAGATCGTGGACTGGGTCGAGGAGGAGGTGGACCGCGAGGCGATCAACAGCTTCCTCTTCGGCGGCCGCCACGTCGACCCGAAAGGCTCGATGGTCAGCCGCCACGGCCCGAACATGAACCCCGACGACCCGTGGGGCGGTATCGGGCGCGAGATGTACCTGCGCTACGCGATGGGGCTGGGGGCGTGGCACCTGTACGGCAGCTACCAGACGGTCGCCGAGGAGATCCGGGCGCTGCACGACGCCGGCATCGAGAGCATCCTCACCTGCTTCTTCGACCCCATCCGCGGCCTCCACCAGA
>DATGMD010000068.1:0-15793 GCA_035293805.1 Chloroflexota bacterium | reverse complement strand
CCGTATCGCTGGAGCAGTTGGACAAACCGCCGCTCGCCCGTCTTGATCGACGCGATCTGCGCCCGAAAGTCCCCCATCGCTAGGTCCGGGAACCGCACGTTCGCCTTGATGATCTCGACTAGCTCCTCGTTGAGCGCCCCTTCGCGGTAGATCTTCACGATCGGCAGCTGGAGGCCCTCCTCGTAGATGTCCGTCGTGGTCCCGCGCAGCGTCCCCCCCACGTCCTGCCAGTGGGCCATCGAGGCGCTAAAGGCCACCAGCTCCCCCTCCCAGAAGATGGGGAGGGTGAAGATCATGTGGTTGAGGTGCGAGCCCATGATATAGCTGTCGTTGGTGAGCAGGATGTCGCCGGGGCGGATGTTGGCCGTGCCGTAGTGGGCGAGCTTGGCCTTGATGGCGTCGGAGAGGCCGCGGATGAACATGGGGAGGCCGAGGCCGATGGAGATGGTATTGCCGTCGGCATCGAACAGGCCCACGGTGAAGTCGAGGGCCTCGTAGATGATCATGTTGTAGGCGGTGCGCATGAGATTGGTCTTCATCTCGTCGGTGATCGCCACCAGCGCGCTCCGCACGATCTCCGCCGTGATCGGGTCCACGGCCGAGTGCTGAGTGCTGAGTGCTGAGTGCTGAGTAAGCTGGCTCGTCATCAAACGTCTCCATCCGGCTGGAGCCCGCGTGGCTCGCGGCGCCGTTCTGCTAGATTGTGCCCGATACTCCGAACTCAGTACTCAGCACTCAGCACTTCGATGCGCAGGTTGCCGTACTCGTCCACGGTCAGGCGGTCGCCCGGCTCGACCACGGTGGTCGTGCCCGGCTCGTCCACCAGGGCCGGGCCGACGACCTCCGCGCCCGGCGCCAGGCTGGCCCGCGCGTACGATGGCCACTCCTGCCAGCCGTCCGCTTCCGTGTAGACGCGGCGCGTGCCGCGCGGCTCCGCCTGGATGCTCGCCGCGGCGTCGGCGCGGACGAGCGGCGGCTTGCGTACCACGCCGATCACCGTCACGCGCAGGCTCACCACCTCGCAGTCCTCCTCGGGCGCGGAGTGGCTGAACCGCTGCTCGTGCGCCGCGTCGAACAGGCGCTTCACCTCGGCACGGTCCTCCTCGCTCGCCACGTGCGGCGGCAGCAGCACCGTGACCGCGTGCTCCTGCCGCACGTAGCGCATGTCGGCCGAGCGCCGCACGCGGATCTCCACCAGGTCGAGGCCGTACTGCTCGATCTCCTGCCGCCCCTTCGCCTCTAGCTCCTGCCAGAGTCGCTCCAGCTCGTCGAGGTCGGCGTCGCTCAGCCGCACGACGTGCGTCAGCACGTAGTCGCGGCGCAGGTCGGCGCGCAGCATGCCGAGCGCCGAGAACACCGCGGGCGCCTGAGGCACCAGCACCGTCGGCACCAGCAGCTCGCGGGCGATCAGGCTGGCGTGCAGCGGGCCGCCGCCGCCGTAGGCGAACAGCACGAAGTCGCGCGGGTCGAGGCCGCGCTCGGTCGTCACGGCGCGCACGGCGTTCGCCATGTTCGCCACGGCGATGCGCAGGATGCCGTTCGCCGCGGCCTCCGTCGAGAGGCCGAGCGGCTCGGCCACGCGCTCCTGGACGGCGGCGCGGGCGGCGGCCTCGTCGAGCGCGTGCTCGCCGCCGATGAAGCTGCCCGTGTCCAGGCGGCCGAGCACCAGGTTGGCGTCGGTCACGGTCGGCTCGGTGCCGCCGCGGCCATAGCAGACGGGGCCGGGCTCGGCGCCCGCGCTCTCGGGACCGACGTGAATGCCGCCGGCCTCGTCCACGCGCGCCAGTGAGCCGCCGCCGGTGCCGACCTCGTGGATGTCGATGGCGGGGATGCGCACCGCCAGGCCCTCGTTGTAGCCGCCGATGAAGAAGTCGTCCGACAGCCGCGCGATGCCGTTCTCGATCACGCCGGCCTTCACCGTCGTGCCGCCCATGTCGAAGCCGATGGCGTTCGGCACGCCGAGTGCCGCGCACAGCGCCTCGGTGCCCGCCACGCCGGCCGCCGGCCCCGACTCGAGCATCTGGATACACTGCTCGCGGGCCGTCGCCACGTCGTACAGGCCGCCATTGCTCTGCACCAGCAGCAGCGGGCCGCGGAAGCCCTGGCCGCGCGCCGTCTCGTCTAGGTGGTCGAGGTAGCGCTGCACGATCGGGCCGACGTAGGCGTTGGCCGCCGTGGTGCTGGTGCGCTCGTACTCGCGGTACTCGCGCGACAGCTCGTGCGACAGCGTCACGAACAGGTCCGGCCCGACGCGGCGCAGCACCTCGCGCATCCGTAGCTCGTGGTCGGGGTTGCGGTAGCCGTGCAGGAACACCACCGCCACGCTCTGGATGCCCTGCTCCACCAGCTCGCGCGCCAGCGTCTCGGCCTGCGGCTCGTTGAACGGGATCAGCACGTCGCCTTGGGCGTCCAGGCGCTCCTCGACCTCGTAGCGGCGGCTGCGCGGGATGAGCGGCACGTGCTTGCGGAAGAACAGGTTGAACGACTCGGGCCGGTTGATGCGCCCGATCTCGTACACGTCGCGGAAGCCCTTGGTCGTCACCAGCGCCGTCTCGGCGCCCTTGCGCTCCAGGATGGCGTTGATGACGACCGTCGAGCCGTGCAGCACGACGTTCGCCCGCGCCAGGTCGCCGCCCGCCGCGTTGATCGCGCGCAGGATGCCCTCGACCAGGTCGCGCGGGGTGCTCGACCACTTGCCGAGCAAGAGCTGCCCGCTGCTCTCGTCGAAGGCGGCCACGTCGGTGAAGGTGCCGCCGATGTCGACGGCGATGCGCAGCGTGGCGGTCTGCGTGCCCGCTTCGGGCGTGATCGTGCTCATGCTGGTGCTCTCCCCTACCCACGGTGATGGGCGCGCGGCTCAGCGCCCGGCCGAGCCGAGCTGGCGAATGGCCTCTTCGATGAGCGACAGGTCCACCAGGTCGGCGACGTTGATCCGCTGGTTCTGGAAACCGTGTGCCAGATACCATTCCTGGTCGTCAATCATGGACTGCACGTTAGGGATCGGATCGGCTTTCAGCCCCGACGGGATCGACTTCTCGAACAGCGAGCGGTCCTTGACCGTGGTGTGCTCGATGAGGATCGGCACGACCTGGTCGAACATCGCCGGATCGCGGTCGATCAGCCCCTTCACGTAGTCGCGGACGCCGCGCGTGTAGGCGCGCAGGTAGCGGATGCCCGCCTCGCGGTCGGTGAGCAGCTTGTCGCCGAAGAGGACGCCCGCGATCTGCTGGTTGGGGTAGACGTCGTAGCCGATGGGGCCGCGCACGACCAGCCCGCGCTCGACGGCGATCGTCGTGAACGGCTCCTGCCAGTAGGCGGCGTCGATCACCTTGTTGGCGAAGGCGGCAATCTGGTCGGGGAAGTTGAGAATCGTGAGATCGACGTCTTCGTAGCGCAGGCCGCCGGTCTGCAGGAAGCGGTCGAGTGCGACGTCGGGCGTGCTGCCGGCGTTGCCGAGCGCCACCTTCCAGCCGCGCACGCTGGCCGGCCCCTGGTAGGCGCCGCTGTCCACGAGGTCCTTGCGCACCGCCCAGCCGCCGGCCGAGGCGTTCGGCAGGTTCGCGCCGTGGTCGGCGACGATCTTCACGGGCAGGCCGCGGGCGAAGGCGTTGTACAGGAAGGCGTTGATGGCCGCACCGGCCGCGTCGGCCGAGCCGGACACGACGGCGGGCACCTGGTCGGCGGTGCCCACGGGCACGAACTCGGCCTGGATGCCCTCTTCCGCGAAGTAGCCCTTCTCGGCGGCGATGTAGCTGCCGGCGGCCGACGTGATCTGGATGTCGGTGATCCGCGCCGTCACCGGCGGGCTGGGCGGCGCCGTGCGCGCCGTGGGCGCTGCCGCCGCGGTCGCCCCGCTCGCGGGCGCTGCGGCCTGTGTGGGAGCTGCCACCGGTGCCTGGGCGTTGGGCGCCGACGTGGGCGCGGGCGCCGCCGGCGCGCACGCCGCCGTGAAGCCGGCCAGTAGCGCTCCGCCGCCCAGAAGGCGCAGCATGGCGCGGCGAGCCGGCGAGTATCCCTGCATGCGAGGTCTCCAGCGCTGTCGTCGGGCGCGTGGTAGTCGTAGGGTTGCATGCAGCATAACGAGTCGCCATAGAATTAGTCCAATCGGAATTCCTGGGAGATTTGATTGGTGATTGCCGATGCAAGCTCGACGCGCCCCCCGACGCCTGCCGTAGCCCGTACCCGCGTCACGCCGAGTCCCGGCGGCGCCGAGCGACGCGACGCTGCGCCGCTGCGCGACGCGGGCCTGAACCCCGTGCGTTTGGCCGTGTTCTGCACGGTGGTCGAGCGGCAGAGCTTTCGCCGCGCCGCCGACGAGCTGTGCCTGGCGCAGCCGACCGTCAGCGGCCACATCCGGGCACTGGAGGAGGCGTTCGGCGTACCGCTGTTCGACCGTCGCCGGCGCGGCGCGCACCTCACGGAGGCCGGGCGCGCGGTCTACGACTACGCCGTCGGCGTGCGACGCGAGCTAAGCGCCCTACGGGCGCACCTCAGCGACCTGGCCGGCGGCGAGGCGGGCATCGTCACGCTTGGCGCCGCCCAGGTGCCGGGCACGTACATCCTTCCCGAGCTGCTGGCGAGCTTCCACCACCAGCACCCCGCGGCGCGCGTGAACCTGCGCCTGGTGCCCCCCGACGCCATTGCCGAGGAGGTGCTGCGCGGGCGGCTCGACTTCGGGATCGTCAGCGAGGTGACGCGGCTGGGCGCGCTCCAGTCGGAGCCGCTATGGGCCGAGCCGACGGTGCTCATTGCTCCCGCCAGCCACCGTCTCGCCGAGCGCACTGGCGCTATCCCGCCCACGGAGGCCCTGCCGGACGAGCATGCGCCGTCTGTCGTCCCCGGTGATCACTTACCGGTCGCCCGGCCGGCGGTGACCTTCGCCGACCTCGCGACCGAGGCGTTCGTCGTCGGCCCGGCGCGTAACCTGGGCGACCGCGCACTCGACCGGGGCCTGGCGCGGGCGGGACTACCCGCGCGCCGCGTGGTGATGGAGATGGGCACCCACGAGGGCGTGAAGCAAGCCGTCCAGCACGGTGTCGGCCTGGCGATCGTGTTTCGGCGCGTGGTGGCCGCCGAGCTGGCCGCCGGGCAGCTCGTGGCCCTGCCATTCGAGGAGTTACCGATGGTCGAGCAGTTCCTGATGGTCTACCGGCGCGCCCACCGCTTCACGCCGCTCGCCGCCAGCCTGATGGCCTTCATCCGCGCCGAAGCCCAGGGCTTCGCCAGCGGCGATAACCCGAGCCTGCGGCCGCTGTGCGAAGGCGCGATCGGGCAGCACGGCGCTAGCCCAGCGTAGACTAATCAGCAGAGGGTGATACGGCCATTCGGGACACGGATGGCAGAGAAGAGTGGATGGCTACGGCCTGGACGGCCGGTAGAAGACGTCGCTAATGACGGCCACCAGTATCCGCTGGTCAGGAAGGATGTCGTAGGCGATGGCCCAGGCGCCACAGAGGTAAGCATCTCGAAAGACCCGCTGTAGCGGCAGCACGAGGACTACCCGCAGGTGCGGGTCTCGGTAGGGGTCTTCCTGGATCTCGTTCAGGCAGTCGAGGATTGTGTCAAGTGTCGCTGGCGGGAGCTGGCTGAGCTGGTGCTTGGCGTACTCGCTCAGGGCGATTCGAAAGGCCACGTTGCTCCCGAAATTCGTCTAAGCTGATCCAGCCCGATGGGAGGCCATCTCTGCCCGAGGCCTGGTGAGCCTCCCACTGCTCGTGGCTGATGCGAATGCCCTCGACGAACTCGTCCCAGTGCGGCATATGGGCTTTCAGCCATTCGGTCTGCTCTTCGGGCGTCATCTCCGCCAGCGCCTCTCGTAGCTCCATGACTGCGCCCCTTTAGAAGAGTATACGGTACGGTGCGCTCTCCCGTGCGACGGACCCGTTACTGATACGGCCCGAGCTGCTGGGCGGCGGCCTGGGCGAACGACGGGTCGAGGAGGCTGTCGAGGGTGGCGCTGCCGGTGTAGTAGCCGCGCGCGCGGTGGTAGTCCAGCTCGGTCTGCAGGCTCGGCCGGTAGATCTGGCCGTCGGGGTCGAGCGCGGCCATCTGCATCTGGTCGTAGGCCGCCGGGTCCTTGATCTGCGTCGAGTCGATGAGCACCTGCACCGCCTCGGCACGGCCCTGGCCCTTCACGAAGGCGTCGTTGTAGACCCGCACGCCTTGCAGGTAGGCCGTCATGAAGCGGCGGGCGAGGTCCGGCTGGCCGGCTAGCTGCTCGTTGAAGAACAGGAGCGCTGCCTGGTAGTTCCCGCCGTAGGCCGCGCTGACCATGCCCGGGTCCCATGCGCCGATCACCCCGCGCGCGTAGGCCGCGCCCAGCGCCGGCTCGATGAGCACGGCGGCGTCAATGGCCTGGTTGCCGAGCGCCACCACCATGTCGGGGTAGCCCATCGGCACGAGGTCTACGTCGTCGACGCTGAGCCCCCCGGTGGCGAGCACCTGGGCGATGATCGCCTCGCCGCTGGCGCGCAGCGTCGAGACGCCGACGTGCCGGCCGCGCAGGTCGCCGACGGCGCGTACGGCACCGTTCTCCAGCAGGTCGCGGCGCACGGGAAGCTGCACGAACTCGAAGCCGGGGCGGGACGTGCCCTTGTCGGCCACGGCGCGGATGCGGATGCCGCGATCGATGGCGTTCAGCACGGCCAGGCTGAGGCCGCCGCCCGCGACCTGTAAGTCGCCGGCGGCCATCGGCGCGATGATGTCGTTGCCGCTCTGGAACGGCAGGATGTCCACGTCGATGCCCTGCGCCTGGAAGAAGCCGCGCGCCCGCCCGAAGAACACGCCGGCGTCTGAGATGGCGAGTGGCGAGCCAAAGTGCACCGTCGTGAGCTGTGGGCCCGGCCCACTTGGTGGCTGGCCGCTCGCCGCCGCGGGCGCGGACCCTGGCCCGGTCGCCGCCCCCATCATCGCCACCAGCCCGACCAGGGCCAGCGCGCTCCCCAGCGCTCGGGTCGTCCGCTGCATTCGCGGCCTCCTCGTTCCTTGCGACCCCGCTTCGGCGCAGCGTCTCGCTCGATGCTACGCCAGGGCGGGGCGGCTGGTCAACGGCCGCTCGCTACTGCCTGCCGAGCGTGCTGTCCAGCCAATCGAAGATGCGCTGGGCGCGCAGGCCGGGGGCCTTCACCTCGCAGTGCAGGTCGGCCCCCTCGGCGGCCGTGAACGGCACGAGTAGCTTGGGGCCTGGCAGCGCGTCGTAGAGCTGCTGCGACTGCCCGGGCCAGAACTGCTCACCCTCGGGGTCGGTCACGAGCATCGGGCAGCGAATCCGCTCCGCCACGCCGCCCGCGAGGGTGTACTGCTCCACGGCATTAAATACATCGTATGGGGAGGCCAGCCCGTAGGGCCGCATGCGGAAGGCCAGCGTCGCGGCGGCCACGGGCTCATCCCGCAGGCCCTCGTCCATGTACTGATCGAACTCGGCCTTCTGTCCCGCGGCCAGCAGCGCCGCCATCGGCGGCGGCAGGTTCGCCATCCAGCTCGTGGCCACGTTCCACACGCCCGGGTCGGCCACGGCGGCGGCGACGCGCTGCTCGAACGCCACCGCCTGCGGCACCCAGTAGCCGCCCTGGCTGACGCCCAACACCGCGATCTGCCCCGGCTCGACCTCCGGGCGGCCGAGCGCGTAGTCCACGACGGGCGTGAGGACCTTCTCCCAGTCGGGCCGGAAGTAGAGGCGCTGCTCCAACAACGCGGTGCCCTGCCCGGGGCCGTAGAAGGTCAGGCAGTTGTAGCCACGCTCGAGCGCTGGGGCCGCGCCCTGCGTCCAGGCGTTGACGAGCGAGCCGTCGCTGCCGTTGTTGAAGATCAGTAGCGGTCGGCGCCGGCGGGAGTCGTCGACGTTGAAGAAAAAGCCGGGCAGCGTCGTGCCCTCGTAAGGAATTCGCACGCGCTCGACCGGCGGCTCGAGCAGCGCCGCGCCCTGGTCCCAGAGCTGCTGGTGGCGCAGCCACGTGGGCGCGAACCGCTCGGGGGCGCCCATCCGATCGACGAAGTACGTGGCGGCGAAGGTGTAGTTCGCGGCCTGCTGGTACGCCTGACGCGCCGAGACGCGGCGCCCGGCCGCGGCGGCCTCGTCGGCGATGGCGGCGAGGCGGTCGCCGGCCGCGGTCATCGCCTGGACGGCGCTCGCCGCGTCCCCGTCGCGGATCTGGTCGGCAATCGCCAGGCAGGTGCCCACGTCGGCCACCTGATAATAGGCGCCACCCAGCACGCCGAGAAACACGAAGTCAAAGTCCTCGTCCTGAAAGAAGTGCGCCGCGCTGCGTGGCGTCATCTGCTGCTCCTCCGCGTCCGCCCCAGGCTGGCCCTGCCCCGCCGCCGTGCGCGAACCGACCTGGGAGGCGAGGATGCTGCCGGTGCCCAGCGCCGCGGTTGCCTGGAGGAAGCGCCTTCGCTGCATGCTCCCGTTCCTCTCGCTGGATGGTAGGGGCGCGCCCGCCGCTGGCGGCCTCGGCCCGGCGCGGCCGCCAGCGGCGGCTAGAGCCCGCCGAGTGGCGTCGTGCCGAGCGCCGGCGGCAGGCGGCGCTGGTCGCGGGGGCCGACGCGGTGCAGATTATAAGCCTGGCGGGCGCGTGCGCGAGCGCCGGGCGCTTTACACGTCGCGCCCGGCGTGGTATCTGTGCTGGGGGGCGAGCGGCGCGATGCCCCGGGCCGTTTCTGCACGGCCCGAGACACGGTCCGGCGCGCCGAGAGCCGGCCGATGGCGGGCGCACGGTAGCTCACCGCCGGCCTGGACGGGTTAGCCAGGGGGAGCGAGAGGAGCGAGGACATGCTGTACGAGTATCGGCACTACCAGGCGGTCCCGGGCAAGATGCCGGCGCTGCACCGCCGCTTCGCCGAGCTGACCACGCGGGTCTGGGCGAAGCACGGCATCCGCGTGGTCGGCTTCTTCGAGGCGGTCGTGGGCTCGACCAACGAGCTGCACTACATCCTGCAATGGGAGGACATGGCCGACCGCGAGCGGAAGTGGGACGCCTTCCAGCGGGACCCCGAGTGGCAGGAAGGGCGCGCGCGGAGCGAGGTGGACGGCCCGCTGGTGGCGCGCGCCACCAACTACTTCTGGCGACCGACGCCCTACTCCCCGATGCAGTAGCGCCGCAGGCCCTCACGGCTGCTTGCGCAGGATGTCCTGGAACTTGGCGAGGGTGCGGGCCATCTCTTTGTCGTCGTTGCGCTGGTAGTAGGCCACGTCGACGGTCGTGAATCGCACGCCTGCCGCCTGCAGCTTCTCGATCTCGGGCGCCGTGCGCGAGCCGGGCACGAAGGCCGCATCCTGGAAGTTCGTCTCGTACAGAATGGCCTGCGCCTCGGGACTGAGCAGGTAGTTGACAAAGAGCTTCGCGGCGTTCGGGTGCGCGGAGCGCCGCGGCACGGCCAGGTAGAGCGGCACGATGAGCGGCGCGTCCGTGGGGATGACGAACTCGACGGGTGCGCCGGCCGCCTTCAGCCGCAGCGCGTTGCCCTGGCTGCAGTCAATCGCGAAGGCGTCGAACTCGCCGCTGGCGATGCGCTCGATCTCGTTGCAGCGGATCAGGCCGGCGACCTGCGCGGCCAGCCGCGTCACGTACTCGGTCGTCCGCTGCTCGCCCCACAGCTCGGGCACGGCCAGGTTGTCGAACGACGCCGCGTAGGGCGTCGTCGCGATGCGCCCCTTGTACTCGGGCTTGAGGAGGTCCTGGAGGCTCTGGGGCGCCAGGCTCCCGCTCAGCTTCGTGGAGTTGTAGGTGATGCCGGTCGTGCTCGACTGCACGACCACGGCGCGGCCATCGGCCGCCACCGCCGCCGGGTTCTGCACGTTGGGCGCCCAGGCGCTCCAGTCGACCGGCTCCAGCGCGTCGGCGTCCATCATCGCCAGCACGTGCTGTGCGTAGCCGACTGCTACGTCGGACACCGCCGGGCGGCCCGCCTGGTATTCCTGTGCAATGCGCGGCGCCATCTCGGCCATGTTCGGCCCGGGCGTGAACTTCACGTCTACGTTCAAGCCATAGGCTTTGTTGAAGCCGTCGGCGAGCCGCCGGACGCCGTCCGACCCGCCGAGCGTCCCCTCGCCCCACACAAAGGACAGGGTCCCCTCCTGCCGCGCGCCGTCCACGAGCCGCTGGAGCGCGTCGCCGCCGTCCGCCCCGGTTCCGGCGCCACCGTTCGTCGCCCCGCTCCCGCTCGCCGCCCCGCTCCCGCTCGCCGCGCTCGGGGCGCCGACCGGCGCCGCGGGGCTGCGGGCCGCCGGCGCGCAAGCGAGCGCCGCCAGCAGCACGACGGCGAACAGGGTGCCCCGCCGCGCGTAGCCAGCCATCGGTCCCTCCCGTCTCCCGTTGGCGCTACGCGCCGGCCACGCCGCTGGTCGCCAGGATGCGCTCGGTATGCGTCCATTGCTTCAGCGGGCGGCCCTCGGCGAGCGCCTTCAGCTCGCGGCGCCAGATCTTCCGCAGGAGCAGCAGCTGCACGTCCGAGCGGCCGAGGCGCTCGTTCCTGCGGTCGTAGATGATGCCCTGCCCGGCCTGGGCCACCGAGTCCTGCACGTACACGATCTGCGGGTAGTCCTTGATGTCGTGGATGCGGATCTCCCCACGCAGGACTTTGGCGACCAGCTCGTCGGGCGCGGGCAGGCCAGCCATCTGCGCCTGCCGCTCGGCCTGGCGGGCCAGGAAGCGCTCGGCGGCCTCGCCGGTGACGTGGGTCAGCACCAGGTTGAAGCTCTGGTGGTGTACGTCGTCGATCGGCACGCGCCAGGCGATCTGGTCCACCCAGCCGCTCTCCGCGTCGTCGGGCGAGCCCTTGATGTAGATGCCGGCGGGCATCATGAAGTGGGTGATGCGGGCCACGCCATCCGAGCGCGTGGCCGACAGGCGCATGCCGTAGTCGGTCTCCTCGGCCGCGACTTGCGGGACGTCCCAGGGGTTGAGGCCGGCGTCGGTGAAGCCGGAGTCGCGGTGGGCGAACGCGACGTGGACCTCGTCGCACTGGTTCTCGACGTTGTTGAAGTAGTTGCAGTAGCGGTAGTAGTGCCGCTGCTGGAGGACGCCCTCCGCCTCGAACTCGGGCAGCGGCGGGAACGGCGGCGGCTCGCCCTCGCCCAGGTAGGCGAAGATCAGCCCGAGGTACTCATGCGTCGGGTAGCTCGCGATCTTCACCTTCGGCGGGAAGGAGGGGTCCTCGGCGGGCATCTCGACACACTGGCCGGAGCCGTCGTACTTCCAGCCGTGGTAGAAGCAGCGGAGGCAGTCGCCCTCCACCCAGCCGGTCGAGAGCTGCGTCCCCCGGTGCGCGCAGCGGAAGGCGACCAGGTGGGGCGTGCCGCCCTCGCCCCGGTACAGCGTGAAGTCCTCGCTCATGATGCGGATCGGCTTCGCGTGGCCCGGCGGCAGCTTCGCGGCCAGGTAGACGGGCTGCCAGAAGCGGCGCATGAAGCGCCCCGCCAGCGTGCCCGGACCGGTGTGCGCGAAGTCCGTATAGTCGGCCTCGGTATACGTGGGTTTGGCGCTGCCGTTCGTCGCGGCCATCGGCGGTTCTCCTACTGCTTCAGCAGAATCTGCTGCACCTTGGCACGGCGGCGGTTGTACTCGCCCTCGTCCTGGCGCAGCACGAAGTCGATGTCGGCCACGGTGAAGCGGACGCCTTGCGCCCGCAGTTGTTCGAGCTGCTTGGCGGTCTTGGAGCCTTCGACCAGGTGCGAGTCGGCGGCGTCGGTCTCGGCCAGTAGGTCCTGCACCTCGCGGCTCAACGCGTAGTCGATCCAGAGCTTGGCGGCGTTCGGGTGGGCCGCGGTCTTGGGCACCGCCATGTACAGCGGGATCAGGAAGACGGCGTCCGACGGGATGACGATGTCCACCGGCATCCCCTTCGCCTTCGCCTCCAGCGCGTTCGACTGGCTGCAGTCGAGGGCCAGCGCGTCGAACTCGCCGCTGGCGATGCGCTCCGTCTCGTTGCAGCGGATCAGCCCGGCCAGCTGGTCGCTGAGCCGCCTCAAGTAGTCGTCCGTCCGCTGCTCGCCCCACACCTCGTCGGTGGCCAGGTAGTCGAACGTGGCGCCGTAGGGCGTGGAGGCCAGGCGGCCCTTGTACTGCGGCTTGAGGAGGTCCTGCATGCTGCGCGGCACGTTGTCGCCGGTGAGGCGCTGCGTGTTGTAGGTGATGCCCGAATAGCTCGTCTGGAAGGTGACGGCGGCGCCGTTGGCGGCGATCAGCTCCGGGTTGCGAATGTTGACGGCCCAGCTCTGCCAGTCGACGGGCAGCAGCCCTTGCGCCTGCACCAGCGCGGCCATGTGGACGCCGTAGCCCACCATCACGTCGGTCGAGGCGCGCCGCCCGGCCTGGGTCTCCTCGGTGAGCTTCGTCATCATGTTGGCCATGCTCGGGCCGGGCGTGAACTGCACGTTCAGGTTCAGGCCGTACGTGCGGTTCAGGCCCTCGGCGATGCGCCGCGCGCCCTCGGTGCCCCCCATCGTGCCCTCACCCCAGATGAGCGTGAGCTGGCCTTCCTGCCGCGCGCCGTCGACGATCGCCTGGAGGGCCGGGCTGAACTGCGTCGCGGCGGGCGCGGCGGTCGGGGCGCTGGCGGCCGCCGGCGGCGCGCTGCTGCCCGTCGGGCGCGCGGCCGGTGCGGCGGGCGCGCAGGCCGCCAGCAGCGCGAGCAGCACCAGGTGGGCGGCGCGCAGCCGCCACGATGGATACTGGGCCATCAATTGTCTCCCTCGCGTGATGCCGTCACCGCGCCAGGCGGCACCACGCCCTGCCGCCGGCGGCATTTCTCTCGCATACCTCAGGCTCGGGGCGCTTCGAGCCCCAGCAGCGCTTGCGCCGTGCCGCCCAGGATCGCCTCCGTCTCGGCGGGCGACAGGCCCGCCTCCTGGATGTACTCGACGCAGTGGCGGAAGCGGTCGCCCACGGCGTAGGGGAAGTCGGTGCCGAGCAGCAGGCGGTCGGTGCCGAACACGTCGCAGGCGCAGCGCAGCGCCGCGGGCTCGTGGTTACAGGTGTCGTACCAGAGCCGCCGGAAGGCGTCGCGCGGCGGCACGTCGCTTGTGGGCACGGCGCCGCGGCGCCGCGCGCCCTCGATGTTGTTGGCCACGCGCGCCATCATGAACGGCAGCGTCCCGCCCAGGTGGGGCACGATGACGCGCATGCGCGGGTAGCGCGTCGTGAGGCCGCTCACGACCAGGCGCACGGCCGCCACGCTGTCCTCGAACAGCGCGCCCATCATGACCTGCATGCCGTAGTCCTTTAGCTCGTTGCCGAAGCCGATGAACAGCGGGTGCAGGAACAGAATGGCGCCTCGCCGATCCAGCTCGGCCCAGAACGGCTCGAAGGCCGGATCGTCGAGCGGCCGCCCCGCGACCGAGCAGCCGGTGGCGACGCCGAGGAAGCCCAGCGTGTCCAGGCAGCGCCCGACCTCCGCGATCGCGGCGTCGACGTGGGGCAAGGGCACGGCGGCGAAGGCGGCGAAGCGGTCGGGGTAGCGCTTGCAGACGTCGGCATACAGGTCGTTGCCCAGCCGCGCCGCTGCCTTGGCGTCGCCCTCGTCGGGCGCGTTCGGGTGCAGCAGCGAGGTGGAGAGGACTTGCAGGTCGATGCCCGCACTGTCCATCAGCGCCAGGCGCTCCTCGATGTCGATGGCGGCGCCGGGCGCGCGGGCGGTGGTCGGCGCCACGGTCGGATCGACCAGGCGCGCGATGCAGTCCACGTATTCCTGCGGGAAGTAGTGCGCGTGTACGTCGATACGCATCGGCTGCTCCTCGGGCGACGCGGGGTTGCGCGCATTGTACCCCGGGCCGCTAGCGGGGCGCGATGTCGAGGAGCGCCTGGGCCGTCCCGCCGAGCAGGGCGGCGGTCTCGGCCGCGGTCAGGCCGATCTCGTGGGGCACGTCGAGGAGATACTGGAGCTGCGCGCCCTGCATGTAGGGAAAGTCGGTGCCGAGCAGCAGGCGGTCGGCGCCGAACGACTCGCAGGCGCAGCGCAGGGCGGCGTGGTGAGCGTTCACCGTGTCGTACCAGAGGCGCCGCAGCAGCGGGCTGGCGTCGCCCTCGAACGGGAGGGGCGGCCCCCCGCGCGCCCGTCGCCGGCCTACCGTGCCGTCGATGCGGCCGAGCAGGAACGGCAGCGTGCCGCCCAGGTGGGGCACGATCACCTTGATATTCGGATAGCGCGTGGTCAGGCCCGACATGACGAGCTGCAGTGCGGCAACCGTGTCCTCGAAGGGCGCGCCGACCATCCAGGCGAGCCCATGGGGGTCGCGCTCGGGCACGAGCCCCTGGCCGACGGGGTGCAGGAACAGCACGGCCGCACGGCGGTCCAGCTCCGCGAAGAAGGGGGCGAACGCCGCGTCGTCGAGCGGCCGGCCGGCGACCGAGCAGCCGATGGTGATGCCGCGCATGCCGAGCATGTCCAGGCAGCGCTCGGCCTCGGCGAGAGCGGCGTCGACGTGGGGCAGCGGCACGCAGCCGAAGGCGGCGAAGCGTCCGCCGTGGCCGCGTGTGGCGTCGGCGTAGATGTCGTTCGAGAGGCGCGCGGCCTCGACGGCGTCGGCCGCGCGCGGCAGGTACGGCTGCAGCAGGGAGACGGAGAGCACTTGCAGGTCGATGCCGACCGTATCGAGCACCTCGATTTGCCGCGCCAGCGTCGGCGCGCCGCCGGGCACGGCGTCGGGGCTCTCGGCGCGCGGGTCGCCCAGCCGCCGCAGGCAGTCCACGTATTCCGGGGCGAAGTAGTGGGCGTGGACGTCGACGCGCATTGGCCGCTCTCCTACAGGCACGGTTGGCACGCCGGGGCGCGGCTCATCCCTGTCGAATCATCCCGGTGACCCGGGCGACGATGCCCGCGCGCTGCCTGAACCCGCGCCGGCTATACCCGCGCTTCATCAGCGCTCACCAGACCTCGCGCAGGTCCAGGGCGAAGCCCGGCAGCACCGGATCGCCCGACACCGTCTCCGGCTGGTGGAGGCGCTGGACCGGCGCGTCGGGGCGGTACACGTACACCTGGTGAGCATCCGGGTCGAGCAGCCAACCCAGCCGTGCGCCGTTGGCGAGGTACTCCTCCAGCTTAGCGTGCAGCACCTCCAGCCGGTCGGAGGGCGAGCGCAGCTCTAGCACGAAGTCGGGGCAAAGCGGGATGAACCGCTCCCACTCGCGTGGCGACAACGCCTCCAGGCGACTGTTCAGGACCCAGCTCGCGTCCGGGGCGCGTACCGCGCCATTCGGCAGGCGGAAGCCGGCCGCCGAGCTGAACACCGTCCCGGCCCTTTCGCGCTTGGCCCAGAGCCCGAGCTGGAGGATGATCTCGGCTTCACGGCTGCCCGTACCCCCTCCTACAGGCGGCATGATCTGCCACTCTCCCTCAGCGCTGCGTTCGATCCACAGCTCGGCGTTGAGCTGGCACAGCTCGAAAAACTGGTCCTCCGTCAGCTCGAACACCGGCCGCGTGCGCAGCACCAGCGGCCACGAATAGGATGCGCGCCTGGGCTTGGGCGCATTCGTGTTACGTTTGCGGGCCGCGATACTCATGCGGCTGCTCCCCGGTAAGTGAGGCGCTGCCCAGAGGGTAACACAGCGCGATCACTAGCGCGCAGTACGCCGAGCAGGAGCGCCGGGCGTGCGGGCGAGCGGTCACGACAAACCCCT
Source organism: Chloroflexota bacterium (assembly GCA_035293805.1). GTDB lineage: Bacteria > Chloroflexota > UBA6077 > UBA6077 > JAJPHF01 > JAJPHF01. The sequence goes on along the minus strand of DATGMD010000068.1, from coordinate 179 downwards.
TACCGGCCGCCTACCGGCGCAGGCCCATCTTCTTGAGCAGGGGGATGACGTCGTCTTCCATCTGGTGGAGGCCGCGGATGGGGTCGAAGAAGCAGGTGAGGATGCTCTCGATGCCGGCGTCGTGCAGCGCCCGGATCTCCTCGGCGACCGTCTGGTAGCTGCCGTACAGGTGCCACGCC
>DATGMD010000067.1:0-125254 GCA_035293805.1 Chloroflexota bacterium | reverse complement strand
GCAGGAGCCGCCGTAGCCCACGCCCGCGTCGAGGAAGGCGGCGCCGATGCGGCGGTCGTAGCCCATGCCCTGCGCCACCTGGCGCACGTCGGCGCCCAGCCGCTCGCAGATCGCCGCGATCTCGTTGATGAACGAGATCTTCGCTGCCAGGAAGGCGTTGGATGCGTACTTGATCATCTCCGCCGTGCGGATGTCCGTCACCATCACCGCGCACTTGAGCGGCGCGCGGTACAGCGCGGCCACGCGCTCGGCGGCGGCGCGGTCGTTCGAGCCGAGGACGACGCGGTCGGGCTGCATGAAGTCGGCTACCGCCGAGCCCTCGCGCAAGAACTCGGGGTTCGAGACGACCGCGAACGTAACGCCCGGCCGCACGCGCTTGTCGAGGATGTTCGCCACCCAATCGCCCGCGCCGATGGGCATGGTGCTCTTGTTGACGATGATCGCCGGGCCAGTCAGGTGGTCGGCGATGGCGGTGGCGGCGGCCTGGGCCTGGCCCATGTCCGCCTCGCCCTCGGGGCCAGACGGCGTGTTCACGGCAATGAACACGAACTCGGCGCCCTCCAGGCCCACGGCATAGTCCGTAGTGAACGACAGGCGGCCGGCGTCCAGGTTGCGGCGCACGACCTCTTCGAGCTGCGGCTCGTAGATCGGTAGCCCGCCCTGCTGGAGCAATGCCACTTTTGCCGCGTCGATGTCGATGCAGGCCACCTGGTTGCCCAGGTCCGCGAAACAGGCGCCCGTCACCAGGCCCACGTAGCCCGTGCCCACCACGCTGATTCGTGCCACTGCTCCTGCCTCCAGGGGCGCGCCGTTGGGCGCCCGCCGCTACGTGAACGCTGCTCCATTCGACGGCCGGCTTGGTGTCCCGGGCGCCCGGCCCGCCGCTGTGCGCCGTGAATCGGCTGCGGACACCACGGCCCAACGACATGCGCGGCCCTTGTCCGGCCCTCAGCCGGCAACTATACCAGGCCGAGCGGCCGAGACCCAACGCGCTGCGTTGGCCAGGGTGTGTCCCCGCCTGGTCCCCACCGCGCGCGTGGCCCCGCTGGCCATGCTTCCCCTCCGGCCGGCCGCCGCCCCCCCGGACGACCGCCCCCCGCCAATGCCTTCTCTTGTAGACACGATGGCGCGGGCGAGCGCCATCGTGTCTGGTGGCGGACCGTACGCACCGCGAGACGTGCAGTCCGCCATATCAGGGCGCTGCTTGCTGCGCCCTGTCGGATCGACACCCGGCCCGGTGTCCTAGCGACTCCGGTCAGGGGAAGTCCTTCCCCCTCGCCCCCTGGGAGAGGGCCGGGGTGAGGGCGGCCCCTCGTCCCTCCCCCTCTCCCCCTGGGAGAGGGTCGGGGTGAGGGCGTCCCTCTCCGGCTGGCTCGCCAGGTCGGCCCGGTCGCAGGCCGCGAGGCGCGCCGGAGAGCGCCTGCTAGCTCGCGCGACGTGGTCGCCGTCCCTGCCCGTACACGCCTCCCAGCCCGCCCGCCACCCACGCCCGGCCCGGGGCCTCCCCCCGCCGGCCCGGCCCGCGGCGGAGCGCCCGGGGGAGTATCGTAGGGGCAAACGATGTGACCTTCCGCGCCCGAGGAGCACGCGCAGACCCGCGCCCGGCCTAGCAGTTAACCACCCGGTAAAGGAGCATCGTTTGACCGTTCCTCGGATAAATCGCTGCACCCGCGCACCGGCCCGCTGGGCCGACGGAGTGCGCGGCGACGCTGCGCCCCAACGACCCGTCGGGCGCTGCCTTGTGCGGGCCGGCTGCGCCGCCGATAATGCGACGCGCGGGCGATGCGCGGGCGATGCGTGGGAGGAGACGGCATGGCGACGGCAGTACAGACGGGAGCGCCGCGCGACCTTCGGGCGCACCTCGCGGGGTTAGAAGCCCAAGGCTTGCTCCAGCGCGTGCGGGCCGAGGTCGACCCGGCCTGGGAGATCACCAGCGTGGCGCGGCAGGTGTTCTTGCAGGCGCGGCCGGAGCGGCGCTACGCGCTGCTCTTCGAGCGCGTGCGCGGCCACGTGTACCCCGTCGTGGTCGGCGCGCTGGCGGCGTCGCGGGCCGTGTACGCGGCCGGGCTGGGCGTGGCGCCGGCGGACATCGCCCAGCGCTGGGCCAGCGCCCTGCGCGCGCCAATCGAGCCGCGGCTGCTCGACGGCGGCCTGACCGACGAGGTCGTGTACGAGGGCGACGCCGTGGATCTCGGCGCGCTGCCGATCGTCACCTGGACGCCGACGCAAGACGCCGCGCCCTACGTTGCGGGGCCCTACTGCATCACGCGCGATCCCGAGAGCGGCGTCTACAACGTGGCGATGCGCCGCATGATGTTCAAGGACCGCCGCCGCCTAGCCTACAACGTCGTGCCGCGCCCGCGCTCGGAAGTCAACCAGCAGCACACGTCCTGGGAGTACGCGAAGTACGAGGCGCGCGGCGAGCCGATGCCCGTGGCCGTGGCGATCGGCGCCGAGCCGGTGGTCGGCTTCGTCTCGGCGGCGAAGGTGCCCTATGCCTATAGCGGCGAGTGGTCCGACTTCGCGCTGGCCGGCGGACTGGCCGGGCGTCCGGTGGACCTGATTCCCTGCCGCACCGTGCCGCTCTACGTCCCGGCCAGCGCCGAGGTCGTGCTCGAGGGCTGGGTGGCGCCGCACCACCGCGAGCCCGAGGGGCCGTTCGGCGAGTTCTTCGGCTACATGAACCGCGGGGCGCCCCGGCCGGTGCTGGAGGTGAACTGCGTGCGGCTGCGCCGCGACCCGCTCGTCCAGTACGTCCACAGCCAGCGGCCGCCAAGCGAGAGCATGGTGGCGCAGGCCACGGGCAACGCGGGCATCCTGTACAAGCGGCTCGTGTATGACCTGGGCTTCGCCGAGGTGGTGGATGTCCACATCCCCGACCACCTGCCGCTCACGCAGATCGTCGTCCAGACGCGGCCCGTCTCGCGCGGCTACGCCAACCAGATCCTGCACGCGGCCTGGACGGCGCTGCACTCGTACTCGGGCAAGGTCGTCGTGCTCGTGGACGAGGACGTGGACATCCGCGACCCGCGCCAGGTGCAGTGGGCGGTCCACACGCGCACGCAGCCGCACCGCGACTTGACGATCGTGCGCAACGCCCGCCCGCTGGGCATCGACCCGTCGGTGGCGCCGCGCTGGGACGAGGAAGCGGAGGCGTCGAAGCTGCTCATCGACGCCACGCGCCATTGGGACTACCCGCCGCCCTCGCTGCCGCCTGCCGACCTGCTCGCCCGCGTTCGTGCCAACTGGGCGGCCTACGGCCTCCCCCCGCTCGACTGATGCCAAGTCCGGCTGCAGAGTGCCCTCGCTCCCTCTCCCCCTGCGAGAGGGCCGGTCCCTCCCCCTCTCCCCCTGGGAGAGGGCCGGGGTGAGGGCGCGCCCAGTTAGGCGAACCGCTGTCCCGGATCGGGTCTGACTCGCGGTACACTGGCGGAGACGCCGGCTGCGGGCGCGGCGCCGAGGAGGTGAGAGCGATGCCGCGTGTGCGCCTGCTCGCGCTGGCGCTGTGTCTGTGGCCGGTGCTGGCGTGCCAGCCGGCGGCGGCGCCGGGCGCGGGGGCTGCCGCCCCGGTGGCCGGCGCGCCGGCTGCGGCTGCACCGACGAGCGGGCCGACCGTCGTGGCGCCGAGCGCTGCCAGCGGCGCCGCTCCAGCCGGCGCGCCGGCCGCCGGGCAGGCGAGCGCGACACCCGCGCCGGTCGCGCTGCGCTTTGGGCTGAATACGACCACGGCCGAGGTGACACCCGCCTGGGTGGCCAAAGACATGGGCATCTTCACGAGGTATGGGCTCGACGTCGAGCTGGCAACGTTGTCGGCTGACCTGATCGTGCCGGCGCTGATCGCCGGCGAGCTAGCCGCCTCGCACCTCGGCAGCACGCCGCTCGTGAACTCGGTTCTCGGCGGCTCAGACCTCGTGTACATCAGCAGCTACGGCAACTACCTGCGCTTCTGGCTTTACGCGCGGCCCGACGTGGCGAGCTTGCAAGACCTGCGCGGGAAGCAGGTGGCGATCACGAGCCGCGGCGGCATCATCAAGACGGCCACCGAGCTGACACTCCAGCGCGCCGGCATGGACCCCGACCGGGACGTGACGCTGATCGCCACGGGCAACCTCACCAACTCGGTGACCTCGCTCGTCTCGGGCGGCGTGGCGGCGGCGATGCTCGGCCCGCCAGCCACGTTCCGCGCCGAGGACGAGGGCATGCACCTCCTGCTAAACACGGCCGACTACAAGCTGCCGATGATGATGTCCGGCGTGGCGACCACGCACCACTGGGTGGCGGCCAACGAGAGCGCCGCGCGGCGCCTGATCCAGGCGATCGCCGAGGGCGTCGCGTTCGCTCACAAGGAGAAGGAGCGCACCAAGGCGATCATCGCCCAGCACATCCAGGCCGACGACCCGGCACTGCTGGAGCGCACGTACGACGCCCTCCTGCCGGGCTGGGAGATCGACCAGCACGCGCTGCCCGACGCGGTGCGCTACGACGTCGAGGCGGCTGCCAAGGAGAACCCGGCCGCGCGCAACCTGCGGCCCGAGCAGCTCGTGGACAACCACCTCGTGGACGAGCTGGACCGCGCCGGCTTTTTCCGCCAGGTGTTTCAGTAGGCGGGCGCGTTGTCGGGTGGCTGGCGGAAGTGCGGCCGCCGGGCGCGTCCGACACTAGGAGGGGGCGAGCGTCGGACGCGCCCGGCGGCCGGATGTGGACGTTGGGTGCGCGGCTGCTGTGTCGACGCACGGCCGGTCAGCGATAGGCGTGGCTAGGTGCCGCTGCCGCCGCCGCTGCCGCCCGAGCCGCCGCTGCCGTTGATCGTGGCGGTGCCCGTGACGCCGCCGGTGATGCCCAGCGTGCCGCTGCCGCCACCCATCCCGCCGCTGCCCATCATCTGCGCGCCCGCCCCGGCTGCGCGTCGCGGCTCTAGCTCCTCGATGTCGAACGCGAGATCCTGCGCGCGCGCGTCGTCCATGGGGTGCCTCCCGTCCTACCTATTCGGTCGCCTGGCGGTGCTCTTTGCGGCCACCGTGCCGCGCTCGTCCGCTGCAATAGAGCACCACGTCTCTAAAGCAAGTACCCCGCGCGGGTACAGCGACCGCGCAGCGGCTGGGACGAGTCGGCGCGCGGGCCCCGCCCGCCGGCTGACTGGGGTGAGCGCGCCTGGCCGGCCCGCGGTGGTAGGCTATGGGTAAAGAATGAGATCGTGCATCCGCAAGGAGGAGGCGACGATGGCCGAGAAGGTCCAAAAGACCGATGCGGAGTGGCGGCAGACGCTGACGCCCGAGCAGTACCACGTCCTGCGGGAGAAGGGCACGGAGCGCGCTTTCACGGGTGAGTACTACCGCACCAAGGACGCGGGCACGTACCGCTGCGCGGGCTGCGGCGCGCCGCTGTTCCGCTCTGAGGAGAAGTACGAGTCGGGCACCGGCTGGCCCAGCTTCTGGACCTGCGTGCCGGACAGCGTCGAGACCGAGACGGACACCAGCTACGGCATGGTGCGCACGGAAGTCATGTGCAGCAGCTGCGGCGGCCACCTGGGGCACCTGTTCCCCGATGGGCCGGCGCCGACAGGGATGCGCTACTGCATCAATTCCGCCAGCCTGAAGCTCGACAAGGAGAGCTAGCCGCATGGAGACGCGCGAGCAGCTGCCCGCTCATCCCGTGCCGCCGGCAATCCAGGCGCGCGCGGCGCCGGCGTTGCAGATCGACGGCCTGGTGGCCACGCCGCGCGCGCTGGCAGCGGCCGACCTGGTCGCGCTGCCCCGCGTGGACCTGGCTGAGCCGTTCGTCTGTGAGGAGGGCTGGGAGGTGCCTGGCCTGCGCTGGCGTGGCGTGCGGCTGGGCGATCTGTTGGCGCTCGCCGCGCCGCGGACGGAGGCCCGCTACGTGCGGGCCTACGCGGGCGAGTACGCAGTGCCGCTAGCGCTCGACGTGGCGGGCGACGCGCTGCTGGCGGAGTCGCTGAACGGTGAGCCGCTGACGATTGAGCACGGTGCGCCTTGGCGCCTAGTAGTGCCAGGCGGCGCGTGCTTCACGAGCGTGAAGTGGGTCGAGCGGCTGGAGCTGACCGCGGAGCCCGGTCCTGACGACGGTCAGCGCATCGCCCGCGCACGGCTCGGACGCGGCGCGGCCAAGCCAGCGCCCGGCCCTGGTCGGTAGATGTCGCTGCCGCTGGCGGACCGGGTCGCGGTCGTGACGGGTGCGAGCCGCGGTGTCGGCAAGGGCATTGCGCTCGGGCTGGGCGAGGCAGGCGCGACCGTCTACGTCACGGGGCGGACGATCGAGGAGGGCACAGCGCCCTGGCCGGGCACGATCGGTGCGACGGCCGAGGCCGTCAGCGCGCTGGGCGGGCGTGGTGTAGCCGTGCGCTGCGATCACCATGACGACGCGGCGATCGCCGCGCTGTTCACGCAGGTGCAGGCCGAGCACGGCCGCCTCGACGTGCTGGTCAACAACGTCTACTCGATTCCCGGCCTGGAGACGCCGGGCGACGTGCCGTTCTGGGAGCTACCGTTTGAGGTGTGGGACCACATCCACACCGTCGGCCTGCGGGCGCACTTCGTGGCGAGCCGCGCGGCCGCGCCGCTGATGATCGCGCAAGGCCGCGGGCTGATTGTGAACGTCTCGTCGGTCGGCGGCGCGCGCTACCTGTTCAACGTCGCCTATGGGGCGGCGAAGGCGGCATTGGAGCGACTGGCGGCGGACATGGCGCACGAGCTGCGGCCGTACGGCGTCGCGGCGCTGAGCATCCGGCCGAGCATGGTGGCGACTGAGCGGACCCGCGCCACGGCGCACTTGTGGACGAACCGGCCGACGCCCGAGCCGGCGCAGTCGCCGCGCTTCGCCGGGCGGGCGGTGGCGGCCCTGACGGCCGACCCGGCCGTGATGGCGAAGACGGGCCAGGCGCTAGAGGTTGCCGATCTAGCCGCCGAGTACGGCTTCGTTGATCCGGGCGACTGAGCCGGCCCGCGCCGGCGCAGTAGACGTGGGCGGCTGAGCCCGCGCGGGAGCAGGCCGATGGCACGCTGGGACGCGGTGAGGCGGCTGCTCTACCAGGCGCACGCGGCGCTGTATCGGCTGAGCGGCGGGCGGCTGGGGAGCCACCGCCAGACCCCCGTGCTGTTGCTCACGACTGTCGGCCGCAAGACCGGCCGGCGCCGCACGTGGCCGCTCGGCTACCTGCGTGACGGCGGGAATCTGGTGATCGTCGGCTCGAACGGCGGCAAGGACGTGCAGCCCGGCTGGTACTGGAACCTGGAAGCGCGCCCGGAGGCGGAGGTGCAGGTGGGTCGGCGCCGCTTCCGCGTGCGGGCGGAGCAGGCCGGCCCGGCGGACGAGCAGCGCCTGTGGCCGCGGCTGGTCGCCCAGACGCCAGTCTGGGGCGCCTACCGCGCGAAGACTACGCGCCACATCCCGATCGTCATCCTGCACCCGCTCGCGGGCAGTCGCTAGTGCACGCCACTAGGCGGCCGGCCTGGGTCGTGGTTTCACAACCGGCATCAAGAATCTCCTACAGTACACCGGCGGCCTTGTGATGGTCCGCTAGGGGCTTACGTCGAGGGGGTGCGAGGTCCAGGTTGTGCCGCCATCGGCCGTGGCGTAGAGGTTCGTGCTGCCGGGCGCGACGAGCCAGCCGTGCTCGGCCGTGGGGAACGACGCCGCGAAGGGCGCACTGACGATCGCCGCGCCAAAAGTATCGGGCAGCGGCGGCAGATCCTGCCAGCTCTGGCCCGCGTCGCGACTCACGCCCAGCGACACGGTGCCCGATCCCGCCGCGCCGGGCGGGCTGCAAGGCACGCAGGTGCCGACAACGTAGGCGGTGCCGGCGTCTACCGCCGCTAGGCGCACGCGGTTCCAGCCGCCGGTCCCCCGGGCCGCGTCCGTAGCCGGGAAGAACTGACCCGACTGCGCGACTGGCGTCCAGGTGGCGCCCGCGTCGCCGCTGCGGTACAGCGCCCAGCCGGTCTGCATCATAGCGCCCGGCGCCGTGAACAGCACCCAGGCCGTGTCGCCGTCGACGCACTGCACGTCGGCCGTGAACCCCTCGCGTAGGGGCTGTGCGTCGCCGGATGACTCGGCCGGCGCGACCAGCACGCTTGTCCAGGTCACACCGCCGTCGCCGGTGCGCCAGACACCGGCGTGGCTGGCGGCCCAGCCCTGGTCGGAGTCCGCCAGGCAGACCGACTGCATCGGCGCGGGCTGCGCGGCCGTGGGAGCCCACGTTTCGCCGCCATCGCTCGTCGCCGCGATCGCTCCCGGGGCGGGCTGAGGCGCCGCGGCCGGCTGGCCGCGCGGCGGCGCCATGCCCGCCAGTCCCCAGCCGACGGCGCGTGTGGCGAAGGAGACCGCAGCAAGGTCCGGCGTGGTCTCGTCCCGCCGCTGCCAGGTCTGGCCACCGTCCGTTGTGCCGACAAAAGAATGGCGGCCCACCGCCCAGCCGGTGCTGGGGTCCACGAACGCGAAGCTGGCGATCGGGTCGGTAGTGGAGATCTGGGGTGCCCACGTCTGACCGCCATCCGCGGTCGCTAGAATCCAGCCGAGCCCCGCCACCCAGCCGTGCCGGGCATCGACGAAGTGGACAGCCGTGAGGCTCGACGTGTCCTGATCGCTGACCTGCTCCGGCAGGCCAACCGGCTGACGGGGGTGGATGGCAAATGGGCTCAGGGGGCGCTGGGAGACGAGGGTCGGGGATGGCGCGAGGCGCGCGGCCGACGACGGTGCGAGCGCGAGGCCGGCGGCCAGTAGGATCGGGGCACCGAGTACGACGAGCCAGCGATTCACGGCTGCTCTCCTCTCTCCCTGGGATCCGGGCGCCGGGAGGGCGGCAGCGCATCCAGCGCTTGCAGGCTCGCGCGGAGGCGCGCGAGCTCGGCGGCGGATGTCGCCGTGCCGCCGTACCGCGCCCGCTCGTAGGCTGCGGTCAGGACCGCGTAATGCGCGGCGGCGGCGGGCTCGTAGGCGACGAGCCGGCGCTGCAGCTCGGCGGGCGTCTCGGCGGGCGCGCGGGCGACGCCGCGGGCGCTGGCCCAGCGCAGCAGCACCCGGTAGGCAGCGCGCGCGTCGCGCACCTGGCTGTCGGAACGCCGGGTGGCCGCGCGGGCGCCGCCGGCCAGCCGCAGCAGCCAGCTGCGCACGCCGCCAATCGCGTCGCGCGCATCCTGCCACGGCGTGCCGTCAGCCTCCATGGCCACTGGCCCGCGCACGCCAGGCCGAAACTCGACCCGCTGCAAGAGGGCGAGCAGGAGCCAGATGAGCGCGGCGGCGACCACCAGGATGCCGAGCACGGCGAGGACCGAGACGAGAACGCCAATCAGCTGCAACAGCCACTCGGGCGGCAGTGGGCGCTCGGCCAACTCGGGGGGCGGCTGGACCGGCCGCATCGTGGGCAGGTCGGTCGCCAACGGCAGCCGCAGGTTCAGCCGCGACAGCAGCCAGGCGAGCGGCAGGGTCACCAGCCAGAAGAGGGCACCAACAGCCTGACCGAGCAGTCCCAGGATAATGCCCGCTAGCTCAGGACTGAGCAGCGCGACAAGACCCACGCTGGCGACAAGGAGCGCCAGCGTCGTGGCCGCGACGACGCCAGTGGACGCGGCGGTCGGCGCGAGGCCGGCCTGCTCTTGACGCGCCAGGCCGACGGCGACGAGTCCCGCGCCCAGGTAGGCGATCACCGCCGCAGCGCTTGTCAGTGCGTCAATGCCGGCCGCGTCGCGGAACAGCACGAGCACGCCGAGCAGCGCGGCGCCGACGATCAGGAACTCGTCCCGCACACCGTCGGCGGTCAGCTCGGCGTCGGCCAGCGCGCCGCCGCGCCACCAGAGGCCGAACCCGACGAGCGCTGGCAGCACGGCGCTGAGCAGCCACTCCAGCGGCCCGAGCAGCGGCCCCTCCTGTATCGCCGCCGGCGACGGTGGCGCGGTAAGCAGGCGCAGGGTGAAAGCGAGGCCAATGCCCACGTCGGCGCGAGCGACGGGCACGCCGCGGATGGGGCTGTGGCGGGTGGCAAGGTAGCCGAGCGGCAGCATGACGAGCGCGGCGAGCGGCCCGAGCGGCGCACGGCCGTCCGGCCCCGTGAGCCAGTGGGCGACGAGCGGGTAGACGAGCGCCGCCTCCATCGCCATCATCGGCCAAGGCAGGATCGAGCGCCGCGTGCCGAGTGCTGGGTGCAGCGTAGGACGGGGTGGGGGGAGCCTCATCCGAACTCCCCTTGCAGCGTCGGCGCGCCCTCCAGCACGGCGACGAGATCGCTGTTCGGCGTGAGCGGGACCACCCGCTCGCGTGGCAGCGGCGGCGCGCGGTGGCCCGACCCGGCGAGCAGGACGACGACCGCGCGCCCGCCTTCCGCGAGCTGCGCGAGCGTCGCCGGCAAGTCGGCTGCTAGCTCGGATACGGCCAGCACAACGGCGCTGCCGCGCGGGATGGAGGATGGGGAGTAGGGGATGGGGGAGGGCGCCTCTTCGCCCTCTCCCAGTCCCCACCCCCTATCCCGTGGCCCCTGGCCTCTGGTTGGTCCCACTTCAATCCGGGCGAGCCATTCCAGCAGCGTTTCGAGCTGCGCTGGGCTGGCGCTCGGCGGCACGGTGACCGGCGGGCGGGCGTCTGTGTACAGCCCGACGGGATGGCCGGCCGCATGGAGGTAGACGGCGATGGACGCGAGGGCCGACACGGCTAGCTCGAACAGCGTCTCGCGGTAGAGCGCTAGTACGACGTCGAACGACGCGGCGTCGAGCACCAAGCTGACCTGCAGTGTTGTCGTCGGCTCGGGCACGCGCACCTGGAGGGAGCCCTGGTGCGCGGTGGCAGGCCAGTGCACCAGGCGCGGCGGGTCGCCAGGCTGGTAGGCGCGCAGCCAGGCGGTCCGCGTGGGGTCGGTGACCAGGCCGCGGCGGCTGGCTGCGTCGAGCGTGGGGTGGCGCAGCGGCAGGGTAAGCCGCCGCAAGGGTACCACACGCGGGTAGACGATCGCTTGCAGGTGGGCGGGCAGCAGTATCTCCCGCTCGCCCAAGCCAAACGGATCGCCCGCGCGCACGCGGACCGGCCCGAGAGAAAACGTGCCGCGGTGCCGGCAGGCCAGGCGGTGCCGCCAGCGCGCTCGCTGGTACGGCCAGAGCGAGGCGCCCTGGCACAGCCAGCCCTGCCCGCGCGCCTCGACCGACTCGATCAGCTCCTCGCCGGGATCGAGCGCCAGCGGCAGCCGCTCCCACACCTCGACCCAGGGCAGCGGCAGCAGCTTGCGGTTGCTCAGACGGGTGTCGAGGACGAGCGTGTCGCCGCAGAAGGCCCGCACGACGGGGGAATAGGGGATAGGCGGTAAGGGATGGGGGAGGATAGCGGCGGCTTGCTCACCGTCCCGCATATCTCCTGGCCCCACCCCTATCCCCTGCCGTGTGTAGACGAGGCCCACCAGCGCGTAGCGCGCCCAGAGGCGGGCGAGCAGTCCGACGAGCAGGAGGCTGCCGGCCAGCAGCGCGACCCACGGCGCACCCAGCCGGGCGGCGACGAGCGTGGCCCCAAGCAGAAGCGCTAGCCCCGGAGGGCCGAACAACCCCGGCGGCGCGTGGGGCGGGCGCGTCTCCGGGGTAATCATCGTCCGCACCGGGGGGCAGCCGGCCGCGCCGTAATGGGCTGACGAGCGAGCAGGGCCGCCATGCCGGCTACTCCACGGGCACGGGGAGCGTCTCGATCAGCGAGGCGAGCACGTCGGCGGCGGACCGGCCGCGCAGCCGGGCGTCCACGCCCAAGACAAGGCGGTGCGCGAGCACGGGCGCCGCCAGTCGCTTCACGTCGTCTGGCGTGACGAACTCACGACCCTGCATGGCCGCCCACGCCTGGGCGGCGTGGTACAGGTCGAGGGTGGCGCGCGGGCTGGCGCCCAGCCGCACGTCGGCATGCTCGCGGGTAGCGCGGGCCACCGCCACCAGGTACTCCTCGACGGCCGGCTCGACGTGTACCTGGCGGCAGGCGGCGTGGAGCGCCAGCGCCTCCTCGGGCGTGACGACCGCCGGGACGGAGAGCTGAGTGCTGGGAGATGAAGGCTGCGCCGTGGCGCCGACCGTGCCGTCCACTGCCGGCGCGGCCTCCTCGCGGGCGCGGCGGAGCATTAGGCGCTCGTCTTCGGCGGCGGGGTAGCCGAGGCTCAGGCGCAGGAGGAAGCGGTCGAGCTGCGCCTCGGGCAGCGGAAAGGTGCCCTCTAGCTCGACGGGGTTCTGGGTGGCGATGACGGTGAAAGGCCGGGGCAGCGGATGCGTCACGCCGTCCACGCTCACCTGCCGCTCCTGCATCGCCTCCAGCACGGCCGACTGGGTACGGGGGGTGGCGCGGTTGATCTCGTCGGCCATGAGCACGTTGGCGAACACGGGGCCGGGGCGGAAGTCGAAGGCGCTTGTGCGCTGGTCGAACACGGCGACGCCGGTCACGTCCGAGGGGAGCAGGTCGGGCGTACACTGGAGCCGCCGAAACGTGCCCCCCAGCGACTGCGCCAGGGCACGCGCGAGCGTCGTCTTGCCCGTGCCCGGCACGTCCTCGATCAGCACGTGGCCCTCGCACAGCAGGGCGACCACGGCTAGCTCGACCGCGCCGCGCTTGCCGACGAGCACGCGCTCGACGTTGTCGCACAGCCGGCGCGCGGCGTCCTGTACCCGCTCCACGCTCGCTCTCCCTGTCGCGGCCCTATCTTAGCATCGCACGGCACGGCGTCAGCGGGGCCAGAACAGCGCGAGGGGCCGCGGCCGGGGCGGGGCAGCGCCCTCGGGCGGGCTCTCGCTCTCGTCGTCGGGGACGGGCTGCGGCGTGACGGTGGGCACCGCCAGGACGGGCGTGATCTGGCCGGGCGCCGCCGTGGGCCGCGCCGTGGGCACCTGAATCGGCGTCGGCGACGGCGTGGACGGCGTTGGGGTGGCCGCCTCGGTCGGCGGCGCCACGCCCGGCGCCTCGGGCGGGAACGGGACGCCCGGCGGCCAGCCGGGCGGGGGAGGCGCCGCGTACCCCGGTGGCGGCGGGGCGCCGGCGTAACCCGGCGGCGGGGGGGCGCCGGCGTAACCCGGCGGAGGGGGCGCGGCCGGATAGCCGGGTGGCGGCGGCGCCGCGTAGCCCGGCGGCGGGGGGACGCCCGGTGGCAGTGCCGCGCCCGGCGGGTAGGCGCCCGCGGGGGCGGCCGGATAGCCCGGCGGCGCGGGATAGCCGGGGGGCGGCGGCGCGCCGGCGTAGCCGGGGGGCGGCAATCCGGGTGTCAGCGCCGCGCCCTCCGGCGGCTGGTCCGGCGGGAGCGCTCCACCGGGTGCCTGGGGGGCGGGCGGCGGATAGCCAGGCGGGGGCTGGCCCGCGGGCGGCGCCGGCACCTGCCCCGGCGGCGCGCCGGCCTCGCCCGGCACCGCGGCCGGTGGCCCTTGTGGCGAGCCCTGGGGCGGCCCGGTGGGCGCGTCCTGGCATTGCACCGGTCCCTGGGCGACCACCTGCGGCGGCGCGCCGGGCGGGCCCTGGAGGCTGAGCGTGACCGCGGCGCCGGGCACTGGTAGGCCGCGCACCGTGCCGCGGAGGGGAATGGGCGCCCCGGCGGCGGCGCCGACGGGCGGGCCGCTGATCTGCTCGGCGCCCACGGTCGTGGCGACGACGAGCAGCGGCGCCTGGCCGGGCTGCAAATTGATGATCACGGCATCCACCTCGGTGCCCGCGGGCGCCGGGGTGGTGTTGACGTTGGCCGCGATGCCGGTGTCGCCGGACGGGACGAGGGCCGCGCTGCCCAGGCCGGAACAGGGCGCCTGGTCCAGCACGCCCTCGGGATCGGTCGCGCCGCCGGGCGCGGCCACGCCGCGCGCGAGGGCGGCCGGGGACGTGGCGGGGCGAGCACCCGCAGCCAGCCACGCGAGGGGGCTGGCTGCCACCAGCAGGTTCAGCGCTACTGCCAGCCCCGCCGGCGAGCCAAGCCGTCGCATGCTGTCGCCCCCACTTGCTCTGGTATCGCGTCCCGGGTGCTCCGCCAGGGGCTGGGAACGCCCGCGCCTGGCGCTGAACCGTCGACCGCCTGCCAAGGGTGCCCGCGCGAGCCGCCCGAGGCGGCTCGCTCTATCTTACGGCGCGCGGCGGCGGGGCTCGTAGGTTTCACGGCCGTGCGTCATGATGATGCGGCGCAGTAATTCATCCGAGGAACGGTCAAACGATGCTCCTTTACCGGGTGGTTAACTGGTAGGCCGGGCGCGGGTCTGCGCGTGCTCCTCGGGCGCGGAAGGTCGCATCGTTTACCCCGTACGATACTCCCCCGGTAGCTCGTCGCGGGCCGGGCCGGCGGGGCGGGGTGCCCCGGGCCGGGCGCGGGCGGCGGGCGCGAGGAAGGTGTGTACGGGCAGGGACGGCGACCACGTCGCGCCGAGGGCGGGCGCTCTCCGGCGCGCCTCGCGGCCTCTCTGTATAGAAGGCATTGGCGCGAGGCGGTTGTCCGGGGGAGGAGAGACGGGTCAGCTGTGCTATAGTCGCGCGGAGGGGAGGGCTTATGCTCGACGGGACTCGCGTCATCGACGTTCACCACCACTTCCTGCCGCGCGCGGTGTACGACGCGCTGAAGGCCGAGGCCGGCGGCGGCGTGCGGCTGGTCAACGACCGCATCAGCATCACGCTGCGGGATGAGCTGTGCAGCGTCGAGGCGCACCTGCGCACGATGGACGAGGGCCACGTCGACGCCGCCATCCTCACGTACTCGGGCGTCAGCATCCTGGGCATGCCGACCTGCCGCACGCTGAACGAGGGCTTCGCCGAGATCCAACGGCAGAACCCGGGGCGGCTGTACGGCTCGATCCACCTGGCGCTCGAGGAGCCGGAGGCGGGGCCGGCGGAGCTGGAGCGCGGCGTGCGGGAGCTGGGGCTGAACGCCGTGGCGCTGCCGACCTCGGCGGGATCGGTGGTGCTCGACGACCGCGCGCTCGGCCCGATCTGGCGCAAGATCCAGGAGCTGGACGTGCCAGTGATCCTGCACCCGGCCCTCCTGCCGCAAGGGTTCACCACCGACTACGGGCTGGAGCGCTCCTGCGGGCGGCCGTTCGACACGACGCTGGCGGCGGTGCGCATCATGAACAGCGTGTTCCCGGAGTTCCCGAACCTGAAATTCGTGCTGCCGCACCTGGGCGGCACGTCGGTCTTCCTGCGGGGGCGCATCTCCATGATCTCGTTCGAGCCGCCGGAGGTCCCGTTGCCGCCGGAGAAGCGGCAGGTCGGCAAGACGCAGCGCGAGCAGCGGGCGCTGGGGCTCGACAAGGTGTTCGAGGAGCGGTGGTCGAAGTTCTACTTCGACACGGCCGGGACGGGGGGCTGGGCGCCCGCCGTCGAGATGACGGCGGCCGTGGTGACGCCGCAGCGGATGGTGTTCGGCTCGGACTATCCGCTGGAGTCGAGCTCGGGCGCCACGGTGAGCGAGCTGGTCGAGATGATCGGCAACCTGCGCCTGCCGACGGACGATCGGCGCGCCATCGCCGGCGAGACCGCGGCCAGCCTCTTCCGTCTGTAGCGCTCAGTGCTGAGTGCTGAGTCCCGGGCCTCACAGCGCTCCGACCCTGGCCGGAGCGCCAACCCAGGCGTGCTGGAGGCCCAGTTCTCGGTCTTGTTCCTCGCGGGCGAGTATCCGCCGCGGCCCGGCGGGGTGGGAGACTATACGGCACTGCTGGCGGCGCACCTGGCGCAGCAGGGCGTACGCGTCACCGTGCTCGCGGGCACGGCGCCTCCAGAGCCCACGCAGCGGTCAGCGGTCAGCGG
Organism: Chloroflexota bacterium; assembly: GCA_035293805.1. GTDB lineage: Bacteria > Chloroflexota > UBA6077 > UBA6077 > JAJPHF01 > JAJPHF01. The sequence goes on along the minus strand of DATGMD010000067.1, from coordinate 109,528 downwards.
TCAGCGGTCAGCAGTCAGCGGTCAGCGGTCAGCAGTCAGCGGTCAGCAGTCAGCGGTCAGCGGTCAGCGGTCAGCACTCAGCACTCGGCACTCAGCACTCGGCACTCAGCACTCCGTAACCGTGTGGCGGGCGGTCGAGTGCTGGGACTGGCGGTGCGCTCGGAGCGCGCTGCGGGCGGTGCGAGCGGCGCGGCCGGACGTGGTACACGTCCAGTACCAGCCGGCGGCGTTTGGCATGGCGGCGGCGGTACACTGGCTGCCGGGCTGGCTGCGGCGGCGCTGCCCGGGGCTGAGGACGCTGACGACCTTCCACGATCTGCGCGTGCCCTATCTCTTTCCGAAGGCTGGCGAGCTGCGGGACGCCGTGCGGGACCGGCTGTTGCGCGGCAGCGACGCCGTGATCTTCACCGAGCGGGCGGACTGGGCGGCGGCCGGCCGCCGGCGCCCGGCGGGGCGCTACTGGGTGCCCATCGGCAGCAACCTTGCGCCCGCGCCGCCGGCCGACTACGACCGCGAGCGGTGGCGCCGGGCCGTCGGCGCGGACGCCGCGACGTTCCTGATCGCGCATCTGGGCATACTCAACCGCTCGAAGGGCCTGGAGACGCTGTTCGCGGCGCTGCGCCGCCTGCACGCGCGCGGGCGGCGGGTGCGGCTGCTGCTCATTGGCGCCGAGGCCGGGGCCAGCGACCCGAGCAATCGCGCCTACGCGGCCGAGATCGAGCGGCGGCTGGCCGATCCGGCGCTGGGCGCGCTCGTACATCGCTTGCCGCTGCTGCCCGCGGAGGAAGCGTCGGGCTACCTGCTGGCCGCCGACGCGGCGGCCTTCCCGTTCGCGGACGGCGCCTCGCTGCGGCGGGGCAGCCTGCTGGCGGCACTGGCGCATGGGCTCCCGACGGTTTCCACGGGGAATGGGGGATGGGGGCTAGGGGGTAGGGAAACGTCGTCCGCCTCGCGTCCCCCAACCCCTAGCCCCCATCCCCTGTCCCCCGCGTGGCCGCGGCTGCACGACGGCGAGACCCTGCTGCTCGTGCCGCCGGGCGACGCCGAGGCCCTGGCGGTGGCGCTGGACCGAGTGGCCGACGACGCGGCGCTGCGGGCGCGGCTGGCGGCCGGCGGGCGGGCGCTGGTGGACGGGCTGGGCTGGCCGCGCATCGCGGCGGCGCATCGCGCCATCTACGCGCGGGTGCTGGGCCGTGCCTGAGCGGCGGGAGGCGACTGCCGACCCGGGCCGGGGGCTGGGCTGGCAGCCGACGACGACCTTTGCGATAATACCCCCCGCGTCCGCCTCGCACAGCATTGCAGGGACGGGGCCGAACGTCGCCGGACGCGGGCGCGCACAAATGGTTCCGGCGTTCGGCCGGCATGCAGAGGAAGGGTCCATGTTCTATCGCTCCACGTTGGCGCTTGGGATCGTGCTCGCCTTGCTCACCGCCTGCGGACCGGCAGCCGTGAGCAGCGTACCGGTGGAATCATCGGGGCTCGCCGCGGCAACGCTCGGGAATGCCGCCGGCGCCGTATCGGCGCAGGCCAGCCCCACCCCCCAGTTCCAGTTCCCGCCGCCGGCGCCCAACCAGACGCCTGGCCCGAACGTCGTGGCGCCGTCGCCGACCGACGACCAGACGCCGCCGCCGCCGATCCAGATGGCGCCCTCCCCCGGGGCGCCGCCGCTGACGGGGGGCGACCACATCGTGCGGACGGTCGATCCCACGATCGCGGGCAGCGCCCAGGGGCTGCTAGCCTACGTCGTCAACCGCAGCTCGAACAACGTGACCGTCGTCGATCTGGCGGGCAGCCAGGTGCGCGGCACGATCCCGGTGGGGCAGAACCCGCAGGAAGTGACCGCGGCGCCGGACGGCAGCCGGGTCTTCGTGGCGAACCAGGACGACAACAGCGTGTCGGCCATCGACGTGGCCTCGGGGCAGGTCGCCGCGACCTGGCAGGGGGCGCAGGCGCCGCTCGACGTGGCGGTGGCGCCGGGCGGCAACGCGCTGTGGGTGAGCAGCCCGGCTTCCGGCGACATCGTGATCTACAGCCTGCCGGATGGGGCCCAGACCGGCCGCATCAGCGTGGGGCCGGGGGTGGCGCTGCTCGATTTCAGCCGCGACGGGCAACGGGCCTACGCGACGAACCGCGACGCGGGCGCGCTGGTGGTCATCGATCCGGCGGCGCGCGCGGTGATCGCCACCGTGCCCACGGACGCGGGCGCGGAGGGGCTCGCGGTGAGCCCGGACGGCCACTGGGTCTACGTGGCCAACCGCAACGCCAGCAACGTGTCGATCGTGGACGCGACCACGAACCAGGTGGCGGCGACGATCGCGACGGCGCCGCAGCCGCGGCGGGTGGTGTTCAGCGCCGATGGCGCGTACGCCTACGTGTCGCACAACGAGGATAGCCGCATCAGCGTCATCGACACGAACCGCCAGGCCATCGCGGGCACGCTGTTTCTCGACCACCCGGCTCTGGGCCTGGCGCTGAGCCCGGACGGCACGCGGCTGTACGCGGCGCAGGTGTCGGCGAACGCCATTCAGGCGCTCGACGCGGCGACCAGCTTCGACCTCGGCACGGTGCAGGTGGGCAATTCGCCGGACTCGCTGGTCGTACTGCACCGGTAGGGAGTGATACCCGATCCGGCCCGGCGGTGCGCCCGCCGGGGCGCGCCCTCACCCCTGCCCTCTCCCAGGGGGAGAGGGAGATAGGGAAGGCCATCGCCGGATGCGGTATGACCTGACCCTCCCTGCCCCCCTTCCCTTCGAAGGAAGGGGGTGGATGCCGGGGAGCGGGACCGCAAGCCCCCGGCCCCTGTGGAGCGATTGAGGCCTGGAGGAATCTGCGTCGCGGGGTGGAGGTGAACGGCACGCGGTGCTAGCGGCGGTCGAGGAGGCGGCGGGCCTTCAGCTCGAAGGTGGGCAGGGTGCCGGGGGCGACGAGGGACACGTCGAAGCGCAGCCCCTCGTGCGCCTCGGCCAGCTCCCGCGCGACGCGCTGCCTCAGCTGCTCGGCCAGGTCGGCGGCCACGGTCGGCTGGGCCTCTAGCTCCACGGCGATGTTGTCGACGTAGTCGACGCGCGTGAGCACGATGCGGAACTCGCGCAGCTCGGCGTAGCGGCGTACGACGCCCTCCACGGCCGACGGGTGGACGTTCACGCCACGGATGATCTGCATGTCGTCGGCGCGGCCAATGATGCCGCCGAGGTACAGCTCGAACGTGCGGCCGCAGGAGCAGTGCGACGCCGGGACGCGGCGCACCAGGTCGCCGGTGCGATAGCGGATGATGGGGATGAGCCCGATGCCGAAGGCGGTACAGACGCGCTCGCCCACCTCGCCCAGCGGCAGCGGCTCGTCGCCTCGCGGGTCGAGGAACTCCTCTAGGAAGTAGTCCTCGTTGATGTGGAGGGCGCCCGACTGCTCGCTGCACTCGAAGGCGGTAATGCCGGCCGTCTCGGTCATGCCCATGAAGTCGCCCGCCCGCGCCCCCCACATGTCTTGGATGAGCGCCTTGGTGGCGGGGATGTTCGCGCCCGGCTCGCCGGCGAGCAGCAGCAGCTCGACGCGCGTGTCGCGGGCCAGGTCGATGCCCATCTCGGCCGCCACCTGGGCCAGCCGGATGGCGTAGCTGGGCGTGGCCGCCACCGCCGTGGCGCCGGTATCGACGATGTGGCGCAGGCGCGCCTCACTGCTCTGGCTGCCGCCGGCGACGGTCGTCGCGCCGATCTTCTGGATGGCGTAGTGGGCGCCCCAGAAGCCGATGAACGAGCCGTAGCCGAACGCCACGTAGACGACGTCGCGCGGGCGCAGGCCGAAGCCGTAGAGCGAGCGCGCCCAGGCCTGGGCGCCCCAGTCCCAGTCGCGCGGGCTCTCCAGCGCGCGCAGCGGCGTGCGGCCCGAGGTGCCGCTGGTGGTGTGGTAGGCGACGGCGACGTCGGGCGGCGCGGTGAGCATGTCGCCGTACGGTGGGCGCTCGGCCTGGTTCTCCAGCAGCTCGGCCTTGGTGATAAAGGGCAGGCGTCGCAGGTCGTCCAGGCTCCGAATCTGCTCCGGCGCGACGCGCGCGGCGTCGAGGCGACGCTGCCAGAAGGGGCTGCGCGCGTAGGCCCAGCCGACGAGGGTCTGGAGCCGGCGGAGCTGGAGGGCGCGCAACTGCTCGCGCGGCAGGCGCTCGACGTAGGGGCTCCAGTAGTCGCGCGGGCGAGGCGGCGGCAGCTTGGACACCGGGCGTCCTCCGAGGCGTGGTGGCGGCAGGGCCGCGTGCGCTTCTCAGTGTAGCCCCGGGCGCGGCCCCCGGCCAGCCGCGAGCGCCGATGGCGTCGCGGCGGTACCATGCAGGCGGTGGAGGCGCGCGGAGGAGGCGACGGATGGCCGACGAGCTGGTGCTGTACGACGTCGCGGAGCGCGTGGCGACGATCACGCTGAACCGGCCGGAGAAGCGCAACGCGCTGAACCGCCAGCTATGGACCGCGCTGGAGGCCGCGCTGGGGGCCGCCGACGCCGACCGCGCGGTGCGGGCCGTGGTGCTGGCGGCGCGCGGCCCCACCTTCTGCGCGGGCGCCGACCTGGCGCAAGGGATGAGCGGCGCCCCGGTCGCGCGGCGGACGGCGCTGGACACTTACGAGTCGCAGCAGGAGGGGGTGCGCCGCCACCGGCTGTTCCGCGACCTGGCGAAGCCGATCGTGGCGGCGGTGCAGGGCCAGGCGATCGCCTGGGGGCTGGAGCTAGCCTGCCTGTGCGACTTCGTGTTCGCCTCGGAGCAGGCGCGGTTCGGGGCGCCGGCGATTCGCCACGGCGTGTTCATCGGCTCGCTCCTGCCGTGGCTGGTCGGCATCCAGAACGCGCGGTACCTCTGGTACACCGGCGACCTGATCGACGCCCGGGAGGCGTATCGCATCGGATTGGCCTTCCGAGTGGTGCCGCACGAGCAGCTGGGCGCCGAGGCGCACCGCTTCGCGCGGCGGCTGGTGCTGATCCCGCCGGCGGCGCTGCGCCTGAACAAGCGGCAGCTCGACGGCGCGCTGGAGATGGCGGGCATGTACCGCGCGCTGGAGTACGGAGCGCTGGCGGCGGCGCTGGTTCATGCCGTCGAGAGCGGCGACGAGGCCGCCAGCGGGCGGAGCCTGCGCGAGGTCCGCGCCCGCGAGGGGCTGGGCGCCTTCCTGACGGCGCGCGACACGCCGTTCGACGGGTGAGCGCGCGGCGGGGCGCCGCAGCCGCCGGCCTTCCGGTGGGGCTTACTGGCCGAGCTGCTGGTTGACGCGCCGCGCGATGGTGAAGTCGGCGATCTGGGCGGGGGTGGCGTCGCTGGCGCGGCCGCTCGCGTCGCGCGCGGTGTCGATGAGCAACTGAAGGCCGCTGTCCGCGATCAATCCGTCGGGCGCGAAGGAGCCGATGCCCAGATCGTAGGTCGTCTCGGCCACGTCGGGGCTCAGGCCCAGGTGGTCGGCCATCAGCGCCACGGTGTCGGCGCGATCGTCGCGCAGGAAGCGCAGGCCGCGCAGCGACGCGCGCACCATCGCCTCGAGCTGCGGCTGCTGATCGCGCAGCTTCGTCTCCGTCACGCCGAGCCCCGAGATCGGCAGGTCGGGCAGCTCGGCGGGGCGCAGGAGGATGCGGGCGCCGCGGCGCTCGGCCTCGACGGCCTGCGCGAGGTCGAGGATGACCGCGCTCACCTGGCCGCTCTGCATCGCCGCCAGGCGGTTCGGACTCTCGCCGAGCGGCTGCAGCGCCACGTCCACCTGCGGCTCCAGGCCGCTGGCCCGCAGCGCGTAGCGCGCCAGGTTGGCCGAGGTGTCGGTGAGCGTACTGGTGGCTACCGCGCGCCCGCGCAGGTCGGCGACGCTCTGGACGGCCGGGTCGTTCGTCATGAGGACGTGCAGCGCCCGCACGGCCATGCCCAGCACGAGCTTGAGCGGCGCGTCGGAGCCGACGATGGCGGTGACGGTGGAGCCGGCCGCGAGCGTGTAGTCCCCTTCGCCGGCGAGCACGGCGGCCACGCTGACGGACGGCGCCATCTGGACGCGGGTTACGTCGAGCCCCTCCTCGGCGTAGAAGCCCCGGCGCAGGGCGGCGACGAACGCCATCTCGAACAGCCCCGTGCTCGGCGACGTGACGACGACGCGCTGCGGCTGGGGCGCCGCGCTGGCGGCCGCGCGCCGGGGCGCGCGGCCCAGGCCGGCCACGCCGATCGTTAGCGCGACGAGTGCCGTTAGCAATACCGCGGGCCACCTGCTCGGCCGGCATCGCACCATACGAGATCTCCGTTCGCGTCCCGAGTGGTTCAAGATGGCGGTTGGCTAGCCGCGCGGAGCGGACGCGGCTCGCCGCAATTGTAGCAGTGCCGAGAGCGGAAGTGCCCAGGCGGGCCCTGCCGACATCACAGCGCTGCGGCTGGGGCTGCCGCGTATAAGATGAATTCGCCGAGCGACGAGACAGCGGGGCGGCATGGACGAAGAGCTGCGCCAACGCATCAGGCTCTCGCCTAGCGTCATGGCCGGCAAGGCTGTCATCCGGGGCACGCGAGTGCCTGTCGATCTGATCGTCCGCATGCTTGCACACGGCGCAACGGAAGCCGAGATTCTTCAGGAGTACCCGCGTCTGGAGCTATAGGATATACGGGCCGCGCTGGCATACGCCGCCGACGTCGTGGGCCACGAAGACGTGTTCCCGTTGGTCACTCCCGGCTAGCCGGCCGCCCACGTGCGATTGATCGTGGACGAGTCAGCCGGTACCCTGGAGCAGTGGGCCGATTGGCTTGCTGGTCGCTGTACGGTGGCCACCGAAGGCGAAGTCCGGTTCTTGCCACCGGTGGGCTAGACGACGTCGCCGGCGGCGAGGGCGGCGTAGAACTCCCAGGCGCGGATCGGCTCGTGCGGCATGTCCATCGCCGCCGCGCGCCGCGCCTCCTCGGGCGTCAAGTATTGGGGCTCGAGTCCGGCCGAGAGCGCAGCGAGCTGGATGGCTGCCGACTCCTCCAGCCAGATCGCGCGCGTGACCGCCTCCACCAGCGTGGGCGCCGTGACCAGCGTGCCGTTGCCGTGGAGCAGCAGCGCCTGCCGGTCGCCGAGGACGGCCGCCACCCGGTCGCCTAGCTCGCGTGCGCCGACGAGCGTGAAGTCGCTGAACACGGGCACCTCGGCGCCGAGGTGGCTGCCGAAACGGTGCACCGCGCGCACGGGGCGGTTGGCGACGGCGAACACGGCGCAGGCGCGCGAGTGCGTGCGGGCGATCGCCTGCACGTCGGGCCGGTGGCGGTAGATCGCCAGATGCATGGCCGACTCGACGGCGGGGCGCCCCTCGCCGGCCAGGACGTTGCCCTCCAGGTCGAGCGTCAGTAGCTCGGCTTCCTCGACGAGCGCGAGCGCCTTGCGCGGCGTCATCAGGACGCGGTCGCCGGGCAGGCGGGCGCTCAGGTGGCCGAAGCCCTCGACCAGCCCCTGCTCGCTGAGGATCGCGCAGCCGGTGACCATCTGCGCGGCGAGATCGGTGCCCTCAGACGTCATGGTGGATTCGTCCTCCCACGTGCGCGCGCGATTCGGGGTAGTCGAGCGTGCTGGGCGCGAACAGCTCTGCAGGCGCGAACTGGCGGCTCACCATGCCTTGCTCGTAGGAGTAGGCGCACATCGCCGCGACCGCCCGCTCGTTGTCCGGCCAGTTGTAGGGATACGGATCGGGGCCGAGGACCGCGCGCTCTTCCTCCTGGTAGACAGGAAACCACGCGAGGCTGGACACGCGCGGGAATTGGGCGTAGGCGTAGCCTTGGCGCTTCGCCTCGCGGAAGGCGTCGACCAGGCTCACCGCGAGCCAGGGATGCTGCTCGAGCAGCGCCCGCCGCACCACGACCGTGTGCATGATCGGGAACAGGCCGGTCCGCCGAAAGTAGTCCTGCTCGACGGACCGGTAGTCGGGGAACAGGCGGTGAACCTCGTCGCGGCCGACGAACGCGGGCGGGACGCCCTCGACGCCGATGTAGGCGTCCAGCTCGCCGGCGAGCAGCAGCCCCTCCAGGCTGGCGCCCGGCGGCGCCACCTCGATGCGCGCGCGCACGTCCCCGCGCAGGGGCACCAGCTCCGGCATCTCGGTGACCCAGGTGAGATCCTCAGGCCGCACGCCGTAGTCGTGCTGGAGGAAGCCGCGCACCCACATGGCCGTGGTGACCTGGTACATGCCGACGCCGATCCGCTTGCCGCGCAGGTCGCCGGGCGCGCGGACGCCCGCCCGCGCGGCGCACCAGACGTAGCCGTGGCGGAACATGCGGTAGGGAAACACCGGCAGGCCGACGAAGCGGTCGGAGTGGTCGCGGTCGAGCAGGAACGACGACGTGCTCAGCTCGCAGGCGTCGAACTCCTCGTGCAGGAGCATGCGCTGGTGGCGCGCCCAGGCGTTCGAGAGCGGGAGCACGTGCAGCGCGACGCCTGCGGCCTGCACGCGGCCGTCGAGGAGGGCGCGAGTGCGGTCGTAATCGCCGCAGGCGAGCGAGAGCGCAAGGTCAGGCATGGGGGATTCGACTCCTCGCAAGGCTGCTTCTACGGTAGCACGCGGGACCTGGCCGGGCAACGGCGCCGGCGCGCCGGCGCGCTGCATCGGGGCAAAGAATGGTGGGCAGGTGTGGCGCAGCGAACCGGTCACACGATCCTTGGAAACCACTTAGCTGGCGTCCGGCGCGGGGGCGCGGAGGTAGGCGGCGGGCCAGTCGGGAAGCGTCGAGGCGACTAGCTCGATCACGTTGCCGTCGGGGTCTTCGAGGTAGAGGTAACGGTCGTTGTCTTCCTTGTGGGTGAGGGGGCCTTTCAGCAGCTTCACGCCGGCCGCCCGCAGCACGTCGGCGGCGGCGTCGACCTCAGCGGGCGTGCGGAGGCGGAGGGCGAGATGGTTCATGCCGGCGCGCTGGCGGTAGTCGTCGGGCAAGGCGTGAGGCACCTGGTAGAGCGCCAGGTCGTGGAAGCCACGCCCCATGCCCTGCACGTCGTCGCGGTACTGGCCCACGTTCAGCCAGGCGACCGCGCCCTCGTACTGGAACGCGAGGTGGAAGCCGAGCAGCTCCGTGTAGAAGCGCAGCGAGCGGGCGAGGTCGGTCACGTTCAGGTTGACGTGCGCGACGCCGAGCGGCCGAATCATATGCTCTCCGTATGGCGGCCTGGGGGCCGGGTGGGCTGGGGACGTGTCCGCGGCCCTATCTTCGACTGTAACCGTGGAGTGGGCGCGAGTGGAGGGCGGCGAGCGGCGCTGGACGTGACGAGCGGCGCCACTACCTGGCGAGGCCGTCGAGGAAGCCGCTCTGGCGCAGGCGCTCCGCGAAGCGCGCGTCGATGACCTCCTCGGGGCGCAGGTCGCGCGCGCCCGGGGCGTCCTCGACGTCGATCACCGTCTGTACGCCGGCCGGGTCGGGGTAGGGGTCGGTCACCCAGAGCGGCCGGTTATGGTCCACGGTCGCACCGAGCAGGTCGCGGTCGTCGCTCTGGTTGTACTTGCTGAGCACGTCGATCGCCGCCTCGCGGTCGGTCTTCAGGCGGCTCACGCCCTGGGCCAGCGCCCGCAGGAAGGGCTCGAAGATCTCGGGCCGCGCGGCGATGGTCTTCTTGGTCGCGCCGACGGCCGACGTGGTGAACGGGATCGGCATGTCGGCAAGCGACAGCAGCTCGCGGTAGCCCTGGCGTTGCGCCTCGAACACCATGGGGACGTTCAGCGCGGCGCCGTCGATGGTGCCGGTCTCAAGCGCGGCCAGCGACTCGGGCAGGCCGCCGGTCACGCCGACGTAGAAATCCTTGTCGGGCTGCAAGCCCACGCGCTCGAAGGCCAGCCGCGTCGCGATGTCGGTGATCGACTTGGGGCGGCCGGCGCCGATCGTTTTGCCGCGCACGTCGTCGACTGTCTGCAGGTCGGGCCGCACGAAGATGCTGATGTCGAGGCCGTTGGACGTGGAGCCGACGATCATCGTCTCCAGGCCCTGCAAGTAGCCGAGCACGAGCGACGGGCCGCCCGAGAAGACGACCTCCAGGTCGCCGTTCTGCAGGGCGGCGAGCAGCGTAGCGCCCGCGGCGACCTGCACGAGATCGACGGCGAGGCCCTGCTCGCGGAAGTAGCCGCCCTCCTGAGCCATCCACCAGGGCGCTGCGGAGGCGGAGAAGGAAGTGAAGGCGGCGCGCACGGGCAGCAAGGTGGCGGGCGGGCTCGCGGGCGGCGCGGCGGCGGGCGCGGCGGGCGCCGGGCCGGCGGCCGCCGCGGGCGGCGTGGGCGCGGGCGCGCGGCTGCACGCGGCCACGAGCAGGCCGAGCGCCAGGCCGAGCGCCAGGCGGCGATACGGAGTCCCGGGCGATTGCTCGACCATGCTGCTCACCTCCCCGTGCGGCGCGGCGGGTGCGCGGCTCGTGGTCGGAGCGTAAGCCCGGGCGCGGGCGCTGTCAAGTAGCGTCTTTCCGCCCGGGAGGTAGGGCCGTGGGCGAGGCCCTGGCCTACCTCCCGGGCGCTGGAATGGAGGGGCCAGCTAATCGGCCGGGCGGCAGGGGACGAGCCCCTGCCCTACCTCGGCACACGCACTGAAGATTTAGGTTGCGGGGTCAGGCTTTCGGGTAGATCTCGCCGCCGGCCTGGCGGAACTCCTGGGCTTTCTCCGCGAGGCCGACTTTGAGGGCCGTGTCGGCGTCGAGGCCCTTCTGGCGGGCGTACTCGCGCACGTCCTGCGTGATGCGCATGCTGCAGAAGTGGGGGCCGCACATCGAGCAGAAGTGGGCGGCCTTCGCCGGCTCGGCCGGCAGCGTCTCGTCGTGGTAGGCGACGGCCGTGTCGGGATCGAGCGACAGGTTGAACTGGTCGGTCCAGCGGAACTCGAAGCGGGCTTTGGAGAGGGCGTCGTCGCGCTCCTGGGCGCCGGGGTGGCCCTTCGCCAGGTCGGCGGCGTGGGCGGCGATCTTGTAGGCGATCACGCCGTCCTTCACGTCCTGCTTGTTCGGCAGGCCGAGGTGCTCCTTCGGCGTGACGTAGCAGAGCATGGCGGTGCCGTACCAGCCGATCATCGCGGCGCCGATGGCCGAGGTGATGTGGTCGTAGCCGGGGGCGACGTCGGTGGTCAGCGGGCCGAGCGTGTAGAACGGCGCCTCGTGGCAGACGGTTAGCTCGCGGTCCATGTTCTCCTTGATCTTGTGCATCGGCACGTGGCCGGGGCCCTCGATCATCACCTGCACGTCGTGGCGCCAGGCGAGCTGGGTCAGCTCGCCCAGCGTGTCCAGCTCGGCGAACTGCGCCTCGTCGTTGGCGTCAGCGATGGAGCCGGGGCGCAGGCCGTCGCCCAGCGAGAAGGCCACGTCGTAGGCGGCCAGGATCTCGCAGATATCCTCGAAGTGGGTGTAAAGGAAGTTCTCCCGGTGGTGAGCCAGGCACCAGGCGGCCATGATCGAGCCGCCGCGCGACACGATGCCGGTGACGCGCCGCGCCGTGAGCGGCACGTAGGCGAGCCGCACGCCGGCGTGGACCGTGAAGTAGTCCACGCCCTGCTCGGCTTGCTCGATCAGCGTGTCGCGGTAGACCTCCCAGGTCAGCTCCTCGGCCTTGCCGCCGACCTTCTCCAGCGCCTGGTAGATCGGCACGGTGCCGATCGGCACCGGCGCGTTGCGGATGATCCACTCGCGCGTGGTGTGGATGTTCTTGCCGGTCGAGAGGTCCATGACCGTGTCGGCGCCCCAGCGCGTCGCCCAGGTCATCTTCTCGACCTCCTCCTCGATCGACGAGGCGACGGCCGAGTTGCCGATGTTGGCGTTGATCTTCACCAAGAAGTTGCGGCCGATGATCATCGGCTCGCTCTCGGGATGGTTGACGTTGGAGGGGATGATGGCGCGGCCGCGGGCCACCTCGGCGCGCACGTGCTCGGGGTCGCACTGCTCGCGGATGGCGACGAACTCCATCTCGGGCGTGACGACGCCGCGGCGCGCGTAGCGGAGCTGCGTCACCGTCTGGCCCGGCCGGGCGCGCAGCGGGCGGCGGCGCAGGCCGGGGAACACGGCCAGGTTGGCGCGCGGGTCGCCCGCCCGCAGGCCGTTGTCGCGCGGCTCGACGGCGCGGCCGGCGTACTCCTCCACGTCGCCGCGCTCGAGAATCCAGGCGCGGCGCAGCGGCGGAAGGCCCTGCCGAATGTCGGTGAGGGCGCCGGGGTCGGTGTAGGGGCCGCTCGTGTCGTAGACGCGAACGGGCGCGTTGGGCTCGGGGCCGGAGCGGCCCGTCGTGGGCGTCAGCGTGATCTCCCGCATGGGAACCTGCACGTCGGGGCGGCGGCCGCTGACGTACACTTTCTGGCTCGCCGGGAACGCCTGCACGCGCGGATCGAGGGTCTGGGCCATCGTGCGCCTCCTGCGCTGCTGCCCCGTGGGGCGCGGGCGAGCCGGGGCCGCTGGGGGGATGGCAGGCAGGCTAGCCGCGGCCCGGGACGGTGGCGCGCGAGCGCGTCGGCGCCCCGGGCCGGGGCAGCAGGCGCGCGTGGTCCCCGGGCATACAAAAAGGACCAGCGCGCCCGAGGGCGGGGCACACGTGGTCCCGTCGTCGGCCGCATTCCCTACGCTCGTCTTCCGCTCCGGGGCCCTGGTGCTGCCCCGCGCGGCTTGCCGAGATCAGGTTCGAGGGGTTGGTGGGCTTGATCCCGCCTCTCAGCTACTCGCTCCCCCTGCGGACCGGTCGCCGTATGCGGTTGTCAGGGCTAGTGTAGCACCAAGCGGCGCCGCGGTCCCTGAAAGTTGGCTGAACGTTGGGCGCTCGGCGGGATCGCCGGCGGCCGGCGCGGTCCGGCCGGAACCACTATACTGGGGGGCGTTGGCCCGGGTGAGCGCGGGGCGGGCGCAGCAAGCAGCGGGCCGACACCGGGCCGGATGGCGACCGGACAGGGCGCGGCAAGCCGCGTGCCTGCACGAGGGGGAAGCGAGACAGCGGCCGCGGCCGGCGAGGGAGGAGCGACAGGATGATTATCAACTGGCACGCGCACATCATGCCGCCGAGCGAGCAGAACAGCCCGACGTGGCAGGGCAAGTGTCCGGCGACGCTCGAAAAGCTGCTGCAGATCAACGAGCAGGCCGGCGTGGACATGTCGGTCGTCAGCAACCCCGTTCACTACATCAAGGGCAAGCCGCACGACGAGGCGTTGCGGGCGATCCAGGAGGTGGACGACTTCATCGCGGAGAGCGTGGCGAAGGCGCCCGACCGCCTGGTGGGCTTCGCGTCGTCGGTGCCGGGCGGCGGGCCGGGCTTCCTGCAGGAGCTGGAGCGGGCGATCAAGGAGCTGGGCCTGCGGGGCGTCATCATCAACTCCAGCCACAACGGCCACTACCCGGACGAGGACGAGGCGCGCGGCTTCTTCGAGCTGGTCACGGCGCTGGACATCCCGGTGTTCGTGCACGCGCCCGCCTACAGCTTCGGCGAGGAGTGCATGCGCATGTACCGCCTCGTCTCCAGCGTGGGCCGCGCGTCCGACGAGTGCCTGGCCCTGGCGCGGATGATCGTGCGCGGCATCTGGGAGCAGTACCCGAGCCTGAAGCTGGTGGGCGCGCACCTGGGCGGCGGCATCTGCGAGGTGATCGGCCGCATGAACTACGCCTACGAGCTGCAGGAGGAGGCGTACTTCCTCGGCCCGTACGAGCCGATGCTGATCCAGCACGAGCCGCTGCACTATCTGAAGATGATGTACCTGGACACGGTGAGCTACCATGAGCCGGCGCTGATGTGCGCGCTGAGCACGGTGGGCGCGCACCACATGGTGCTGGGCGCCGACGCGCCGCCGCTGAACCCGCTGCTGCCGCGCGCCGTAAAGCTGGTACAGAGCCTGCCGATCGACGACGAGGCGAAGGAAGGCGTGCTCTGGCGCAACGCCGCGACGCTGCTGAAGCTGCCGATCGCCGCGCGGGCGACGGCGTAGCGGGTGGCAGGCGGGCACGGCGACTGCGCCGCGCGCGGACGGACAGGGCGTAGCAAGCGGTGCTCCTGCACTGGCCGCGGCGGCGACCGGGCAGCGCGCGGCGAGCAGCCTTTTACGCCGACGGCGGCGGCGACCGGGCGGGGCGCAGCAAGCAGCGCCCCTACATAGGGGCCGTGGAGGCGTGCTGGTTGCCGCGCCCTGCTTGATGGGAATGGGAGGGCGAGAACGATGCTGCACGGGTACCGAGTCTACGACGCCGACGCGCACGTAGTCGTGAGCCAGCGCTGCTGGGAGGACCTGCCGGCGGGCTACTGGGCCCGCCGGCCGCGGCCGGTGGAGATTGGCGACCCCGAGGGGCTGGGCGGCTACCGCATCTCGTGGTACGTCGAGGGGCGGGTGATGCCGCACACGTTCGGGCCGGCGAGCCAGCCGGGCAACACGCCGCGCGGCTCGCTCGACCCCGAGACGTTCCCGGGCTTCGCGCGCGTCACCGACCCGCGCGTGACGGCGATGCCGTTCGCCGGGCAGGACCTCTCCGACCCCGAGCCGCGCCTCGCCACGCTCGACCAGATGGGCATCGACGTGTCGGTGGCGTTTCCATCCACGATCTACGCGACGTTCACGGACGATCCCGGCTTCGAGGCGGCGCTGTACCGCGCCTACAACCGCTACGTGGGGCGGGCGTGCCAGGCCAGCCCTGGGCGGCTGCGCTGGGGCGGCCTGCTGCCGCTGCGCGCGCCCGACGAGGCCTGCCGGGCGATCGCCGAGATGAAAGAGCTGGGCGCCTGCTCGGCGGTGGTGTTCGGCACGGCGGGCGACCGCCTGCTCTCCGACCGGGCCTTCGATCCCGTGTACGACGAGCTAACGCGCGCCGGGCTGCCAATGGCCATCCACTTCGGCGCCAGCTTCGCGCCGCTCGGGACGCTCTGCCGCACGATGTACGCGGGGAACATCCTGGGCATGTCGACGCCGGTGCTCATGGCGTTCTTCGCGGTGACGGCCGGGGGGCTGCTGGACCGCTTCCCGACGCTGAAGGTGGCCTTCCTGGAGTACGGCGCGGAGTGGATCCTGTACGCGGTGCCGCGGATGGACAACTACCTGCGCCAGGCGCGGACGAACGGGCTGCCCTACGCAACCGACATCCCCGAGCGCGCGATCCGCGACTACGCGCGCTCGGGCAACATCTTCGTCGCCTGTGAGTCGGACGACGCGCTGATCCAGGAGGAGATGAAGCTCCTGGGCGAGGGGCAGATCCTGTTCGCCTCGGACATCCCCCACGGGGAGCTGCGCGAGAACGCCGCCCAGGAGCTACTGGACCGCGACGACCTGACGGACACGCAGAAGCGGAAGATCCTCTGGGACAACGCCGTGCGCCTCTACGGCGAGCCGTGACCTACAGCGGTGTGCAGTAAGGCTGAGCGGCCAGCCGTCGGCAGGCGGCGGCAGTGGCGCTGGCAGTATTCCGCGCCCCAAGCCCCCGCGGCGCCGGCCC
The DNA here is from genome assembly GCA_035293805.1 of Chloroflexota bacterium. Lineage (GTDB taxonomy): Bacteria > Chloroflexota > UBA6077 > UBA6077 > JAJPHF01 > JAJPHF01. The sequence continues at coordinate 94,157 of DATGMD010000067.1, read as the reverse complement.
TCCCGGTGGCTCCGGCTCCGGCACGGGGGCAGTGGCGCTGGCAGTATTCCGCGCCACACGCCGCGGGCGGCCACGAGAGCCGCCCCTACGACACGCGGGCCGCTCACCGGGCGCGCAAGCCCCTCTAGGGACGGAGCGCGGACGGTTATTCGTCGCCCTGGACCATGCTGGTGGCCCACTCCTCGCCGGCGTCGTAGCCGCTCTGCCAGTTGATGCGCCAGGCCTCGACGTCGTCGGCCGAGTCGGCCATGTCGTCGGCCGGGGGGTGGCCGAACTGCTTCTCGTAAGCGCGCTCCCATAGCTCTGCCATCGTGATCTCCTTATGTCGAAATGACTCGGCGAGGTGGCGCGGACCGACGCCGGCACTTGCCTGGCGGACGTCCTGCTGTCCAAGGATATAAGCAAGCGACGGGCCACGGTGCGAGCGCCCGGGTTGTGGCATAGAGACTGCGCGGTTTGGGGCAGGGCATCGACGGTAACACGAGAGGAGTGGGCGAGATGGCCGAGCAGACCTGTCCTGCCTGCGGGATGCCGCAAAGTCAGTGGCGAGGCAACGATGGCCGCGGCGTCACGCTGGCCGGCGAGACGTACTGCTGCAACGGGTGCGCCAGCGGCAACGGCTGCACCTGCGTCTGACGGGGCGAGCGCCGCGCCACCAAGGGCGGCAGCGAGGCGGAGGTCCGATCGTGGAGAAGACCCAGATCAACCCGTGGACCTGGCAGGACGCTCGCGGCTTCTCGCAGGCGTGGAAGGTCGAGAACTGCCAGACCGTCGTCTTCCTGTCCGGCCAGACGAGCATCTCGGAGGACGGGCGGGTGATGCACGAGGGCGATTTTGGCGCGCAGGTGCGCCTGGCGTTCGAGAACCTGCGGACCGTACTCGAAGCCGCCGGCGCCTCGCTGGACAACGTGGTCAAGCTCGGGGTGTTCCTGGTGGACATGGGCCGGCTGGCGGAGTACAGCGCGATCAAGGCGGAGTTCTTCAAGGGCAAGCAGCCGGCTTCGACCGCCGTGGGTGTGACCTCACTGGCGGCGCCGGGCCTGCTGGTCGAGATCGAGGCGATAGCCGTCCTTTAGCGCTCGCACCTGAACGGTCAGCACTGGCCGGCATGGTTTCTGCTTCGCTCAGCACGGAGACGCCGTACCGTGGGACAGGGAGGTGCACGATGCTCGCCCGTGTGGCCTGGGGGAAGGTGAAGCCCGGGACTTGGGAGGAGTACGAACGGGTCTACCGCGAACAGATCGTGCCGGCGAGTCGCGGAGTGAAGGGCCTCCGCTTCCGCGAGCTGCTGCGCGGCAGCGACGATCCGAACGAAGGGATCTCGCTCACCCTCTGGGACAGCCGCGAAGACCTGGAAGCCTACGAGCGCGGGGAGACGTATCAGCAGTTCCTGTCGCGCGTCCAGGCCTTCTACGTCGGCGAGTACTGGATCAAGCACTTCGACGTGCGCCTCGGCGAGGAGCTGCGTCGGTAACCAGGAACCGAAGCCGCTGCACGTCGGGTGCGCAGTTGCGCTAAGACCCGCAGCGGCAAGCCGACGCGCGGCGCCCGCGGTCGGCGGTTGTGCTGGCCGCGGGCGCTGGCTCGGGACGAGCGCTGGCTAGTGGGCGCCGTTGCGGGTGAGGTCCCAGAAGACGACGCCCGCGCCGCACACCCAGTCGGCCACGTCCTCGTAGCCCATCAGCTCGCCGGGGCGGCAGCCGGCGGCGGCCATGACGGTGATCCAGTTGCGGATCTCCTCGCCCCCGTTGCCGCCGTCGCGCTCGACGTCGGCGGGCGTGAGCTTCAGGATGCTGTCCATGTTGCCCTGGCACACCTGGTCGAGGAACCAGCGGTCCCACTGGGCGTTGATCTCCCCCATGCGCTTGATGCCGATCCAGTGGGAGATGCCGCCCACGCCGATGACGGCGAAGCGGTCGGGGCGCGGCCAGGCGGCAATGGCCTTGGCGAGGAACTGGCCGAACTCGTTGAAGCGGCTGAGCGGCGCGAGCGGCGGCTGCACGCAGTTCTGCAGCACGATGGTCACGGGCAGGTCCATCTCGGGGCGCAGATGGTGCAGCGGCAGCATGATACCGTGGTCGGGCTCGAGCTCCTGGGACGAGGCCGGGTCGAAGCGATTGTTCAATGCCTCGGCGAGCAGGAACTCGCCGAACTCGGGGTAGCCGCGGACGGTCGCTCGCGGGATGGGCATCCAGCGCTCGATGGGACCTTCCATCTCCTCCGGGTAGGCGATGCAGAGCGAGGGCCAGTTGTTGAAAAAGAAGTTCTGGATGTGCTCATCGCTGATGACGATGAGCGCGGTAGGATGGGTGGCGGCGAGCCGCGCCCGCGTGGCGCGGTAGAACGCGTAGACGCGCTCCTTCTGGCCCGCCGGGTCGGGCTCGGGGCGCGTGCCCATGCCTGGCGCGTGGCCGCAGGCGATAGCAGCGACGATCTCGGCCATGTTCTCTTCTCCTGTCACGGGCGGCGCCCGTGCGGCCCGGGCCTCAGGCCCGCTCGAGCTGCTCGATCAAGTCGGCGTTGCTGACCCCCTGGGCCACGGTAAAGAAGCGCAGCAGGTAGGGCTGCACGCCCATCCGCGAGAGCGCGGTAGCATCCACCTCGCGGATGGCCCGGGCCTCCTCGGGCGTCAGGCGGTAGCGGTCGGCGAGCGCGGCGAAGTTGGTCTTGAACTCTTCCTGCACCGTCGGCTGCATCTGCAGGTCGAACAGCAGCTTGTTGACGCGGTAAACGCTCATGCGGCCTCCCCGCGCGTGGGCCGGCACGCGCTCTAGCATTATCATGGGCAATTCGTCCCCGCCGCGCAAGCGAGTCCCGAGCGCCCGCGATGCGGTAATCTTTCCCGCTCCATAACTTGCCACTCATGCGTGGGGTAGAGGATACTCAAGGTTAACGATGTGCGTATTGGCCTGTCAACGACGGCGATTTCAGATAAAACACGGACAGTATGATGCCATGCGTGATGCGATTGCCTCCGCCATTGTGATCTCCCTGAGAGGCATGCTCGAGTCCCGTCGCTGGCCGGGTGGCTTCGCGGGGCGCGGACGCGCGCGAGCCGGCGCGGGGCCGCGCGGCCGCGTAGCGCCGGGCACCTGGGGGCGAGGCGCGCTGGTGCTGGTGCTAGCCCTACTGGTCGCGGGGATGGGGCCGGGCGGCGCCGCGGCGCAGGTCGCCTTCCCGCCGCAGGGCCAGTTGCCGGAGCTGGCGCAGCTGCTGGACCGCGAGGGCACGTACGTTGCGCCGCGGGTGCGGCAGCAGGTGCCCATCGCCGCCGAGGAGCAGCTTCAGGACGCGATCACGCGCGCCGACGAGCGCGGCGTAACGCTGCGCATCGCCGTGCTGGATCAGACGCCGGGCGGCTACGCCGACCTGGGCGCCTTCGCCGACGCGCTGCTGGCGCAGATGAGCCTGCGCGACGGGCTGCTGGTCGTGGCCACGCCGCAGACGCTGGACGCCCGCAGCGACCGCCTGCCGCCCGATCGGCTAGCGCCGTTCGCGGCGGCCGGGCAGGCGGTGCTGACGGGGCAGGGCATCGTCGCGGGCGTCGCGACGACGGCCGACGGCGCGCTCGACAGCCTGGCCGCGCTCGTCACGCCGGAGCCGCGCCTGCCGCCGGACCAGATCACCGTCAACGTGCCGATGCCGGCGGCCACCCCCGCGAGCCGCGCGGCGGGGCCGCCGTGGCCCGCGCTCGTGGGCATGCTAGCACTGGTAGCCGGCCTCGGCGTGTACTGGTGGACGACGACGCGCCGCTGGCGTGAGGTGCTGGGCGCGCTCGAAGGGGCGCAGGCCGCGGCCGAGCGGCTGGCCGCCGACCGCCACGTGGCGCCGGCCACGGCGGAGACGGCGCAGCGGCGGCTGGCGATCGGCGAGCGGGCGCTGGCGACGCTGCGCACGCTGCCGTGGTGGCACGTCTGGGTGTGGCCCTGGGCGCCGCCGCCGCAGCTGGCGCTGGCGGAGCGGGCCTTCTCGGAGACCCTGCGCCTGCTGGGTGGCCCAGGGGCGGTCACGCTCGCGCCGGCCGGGGCGGTGGCCAGCGGCGGGGCAGCGCGGGCCGTGGCGCCCGTCGAGCCGGTGCCGGCGCTTGCGCCGCCGGCGGAGCCTGTGCCGCCGGACCCGCTCGCGCGGGCGAGCATCGCGCCCGGAGAGGTGACGCCGCGGGATGCCGCGCAGCCGGTGCCCGCCGCCCCGCCGGTGCCCGGGGAGTCCCCGGCCGGCATCCCGCTCGTGGCGGGGCTGGCGCCGACACCGACAGCCGCGCCGCCGCCCGCTAACCTGCCGCCCGCGACGGAGGCCTCAGTGGCGCCGCCGGCCGGCAGCGCGCCGGCGACAATCGGGCCGGGCGCGTCACTCACGGCGGCCGCCGGCGTGGTGCCGGGCGCCGCGCCTGGTCGCCCGCCGGTGGCCGCGTCAGCGGCGCCAGCGGCCCCGGGGCGGGGGCGCTGGTGGCAGCGCCGGCCGCGGGCCGCCGGCGAGCCGCTGGCGTCGCTTTCGCCCGAGCACGTCCTGGCGGGGCTGACGGCCCAGGAGCCGATGGCCTGCTTCTTCTGCGGCCTGCCCCTGCGGCCTGAGCAGGCCGAGGTCGGCGCGGTCGCTCTGGGCGGCCTGCCGCTGCGGCCGCTGGCCTGCCATCGCCACGCCGCGCTGCTGGCGGCCGGCGAGCGGCCGAGGGTGCGCGCGCGGCTGATCGGCGGCTACGCCGTACCGTGGTTCCAGGACGCGACGTTCCAGCCGGCCTGGGACTTCGACCCCGGCGCGGAGGCGCCCAGCGTCGCCTGGGACGAGCTGCCCCCGCCGGACCGGCTGTTCGAGCCGCCGCCGCGGGTCGTCGTCCACGCCGACGACCCGCGCTGGGCCGCCCTCGAGCCGCACGCCCAGGCGACGGGGAACGGGGTCTAGGAGACTGCCGCGGCGGTGGCGGCCCAGGCCGCGGTGACCTCTTCCTCGCGCGCCACCACGCCGAAGTGCTGGGCCATGTTGTAGAGCGTGGCCTCGTGCTCCTCGCGGCTGTAGGCGGCGCTGCAATCGGCCAGGAACACGATCTCGTAGTCATGCATGTAGGCTTCGCGGGCGCTCGTCTCGACGCAGACGTTGGTCGCCACGCCGCAGATCAGCACCGTGCGGATGCCGCGTGCCCGCAGGATCAGGTCGAGGTCGGTGCCGCGGAAGGCGCTGTAGCGGTGCTTGATGACGACGCGCTCGCCGGGCTGCGGCGCCACGGCGTAGAAGTCGCAGCCCCAGGTGCCCTCCTCGCAGGTGGGGACGCGCTGCTCGGCGTCGGTCTTGTTGCGGCCCAGCCAGCTCTCGGAGTTCGTCCAGGGGCCGTGCTCGGTGCGGATGAAGATGATCGGCAGGCCGACGCGGCGGGCCTCGCCCAGCAGGTGCGTGAGGTGCTCGGCCATGCCCGCGATCTGGCTGAGGTCGCGGCCGCGCTTGCCGGCGGCGCCGTCGGGATGGCAGAAGTCGTTCTGGACGTCGACCACGACGAGCGCGGCCTGGCGCGGGTCCACCTTCTCGGCGAGCGTGCGTGCCATCGTAGCCCCCTCTCGGTGCGCGCGGGTGGCGCCCGGCCCTGCGCCGGCGGCGGCCCCGCGGCTGTCGAGCCGAGTATAGCAGCCCAAGTCCGTGGATTCGCGTTTGCAAGATTCACCCTTCGGGTGAATCTTGCAAACGCAGACTCACGGAATGGGGAGCAGCGCGGCCGCTTGTCAGGTTACACGGAACCGTGTAGGATAGGGGCATGGCAGAGCGGCGACGAGCGCGGTGGGACGCGGGACGGGTGCGGGCGCTGCGGCAGCACCTGGGGCTGACGCAGGCCGCGCTGTCGGAGGAGCTGGGCGTGCGGCAGCAGACGGTCAGCGACTGGGAGACGGGCGCCTACGCGCCGCGCGGCGCCTCGGCGCGCCTGCTGACGCTGGTGGCCGAGCGCGCCGCCTTCCCCTACGAGGCGGAGCCGTCCGCCGATCCGGCCGCGTCGGCCGCAGCGGCCGCGCGCTCGTGAGCGGCCACGAGCGCGCCGACGCGCAGCTGCTCCGCGAGATCGCGCGCACGGCCATGCTCGAGCGCGGCTTCGAGCCCGACTTCGGCCCGGCCGCGGAGCGGCAAGCGGCTGCCCTGCCCGGCCCCGCCCGGCCCGCCGGCGTGGACGTGCGCGACCTGCGCGATCGGCCCTGGGCGTCGATCGACAACGACGATTCGCGTGACCTCGACCAGCTGACCGTCGCCGAGCCGCTCGCGGACGGCGCCGCGCGCATCTTCATCGCCGTCGCCGACGTGGACGCGCTCGTGCCCCGCGACTCGCCGATCGACCGCCACGCCGCCCACAACACGACCTCGGTGTACACGCCCGCCGTCATCTTCACGATGCTGCCCGAGCGCCTGTGCTACGACCTGACCTCGCTGAACCAGGACGAGGACCGGCTGGCCGTGGTCCTGGAGCTGACCGTGGCGGCCGACGGTGCGGTGGTGGACGACGCGGTGTACCGCGCCTGGGTGCGGAACCGCGCGAAGCTCACGTACGCGGGCGTGGCGGACTGGCTGGAGGGCGAGGGGGAGATGCCGCCCGCGATGGCACGGGTGGCCCCGGTCGCCGAGCAGATCCGGCTGCAGGACCGCGTAGCGCAGGCGCTGCGCCAGCGGCGCCACGAGCGCGGCGCGCTGGAGCTGGAGACGATCCAGGCGCGGGCGGTCGTGCGCGACGACCAGGTGGTGGCCCTGGAGGAGGAGCGCAAGAGCCGCTCGCGCGAGCTGATCGAGGACTTCATGATCGCCGCGAACGGGGCCAGCGCGCGCTTCCTGGCCGCGGCGGGCTTTCCGGTGGTGCGGCGGGTGGTGCGCGCGCCCGAGCGCTGGGACCGGATCGTGGCGGTGGCCGCCGACTACGGCGAGACGCTGCCCGACGCGCCCGACGCGGCGGCGCTGGAGGCGTTTCTGGTGCGGCGGCGCGCGGCCGACCCGCTGCGCTTCCCCGACCTGTCGCTGGCGATCATCAAGCTGATCGGCTCGGGCGAGTATGTCGTCGAGTGGCCAGGCCAGCCGGCGGCGGGTCACTTCGGCCTGGCGGTGCGCGACTACACGCACTCCACGGCGCCGAACCGCCGCTTCCCCGACCTCATCACGAAGCGGCTGCTGAAGGCGGCGCTCGCGGGCGCCCCGGTGCCCTACGGGCGGGACGAGCTGGAAGCGCTGGCCCGGCGGTGCACCGACAAGGAAGACGACGCTCAGAAGGTCGAGCGCCAGGTGCGCAAGGCGGCAGCCGCCAGCCTGCTAGCGGGGGACGTGGGCGACGAGTACGATGCGATCGTGACGGGCGCCTCGGACAAGGGCGTCTGGGTGCGCACGCTGCACCCGCCGGTCGAGGGCAAGGTGGTGGAGGGCGCGGCGGGCCTCGACGTGGGCGAGCGGGTCCGCGTGCGACTGGTCCACACGGACGTGCGGCGCGGCTTCATCGACTTCGCCCGCGTGCGGCGCTAGCCGCGCCCGCGCGCCGATCATGAGCGACGCGGCCCCGCGCATCGACGAGGCGCTGGTGGCGCGGCTGTGGCGCGCGCAGCGCTTGCGGCGCGACGCCCTGCGGACGACCGAGGGCGTGCCGGTCCAGGTGGTCTATCCGGGCCGGCGGCGCGGCCCGCCGGGGCCCGACTTCCAGGACGCGCTGGTCGCCTTTGGCGGCGCCGCGCTGGAGCGCGGGGGTGTCGAGGTCCACCTGCGCTCGGCCGACTGGGCACGCCACGGCCATGACCGCGACCCCGCCTACGACGTGACGCTGCTGCACGTCGTCCTCTGGCACGACGCGCGCGCGGTGATCTACCGCCACGACGGCACGCCCGTCCCGACGCTGGCGCTGGCCGACTACCTGGACGCGCCGCTGGCGATGCTGGCGGCGGCGCTGCCGGCCGAGCCGGTCGAGTGGCCGCTGGCCCAGCGTGGCGCTTGCGGCCCCGACGCGGCGGGCGTAATCGCGCGGCTGGAGGCGGCGGGGTTGGCGCGGTTCGGGGCGCGGCAGGCGCAGTACGCTCGCTTGCTGGACGAGCAGGGCGCGTCCGACCTGCTCTGCGCCGGGCTGATCGAGGCGACGGGCTACGGGGCGAACCGCGCGCCGGCCCGCGCGCTCGCCGCGCGCCTGCCTGGAGCGGCTCTGCGCGCGGCGGCCGGCGCCGGCCCGCTGGCGCTGGAGGCGCTGCTACAGGGCGCGGCGGGGCTGCTACCGTCGCAGCGGGGGCGCGGGGCCGAGGGGCCGGCCGTCGCGGCGCTGGAGGCGGCGTGGCCGCGCTGGGCGGCCGGCGTCGGCCCGCCGCTCGCGGCCGCCGACTGGCGCTTCTTCGGGGTGCGGCCGGTCGCCGCGCCGCCGCGCCGCCTGGCTGGAGTCGCGCGGCTGCTGGCGCGCACCGCGCCTGACCGCCTGCTGGGCGAGGCGGCGCGGGCGCTGCGGACGCTGGCGCCGCGCCCGGCCGCCCGCGCGCTCGGCGCGGCGCTCGTGGTGGAGGCCGACGCCGACTGCTACTGGCGCAACCACTGGGATTTCGGCCGCCCGAGCGCCCGGCCGCTGCCGGCGCTGCTCGGCGCCGAGCGCGCGGCCGAGATCGTCGTGAACGTGCTGCTGCCGCTGCTCGCGGCGTGGGGCGAGGCGCTGGACGACGACGCGCTGACGGCGGCCGCCCGCGCCTGTTATGTCCAGCACCCGCCCGCCGGCGACAACGAGCGGCTGCGCCACATGCGCCGCCAGGTGCTCGGCGGCACCGACCGCGCCACCACCGGCACGGCCTGCCGCCAGCAAGGCCTCCTCCACGTCTACGCCACGACGTGCGGCTGGCGGCGCTGCGGCGCCTGCGCCGTCGGCCCGTCTGATGTCAGCCGGGCCAACGCAGAACAGCGGGAGCACGATGAATGACCGTTTGGCCGCCGCGCGGCCGCCCGACTACACTCGAAGCCAAGAGGCGAACAAGTATGTCAGGTCGGAAGCCAGCGGCGCTGAAACGGCGCAGACTTCCCGCCCGCGAGGGCGTAGACGCGCCGTTGGGACGGAGGCTAGAGACATGGCAAGCGCGGTCACGCGGCATCGCTTCACCGTGGACGAGTACTTCCGCATGGCCGAGACGGGCATCCTGCGCCCCGGTCAGCGCGTCGAGCTCATTGACGGAGAGATCGTTGACATGACGCCCATCGGCCGGCGCCACATGGCCTGCGTCGACCGCCTCACCCGCGAGTTCGTCTCCGGGCTGGGCGACCGGGCCATCGTTCGGGTGCAGGGCTCCCTGCGGCTGCACGATTATTCACAGCCGGAGCCCGATCTCGTAATCCTGCGGCCGCGGGACGACTTCTACGCTGGGGAGGACGCTGGTCCGGACGACGCGCTGCTGGTGATCGAGGTCGCGGACACGTCGGAGCACTACGACCGGCAGGTGAAGGTGCCGCTGTACGCGCGGGCCGGCATTCCCGAGGTCTGGCTGGTGGACCTGGCGGCGGCGACCGTCACCCGCTACCGTGAGCCCGGGCCCGACGGCTACGCCCAAGCCCTCGTCGCCAGCGGCGAGGACGAGCTGCGCCCTCTCGCCTTCCCCGATTTCGTCCTCAGCGCGGCCCGTATCCTGGGCTGAGCCCGCTTCTCGAAGGCGTGCCCGGTCGGCTCGGCCGGCAAGCCGGCGCGCGCACGTCGCGGCCGCTACGCGCTCGAGCCGCGCAGGTATGTTACTATCCGTGGCTAGCGGCCCGCCGGGCACCCCGCCCGGCCTCGCGGCCAGCCGGCCAGCCACGGAGCAGCCTGCCGTATGAGCGTCTACCAGGAGGCCGGCCTGCCCGCCGCGGGCGAGCCGACTTTCCCTGCCGGGGTGCACGTCCGCCGGCCCGCTCGGCCGCGGCAGCTGAGCCTGCGCGTGGCGCTCCTCACGCTGCTGGTGGGCTTGCTCGTCGCCACCGTCGGCTCCATCGGCCTGGTCCAGTGGGTCACCTCCGTGCGGGCTATCCGCGAGCTGGAAAACAAGTCGTTCCAGATGCTCGTGCTCACGCTGAGCAGCCAGGTCCAGAACTTCCTGGAGCCCGGGATGCTGGCGTTGCAGGAGGCGCAGACGCTGGCGGCATACGGGCGCCTGTCCGTAGACGACACCGACGCGCTGGCGGTGTACCTCGTCGATCGGCTGCGCTACCAGCGCACGCTCTCCTGGCTCAGTTACAGCGACGCCGCAACCGGGCGCTTCGTCGGCGCCTGGCGCGACGGCGACGGCCAGGTGGTGCTCAACGTCTCGGCGCCCGACGTGGACGGCGGCCGGCCGGCGGAGGCGGTCGTCCAGGTGGACGGCTCGCGCACGGCGTACACGCGAGCGCTGCCGGGCGGCTACGATCCCCGCGCGACCGGCTGGTACGCGCAGGCGGTCGCGGCGGAAGGCGTGAGCTGGACGGAGCCATTCGAGTTCAACGAGGGGCGGCGGGGCGTGACCGCCGCGCTGGCGCTTCACGACCCCGCGACGCATCAGTTGCGGGGCGTGTTCACCGCCGACATCTTTCTCGACGACCTGTCGCGCTACCTGGCGACCGTGCTGGCGGGGTACGAGGGCAAGGCGACCGTGCTGTCGCGTCACGGCGCGGTCGTCGCGCGCTCGTACCGGCCGGACGAGTCGCCCGGGGCGGGACTGCTCGCCGCGGGGCTGGCGGCGATGCCGGTCAGTCTGGCCGACATGCCGTCCGACCGGCCGCTCAGCTTTACGTTCGACTACGATGACGTCCGCTACGTGGTCGCCGGGCAGATGCTACGGATCCCCGGCGGGCCGGACTGGGCCACCGCCTACTGGATGCCCGAGGCGCAATTCCTGGATGCGCTGTACCGCGAGCAGCGCCTGGCGGTCGCGCTCGGCGTGCTCTTCCTGGTCGTCGCCGTGACCTCGGGCATCCTGCTGGCCAGCCGCATCGCCGCGCCGCTGCACGCCATCGCGCGGGACCTGGAGCAAGTCGCCCGCTTCAACCTGCTGCACGCGCCGCGGGGGCCGTCCTTCGTGGCGGAGGTGGCTGTCGTGCGCGACTCGACGGAGCGCGTGAAGGCGAGTCTGGAGTCGTTCGGTCGCTACGTCCCCAGGGACATCGTGCGTGAGCTGCTGGCGCGCGGCGAGGAAGCCCGGCTGGGCGGCGAGACGCGCTGCCTGACGATCCACTTCTCCGACGTGGTGAACTTCACGCAGCTGAGCGAGGGCTTGCCGCCAGCGGAAGTCGTGGAGCATCTGGCCGCGTACCTGCAAGTCATGACGCAGGCGCTGGCTGAGCACGGCGGCACGATCGACAAGTTCATGGGCGACGGCATCCTGGCCTTCTTCAACGCCCCGCACGAGCTGCCCCAGCACGCGGCGCTGGCGTGTCGCGCCGCGCTGGCCGCCCAGGGGCGGCTGGCGGCGCGGCAGGACCGCTGGCGGGCCGACGGGCGCCCGGTGTTCCAGGCGCGCATCGGGCTGCACATCGGCGACGTGCTGGTGGGCAACATCGGCACGGCCGAGCGCTTCGCCTACACGGTGATCGGCGATACCGTGAACCTGGCTAGCCGCCTGGAGATCCTGAACAAGGTTTACGGCACGCGCATTCTCGCGAGCCAGGAGGTGCGCGACGCGGCGGGCCCGGGCTTCGAGTGGCGCCGCGTGGACCGGGTGGCGGTGGTAGGGCGCACGGCCGACACGGTGGTGAACGAGCTGCTCGGGCTGCGCGGGCAGGTGGCGCCTGCCGTGCTGGCGGCGCGCGAGCAGTACGAGCAGGCGCTGGCAGCGTACTTCGCGCGTCGGTTCGCGGAGGCCGAGGCGGGCTTTCGTGCGGCGGCCGGGCTGACAGGCAATCGCGCCGCTGAGCTGATGCGTCGGCGCGCCGAGGCGTTCAGCGGCTACCCGCCACCCGACGACTGGGACGGCGTGTACATGCTCAGCTCGAAGGGCTGAGCCGAGGCGTTCTACTTGCGGGGGGCCAGCCTACGACTGCAGCGGCGACCCCCACGACGGCGGCGTTGAAGTCGGCGGCGAGTCGAGAGAGAACGAGCGCAGCAGGCGCTCTAGCGCGCGCTCCTGGTCTGCCAGGCTGACCGTCTCGGCGGTGGGCAGGTGAACGAAGCCGACCGCGCCCGCGTGGCGGGCCGCCGCCCAGTCGAGGGTGCGGTAGAAGACGGCGTTGCAGACGTAAGTGCCCGCGGAGTCCGACAGGGCGGCCGGCACGCCGCCGTCCTGCAAGGCGCGGAGGGCAGTATCGGCGTCGAGCGCGGCGGCCAGGCGCCTCGGCCCGTCCTCGCGCAGCGGCTCGCCGCGCGGCTGCGCGCCGGCCGTGTCGGGAATCACGAAGTCCGCGACGTTGTGCGCCCACCGCTCGACGGTGAGGTTTGGGCGCCCCGCCGCCAGCCCGAGGTGCAATACGGCGCTCGGCCGCAGGTCGCGCAGCGCCGCTGCCACCGTGGCGTTGGCCGCGACGTGGGCCACGGGGAGCACCAGCCCCGCCACGCGGAGGTCGCCCGCGCGCCAGCCGTCTAGCCGCTCAGCTAACCACGCCGCGGGGTTCTGGGCGTGGTCTGCCCACGGCGCAAAGCCGGTTAGCAGAAGCCGTTGTTCCGCGGCCATCATCGCCCCCACTGGTGGTCTGTTGGGAGTATAGCGAGCGTGCCCCCCCCTGGCACCCCATGGTTGGGGGAGAGGAGAGCCGGTTGGCCGCCCCACGCCCCCGGCAGGGGACTCCCCTACACTCCCGAGGACCGGCCGCCAATCCTCGGGGGAGGGGAGATGTAGCGGAGCTTCAGCCGCCGAGGTAGAGCTGGCGCACGCGCGGGTCGGCGAGCAGCGCGGGGCCTGGACCCTCGAAGCGGTTGCGGCCCAGCTCCAGCACGTAGCCACGGTCGCTCAGCTCCAGGGCGCGCGCGGCGTTCTGCTCCACCATGAGCAGCGTCATGCCGGCGGCGCGTAGCTCGGCGATCTTGTCGAAGACGAGGTCCACGAACAGCGGCGACAGGCCCAGCGACGGCTCGTCGAGCAGCAGCGCGCGCGGCTCGATCATCAGCCCCCGCGCGATGGCGAGCATCTGCTGCTCGCCGCCCGACATCGTGCCCGCGCGCTGGGCGCGGCGCTCGGCCAGGCGCGGAAAGAGCGTGTACATCCGCTCCAGCGTGGCGCGGGCGCGGGCGCCGTCGGCGACGGCGAAGGCGCCCATCTCCAGGTTCTCCTGCACGGTCATCTGCTGGAAGACGATGCGGCCCTGCGGCACGTAGGCCAGGCCGCGGCGCACCACGCGGTCGGGGCGCCAGCCCGTCACGTCCTGGCCGTCGAAGACCACGCGGCCGGCGCGCGGGCGCAGGAAGCCCATGATCGTCTTCAGCACCGTGGACTTGCCGGCACCATTCGGACCGATCAGGCTGACCAGCTCGCCGCGCCGCACCTCGACGCTCACCTGTTGCAGCACGTCGATCTCGCCGTAGCCTGCCCGCAGGCCGGTGGCGACGACGACTGCGTCAGCCCCGGGCGCGCCCGGCGCCGGGCCGGACTGGGGCGCCAGTGCATCGGCCATCGTCTACCCCTCGCCGCCGGCGTCGGACGGACGGGAGCCGCCCTCACCCCCGCCCTCTTCCAGGGGGAGCGGGGGAGGGACGCCCTCCCCCGGCGACGCGGAATACCGCGCGGGTCGCTCCTCGCCTCGGAGAGGGGCGGATGGCTCATCTCGCTCGCGCGACTCGCTCCCTCTCCCTGTGGGAGATGGTTGGGGTGAGGGCGGCTCGCCGCGGCGGCGGCCGAAGTAGGCCTCGATCACGCGCTCGTCGGCCCGGATCGCGGCGGGCGGGCCCTCGGCGATCAGGTGGCCGTAGTCGAGCACCAGCACCCGCTCGCAGAGGCTCATGATGAGCCGCATCTCGTGGTCGGTGATGAGGAACGTCTTGCCCTGGGCCAGCAGCGCATGGATCAGCTCGACTAGCTTGTTCTCCATGACGGGGTTCACGCCCGCGAACGGCTCGTCGAGCAGGATCAGTTCGGGCTCGGTCATGAGGACGCGCATGAACTCGATCAGCTTTTGCTGGCCGTAGGATAGGTTGCCCGCGTACTCGTCGCGCAGGGCGCGGAGGCCCACGAACTCGATCAGCTCGTCAGCGCGCGCCGCGACCCGCGCGGGGTCGGCCGCGCGGGCGGCCACGCGCATGTTCTCCAAGACGGTCATGCCCTCGAACAGGCGGGTGATCTGGAACGTGCGGCCCAGGCCCCGGGCGGTGATGCGGTGGCTCGGCCAGCCGGCGACGTTGTGGCCCTTGAAGACGATCTGTCCCGCGTCGGGGGCCAGCACGCCCGAGAGCAGGTTGAAGAGGGTCGTCTTGCCGGAGCCGTTGGGACCAATCAGGCCCCAGATGCGGTGCGGCGTGAGCGCGAACGAGCAGTCGTCCACGGCGATCACGCCGCCGAAGCGGCGCGTCAGGCCACGGACCGCGAGGATGGGCGCGTCGGCAGTCCCCACGGGGCCACGTCTCTCCTTGCTGCGCGCCGCCGTCCCCCAACGCCCGGGGGCTCGCGCGCGCGGGTGCCGCCGCCCCTACAGGCGGCGCGAGCGAGGCAGGATGCCGCGCTGCTGGAGCAGGGCCATGATGCCGCCGGGCATCACGAGCAGGATCACGATGATCAGGCCCCCGAACAGCACCGGGTGGAAGAACGGGAAGCGGACCCAGAGCACCTCGGCAAGCACGTTAAGCAAGAGTGCGCCGATGACCGGCCCGAACACCGTGCCGGCGCCACCGAACATCGCCGAGGCGATCGTGCGCACGGAGAGCGAGACGGCGAACACGGCGCCCGGATCGATGTAGCTGACGTGCCAAGCGTATAGCCCGCCCGCGACGCCCGGGAAGATGGCGCTCAGCGTGAAGGCCAGCAGCTTGTAGCGTGTGGTTGGCACGCCCACCACCTCGGCGGCCGTCTCGTCCTCGCGGATCGCCAGGAGCCGCAGCCCGATCTTCGAGTTGGCGATGCCGTAGACGAGCCCGACGGCGGCGAGGGCGAGCGCCAGCATGGCGTAGTAGTCGGGCAGTAGCTCGGCATCGGGCGGCAGCGAGATGCCCAGCCCGCCGCGGGTGAGCGGCTCCCAGACGACCGCCACGATGCGGCCGACTTCGCTGAGGCCGAGGAGCGCGATCGCGAAGTAGGGGCCGCGCAAGCGCAGGGCCGGGCCGCCGATGAGCACGCCGAGCGCCGCGCAGAGCACGCCGCCCGCGAGGCACGCGAGCCACCACTCCCACTGCGCGCGCCAGATGAGAATCGCGGCGGTATAGGCACCGACGCCGAAGAAGCCCGCGTGGCCGAACGAGACGTAGCCGGTGTAGCCGGAGAGCAGGTTCCAGCTCGACGCCATGACGACCCACATGAGCAGCAAGAACAGGAGCGAGATGACGTAGGCGCTGGCGACGAACGGCAGGGCGAGGCAGACCAGCAGCAGTCCTGCCAGGAGGAGTGCTGAGTGCCGCGTGCTGAGTGCTAAGCGCGGCTTCTGCAGCTTGACCACGCTCATCCGTGCCTTCTCGCCTGCTTGCAGAGAGTTCGCCCAACAGGCTCGTCTTTACGCCGCAGGCAGCGGGTCGCCGCCCGCGGCATCCCTACAGCGCTCGTCATTCGCGGATGCCAAACAGGCCGGAGGGGCGCGCGAGCAGGACGACGATGAGCAGCAAGTAGGCCACGCCCTCGGCGATCTGGGCCGTCCAGGCGTACGCGGCCAGCGCCTCGGCGACGCCGAGCGCCAGCGCGCCCAGGAAGGCGCCGCCGAAGCTGCCCAGCCCCCCGAGCACGATGATGGCAAACGCCTTGAGCAGGAAGGTGCGCCCCATCTCCGGGTAGACCGTATAGATCACCGCGAGCAGCGAGCCGGCGGCCGCGGCGAGCGCCGTGCCGAGGCCGAACGTCAGCAGGCGGATGCGCGCCACGTCGATGCCGCACACCAGCGCGACGTCCGCGTTCTGGCTCGTGGCACGGATCGCCTTGCCGAGGCGGGCGTATTTGAGGAAGAGGTAGACCAGGACTGTGATGGCGAGCGCCACGCCGAAGGCGATGACGCGCGGGACGGAGAACGCCAGCCCGGCGACCACCAGCGAGCCGGTGTAGGCTGGAACCGAGCGGTAGTTGGCCGTCCACAGGTTCAGCGCGGAGCCTGTGAGGAAGCTGGAGAGGCCGAACGTGAGCAGCAGCGAGACGAGCAGCGGCTGGCCCACCACACGCTCGACGACGACTCGCTGCAGCAGCGCGCCCAGCGCGAACATCAGCGCCATCGCCACGACGAGCGAGACGAGCGGGCTCACGCCCCAGAGCGTGAACAGCCAGAACGTCGTGTACGCGCCGAGCATCATCAGGTCGCCGTGGGCAACGTTGATGACACGCATTACGCCGAAGATCAGGTTCAGCCCAATCGCCAGGAGCGCGTAGACCGCGCCGAGCAGGACGCCGCTGATGACGACCTGCGCTAGAACAGTTAGAGTTCCCTCGGCAGCCATTGACGCATCCTACGCGCGCTGGGCGTGCTCGCCGGGCGGCGGCCCGCCGGAAGCGTGCTCACGATAGTAGCACGACTGTGCTAAGGTGTCCCTACCGGTCGGCCCCTAAGCGCGCGGCACGGAGCCCAGGAGCAGGCACATGGCCCTTACCGATACACGGCCCGCACCCCTCACCTACGCGCAGCTCCTGCGCCTGCGAGAGAAGCTCGATGACCACAACCGCTACGAGATCATCGACGGCGATCTCCAAGTGACCCCTGCGCCAGCGCCGGAACACCAGTGGGTCAGCGGTCATTTCTACCGGCTGGTGTCAACTCACGTATGGGATCACGGCCTCGGCATGCTCTTCGCCGCGCCGCTGGACGTGATTTTCACGAACTTCAGCGTGGTCGAGCCGGACATCGTCTACATCACCGCGGAGCAGATCGAGCGCATCGGGCGGCGCGGCATCGAGGAGCCCCCCACCCTGGTGATCGAGGTGCTGTCGCCGAGCACGACCGCCCGCGACCGCGGCATCAAGCGCGAACTGTACGAGCGGCAGGGCGTCCCCCACTACTGGCTGGCCCACCCCACGCGCCGCTCGCTGGAGGTCCGCGAGCGGCGTGGCGGCCAATATGAGCTAGTGGCCACGCTGACCGGGAACGCCGAGTTCCGGCCCCTGCTATTCCCGGGCCTAGTCATCCCGCTCCGCGAGATCTGGCCGCCCCGGTCCTGGCGCGCGCGGCAGTAAGTACCCCGCCTCAGGCGCGCTGCGACCAGGGCGGCGTCGGCAGCTTGTAGCTCCCCGTGGCGTACTTGGCCGGCCAGACGAGCACCTTGTCGGCGCCCTGCCATTGGATGGTCACCGCCTCGTGCCCGACCATCATGCCGTTGGCATCCACCTTGAACTTGCCGGGCAGCACGGTCTCGACCTCGGCGGCCGCGATCCAGTCGCGGAGCTTCTGATTGTCCAGCGCGCCGACCGCCTTCACGGCGGCTTCGAGCACCTGGCAGGCGCTGTAGCCCGCCGCCGAGTGGTAGTCTGGCTCGCGGTTGAACATCTCCTTGTAGGCGCGCACGAAGTCCTGGTTGCCGGGCGTCTGCAGCTCCGGCTCCCACATCGAGGGGCCGAACACGTAGTCGGCGTCCTTGCCCAGCGCCTCGCCGTAGTCCGGCATGGCGGCACCCACGGAGTAGGCCATCAGCTTCGGGTTGTAGCTCAGCTCCTTCGACTGGCGGGTCAGGAGCAGCGCGTCGGGCAGGTACGAGCCGCCGACGAGCACCTCGGCGTTGGCCGCCTTGGCCTTCTGGATGATCGACGAGACGTCGGTCACCTTCTCGGGGTACTGCTCCTCGAGGACCACCTGCAGGCCCTTGTCCTTCGCCAGCTTCACGGTGCCCTGCGCGGTCGACTTGGGGAACAGCGTGGACTCGTTGGCGACCGCAAGGGTGCGGTAGCCTTCCTTCTGCGCGATCTCCAGGACGCCGGTGAAGTAGCTCTCGGCGATCGAGTAGACGCCGAAGAGGTACTTCTTGTTGCCCTGAGTCCACAGGTCGGAGGCCGACGCGCCGGCCGCGAGCATCGGGTAACGGTACTTCTCGGCGACGTTCGCGGCCGCCTGGGTGACCTGGCTGCTGTAGGGACCGAGGATCAGATCGACCTTGTCGTCGGTGATAAGCTGCTCGTAGAGCTTCTGGCCGGTGCTAGCGTCGCTCTGGTCGTCGCGGATGATCATCTGTACGGGGCGGCCGAGCAGGCCGCCGCGCGCGTTCACCTGCTTCTCCCAGAGCTGGTAAGCCTCCTGCTGGTAGAGGCCCGTGCGCCCGTAACTACCCGTCGCGGCGATCGAGGCGCCGATCTTGATCGGGCCGCTGGTACTGCCCGACGCGGCGCCGGCCGCGCCGCTCGCCGCGGGCTGCCCGCCGCCCGCGCGGCCCGTCTGGGCGGCCGAGGGGCCACAGGCCGCCAGCGCGGCCGCCCCGCCCGCGCCCGCCGCGATCCGCAGGAAGTCCCGCCGCGAGAGCCCAGAACGTCGAGTCATGGCTGTCTCCCCTTCGGGCGGCCGCGTCAGCGCGCGCGGCCGCGCTGCTTATCCCTAATCTACTGCATCGTCCGGCCGGCGGCTACGGGTAGGTGCCACCACTCGCCGAATAGTCGAATGACGGTTGGGCGACGGCAGGGTGGCGCGATGGGCTAGCCCGGGGCGCCGAAACGAGGAACGTTCGGCAAAGGGGGCGCCGCAGGCGCGGGCGGCGGGCCGGCCGGCGCGGACGGCGGAGGAGCCGCCGTCGCGGGCGGTCGGGCGGTGCGTGGCGAGGCGGTGGCCGGCGGCGCCGGGCGTGGTGGGACCGCGGCCGGCGGCGCCGGCCGCGGCACGACGGGAACGGCACGGGTAGGCGCGGGCGTCGGGGTGGGCGTGGGCGTCGGCGCACGCGCGGCCGCGATCGCGCCGAGGCAGGCGGTCGCTTCGCTCAGGTCCGCCGCCAGCTCGCTGGCTCGCGCGCAGTGGTTCTGGGCCTCGTCCAGATCGCGGTCGCCCAGGAGCGCCTGGCCCCAGGCGGCCTCGGCCTCGGCGAGGCGGCGGAGCGGCGCGCGCTCGGGTAGCCAGGCGAGGTAGAGCGGATCGGCGTCGTGGACCGCCTGGAACTTACCGACCGCGTCGTCCCAGCGCCCCGCCGCGAGCGCGATCTCGCCGGCTCGGTAGGCCAGCGCGAGGGTGTACTCGCCCGCCACCTCGGCGAGGTCCGGCCGCAGGTCGTGGGCGCGGTCGAACCAGCGCAGGGCGCCGAGCACGTCGCCCGGGCTGAGGGCGGCGCGTCCCTTGGCGAGGTAGACGGTCACGAGCCGGTCCGACAGGCCGGGCGTGTCGGGGGCGTCGGCGGCCACGCGCTCGCAGGCCTGCAGCGCGCCGTCCCAGTCGCCGGCCGCCGCCGTGCGCTCGCACTCGGCGGTCACCTCGGCCACGGTGGTGTCGGGGGCCACGTCGCGCGCGTTGGCGACGGGCGGGCCGGCGGGCGTCCGGGCGCTGAGATCCACGCAGCCGACGAGGCTCACGGCCGCGAGCGCTGCCAGCAGCCAGGCGCCCAGCCAGTCCCGCACCGTCTGCTCTCCGCCCCATCCGCTGCCGCGTGCCGTCCGTCCGCCAACGTCGCACGCCGCGCGCAGCCCAGTATAGCCCGGCGGCGGCCCGGTGGCGGTAGATATTCCGTGAGGATGCGCGGGCTCGAAATGGTGATACGGGACCGCCGTTCGAGCCGCCTTTGACAGCCGCGCGCGGCCGCGCTACAGTCGGCGCGAACACGCGGCAGAGGTGACTATGACTGGACTTCGTGGGGTGGCTCTTCTCGTCCCGTGGGTGGCGGCCGCGTGGCTGCTGACCGCCTGCGCGCCCGCCGCGCCGGCCGCCGCGCCCGCCGGCCCCGTCCCCCCGGCGGCCGGTCCGGCGCCGGCATCCGGCGGGGCCGCGCCATCGGCGGCGCCGACGGCGGCGACCGCCGCGGACCCGCCCGCGGCCGAGCCGGTGCGCTTCGGCGTGCTGTCTGCCGCGACCGACGCCGGCATCTTCATCGCGCAGGAGCTTGGCTACTTCCGCGAGCAGGGCGTGGACCTGGACCTGGTGCCGTTCGACTCGGCGGCGCGGATGGTGGCGCCGCTCGGCGCCGGCCAGCTCGACGCGGGCGGCGGCTCGCACAGCGCGGGCCTGTTCAACGCCGTGGCGCGGGGGATCGACCTCAAGCTGGTGGCCGACAAGGGCGTCTCGTCGCCCGGCCACGGCTTTCAGGCGCTGGTGTTCCGCAAGGACCTGGCCGACAGCGGGCGGCTACGGAGCACGGCCGACCTGCGCGGCCTGCGCGTGGCGCTGCCGGCGCGGGGCATCACGGCCGAGGCCTCGCTGGAGCGCTGGCTGCGCGCGGGCGGCCTGGGGACCGACGACGTGGAGCTGACCGAGCTGAACTTCGCCGAGCACGGCGCCGCGCTGAGCGGACAATCGGTCGAGGCGGCGATCTCGATCGAGCCGTTCCTGACGTTCATCGTCGAGCGCGGCATCGGCGTGGTCCACCAGCGCAGCGACGAGTTCACGCCCGGCTACCAGCTGGCCGAGATCATCTACAGCGGCCAGTTCGCCCGCGACCGTGCCGAGGCCGGGCGCCGCTTCATGATCGCGTACCTCAAGGGCGTCCGCTACTACGACGACGCCTTTGACGGCGGCGACGCGGCCAAGCGGCAGGAAGCCGTCGCCATCCTGACCCGCAGCACGGCCGTCAAGGACCCCGCCCTGTACGACCGCATGGTGATGCCCGGACTAGACCCGAATGGCCGCCTGAACGTGGCGAGCATCGCGGAGGACCAGGACCTATGGCTCGCCTCGGGCTTGCAGCAGGCGCGGGTGAACCTCGACGAAGTCGTGGACCCGAGCTTCACCGACGCCGCCGTGGCCGCGCTGGGGCCGTACCGCTAACGTCGCCGGCGTGGCGCTGTTCGCGGACCGCCCGCCTGTGCCCCGATTGGCGAGCGGCGCCATTGAGGTGGCGCCGCCCGCCGTGTAGAGTATCCATAAATCACGTATGGGGGTGGGCCCATGGTGGCCATGCGCGGTGTGGCGGTCGGCGCCGTCCTAACCTGTGGACTCCTCCTCGTCGGGGCCTGCAAGCCGGCGGCGCCGGCGGCCGAGCCTGCCCCGGCGCCGGCCGCATCCGCGCCCGCGGCCTCCACGGCGGCGCCGGCGGCCGGCCAGCCGGCGACGCCCGCGCATGCGGAAACGCTGCACATCGGCGTCCTGGCGAGCACGACGGATGCCGGCATCTTCATCGCCAACGATCTCGGCTACCTGCGCGAACAGGGCATCGAGCTGGACATGACGACCTTCGACTCGGCGGCGCGCATGGTGGCGCCGCTGGGCGCGGGCCAGCTCGACGTCGGGGCCGGCGCGCACAGCGCCGGCCTGAACAACGCCATCAGCCGCGGCGTGGACATCAAGCTCGTCGCCGACAAGGGATCGGCCACGCCGGGCCACGGCTTCCAGGCGCTGGTGTTCCGCAAGGAGCTGGCCGACAGCGGACAACTCCGCACGCCGGCCGACCTGCGCGGTCGGCGCGTCGGCGTCTCGGCGCGCGGCATCACCGTGGAGGTCGCGCTGGCGACGTGGCTGCGCCGCGCCGGGCTGTCGATGGACGACGTCGACCCGGTCGAGATGGGCTTCCCGGACCAGGTGAACGCGATGGGCAACGGCTCGCTCGACGCGACGATCAGCATCGAGCCGTTCCTGACGCGCATCCTCGACCTGGGCGTGGGCACGATCTACCAGCGCACCGACGAGCTGATCCCCGGCTACCAGATCGCCGAGGTGTTCTACGGCGGCCAGTTCATGCAGGCGCAGCCGGACGCCGCGCGCCGCTTCATGATCGCGTACCTGAAGGGCGTCCGCTACTACAACGACGCCTTCGACAAGGGCGACACGGCGAAGCGCCAGGAGACGGTCGACATCCTGACGCGCAACACCACCGTCAAAGACCCGGGGCTGTACGACCGCATGGTGATGCCTGGCCTCGCCCCCGACGGCCATCTGAATGTGGCGAGCATCGCCGAGGACCAGGACTACTTTCTGGCCGCGGGCCTGCAGCAGCAGCGGATCGACATCAACACGCTCGTCGATCACTCCTTCGCCGACGCCGCGGTGCAGGTCCTCGGGCCGTACCAGTAGCCCGGGTCGCTCGCAAGGGCGAATCTCGGACGAGGACGCGGCGGGCGGCTCGCTGAAAAGCGTGACATCCCAGCGACTAGCGCGCGGGCCACGAACGCACGCTCATCGGGTGGAGGCGCTGGAGCGCTTCGTGCGCCGCGAGCCGCTGCACCGCACCCACGAGTGCGTCTTCGGCGTTCTCGCGCTCGAAAGCGAGCCCGTCGACCCGCGGCTGTAAGCCCGGGCCCGTTCGCGCTGGCCATTACGGCATGACGCCCTCTAGTGCTCTGTGCGCCATCATTAGCTATACTGTGTATACGGTAGCAGGAGAGTGCGATGATTCAGCAAAGGCTCCGCAAGGTCGGCAACAGCTACGTGGTCACCATCCCAAAGAGCGAAGTGCAGCGGCGGGGACTACGCGAAGGACAGCTCCTCGCTATCGAAGTACAGCCGTTGGACGTTCGGCCGACGATGCCCCCCGACCTGCGGGAAGCATTCGAGGCGAGCTGGCGTGAGAATGAAGAGATCTACCGTGCCCTCGGCGAGAGTTAGGCTGGCTGAGGGATGGCGGGTTCCGGGATTCGCTATCTCTCGCTGGCTGAAGTGCTCGCGCTGTACAGCGAGCTGATGGAACGCACTGGCTTCGTAGTCGCGCCGCTGAGAAACGAGGGCATATTGGAATCGGCGGTCATGCGCCCGCAGATGGCCGCCCACTATGGCGGGGCTGACATCTTGCGTCAGGCAGCACTCCTTGCCGCAGGCATCTCGCAGGGCCAAGCATTCTTGGATGGGAACAAGCGGACGGCATTCGGCACGATGGATACTTTTCTTCGGCTGAACGGACTGCGGTTTAACGGCCGACTAAAGGAAACCGTCGATCAGTTCGCGGCGTTGGCGACACGAGCTGATGGCCTCGAAGCCGCCACCGCGCGGTTCGAGCAATGGCTCCGCGCCCGTGTGCAGCCGCTGTAGGACTGTAGGCTGGGCCGCGTGCAGCGGTCTCAACGACTGGTTCTAGCGAGCATTAATTACACAATGCGAGTAGGCGATCACCGTCCGCGCCGCCGCCGCGCCGGCTTGCCGCGCGCTGGCCGGCTCGCCCCGCTGCCGCGGCGGCCGTTCTTCGCGCCGGCGCCCGCGCTCTGCCCCGGGCGCTCGCGGCCACTACTGCTGCTGGCTTTGCCGCCGGCGGCCGGGCGCTGCCAGGTGAGCGTGTGGCGGCCGCCGGTGCGCTTGTCGGAGGTGGCGGCCGGGGCGTCGGGGCCGCTCGGGCCTTTGGCGGCGCGGCGGGCCGGGTTGCCGCGGCCGCGGCCGGGGCGCGCGCGGACCCTGCCGTCGGGATACGGGCCGCGGCCCCGGCGGCGCTCGGGCTGCTCCTCGTCCAGCGGCGGCGGGACCCAGTCGGCGTCGGCCAGATCTTCGGCGTCGGGCGGGCCCTCGATCGCCCAGCGGTAGGAGGCGGCGACCACGCCGCGCCGGAGCAGCTCGTCCGCCTCGCTCAGCCGCTGCACGAGCAGCTCGGTCTGGACCTCGGCCGCGCCGCCGCGGGCCGCCGCCCGCCGGGTGCCGCGTGCTGGGCCGACGGCCGGCGCCGCCTGCGCGTGCCGCGCGGCGTTGCGGAGCTGGCCGAGCAGGTCCAGCGTCTTCTGGAAGTGGCCCACCAGGTCGCCCTCGGCGATGCGCGTGCGCACGGCGATCTCCTTCAGCGTCCAGCCCTGCGCCCAGGCGAGCGCCACCCCGTGGAACTCCTCGTACAGTGGCTGGGATACCTCCACGCCCTGGCGCAGCTCCTCGGCCAGCACGCTGCCGTGGAGGGTGCGCAGCTCCGAGCGCAGGCGATAGAGCCGCGTCGGGATCGGCAGGCCGCGCATGGGGGTGTCGCGGTCCCAGGAGAACCACGACGCCACCTCGGCGACCTCGGCGGCATCTAGCGGCTCCAGGTAGCGCCCCGCGAGCAGCTCGGCCAGGGTGAGCGCGTTGTCGCCGAACAGGCGGCGCAGGTACGCGGCCTTCCAGGTAGGGCGGCCCTGGTTCAGGTAGCCGAAGCGCTCCAGCACCCGCGCCAGCCCCTCCACCATTGCCCGCGCCTCGCGGCCGGCCAGCGCGTGGGCGCGGTTCAGCGCGTGCTCGGCGCGCGACAGGTTGCGCGCCGCCGTCCAGACCGCGGGGTCGCGGGGGTCGCCCTCCTGCAGCGCCTCGAACTGCTCGTGCAGTGACTCCTTGACCTCGGCCAGGTGGTGCAGGCGCTGGTCCTGCTGGAAGCGACGCAGGCTGCGGGCGTACAGGTCGGCCAGCCGCTCCTCGTCCGCGGGGCCGCGCCAGAGGTTGATCGTCGTGCTGTAGCTCGGCCGAAAGGCGCTGCGGAGCGGCAGCAGCTCACCGTTCGCGATCTCCATCGAGCGCTCGAAGGTCACCCAGGGCGAGTACAGCACCAGGGCCACGCCGCGAGCGTCCAGGCCGCGCCGCCCCGCGCGGCCCGCCATCTGACGGAACTCGTTGGGGGTCAGGAGGCGCCGCTGCTGGCCGTCCCACTTCGTCATCTCGCCCACGACCACCGTGCGGGCGGGCATGTTGATGCCGAGCGCCAGCGTGTCGGTGGCGAAGACGGCGCGCAGCCGGCCGGCGGCGAACAGCTCCTCGACGAGGAGCTTGATCGGCGGCAGCAGCCCCGCGTGGTGAACGGCGACGCCGCGCGGCAGCAGCCGGAACAGGAGCGCCACCTGCCGCAGGTTGCGGTCCTCCGGCGGCAGCACCGCCAGCCGCAGGCGCGCCTCCTGCACCAGCTCCTCGGCATGGGGCACGGGCTTCAGGCCGAGACAGCTCTCGGCCGCCTGCTCGCAGGCACGGCGGCCGAAGAGGAAGTAGATGGCGGGGGTTAGCTCCTGCGTCTCCAGATAGCGCACGACCTGCCACGGCGGCGGCAGCGAGTGCGGCTCGCGCTCGCCGTCGCCCCCGCCGTGGTCGCCGTAGCGGATGCGGGCGGCAAGCTCGCCGCCCGCGTCCGGGAACCAGGCGTGGCGCCGCCCCGCGGCGTCGAGCACGAGGTGGCCGCGGCCGTCGAGGAAGTACTGGACCTCCAGCGGCACGGCGCGCTCGTCATGGAAGACACAGGTCAGCTCGCCGTGGACGTCGCGCAGCCAGGAGGCGATCTCCTCGGTGTTGGGCACCGTCGCCGACAGGCAGATCAGGGGGACGTGGTGCGGCGCGAGCAGGATCGACTCCTCCCACGCGGTGCCGCGCTCGGGGTCGCCCATGTAGTGCACCTCGTCGAAGACGATGGCGCCCACGTCGTCGAGCGCGTCGGCGCCCTGGACTAGCCGGTTGCGCAACACCTCGGTGGTCATCACCTGCACGGCGGCGTCTGGCTCCACCACGAGGTCGCCGGTGAGCAGGCCAACCGCGTCGCCGTAGCGCGCGTGGAAGTCGCGGTACTTCTGGTTGGAGAGCGCCTTGATGGGGGTAGTGTAGAGGGCGCGCTGGCCCCGGGCCCGGGCCAGGTGGACGCCGAACTCTGCCACCACGGTCTTCCCCGTCCCGGTCGGCGCCGCGACCAGGACCGAGTGCCCTGCCGCGAGCGCCAGCATCGCCTCGCGTTGAAACGGGTCGAGCGCAAACGGCAGCGTGGCCTCGAAGGCGGCGACCAGCGCCTCGGCGTCCTCCATGTCGGCTCCCTTGGTCCTCACTCGCGCCAGCTACCGCACGCCGCATGCCACTCGCGCAGCTGGCAAGCGCGTACAATGCCATTGTAGGCGGTAGACGACGGAGCGCGGGAGGGCGATTATGAGCTGCCCGGCCGCCTTGACCGTCTGCCGGCAATCGGCTAAGAGGAGCACATGGACGTCGATGTCGCCGCTCCAGCACTCCGCCCCTGGGAGCAGCCGGCCCCGCCGCGGGACTGGGCGCCCGAGCGCCCGCCGGGGGAGCGCGGCGGGCTCCATCTCGCCAATGGCCAGGCGGCGGCCGCGTCGCGGCCGGTGGCCGTCGACGTGTGCGTGTTTACCGTCGCGCCGCACCCCGAGGCCGAGCGCGACGCGCTGCAGGTCGTGCTGACGCGCCGGGTGGAGGCGCCGCTGCGTGGCTGGTGGGCGCTGCCGGGGGGGCGGCTGGGGCGCGACGAGTCGCTGGGCGAGGCGGCGGCGCGGGTGCTGGCCGAGCAGACTGGCGTCGCGGGCGCGCACTTGGAGCAGCTCGCCAGCTTCGGCGAGCCGGGCCGCGATCCGAGCGGCACCGTCTCGGTCGTCTACCTGGCCCTCGTGGCGGCGTCGCGGGTGCGGCTGCCCGGACCGGGCGACGCGCGGGCTGCCGCCTGGGTGCCCGTCGACCGTCTGGCGCGGGTGCCGCTGGCGTTCGATCACGCCGCCGTGCTCGACGTGGCGGTCACACGCCTGCGCTCGAAGCTGAAGTACTCGAACATCGCCTTCGAGCTGGTGCCCGCGCGGTTCACCCTGCGCCAGTTGTACCGCGCCTACCTGGCGATCCTGGACCGCACGGAGCGGCAGCTGCCGTTCAGCAACTTCCTGCGCGTCTTCGGTCGCCTGGCAGAGGGGCCCGCGGACGACGGCTTCGGCCGGCCGCCGCTGCGCGTAGTAGGCGAGGCGCGCCCGGAGGGGCCGGGCCGGCCCGCGCGCCTGTACGAGTTCGTCGGGCGCCCGGGCGACGAGCGCCGCGAGTTCTACCGCTGGTGAGACGTACGGGGCCGTGGTGGCGCCGCTGCCGTGCCGCGCCGGAGGGGCGTTGGGTCAAGTGACGATACGGGGAAGGGCTACAGGGGGCGAGATGGGCAAGGACGCGCGGTGGGCCGTGACTGTCGAGGAGTACGTGGAGCGGCGCGTGGAGAGCGCCGCGGGCCGCCGCGTGGAGCGGTATTACCGGCGGGCGCAGTGGGCGCCGTCCGCCGAGCCGTCGGGCGCGACGCAGGCGCTACAGACTGCCGCGCCGCTGCTGCGCGCGCTGGCGATCGCCGCCGCGCCCGTGGTGGGGCGCGTAGCCTTGCGGGCGCTGGCGCCCCGCGTGCGCGCCGCGCTGCCCGCCGCGTCCCGCCCGCGCCTGCGGGTCCTCTCTCCGCTGGCCCTACCCTCGCCGCTGGCGCTGCGTCGCCCGGTCGACGAGTAGTCCGAGTGGCGGCTCTCTGCCGGTAACTCGCGGCCCCGGCGCAGGAGGCTTGGAGGCGCTGGTCTGTCGTCCGCCGCAGTGGAGGGCGGGAGCGGTGGCTCCTCTAGCGGCCGCTGACGGCGGCCGCGAAGTTGCCCTGGAAGGTGCGGAGGAACTCCCGCATGGCCGCCACGTCGGCCTCGCTGATCGGCGCGTCGCTGGGGGCCGTGTCGGCCGCCGGCGGCGCGGCCTGGCCGGCGTCGGCCGGCGCGGGGGCCGTGGGCTGGGGCTCCTCGTCACGGACGAGGGCGGCGATCAGGCCCTGGGTACGGCAGTCAGGGCAGGTGACCGTGAGGAACCACAACTCGTCCTGGTGGCCCAGCACGCTGACGTTCTCGTACGCGTAAGTGCCGCTGCAGACGGAGCAGCGCACCGTGTCCATGAGATGGCGGATCAGGCCCTCGTGGCGCTCCATAACGTCCCTCGCCCGCGGCAACGCCCCCGTTGCCGCGGCGAGTGTCCGTCCGCGGGGGGCGTCACTTCTTCGGTTCTTTGCTCTCGGTACTGCCGCCACCCTTGCCCAGGTCATCGATGTCGAGCGTCTCGATGAACTGCTTGAACACCGAGAGCTTTTCCTCGTCGATCGGAGTGGCCTCGTGTTTGGTCGTGCCGGTCTCGCCTTCACTTTCCTCTGTTTCAAATACCATGCCAGCCTGGTCCAGCACGGCCTCTTCTACAAAGATCGGCACTTTGGCGCGAATGGCCAGCGCGATGGCGTCGCTGGGGCGCGAGTCGACTTCCAGGTGCTGGCCGTTCTGGTCGAGGATGAGGCGCGCGTAGAAGGTCTCGTCGGCGAGATCGTTGATGACGATCTGGGTGAGCTTGGCGCCGAGCTGCTGGACCACGCGGCCGAGGAGGTCGTGGGTGAGGGGCCGGCTGACCGGCACGTTCTGCATCGGTATGGCGATGGCGTCGGCCTCGAACTGGCCGATCCAGATAGGCAAGAAGCGCGACCCGGTCTTCTCTTTCAGCATGACCACGCGCTTGTAGTTCGCCATATTGACGCGGATGCTCTCGACGTAGACCTCGATCACCTTTGGATCTCCTTTGCCGGGCCAGCCGCGGAGGCATACGCGCCGGCCGCCAGGCGCGGACACGGCGACATCAAGCGGAGCACGCCTGGGCCGCGACCGGATCGGATGGGCCCCGCGTCTTTCGGGTATTCTACACCCCCCTCCCAAACGCCAGCAAAGCGAAGGGGCGTCGGCGCGAGCCTCGGGCTGCCGCCCTCGGCGGCATCGGCGGGGCGGGTCCGTCGGCGGCCCGGCGGGCGCGAGGCGCCTACCCGGACTGGCCATCTGACGCGGAGCGCGGGAATAGCCGACCGTCGGAGTGGGGCGGGAGATCCCGTGGCGGCCGGCGCGCCGGCCGCCACGGCTCAGGGCCGGGCGAGGCGGGCCCAGGCGCGCAGCACGGGCGCCTGGACGGCGGCGGAGGCGCCGTCGGCGGCCGGGCGGCTCGCGGATGGCGCGTCGGCGGTGCCCGAGTGGCCCGCGGCTACCGTCGCCGGCAGCCAGAAGGCGATGGTCGTGCCGCGGCCGCCCGGGGCGCCATCGGTGGGCGGGACGCTGGGGCTTTGGGCCCAGATCACGCCCCCGTGGGCCTCGACGTAGCGGCGCGCGATAGCCAGCCCCAGGCCGGAGCCGCCGCTGCGCCGCGCGCGCGACGGGTCGGCGCGGTAGAAGCGCTCGAAGATGTGGGGCAGATCGTCGGGGCCGATGCCCGAGCCGTTGTCGGCGACCCAGAAACGCACGCCCCGTCCCGCCGCCGCCCGCGGGGCAGCGCGATGGTGGTCCTGGTCGGCGAGATCGTCGGCGGGGGGGGCGCCCGGCGGCCGCTCCGGCGCATGCGGTGCCGCGTGCCGCCAGCGCGCGAGCACGCCGTCGGCATCGTCGGCGCGCTCCACTGCGGCGACGCGCGTCTCGGCGGCCGCGCCCACGATTACCTGGCCACCAGCGGGCGTATAGCGGAGCGCGTTGTCGAGGAGGATGCCGAAGACTTGCGTCACGCGCGCGGCGTCGGCGCTGACGAGCGGCAGATCGTCGGCCACATCGGCGACGAGGTTGACGTGGCGGGCCTCGGCGCGGGCGCCGGCCGCGGCCACCGCTCGCCGCACGAGCGCCGCGGGCTCCAGCGGCTCGGGCTCCAGCCGCAGTCCGCCGGCCTCCGCCAGCGACAGCTCGCGCAGGTCCGCGACCAGCTTCGTCAAGAGGGCGACCTCCTCGCGGATCGAGCCCAGGCGCTCGGCATCGGCGGGGTAGACGCCGTCGACCATCGCCTCGACCGTGCCCTCGATGACCGTCAGCGGCGTGCGCAGCTCGTGGGCGACGTCCGCGATGAGGGCGCGGCGGGCTTGCTCGGCTCGCTCGAGGCTGGCGGCCATGTCGTTGAAGGCGACGGCCACCGCGCCGACCTCGTCGGCGCCGCGCACCGCGACGCGGTGCGTCAGGTCGCCGGCCGCGACGCGCCGCGCGCCGGCCGCCAGCTCGCGGAGCGGATGGGCGAGCTGCCGCGCGAGCAGCAGGCTGAGCAGCCCGGCGAGCGCGGCTGCCGCGCCGGCCGAGTAAAGGATCGCCCGATCGACGCGCTCCAGGAACCCGGCTTCGAGCGAGGTCGGCGAGGTGGGCGACGGCGCCGGCGGGAAGAGGCCGCCCGCTGTGCGCGGCGGCCCCTCCGCCTCGCGCTCGCGCGGGCTGCCGCGCGGCGCGGCGGCGTCCGCGCTGCCGGGCGGGCGCGAGCGGAGCCGGTCCGCCTCGTTCTGGTCGAGCGCAATCGCCTGCGGCGGGTGGTGGAACGCGGCGCCACTGACGGTCGCGTAGAGGGTGCCGGCCTGTTGATTGTCCACGACGAGGGCCGTGCCCGGCCCCAGTCCGGCGTCGGCGGCCGACTCGCCCACGGCGCGGCCGGCCGTGTCGGCCACCACGATGCCGTTCGCATCGGCGACGGCCAGGCGGTCGAGCGGCCCGCGGAGCCAGCCTTCCAGCAGCGGCTCCACGCCGCTCCAGGTGCCGCGGGCGCGGTAGTAGCCGGCCAGCCCATTGCCCACGCGCTCCAGGTACACGACGCGGCCACGCTCGACGTAGGTCTGGAACTCGTTGGCCGTCTCGCGGCCGGCGAGCACGGCCACCCCGCCGACGCTGACGACGATGACGGCCAGGAAGGCCAGTGCCAAGCGGACGCCCAGGCTACGCATCGTCCGCCTCCTCGGCGGCCCCGGGCGCCGCGCCGACCGGCTCCTCGGCGTCGCCCAGCTTATAGCCCACGCCGTACACGGTCTGCACGTAGCGGGGCTGGCGCGGGTTAGGCTCGAGCTTCTGGCGGAGGTTCTTGACGTGGCTGTCGACCGCTCGCTCGTAGCCCTCGAAGGCCACGCCCTGCAAGCGGTCGAGCAGCTGCAGGCGGGTCCAGACGCGCCCCGGACGCTCGGCGAGGGCCTGCAACAGCGCGAACTCGCTCGGCGTCAGGTTTACCGGCTGGCCGCCGCGGCGCACGACATGCCGCTCGCGGTCGATCTCCAGGTCGCCGTGCCGCAGGATGCCGCTGCCGGCCCCGGGGGAGGCGGCGCGCCGCAGGACCGCGTGGACGCGCGCCACCAGCTCCTTGGGGTCGAACGGCTTGGCCAGGTAGTCGTCGGCGCCCAGCTCCAGCCCGACAATCTTGTCGGTGGTGTCGTCACGGGCGGTGAGCATGAGGATCGGCACCGCCGACTCGGCGCGCAGCGTGCGGCACACGTCCCAGCCCGAGACCTCGGGCAGCATCAAATCGAGCACGATGAGGTCGGGCCGCTCGCGGCGCGCGAGCGCCAGCGCTTCGCGGCCGTCGTAGGCCACCAGCACGCGATAGTCTTCGCGCGCCAGATAGGCACGCACAATGTCGACGATTTTCGGCTCGTCGTCTACTACGAGGACCGTCCCGCGTGCCACGCTAATCTCCCTGGCGCTCGCGTCCGCCGCGAATGCTGAGCCGGCGGGGCCGCCGGCGGGTTCGGCCCCGGGGCGCGATCAATCGATCACAATACTACTCGGTGACGCCGCTAGTTGGCGACGCCGGCTGCGCCGGCCGGCGTCGCCGGGCACGTCTGTCATTATCGTACCGCCGAGCGCGCGTGCCGGATAGGGGCCAGCGGTGTTGCACGCGAGCGCGAGCGCCGCGCCAACCCCGGCGCCCGGGGGGCGCGCGCCGGGGCAGGCGGGGCGCTTGCGCTCGTCAGGCGCCCGCGCCTACTGCGCGGGGCCCTGCGGGCCTGGGGCGCCGCCGCGCGGGGCCTGTGGGCCGCCGTTGGGGCGAGCGCCGTTCGGTTGCGGGCCGCGCTGCGCGCCCGTCACGTCAGTGCGCGTGACCAGCTGGGGCACGGCCTGCTGGGCCCGCTGGTACAGCGCGTCGGCGCGGTCCTGCGACAGCCGCCCCGCCGCGACGGCAGCATCCAGGCGGCTCTTCAGCGCGCTGGTGATCGTCTGCACGAGGGTCGTCTGGTCGACGCCCTTCGCGGCGGCGATCTGCGCCAGGCTCTGGCCCTGGCGCCGCGCCTGGATGATCTCGCGCGGCGTCATGCCGAGCAGGTCCGCGACGGGGCGCAGCATCGCGCCGCGATCGCGGCCCCAGTGCCCGCGCGGCCCGGGCCCGCGGCCCTGGCGCGGGCCACGCCCGGGCGCGAAGCCGAAGGGGCCGCCCGCCGGGCCGGTGCGGGTCACGATCTGCGGGCCGAACTGCTGCACCACGTTGAGCAGCGCGTCGGCCTGGCCACGCGTGAGCCGGCCGTTGGCGACGGCCTGGTCAAGCTGGGTGCGCGCCGCGTTCGTGATAGTCTGCAGCAGCGTCGCCTGGTCCATGCCGTGCGCCGCCGCCACGTCGGCCAGGCTCCGGCCGTTGCGGAGGGCCTGTCGCAGATCGGCCGGGGACATCCCCAGGCTGTTGGCCACCGCCTCCATCGCCGCGCGCAGGCCCATGCCGACCGGCCCGCCGGGTCCCTGGCGCGGGCCGCCGGGGCTCTGGTTCGGGCCGCTGGGGCCCTGGCTGGGACCGGGCGTGCCCTGGCCCGGGCCGCCCTGCGCCTGGGCG
Organism: Chloroflexota bacterium; assembly: GCA_035293805.1. GTDB lineage: Bacteria > Chloroflexota > UBA6077 > UBA6077 > JAJPHF01 > JAJPHF01. The sequence continues at coordinate 61,832 of DATGMD010000067.1, read as the reverse complement.
AGCGCGGTCGCCGCGCCCCCGGCGCCCCGGATCGGCCCTGCCAGGCCGACCACGCCCAGCGCGACGACCGCCGCGGCCACCACGCCTATTGCAATCCGACGTCTCACCTGCCACCTCCTTGTGTTGGGGAGCCGCGTCATTGCTCCCTGCAGAATGGAGTATCGAGGGCTTCCGTTAAGCAGACCCGCAGGGGCTGTGGAGGGATTGTGGAGACGGCTTGAGAGGACGGCGCTACTCGCCGAGCAGCCGCTTGAGGGTGCTGGCCAGTGCCTCCGGCTCGAAGTCGCTCCGCAGCAGCGTGCGCTCGCGCCCCTGCCGGTCAATAACGAACAGGGCGTCGGTGTGGGTCGCCGTGCGGGCGGCGTAGTTGGCCGCGGCGCGCTCGGCCGGGTCGTCGCTAGGCGACGGCGCGACGTACATGTAGTACGCCGACCAGACGGGCTGCAGCTCGGCCTGCGTGCCGACGAGGTAGCGGAGGCGACCTGTCAGGCGGTGCTGCGCGACGAAGGCCTGCGCGGCCGCGGCGTCGTCGTGGGGAGGATCGACGCTGACGGCCACGAAGGCGACCTGGTCGGCGGCCGACCCGAGGAGATCGGCCGTACGGCGCAGCTTGTCGGCGGTGAGCGGACAGACGTCGGGGCACTGCGTGTACAGGAACGTCAGCGCGATCGGCCGGCCGCGCAGCGCGCTCAGTTGGAGAGCGTCGCCGTTTTGGTCGGTCAGCGTGAAGTCCGGGGCCGGGGTCTGGCCCAGGTCCGTGCCGGCCAGCGGCGGCGGGCTGCCGCAGGCCGCGGCGAGCGCCGCGAGCGCGAGGAGCAGCGCCAGCCCGCGTCGCGGGCGGCGCGTGGGGGCGGCGATGGCGCCCGGCCGGTCTTTCGCCCCTGTCCTTACCTGTGCCAACGTCCTGCTCCCGCCACCACGGCTTCTCCTTCCAGGCTACCGCATCTCGTCGGCCGGCTCCCACTAATAGGGGCCTCGTTCGGGCGAGCGGGCGCCGCGCCGAGCGTTCGCGCCGCGGCGCGGGCGGACTGCGCGCATCGTCGAGTCGTATCCGGCGGCTGCGTCTTCGCCACCTACCAGGGCTGGGGCTGCACGCTGCTACAATGTCCCCGCGCCGGTGGCCGCCGGCGCGGGGGAGAAGACGGCTTGCGACAATTGGTCCCATGGATTGCGGCGACCGCGCTGGCGGCGGGGGTGGCGCTCGGCGCCACCGCCGGCCAGGCCCAGGAGCCCGCCGAGACCATCGTCGTCCGCGAGGCGCTCAACCTGCGCGCGGCGCCGAGCGCCGACGCGCCGGTCCTGACCGTGTTGCCTGCCGGCGCGCGCGTTGCGCTCGCCGGGGCCGCGAGCGGCGACTGGGCGCGCGTGCGCTACGGCGACCAGACCGGCTACGCGGCCCGGGCCTATCTCGACGCCGCGGCCGCGAGCCAGGCCTTTAGCCTCGACCTGCCGGTGCCGTTCCACCGCCAGCTTACCGACGTGTGGTGCGACCCGGCGATCATTCAAAGCTGGACGGAGTACGTGACGGGCCGCGCGGCGCCGGATAGCCGCGCCTTCCAAGCGGACACCTGGGACTGGGAGACGGACCACAACCTGGGCTTCACGCTCGACCAGTGGGACGCCTCGCCCTATGCGGTGGCCTCGGCGCTGCACCACCACATGCCCGACCGCGGCTTCAGCCATTGGAAGAGCGACGATCCGCTGGAGGCGACGAAGGTGCTGGCCTGGTTCCTGGCCAACCCCGCCTACCGCCAGCCGGGCATCGCCCTCATCTGGCGTGGGGAGCACTACGTGCTCGTGCGCGGCGTCGAGGCCGAGGGCGACCCCTACCGCGACTACCCGCGCGCGACCATCCTCGGCGTGTACGTCATGGACCCCAACCAGGGCGCGCGCTCCTGGCTGGGGACCGACCGCTACATCCCGATCGACGAGTGGACGAGTCAGTACCTGACGCCGGTCAGCTACCAGACGCCGCACACCGGCGTGCCCGGCGACCAGTGGCAGGGCAAGCGCGTGACTATCCTCGGTGACTGGCGCGTGGGGCCGCCCCTCGAGGATGGCCGCACCCCCGCCGACCTGGCGGCCTATCTGGCCGCGGGCGGGGGGTAGGCCCTTCCCCCGACCGCCTCCCCCGTAGGGGGCGGGGGCTTCCGGTGGAGCCTGCGCTGGCGCCCTCCCCCTTTCCCCTGTGGGGCAGAGGGGGCTGGGGGGAGCGGGGTCACCCGCCGAGCGGCGCCACGTCCAGCGTGTAGCGGGCGGGCACGAGCGTCTGGGGCGCGAGGCCCGAGACGGCCACGACGACCGCCGTCAGGTCGCCGCCGATCCCCGGTAGGTCGACGTCGGCCTGTCCGCTCGCGTCGACCGGCACCTGGCGCACCGTGGCCTGGTCGCCGCGGTACTCCACGAGCTGCAGCGCGAAGGACTGGGGAATCGCGTTCTCGGCCCAGACGAAGCCCTCCGGCGTCCAGCCGCTGCCGTCGTCCTGCCAGCCTAGCTCCGGCACGGCCACGCGCGCCACCGCGATACCCTGGGCGTTGTACGAGTCGTCGGTGACGTACTCGAAGCGGAGGAGCACCTGCTGCCCGGCGTACGGCGAGAGGTCGACGCTCTCGGCGACCCACTGGGCGTTGTTGCCGGTCTTGCCGTTGTAGCCCACGCCCAGGTTGTGCCCGGTCGGGTTCGCGCTGGTCGTGTACTGCCCGGCGAGGGGCTCCCAGCGCGTGCCGCCGTCCGTCGAGACCATCACGTAGCCGTAGTCGTAGTCCTGCTCGGTGTCCACCCGCAGATCGTAGGTAAGCGTCGCCGTGCTCAGCCCGCGGAGGTCGAGCGGGCGCGTGAGGCGCGTGTCCATCATGTCGCCGCGGTTGCTCCACCAGAACGGGCCGCCGGCGGGCGGGTCGTCGCTGATCAGGCCGACGGTCGTGGCGCCCTGGAAGCGGAGGTGCGCGGGGCTGCCGATGCGGTAATAGTCTGTGCCGTACTGGGGAACGCGGCCGTCCTGCAACCCGGGGCCGCGCACGTCGACCACGCGAGGGCGGCCGTCTGGCGGCTGCTGGTAGCCGTATTGGCCCTGGGCGATGGAGGGATCTTGCACGAGATTGGCGATGACCCAGTCCCGGAACACGTCGTCGAAGCGCTCGGGCCGGCCGGTGGCGGCCAGGTAGGCGTCGAACGTGTCGGCGCCGCGGCCGCCGTCCGCCAGCAGCGGCGCCAGCACCTCCGGGCCGCCGTAGCGCTGCATGAAATACTCTAGGAAGAGCTCGGCGGCCTGATAGTGGTAGGCGTGCTCGGGCGAGGGCGGCGACGGCGGCCAGCCTGTGAGCTGCGTGCTGGGCCGGCTGAGGAAGGCGCTGACGCCGTAGCGAAACGCCGGATCGACCAGCTCCTGGGCTAGCTCGCCCATGCCCTCCTTCACCCAGGTGTCCTCCTGCGGGCCGACGTAGAAGTGGAACAGGTGCGTCAGCTCGTGCGAGACGGTGTGCGTGTAGCCGGCCGTGCCGGGGCGGATGGCGTTGAAGTTCAGGTAGAGCATGGGCCGCTCGTTGGACTCCGGGTGGACCCAGCGGGGAAACAGGTCGGCGGAGTTGAAGTAGCCGGCCACGCCCGGCACGTCGGCGTGCAGCAGCGTGATCGCGCCCAGCTCGCGGCCGCCGCCGATCAGCCGCTGCACGGTCGGATAGATCGCGTTCTCGAACGTGTCGGCGCTGCGCGCCAGCGCGTCGTCGTCGACCGTGCGGCCGCGCTCGACGTACCAGTAGCCATGCGGCGTCACGCGGCGCAGCTCCGCGTCGATCGTCTTCAGTACGTTGGGGGTCTGGGTCTGGTCGAGCAGGCGGAACTGCTCGACGCGCCCGACGTCCGCGGCGGTGCGCTCGGGTGGGGTGATCTCTAGCGGTCCGGGCGGGGTGCCGTGGAGCCGCGTGACCAACGCGCGAGCGTCGAACAGCGGGCGCACGGCGGCGGCCATCCGCGCCGCCGTGTCTTCGGGCGTGGCGGCGGGCTGAGCGGCGCCGGCGCGGGCGGTGGTGCTGGGTGGAGCCGCGAGCGCCGCGCCGGTGGCGGGCGCGCAGCCGACCGCGGCGAGCGTGAGGATGGCCAGCCAGGCGCTCAGGACGCGGCGCATGGCCGGGCGGCGACGGACAGGCGGTAACACGTTCATCAGACCGTCATCCCTCGGGGCGCCGGCAGGCCCGCTGCTCGGCGCGGTACGCACCGTCTACTGTCGCACGAAACGAGGCGTGGCGGCCAACCTATTTTCGGCGGCGGCGCTACGGCCGGCGGAGCAGCAAGCCAGCGGCGATCCAGCCATCCCACCCGTCCCAGGCGACGTGCCGCCAGGCGCCATCGGGCGTTTCCTCGCCGAGATCGTCGAGGGTAGCGTCGTTGGGCACCTGGACCAGCACCTCGGCGGTGCGGTCGGGCGCGGCGCGGAGCGGCTGCGGGGGGCCGCCGCTCGCCAGGTAGAGGCCGCCGCTCGGGACGTCGGCCGCGCTCGCATCCTCCTCGGCGGGGCCGAGGGCGACCTGGCGGGCCGCCAGCACCGCGGGGGCGTCGGCGGGCGGCTCGTCGTCCTCGGCGGGCCCCGCCCGCTGGATCGCGCCCGCCGGCGGGTCCAAGGCCACCGGCCGGGCGATGGGCGCGGCGGTCAGCAAGGCCCCGACCAGGAGCGCGCAGGCCGCGAGCCAGACAGCGAGCAAGAGGGTGCGGCGGCCTTCCCGTCCGCGCTCGGCGCGCGCCGCGGCGGCGTGGACGGCGAGCGCCAGGCGGGCGCGACTGCGGGACCCAAGCGGCGCGGTTGGCTGCGGCGCCCCGGTCGGTTTGGCCTTTCGCATGGGTGATCCCTTGGGAAACCTGGCGCCGCGGGGAGCGGCTGCCGGCCCAGCGTGGGCGGCGGCCCGCCGGCCGCGCCGCCCGCGGTCATGATACTACGGCGAGCGGCCGGGCGCTCAAGGGCTCACCGCGGCCGGCGGCTCGCGGGCTTCGCGCGGCGTTTGGCTCGCCGCGCCCGGCGGCCGGCCGGCGCCTGCCGCCCGGGGACGTATCTCAATCCCGTGACGTCGCCGTGGCCGGCGGGCGGCCTGGGCGCGGCGTGTTGCCGCGGGCGGGGCCGGTGAATTCTACGCGGATCAACAAATTGGGCGCTCCGGAGTGTAACGGATGGGCGCCGTAATCGTTTAGTAGGCTGAACGCCGGTGTGTATGCCGGAAGGGTCGCCGTGCCCCCCTGGCGTCCGCCTCGCGCGGCCGGCAAGGCGTCCTGTGTGATTGAAGGGAGGCGTAGGCAGCCGATGATCAAGCACGATGCACTCCGGCGCGCGCTTGGGGCAGCCTGGGTCGCTATATTCCTGACCACGCTTCTGCTTCCGGTTGGTGCAGCTCTTGGCGCGGCGCGCCCGGTCCTGGCGGACGACGACGGGGGGAGCCCGGCGCCGTTCGTGGACGCGCAAGGGGCGCTGGCGCCGTCGGTCGCGACGCAGCCCGACGACGCCGATGCGTCGAACGTCGCCCCGGCCGAGCCACCGCCCGCGCCCGCGGCGCAGCCCCCGGCCGCGCCGCCGAGCGCGCCGAGCGACCAGGTGACGGCCGCGTCGGCCACGCTGGAAGTCCGGCAGCCCAGCGTCGAAGTGCGCGCGCCCGGCAGCGACAACTGGACGGCCGCGCAGTCGGGCCAGAGCCTGACCGCGGGCTGGAGCGTTCGCACCAACGCGAGCGGCTCGGCGCGGGTCGTCTATCTGGATGGCTCCAATACGACGATCAGCCCGGACTCCGGCCTGCTGATCCAGGAGCTGCAGCAGACGAGCGGCGGGAACCCGGTCCTGCACCTAGTCCAGTCGGCCGGCACCACGCTCCACCGGGTGATGAGCCTGGTGGACGCCGGGGCGCGCTACGAGGTGGAGACGCCCGCCGCCACGGCGTTCGTGCGCGGCACGGACTGGATCGTGGCGTTCCAGCCGCCGACGCCTAGCGGGGCGACGCGGGTGCTGTTCCAGAACGTCAGCCCCACGGGCGGCGGCAACATCGAAGTGTCGAACGCCGGGGTGACCCGCGTCCTGGGGCCCGGGCAGGAGACGCTGGCCACGGAGGGCGAGGCGCCCGGCCGCGTGACGGCCAACGGCAACAACGCGCAGCAGGCCCAGGTGCAGACGTCGCAGGCGGCCGGCGCGGCGGCGAATAGCCAGGCGCAGGCGCAGGCCGCGGCGTCCGCTCAGCTCGCGCAGCAGGGGGCGCAGCAGGCGTTCCAGATCCAGCAGCAGCAGCTCCAGCAGCAGTTGCTGGTGCCCCCGCCGCCGCCTCCGCCGCCGCCCCCGCCGCCGCCACCCCCGCCGCCTCCGCCGCTGTTCCCGAGCAACGTGTCCGTGAGCCCGTTCTGCGTGCCCGGCACGCCGGTCGTGGTGAACCCGATCGTCACGGCCGCGGTGCAGACGGCCACGGCGGCCGCGCTCACGGCGACCTCGCTCGCCAACGCGCCGGCGACGCAGACCGCGACCGCTCTGACGGCCACCGCCGTGGCCGGCACGGCGACGGCGCTGGCGCCGACGATGACCGCGACGCCGACGACGACGGCCGTCGCCACGGGGACGGCGACGCCGACGCGCACGGCGACGCCGATCGGCATCGCCAACCCGGTCATCGTGCCTGGCTCGCCGTTCCAGTGCGTGCCGCCATCCAACGGCAGCGTGGTGTCGGCGGTGTTCACGGCCGCTCGCCTCAGCCCGCCCTCGTCGGGCACGTTCGCGGTGACGGTCCAGACCAACTCGCCCGCGGTGCTGCCGACGGGCACGGCGACCATCACCCTGTCCACGACGCTCAGCACGCAGACCTTCAACTGCACCCCGAACCCCGTGGGCACGGGCTTCCAGTCGCCAGGTGGCCTGACGTTCGTGGTCACGTGCTCGGGCACGGTCACCGGGGCGAACAACGCCGTGATCCCCGGCTCGGTGTTCACGGTGACCTTCCCAACGGTCGCCGGGGCGCCCGGGGTCATCGTCCAAGGGCAGGTGCCAGTGGTGCTGTCCCAGGTGTCGCCGGGTGACGGCGCGGACGGCCTGGCGGCGCGGCCCGCCGAGCGCGCCGCGCTGTCGGACCTGGCGGTCCTGGCCGCACCGCCGTCGGCGAGCCCGCTCGCGGCGTCCCTGGTCCTGGCGGGCTTCGATGGCCTGCGCCGGGCCGTGGACGGGGCGGCGCCCGCCGTCGCCAGCGTGGCCGCGCCCGTGCCGCTCGGCTATCGCGCGAGCTTGCTCGGCGACGTGCCCGCCGCGGCCCGCGTCGATCCCGGGCCGGCGGCGGACCGGCTGGGCGCCTTACGCCCCTTCGCCGCGGCCCACGAGCGCGATGGCCCCATTGTGGGCTACCTGCGGCGCGATGGGCTAGCCCCGTTCCGCTTATAGGCCCTGAGGGGCGCCTCGCGCGCGCCCCCGCAGATTTGCGATCACACACCGGGCGTGCCAGGCACGCCCGGTGTGCTGTTTCCGCCCGTCTCCGTACTGCGCTGAAGTGGGTGGCCCGCGGCGCGGGAATGGGCGCACGGCGCGTCGGGTGTCGCACGGGGCGGCTACCGTGTCGGCGCCCGCGCGCCTGGTATCATGCCGGCGATTACCGCGTCGAGGAGACGGTCCGATGGCACAGTTCGTGGCGGTCGGCAAGCCCGTTGGTCGCGTCGAGGGCGAGGCGAAGGTCACCGGCACCGCGCGCTACGCGGCGGACGTGGTGCTGCCCGGCATGCTCTGGGCCCGGTGCTTGCGCAGTCCGCTTCCCCATGCGCGCATCGTGCGCATCGACACCAGCCGGGCCGCGGCCCTGCCCGGGGTTCGCGCCGTCTTGACCGCCGCCGATCTGCCCGACCGGCTCTGGGGGCGGTGGCTGAAGGACATGCCGGTCCTCGCGCGCGACGTCGTGCGCTTCGTCGGGGAGAAGGTCGCGGCGGTGGCGGCTGACGATCTCGACACGGCCGAGGAGGCCCTGAACCTGATCGACGTCGAGTACGAGGAGCTGCCGGCGGTGTTCGATCCGCTGCTGGCGATCCGCGACGACGCGCCGATCCTACACCCGAACATGGCCGCGTACGAGGGCCTGCCCGAGCCGATCAGCGAGGTCCCCAACTGCCACTCGCACCGTGTCTGGACGAAGGGCGACGTGGACGAGGGCTTCCGCCAGGCCGTGCGCACGTTCGAGCACGTGTTCACCACGCCCACGAGCCACCACGGCTACATCGAGCCGTTCGCGTCCATCCTCCGCGCCACCGACGGCGGGCTCGAAGCGTGGATGAGCAACAAGATGCCGTTCCGCTCGCGCCAGCTGCTCGCGCAGGCGCTGGACCTGGCCGAGAGCGAGATCACGGTGCAGCAGGCGCACATCGGCGGCGACTTCGGCGGCAAGGGCAGTATCGGCGACCTCCTGATCGAATACCCGCTAGCCCGCCGCACGGGGCAGCCCGTCAAGATGGTGATGAGCTACACCGAGGAGCTGATGGCCGCCAACCCGCGCCACGCCTCGGTGATCCGCCTGCGCACGGGCCTGACGGCCGACAACCGCATCTGCGCCCGCCACGCGGAGATCTACTTCAACAGCGGCGCCTACGGCGGCTTCAAGCCGACGGCGATCGTGAATCTGTGGGGCGCCTGCGAGGCGGGCGGTGTCTACAAGATCCCGCACGTCCGCATCGATGCGTACTCGGTCTATACGAATCAGGTGCCGTGCGGGCACATGCGCTCGCCTGGCGACCCGCAGGTGGCCTTCGCGGTCGAGTCGGACATGGACATGATCGCCCACGCGCTCGGGCTGGACCCCTACGAGTTCCGCATGCTGAACGCGATGGAGGAGGGCGACCTGTCGCCGGTCGGCCACGAGTGGCACGACATCAAGCTGAAGGACGTGCTGCGCCGCTGTGCCGAGACGGTCGAGTGGACCAAGCCGCGGCCGCGCAACGTCGGGCGCGGCATGGCGTGCGCGCAGCGGACCGTCGGCGGGGGCGCGTCGGAGGCTATCGTGCGGGTGGACCCGGGCGGTGCGGTGACGCTGATCACCGCCGTGCCCGACGTGGGGACGGGCGCCCACACCGCCATGCGCCAGATCGTGGCCGAAACGCTGACGGTGCCGCTCGAGGCGGTGCAGCTGGCGGTGGGCGGCACCAGCCAGGCGCCGGCCGACGCCGGCTCCGGCGGCAGCCGCGTGACGCACGTCGCCGGCCAGGCCGCGTACCAGGCGAGCCTCCAGGCCCGCGACGAGCTGCGCGGCCGCGCGGCGCAGGCGCTCGGCGTGCCCGCGGGCGACGTGCGGCTGGAGAACGGGCGCTTCGTAGTCGTCAACGACGGCGGCCGCGGCCTGCCCTGGGACGAGGTGGCGGCGAGCGGGCCGGTCGAGGGGCGGGCGCGCTACAGCGCCGACCACGTCGACGTGACGTGCTTCACGGCGCAGGCGGCCGAGGTCGAGGTCGATCCCGAAACGGGGCAGGTGCGCGTCCGCCGCATCGTCACCACCCACGACGTGGGCACGATCATCAACCCGCTCAGCCACCAAGGGCAGATCGAGGGCGGGACCATCATGGGGTTCGGCTTCGCCACGATGGAGGAGCTGAGCATCGACGAGGGCCGCGTCGTTACGGCAAACCTCGGGGAGTTCAAGATCCCCACGGTCAAGGACATCCCGGAGCTGACGACGGTGCTGGTGGAGTCCGACGAGGGCCCGGCGCCGTACCGCGGCAAGGCGATCGGCGAGAGCGGCAACGTGCCCACGGCCGGCGCCATCGCCAACGCCGTCTACGACGCGGTGGGCGTGCGGATCACCGACCTGCCGATCACCGCCGAGAAGGTCCTGCGGGCACTGCGCGCGAAGTGACCTGGCGGGTTCGGTCTCTCAGTCGGCCATCCGGCTCAAGGTATAGGTCAGCATAACGGCCTGCATGCCGCCGAGGTTGGTGACCGACGACTGCGATTGGCCGATCACCCGCCAGCCGGCGCGCAGCCACGCTTCCAGCGGCTCGGCCTCCTTGCCCAGGACGGACCACTTGCCGCGCTCGTCGGGGGACCCGATCAGGTACTCGAAGAACAACAGCGCGATGTTCTGGTCGAGGGGCATCGTCTCCGGGCCCAGCCGACGCGAGCCAAACATGCGGCCTCCTTTGGCGGTGGCCCGACGCTGGCGGCGTCGGGCGTGAGAAACTGTAGCCCAGGGCGCGCGAGGCGTCAATCGTCGGGTGCCCGGCCGGGGCGCGGCGGCAGGCCATTGCTCCGCGGCCGGGCCACCCGCTATGCTGGGGGCAATCAAGGCGGCTGCTGGTGATCGGCGTCGGGCTAGGACGGGCGCGCGACGGGCGCTGCGCCACGAGGAGAGAGCGAGCGATGAACGGCCGAAGCGCGAGATGCCGGGTGCCGGGGCCGGGAGCGCGGCTGGCGCTGCTGGCCGTATGCCTGCTCGGTATGAGCGTTACGGCGCGGCGCGCGTGGGCACAGGAGCCGGTCGCCACGGGCCCGATCACCATCGAGGGCGTGACGCTCCGCCAGGTGCTGGACTCCGACGTGCCGCTCTACGTTGCCCCCAGCGTATCCGACGCGAAGCTGCGCTGGATGCGCGATGCCGTGGCAATCGCCCTGGAGGCGGTGCCGCGCATCACCGGCCTGCCGCTGCCGCAGGCGCGGCTCGAGTTCTATCTGTTCAACGATCCGCGCGAGCTGTCGTCGTTGAGCGGCCAGCTCTTGCGCACGCCGGGGCCTGACGTCTCGCCGGAGTGCTTCGCGGTGGCCCAGAACGCCACGCCGCGGCGCGGCATCTACTGCCAGGCGGACGGCTGGGGCTCGGCGGACGAGGCGCTGGACTACGTCTCCCACGAGCTGACCCATCAGGTCGAGCAGGGCGACACGACGCAGCGCCGCGGCATTGCCCAGTGGTTTAACGAGGGCCTGGCCGAGTACATCCAGGGCCGCGTGCTGGCCGAGCACAGCCCCAGCTACGCCGCGCGCGACCGCTGGCTGCGCGAGGCGCGCGTGGCGAGCGCGCTGCACACCGACCGGCTGGTGCCGCTGCACGACCTGAACACCAACCAGCGCTGGCAGCAGGCGGCGGGGTCGGGGTGGGCGGGGCAGATCTACTCCCACAGCTCGCTGGTCATCGACTGGCTGGCCAACAGCTACGGCCTACCGGCGGTCATCGACGTCGTGCGCCAGACGGGCGCGCCCTACTCCTTCGAGGCGGCCTTCGAGCAGGCGCTGGGCACGACGACGGTCGACGCCGAGCGCGATGCGCGGAGCGCGCTGGCGGCCGACTTGCTGCCTCGCTACCCGGCGGGCCTGACGGTGTTCCGCGGCGACCAGGCGCCGTCCGACGTGCTCAACGTCGCCGTGGTCGGCTTCCGGCCACGTGAGTGGCTGGCGAAGGAGTACCACTACGCCAACGGCGCGGAAGCCGCGGGCCGTGCCGCCGAGGGCGCCCGGCCGGAGCCCGAGCGGACTGATGCCTCGGGCTTCGCCTCCTGGACCTGGACGACGACCGCTAGCCCGCCGCCCGGCGTGCCCCCCACCGTCGAGCTGATCGTCCACGGCAGCAGCGGCAGCGAGGCCAGCGAGTCGGCGCCCCTCCCCACGCCACCCTGACAGGCAGCGGGCGGTCTTATCGGCGTCTTATGTGCGCGTGCTAGACTCTCCGGGTCCAGCGCACGTGCAGGGAGAGGCTCCGTGGACCGCGACCCGCCCGCGCCAGTCGAGACGCTCGGCGACGCGCCGGAAAGGCCCGCCGCCGCCGCGCCGAGCAGCGCGCCGGCACCCAGCGCCGATGGACCGCAGCGGCGCTGGCCCTTCGTCCTCAAATGGCCGCGCCTAGCGTACGGGGCGAGCGGGCGGCGGGATCTCCGGCTGGACTTCCTGCGCGGCTTCTGCGCGGTGGCGATGATCGTCGACCACATCGGCGGCCCCTCGTGGCTGTATGCGGTGACGGGCGGCAACCGCTTCTTCACCTCGGCGGCGGAAGGCTTCATCTTCATCTCCGGCCTGGTCGTCGGCATCGCATACCGGGGGCTCATCGCGCGCGATGGTCTCGGCGCGGCGCTGCGCCGGGTGCTGGAGCGCGCCGCGCAGCTCTACCTGCTGGCGGTGGGGCTGACGCTCGTCTTCCTGCCCGTGTCCGAGGCGCTGGGTCTTCGCTGGGCCCAGAGCGTCGACCTCGGCGACCCGGCGGCGTTCGTCGTCAGCGTGCTTACCCTCCACCGCACCTACTACGTGGTCGACATTCCGTTGCTCTACGCGCTGCTGCTGGCGGTCACGCCGCTGGTGCTGATTCTCCTGTCGCAGGGCTATACCCCCGTCGTGCTCGCGCTCTCCTGGGCGCTGTGGGCCGCGTACCAGTTCTTCCCCGAGCAGGCGGACGTGCCCTGGCAGATCGCCGGGAACTACGCGTTCCACTTCTCGGCCTGGCAGGCGCTGTTCGTGACGGCCATCGTGATGGGCTACCACCGCGAGCGCCTCGCGGCGGCGCTCCGCTGGGTGCCCCGCTGGCCGGCGCTGATCGTCTCGGGGCTGGGGGTGGCGGGCCTCATCGCCATCTACCGCGCCGGCGACGCGTTCTGGCGGATGCTGCCGGTGGACGACCCGGCGAGCCTCGACGTGACCGATCTCGTCGTCGCCCTGTTCGGGAAGGGCGACCTGCGGCCGGGCCGCCTGCTGGCGTTCGCGCTCGTGTTCGTGTTCGCCTACCTCCTCGTGGATCGTCTATGGCGGCCGTGGAATCGGCTGCTTGGCTGGCTGCTCTTGCCGCTGGGCCAGAATGCCCTGTATGCCTACGCGGTGCACGTCGTTTTCGTCTTGCTGGTCGGCGTGCTCCTGCCACCGCTGCCCCTCAGCGCGCGCCGGCTGCAGACGGCCTACACCGCCCTCCAGTTGGCGCTCGTCGGCCTCACCTGGCTGATGATCCGCTGGCGGCTGTTCTTGCCGCGCGCTCGGCACTGGCGTGCGTGGATCGCGATGCCCACCGCGGCGGCGATCGCCTGCTTGCTCGTCCTACCGCTCGAACCGTTGCCGAGCCTGCCGGGCGCGGCGCGGAGCCCCGCGCCGCCGGCCGCCGATCCGCGGATGGCGCGCGCCTTCGGCACACCGGTGCCGCGCGGCGGCAAGATTCCCGACTTTCCGGCGCGCGAGCCGATTGTGCGGCGCCCCGGCAGCGCCGCGGGGCCGACCGGCACCGCGGCCAGCGTTAGTCCTTACGTTGGCCCGGTCCAGGGGACGCTCCGTCAGCAGTTCTTCTACAGCCCGGCGCTTGACGCCGAGATGCCGTACTTCGTCTATCTGCCGCCCGACTACGACACCGCGGGTCGGCGCTACCCGGTGCTATTCATGCTGCACGGCATCGCCGCGTCCTACGAAGAGTGGCTGGCCTACGGGTTCGTGGACGCAGTGGACCGGCTCATCACCTCCTCTGAAGTGGAGCCGATGATCGTGGTGTTCCCGCAGGGCGACTACGCGTACTGGGTGAACCACGTGGACGACGGGCCGCGCTGGGGCGATTACGTCGCGGAGGACCTCGTGCGCCACGTGGACGCCACCTACCGGACGCTACCCGAAAGCGCGCGGCGCGGGATCGGCGGCGTCTCGATGGGCGCCCACGGCGCGCTCCAGCTAGGCTTCAACCACCCCTCAGTCTTCGGCGTGATCGGCGCGCACAGCCCGTCGCTGCGCGAGGACGACGGCGAGATCCCATTCCTGGGCACCGGCGAGGAATGGGAGATGCGCGACCCTGTGAGCCTCGCGGCCACCGCACCGGACATCGAGGGCCTGAAGATCTGGATCGACCTCGGCGACGAAGACGTCTACTACGACCGAGCCGAGCAGCTCAAGGACGCTCTCGAAGCGCGCGGCATCGAGCCGGCGTGGCACGTCCAGACCGGCCGCGGCCACGGCTGGTGGGACTACTACGTCGAGGACTACATCCGCTACTATGGCGCGGCGCTCAACGCGCCCTGAGCGCGGCGCCGGCTCCACTCCCCGCCGCGCGAGCTGACTCCCCCGGGGGGGCGCACTCCGCCCCGTCGCGCCGGGCGCGATGGCCGCAGAACCCTCACAGATCCCGGGCCGACCGCTCCTTTGCCGTTTCCGACCGTTGCCTGGTCGTTCCCGACCGTGCCTGCCGCAGTCGTGGGTGGGTGCCGGCCGGTTATAATGGCATGGGTTAAGAAACAGCTTATATAATGGAGATGGTGGGCGGCAGCGCCGCGATGGTATAGGGAGCCGGGGGCACGGATGCGCCAGCGGACGCGGGGAGCCACTATCCTGGGGATTATCGTTGCGCTGAGCGCCCTCTTGGTGCTGGTCGCGCTATACCTCGGGCTCTCGGGCAGCGCGGCGTCCCGCGCCGCCGCCGCGCCCGTGTCGCACGACGGCGCCTCGGCCGCTGTCATCTCGCGGCCCAACCTCGACCCCCCGGCGGACACCCCGCCGGTCGCCATCGTCGTGCCCGCGCCCGACGCCGCGAGCCCGGCCGCACCGCCGGCCCCGGCGCCCTCGCCCGCGCAGGACCTGGTGTTCGACGACTACTACGTTCACGTTCCGCCCGGGGTGAAGGACCCCGCGCCGGTGCTTGTCGCCCTTCACGGCATGGGTGGCGACGGGCGGGGCATGTGTGACAGCGTGCGGGCGTGGAGCGACCGCGAGGGCTGGGTGCTGGTCGGACCGACGTTCGATTACGGCGACTGGACCAACCCGGCTACCGTGGCGAGCGAAGGGCCGCGCTTCCTGCCGCGGCTGGCGCAGATTCTCGACGAGCTGCCGGCGAAGACGGGCCACTTGCTGCAGCCGCGCGTCGCTCTCTACGGCTTCTCGCGCGGCGCGCAGCTTGCCGACCGCTTCGCGCTGCTGTACCCCGACCGCGTCCGCGGCGTCGTGCTGATGTCCGCCGGCACGTACACGCTACCGTTCCGGACCACCACCGTGTCGGGCAGCGTGCAGCCGCTGGCGTACCCGTTCGGCGTTGCCGACGTGAAGCAGCGGTTTGGCCGCGATGCGAACCTTGACGCGCTCCCCGGCATTCCGTTCTGGATTGGCGTGGGGGCGGAGGACAATGACCCATCGGCCGTGCCGGCTCAGTGGAGCCCTTACCTCGGGAACACGCGAGTCGAACGCGCGCGTCGTTTCGCCGCGGCTCTCCAGAGCCTAAACGTCTCGGTGCAGGAAACCGAGTTCCCCGGCCTGGGCCACGACATCAGCGCCGCCGAGCACGACCAGGCGCTCGCCTGGATTCGCAGCCTGCCGTAGCTCCCCGCTCTAGCTCTGAATTGCTCCCGTTCGCCGCGTTGGCGGACCCGTCATACCCGATCCGGGCCGACGGTTGGGTTATCGGGGCGCGCCCTCACCCCGACCCTCTCCCAGGGGGAGAGGGAGTATAGGGACCGCACCGCCGCATTCAGCGATTGAGGGGCGGGCGGCCGTGTGGCCGGCGCGGCCTTCAGTCTCCCGTTGGCCCTGGCCCACGGCGCGTCCGTTGGGCGGGCGTGGTATCCTGGGACACAGTCTGATGAGCACGGAGTGAAGATGAGGATCAGACACGGCACCCTGTGGTTGAGCATGCTGTGGATCATCATCGGGGGAGCGTGCTTCGGGGTCGGCATTCTGTCCGGCGCCCACGTGCTCACGCTGCTGGGGTTGATTATCCTGCCAGCGGGCATGCTGTACACGCTGCTGGCCGGCTACCCGCGGCCGGAGGCGCCGAACCCCTAGGGCCAGGGCGCGCACTCGCGCCCAGCCGCCCGCCCTGCCAACCGATCTCGCGGCCGCGTACCGCCGCGGGGTTACTGCCGCCCAAGCTGCTCCAGCGCGTAGTCCACGAACCGCATGTCGATGACCGTATTCAGGTCGGGCTTGTCGCCGGTCAGGTAGCCGTGCGCGGCGTACCAGTCGAGGTCGGCGGCCAGGCTCTCGCGGTTCACCTGCCCGTTGCGGTCCACTTGGTGCGGCACCATCGCGGCGTAGAGCGCACGGTCCTGCACCACGGTGTTGCGCGCGAGCACGTCTACTACCTGGTTGCGGTTCACGTCGCGGTAGAACGCATCGGCGAAGTCCCGCAGGCCGCGCAGGTAGGCCACCATGAAGCGGTTGGCCACGTCCGTCTGCGCGGCGAACTGCGGCGAGTAGAGCAGCACGGCGATCTGCTGGTCGGGATAGAAGTCGCCGACGGGATGGAAGACCTCGAAGACGCCACGGGCGAGGCCGAGGGCACGGAACGGCTCGAGCGTGATGCCGGCGTCGAGCGAGCGATTGCTCAGCGCCGCGAGCATGTCGGGGAACGGCACCTCTTGCAGGTCGACATCGGCCAGGGTCAGCCCCCCGCGGGCAAGCGCCCGGTCGAGCTGGATCTCGGTGCCCGTGCCCCGCGCGTTCACGGCGATGCGCAGCCCGCGCAGGTCGGCGTAGTCGCGCAGGGCGCCGCTGGACAGGAGATCGGGACGGGCGACGAGGACGATGTGGCTGTTGCCGGGGGCGACGCGGGCGTTGTCGGCGACGATACGGAGCGGCAGATCGCGCCCGATCGCGTTGAACAGGCTGGCCGCCGGCGTGCCGGCGCCCGCGTCCAGCTGACCCGCGGCGAGCGGCGCCACCATCTGGGCGCCCGTGTCGAACCGCTCCAAGGTGGCGGCGAGGCCCTGTTCGGCAAAGTAGCCCTGATCGGCCGCCAGGTAGACCGGGGCGTCGGCGACGATGCCCAGCGTGCCGACGCGGACCGGCAGCGTGCCGGCCTGGGCGCCGGGCGCCTGGGCGACGGCGGCTGGCGGCAGGGCAGGGGCCGCCCCTGACGGCGCGGGCGCGAGACTGAGCAGCAGCCCACAGACGAGCACCCACAGGCAAAGTCGCGGCAAGCCTCGCGGCATCGTCGTCTCCTCCCGCGCGTTCACGGCGGCTCCACATCCCCGAAGTCCGCGAGGGCTACGGCTTCCAGCCCGTGCGGGTTAGCTCGTCGTTCGCCTGGCGGACGAAGTCCAAGGCGGACCACTGGTCCGGCCCGGCGGTGCTCGGCTCGCCGGAGGCCTCCTCCTTGTAGCGGATGGCCTCACGCAGACCGGCGTCCGTCGGCAGGCCGTCCTCGGTGAACCACGGCGCGCTCAGCTCGACCACCTTCTCGCCCCAGTGGCGGTTGCCGTCGAGCTGCTGGGTGACGTACTCGACGGCCTTCGCGTTGTCATGCTTGAAGATCTTCAATCCCTTGAGCGTGCCCGTGACGAACGCGCGGACGAGATCGGCCTTGTTCGTCATCGTCGGGTTGTTCGCCCAGAGCGTGTAGTCGTAGGTGTTGATCGCGTGCATGTCGCCCAGCAGGCTGAAGCCGTCGTCGGTCGCCACGACGGCGCCCGTGCTGGCGAACACCCCGGCGTCGATCGACCCGGCCCGCAGCGCCGCCACCTTCTGCTCGTCGCCCGGCCCGCCCGGCACGACGTAGTTCACGCCGTCGGCCTGGGCATTCACGCCGTGCAAGGCCAACACGCGGCTCGTGTCGAGCACCTGCGTGCCGGTGGTCGAGGACACGCCGATCGTCTTGCCCTTCAGGTCGGTCCAGGTTTTCAGGTCCTTCTTGCCGATGATCCAGTACGGCGAGGGCTCGGCGATCACGAAGATCATCTTCAGCGGCGCCCCCTTGAGCGCGGCCGCGATGCCCGGACTGGCCGCGTGGGCGAGATCGAACTGGCCGGCGATGAGTGCCTGCGTCGCCACCGGCGGGTTCGCCTCCTTCACGTCGAGGGTCAGCCCCTGCTCCTGGAAGTAGCCCTCTTTGTCGGCGATGTAGATCACCGAGTAGGTGTTGGTGTCCATGCCCGCGACTGCCAGGCGCAGCGTGCCCCTGGCGGCCGGCGCAGCCTGGCCGGGCGCCGCGCCGGTGGGCGCGCTCGCCGGACTGGCGGGCGCGCAGGCGCCCAGCAGCGCCAGCGCGGCGGCCAGGAGCGCGCCTCCGGCCCGCACGCCAAGATCTCGGCGCCGATGCTCACTCTGGTTGCTCATCGCGTCTCGCCTCTCCGGTCTACCGATCGCGCGCGCATTGGGAAGCCGCGCCCTCACCCCAGCCCTCTCCCAGGGGGCGAGGGGGAGGGACGAGGGGAACGCCCTCACCCTAACGCTCTTCGAGGGGGAGGTGGGACAGATCGTCGGCTGGCGCATTGTGGCGTATCGCAAGTAGCAGGCTCGTGGGTGTTCCCCTTCCGCTACGGCGCCGCGCCGACGGCGGCCTCAGGCGCGGCGGGCCTTTGCCAGTAGGTGCGCCAGTCGATGCCCCGCGCCAGCGCTTCCGCCTTCACGACGAGGTGGCTGAGGTCGCTGGCGGCGGGGTCGCGGCTGACGTGCGGCGGCTCGCGGCCCTGCTGCACGTCCTGCACGCCGCGCAGCAGCATCTGGCGGGCCAGAATGATCGCGCGGTCCGTCGTGCCCAGGTGCTCGACGGTGCGGTCCTGGATGGGGCCCTGGGTCTCCGTGGCGAAGGCGTCCTGAGCCTGGAAGTCGTTGTAGCCGATGCCCGAGAAGCTCCGCGTGCGCTGCTCCTCGCGGTCCTGCCCGTAGCGGTTGCTCAGGTGGCGGCGCAGCCGGTAGTCCGGGCCGAGGCTCATGGTCGTCATGCGGCGCACCCACTCCTTGTCCAGCGGCCGCGAGCGCTGGAGATTGATGAGGTACTTCCAGTGGCGCGTGTCGTCGATCGGGACGTGCCAGTGGGCCTGGAAGCCGTCGCCGCCCGTGATGCCGGGGAAGGTGCTGATGTTCGGCATGACGAAGTTGGAGATCCGGACGTAGTTGTGGTCCGCGTCCATCTTGCGGACGGAGTAGATGCGCACGCCGAAGTCGGTCTCCTCCACCTCGATGGTCGGCGCCACGTCGCGGCTCTGGGCAGTGTTCGAGGTCACCGCGGCGCCCGGTACCCGCTCGGAGGAGCCGTCGGTTTCGGCAAGCTGGCGGTGCAGGAACGAGAGGTGCTGCGGGTCGATGTTGCCCTCGTTACCCTGCAGGTAGTTGCACTCGTTCAGGATCTTCGTCGCCCAGACGTGATCGGCGGGCGCCTGCAAGAACTCATAGGCCGGCACGAGCGGCGGCGCGCCGGGGCCCATGTAGGTCAGGATGAGGTCGTTGATCTCCATACAGGGGTAGGCGGTGTGGCGCACGCGCTGGTAGAAGGTGCTGCCCGCCGGCTCGCCCGGCTGCTCCCGGCACTGGCCGGTGCGGTCGAACAGCCAGCCGTGGTACAGGCAGCGCAGCCCGCCGTCCTCCAGGCGGCCGTAGCTGAGGTCCGCCCCGCGGTGCGGGCAGTGCAGGCCCAGGAGGCCCGGGCGGCCGGCCTCGTCGCGGAACAGCACCAGGTCTTCGCCCAGGATACGCACCGGGATTGGCGCCCCGCCCGGCGGCAGCTCCGCGCGGAGGGCGACCGGCTGCCAGTAGCGGCGCAGCAGGTCGCCGCCCGGCGTGCCGGGCCCGGTGCGCGTGATGAGCGCGTTCTGCTCTGCGGTCAGCATGGGCGTGCTCCTGCGGCTTCCAGCCGCCGTGTGTTTGCTCGTCGTGCGCCGGGGCGCCGGGCGCTAGCGCGTCTCCTCCTCGCGGATGGACAGCCAGGGCACCAGGCGATGCTCCAGGCGCTTCATGCCCTCGGAGATGAGCACGCCGGCGAGCGTCATCACCAGCACGCCGACGAACAGCTTCGGCGTGTCGAACAGCGCGCCGGCCCGCACGATCATGTAGCCGATGCCCTCGGTGGCCGAGAACAGCTCGGCCACGAACACCATGATGAGCGCGCGCCCGAGGCCCAGCCGCATGCCGGCGATGATGAACGGCACCGACGCGGGGAGGATCACCTTGCGGAAGATCGTCAGCTCGGAGGCGGTGAACGAGCGGGCCATCTCGATCATGCGGCGGTCGGTGTTGATGACGCCGGCCTGCGTGTTGATCAGGATCGAGAAGACGGCGCCGAAGAACACCAGCGCCACCTTCGACCAGAGGCCGATGCCCAGCGCGATGATCAGCAGCGGGAAGAAGGCGACCTGCGGCGTCGAGTACAGCGCCATCACGTAGGGCTCGAAAAGCGCGCGGAACAGGCGGCTGCGGCCGAGCACCAGCCCGAGCGGCACCCCGACCACGACCGCCAGGCCGAAGCCGAGCAGCCCTTCTTGAAAGCTCACCCAAAGGTGGGGGTAGATCTCCCGCGTCTGCACGAACACCTTCAGGGCAGCGGCCGCGATGGCGGTCGGCGCCGGCAGGATCAGCGGGTCGATCAACCCGAGCCGCGTGACCGTCTCCCAGACGGCGAGGATGAGCACCAGCAGGGCGGCGCCCAGCAGGCGGTAATTGTCGGCAAGGCCGCGCAGCCGCGGCGCCGCCTTGGTGCGTCGTAGCTCCAGCGATACGGATTGCGCCATCGCGCCAGGCCCTCCCCCCCGTAGGCTAGTGCCTCGTCAAGAGTCAATTGCTAGCTGTTGGGCAATCCCAACAGCTAGCAATTGACTCTTGCAGCCCCTTACTCTGTCGGCTGGCGGGACTCGTGCAGCAGCGCGTTGATGCGCCGCCGGTACTCGGCAAAGCGCGGGTCGCCGCGCAGATCCTCCTCACGCCAGCGCGGCCGCGGCAGCTCGATCGGGATCACCTCGCGGATCGTGCCCGGACGCGCCGTCATGACCACCACGACGTCCGACAGCAGCACGGCCTCGTCGATGCTGTGGGTGATGAACACCACCGTCTTCTGGTCCTGCTCCCACAGGCGCAGCAGCTCTTCCTGCATCGCCTCACGCGTCTGGGCGTCGAGCGCACCGAACGGCTCGTCCATGAGCAGGAGCCGCGGGTCGGTGCTGAGCGCGCGGGCGAGGCCGACGCGCTGGCGCATGCCGCCGGAGAGCTGGCCGGGGTAGTGCTGCTCGAAGCCCTCCAGGCCGACGCGGGCGATGGCTTCGCGCGCCTTGGCCTCGCAGCGCGCGCGGGGGGCGCCGTGGACCTCCAAGCCGAACATGACGTTCGCCAGCGTGGTGCGCCAGGGCAGCAGGTCGGCGTCCTGAAAGACCATTGCGCGGTCGCGGGCCGGCCCGGTCACGGGCGCGCCGTCGATCCAGACGGTGCCGGCGGTCGGGATCACGAGGCCGTCCACGATGCGCAGCAGCGTCGTCTTGCCGCAGCCGCTTGGGCCGACGATGGAGACGAACGTCTGGGGCGGCACGTCGACGGAGACGTCAGCCAGGGCGCGGATGGGCAGGGCATTACGCTGGCGCGAGCCGGGGAACTCGTGGCTCACGTTGTCGATGCGCACGGCCGCCGGGCGCGCGCCGTCGGGCGCGGGCTGGGAGAGCGCCGATCCCACCTGGGCCACCATGCCGCCTCCCCGCCGGCCGTACCGGGCGCACGTCGTCCGCGCCGTCGGCGGTGGCGTCATGCTACCGGGCGCCACGCGGGCCTGTCAACCGGCCGGGCCGGACACACCATACAATGGGAGGGATGCTGTTGGTGCGAGAAGGAGTGCTGCCGCATGAATACTGCCGCGCGGGTGGCGCAACTGACGGTGCGGGTGGTTGGGCTGCTCGCCTTGATCCTGGGGCTGCTGTTCTGGGGCGGCGACGCCCGGCAGCTGATCCCCGTCCACATGCTGCTCGGGCTGATCGTCGTCATCGCGCTGGTCGTCCTCGCCGTGGCGGGGATCATGGCGGGGCGCGCGGGGCTGGGCGTTGGCGGCATCGTGGTGGCAGTGCTGCTCTTGGTGGTCGGGATGGGACAGCAGCAGATGCTGCCCGGCCCGAATCACTGGCTCGTGCAGGTGCTGCACATCCTGCTCGGCATGGGCGCCATCGGCTACGGCGAGGTGCTGGGCAAGCGGCTGGGACTGACCGGCGCCGCCCGCGCGCGTGTGCGCTGACACCCTGGCCGGTGCGCGACGTAGGCCCAGCAACGTCCCCGAAAAGGCGCATCGCACCGCACGCGCCTCGCGATCGCCGCCAGTCGACACCTAGCGGCGGCCTCGGTTAGCATCCATCTGGCGGTTGGTGGAGTGCCGAGGACGACTTCTGGAGGGACGGGATGAGCGCGCACTTGCTCCCGCGGGCCGTGATGCTTGCCTCCGTTGTAACGCTCGTCGGCTGCGCAGGCAACGCGGCCGCGCCAGCGCCGCGAGCGCCGGCCGCGGCGGCCGCTCCGAGCGCCCCCGCCGTTGTCCTCACCGTCGCGCCGACCGCCGCGACGGCCGCGCCGCGTGCCGAAACCGTGAAGGCGACATTCCCGCCGTCTATGGGGCAGGCCCCCATCTTCGTCGCCATGGAGCGCGGCTACTTCGCCGAAGAGGGCATCACGTTCGACGATCCCGGGCTCGATACCGCTAGCTCGGCCAACTTCTTTCCCGCGCTCGCCACCAACCAGCTCGACGTGGCCGGCGGCGGGATCACGTCGGCGTTGTTCAACGCCATCAACCAGGGAGTCATCGTGCGTGTCGCCCTGGGCATGACCACGGCGCCGCCCGGCGACAAGTCGAGCGGCCTGCTCGTCCGCAAGGAGCTGATCGAGAGCGGTCGCGTGCGCGACCTGGGCGATCTGCGCGGGTTGCGGGCCGCGTTCACGAGCAAGGGCCACAGCACCGAGATGTTCCTGGACAAAGCGCTCAGCCAGGGCGGCCTCACCCTGGACGACGTGCAAACGACGCCGCTTGCTTACCAGGACATGGCGATCGCCCTGGGCAACAACAACCTCGACGTGGCGGTGATTATCGAGCCGTATGCGGCCTTGGCGGTCCAGAATGGCTCGGCTGTGCGGCTGAGAAGCTGGGCCGACGTCATCCCGAACGACGAGATATCCGTGCTCTACTTCGCGCCAGTTTTCGCGGACGACCGCACCGACGTGGCTCAGCGGTTCGCCAAAGCCTACGTCCGGGGGATTCGTGACTACCTGGATGCGCGTGACAAGGGCGCCAACCGCGACGACATGATCGCGATCCTCCAGAAAGATACTGCGCTGAAGGATCGCGATCTTTACGACATCATGCCGTGGGGCGCCTACGATCCTGACGGCCGCATAAACGTCGAGGCCATCGCCGCGGCTCAGGACTGGTTCGCGGGTCACGGCTATGTGGCCCACCCGATCGATCTGGCGAGCGTGATCGACGACCGCTTTTCGGCGTACGCGGTCGGGCAGCTCGGCCCCTACCGGCGCTAGTGATCCGTCGACCGTCAAGCGCTCGCCTCACGGCCTGCTCGACGGGATGCGGGGCCGCGCCAGCAGCGAGCCGGTAGCGGTCGGCGACCCTGGGTGCCTGAGGGACGGCAAACGCGCGTTCTCCCGCGCGCCCCGTCGTCCTCGCGGGCCACGGGACCGCGCGGGACTCGACGGGCCGGGTGGAACGCGCGGCCCAAAAAGGCGTATTACCAGGGTAACGAGGAGCCGCCACGCGCGACGCTCCAACGTGACGAGAAGGGAAGGGAGTCGTATGGCTAACGGCACGCAGTGGCACGAGCCTACCGGGGAGCAGCCGGCCGGGCTGCTGACCTATCGCCCGCCGAAGAGCCCTTACGAGCGCTTCATGGAGGAAGAGGGCATCCCGATCGTCACGGGGATCGGCGTCTACGACACGCGCGAGCTGAACCTCGGGCCGTGGAAGCGGCTCGGCGGCAAGGGCGCGTTCCTGAACCTCGACGGGCTTGAAGGCGTGAAGGGCATGTTCGTCGTCGAGGTGCCGCCGGGCGGGGCGCTGAACCCCGAGCGCCACATGTACGACGAGTTCTTCCTGGTCGTGGAGGGGCGCGGCAGCACCGAGGTCTGGCGCGAGGGCGACAAGAAGCGCCAGGTGTTCGAGTGGCAGCCGGGCACGCTGTTCATGGCGCCGATCAACGCCTGGCACCAGCTCGTGAACGCGACGAACAGCCCGGCGCTGCTGATCGCCTCGAACAACGCGCCGCCGATCATGAACATCTACCAGAGCCGGAGCTTCATCTTCGACAACCCCTACGACTTCCGCGACCGCTACGACATGGGCGAGGACTTCTTCAAGCCCAAGACCGACCTGGAAGCCGACGAGGTGCGCGGCCGCGCGGCGATGCGCAGCAACGTGTTCCCCGACATCAAGAACTGCGCCCTGCCGCTCGACAACCAGCGCGCGCCCGGCTACCGCCGCATTCAGCCCTACTTCAGCGGCTTCCTGCGGGACGCGGCCACCGGCGGCTTCATCGCCGAGTACCCGAGCGGCCGCTACTCGAAGGCTCACTACCACCTGTCGGGCGCCGTGCTGGTGTGCCTGAAGGGGGCGGGCTACACGTTCAACTGGCCGGTGGAGCTAGGCCCGCAGCCCTGGCAGGCGGGCAAGGGCGACCAGGTGAAGATCCAGGAGTACAAGGACGGCGGCCTGGTGGCGGCCGCGCCCGGCGGCGGCAGCTGGTTCCACCAGCACTTCGCGGTGAGCAAGGAGCCGTTCCGCGTGATCAACTATTGGGGCGGCCCGGTGGCGCACTGGGGCGGCATCTTCGACGAGCCCGGCGCGGGCGAGGTGAAGGCCGGCAACCTGTTTGGCATCCACGAGGGCGGCCGCACGATCATGTACTGGGAGGAAGACCCGTACATTCGCGAGTACTACCAGCAGCGGCTGAAGGAGGTGGGCGTCGAGTTCACGATGCCCGAGTCGACGTTCCAGCCGCCTGCCAAGGGCACCGCGCCCGCGGAGATGGCGGTGCCGCACCATCACTAGGTCAGGTGGAGCGATGGGCGCTGGGGTTTGACTGCGTCAAACCCCAGCGCCCATCCTTGTCACAGCGAGGACGGCCGCGGGCCGCTCGGAAAGTCGAGGCTGCCGAAACGGTGAGCGAAGCCTACTTCACTGCTCCCGACCGCCAGATGGGCGAGGAGGACCGCATCCGCCTGACCAGCGTCGGGGTGGACATCGGCTCCTCGACCTCGCACCTCCTCTTCTCGCGGCTCGAGCTGGAGCGCCAGGACAACCGCTACGTGACCGTGAGCCGTACGGTGCTGCACGAGTCGGACATCCTGTTCACCCCCTACGTGGACGAGACGACGATCGACGGCGCCGCACTCGGGCAGTTTATCCACGCTCAGTACGAGGCGGCCGGGCTGCGCCGCGAGGACGTGGACACCGGGGCGCTGATCCTGACGGGCGTGGCGCTGCTGCGCGAGAACGCCCGCGCCATCGCCGACCTATTCGCGGAGGAAGCGGGCAAGTTCGTGGCCGTCTCGGCGGGCGACAACCTGGAAGCGACGATGGCGGCGCACGGCTCGGGCGCGGCCGAGCGCTCGGCCCCGGGCGACCAGACGATCCTGAACGTGGACGTGGGCGGCGGTACGACGAAGCTAGCGGTCTGCCAGGCGGGCCGCGTGGACGAGCTGGCAGCCATCGACGTGGGCGCGCGGCTCGTCGTGGTGGACGAGAGCGGCACGATCACCCGCCTGGAGCCGGCGGGGCGCGAGATCGGCCGCGCGGTCGGGCTGGACCTGCGGCTGGGCGGCCGCGCCGCGCCCGAGGGGCTGCGGGCGATGGCGGCGTACATGGCCGACGCCGTGCTGCAGGCGATCCCCGGCGACGGTCGCGCCGGGCCGCCCGCGAGCTTGCTGCGCACGCCAGCGCTCCGCTACCGCGGCGCGCTCGACGGCATCACCGTCTCGGGCGGCGTGTCGGAGTTCGTGTACGGCCGCCAGGGCAGCGGCTTCGGCGACCTGGGTCACCTGCTGGCGGCGGCGCTGCGCGAGCGCCTCGAGGCCTCGGGCATCCCCCTGCTGGAGCCGGCCGCCGGCATCCGCGCTACCGTGATCGGCGCGTCGCAGTACACGATCCAGGTGAGCGGCAGCACGATCTTCGTGTCGCCACTGGACCTGCTGCCGCTCCGCAACGTGCCGGTCATCGCGCCGGCGCTGCCGCTCGACCAGACGGAGTTCGCGGCCGAGGCCGTGCAGGCGGCGATCGAGGCGGCGCTGCGCCGCTTCGACCTCGCCGACGCCGACTCGCCGGTCGCGCTCGCGTTCCCCTGGCAGGGCTCGGCCACGTACCGTCGGCTGCACGCGTTCTGTGAGGGCGCGGTGGCGGGCATGCAGGCGAGCCTGCGCCGTGGGCACCCGCTGGTGCTGGTGTGCGACGGCGACATCGGCGGCCTGCTGGGCCTGCACTGCCGCGACGACATGGGGCTGGCGCTGCCCGTCGTGTCGATCGACGGCATCGAGCTACGCGAGTTCGACTACATCGATATCGGCAACCTGATCCCCACCTCGGGCGCCGTGCCCGTCGTCATCAAGTCGCTCGTCTTCCCCACCGCCGCGCCGACGTGAGCGCGGGGCGGCGAGCATTCTTAGGCGCATCCAACCGAGCAAAGCCGAGAGGGGGCCAGGCAGACTATGGTCGCGACGCACGTGGGCGCGCTAGATACTCGCTTCCGCACCGCGCTGGAGCGCCTCGACGCGGCGGAGCGGCTGCTGAAGGTGCGCAGCCGCGTGGACCCCGAGCTAGAGGTCGCGGGGCTGGTGAAGCAGCGCGACGGCGACCTGGCCTTCTACTTCGCCGACGTGGCGGGCCACCCGATGCCGGTGGCGGCCAACTTCCTCGCCAGCCCCGCGAACGTCACGACGGTCTTCGGCCTCGACACCGACGGCGTGCGCGCGGTGATGGAGCGGGGCATCCGCGCTCCGTTGCCCTGCGCCACCGCCGCCGATGGGCCCGTCCAGGAGCGCGTCCGGCTCGGCGGCGAGGTCGATCTGGGCGAACAGCTACCGATCCTACGTCACACGGCGCGCGACGCCGGCCGCTACGTCACGGCGGGCTGCGTGATTGCCCGCGACCCGGAAACCGGCGTCCACAACGCGTCGTTCCACCGCCTGCAGCTGCGCGGCCCGCGATCGCTCGCCATCCGGCTGGACCATGGCCGGCACCTGCGCGCGCTGTGGCAGAAGGCGGCGGCGCGGGGCGAGTCGCTGGAGGTCGCCGTCGTCGTCGGCGGGGACGTGGCGCTCACCTACGCGGCGTGCAGCCTGGGCGCCATGCTGCCGCTCGACCGCGACGAGCTGGAGGCCGCGTCGGGCCTGCGCGGCGCGCCGCTGGAGCTAGTGCCCTGTCGCACCGTGGACCTGGCCGCGCCGGCCGACGCCGAGATCGTGCTGGAGGGCGCCATCAGCACGGATGAGTTCGTGGAGGAGGGGCCGTTCGTGGAGTTCCTCGGGCTCTACTCGGAAGTCGGCCCGAGCCCGCTCGTCGAAGTACGCGCGCTCACGCACCGCCACGACGCGATCTACTACGCAATCGTCGGCTGCGAGAGCTACATGCTGCGCAAGTACATCCTGGAGGCGGGCATCCTGTCGCAGCTCAAGCAAGCCGTGCCGATCGTGCGCGACGTGGCGCTGACGCGCGGCGGGCTGTGCCGCTTTCACCTGGTGATCAGCGTCCACAAGCAGGAGCCGGGCGACGAGGGCTTGCAGCGCAACGCCATCTTCGCGGCCGTCGCAGCGCTCAAAGACCTCGATCAGGTGATCGTGGTCGACGACGACATCGACATCCACGACCCCACGGACGTCGAGTACGCCGTGGCGACCCGCGTCGAGGCCAGCAAGGACATCCTGCTGCTCCCCGGCGCGCGCGGCCACGAGTACATTCTCGTTTCCGACCACGGCATTCGCACGAAGGTCGGCATCGACGCGACCGTACCGGTCCAGCGCCGCGACGAGTTCCGCCGCGCCCAGTACGCGGCCGTCGACCTGGCGGCCCACGACACGGCGACGTCGCCGAGCGGGGCGCTGCCCCGGCCCGCCGCACGCCCGTAGCCCTAGACACCCGCCGACGACGCGCAGGAGGCTCGCATGCGCACCGGCCAGCAGTACCGCGAATCGCTGCGCGACGGGCGCACCGTCTACGTCTATGGCGAGCGCGTCCCCGACGTGGCGAGTCACCCGGCCTTCGCCGGCATCGTGGACACCGTGGCGGGGCTCTACGACTTCGCCGCCGACCCCGCCAACGGGATGATCCACCACAACCCCGACGTGGGCACGGACGGCAACAAGACGTTCATGATCCCGCGCGGTCCCGACGACCTGCGCCAGCGCCGCGAGGCGATCGCGGCCTGGGCGCGGCGCACGAACGGCCTGGTGGGGCGCGGCCCTGACCACCTGGGCTCGGTGCTCGCTGGCATTGCGAGCGCGCCGTCGGTGCTGGCGCGCGGGCGCCCGGAGTTTGGGGAGAACATCACCCGCTTCTACCAGCGGCTGGTGGCAGACGACCTGTACGTGACCTACGTCATCATTCCGCCGCAGGTCGATCGCACGCAGAGCGCCGCCGGCCAGGAGGATGCCTTCACGCAGGTGGGCGTGGTGCGCGAGCAGGACGGCGGCATCGTCGTGCGCGGCGCGCAGATGCTCGGCACGGCCGCGCCCATCAGCAACTGGCTGTTCGTGAGCTGTATCGTGCCGCTGCGGCCGGGCGACGAGGACTACGCCAACACCTTCCTCGTCCCCATCGACGCGCCGGGGCTGAAGTTCTACGCACGGCCGCCGTATGCCGTGGGCCGGCCGAGCACTTTCGACTACCCGCTGTCGACGCGCTTCGACGAGACGGACTCGCTGGTCGTCTTCGACGACGTGTTCGTGCCGTGGGAGAACGTGCTGGTCTGCCGCAACCTGGAGCTGCTGCGGGCGCAGTACTTCGAGACGGCCTCGCACGTGCTGGGCAACAACCAGGCGCAGATTCGCCTCGCCGTGAAGCTGCAGTTCATCGCCGGGTTGTCGCGGAAGATCGCCGCCACGACGCGGGTGGACGCCTTTCCGGCCGTGCAGGAGCGGCTCGGCGAGCTGGCCTCGCTGGCGGCGATGGTCGAGGGGATGGCGCTGGCGTCCGAGGCCGCCGCGACCGTCGACAAGTTCGGCGTGCTACGGCCCGATCCGCGGTTCCTGTATGGGGCGATGGGGCTGCAGGCCGAGCTGTACCCGCGGGCGCTGCACCTCCTCCGCGAGCTGGCGGGCGGCGGCGTGATCCAGGTGCCGTCATCGTACAAGGAGCTGCTCGCGCCCGAGACGGCGCCGGACGTGCGGCGCTACGTGCGCTCGCCCGGCGTGCCCGCCGAGGAGCGCATCAAACTCTACAAGCTGGCCTGGGACATGGTGGGGACGGAGTTCGCCGGGCGCCACGAGCAGTACGAGATGTTCTACGCCGGCGCGCCCTACGTGGCGAAGGGCTACGCTTACCGCAACTACCGCTACGAGGAGGCCGTCGCCCTCGTCGACGCCTTCCTCGAGAGCTACGGTCTGGACGATACGGCCGACGGCGCAGCGCCGGGCGCGCCGCGCTGAGCCGTCGGCAGGAGCGGCCCCCGCCGCTCCTGCCGACGACCCGTCACGAGGTCGGGTTGGGCGTCACGCGGATGGCGTCGCCGTCGTTCAGGCTCTCCTGGCCGGCGGTGATCACCTGGTCCCCCGCGGCGATGCCGGAGATCACCTCGGTGTTCTTGCCGTCGGTGATGCCCAGCTGGAGATCGCGCTGCTGCGCCTTGCCGTCCACGTCGACGAACGCCACGCTCTTGCCGCTGCGCTGGACGATCGCCGCGTTCGGGATGAGCACCGCGTTCGGCCGCTCGTCGCCACGGATGCGGACCTGCGCGAACATGCCGTCCCGTAGCTGCCCCTCGGAGTTGGTCGGCACGACGCGGGCCTGGAAGGTGCGGCTCTTCTGATCGGCGGTCGGGGACACCGAATCGACCACCGCCTGGAACTCCTGGCCCGGGAACGCCGAGACGGTCAGCACCGCCGGGCTGCCCTGGTGGACCTGGCCGACGCGCGCCTCCTCGACGTTCACGTCGACCTCGACGGCGTCGGTGACGAGCGTGACGACCGGGGTCGTCGGGCTGGCGAGCGCGCCCTCCGACATCAGCTTCGCGGAGACCACGCCGTCGAACGGCGCCGTGATAACCGCTTCGGCGGCCTGCTCGCGCGCCAGGTCGTAGGCGCCCCGCGCCTGCTCGACGGCGGCCTGCGCCTGCTGGATGTCCTCGGGCCGGTTTGGCTCGGCGCGCAGCGCCAGGTTGGCGCGCGCCTGCGCCACGGCCTCTTGCTGCTGCTGGATCTCCTGCGGCGTATTCGGGTAGCGCCGCAGGGTGAGCGTCTGCTGGGCCTGGTCCACGGCCGAGATGGCGGCCTGCATGTCGGCCGCCTTCGCGCCCGCCAGCGTGTCGGCCAGGCGGGCCTGGGCGCCCGCGAGGTTGGCGGTCGCCGTGTCCACAGCCGCGCGCGCGTTCGCCACGTCGGCCGCCGACGGGTGCCGCAGCGCCTCACGCCGCGCGATCGCCTGGTCGAGGTTGCCCTGCGCGGCCTGCACCGCGGCGTCGGCGGCCTGCTGGTCCTCGGGAGCGCCGCCGTTGAGTAGCAGGTCCAGCTTCTGCTGTGCCGCCCGCAGGTTGGACTGCGCCGTGTCGACGGCGCTCTGCGCGGAGGCGAGCGTGTCCGGCGCGGGGTTGTTCAGCAGCTGCTGCCGGGCGATGGCCGCGTCGAGGTTCGCCTGGGCGGTGTCGACGGCCGTGTGCGCTGCCTGCACCTGGTCGGGCGTCGGGTTGTTCAACTGGTCCACACGCGCCTGCGCGGCCTTCAGGTTGGCGTCGGCCTGCTCCAGCGACGAGCGGGCCGCGGCCAGGTCGGACGGGCTGGCGCCCTGGCTAATGCGACTGAAATTGGCCTGGGCGGTGGCGAGCGCGTTGTTCGCGGCGGTCAGCGCGGCCTGCGCGGTGGTGCAGCCGGCGGTGTTGGAGCCGCAAGCATTCACCGCGATCTGGGCGTTCTGCTGGTTCTGCTGCGCCGTCGCCAATTGCTGGTTGGCGTTGGCCATGTCGTTGGCGTTCGGCGTGTTGCGCAGGAGATCGAAGCGCACGCGCGCCGCCCGCCACGCCGACATCGCCGTGTCCACGGCCGCCTGGGCCGCCTGCCGGTCGGCGGGCGTGCCGCCGTTGACCAGCTGCTCCAGGTTGTCTTGCGCGGCCTGGAGCGCCGAGCGCGCGCTGTCCACGGCGCTCTGCGCGCTCACCTGGTCGGCGATGGAGCCGCCTTGCTGAAGCTGGGTCAGGCGCTCCTGGGAGGCCGCGAGGTTGGACTGCGCGGTCTCGACCCCCGTGCGCGCTTGCGCCACCTGGTCGGCCGGGGGGTTCCGCAGCGCGTCGCGCCGCGCGATCGCCTGGTTCAGGTTGCCCTGAGCGGCCTGGATGGCCGCGTCGGCCGCCTGCTGGTCCGTGAGCGCGCCGCCGTTCATCAGCTCGCTCAGCCGCTCGTTGCTGCTCTGCAGGCTGGCGCGGGCCGATTCTACGGCGGCCTGGGCCGTCTGCACGTCGGCGTCCGTCGGCCCCTCCTCGAGCTGCTCCAGCTTGGCCTGGGCCGCCTCGAGGTTGGACTGCGCCGACGCCACGTCCTCCGGGCGACCACCCTGGAGCATCTCGTCAAGGCGCGACTGGGCCGCGTTCAGGGCCGCCTGCGCGGCCTGCACGTCTTCGGGGCGGGCGCCCGCCTGCAGGAGCGCGAGCCGGGATTGCGCGCTCTGCAGCGCGCCCTCCGCTTGTCGCACCTGGGCATCGAGCTGCGCCCGGTCGAGCGTGGCGATGGTGTCGCCCGCTTTGACCTCGCTCCCGATGTCCACGTTGAGCTGCTCGATGCGCCCGGTGGCCCGCGGCAGGACGTTCACCGTCGCGCGCGACGAGACGTTGCCCGAGTAGGTCAGTACGGCGGCAATAGGGCCGCTCGTCGCGGTCTGCTCGCTGACGGGGATGGCCACCTGGCGCTGGGCGGCTGGCTTGCTCTGCGCCGGTGGCGCTTGGGTCGGCTGCTGGCAGGCCGCCAGCAAGGACGCGCCCAGAACGACGGCCAGCAGCCGCGGGATGCGATTGAGCTGGGGCATGGGTCCTCCTTACCGTGGCCGCGGGCCCGCGCTAACGGGCCCCGATGCTGCGGGCGCGTATTCGGGGTCGGGCTGCCGCGCGTCGGCAGCGGTGGGGGCCGCGTCGTTCCAGGCCGCCCAGCAAAGCACTTCCAAGCCTGCCACGACGGTGCGTAGCTCGTCAGCCGAAAGGTGCTCCAGCAGCCGGCTGACATGGCTGGTCCCCGCCTGCTGGAGCCGCTCCGCCAGCAGTGTACCCTCGGGCGTCAAGTTGCAGAGCACGAGGCGCCGGTCGTGCGGATCCTCCACACGGCGAATCCAGCCATGCTCGACCAGACGATCGACGATGCCGGTCCCGGTGGCGAGGGTCACGTGCAGCGCCTCGGCCAAACGAGTCATCGAGACATGCTGCTCGTCGTGCAGTAAAAACAGCACTTTGAGCTGCGACATGGTCAGCTCGACGTCGAGCCACTCGCTGGTCGGGCGCAGCGAGCGACAGAAGTCGGCGCGCAACTCCAATATCTTCTCAATGAGCTGCGAGCGCTCGTCCGGCATCGTGGACCCCCGCGTGTTGTTACTATACTACCCAACCTTTAAGCAGTGCAAATAATTAGTATCCGACTATTGCTACGGCCCACAATAATTGGCGCCCTTCTCGTGTGGAGATGATGTGGAGACTTCGTTAACGCCGCTACACATCCGTGAGCAGGCCGGCCCCGCGCCGCCGCTCAGCGCGTGGCGTGCGGATCGACAGCGTAGGTCCACCAGTTGGCCAGGTAGCCGGCGTGCGTGCCGGCCGCTCGGGGTAGATGAGCCAGCCACCATCGGTGGTGGGCGCGGATGTCGCCGCCGCCCCATTCGCGACAATCCACCTGGCGGCGCCGGCCGGCGAGCGCGGGGTAGCTCAGCCAGTCGTCGCAGGTGCTCCAGACCGGGGCCGGATTGCCCCAGTCGTAGTCGGCACGGCTATTGGGAGCGAAGTGGACCGTACCGCAGCCCGCCTGGCCGGGAGCGACCAGGTCGTAGGCGGCGAAGCGCTCCCAGGCGTGGCCCGGCGGCGCGGCGCGAAAAGCGCGGCCGACCATCGACTCGACGCGGTGGCCGAAGTTCTCCAGCATCTCGCCCACGCCGCGCTCGTAGCTGAAACCCATGACCACAAAGCGGCGGGCGCAGGCGAGGCCGCCGACGGGCGGTGAGTTGCACCAGTAGGCGCCCGGGCCGGCCATCGTGGACTCGTAGAAGCCGCCGTAGGGCGGTCCGAACAGCCACACCTCGTCGATCTCGCCGTCCGCCACGCGCCGCGGCGCGTCGAGCGCGCGCAGTAACGCCGCGTAATCGGCAAGCTGCGGGTCGTGCCAGCCGCCGCCCCGCTCCCAGCACGCCAGCCACTCTGGCCCGCTGTAGCAGTAGCCGTCGATCAACGGCGGTAGGCTGTCGGTCTCTGACCAGTCGACGATCTCGTATTGAAGATAGCCCCCGCTCGTCTCTGCCAGGTCGGCGACGTACTCGCGCGCGAGCCGCGCCGGGTCGGCGAAGCGGCAGCGCGCGATCAACCGCTCGCCGCGCGCCGGGACCATGACGGGATTGAAGACGACGACCGCGACGCGGGGACGCACAACGGTCCTCGGGTCCGGCAGCGCGCCGGGCGCGTCGGCCGGGCCGGGCGCCGCCGGCCGGGCGGACGCCACGGGGCCCGCCCGCTCGAACCCTCGCCGGAGGCGTTCGATCCAGCGTCGCAACTCGACCCGCCGCTCGCCGGCGCTCAGGCCGGCGCCCCCTGCGCCTCGCGCAGGCTGGCCCGCACGTCGTCAAGGACGGCCTGACTCAACGGCTCCTGCGGCGCGATCGGGTCGCCTACGTCGAACCCCTGCACTTGCAGCCCCGCCTTCACGCACGCGGCGAGCGAATGCTTTTGGAAGGCCTCGTTGATGCGCCACAGGCGGCGTTGCAGCCGCAGCGCCTCGTCCCACTGGCCGGCCTGGCTCAGCTCCCACAGCCGCACGCACTCGCCCGGGATGAGGCACGCCGGCCCGGCCATCCAGCCGACCCCGCCGAGCTGAAACACCACGAGCGGGATGTGCGCCGAGGCGCTGAACATCTCCATCCGGTCGCCCACAAGACTCATCACCGTCAGGATGCGCCCGGTATTGCCCGAGGCCTCCTTGTAGTACCGAATGTTCGGGACATGACTGAGGGCGCCGACCACGGCGGGCGGCAGGTCCACGGTGAGCCCGGGATTCGAGTACAGGCAGATCGGCGCCTCCACGGCCTCGGCCACCGTCTCGAAGTAGCGCTCGATCCCCGCTCGCGTGACTGGAAAGAAAGCCTGGAGCATGAGCACCAGGCCGGCGGCGCCCAGGGCGAGGTAGCGCTCGGCCTGGCGCCGCGCGTCGTCGGTGGCGAACGCGGCGACGCCGGGCACCACTGGCACGCGCCCGGCGGCCGCGTCGACCACGACGCGGACGATCTCCGCGCGCTGCCCCGGGGCGAGATAGGCGAACTCGCCGGTGCTGCCGAGCGGGCTGAGCCCGTGGACGCCGCTGGCGACCAGGTGCTCCACCAGCGCGCGCAGCGCGTGCTCGCGCACGCGGCCCGTGCTCTCGTCCAGCGGGGAGATGAGGTAGGGAAAAATCCCGCGAAACCCGGCGTTCGACATTGTGGTTCCCTCTGGCTCCACTGGCGCCACCCGCGCGCCCGCCTCCGCCAGCGCATCGTCGATCCCGCCGAAAGTATACCGGTGAGGCGCCTCGTCTCGCGCGCGGCGAGGCCCTCCCTCGCCGCGCGCCGCTGGCCAGCGCGCGGCACATCGCTTGCCGTCGCCCGCGAGGGGCGGCCCCGCGTAGCCTAAATGGGTGATCGCGCGGTTACCCAAAAGGCCGATTGCCAATTAGCCGTCCCGTCCGATGCGGGGGCGGCGTACCGGCGCGTACGCTGCGTATGGTGCTGCGGGGCGACGATCCGCCAGTCGGCGACGGCCGCACGTGCGTCGCCCGCCGCGCCGAGTGCCCGTCTTTAGAGGGACGATGCGGATGCGAGTACGGCCGAGAGTGCGGCGTGGCGTGGCGGCGCCGCAGCGCCCCCAACTGCCGGCGGGCGCGGCTCGTTCCCTGGCCGCGAACGTCGAGCGCTATGAGATGGATCGCCGATGACCCTCGCCGAGTGTATCCGCGTGTCGCTACGGGCGCTGGCCGCCAACAAGCTGCGGGCGCTGCTTACCATGCTGGGGATCATCATCGGTGTGGCGGCCGTGATCGCGCTGATGGCGATGGGGCGTGGCGCCCAGGCCGCCATTACCCAGCAGATTCAGAGCCTCGGCGCCAACCTGCTGTTCGTGCGCCCCGGGGCCTCCACGCAGAGCGGCGTCCGGCAGAGCCAGGGAAGTCAGCAGACGCTGACGCTCGACGACGCCGCCGCGCTGGCGCACCAGGTGCCGACCATCGCAGCGGTAGCGCCCGAGGTGAATGGCAGCGTGCAGCTCGTGGCCAACGGTCAGAATGTGAGTACCCGCATCACCGGCACGAGCGCCAGCTACCCCGAGGTGCGGAACTTCCACGCGACGCGGGGGCAGTTCTTCACCCAGGAGCAAGAGAACAGCCGAGCGAGCGTGATTGTCATCGGCAACACCGTCGCCACCAATTTGTTCCCGGGCCAGAACCCCGTGGGCCAGTGGGTGCGCGTCAGCCTGGGGGGCCAGCCGGGAGTGATGTTTCGCGTGGTCGGCGTGATGGAGAGCAAGGGGGGGACGGGATTCGGCAACCAGGACGACCAGGTATTCGTGCCGGCGACCGCGTACACCGCCCGGCTCGCCGCCAACCGGACGGCGCGCGGCGGTTACACCGTCAGCACGATCAACGTGCAGGTCCGGGACCCGGCGTCGATGCGTGACACGGTGCAGCAGATCGGCGCTGTGTTGCGCCAGCGCCATCGCGTGCTTCAGGACGACTTCACGGTCCAGAGCCAGGAGGACTTTTTGCAGACGATCTCGCAAGTCACCGGCACGATGACGCTGTTCCTGGGCGCGATCGCGGGGATCTCGCTGGTAGTGGGCGGGATCGGCATCATGAACACCATGCTCGTGTCGGTGACCGAGCGCACCCGCGAGATCGGTATCCGCAAGGCCGTCGGCGCCAAGCGCCGCGACATCCTCCTGCAGTTCCTCGTCGAGGCCACGGTCGTGAGCCTGCTGGGCGGACTGGTCGGCGTGTCCGTCGGAGTGGGCCTATCCCGAGTGGTGGGCGGCCTGCCCCTGCCCGGGATGTTCGGCAATGCCCTCGTAACGCCCGACGCGGTAATCCTGGCCTTCACCGTGTCGGCGGCCATCGGCCTGTTCTTCGGTAGCTACCCGGCGATGCGGGCCGCGCGCCTCCGGCCGATCGAGGCGCTCCGCTACGAATAAGTAGTCGAGCCGCCGAGCGGAGCAGCGTCCGCCGCGAGGGCGCCTGCTGCCTCCCTTCGCAAACTGCGTGGACGGCGAGGCGTGTTTACCCCTTCGGGTAGGCGCAGCTCGCTCTCGTTTCGAATCCCTTCCTTGTCGATGTGAACAGCGCCGGATGCGCGCAGATCCTCCATCTGCCGTTAACACCATCGGGTCACAATCGATCGTGGGAGACGCAGCGGCGGAGACAGCAGCGCGCACTGCCGAGCACGAAGTCGTCGACCGGGACGGCCCGCAAGCGCGCTGGGCCACCGGGGCGCGACCGATGTGGAGGGCGTTCCCGCGCACGAGCGCGGCGATCTCCCCCCGCAAGCGCGCTGGGCCGCCGGGGCGCGACCAATGGGACGCTGGCCTACCATGCGCCAAGGGAGATGCCCGAATGCTCCGATCTCACCCATTCGTCGCCGGTGGGCCCAGCCTGTCCGTCGTGCTCCCCGCCTACAACGAGGAGGCCGTGATCGAGTCGAGTGTCCGGCACGTGGCGGAGGCGCTGCGGGGGCTGGTGGACGATTACGAGATCATCGTCGTCGACGACGGCTCGCGCGACCGGACGCGAGCCATCCTGGCGGCTCTGCAGGCTCGCGAGCCCGACACGCGGCTGCGGGTCGTGACGCACGAGCGCAACCAGGGATACGGCGCGGCGCTGGCGAGTGGATTCAGCGCCGCCCGCAAGGAGCTGATCTTCTTTACCGACGGCGACGGGCAGTTCGACGTGGCGGAGCTGTCGGGCTTTCTGGCGGCCATGAATGAGGGCACCGACCTGGTGATTGGCTGGCGCGCCCGGCGGGCCGATCCCCCGCTCCGGCGGCTGAACGCTTGGGGCTGGAAGCTGCTGGTGCATGGCCTGTTCGGCTACACCGCGCGGGATGTCGACTGCGCGTTCAAGCTGTTTCGGCGCACGGTCTGGGAGAGCGTGACCGTGCGGGCGCGGGGGGCGACCTTCAGCGCGGAGTTCCTGGTCAAGGCGCGGCGGCTCGGGTTTCACGTCGAGGAGCTGCCGGTGAGCCACTTCCCTCGCGCGGCCGGAAGTGCAACGGGCGCGAGCCTCAGCGTGATCGTCCGCGCCTTCGTGGAGCTAATCGAGCTGCGGCGCACGCTGCCCCGGGAGCCGGGGAGCGGCCAACGGTGTCGGCGGCCCGAGCGGAGGGAAGCGCATGTTGGCTAGTGTACGCGGCCGACAGGCGCTCCGCCGATGCGCCGCCCCGTCGGCACCGCCCCGTCGTGTTGGGGGCCGCGGGCCCGCCTGGGTCGACGCTTTGCAGTCGGCTCGGGGGCGTCCGTTGCGGTTCGCGGCGACTGGTGGTCTGGCCGGGGCGGTGCAGCTCCTGCTCCTGCACGCGGGGACCGCCCTCGGCGGGAACCCGCTGCCCACGAACGTGCTGGCGTTTCTAGTGGCCACGCAGGTGAATTTCTGTCTCAGCCAGCTCTTCACCTGGCGTGACCGGCGCGACGACCGCCCGGCGCGGGCATCGCTGATGCGACGCTGGCTGCGCTTCCACGCGGCGATCAGCGGCACGGCGATGCTGAACATGGTCGTGTTCGCCGTGGGCCGCACCGTCATGCCCGACCTGCTGGCCGCCGCGCTCGGCATCGGGGCGGCCGGGCTGGTCAACTTCGTCCTCGCCGACCGCTTCGTCTTCCGTTCGGCGCGAGCCGCGACCGCGTGACTCGCGCCGTGAGCAGCGCGGTAAAGTCCGATCTGAGCACGCTGCCCGTGGTCCTCACAAGCTCCGGGGCGGCGGGCGCGGCCTGTGGGTCACGCCGCGGTGCTCAGAGGAGGCCCTGCTGCGTGGCGTGGGCCACGGCTTGCGTGCGGTTGTCCGCCCCCAGCTTGTTGAGCAGCGAGGTGAGGTGGTACTTGGCCGTGCTCGCGGAGATCACGAGCCGCTCGGCGATCTCCTTGTTGGTCAGGCCCTCCGTCACGAGCGGCAGCACCTCCTGCTCCCGGGGGCTCAGCAGCCCAACGGTAGCGGGCGTTGCGACGAGGTCGGGGTCATTTCCCAGCCTACGTGCCAGCTCCAGTACCTGTTCCAGGCGGGCTGTCGCGGTGCCGTAGTCGCCCGAAGCGCTGGCCGCAAGCCCTGCTCCCTGGAGCACCTTGAGCCGCAGTCCAGCGCGGCGCCCCGGACGCCGCGCCAGGGCGCCTTCGAGGACGGCCCGTGTCTCATGGAGGTCGCCGCAGGCCCGCCACCTGCGCGCAAGGTCCGCTTGCTCCGCCAGCGCCACGCAGTAGGCGGCGTGCCGGCGCTCGATCTCCGCCCGTTCGCCACTCGCCGCAAGCTGCTCCGCGGCGAACGCCCGCACGGTCGCCAACATGCTGAAGCACGCGCACTCATCCGCGGGCCGGCTCACCTGCACGAGGCTCGCGTCGACCAGCCGGGCGAGGCCGTCTACCGCATCGAGCCCGAGCCCGGTCGCGTGGGTGACTGTCTCCGCCGCCTCCGGCGTCCAGCCGCCCGCGAAGACCGCTAGCCGCCGGAACAGCGCCTGCTCCGCCTCTGGCAGCAGCGCGTAGCTCCATGCGAGCGCCGCGTGCAGCGACGGCTGGCGCGCGGGTAAGTCCGGGGCGTGCCAGCTTAGCGCGGGCAGGCGGTGCTCGAGCCAGCCCAGCAGCTGGGCCGGAGTCAGCACGTTGGCATGGGCCGCCGCCAGCTCGAGCGCCAGCGGCAGGTCGTCGAGGTGCGCGCAGAGCCTGGCGACGGCTGGCGCGTTGTCCGCGGTCAGCGCGAAGGCGGGGGCGCTGGCCTGCGCCCGCTCCACGAACAGCGCCACCGCGGGCACCGACGCGAGGGTCTCCACCGACGGCGACACGTCCGGGGCCAGCACCGGGAAGAGGCGCCAGGGGCAGAGTGTGCTCCCAGCGCAAGCGCAGGCGTGTGCGACTGGTGACTAGCAGCTTGAGGCCGGGGCAGGTGGCGAGCAGCTCCGCCACCTGAGGCGCCGCCGCGAGCACCTGCTCGAAGTTGTCGAGCACGAGGAGGAGCTGTTGCTCGCGCAGGGCGGCCTCCAGCATAGCCAGTAGCGGCCGGCGCTCACGCACCTCCGCCCCGACCGCCTGGGCCAGCGTGGCGAGGACGCGCGCCGGGTCCCAAGCCGGCGCGACGTCGACGAACCGCACACCGTCCGGGAAGCTCGCCTCCACGCCACGCGCCGCTTCCAGGGCCAGGCGGGTCTTGCCCGCGCCGGCCGGGCCGGTGAGCGTAAGCAGGCGCACGGTATCGGACCGCAGCAGCGCCTGGGCGGCAGCCAGCTCGGTCGCGCGGCCGAACAGCGGCGCGGGTGGCAGCGGCAAGGGAACCGACAGCCGGGCCTCGACGGCGCCGGCCATGGCGCGCGGGGTGCGGCCCCGGAACACCGCTGCCTGGAGGGCCGCCCGCTCCCGGCCGGTAAGGCTGAGCGCCGCGGCGATGGCCCGGACCGTCGCCGAGTACGGGGCGCGCCGCTCCCCGTGCTCCAGCGCGCTGATCGCCCGCGCGCTCACGCCGGCGCGCTCCGCGAGTGCCTCCTGGGACAGCCTCGCCGCGAGGCGATAGCGTTTCAGGAGCGCCCCAAACTCGGTGGCCTCCGCGCCCGGCGTGCGGGGCTCGCCGATTCGCGACGGGCCGTCTTGCCGCAGTGGCCGCGTGGCCTCGGCCTGCATCCGCTGTTTGGCCACTTGGCGCCCGTAGACCGGGTCGGGCCCTGGTGCGCGCCGCACCGGCAGCTTATAGGGTGGGACAGGTCCCAGATGCCGGGCTGTTCCCTTCTCAGCGAGAGTTGCCTCAGAGGGCGGGACGGCCTGTCCCGGGACCGCCGCGCCTACCCGGTAGGCGGGCACCGCGCTGGGTGCATGATCGGGTACCGTTGGAGCCACAACGCACCTCCGAGCGCCGGTCGCCACGACGTGCAGCGACCGGCGCCCCGCGTCGCCTGGATATCCTTGTAGCCGGCTTGGGAGCCGCCGCTCCGGGCCGCCACGGGCAGAGGACGTGCCATGATTCCGCCTTTCGTCCTTGGCGCTGGTGCGTCGGTGGCCCGAGGAGCTCGCTCGGTCGCAAGACCTGGGCTGGCACGGACTGTAGCCTGATGTGGCGGGAGCCCTGGATGCCTGTCCGGAGATCGCGCGACCGCGCCATCGCCGAGAAGACCGTCAAGACCTACGTGAGCAGCATCCTGGGGAAGCTCGGCGTCCGGAGCCGCACGCAGGCCGCGCTGGACGCCGGGCGGGTCGGCCTGGTGCCGGTCGATCAGCTCGGCGCCGGCGGCAGCACTCCCCATTAGGGTAGCTCCGGGTCGGGAGCTGCTCTTCATCTGGCGTTTAACTTCGCCCGCCATAATCCTCTCGGGACGGGGTGCGAGACACCTCGACCCGGGAGGATCGCAATGACCTACAAGACGTCATGGCCCAGCGAGGAGCCCGCGCCGTGGTGGCGGGGGCAACCCGTGGATAGGGGAGCGCGCGGCCGGAGCGCGCCCGGAGGGCAGAGCATCGCGGCCTGGCGTCCCGCGTCGCCCGGCCAGCTCGCGCTGATCGGCGCGGGCCTGTGGCTCGCGGGCGCGCTCGTACCGCTGCTACACGCGCTCGCCGCGGTCGGCGTGGTGCTGCTCGTCGTGGCCGGCCTCAGCCTGTTCCTCCGGCCGCGGACTCGGACGATGTACTGGCGCGGGCGCCGCATCGACCTGCAGAATGAGCCGAGCGTCGGCGAGCGCGTGTATCGGCTCATCTACCGCGCGCGGTAGTCATCCGAGGCGCCCGGGGCGCCACGCGCCCGCGAGCCGAAACTGGCGGCACGAACAGGCGCGAGGCTGTCGGGCAGCGACGGCCGGACCATACTCGCAACTGGCCGGTTGGTCAGGGTCAGCCGACGCCCAAGGGTGCCATACTAGGATGGTAGAGTGCGTCGGAGGGGGGCAGCGGCGCGTCGAGGGGGAGAGAAGGAGAGACCAGCCATGTCGCAGCAGACCAGGAAGGCCACGGAGGCGGAGCGCAAGGACTTCATCCAGAAGCTGGGCCGCTTCCGCGCGTCGCTGCCCGACCACGAGAAGGCGATGCTCGACGCGATCATGATCACCGCCGAGGGCGCGCGAGGGGCCGGGGACGTGCAGGGCTACGCGTGGTTCTGGGGCAACGACCCCGTCACGCCCCGCTGGTACACCGGCGTGCAGCCCCCGGGCGCCACGTCACCGTGGTGGGAGAACTACAACACGCCTTGGAGCTGAGATCCGTGGGCCCCGAGTAGCGCCTGCTGCTCGGGGCCTACTGCCGTCCCTCGGCCAGCCGCCCGGCTAGACTTCCCCCGTGCCGGTGTCGCCGTGCGGGTGGTTCTCCGGCGCGCCTCGCCGCAGCAGGCGGCCAATTCCCCGCTGGATATCGTCGAAGACGGTGAACATGGCCGGCACGAAGACGAGCGTGAGCAGGGTGGAAGTGAGCAGGCCGCCGATCAGCACCACCGCCGCGGCCTTGAGCAGCTCCGAGCCCTCCTCGAGGCCGCTGGCGATGGGCAGGAGCGCGGACATCACCGACAGCGTCGTCATCAGGATTGGGCGCAGTCTGGTCGGGCCAGCCTCCAGCAGGGCGTCGGTGCGGTTGTAGCCGCGCTGCTCCAGAATCTCCGTGTAGTCGACGAGCAGGATGGCGTTCTTGCCCACGAGGCCCAGCAGCACGGCGAAGCCGAGCAGCGAGAACAGCGTGAACGGCGTGTCCGTGAGCGCCATGGCGCCGAAAGCGCCGACGGTCGCCAGCGGCAGGGACATCATCACGATCACGGCGAGCGGCAGCGTCACGGAGTTGAAGAGCATCATCATCAGCATGTACATGAGCAAGATCGCCACGGCCAGCGCCTTGAAGATGTCGCCGAAGGCCTGGGCGCCGCGGATGAACTGGCCGGTGACGCTCGACACCATGATGGCGATGGGCACGTAGACCACCACGTCGACCATGGTGATCGTGATCGCCGCCAGGCCGATCTCGCTGCGGCCCTCGATGGCGGCCCGGATGGGGTTCTTGCCCATGCCCAGGTGGCGGGCGATGTTCTCCAGCACCACGATGCTGTCGTCGACCAGGATGCCGATGGCGAGGGTGAGCGCCCGCATCGTCATCAGGTTCAGGTTGTAGCCCAGGAGGCTCATTACGGCGAACGCGGTCAGCACCGACGTGGGAATCGACAGGAGCACGATCGCGGTGCTGCGCCAGGTGTGGATGAATAGCAGCAGGATGAGCCCCGTGGCGATGACGGCCTCGACGAGCGAGCGCTGCACCGTGTTGAACGATTGCTGGGTGTAGACGGAGCGGTCCA
Organism: Chloroflexota bacterium; assembly: GCA_035293805.1. Classification (GTDB taxonomy): domain Bacteria; phylum Chloroflexota; class UBA6077; order UBA6077; family JAJPHF01; genus JAJPHF01. Next base: position 19,338 of record DATGMD010000067.1, on the reverse strand, counting down.
CCACCACGTCGAGCCGGGTGCCCTGGGAGAGCTGCGGCTGCAGCGTGTCGATCGCGGCCTTCACCGCGTTCACCACATCGATGGTGCTGGCCTGAGGCGTCTTGGCCACACCGATCGCCAGCCCCTCCTGGCCGTTCACGCGCACGATGGCCTGGCGCTGCTGATAGGTGTCTTGAACGGTGGCTACGTCGCGCAGGTAGACGGGGCCGCTGGGCTGCTGCTTGACGACCAGGTTACGGAGGTCCGGGACCTGGTGCGCGAGGGCATCGAAGTACACGTTGTAGCTGCGGTCGCCTTGCCAGATCGTGCCGGCAGGGGTCTGAAACTGGCCGCTCTGCAGCGCGGACACCACGTCGGTGACGGCGAGGCCGCGCGCGCGGAGCGCCCCCTCGTTCACCAGCACGTGGACCTCTCGCGTCAGCCCCGACTGGATCGTCGTCGAGCTGACGCCCGGCACGTTGTTGAACTGCTTCTGCAGCACGTTCTCGGCGAAGTCCTCCATGAGGGCGAGCGGCTGGTCCCCGGTGAACGCGACGGTGACCACGCTAATGGCGTTGGGGTCCAGTTTGATGATCGAGGGGACGATGTTGGGGTTGGGCGGCAACTGGTTGCGTGCGCCGTTCACGACGCGCTCGGCGTCGGTCGAGACGGTGTTCGGATCGGCGGCGGTGTTGAACTGCACCTGGACGACGGACATGCCTTGCAGGGAGGTCGAGGTCAGGCCGTTGACGTCGATATTTTGAAGCGTTGCGAGGGCGCTCTCGATCGGCGTCGTCACGGCGGCCTCGACCGTCTCGGGATCGGCGCCCGGATAGGGGGTGCTGACCGTTACCGACGGGAAGTTGACGTTGGGGACGACGGCGATTGACATGCTGGTGTAGGCCAGGATGCCGAAGATGGCGAGGGAGCTCGTAAAGGCCGCGACGACCAGGGGATGGTGTACCGCGATCTCAGTGACCTTCACGCGCCGGCCTCCGCGTGTTGATACGTCACGGGTGAGTTGACCTGGGCGGTGCGCTTACGCTCCATGTCCACTCACCAGACTGGTACCTCGTCACGGGTGATTTGCTGTGTGTTGGCAACTGCCAACACACAGCAAATCACCCGTTGACAGACCACTAGCCGCTCGGGGGCGCGCCGCTCACGCGCACTGGATCGCCGTCGTTGAGCAACTGCTGGCCCACCACGATGAGCTGGTCGCCGCGCTCCAGGCCGCTGAGCACCTGGGTCTGGTAGCCGTCGTTGATGCCGAGCTGAGGCTGGCGCACTTGGGCTTTGCCGTCCACGACGACGAAGACGATGCTGCTCCCGCCGCGCTGCACGATGGCCTGGTTCGGGATGGCCAGCGCGTCCGGCGCTTCGGCGCCGTGCAGGGTGACCTACGCGTACATCCCGTCCTTGAGCTTGCCTTCCGGGTTTTCGGGCACCACGGTTGCCTGGAAGGTACGCGTGCGCCGGTCGGCCGCCGGCGCGACTACCGTCACGACCGCCGGGAACTGCTCGCCGGGATAGCTGGAGACGGTCAGCACGGCGGGGCTGCCCTCGCGTATTTGCCCCATCAACGCCTGCTCGATGGTGACCAAGATCTGCACGTCGCGATTGACCAGCGTGACCAGCGTCGTGGAGGGGCTGGCGAGCGTGCCCTCCGAGACCAGGCGAGCCGACACGTCGCCGTCATATGGCGCGTAGACCTATGCTTCAGCCGCCTGCGCGCGGGCTAGGTCGTACGCGCCCTGGGCTTGCTGGACGGCAGTCTCGGCCTGCTGGATGTCCTGCGGCCGGTTGGGTTCCGCCGCCAGCGCCAGGTTCGCGCGCGCCTGCGCGACCACCTCCTGCTGCTGCTGGATCTCTTGCGGACGATACGCATACTGCTGCAAGGCCAGGTTCTGCTGGGCCTGGTCCGCCGTCGAGTAGGCGGCCACCAGATCGGCAGCCTTGGGGGCCACGAGCACGTCGGCAAGGTTGCTGACGGCGCTCGCCAGGTTCGCCTGGGCGGTGCTCGCGGCGGTGGTGGCGCTCGCGACGTCCGCGGCCGGCGGGTTGCGCAGGGCGTCGAGGCGAGCCTGCGCCTGCGCGACGGCCGTGTCGGCAGCGCGCTGCGCCTCGGCGGAGCCGCCCGCCAGCAGCACGTCGAGGGAGGTCTGGTCCGAACGCAGCGCCGTGTCCGCGGAATCGAGCGCGCTCTGGGCGGCGGCCAGCGTGTCGGCCGCGGGCTGTCGGAGGAGCTGCTGGTTGGCGAGAGCCGCCTGGAGATTCGCCTGGGCCTGGTCGACCGCCGTGCGCGCGGCCTGCATCTGGTCGGGCGTGGGGTTGTTGAGCTGGTCGAGGCGCGCCTGCGCGGCCACGAGGTTCGCCTGGGCAGTCTCGGCCGCGGTCACCGCGCTCTGGAGATCGCTCGGCGATACCTCGGGCGTCAGGCGATTGGGACCCTGCTGGGCGCTCTGCAGCGCGGCGTTGGCCCGGTCGAGCGCCGCCTGCGCCGCGAGGCAGTAGGGGTTGGTCGCCGCGGGCGACTGGACGGCGGCGGAGTTGAGGGTGGACGACGCGGTGCCGGTGCTGATGACGGCGGAGGCTTGCGAGACCGATTGGGCGGTCGTGCCACACTGGGTCTGCTGCGCCTGCTGGGCCTCGGTGACCTGAGCGTGTAGGTCCGTGAGCTGCAGGGCGCTGTTGGCCGCGGCGCCGGGGTTCGCCTGGCGCAGCAGCTGATCGTAGTACGCGCGGGCGGAGCGAATCTGCGTCTGGGCTTGAGCAAGGGCCGAGAGGGCGGCTTGCCGGTCGGCCGGCGCGCCGCCGTTCGCCAGCTCGGCCAGGCTCTGCTGCGCGGCCTGGAGCGCGGCGGTGGCGCTGTCCACCGCGGCCTGGGCGCTCACCTGGTCGGCGATGGAGCCGCCGGCGAGGAGCACCCCGAGGCGGGACTGCGCCGCCTGGCGGTTGGCCGCCGCCTGGTCGACCGCCGTTTGGGCCGCCTGAACCTGGTCGGGCGCCGGGTGGCGCAGCGCGTCGCGTTGGGCCTGGGCCTGCGCCAGCGTCGCTTCGGCCTGGCGCACGTCCGTCGGGGCGCCACCCGCCAGGAGCTGGCCGAGCGCCGTGCTTGTGCTCTGCACGCTGGCGTAGGCGGACTCGGCCGCGCGCCCGAGCGGTGTCGATCTGCGCCTGGGTGGAGCCCGACAGCACGTTGGCCAGGCGCGACCGTGCCGCCTCCAGGTTCGCCTGCGCGGTGGCCACGCTCTCCGGGCGCCCACCGTCGAGCATGAGCCCGAGCTGCTGCTCGGCCCCCCGCAGCGTTGCGCCTGCTGCCTCGACCGCCTCGGGCCGCGCGCCGGCCCGCAGCAGGTCGAGCCGCGCCTGGGCGGTGCCGAGCGCCCCCGCGGCCTGGGCCACCTGCGCGTCGAGCGGCGCGTGGTCCAGCTCCGCGATCAGGTCGCCGGCCTTCACGCTGCTGCCCACGTCGACGGTCAGGCGGTTGATGCGGCCGGTCGCCTGCGGCAGCACGTTGACGGTCGCCCGCGCCTGGATATTTCCCGCGTAGCTGAGGGTGGTGGTCAGGCTGGTCGGGCCGACGGGCTGGACGCTTACGAGCGGCGCCGCGGTGCCCAGCGTGCCCGCTCCTTCGGCCGGCGGGCTCTGGGCCGTCGGCGTGCGGCCGCCCGCCCCGCAGGCTGCCAGCAAGACGACGAGCGCGGTGGCGCACCCCCGTGTGGACCAACTACGACTCACCATCGGCTCACCTCACGCACGGCTGGCTCAGCTGCCGAGGACCCGGCGGCCACGCGAGCGGCGTGTAACGGGCCACCCGCCTGGTCTGCACCGATCTCAGTCCGCATCGGCAGCGACGATGCGGACCACGAGGTTGTCGCCCGAGGTCGGGGCCACCGCCGCGGCGTAGTGCCAATACCGTAGGTCGGTCTGCGGCGCCGGCAGCTCCAGCCGATATGGCGCCGCGCACTGAAACTGACTGCTGCGATCGGCGCTGCCGCCCAGCGTCGCCTGCGCGTTCACGTAGGTCTCCACGCCGGCCGCGGTGAATGTCGCTCCGGGCGGACCATCCACCTGCAGCGTGTAGCGCTAATGCCAATCCAATGCTGCCTGGAGGGAGGCCACGGGATGCGCGGCGGAGGTCTGGCTCTCGGCGAGCACGGCTGCCGCGAGCGCGGGCCGCGCCGCGACTAGCGCGACGGCCAGCAGGGGCAGTCCAAGAATGAGGCTCGTCGTGCGGATCACGATTCCCTCCTGTTCCTGCCGGCTGGGTGAAGCCGGGCTGGCTAGACTGACTCCATCGCCCGGCTTAGAGCGAGCGCAGCGGGGGGTGGGTCGGCACGGGCACGACGTCGGTGGGCGCGGGCGTTGGCGCGGGGCCGGGTCCCACGGTGGGCTCCCACGGCGGCAACGGCACCAGCGATGGCAACGGCGGCGCCGTCGCCGTCGGCAGGGCGGTGGGCGCCGGGAGAAACGTCGCGGCCGCGTGCGGGATGTCGGTCGGGAAGACCGCCGCGGTTGGCGAGGGCGACGGCGTCGGGGCGGGGACGACGGTCGGCGGCGCGGGCGGCTCTGCCGCCCGGCAGGCCGTCGCGCCGGTTGCCAGGGCGATGAGCAGCCCGGGCGCCCATCCCGCCCCGCGGCGCGTACCCTCGCGCCTCTCGGGCGCCGGCCGCTCCTGGTCCCGGCTCGGCTTCACGGGGCCACCACGCCTTCACAACGGCTCATGGGATCCGGGACGAGCGTCAGCGCCTGCACGTCCGTCGGCACTTCGAACGTCCACAGTTGCCGCAGCGACAGCCCGGGCTCGAGCACCTGCTGTGTGAGCGCGTTGATGCCGTACTGCCGCGCCAGGACGGTGAGGTCCGGGGTAAAGCCGGCGCTCGTTATCTGGAACAGCCGGCCGCGATTGTCCTGCAGCTCGACCGGCAGCGAGACCTGCGCGGCCTGGTCGCCAACGTTGGTGACATTTGCCACCACCACTACGTGGGGCACGCCGTCGGGTCCCTGCAGCGGCTCGGCTTGCTGCACCGCCACGTCGACGGGCACCCCCAGCAGCCCGCACGTGCGGAGGGTTTGGCCCACCAGGCCAGCCACCGCGGCGTCGAAGGAGGCGCTGGTACTGGGGCTCGCGCCGGTCGGGGAGACAACGCCGACCGTGGGCGCCGGGGCTGTGGGTGTCGGTGTCGGGCTCGCCGGGCTCGGGCCCAGGGCCAGGGCAAAGAAGTTGTCCAGGCGCTCCACGAGCACCCCCGCGTCGGGAATGGCGTCGATCTGCGCATCGGTAAGCTCGGCGGGCACAATGCCGTAGCGCAGCCCGTCGCGATACACGAAGAGGGCGCCATCGCTGCGGCGGAGCACTCGCCCCTGCAGGGCGGCGGCGCCGGTCGACTGTGCCAGCACGGCTCCGCCGCCGAGCACTGGCAGCGCGACGGCGCTGCACAGCAACACCAGGCGCCCGAGCCGCTGCCACGTCATGGTCAGCCCTCCGCGGGCGCAGCTCCGCGGTCCGCCGGTGCCGGCTGGCTCCACGCCCGCATGGCTGTCCCCGCGCGAACAACCTCTGATCTACCCCAGTGTCGAACGCCGGCAGCGTTTGAACCTCCGCCAAACCGCCAGTTGTGCTGGGAGGCGGCACGGTGCACCAGGAGCCTAGCCAGTTGGCCAGGTGGTCAGCCTCGTCGTCCAGCGCGACTCACGTGGAAACCGCGCGCGGCTTGATCGAGCTGCCCGCCAGGCACCGGCCGGTCGCCGAGGCGGATCGCGGCAGCGCGGCGGCACCGCCCCGGGCGGATCAGGAGCGGGGCGCTCCTGGGGGGCGGGCGCCGGACGGCGCTGGGAAGACCATCGCCTGCCCCGGAGTCAGGGGCATGGGCGTACTGCCGGCCGCCGTCGACTGCACCGAGACCGGCCCGCTCTGGCCGTTGCTCACGTAAGTCACGTGGGTCGTCCCGTCCGGGTCGATCTGCACCTGGACGGTGGCGCCCTCGGCGCGCGCCACCACCGCCAGCGTCTCGACCTGAAACCCCGCCAGCCCGGCCGAGCTGTCGGCTGGCGCCGCGTGGTGGACGGCGATTCCGTCGAGCTGCAGGAGGCGGCCCACCATGGCGCCCTGCGGATTCGTGTCGGGCTGCTCGATCTGGAGGTCGGACTGCTCCATCATATCGGTGCGGGTGCCGTCGAAATGGATGATGCGCGCCGCCGCGCCCTGGTCCGTGCGCACCTCGTCGCCGGCAGCGAGGGATTGGGAGTCCTCCACGCTCGTCCATCCCGTGTCGTCCGAGGGCGACGGGGCAGCCGCGTTGGCGGTACGCCACTCCACCGTGTCCTGGATCACCTGCAAGACGGCCAGAATGGAGGGCGGCCGGTGCTGGGGCTGCACGGCAGCCGAGGCGCCAGGCGCGAATAGGCCATTTGCCAGCGCCGCGGCGAGCAGCGCTACCGACCCGATCCACCGCAGGGTTCTGTGGCTACCCAACTCTGTCCTCCCTCTCCTAGTCCCGTGGGTTGGTGGTCCGACCGCCACGGGGAAGCCGGTCTCTCGGGTTCCGTCGGCAATCCAGCCCGCCGCCGTTGATCACCCCGGGCGCATGCCTCTGTCCGCCGAGCTCCACATGCCCATTATCGCGCGCCTGGCAGCGCGCTTCTCGCCAAACGGTCAGTTGGGCTGTGGGAGCGTGCAGTCCGCGGGGCGCTGTCCACCCGGCCGGGGGGCGCCTTCGCGAACGACCCGCACACTTAGCAGGCGCAGTACGGGGTGTGCCGACCGCCGTGGCGCCGGTAGCAATCGTGAACGGAGGCTGACGGCGGCTAGCGCCCCGATCCGTTCGGTCGGACGCTGCGCGTGCGGCGGACGGCCACGCCGCAGGCCACAGCGCCCACGCTGACTACCAGGGCGAGCGGCCACGGCGCCGGTGCTCCCGGCCGGGGCGCCGGCACCATCGCGGCGCGCGTCGTGGCGCCACGCACCGCTGCAGTGGTGGGGCGCGGTGTGGCGCGCCCCCCGCCTGGGAGGCTGGCCGGCCCACTGCCGATCGCTCCACCCAGCACGGGCGAGGGCGTCGGTGACGGTAAGACGGTGAGCGGTGGTGGCGCGGTCGGCAACGGGAGAATCGTCACGGGAGCCGCGGAGGGCGACGCCGTGACGGACGGCGCGGCTGTCGGCACCGCCGGCGTTATGGCGCGCACCGTTGGGAGCGCGACCGTGGGCAGCGCCGTGACCGTCGGTGGGGCGGTCGGGGGCGCGAAGGTGGCGAGCGGGGTCGGAGTGGCGCGCGCGGTGGCCGAGGGTAGCGCGGTGACGGGCGGTGTCGCGGTGCGTCGGGCGGTTGGGGACGGCGGCGCGGTCGGCGACGGCGACGCAGTAGCGCGCCGAGTCGGCGTCCGCCGCGCGGTTGGCGACGGCGGCGCGGTGGGCACGGGTGAGCTGGTGGCGATGGCCGTCGTCGTCGGGACGACGGTCACGCTGGGAGTCGTCGTGCCCGCGGCCGGCTGTGCGGTGGTACTCGCGGCCTGCGCCCACGCGCTGTGCTGGCGGGCCGAGAGCGGGCCAAACGACGCGAGCAGCACCGCCGCCCCATAAATGGACAGCCCGGCTCCCAGGCGGAGCACCGCGCCGACTCGTCGCCTACCAGTTCCGGTCCTGCGAGTGGCCGGCCCGTGCGGCGCTGCCCCAGCCTCCGCGGGAGCCTGGTCGCCCTCCCCGCTGCGGAGCGTGTCGTACGGGGACATGGGCCCTCTTCTGCGCGGGGGTACCCCGGATACGCCAACCGTATGCGCCCTCGCAGGCCACGACCAGGCACACTGCCACAGTTAACCGGCACGCTGGCAAGTGTGCGGGTCGCCGATTGAGGTGGGGCCCGGCGCCGTCGTTGCTCAATACTGAATGCCGGGGAAGCGCGCATTCAGGTGGGTCCAGCATGAGTCCGAGGGGTGCTCAGGGGCCCCATTCGGATCGTGGAGCGAGGGGCCATTGGCGAGCGCCGGCCGGAAGATGCCCGAGCTGCCCAGGACCTGGCGCGTCTTCGCGCTGACGCTCGGGATGGCGATTCGGCTGAAGAGGTGGCTGGCCCATGTGGTCGCTTGTCTACGCGGAACCTCAGCGGCCGCCGCTCACCTGCATCGGCATGATCGTTCGCTAGCGCAAAACTCGGCGGCTCGACCGGGAGCACCCCGCGGACCGTCGCCGCCTCGCGCGTGGCGACGATAGCGACCTGGAGCGCCTCCAGTGCCTGCAGGCGCTCGGCAGGCCCAGCGCGGTCCAGCCAATTCGCGACCGCCGCACACGCTCGGGACAGCGCCCTGGCATCCACCTGGCCAGCTATCGGCGCGGCCGATCCGCGCAGGGTACTCAGCCGCTCCTCAAGTAGCGTGCGCTGACGCCGAAGGTTGGCGCCCTCCTCTCGGACCGGCTGCTCATCGACCTCGCCAAAGCTATAGAGGCGTACGAGCCGAGCTTCGCGGTCCTTCAAGGACTTGATCTCGCCCTCGACCCGTTCTACCTCATCGGGATCGAATTCTGGTCTGTCCCGCCGCTCCAACTCGTGCAGCACGGTCGAGGGGTCAGTCAGGACGCGCCGAACCTCTTTCCAGATGCCGGCCTCCAGAGCGTCGCCTCGCACGTAGCGGGCGGAGCACTGCTCGCGAACGTGCTTATTGTAGGCATGCCGACAAGCGTAGTACGTGTATTCGGCGCCTTTGACCTTCATCGTCTGGCCGATCATCGCCGCCCCGCACGTCCCGCACTTGGCCCGACCACGTAGCACGTAGAGCCTCGCGGTACGCCGCTGGCGCGTGCGCTCCGGGTCCGCCAGGATGGCCTGTACCCGGTCCCATAGCGCCTGGTCAATGATCCGGGGCGACGCGCCCTCGATCTCGATCCACTCCTCGACCGGCCGAGGAACGGGCCGCCGGCGGCGCCCGCCCTTAACGCCCTCCCGCCCGGTCACTATCCATCGCGTACGCCGGTAGACGAGCCGCCCGGTATAGGACTCGTTCGTCAAGATTCGACGGATGGTCAGCGGATACCAGCGCCCGCCTGAGAAGGCGCGGACGCCCGAATCGTTCAGCTCGCTGGAGACCTTGGAGTAGCTGCGCGTCTCCAGGTACCGGCGGAAGATCCACCGGACGACCTCCGCCTGCGCAACGTCGATCTCCCGCTGGCCCGTCCGCGGGTTGTAGACGTAGCCGTAGCAGCCCTTGCCCATCGCCTGTGGAATGCGGCCCGAGCGGGCCCGCTCCAGCTTGCCGCGAGTGGTCCGCTCAGCGATCATCTCGCGCTCAACCTCGGCACTGAAGGCGCGGGCGGCCAGAATGAAGCGGCCGATCGCCGTGCTTTCGAATTGCTCGGTGACCAGTTCCAGCCGAGCGCCCGCTTGCTCGACATCGTAGATTAGGACCCCGATGTGGTTCTGATTCCGCGACAGCCGGTCCACGGCGTAGGCTACCACGACGTCGATGGCACCCTGCTTGAGTAGCTGGCGCACGCGGCTGATGCCAGGGCGGTCCAGCGTGTAGCCACTGGCGGTGTCCCGGACGCACTCAACAAGCGCCCAGCCGGACCGCAGCACTCGCTCCACGCCGGCCCGCTCCTGAGTGTCCAGGGAAGTGCCGTCCCGCTCCTGGGCGTCGGTCGATACTCTCGCGTACACTACGGCGCGCATACTTACCTCCCGCGTCTTGATTCATTTTAATACAATCCAATACAATAATGCTATGCGAGACAGTAGCGAGTGGCTTACCACGCCCGAGGCGGCGGCGTACCTGCGGGTCCATCCGGAGACGTTGCGGAGTTGGGCGCGCAAGGGGACCATCCCGGCAGCCAAGCTCGGGAACCGCGGCGGCTTCCGCTTCAAGCGGATGGACCTCGATCGATTTCTGGAGAGCCGAAAGAGCGGCGGAGCCGATTGAGGGGCTGGCGCGGTCGACCTAGCGGCGCCGATACACGTCCTTGCGGTCATCTACGGCGCGCACGACGATACGGCCCGGCTCCAGATCGAAGATGATCCGCCAGTCGCCGACGCACAGGCGCAGGCCCGGCATGTCCTCTAGCCGTCGCACGTTGCCGTAGCCGGTCTCGGCGTAGCGGCGCAGCGCGGCGCGCAAGCGGGCGACCAGCCGCGGGTTACGGCGAGCGAGGCGCGCCAGATCGGCGGCCACCGATGCCGGCCAAATGACGGTACAGGGCCGCCACGGCCGCGCCAGCTCACGCCTCGCGGGCGAGCAGGGCGTCTAGCTCGGCGTCCGTCAGGTAGTCGCCGCGGGCCATATCCGCGGCCGACGCGGCCATCATCGCCGCTTCCTTCGGCGAGAGCGGCACGGGGTCTACGGGCAGCTCCCCGCGACGGACAGCCCGGCGCTCGCGCTGGCGATCGGTCAGCTCGGCCCGGTGGGCGCGGTAGTAGGCGCGCGCCCGGCAGCGCGGCGAGCAGTAGCGCCGCTTGTAGCGCCCCGCCGTCGTGGCCATCACCTCGGCGCCGCATTCCTCACAGCGCACCGGTCCGACCACACGGCGGGCGGCAGCCATCGCGCGGGCAGCATCGCTCAGGGGCGAGCGGTCGCTTACAGCCATTGCACTACCTCCACCGTGAGCATATCACGCAGAGCGGTTTCCGTGAATCTCGCATCTGCCCTATGGACTCACCCAAAACGATTTGGTATAGCAAAGATGCAGGGCGCTGGGCGCCCGAGCACGAAGCGGCCCCCGAGCGTTGCAGCCGCCCGAGGGCCCAGGAATGAAGCGAGCGATGGTCACTTCCCCCCGGCCAATGGTACCACACCGGCCCCCGCGCTGCCCTTCGAGGCGACCTACCGCTACGCGCTCCAGATCGATGAGGCGAGCTTTGCCGCCGCGCTGGCCGCGGACCTACTACTAGAGCGCCTGCACGACTACCTCACCGCCCCGAGCGAGACGAGCCGCTACCTGCTGGCCCAGCAGATCGAGCGGACCTTGCCGAAGGTTCACACGGCCCTCGCCGCGGCGCGCGTCACGCCGCAGAGCACGGGTTTGGGATCGGTTCGAGCTGACCGCCAAGGGTGAGGCCGCGGCGGCAAACGTAGCGTAAGGCTTGCCGGGGCGGGTAGCGCACCCGCCCCGGCGATCCCGCGGGAGGACACGATGCTTACCGCACAGAAGCGCTTGCGGCGCCTGACCGTGCGCGCCCTCGCCACACGGCCGGGGCTCCTACTGACCACAGCGCTCGCCGAGTACGACGATGCCACGCTCGCCGCGCAGCTCGGCTGCCCCGTCGCCGGCGTCATGCGGCTGCGCCTCTGCCAGCCCCCGCGGCCCGCCTACTGGGCTGCCGACGTGCAGGCCATCGCTGCTCGTATCGGCGCCGAGCCGGCCGCGCTCAGCGCCCGCTTGCGGCGCTTCGCGGCTAACAGTGCGGGAGCCGCCACGCCCCCTCGCCCGCCAGGCACCTCGTAGTCGCGCCAGGAGCCGCACTGCGTTGAGTAGGCGCAGCTTTGGTGGCAGTGATTGTTGTCCACATTTTGCGACTCAGCTTTGCCGGGATAATCGTTTGAGTTTGCAGAACGCCCAAACAGGTATCTCCGCCCGTATAATGCGGATACTGGATATTATTCGATGACGTTATGCGGTGCTATGAGGACCTCCGGCATTTTGATCCTGGCAGGCCGCAGCAGTTGTTGGAGCAGCCCGGCCCCGGTACCCCGGTTTCTATAGATGTAGGGACAGCGACAGGCCGGTGGTAGGCGTCGCGCGTGCAGCGGAAAACGTCGTGCCTCGGCGAGTCGAGGCACAAGCACAGTGCTCTCTCCGTGAACCGGCCTGCGCCCTATACGCTGAGGAGTGGCGTGAGGTAGGATGAGAACCGGCCGCAGATGCCGCCTCTGGATCTGCGGACCGGCAGGCTTCGTGGCGGCCCCCGCGAGGGCGCTCGCCTCGACCTTTGGCTCACGGCCGGCAGGAGCTACGCGCTCCGCCAGTCCTTCAGCGCAGTGCCGGTCACAGAGAGCCCTGGCGAATGCGCCGAGTGCCGGGATAGACGACCAACAGGAGGCATTCGGTATCAGTGCCATTGACGAGGGGGGACGGGATGGCAATACGTCGGTTGGGTCGCGGAGCGCTTGGCGCTATCCTTGCGGTTGCGGTGCTTGTAATGCTCAGCACGCAGGGCTGGACCGGGGGACTCGGGGTCGCGGGGGCAGCCGCGAGCGAGGATTCTTCTCGGGCGCATGGTGATATTCCCACGAGTATCCAGGCCCAAGATGCGCAGGAAGAGAATTACCTTCGGCAATTGCTACTCAGGGCTGACGATCTTCCGGATGGGTTCACGGAGGTCGACGAACTGATCCGCTACGTCTACACCGCCGGCACGCTGTCGGTTAGCCGGACCTTCGATGGCCCGGCCTTGCCAGAGGCGCCCAGGCGCGGACCGGTGCGGCTCGTGAGTTCCGTCACCCGCTATCCGGATGCGGAAGCAGCCGGGCAGGCACTCGCCAATCCGCGGGGCTCGCTGAACGTCGCAGGATCCGGGGAAGAAGTTCCAGCGCCCTCGCTAGGCGAGGGCAGCCGCGCCTTCCGCCGGCCGCTTTGGCCGCGGGAGGAGATCGCGCTAGTCGCCAAGACGGGCAACTTGCTATTTGGCGTGTCCCTCCTTATGCCCGACGCGCCGGCGACGGTGGACCTGCTGTTGCCCTATGCGCAGGCGGCGGAAGGGCGGGTCCAGGAAGGTCTGGCGGCCGTACCAGGCCGACGAGGTGACAGCGCTTCGCAAGACGACGAGATTGGGACCACACCAGACCGCGTGCCGGGTTTCGCGACCCTGCCGTTCGGGTCCCCGAGCGGTACCAACGAGTCGGCAGCGGGCGGAACCGGCTTGCTGTCATCGACCGAGGCGCGCCTCGCGGCAGCGAGCCTCACCGAGGCAGACGTGCCGCACGACCTGCGGCTGGTCCCCCGTGGTAGTGGCCCCTGGAGTATCCCGACAGCCCCCGGCTACATTACCACGTTCATGCGAGACGATGCGCGCGACCTCGACCGCGCGCGCCTGCTGCCGGCGGGCACGGTCGTGGCCGTGTTCGCGACGCTCCAAGCGCCAAACACCGATCCGGGTCTGGATGCGGTGGCAGCCGGCGTGCAGAGTCGGATGGAGCGTACCCCATCGCTCACCGCCCTCACGCCGGTCGACACGGCGCCAGTGGGAGATGAGAGCCGAGCCTACACGATGCAGCTGGCCACGGGGACGGTGATCGCCGGTAGACCGGGCTGGCGCGACGGCCGGCTCGCGCTGCTCGATGCGCAGGGCGGCGCCCCGTTAGCCAGCATTGCCTACGTGCTCTTCCGCCGCGGCGGGATGTACGGGTCGCTAACGAGTGTGGCGATGGGATCGGTGCCTCCGCTCGAGGCCACCGTCCAGCTCGCGCAAGTCCTGGACGCGCGACTGATCGGTGCGAGCCCAGAATAGCATCGGGCGCTGACGTACGACGAGCATCGGGGTTACCCTGGGCACGCTGTGGGCGGGCGCTATCGCGTATCCTGGGAGGTCGGCGGCATGACCACGCGCATGCCGGCTCGCAGATACTGTACCGTCTGCGGATCGCTGAAATCCGCCTCCTCATGATAGAGAGCGATCCGGCCATCGCGCGTCTCCAGCCGGTAGGACCCCCTGATCCGATCCGCGCCGCTCGCTTGCACAGCGTCCGCCCGGTCCTCGTAGTGGCCGGTCTCGGCATTACCGGCCACCTGGGCGTCCAGGACCGTGATCCGCGTGCCACTCACCGCATCGGTTTCGAGTACCTGTTGGATCGCCGGTCGGCCAACGGCTCGGGTACCCGGGACGCCTTCGAGCACGGCGTCATCTGTAAATAGGGCGAGCATGGCTGCCACGTCGCCGTGATTTCTGGCCGCGAAGAACTGTTCTCGCACCCCCGCTGGAGTAAGCGCATCCGTGGCACTCACTGCAGGAGCGGACTCGGCTGTACCAGCAGGCGGGCGGTCGCGTATCAGGCGGAGGGCGCCGAGGGCCGTCTGGTGACCTATCGCGTTCCCTTGTGCTTGGTAGAGATCCACAGCGCGCTGCACGTCCTCGGCCGCGGCCGTAGTATCGCCTAAGCGGTTGCGTGCCAATCCTCGGTCGACATAGAGGGCCGCAAACTCGGGTGCCCGCTGTATCGCCCGGCTGAAGTCCTGGATGGCTATGGCGGCGTCCCCCTGGGCCATGTATGCTGCCCCCCGGGCCCGGTAGACCCACGCGGTTGTCGGGCTCAGCTCAACCGCCCCGTCGAGCTCGGGCATGGCGGCGTCGAAGTTCCCCTGCATCACGTACGCCCCTCCCAGGCTGGCGTGGGCCTCGGCGAGGTCCGGGCGTGCCTGCAAGGCGACCTGGAAATCCACTACTGCCTCGGGCAGGGCAAGCAGCGCCATTCGGGCCTCGCCCCGTAAGACGTTTGCCTCAGCCAGGGATGGGGCCAGCTGGAGCGCCTGAGTAAAATCGTCGATGGCGCCATGCAGGTCCATCAACTGAGCTAGGACTATTCCGCGGTAGACATAGGCAGTGGTAAGATCCGGCCTAATGGTCAGCGCCTGGGTAAAGTCTGCCAGCGCGCCGTCATAATCCTCCAGCGCGCGCCGCGCCTCACCACGAGCCAGGTAGGCGTCGGTATAGTCAGGATTGAGACGCAGCGCTTCGGTGAAGTCATCCGCAGCACCACTGTAGTCACTAGCCATAGCGCGCTGCACACCGCGCATGAGAAAGTATTCGGGGGTTGGAGAGGGGCCGCTCTGACCAACAGAACTGGCCATGCTAGAATAGGCTGGGCCGATCGCAATCACGAGCGTGATTATCAAGGCAAGCACGGCGCGGCGTACTGGAACCGGTTGCATATATGCACCTCCACGATGTGGCGGCTTAGTTCGTTCAACGTTATCCATAGCCCTGACATCCGGACACAATTTCTCAAGGCCACGGACCTGGTATTACACTATAGGAAAGTACACGCTCTCCTGTTACGTGCGCCGCTGGGGGTGTGTATATTGGACAGGTCAGCAATCGGCCCGGTACCATCCAAACTGGTTCGTCATTCTCTACGACCTCGCCATGCTGCCGACGAGCGATGACTTGGGCAGGTGCCGTGCTACTCGATGGTCCAAGGCAAAGTGACGTGTGGCTTCCGCTGAACAAGAACACAGGCGAGAGTCAGGATGGCGAGATGGATATCGGCCTGCCGCTCGTAGCCAATACGTAGACAGTAGACCTGCAGTAGCCAGGGTATGGCGTGTTCGCCCTACCTTGCGAACCGAGCGCAGGCTCCTAAATTGATCCAGGCAGTGTAGCACCAGTCGCCTCGGACCTTGAGGTCATAACTCCGAACTCAAAACAGTGAGGTGGACAATACTTATGCGCTCACACCGTCCAGCACGATTCACATTGGCCGGGCTCCTTCTTGCCTGGGTTCTCACATTGAGCGGAATGTTTATTTGGTCGAGCGCAACTGGACATAACCCACCGCACTGGTGGACACTTCCATTCGGCTGCATCGCATTGCTGATGGGTATGCAGTTCATTTACTTCAGAAACGAAGATGCGACGTTTATGCGTGAAGCGCGCGAAAAGATTGGACTGCCAACGCGCGATATAAACAGTGGCGTCTTGTTGTTTGTCGGATTCTACCTGATACTACTGGGCGGCTTCTTTGTATATGCTGCATTCAAGTAAATACGATCTACATGTCACTGGGTGGGCTTTTTTTGCATATTGAGCGTGGGTTGTTGGATATACCCACATGCTACACCGCCCAGCATTATAGCCAGCGGGAAGCTGTCCGCCGTGGTGCCACCCATCAGGTACTCTCTGGGGCGGCCGCAGCATATGATCGAGTCCGCCAAAAACCCTGCGGCCGCAGCTCCGGCGGCCGCGCAATGGCCCACGGGTTAAATCACAATGTTGGGATCGGCCACAGGACCACTCTAGAAATCAGGTATGCTGTCATGGCCCTGTGTCTATGGGTGGCCCTACATAGCCACCCATGAATGATACTCCTCCGGTACCCACATTGGCCCCGATGCAGCTACCCCAGCCACCGAATTGCGACCACCCAAAGCTGAGCGCTCCATTAGCAGGCCCCGGCAGTGCTCCCGTGAAGCCAAAGCTCCAGCCTTGTGACGGATCTCCAGGACACATTAGCGTTGTCAGCCCAGCGCCGGGTGTGCTGAAGCCGCCAAACAGTTGCGGATATACGCCTCCAGCTCCGATTTGCGCACCGCCGCAGACGCCAAGTCCCCACATCCCGCCACCACCGCAGGTAGTGATGTAATCGAACGGATTGCCAAACATTATGGGCGCGATCGCAGCAGGGGCGCCAGCAAAAGTCGGTGAGGGCGGCATATTTCCACTGCCGAAGCTTAGCAGCGACATGCCTGCTCCTCCATAG
Organism: Chloroflexota bacterium; assembly: GCA_035293805.1. Taxonomy (GTDB): domain Bacteria; phylum Chloroflexota; class UBA6077; order UBA6077; family JAJPHF01; genus JAJPHF01. The sequence continues at coordinate 2,964 of DATGMD010000067.1, read as the reverse complement.
AATGGCGGATAGCCGAAGCCGCCGAAAAAGCCCGGGTAGCCCATACCGAAGCCGCCGAAAAAGCCCGGGTAGCCCATACCAAAAGATGGGAAGCTGAACCCTCCAGTGAACCCCGGATAGCCCATGGCGTTATAGCCGCCGAAGCCGAACTCGCCGCCGCAGATGAGACACCCAAGCCCGTACAGGCCCTGGTGCCCACTCGGGTCGCTGTTGCTGCTTGGGTTGTTGCCCGCATACGTGAACCGGTTGAAGGAGTCCGGGTGCTTCGGGTCCGGCAGCAGGCTGTCTCGCTCCAGGAACCGTCCGATAGCCGGATCATAGCTCCGCGCGCGTAGGTAGACAAGGCCGTTGTCCGGGTCCTGCGGCTCGCCCGTGAAGCCCAGGCTCTGCTGGGTGGTGCCCGCGGCCGTCTGGACGCCCGACGGATCGTACTGGTAGCTCTGCGCCAGCACCCCGTTCTGGTCCGTGGGCGCGCACCGAGCCACGGCGGTCGGTATGGAAGACGCTCGCGACGCTGCTCGTCAGATCGACGCTGTACGCCAGCCCCATCCCGCGGATGTAGTAGAGCGAGCCGTCTTCGAGGAGCTGCGGCAGCGAGCCACTCACGTCGTCCACGTAGGTGTGGCCGTTGGCGCGGCAGGTCCCGGTGTTGATGTGGCTGATGCGGCGGCCGTCCCCGTCGTAGACGGAGTGCCCCGTGCAGGAGGTGTTCCCGGTGCCGACGGTCACCTGCGTGAGGCGATCCGCCTGGTCGTACTGGTAGGTGAACCCCGGCCGATTCTGCAGGTTGCCGTCGTTGTCGCTGGCGGTCGGCTGGTCGTTGATCGTGAGCAGGCGGTCGGCACCGTCGTAGCTGTAGACGGTCACGACGCCGTTCTGGTTCAGCGTCTGCCGGTTGTTCGCGGTGTCATAGGTGTAGTCGAGCGTGCCGGTCGGGCCGTACGCGGCGTTGAAGTGCTGCAGCCGGTTCAGTCCGTCATACTGATAGGTCAGCGTGTCGAAGGTCGGGTTGAACTCGGCGTTCACGGTGGTGGTGGTCGGGTTCCCCAGCCCGTCGAGCGTGTACAGATCCTGCGTGATCGTCCGGCCGTCGCTGTGCTGGTTGGTGACGCTCGTCGTGCGCCCCGCGTTGTCGTAGTCGTAGGTCTGCAGCGTGTTGTTGAAGTTGGTGGTCTGGGCCAATTTGCCATCCGCGCGGTAGGCGTAGCCGGTGGAGCGCCCCCCCAATCGCTGAGGCCGGTGAGGCGGCCGGCGGCGTCGAAGAATTCTCGGCGTCTTCGGTGGCCCCCACGGCGCGTCAGTTCGTCCTCCAGGGCGACAATCCGCGCTTCGGCTGCGGCCAGCAGCCCTTCCAGCCGGCGCACGAAGGCGACCACTTCGTCAGGGCTCAGCCGGCGCAGCTCCTCATCCGACATGCCCGCATGGTGGCCCCGCGCCTACGCGGCTGTCAAGCGCGTCGGCCGGCGGACGCTGCGCCGTGCAGGTGGGTAGGTACCCAACTATTCTGCGAAGCCGCCTGTAAACTGGAAACCGGCGCGGCTGATGGCGACAGCGTCGATGATGCCTGTGTCGGTGCATACGGTACTTGCTGGCCTGGCCGTAGGCCGGTGCCCACACTACTCCGAAAGTCGTCCTCGGTACCAACGAATATAGAGCTACGGGGAAACGGCTGCAACGTTTGTCTGGGCACAAAGCTCCCATACCAAATTTGACCACCACCGCCATATCCGGTTGGCAGCAATCTAGTCCGCTCTCCATTAGAGTAGACGTATTCGTAGATATGATATTGCCATCCCCCGGATGGCGAGGAGGAAGTTCAGACACATCCTGACGCATCTACCGGCACAATTAAGGCAAAACCACGAAACTCCAACGGTCCGCATTCTGGCGTATCCCACTGCGCCACTACCCACCCCACATAATCCCCAGGTATCTCCCACAATAGTATCGGCCAGGATGTCTGGCCATACGCCAGACACGCAACAAAAAGGCTAGTGAGAACCGCCAGTGTTACTAGTACTGGCCGGAAGGCGCGATGCACAACCCGTTGTATCAATGTTTCCTCCGGTGACGCAATACCACGTCATGTTGGCAGTCTCTTGAAATCATTGTTCCCAATCGGGCAGTTCTGACGGCGACAGTGGACCTGGGAAGAAAAGCGAGCCAGGGCCTAGCGGAGTCGCTTCGTGGTAGAAGACAGGTACCGTCCCGTCCGGTGCGCCGTACTGCCATACTTCGGTCGAAGGATATGGCGTCCCGAACGCGCTAACGACGGATGCGACACCGTTTTGCTCAAGTATTCTAAATTGGGTCACAATCGGTGGGGCGAACCCCCCCGAAAACCCGACGCTCCCGGAACATGACGCATAGATCATGCGGACGTCTGGCGGGCCATATGCTCCGCCGGAACATGGCGTGCCAGATGACAAGATCGGAGGTCCGCCCTGTTGCACTGCACCCAAGCAGCAAGTTGTGAAGCCATACTGTGAATAATATGACCCGTCCGAGTAAATGAACTGTCGAATTCTGAATCCTTGGTCAATAGGATAGACATATGGATATGGTCCCCTGTTGTCGCCACCGAAGCAGAAGACCACCAGTAGGCAAGACCACGCAGTGGGAATGAAATTCTCAATACAGTAGCGGGGCCCTACCGCCATCGGCTCTGGATCAAAACAGTGACCGCTGCGATCAGTCCGGCTAATCGGGTTGTTGCCTGCATATGTATACCGGTTCAGGGAGTCCGGCTGCTTCGGGTCCGGCAGCAGGCTGTCCCGCTCCAGGAAGCGCCCGATCGCCGGATCATAGCTCCGCGCGCGCAGATAGACAAGGCCGTTGTCCGGGTCCTGCGGCTCACCCGTGTAGCCCAGGCTCTGCGGGCTCGTGCCCGCGGCGGTCTGGACGCCCGAGGGGTCGTAACGGTAGTTCTGGACCAGCGTGCCGTTCTGGTCCGTGATGGCGCGC
>DATGMD010000066.1:0-5497 GCA_035293805.1 Chloroflexota bacterium | reverse complement strand
TTCACGGTCGTGCTCGCGGCGAGCACGACGCAGACGAGCTTCACTGTGCGGCAGGCGGTGGCGGGGCAGGCGGCGACGGTGCCGCTGACGGTGACGGATAGCTGCGGGGACTGGCCGACGCTGGTGGGCGGGGGGCCAAACGCCTTTCCCACCGCCACGCCGGACACCGGCGGCGCCTCGCCGACGCCCACGGCCACGCCGAGCGTCGCGGCGACGCCCACGCGCACGGCGACCATCACGCGGACGCCGACGGCGACGCGGACCGCGACGCCCACGCGGCCGACGAGCCTCCGCGCCAGCCAGGGGTCGCTGCTGGCCGGTGGGGCGCAGGGCGCGTCCTGGAGCGACGTCGCCAGCCCGACGCTGTTCGACTGGATCGGGCTGTTCCGGCCCGGCGCGGCCGACCGCGACTATGTGGCCTCGCCGCGCTTTACCGGCGCGACGGCCCCGAACGGCGCGACGACGCTGGTCATCCCGCCGGCAGCCGCCGCTGGCGCGTACGAGCTGCGGTTGTTCTCCGACAAGAGCACCACGCGCCTGGCCATCAGCAACGGCTTCACGGTCAGTCGTCCCACGGCGACGGCGATCCCCACGCCCACCCCCGGCACGCCGCCGCCGCTCGTGGTCGCGCCGGCCGCGGCCGTTGGCACGGGCGGCCAGCATACCTCGCTGCAGATCGACCGCAACCGCGATGCGAGCACGCTCGGGGCGCTCGACGTGCCGGTGGTGAGCTATTACGACCCAGCCACCGGCACGTTGCGCGTGCTGCGGTGCGGCAGCAAGGACTGCTCAACCGGCAACACCACGCAGGCCATCGGCCCCGGCGGGCACTACTCGTCGCTCCAGCTGGACAATCGCGTCGACCCGAGCTTCGTGCCGCCGCCGGGCACGCCGCCGAACCGGCTCAACCATCCCGTGGTCAGCTACCACGATCCGCTTGCCCAGACGCTCAAGGTCGTGCGCTGCAACGACCTCGCGTGCGCCGGCCGGACGGTCGCCACGCTCGACTCGGGCGGCGTCGGGCAGTTCACTTCGCTGGCCCTCGATGCGAGCGGCAACCCGGTGGTGAGCTACTACGACGCGGCAAACGGCGACCTGAAAGTACTGCACTGCGCCAACCCGGACTGCACGGGCGGCGGCCACTCCATCGTGCCGGTGGATACGGCGGGCAACGTGGGGCAGTACACCTCGCTGGCGCTGGACGACAGCGGCCGTCCGGTGGTCAGCTACTACGACGTGAGCAACCAGGCGCTGAAGCTGCTGCACTGCGGCAACGCGAACTGCACCGCCGGCAACTCGGTCGTCCCGGTGGATGCCATCGGCAACGTAGGGCAGCACACCTCGCTCGCGCTCGACGTGCTCGGCAATCCGGTCATCAGCTACTACGACGCGACCAACCAGCGGCTGAAGGTGGCGCACTGTGGCGACCCGCTCTGCGCGGACTTGGCGTCGATCGCCGCGCCGGACGCGGGGGGCAACGTCGGGCAGTTCACCGCGCTGCGACTGGACCAGCTTGGCCGGCCGGTGATCAGCTACTACGACGCGGCGCTCGGGCGCCTGAAGGTCCTGCGCTGTGGCGACGTAGCGTGTCTCGCCGGCAACTCGATCACCGTGGCCGCCGCTGGCAATGTCGGCCAGTTCGCCGCGCTCGCGCTGGACACGACGGACAACCCGGCGCTCAGCTACCACGACGCGAGCGTGGGCGGCGCGCTGAAGGTGCAGCGGTGCAGCAGCGCCACCTGCGCCACGACGCCGGACGCGGTGGGCGATGTCGGCCAGTACACCGCGCTGGCGGTCGCCGGTGGCAATCCCACCGTCAGCTACTACGACGCAACGCTCCACCGGCTGGGCGTGCTGCGCTGTGGCAACGCGGACTGCTCGGCGCCGCTCGGCCCCGCGGCGCCCACGCCGTGCCCGAGCGGCTACAACTGCCTCAACCGGCTGCCAGATTACGCTCACGCAGACTCGGGGCGGGGTAGCGCGCTGACGCTCGACAGCGGCGGCGTCCCGGTAGTCAGCTACGTGGGCGCGAGTAGCGCCGGGAGCAACGGGGATTTATCGATTCTCCACTGTGGCGACATCGCCTGTCGAAGCGGCAACGTCATCACCAACCCCGACAGCAGCGGGCGCGTGGGGCCGCACACCGCCATCACGCTGGACGGCGCCGGCAATCCCGTCGTCAGCTACTACGACGCGGTCAACGGCGACCTGAAGGTGCTGCACTGCGTCAACGACCAGTGCGGTGGCGGCGTCTCCTTCGCGCCAACCTGCCCGGTCACGAACAACTGCATCGCGACGGTGGACACGGCGGGCAACGTCGGGCAATACAACTCGCTCCGGCTAGACAGCCGCGGCTGGCCGGTGGTCAGCTACTACGACGCGACGAACGGCGACCTGAAAGTGCTGCGCTGTGGCGATCCGTACTGCGGCAGCGGCAACATCATCGCCACGCCCGACAGCGCCGGCAACGTGGGGCAGTACACGTCGCTGGCGCTCGACGCGAGCGACCGGCCCGTCGTCAGCTACTACGACGTGACCAATGGCCACCTGAAAGTGCTGCACTGCGTCACCGTCGATTGCAGCGGCTCCGGCCACTCCATCGCCACACCCGACACAAGCGGCAACGTCGGGCAGTACACCTCCCTGGTGCTGGACGGCGCCGGGAACCCAGTGGTGAGCTACTACGACGTGGCGAACGGCGACCTCAAGGTGCTGCGCTGCGGCGATCCGAACTGCAGCGCGGGCAACGTCGTGGTGGCGGCCGACACGATCGGCAACGTGGGACGCTATACCGCCGTGGCGCTGAGCGGCGGCAACCCGGTGGTCGGCTACTACGACGTGACGAACGGCGACGTGAAGGTGCTGCGCTGCCTGAGCCCAAGCTGCAACTAGAGCAGCTTGCGCGCCAGGTGAGCAGCCAGCGTCCGGTAGGGGCAGGTTTAACGCCCGCCCGCTGTCCGGCGCCGTAGGGGCGGGTCTCGTGCCCGCCCGCGGCCCGCAGGCCGCCACCCCCGGTCGGCCGCCCGTTCAGCCTGGTTGCAAACTGCTGTAGTCAAATGGCTGGAGCGGGGGTAGGGGAGCCAATATCCCCCTCCTCCCCCTCCCAGGTCCCGGCCTACGGTAGGTCGTCGTCGGCGCGCGTCGTGAGGGCGGCGAGCGCCGCCGCGACGGCGCCGCCGACGGCCGCGTTGTGCTCCAGGAGGGCGGCGTTCGCGGCGAGCGTGCGGCCGCCCGAGTGGGCGTGCAGGTCGGCCAGCAGGAAGGGGGTCAGGGCGGGGCCGCGCACCCCAGCGGCGGCCGCTCGTGCCTCGGCCGCGTGCAGCACGCCCGCGACCTCGGCCGCGTCGAGCGCCGCCGCCGCGGGCACCGGCACCGCCAGCACCAGCCCGCCGCCCAGCCCCAGCGCCCACTGCGCTGCCGCGATCGTCGCGGCCTCGGCGGGCGTGTCCACGCGCGCGCTCAGCCGCAAGCCGCTCGTGCGCGTGTAGAAGGCGGGCAGCTCGTCGGTGCCGTAGCCGAGCACCGGCACGCCGAGCGACTCCAGCAGCTCCAGCGTGCGCGCGAGGTCGAGCAGCGACTTCGCGCCGCTGCAGACGACCAGGCAGGGCGTGCGGGCCAGCGCGCCCAGGTCGGCGGAGACGTCGAACGTCGCCTCGGCGCCGGGGTGGACGCCGCCCAGCCCGCCCGTGGCGAACACGCGGATGCCCAGGCGGCCGGCGACGGCAAGCGTGCCGGCGACGGTCGTAGCGCCATTGCCGCCGCGCGCCACGGCGACCGGCAGGTCGCGCCAGCTCAGCTTGGCGATGTCAGGATCGCGCGCGATGAGCTCTAGCTCGGCCGCGCCCAGCCCCACGCGCACCCGCCCGTCGAGCACGGCGATCGTCGCCGGCACGGCGCCCGCCGCGCGCACGGCGGCCTCCATCGCCTGCGCCACGGCCAGGTTGTCGGGCCAGGGCAGGCCGTGGGCGATAGCCGTGGACTCCAGGGCCACGATGGCCGCGCCGCTTTCGAGCGCCGCTGCGACCTCGGGGGCGAGGAGGAAGTGACCTAACCGCCCCGGCCCCGGCGACGCTTGCAGGGTTCCGCGTCGCACCCTCCGAAGCAAGGGGGGCGCTGGTGGCTGGCTGCGCCGGTCCTCCCCCCTTCCCGCATCGGGAGGGGGGGCCGGGGGGGTAGGTCCGCTCATCGCGGGAACGCCTCGCGCAGGCCGCCGTCAACGGTGAGGATGCAGCCCGTGGTCTTGGCCGAGCGGTCGGAGGCGAAGTACAGCGCCGCCTCGGCCACGTCCTCCGCGTAGATCGGGGCGCCCAGCAGGTTGCGCTGGCGGTAGTAGTCGGGCAGCGCCTCGACGGGGATGCCGTACTGCGCCGCGCGGCCGGCGCGCATCGCGGGCGACCAGAGGTTCGTGTCCTGGAAGATGGCGTCGGGATTGATGACGTTCACGCGCACGCCGAGTGGCCCGCCCTCAATGGCCAGCACGCGGGCGAGCTGCAATTCGGCGGCCTTCGCAGCGCTGTAAGCGGCGAAGCTGCCGCCGGGCGCGAGCGTGTTCTTCGTGGCGACGAACACCACGTTGCCGCCGCGCCCCTGGGCCTGGAACAGCCGCAGGGCAGCGCGCGCGATCAGGAAGTGGCCGGTGGCGTTCACGGCGAGGCTCTGCTGCCAGGTGGCCAGATCGGTGTCCACGATGGGCGCGCAGGGGGCGATGCCGGCGTTGGACACGACCACGTCTAGCCCGCCGTAGGCCAGCAGCGTCGCCTCGATGCCCGCCGCCACCGAGGCCTCAGCAGTTACGTCGAGATGCAGGCCGACTGCCCGCCCGGCGCCGTGGCGCTGGACCAGCTCGGTCGCCACCGCCTCGGCCGCCGCCGCGTCGAGGTCGGTCACGACAACGTGCGCGCCGGCGGCGGCGAAGCGCCGGGCGATGGCGCGGCCCAGCCCGCTGCCGCCGCCCGTGACGAGCGCGACCCGCCGCGCCAGCTCGCCCTCGGGCGGCGCAAGTGTCAGCTTGTACAGCTCCAGCGGCCAGAACTCGACGTCGAAGGCGTCGGGGCGCTCCAGCGAGGCGTAGGCGTCGAGCGCCTCGGCGGCGCGCATCACGCCGATCGCGTGGTGGTAGATGTCGGCGGTGATGCCGGCGGCGCGCGCGTCCTTGCCGATGGTCACCATGCCCACGCCCGGCAGCAGCACCACGCGCGGCCGGGGCGCCGCCGCCTCGGCGAGCACGGCCGGGGGCACCCGCCCGCCCGCCGCCTCCGCCAGGCCGCCGCCACGGCCGCCGGCCTCGACGTAGCCCGTGTACTCGGCGGCGTAGGCGTCCCAGGCGCGGCGCAGCGCCGCCGCAGCCGCCGCGGGGTCGCCGGGCGTCTCCCACGGCACGTACAGCGGCCGCAGTTTGGTGTGCAGCATGTGGTCGGGCGTGGCCGGCCCCACCGCGGCCAGCGCCTCGGCCTTGGCGCTGCCGACGAACTCCAACACGTCGTCCGCGTCGTCGAAG
>DATGMD010000065.1:0-24974 GCA_035293805.1 Chloroflexota bacterium | reverse complement strand
AAGCGCAACACTCGGTACAGGGGTCGGGGGTCGGGGGTCGGGGGTCGGGAGGTCGCCCCCCCTGGCCCCTGGCCCCGAGCCTCCGCCTCCCGCTCCGGTCCCTGGCCCCTGGCCCCTGGCCCCTGCGCTAGCGGCGCCGTGGCGAGCTGGCGGAGCGTGGGGGCGAGCGCGACGTACACGCGGCGGCGCTCGGCGGGCGGAAGGGCCGGCACGCGCGTCGCGCCGAACGGCTCGGCCGTGCGCGCCCGGTCGCGCAGGAACTGCTCGGCGCGGCTGCAGACGGCGATGGTCGCCTCGTAGGCCGCCCGCGCCGTCTCGCCCCACGTCGTCAGGCCGTGCTTCTCCATGACGACGTACTGGGCGTCGGGCTGGGCCGCGAGCGCCGCGTCGATCGCTTTGGCGAGGTCGAAGCCGGGGCGCACGTAGGGGATGAAACAGGCCGCCCCCTCGAACGCCTCCTCGGTCCACTGGCGGCCGTGCGGCGTATTGGTGATAGCCAGGATGGCGTCGGCGTGCGTGTGGACGACGTAGCGCGCCGGCAGCCAGGAGTGGAGCAGCGTCTCGATCGATGGCCGCGCGGCGCCCGACTCGACGGCGCAGAGGGCGAGGTAGGCCAGCATGTCGTCGTCGGGGAGGGTGGCGCGGGCGCGGAGGCGCTGCACCGCGTCGAGGCCCAGGCCGGGGAAGTCGCGCGGCTGCACGCTCTTGAGGTCGGAGCCGCTGCCCTTCACGCGCAGCACCGGCACGTCCTCGTCGAGCGCCGTGTGCTCGGTGCGCTTCACCGACGTGTTGCCGCCGCCCCAGAGCACGAGTGCCGGCTCCTGGCCGACGAGGCGCGAGACGTAGAGCAAGCCATCCAGGTCGGGCAGGGCGGCGGCGTCGGCGTCGGACCAGCGGCTGTCCATCGCGCTTCATCTCCCGCGTGTCGTCTTGGCCCGCGCCGTCAGGGCTGGGCAGCGGGTCGGTTATGCTGGCTGGTCGGTCAGGGGCCGCAGGTTATCGCCGGCTTCGGTAATCTCGCTCAGCGGCTCATCTTGGCCGCGACAATAGTAGATCGCGGGCTGATCCAGCCGTACGATATAGTAGCCTCCCCAATCGGGGTCGGGGCCAACCACTGTGCCATTGGGAGTGGTAAGCTGCAGGCCAGTCGGGGTGCCTACCAGGCGAACCCGATCGCCCGCGGACCAGGACCGAGGCTTGACGCGTGCCATGTCTCCCTCTCCCCTTACCTCAGGCGCCGCCAGTGCCCCTCGTATCCCGCTACCGGGCGGCCTGTCTCCGGGTCGAGATCGCGGTATTCGCCCGTGCGCGGATTGATCTCGTGCCAGGTGCGCGGTCCGGCACGATGCGTCGAGCGCGGGTCGGGCGCGTATTCTAGCCGTGTATCCGGATCGTACCAGACCCGGCGCCCGACCTCACGCCGCTGACTCATCCGCCACCGCCAGCGGCGGCCCCGCGCAAATGGAGGCGGCGTGGGCATGTATGAGCTGCTATCCTACGCGGCCGTCTTGGTGTGGTGGAGTTTCAGCGGCTACGCCTTGGCTCTCTTATGCTGGGCGGTCGGTCAGGGGCAGCAGGTTGTCGTCGGCCTCCCGGATAACGGGTAGCGGCTCGGTGGTGCCGTCGGCGCGGTAGTACGTCGCCGGCTCGTCGAGACGCACGAAGTAGTAGCCGGGGTTGTCGGGGTCCGGCTGCTCCACCGTCCCGGTGTCGGCAGCGAGTGTATAGGATGCCCCGCGCCCTCGCAGGCGGACTCGTGCGCCGGGCGCGGGCGCCCAGGGTTGGCGGGGCTCCCTCGTATGCTTTCGCGTGCTGGTTGCCATTTTGCTCTCCGATCAGCTGAGGGGGCGCCAGCGCCCTTCGCTCCCGGCGATAGGCTGGCCCGTCGTGCGATCGACGTCGCGGTACTCGCCGGTGCGCGGATTGATCTCGTGCCAGGTAGCTCGGCGCGGATTCGGGTCCGCATCATATTCGTACCCAGTGTCCGGATCGTACCAGACTCGATGCTTGATCTGCTTGGCGTGGCTGGCGCGCAATCGCCAGCGGCGGTCCCGCGCGAAGGGGGGCGGACTCGGTATGGGCGCGCTCCGTCCCGGGGCGCGGAATCTGGACTCGCCGGGCGCGGCCCCGCCGGAGTAAACCGGACGGCAGGAGCCGCCCCGAGTAGGGACCGAGGAGCGTTATGCGTCTCACATGGATAGGCTGCGTGGCCGGTGCAGACATCGCGCTCCTCTACGTGCTAGTGCTATTAACAGTTCCGAGCGCGGCAGTAGATTTCTCGGAATGGGGGATAGCGTTCTCGCTGGCTGGCCTGCTGCTATTAGGCGCCAGCATCCTGGCCCGAATAGAATCGCGGAGGCGAGATAGCGAAGCCGAGCGACTGGCGTGGCAATTGCGAGGCCGGATGGCCCTGGGAGTCTTTGGTCTCATCCTCGCCTCGTACCTGCTGAGCATGCAAGTGAACGTGGCGCGGGTCCGACAGCCGGATCTCTTGGGTACTATCAGTCGCGGCGTGCTGGCTATCGTTGGCTTGTGGACAGCCGCAGAGTCCTTGTTGTTCTCCTTGCCTTCAATGCGTAGTTCTAGAAGCACTCAGGGGTAGCGGATGGATCAGCCGACCGTGCTCGTGACGCGCCGTATCCCCGAGGCAGGGCTGGAGCTGCTGCGCGGAGCGGCGGCCGTGCGGCTCTGGGACTCCGACCAGCCAATGCCGCGCGCCGAGCTGTTGCGTCAGGTCGCCGACGCGGATGGGCTGCTCTGCCTGCTCACCGACCGCGTGGATGGCGAGCTGCTGGCGGCCGCGCCGCGGCTGCGCGCGGTGGCGAACATGGCGGTCGGTTACGACAATCTGGACCTGGCTGCGCTAGCGGCGCGCGGCGTGGTGGCGACGAACACGCCCGGCGTGCTCACCGAGACGACCGCCGACCTGGCGTTCGCCCTGCTGCTCGCCGTGGCGCGGCGCCTGCCCGAGGGCGCGCGCTACGTGCGCGCCGGCCAGTGGACGACCTGGGACCCGCTGCTGCTGCTCGGCCGCGACGTGTACGGCGCCACGCTCGGCATCGCGGGCCTGGGCCGCATCGGCGCGGCCGTGGCGCGGCGCGCGGCCGGCTTCGGCATGACGATTCTCTACACGGCGCGCGGCCGGCAGGAGGCGGCCGAGGCGGCCACCGGCGCGCGGCGCGTGGCGTTCCCCGAACTGCTGGCCGTGAGCGACTTCGTGAGCGTCCACCTGCCGCTCACGCCCGAGACGCACCACCTGTTCGACGCGGCGGCGCTGCGCCGGATGCGGCCGACCGCGTATCTCGTGAACACGGCGCGCGGCCCGGTCGTCGACCCCGACGCGCTCTACCGCGCGCTGGCGGAGGGCTGGATCGCGGGCGCTGGCCTCGACGTCACGGAGCCCGAGCCGCTGCCCGCCGACCACCCGCTGCTGACGCTGCCCAACTGCCTCGTGGTGCCGCACGTCGGCAGCGCGAGCGTGGCGACGCGCGATCGCATGGCGACGCTCGCCGCCGAGAACGTGCTCGCCGTCCTCCAGGACCGCCCGCCGCTCACGCCGATCCCGCCTCCCTGAGCCCCGGTACGCGGGCTCTCCAGACGGGGAAGCCTGCTGCCGCCGACGCTAGCCGCGCGCCGGGGCGGCGCCGGTCGCGGCGACCGTGGGGGGCGCCGGGGCGGCGGCTGTCAGGCGCGCGAGGTCGAGGGTGGTGGGCATGTTGGGGCCCCAGTCGGTCTCCTCGATCCGATTGAGGGCCTGGAGCCGTTGCAGGATCGTCGTCGCCTGCTGGGCGCCGTCGAGCGCCTCCGCCGCGAGCGGGCGCAGGGCGTCCGGCAGCGTCGGATGCACGGCCAGCAGCTCCGTCCAGCCCAGCGTCAGGGCCAGCTTGTTTCCCAGCTCGTGCTCGATCGTGCGCGCCGCCAGCAGGATGCCCTCCAGCCGCGCGCGCGTCACCCGCTCGGCCTCCAGCGCGCGCCGCTCCGCGAACAGCGCGGCCACCCACAGCGCCGTCATCGCCGCGCCGATCATGAAGATGTTAAGGTACACCAGCCGCTCGGCGAGCGTGCCCGCGGAGAACGGGCCGATGCCGCTCGCAGTGGCTTCCAGCGCCATCAGCACCACGAGCAGCGCCGCGGTCGCCGCCTCGCGCGGCCCGCAGCGCACGCCGAGCCAGATCAGCGCCGGGAAGATGGCGAACAGCAGCGCGGGATGGTACAGGCCATAGGCCGCCCAGCGGCCGAACGCGATCTGGCTGACCAGGACCAGCACGACGCCCAGCGCCGCGGCCAGGACGAGCTGGCGGCGCTGCCCCGGATGCGGCGGGTGGGCTAGCCAGGTCAGCAGCGCGGGCGCGACCAGCACCTGGCCGATGACGTTGGCGAGCCACCAGGAGGCCCACGTCGCGCCGTACTGGCTAGCCGGGACCGCCCCGGCCAGCCAGAGGGCCGTGACGCCGACGGTGGCGCTGAGCGGCGCGCAAGCCGCCGCCACGACCAGCGTGAGGCCGACCACGTCGCGCAGCCGCTCCAGACGCGGCGAGAAGTCGAGGCGCCCGCGCAGGAGAGCCACGCCGACGAGCATGTCGGCCGTGTTGCCGCACGCCATGGTGAGCGAGACGAGCGGCGGCGTCGGGGTGGAGATGGTCAGCAGCAGCTCGCCCAGGAAGACGCCGGGCCAGACGCGGTAGCCCAGCCACAGGCCGGCGGCCAGCGCCAGCCCCTCGGGCGGGTAGACGAGCGCCACGACGTTGACGAGGCTGGACAACAGGACGAACAGCTTGCCGATCGCGGCGTAGCCGACCGCCACGAGCAAGATCTGTCCGAGGAGGCGCCAGTGCTGCTGCTTCACGCTCGACCCCCGTCTCCGCGCTGGCCGGCCCGCGCGCTATGGCGGGCCTTTCCATTGTTTATTACCGACCCGGAGGCGGTATCCGCAATTATCGACGCGGCGGCGGTGTCCGCCTAGGGGCCGCGGCGCCGGAGCGGTCCCCGCGCCGCGTACTGCTACAATCAGGCACGGCGCGCGCCCGACGGTTCGGCTGGGCGACGCGGCGGGCGGCCGGCCCCAGGCTCGGCCGCCGGGAGGGAGGGCAATGAGCGAGCCGCATCCCGGCGCGGCGGCCGGTGCCGCGCCGGCCGTCGAGAGCGTCATGGAGGGGCAGGACTTCTACAACGAGCACTCGCAGCCCCAGCACAGCGCCAGCGACTTCGGCCTGCCGCTGCTCGCGCGCGCCGTCGCGGCGCTGGCGCTGCCAGGGCCGGGCGAGCCGGTCGTGGTCGCCGACTACGGCGCCTCTGAGGGCCGCAACTCGCAGGCGCCGATGCGGGCGGTCATCGCGGCCGTGCGCGAGCGGGTGCCCGGCGCGGCGCTCGCCATCACGCACACGGACCTGCCCGACAACGACTTCAACTCGCTGTTCCGGCTGCTGGCCGAATCGCCAGACAGCTACCTGCGCGGGGCCGAGGAGGTCTACGCCTTCGCGGCGGGCAAGTCGTTTTACGAGCAAATTTTCCCCGCGGGCCAGGTCAGCCTCGGCTACTCGTCGATCACGGTCCACTGGCTGAGCGCCGTGCCCTGCCCGATCCCCGGCCAGATCTGGTCGCCGCGGGCCACGGGCGCCGTGCGCGCGGCCTTCGCCCAGCGCGCGCGGGATGACTGGGCGCGCTTCCTGACCTGCCGGGCGGGCGAGCTGCGGCCGGGCGGGCAGCTTGTGGTCGTCGCCAGCGGCGCGGACGACGCGGGCAACAGCGGCGCCGAGAGCCTGATGGACTTGGCGAACGAGGTGCTCCAGGAGATGGTCGCGGACGGCACCCTCACGGCAGCCGAGTACGCGCAGATGGTGGTGCCGACCTACTACCGCACGCTGGCCGAGTGGACGGCGCCGTTCGCGGCGGGGGGCACCATCGGCGCGGCGCTGGAGCTGGTGGAGAGCGCGCCCGCCGTGCTGCCGGACGCGTTCTGGCCGCGCTACGAGCAGACGCACGACGCCCAGGCCTTCGCGGCCGCTTACACCGGCTTCTTGCGCGGCTTCAGCGAGCCGTCGCTCTTCGGCCGCCTCGACGCCGCGCGCCGCGCCAGCGCGGGCCACACGTTCTACCAGCGCGTGCAGGCGCGCATCGCCGCCGACCCGGCGCGCGCCGTCTGCCACTGGCAGCTCTACCTGCTCCGCATCGCCCGCCGCGCCGCCGGCTAGCCCCGCCGCCATGCGGCCAGCACGCCGAACGCCAGCGCACCCGCCAGGAGCAGCCCGGCGGGCCCGGCCCGGGTCTTGGCGGTTGCCTACTCGCTTGTTGCTCCTGCTACGCCCATCCCGTATGCTCTGAATGCGGGGGGGCGCTTTCAGGCGCCTGTCGTTTATGGTATTCGCCCCGTGGGGAAGCTCCGCAGCCACGTGTCTGCGCCGGAGAGGGACTGGGATGGCTAAGGTGAAGCAGGCCGACCTGACTAAGCACCATCCCAAAGCCGCGGATGCCAGCGCTGAGAAGGTGCGTCGGCTGGCGGGCATTGTGCGGCTGACACGTCCGGTGCCCTCGGTCCAGTTCCTCGAGAAGCTGGGCGACGACCAACCCGCGCGCCGTGCCCGCGACTGAACGCGCCTTCGCCGAGGCGCCGCCCGCCCATCTCTATCTCGATACGAACATCCTCGTCGCTCATTTCGTGAGCAACCACGTTCACCACGAGCAAGCGCGGGACTTCTTGCTTCCGCTGTTCGCGAGCGGCCTCACGACGCTCTACGTGTCCCCTCTGACCTGGGTTGAGTTGACGCACGTGGTCTGCCAGGCCGAGTTCCGACAGGCGTTGCCCGAGCAGTGGCAGCGCGAGGCGCGGCTAGCTCGGTGGGATCGCGCCGACGTTCGCCGGGCGTATCTCCGCAGCTTCTGGGTCGCGCTGGAGCAGCTACTGAATCAGTTCGGCTGGACGGAGATTGCGCTCACCGAAGGGATGCGTGCCCGCGCGCTGACCCACGTCAGCGACTACGGACTGGCGCCGGAAGACGCGCTGCACCTGGCCGCTGCACAGGAGACCGGGGTATTCGACCTGGCGTCCTTCGACGCCGCGTTCCGTCGCGTGGACGGCCTGTCTCTCTGGAACGACCATCTGTATGGCGCTAGCTGAGCGGAAGCGCGGTTAGCGCCCGCGCCCAGGGGGCGCGGGCGGCTTCGCGGGCGGGCTCAGCTTGTCGGCGGGAGGCGGGGCGGGCGGTGCCTTGGCGGGCGCCGCGGGCGGCTGGACGCGCGGCACGCCGGGGCCGGGGCTCTGGCTGAAGTTCACGACGAGGTTCCCGACCGCACCGCCAAAGCCGCCGACCTGCACGCGGTACGTCGTGCCGGGCGTCGCCGCGAAGGTAAGCTGCGACTGCGTGCCCTGCGCGTCGTCGTTGCAGGCCACACGGCTCAGGCTGCCCAGCGCGTTGCCCGTGTACACGGCGAGCACGGTGTCGAAGTCGCTGCCGAAGGTGTCGATCGTCACCTGCGCCGGGATCGGCGTGGTGTACGTATACCAGACGGTGGCGCCCAGGGTGCCGCCAGTAGTCGGCGCGCACGCGGCGTCCACGACGAGCGGCTCGCCGGGCTCGGTCGTCGCCGCGACGGTCGAGGCGGTGAACTGGCCGGGGGCGGCGGCCTGGGCGTTGGCGAAGTTGTCGTTGGGCGGCGGCGTCGCCGGCTGGAAGTGGACCTGCAAGGTACCGAACGCGCCGTTGAAGCCACCCACCTGTACGTAGTAGGTCTTGCCGCCCGTGGCGAGGAACGTGACCCGCGACTGGGGCGTGCCGTTGGCGTCGTCGTTGCAGGCAACCTGATTAGGCTGGTTGAAGAAGCTGCTGAGCAGGCTGGCCGGCGGGGCGCCCGTGTTGTTGGCGTACACCGCCAGCACCGTGTCGAAATTGCTGCCAAAGGTGTCAATGCTGACCGGCACGGTCGTCGCGGGCGTGAAGGTGTACCAGACGGTGTTGCCGATGGGCACAGCGCAGAGGATCGGCGCGGTGGGCTCGCCGGGCTCGAGGCTGGCCGTCGTCGTGTCGACCGGGCCGAAATTGCTCGGCAGCGTCGTCACCGCCTGGGCGTTGGCGAAGGCGTCGTTGGGCGGGGGCGGCGGGCCGAAGGCGAAGTGTACGGTCAGGCTGCCGAACGCCCCTTGCACGCCGCCGATCTGCACGCGATAGGTCGTCCCCGCCGTCACGTCCGCAACCACGCGCGACTGCAACGTGTTGGCCGTCCCTGGCTGGGTCGCGTCGTCGTTGCAGGCGACCTGGCTGAGGGCGCCGAGCGCGCTGCCGGTATAGACGACGATGGCCGTATCGTAGCTGCTACCGAACGTGTCCACCACGAGCGCGCCGCTGCTCGTCGGCGTGAAGCTGTACCAGACGGTGTTGGTCAGCACCAGGCTGCTGGTGCCGGCGCAGGTGAGCGCGGTGCTGCCGAGCGCGTGCGGCTCGCCGGGCTCGACGGTTGCGCTGTCGGTGGCTGCCGTAAAGGTCGCCGGCAGCGACGCGGGCGCCACGACCGTTGCAGCCGCAAAGTTGTCGTTCGCGGGCGGCGGGCTGGTGACGGCAGCGTGCAGGACGAGGTTGCCCGAGGCGCCCTGGTAGCCGCCGACCTGGATGCGGTAGGTGGTGCCGGCGACCGCGTTGAAGGTTACGCGCGACTGGTCGGCGTTGCCGGTGCCGGATTGGAGCGTGTCGTCGTTGCAGGCGACGGGGGTCAGGCTCGCGAGCGCGCTGCCAATGTAGACCGCGAGCACCGTGTTGTAGTCGCTGCCGAAGGTGTCGACGGCCACGTAGCCCGTCGTCAGGGGCGTGAGGGTGTACCAGACGGTGTTGTCGATCGTGACCGATCGGCCGTCGCAGGTGAAGCTGATGGGCTCGCCGGGCTCGACGCTGGCGCTGTCCGTGACCGCCGACAGCTGGGCCGGCAGCGTGCCGATGGGCGCGGCGTTGGCGAAATCGTCGTTGGGCGGCGGGGGCAGGCCGGGGCTAAAGTGGACCGTGAGGTTACCGGAGGCGTTGGCGAAGCCGCCGACCTGGACGTAGTAGGTCGTGCCGGCGCGCGCCACGAACGAGACGCGCGACTGGAGGGTGCCGCCGGTGTCGTCGTTGCAGCGGACGAGGGAGAGGTTGGCGAGCGCCGAGCCAGTGTACACGGCGACCATCGTGTCGAAGCTGCTGCCCAGCGTGTCGACGGCGACGGCGGCCGTGGTGGCGGGCGTGAGCGTGTACCAGACGGTCGCGCCGATCGGGCGGGGCCGGCCGTCGCAGATCGGCAGCGTGGGCTCGCCGGGCTCGGTGCTGGCGCTGTCGGTGACGGCGGTCCGCGTGGCGGGGACCGTGACCGGAATGGCGTGAGCGAAGGCGTCGTTGGGCGGGGGCGGCGGCGCGGCGCGGACGTTGACGACGAGGTTGCCGGAGGACCCGCCATTGCCGCCGACCTGCACGTAGTAGGTCGTCCCGGGCGTGATGGCGAAGACGACGCGCGACTGCGGGCCGCTCGTGTCGTCGTTGCAGGCGACGAGGGAGAGGCTGCCCAGCGTCGTGCCCGTGTAGACGGCGAGCACGGTGTCGAAGTCGCTGCCGAAGGTGTCCACGCTGACCCCGCCGGTTGGACTGCCGCTCACGGCAAACCAGACGGTCTTGCCGGTGAAGGTGTTCGGGCCGCAGGGGGTCAGCGGCTCGCCGCCCTCGGTGGTGGCGCCGCTGGTGTTCTGCTGGAAGCGCGCCGGGAGCGAGGTGACCGGCGTCGCGCCGGCGAACTGGTCGTTGCTCGGACCGACGCCCTTGGGCCGCGGCGTCGGCGCGGGGGTGGGCGTCAGCAAGTCGGCGATCTGCTGTAGGAGCGCGTTTTCCTGCTGGGTGAGCCGCGATAGCTCGTTCTGCGCGGCGATCACGCCGAGCCGCGCCTGCTCGGCCGCCTGCTGGGCCTGTTGCTGCTGCTGGCGGTGGCGCTCCTGCTGCTGCTCCTGCACGGTCTGCCCGGCGGGGGACGCGGCCGTCTGATCGACCTGCAGGCCGGCCACGGGCGCGGGCAGCGAGGGCGGCAGGCCCGGCACGATGGAGGTGCCCTCGCCGGGGCGCAGGGTCACTTGCGAGGCGTTCTGGTCCTTGCCGACGACGACGACGAGGCCCTCGGTGCCATCGGGCACGTTCGTAACGCGGGTCGAGCCGTCGGCGGCGACCTCGACGCGCGGCTCGGTGCCGCGCACGAACGCGGTGGCGGAGGGGGTGTCGATCTCGAAGCTGGCGGCCGGATCGGTGAGGTGAACGACGCGGCTCACCGTCGTGCCGGCGGCCTGGAACAGCCGCGTGACGACGTTGCCGCCATCGCTGCGCGCCAGCCGCTCGACGCGGATGCCCGTCTCGGGCCCGAGGTCGACGCTGGTGCCCTCGAAGTAGACGAGCCGCGCGCTGGCGTCGCTGCCGGTGCGCACGCGGTCGCCCGTCTGCACCGTCTGCTGCGTCGGTACGCTCTGCCAGGCCCCGCTGTCGCCGGCCGCCCACTGCACCTCGGGGCGGCGCGTCTCCAGCGTCGCCTGGTCGTCGGTCTGCTGGGGCGCGGCGCCGCGCGGCGCCGGCGGGCCGCCGAGAAGGGCTGCCGGCTCGCCCGCGGGCACGGCGAGTGTGCTGGTAGGCAGTGCGGCGTCCGGGGCCGCGGCGCGCGCGCTCAGGATGCCCAGGAGCGGGCGCGCGGCCGGCGGGAAGCCGGGCGCCGTGTCCCGGGCGGGCGCGTCGAGCGCGGAGCCGCCGGCTGGCGCCTCACGGGCGGGCGCGGCGGCCGCGGCCAGGGGCAGCAAGGCGGCGAGCAACCCCGCCAGGAGCGCGAGCGCCCAGCCGACCGGGTACCGACCGGGGCGTGAGGGCTGCCGGGTAATCATGGTCGTCCAGCCCTGGGCCGTGGCCCGAGCGCCTGGGACGGCTTGCCCGGTCCGCCCGGCGGCGCTCTCTGCCAGGTTAAACGGCACCGTACCGCGAACGTTACATGGCCGCGCCGGGGCGTGGACCGCGGAGCGCGGGAGTTGCGCCCGCGCGTGTGGGAGGCGGCTGGCGACCGTGCGGGCGGCCGGCGGCGTGATGCAGCACGCCCAACACCCTGCGGGGCCGGCGAATAGCCGGCCCCGGCGGGGAGCGCGCATACAGAGGGTTGGCGCGCGGTGCGGCGGCCTGGTAAGGTAACTGTGTCCGAGGGGGAGTATCCCGCACGGCGCCATCGTCAAGACGGCCCACGGGCCCGGTGGCGTCCACCCACGGGTGGGGAGAGACCTTCGGCTGAGCTTTCAGCCGGAGGTTTTTTGTATGCCTGTCGCGCCGTGGGTGTGGGGCGCGTTCGTCGCCTTCGTCGTGGGCCTGCTCGCCCTCGATCTTCTCGTCTTCCACCGCCGGCCCCACGCGCCATCGCTCCGCGAGGCCGCCGCCTGGAGCATCGTCTGGGTGTCGCTAGGCCTCGCCTTCGCGGGCGTGCTGTGGGTCTGGCAGGGGGGCGCCGCCGCCGGCGAGTACCTGGCCGGCTACGTCATCGAAGAGAGCCTGTCGGTCGACAACCTCTTCGTCTTCGCGCTGATCTTCGCCTACTTCGGCGTGCCCGCCGCCTACCAGCACCGCGTGCTGTTCTGGGGCATCCTCGGCGCCATCGTCTTCCGCGCCCTCTTCATCGCGGCCGGCGCGGCGCTCCTGGGCACGTTCCACTGGATCGTCTATTTGTTCGGCGCCTTCCTCGTGCTGACGGGCATCAAGGTGGCCCGCCAGCAGGACGAGGCCGTTCACCCCGAGCGCAACCCCGCGCTGCGGCTGCTGGGGCGGCTGCTGCCGCTGACCCCGGCATACCACGGCGCGCGGCTGCTCGTGCGCCAGGACGGCCGCTGGTGGGCCACGCCGCTCCTGGCTGTCCTGGTCGTGGTCGAGACGACCGACGTGCTCTTCGCCGTCGACTCGATCCCCGCGATCTTCGCCGTCACGCGCGACCCGTTCCTGGTGTTCACCTCCAACGCCTTCGCCATCCTGGGTCTGCGGTCGCTGTACTTCCTGCTGGCCGGTCTGATGAGCCGCTTCGTGTACCTGAAGGTGGGGCTCGGCGCGCTGCTCGTCTTCGTCGGCGCCAAGATGCTGCTCAGCGACCTCTACCACGTGCCCATCTGGGCGTCGCTGCTCGTAATCGCCGCGATCCTGGCGACCGCGCTCCTCGCCTCGCTGCTAGTGGGGCGCGGCCGCGAGGCGGGACCGGCGGAGGCAGCGGCGCTGCCGATCCCCCAGCCCGTCCCTCCCGTCGGAAGCGACCCTCCCCGGCCCGCCAGCCCTGAGGGGAGCCCGCAGCCGGCTCGATCCGGCCGAGAAGCGCCATAGCTCACAGTAAGGAGGAGAGCCATGCACTGCCCCGCCTGCCAGACCACGCTCCAGATGACCGAGCGTCAGGGCGTGGAGATCGACTACTGCCCCACCTGCCGCGGCGTCTGGCTCGACCGCGGCGAGCTGGACAAGATCATCGACCGCGTCGCCGCGGCCGCGCCGGCGGCCCCCGCCGCCCGCCGAGACTACTCGGACGAGCGCCGCCGCCACGACGCTGCCGACGACTACGCGCGTCGCGGCGATCGCTACTACGAACGCGCCGACGACTATCGCAAGCGCAAGCGCCGCGGCCTGCTCGGCGAGCTGTTCGACTTCGACTGACGGCGGCTCACGAAGTGGGTATCGGCCCTCTCGGAGCGGTCACTATTGCGGTTGCGGCTGTAACACCGGGCAACCCTGGTCGTTTGATCTGCAAGAGGCCACAATGCCGGCATAGGGGCCGCACCGGCGCGATGGAAGTCTCGCAACACGCCCGGGACATGCTGGACGAGCGCCAGCTCCCGGAGGACTGGATGTGGCGTACAATTCAGCACCCGGACCGCCGTCGGCACGACGTTGCCGGGGATGGCAACATGCACTACTACAAGCGTTTCGGCGAGGCCGGCGGGCGCGTGCTGCACGTGATCGTGAACGAGCACCGGACGCCGGCTCGGATCGTCTCTGTGTTCTTCGACCGGCGCGCGAGGGGGCGGATGTGAGGTTGCGCATCGACTCCGAGAGCGACGCGCTCTACTTCCGTCTAAGCGATGCGCCCATCGTCGAGTCTGAAGAGCTGCGCCCAGGTCTGATTGCCGACTACGACGAGGCCGGCCACCTCGTGGGGCTGGAAGTGCTCAACGCCAGCAAGCAGGCCGGCCTCGAGCACCTCGGCCGGCTCGAAGTGGCGGAGGCCTAAACCGGGGCCGGCCGCACTCGACCCTGTGTGCTCACCGCCGCAGCAGGCTACTGAATGACCTCAGTGGCCTGGAGCAGCACATCCTGGGGGATGTTGAGCCCAAGCGCCTGGGCGGTCTTAAGATTGACCACGAAGTCGAACTTGCTCGGCTGCTCCACCGGGAGGTCGGCCGGCTTAGCGCCCTTGAGGATTCGATCTACGTAAGCCGCGGCCCGTCGCTGCAGGTCAGCAATATTTGGCCCATAGGACATCAGGGCGCCGACACTTACTAGGTCGCTACTCTGAGCCATGATCGGCAGCCCGTTTCGCATCCCTAACGCCGCGATGCGTCGTCCGCTAGCGCGAATTAGGGAGCTGGACACCACGATCAGGCCGTCCGCGTGCCCATTTCTCGCGGCTTCGAAGGCTGCCTCCAGCGCGCCGATCTCTCGCAGCCGCAAAGGCTGAAGCTGAATGCCCAAGGCCACGGCCGCGGTCTGCATTTCGCGCCACTGCGCCTCGTTCCCTTGATTGGCTGCATCCCAGAGTACCGCGATGTGGGTGCGCCCGGCCAGGGACTCGGTGAGTAACTCCAGCCGCTTGCCGGCTAACTGGGAGCCATCAGGCTCAGGCCCGTGACATTGCCACCCGGCCGCGAGAGGCTCGCTACATGCCCATACCGGACCGGATCATCGCTAATGGCCATAACGATGGGGATAGTACCGGTCGCTTCTCGCGTAGACTGGATCGCATCCGCGTAAGCGACGACAACATCGACGTTCATACGGACGAGGTCGTCGGCGAGGTCGCGGTACTTCTCGGGCCTGCCCTCCGCAGAGCGATACTCGATCAGAACATCGCGGCCTACTTCATAACCCTGCTCTTGCAGCCCTTGCCGGAAAGGATTCACATTGTCCGATGGAGGCGAGCACCCAAAGAGGGGAGGACCCGGCGAGAGGACCTCGATCCGCGGCACTCGCGCTGGTGGTTGCCCCGGCAGCCGTCCACACCCCGCCAGCAGCCCGAGGCCAGCTATTCCCGCGCCCTGTACGAACTGGCGGCGGCTGAGGCTGCTCCGGCTGCGTGGTAGATCTGACATCGCGGCCCTCGCGTGCTTGCGGCTCCGCTCCACGAGTGGCCCCAGTATAGCAGCGGCTGAGCGCGCGTGTTGTCGTGCTCCTGACAGGCACCCGCTTATGGCTCCAGTGCTTGACCGTAAGCGAACCGAACTTCGGACAGTGTGTGGCCAGGCAGATGCCCAGCGCCGAGAAGCCAGTTTTGGCAATCCACCCAGCGCCACAACATGGATTGCGATGCGTAGGCAGATTCCAGGGCTATCCAATCGAGCATCATCGCCCCGCGCAGCCGCAGGAGTGGGAAAGCCTTCTGAGGTAACGTCAGGAGTCCCGCGTGAGTTCTTCCCTGCTGCCGCCAGGCGGCATGGCGTCGATTGAACTCACGGCTGTTCGTGGTCAGGAGCGCCCAGCCCTGCCGCGTGGCAAATCCGAGCTGTGTGTCGTCGTCCGCGCCGCGCATGCCCTGATCGAGCACGTGCGTCGCCGAGAAGCCCCGGGCCTGCAGATAGGCCACGAGTTGATAGTCGACGCAGTCGTCGATATAGACGGGCGGAGCCGCCATCAATCAAGATCAGCGTCGTTTGCTCGGATGTACTCATCGATCTCGGAGCGATGGTCCGCGTAGTAGGCCAAGGCTGCCTTGATGGCCTCCGGGCTGAGGTGTGGGTACGCTTTGAGCATGCGGCTGATATCCGGCTCGTAATGCCAGGCTACCACGATCGCCCGGACAGG
This sequence comes from Chloroflexota bacterium, assembly GCA_035293805.1. GTDB lineage: Bacteria > Chloroflexota > UBA6077 > UBA6077 > JAJPHF01 > JAJPHF01. The sequence continues at coordinate 9,963 of DATGMD010000065.1, read as the reverse complement.
GACACGGGTTCCCTCGACGATCGGCTCCCCGCTGAGGATACGAGGATTCCGCACGATGCGCGCAGAAACGGCCGCTACGTCTCGTGCCATGTAGCTCTCCTGACTTACTCGCCTGATCGCGAAGGTGGCGGGCGCCGTACCAATCGAGTCTACAACCGACGACTATTCTAGTTGTCCCGACGTGGCGCCTTATCTCAACCATAGCGGCGGGGTTCATGAGGCGCAATAATGGCTGGCCGGGCTGGCCGGGGCGCGTGCTATAACCTCGGCGACGGCTCGGGGCGGCCGCCGCCGACACGGGCACGGTCAATCTGCGCCAGGAACGTCGTGTGCCCCGCTGGCTCCCCCTCCGCTGGCTCCTGCCGCCCGCGCTGGCGGCGCTCCTCGTCCTCGCCAACACCGATCTCCCCTGGGCGATCTACCGCGCCGCCCGGCCGCTCCTCGGCCCCGCTCCCGTCGTCCACACCCCCGCGCCTTACGTCGAGAACCTGCGCGGCGAAGCCGCCGTGCCCGCGGCGTTGGCCGACGGGCTGCGCGTCTTGTCGGCGCCGGACGGCGCGGCCGACGTGCGCGCCATGCTGCCGCCCGGCGCCGCGGTCGACGTGGTCGAGGGCCCTGTGGAGGCGGTAAGCGGCGCCTGGTATCAGGTGCGCGCCGGCGACGCGGCCGGCTGGGTGGCCGCGCCCTACCTCGACGCTGTCGCCCCGCCCGCCGCGCCGACGCGCTGGCAAGACGCGCTGGTGGCGCCCGGCCCTTTGCCGTACACCCCCGTACGGCCGCTGCCCCCGCCGGCGGCACCCGCCACGCGGTTTGGGCTGGTCGAGGCCTTCCACCTGACCGACCGCGACGCGCCGCCGCCGCTCGGCGCCGGCTACGAGCGCCTCGTCTTCTGGTGGCGCGCGCTCCAGGCGCGGCCGGGTGGCGCGCTCAACCCCCACTACCTGCCGCACGCCCTGCTCGCCGAAGAGCGCCGCCAGGGCAAGCAGCTCGTCGGCGTGCTCCTCAACACGCCCGCCTGGGCGGCCGCGCAGCCGAGCGACCGCGGGCAGGCCGTGCCGCGCAACCTCGACCTGCCCTGGGACGCCCCCGACAACTACTGGGGCCGCTTCGTGGAGGCGATGGCGCGCGAGTACGCCGGCGAGATCGACGACTGGACGATCTGGAACGAGCCCGACATCCAGCCCGACGACCCGAACGGCGCCTACTACGCTTGGGCCGGCAGGGTGGAGGAGTACTATCAGCTGCTGCGTGTGGCCTACCTGTCCGTCAAGCGCGGCAACCCCGAGGCGCGCGTCCATCTCGCGGGGCTGACCTACTGGGTGGACCGCCGTCGTGGCCAGCCGCAGTATTTCGAGCGCCTGCTGGACCTGATGGCCGCCGACCCGACCGCACCGGCGAACGACTACTACTTCGACGTGGCCACCCTCCACCTGTACACCGACCCGCGCGCGCTGTACGACGTGCCACGGCTGTACCGCGCGCTGATGCAGGCGCGCGGCTTCGACAAGCCGATCTGGATCGACGAGACGAACGTCGTGCCCTGGGACGACCCGACGAACCGCGGCACCGGCTACGACACGCCGACGGACATGCGCTGCACGCTGGTCGATCAGGCGGGCTACGTGCTGCAAGCGTTCGGGCTGGGCCTGGCCGGCGGCGCCGAGCGCGTCGCCTTCTACAAGGCGCAGGACAGCCCCGGCGCGGACCAGAACGGGGAGGTAGACGCCGTCGAGCGGGCGGCGCTGGTGCGCGAGGACGGCTCGCCCCGCCCGGCCTACGTCGCCTACCAGACGGCGGTGCGCTACCTGGGCGACGCCGAGACGGCGCGCTACTTCCCCGGGGCGAGCGTCGAGAGCGTGGTCGCGGCGCGGCCGGACGGCGCGCGCACGACGGTGCTCTGGAACCGCGCGCCCGAGCCGGTCGTGGCGCGGCTGCCGGCGGCCGGCGCGAAGGCCGACCTGATCGATGCCGCCGGGCGCGTCCATCGCCTGGTGGCTGCGCCGGACGGCGCCTACGCCGTCGAGCTACCCGGCGCCACCTGCGCCACCGATCCCGACAACCCCAAGCGCTACCTCGTGGGCGGCGAGACGTACCTCGTCGTCGAGCACGGCGTCCCGGCCGACGCGGCGCCCGTCCCGGCGCACCCCGAGCCCGCGCCCTGATCGCTGGCCGGGGGACGGGCGGCAGAGTATGATTGGCAGCGCGTGAGGGGGGAGGACCTAACCCCCCGGCCCCCCTTCCCTCCGAAGGAAGGGGAGTGTCTAGCTACGGGCGAGGTGGCCGGATGATGACGATGCAGCTTGAAGGACGCCAGGTAGTCCGAGGCCAGCGTATCGCTCGGCCGAAGCTTGAGCGGGCGAAGCGGCTGCGTCGCGAGATGACTCCCGAAGAGCGACGGCTGTGGGAGCGGCTGCGACGAAGCCAGCTGCATGGGCTACACTTCCGTCGCCAGCAGGTAATCGACGGCTTCACCGTAGACTTCTATTGCGCCACCGCGGGCCTCATCGTCGAGGTCGACGATCCTGTACACGAGACCCAGCCCGCTTACGATGGCGAGCGAGACGAGATCTTGATGGTGCGAGGCCTACGCATCCTCCGGGTGCCGAACGAGGATGTGCGACAGCGACTCGACGCCGTGCTCGCCCGTATCGTGGCTCACGCCACACAGCCCGATTTCGACGGCTAAACCTTTGAAACCACACCCCCCTTCCTTCGAGGGGAAGGGGGGCCGGGGGGGTTAGGTCCATGCGACGACCGTGCGTGCCCTGGCCCGACGACGCGCGCATCGCGGTCAACTTCTACCTGGTGCTGGAGGCGTGGGCGGGGCCGCAGGCCCAGGCCGGCATCCGCGTGACGCCCGACTTCCCGCGCGAGGCGACCGAGGCGGGCCAGCGCGACTGGGCCACCGAGTCGTGGCAGAGCTACGGCGGCCAGGCGGGGTTCTACCGCCTGATGGACGTGCTGAACGAGTACGGCGTGAAGGGCTCGGCGTCGATCAGCGCCCTGGCCGTCGAGACCTGGCCCGACCTGGTGCGCGAGTTCGTCGCCACGGGCCACGAGCCGGCCGGCCACGCCTACAGCCAGGAGACGCGGCTGTATCGCCTGAGCCGCGATGAGGAGCGCGCGAACATTCGCCGCTGCGTGGAGGTGTTCACCCGCCTTCTCGGCGAGCGGCCGGTCGGCTGGGGCAGCCCCGGTGGCCAGCGCAGCGACCACACCCCCACGCTGCTGCTGGAGGAGGGCTTCCTGTGGGAGCAGGACTTCCGCGACGACGACGTGCCGTACATTGCCGCCGAGCAGGACGGCCGGCGGCTGGTGGCGATGCCCAACACCTTCGAGATCAACGACGCGGTGCTGATGGGCCGCTACGGCAACCCGCCCGGCGCGTACGTCGAGACGTTCCGCTACTCGTTCGACCGTCTCTATAAGGAAGGCGAGCGGGCGCCGAAGCTGCTCACCGCACTCGTCCACGCCACGCACTACGGCCGGCCGTTCGGCGCCCACGCGCTGGAGCAGTGCATCCAGTACGCCCGGCAGTTCCCGCGCGTCTGGATCGCCCGCCGCCGCGACGTGGCCCAATGGTACCTCGATCACATTGGCCAATGATGCGGCGCGCCTCTCGGGGGTCCAGGGGGTGTCCCCCTGGCGGGGGGCTTGGGGGGTGTGCCCCCAACCCCTCTTTAGGAGTTGAATGTCATGCATGACACCCCACTGCAGATCGACCCCACGCTGGTGCGTGACCTGGTGGGCCAGGGCCGCGTGTACGATCTGTCGCAGCCGATCGCGCCCGGTATGCCGGTGCTCGCCATGCACCCGCAGTATCACTTCAGCCTCGTGCGGCGCCACGGCGACGCCGCGCGGCCCGGCAACGCCAGCAGCGCCAACGAGCTGCTGGTGATGTGCGCCCACACGGGTACGCACCTGGACGCGCTGGCGCACTACGCGCGCGACGGCAAGCTCTACGGCGGCGCCGACGCGCTGGCGGCCCAGCAGGGCACGGCGGGCTTCCGCGAGGGCGGCATCGAGGAGACCCCGCCCATCGTCCAGCGCGGCGTGCTGCTCGACGTGGCCGGCACGCTGGGCGTGGACGTGCTCGGCGACCAGCAGCCCGTGGGCGGCGAGCTGCTGGCGGCGGCCGAGCGGCGCGCGGGCGTCACGGTCGGGCCGGGCGACGCCGTGCTCATCCGCACCGGCTGGGCGCGGCGCTGGGCCGAGGCGGCGCGCTTCGTGGACGACGAGGCCGGCAATCCGGGCGTGGACGGCGACGGCGCGCGCTGGCTGATCGCCCGCGGCGTGCGCCTGACGGGCGACGATACCGCCTTCTACGAGGTGCACCCGCGGGTGGGCGACGACAACGTCCACGCGCTGCTCATCGCCGACCACGGCGTGCAGATCCTGGAGAACCTGAACCTGGAGCGCCTCGCGGCCGACGGCGTGAGCCAGTTCCTGTTCGTCGTCTTGCCGCTGCCGCTCGTGGGCGCCACCGGCTCGCCCGTGCGCCCCATCGCCATCGTCTGAGGCCGCGGGATGGGGCTGCCGTCACGCTTTGCGGGGCGCCCGCGTATCGCGGGGCCGGGCACCGGGCTAGCCACCGCCATCGCTCTGGCGCTCGCGTTCGTGCTAAGCTGCGCGCCCGCGGCGGGGCCGCCAGCCGCGCCTCCGGCCGCGCCGCCGGACGCGGCCGCGCCGGGCGGCGACTGGCAGGCGGCCTGGAATGCACTCGTCGAGGCGGCTCGCCGCGAGGGCAAGGTGGTCGTGAAAGGCCCCCCGACGGCGGCCGTGCGCACGGCGCTGCCGGCGGCCTTCCGCGAGCGCTTCGGCGTCGACCTGGAGTACATTGGCGGCCCCAGCGGCGACGCGGCGATCCAACTGGCCAGCGAGCGCCAGGCGGGCATCTACTCGACCGACGTGATCCTCGCCGGCGCCGACACGATGTACGGCCCCATCTTCGAGGGCGGCATGCTCGACCCGCTGCGGCCGGCGCTGATCCATCCTGACGCGCTCGACGCCGCGCACTGGCCCGGCGGCCAGCTCTGGTTCATGGACCCCGACCGCCAGTACGTGCTGCGGCTCAACAACTCGCTGACGCAGATGATCTACGTGAACACCGACCAGGTGCGCCCTGAGGCGATCCGCAACTGGTACGACCTGCTGCGGCCGGCGTACCAGGGCCGTATCGCTACCTTCGACCCGTCGATCTCGGGGGCCGGCCTGGCGACCGCCAGCTATCTCTACAAGACGCTCGGCGAGGACTACGTGCGGCGGCTGTACGTGGACCAGCAGCCGATGTTCTCGCGCGACCACCGCCAGACGGCCGACTGGCTGGCGCGCGGCCAGTATCCGATCGCCGTCGCGCTGCGCGAGGTCGAGTTCGCGCAGATCAAGCGCGACGGCTTCCCGGTCGCGCCCGTGCCGCAGCCGTCCGACGCCCCGGGCCACGTCAGCGCCGGCTTCGGGCTGCTCGGCCTGCTGAACAACGCACCCCACCCACACGCGGCGCAGCTGTTCGTAAACTGGATCGCCGGCCCCGACGGCATGCTGGTCTGGAGCAAGGCCCAGGGCATCGTGCCCGTCCGCGACGACGTCGACGCCTCCTACGCGCGGGACCAGGTGCCCGACCCCGCCGTGACCAACTACTTCGACTCCTTTGAGTGGAGCTTCGTCCTCACCGAGCGCGCGCAGATCATGCGGGAGCTGCGCTCCCTGATTCGCTAGTCTTGCGTGGCCCATGCCCACGCCTCCGGACGAGTCGTAGGGGCGGCTCTCGTGACCGCCAGTAGGCGCATAGTCGCGTAGGGGCGGCTCTCGCGACCGCTTTGCCCGACTGCACACCGCTCTGGTCCCGCGTGGCCCTCGCCGGGCGGCCAACGCGCGCGTCGCCGCTCGGGATGCGCGCCGCCGACGACGCGGCAAGGGCGCACCCGCCTCCATCGGGTGCGCCCTAGATTAAATGTACCGACCTGCCGGCTTAGCCGCCCGGCAGCTCTCCGCTAGCCGCGGCAGAGGTCATCCGGCGTTGCCACCGTCGCCACCGTTGCCCCCGTTTCCACCATGACCACCGTTACCCCCATTGCCGCCGTTGCCGCCGTTGCCCCCGTGACCGCCGTTCCCCCCGTTGCCGCCATTGCCGCCGCGCCCGCCAGCGCCGCCGTTCCCGCCGTTCCCCCCGTTGCCGCCGCTGCCGCCAGCGCCCCCATTGCCGCCGTTCCCGCCATTCCCGCCGTTGCCGCCGGTAATGGCCGCATCGCCGCCGGCTCCCCCGTCGCCGCCGTCGAGGCACGTCCCCGGCTGGCCGGGCTGGCCGGGCTGGCCCGGCTGGCCGCCCAGTCCGGCCCGCCCCGGCTGGCCGGGCTGACCCGGCTGGCCCGGCTGGCCCGGCTGACAGCCGCTCCCGCCGTTGCCGCCATTCCCGCCGTTCCCGCCATCTCCCCCTTGCGCCAAGACGACGGGGTGGCCGTGCGCCACCGGCACGGCGTGCCCCACGCCGGTTGCCAGCCCGAGAGCGACGAACAGGGCAGTTGCCACGGCTATCCCTCGCGTCCGCTCCGTGTCTGCTTGGAACCGCATAACCTTGCTCCTTTATGGGACTCGTTCCGCCAGGCCCCGCGCCTGGCCGCGCGCCCCGCTACCGTCGGAGTTGCGTTAGGCCCGCGCGCTGGTCCATGCCGAGTACTGTCGCCGCCGTCGCCACCGGTTGTCCAGAGGGCTATACGCTACGCCTACGCGCTACGGCAACCATGCCCCGAGGGGGCGCCCGACTGGCCGGGCACCCCCTCCGTAGAAGAGCAGTTATGTAGCCTCAGGCGGGTACAGTGTCTCGGCCCTCAAGAGGGCAGGCTACGAGGCGTCGCCACCGTTGCCGCCGTTGCCACCAATCGCGCCGGGTCCGGTCGCGTTGCCACCATTGCCGCCGTTGCCGCCCTGAGCATCCGGCCCGGTCGCGTTGCCACCGTTGCCGCCGTTGCCACCCTGGGCATTCAGGCCAGTCGCGTTGCCGCCGTTGCCGCCGTTCCCGCCGATCGCGCCGGGCCCGGTGGCGTTCCCACCGTTGCCACCATTGCCGCCGATCGCGCCCGGCCCGGTGGCGTTGCCACCATTGCCGCCGTTGCCGCCCTGAGCATCCGGCCCGGTCGCGTTGCCACCGTTGCCGCCGTTGCCACCCTGAGCATTCGGCCCGGTGGCGTTGCCGCCGTTGCCACCATTGCCGCCGATCGCGCCGGGGCCGTGAGCATTACCGCCGTTGCCGCCGTTCCCGCCGATCGCACCCGGGCCGTGGGCGTTGCCGCCGTTGCCACCATTGCCGCCAATGGCGCCGGGGCCGTGGGCGTTGCCGCCGTTGCCACCATTGCCGCCGACCGCACCCGGTCCGTGGGCGTTCCCACCATTGCCGCCGTTCCCGCCGATCGCGCCGTGGCCATGAGCGTTGCCGCCGTTGCCACCATTGCCGCCGATCGCGCCGGGGCCGTGAGCGTTGCCGCCATTGCCACCATTGCCGCCGATCGCGCCGGGGCCGTGAGCATTACCGCCGTTGCCGCCGTTCCCGCCGACCGCCGCGATCGGCGCCGCGTGGGCACTACTAACCGCCGGGCCGAGACCTGCCAGCACCAGACTCAGAGCCGCCACCGCGCTGAACGCCACCTGCTTCGTGAACTTGGGAGCCATCGCTATCCTCCTTATCGCGCTGTTGCCGGTCCGCCATCGGGCTCGGCTGTGTGCGCCTTACATGGACAGCATAGGGGCTCGGCTCATTCCGCACGGTGACTGCGGTCACACTTAGCGTGCAAATTCGGTCACGCTGTGAACGTCTTGGCACAGCGCGGTCGGCGCCGCGGCGCCCGACCGCGCTGTGCCGCCCGGCGGACGCCGCCGCCGTGCTGAGCGGGGCCGCTTCGGCGCGTGTGGCGCAGTTCCCCGTGCGCCGGTGAGGGTGTTCACAGCGGGCGCGCGGCGCGAGCGCGTAGGGTGGTTGCATGAAGCAAACACACTGCGTCAACTGTGGTCTGGCCACCCGCCGGCTCTCGCGCGGGCGCTGCCTGGCCTGCTACGTGTACCTCGCCCGCCGCGGGCGCGAGCGGCCGCTCGTCCCGCGGGGTAGCACGACATGCGCCTGTGGCTACGCGGGCCCCATCCCCCACCGTGGGCGCTGCCCCGCCTGCTACCTGCGCCCCGAGGCCTGACGCGCCCGGCGGACCGCCGTCCACCCGGACGGCGCTCCACCCGAAGCCTCCTCGCGTCCAACGTGACCATCCGGATGTGGCCGGCCTGCTCCACCTCCGCTGCCCTTGACAGGCGACATGGCGGCTTGCTTTGATTGAGCACTTCGCGGCCGCGCCGGGAGCGACGCGGCGCTGGGACCAGGCCGCGGGGGGCCGAAAGGAGCGGAGATGGAGACGCGCACACGCGGCGCGGGATGGGCGCGGTGGGTGGCGCCCTGGGCTCTCGGGTTCCTCGTCGCCTGCACCGCCGTGGCGCCGCGCCAGGCGGCGCCGAGCGCGCCCCCGCCGGGCGCCACGGCCCCGGCTGCTGCCACGCCGGCCGCTACCGCCCCGGCCGCGGCGGCCGCCGCGCGCCCCGCGCTCGCCACGTCGCCGGTCGTGGACCTCAAGGTGAACGCGCTGCCCATCGCGGCCTGGGCGCCGTACTACATCGCCCAGGAGCGGGGCTATTTCCGGGACGTCGGCCTGAACGTCGAGTTCGCGGTCACGAGCAATACCGTCGAGGCGCTCCCGTCGCTCGCCCAGGGCCAGATCCAGGTGGGCAACTGCGCGAGCGCCGTCGCCTGCTTCAATGCGCTCAACCGCGGCACGGACATGAAAATCGTCGCGGACATGCAGTCGGCCGGCAAGACGGCGAAGTCGGACGGCAACGTGGCGCTGGTGGTACGCAAGGATCTGTGGGACAACGGGACGGTTCGCACGCCGCAGGACCTGGTCGGCCGCTCCATCTACAACGTCGCGGGGCCGGGCAGCGCGTCGTACATCCAGGCCGCTCGCTGGCTGTTGAGCAACGGCGTGGACCCGCATAGCATCGACTGGCCGCTCATGCCGTTCCCAGACCAGCTCGCCGCGATGCTGAACAAGGGCATCGAGGTCAGCATCGAGACCGAGCCGCTCGTAACCGCGGGCGTGGAGCGGGGCGCGTTTGAGATCATGGCGACCCAGGAGGCGATGTACCCGACGACCCAGGTGCTGTACGTGATGTACTGGGGCGGCATCGACCGCCTCGGCCAGCAGGTGGGCGAGCGGTTCATGGTGGCCCACCTGCGCGCGGTGCGGGCGTACATCGACGCCTTCGAGTACGGCGTCGATCAGGACGCGATCATCAAGATCCTGACCGACAACACGACGATCAAAGACCCGGCCGTCTGGAAGCAGATCAAGTATTCCTGGGTGGACCCGAACGGCGTCGTGAACCGGGCGGCGCTGGAAGCCGATGCCGAGCTGCTGCGCCAGCTCGGCCTCCTGCAGACCGCGGTGGACCTCGCCCCGGCGTTCGACGATCACTACCGCGAGTTCGCGGTCCGCTACCTGGGTGAGTATCAACCGCCCGCAGGCGCCCCAGCTAGCAGGTGATGCCGACACCGGCGACGCCGCTCCCTTACTCCCTCTCCCCCTGCGAGAGGGGCGGGGTGAGGGCGCGCCTCCGTCGGCGAACCCCCGGGCCGGACCCGGTACGAGTCCCGCGCCCGGCGTCGGGGCGCCGGCCCGATCGCGCGGCAGACCTCGCGAGCCGGCGGCTCAGGCGGGGTGGCGCCCCACGTAGAACCCCTCGTCGTCGGGCGGCAGGTCGTAGCCCGAGGCCTGGAGGCCCTGGCGCAGCGCCCGCATCTGGTTGGGCAGCAGCCGCATCTGCGGCATCGGCAGCAGCCCCCCGTTGAACCCGTGCAGCCAGTTCAGGTACTTCCAGCCGTTGCGGTGGATCAGGTTCGCGCCCGCGAAGCTCGCGTGGAAAGCGCCCTTCGCG
>DATGMD010000064.1:0-52981 GCA_035293805.1 Chloroflexota bacterium | reverse complement strand
GACCGCATCTACCAGGCGCTCCAGGAGGTTCGCGGCGGCCAGCGCGTGACCAGCCAGAACCCCGAGACCACCTACCAGGCGCTGGAGCGCTACGGGCGGGACCTCACCGCGCTGGCCCGCCAGGGCAAGCTCGACCCGGTGATCGGCCGCGACGAGGAGATCCGCCGCGTGATCCAGGTGCTCTCGCGGCGCACGAAGAACAATCCGGTCCTGATCGGTGAGCCGGGCGTCGGCAAGACCGCTATCGTCGAGGGCCTCGCCCAGCGCATCGTGCGCGGCGACGTGCCCGAGGGGCTGAAGGACCGCCGCGTGGTGGCGCTCGACCTGGCCGGCATGGTCGCGGGCGCGAAGTACCGCGGCGAGTTCGAGGAGCGCCTGAAGGCCGTCCTCAAGGAGGTGCAAGAGTCGGAGGGGCAGATCATCCTGTTCATCGACGAGCTGCACACGGTCGTCGGGGCGGGCGCGGCCGAGGGCGCCATGGACGCCTCGAACATGCTGAAGCCAATGCTGGCGCGCGGCGAGCTGCACGTGGTCGGCGCCACGACGCTGAACGAGTATCGCAAGCACGTCGAGAAGGATGCGGCGCTAGAGCGGCGCTTCCAGCCGGTGTTCGTGGGCGAGCCGAGCGTCGAGGACACGATCAGCATCCTGCGCGGCCTGCGCGAGCGCTACGAACAGCACCACAAGGTGCGCATCAAGGACGCGGCGCTGGTGGCCGCGGCGATCCTGTCCCATCGCTACATCGCCGACCGCTTCCTGCCCGACAAGGCGATCGACCTGGTGGACGAGGCCGCCTCGAAGATCCGCATGGAGGCGACCAGCATGCCGATCGAGCTGGACGAGGTGCGACGCCGCATCATGCAGCTCGAGATCGAGCGCGAGGGACTACGCAAGGAGAAGGACCCCGCCTCCCAGGAGCGCCTGGGCAAGCTGGAGCAGGAGCTGGCCAGTCTGAAGGAGCAGGCGACGGCGCTGGAGGCGCGCTGGCAGAAGGAGCTGAGCGAGCTGGACCAGGCGGGCCGCATCCAGGAGCAGCTCGACGCGGCGCGTACCGAGCTGGACCAGGCGGCGCTGCGCGCCGACTGGGAGCGGGCCGCCCGCCTCAAGTACGAGGTGGGCGAGCTGGAGCGCAAGCGGGACGCGGCCGAGCAGGCGGCTGTCGAGCGCAGCCGCGACGGCCACACGCTCGTCAAGGAGGAGGTCGACGAGGAGGACATCGCCGCCGTGGTCAGCAAGTGGACGGGCATCCCCATCACGAAGCTGCTGGAGGGCGAGGTCCAGAAGCTCATCCACATGGAGGAGCGCCTGCGCGAGCGCGTGATCGGCCAGGACGAGGCGATCACGGCGGCGGCCAACGCCGTGCGCGCGGCCCGCGCGGGGCTCCAGGACCCCAACCGACCGCTGGGTAGCTTCCTGTTCCTCGGCCCAACCGGCGTCGGCAAGACCGAGACGGCGCGGGCGCTGGCCGAGTTCCTGTTCGACGACGAGCAGGCGATGATCCGCATCGACATGAGCGAGTACCAGGAAAAGCACACGGTCGCGCGGCTGATCGGCGCCCCGCCGGGCTACGTCGGCTACGAGGAGGCGGGCCAGCTCACCGAGGCGGTACGCCGCCGCCCCTACTCGGTGATCCTGTTCGACGAGGTCGAGAAGGCCCACCCCGAGGTGCTGAACGTGCTCCTGCAGCTCCTCGACGACGGGCGGCTCACGGACGCCCAGGGGCGGACGGTCGACTTCCGCAACACCATCGTCATCATGACGAGCAATCTGGGCAGCCAGTGGATCACCGAGCGCGGCCTGAGCTGGGAGCAGATCAAGGACCGCGTGATGGCCGCGGTGCGCGAGCACTTCCGGCCCGAGCTGCTGAACCGCATCGACGAGATCGTGATCTTCCAGCCGCTGGGGCTGGAGCAGATCCAGCAGATCGTGGAGATCCAGCTGGGCGGGCTGCGCAAGCGGCTGGCCGAGCGCCACATCAGCCTGGAGCTGACGGCGCCGGCGAAGGAGCTGCTGGCGCGCGAGGGCTTCGACCCGGTCTACGGGGCGCGGCCGCTGAAGCGGACAATCCAGAAGGAGATCGTGCAGCCGCTGGCGATCAAGCTGCTGCAGGGCGATTTCCACGACGGCGACACGATCGAGGTGGGCATCGAGAACGGCCAGCTGGCCTTCAGCCGCCAGGCGGCGCCCGTCGCCGCCACCGCCTGAGCGCCGCGAGCCGCCGAGCGAGGGAGGGACGAGCCATGTCGGCTCGTCCCTCTTCTCGTTTGAATCAGCCCCGCATCAGTTCGGCGCGTAGGCGAGCCGCAAGGCGATTGCCCAGCAGCGCTGGCACGTCATCTGGGCCAGGTCTAGCGTGTGGCGCGGGTAGGGATACTGGCGGCTGCCGGCCGCCTGCGGCTCCTGGCAGACGTAGCAGGCCCACGGGGCAATACCGTGCTGGGGAGTGGCGACGAGTAGCATGAACCATCCTCCTCGGTGGCGCTGTCGGGCTCTACGCTACCGGTCGCGTGCCGCGAGCGATGTGAGCGCCATCACACTGCCGGTAAAGAGCCGGTGAAGGCTGCGCCCCGGAGCCGGCCGCCTCGCGGGCGGGCGGCCTATGATGCCCGTGGTCCCTGGGGAGGGCCCGGCCCGAGCCACGATGCCTAGCTGTAAGCGTTCAACTCCCCCATTTGATGGCCTCACCGCGAGCTTGCCCAGCGGGCTGCGACGCGCGACAACCGCGGCATGATCGAGACGCCCTGCCTGCTGGAGCCCGCGCTATGGGTGACCGCTCCGGCTCTTGACCCCGGTCCTCTGCTGGAGCAGGTGGCGATGCTCCGGCGGGAGACCGCTGTCCGGCGTGCGGAGAATACCGGCCTGCCAGCCCGCAACCGTGGGCTGAACGGCTACTTGACGAGAAGCCCGGTCATCACATACATTCCGTGTAATCGTTCACCTATCCCGGTCGAGTAGCGAGCAGCGATGGCGCCGCCCTGGTCTGGAGCCCGGCTTCGCTGGCGGCCACCAGAACGGCCAATAGCGGCCGGCTTTGCTGCCGACAGGTCGCCGCCACGGTCAGCAGCCGCTCGGCAAAACGACTGCCCGCCTCACTATCCAACCCGAAACGGCCCTTGCGCCACAGCGCGGCCGGCCGCAGGACGCGCCCCGCCACATTGTTGGTCGACTCCACGTATGCGTTGAGTCCCCCGCGGTGCCGGGACTAGAGGAAGCGGTTAGATGGCACCGGCGACCCCAGCCGCAAGCGGCGTCGGTCCCCCTCTGACCGGAGCGCCCCCGCCGTCGCGTCCCCGGTCATGGTGCCGGCGCGTGCGGCCAGCGCTCGAAGCGCCGCCAGGTCCACCTTCGGCAGCGCCTCGGCCGGGAGCGTCGTGCCGACCAGCCGCGTCGCCAGTTCCGCCACCTCACCCTCACGCGGCGCGGACTCCTTCACCTGGCGCGTCTCTGGGTCAACGGCTAGGCGCGTTTCCCAGGGCGTCCGGCTGACCTGGTAGAGATACGTCGTCAGATCGGCCGCGAACATGGGCTCGCTCAGCCAGCAGGTGGCGTGACTGAAGAGGACCTGCCCGGGCCGTTGGAGGGTCAGCGATCTCAGCACCTCGGGGGGCAGTCTATCCAGATCGTAGGCGACGACGAGCCCCGGCGCCACGGTCCCTCCCACCCCGTCGCGGCCGGTGACCCAGGGCTCGACTGGGAGCTCCAGCAAGTGCGCGACCGCCTCGGCGAGGATGGCGCTCTCCCGGTCGGGGAGAGCGAATACTCGCGGCGGCGAGAGGCCCAGCGCATCGAGCGCGACGGCGAGCCGCCGGATCCCCTCCAGGCACAGCTCGTCGGAGTCCTGGATGTAAGCGTAGCGCCCGTGCATGCCCTCGTCGAAGCCGAAGGGGGACAGGTGCAGGAGGATGCTACCATTCAGCACGAAGTGCCAGCCGCGGAGGTCCCGCCCGTCCAGTGCGGCGACGCCGTCCAGGGCATCCGCCCGCGCCAGCATGCCCTCAAGGGCCGTGGTCATCCCCTGGTAGGGCTCGCCGTGGTACATGCGCAGTCCCGGTAAGAGCCTGCGCGGCTCGGCCAGGTCGCCGGTCATGATCGCGTTGAACGCCAGCAGATAGCGGCAGTGGAAGCTTCGCGCGAGGAGGTCCGGCGCCGCGCGCAGGAACCGACACGCCTCCGCGTTCAGGAGGTCCATCTCGAGCGCGGTCACCAGTTCGGTGACGATGCTCTCTCGCCCCGGCGCCAGCGTGTTCGCGCGGGCGAGAATTGTCGCGGCGATAGCCGGCAAGCGCTGCTCGACGAGCGCGTCGCCCAGGGCGTAGAGCGCCGAGACATCGTCAGGATCGGCGACGACCTGCACCACCTTAGCCGCGAAGGCCGCCCCGGCGAGGGCCGCGCTGATGCGCTCGAACAGCGCGAGCGCTTCCGTCCAGCGGCGCCGGTCAGCGCCGAGTTGCCCGGGATACCTGAGCACCTCGCGGAGCTGCTGGAACGCCGCCCTGGCATCGCCCGCAGCGAGCGCCGTGGCGGCATCGGCTTGCAGCCGCTCATAGTCGGCCATGAGTTGACCTCCTAACAGGGTGACGGTTCAGCTACCCCGTGGTGCGGGGAGCTGCGATGGCCACACCCGTGGGCCTTCTCCGCGCTACTGGACCCGGGAGGGCCTCTCGCGCTGCATGCTGGTACTATGGCGGCCCACCGGCCGTGTCAGAGCCATTGCAGGAGCACGGCCGGAGGCGCGGATGGACGTATGGAGAGCTCTGTCACCGCCTCCCCAACCGTCGCCATCATGGCCGAGGGTGCTGCTCTGGCCTGGGCAGCGGCTGATCGAAGTCGCCGACACGCACGACGTCGTTCGGAGGTAAGCGTTCAGCGTCCCTGACCTCCGGGGCGCAACGATCGCTAAGCATAGTGGCGTCAGGATCACGGAAAAGGCGCGCGGCCCCTGCCTTGCTCCCTCACGCGCGCATCCGCGAGCTGGAAGCTCGGCTGGGGCAGACCTCGTCCAACTCCTCGCGTCCCCCGTCGTCGGATCGACCCCAGGCAGGGTGTCGGTGAGCAGCTTGGAGACCATGGGGCAGCCCTCCGGCCGGTACTGCGCGCCCCGCGAGCAGGCGCCCGGACGGTTCCGATCCTTAGGCCGGGGTCAGTCGATTTCCCGGCGCCGTCCACAGCCCGGGCAGACGGCTGTTTCAAGCGTGTTGGACAAGCCGCAGCGGCAGTGCCACAGGGTCGGGGCTGAGTCGCTATATCCGCGCGCTTCCGGTTTCAGCGCGGCACCGGGTGCGGCAGGGCGGGGTACGGTCGACGGAATGTCCGCCGGAGGGACGTAGCGGCCCACCTCCTCTCCTCGGCGCTTCTCCTCCGCCCATAGTTCCTTGACCGAGTAGCCACAGCGGAAGCAGAACCGGTGTCCAACGAGCATGAACATACCACACGGGCAAACCCAGCCGGTCGGCCTGGACTGGCCGACGAGGTTGAGCAAGTAAAGCCATGGGTCCGACATGCCCCGCGAACATTGTCGGCAAATGAGGTCCGGTAGCGGATAGTCCGCCGACCAGGAGAAGTCGTTCTGCTGGCCGCATGCGGTGCAGTACAATGCGACATCTGTCGTGGCCATAGGTTTCTCTCCACGTGGTGCCTTGCCAGGGTATGCGTTCAGCCCCTCTGTGCCCCAGGGAGCAGAGTGCTTACCTGCTGCTTACAAGGGGGCTGAACCCTTACAATGTCCCCTCGATCATCGGCCAAATTGTGGGGCAATCGCTATATGTCCAGCGCTGTCGATATAGCCCCACCGTCCTCCGTCACACACCGCTGCCAGCCCCTGAGAAAATCTGCCGCCAAGCAGAAACCGCGGGTTAATTATCATCCTGCCGGTTTTATCGATGTAACCCACGTGATTGTCTCCGGAATTGCCGAAGTACGTCACCATCGCCATGTTTTCCGAGAACGGGCTGCTGCGTCGAACTGTGGTTGGATTATTACCTCGCCATTCTCATCGATATACCCAAACATTCCACCGTCGAACCGGACTGCTGCTACCCATCTGAGAAGTCGGTAGCTGGAAGGCTGGAGAATGCAGCACCTGTAGTTGTCCCCGAAAACTGCAACCCAATAACTAGACGCCCCTGTTGATCTATGTACCCCCAATTATCATTGTTATCCGATACGGCGGTCCTGCCGCCGTGAAATTCCAGTCCACTATATGAGATGTCAATCGTAACAGCACCAGTTTTGTCGACGTATTGCGTACCACTACCTTGATTCCTATCTGGTATCACGATGGCCAGGCCATCAGAAAAATCTCGCGCCGCGAAATATCGAGGATTGATTACGAATGACCCCGTGTAGTCAATATAACCTGCATGATTGCCGAAGCTGACCGCGGCCAGGTCGTCATGAAATGGGCTGGCCCAATCAAATTGCGGCTCGATTGCAACACGACCATTAGGATCGATATAACCAAACTTGCCGTTTTGGCCTATAACTCCAAGATCTTCCGAGAACACGTACACCAACCACTCTAACGGCGGGTCTGCGATAACGTTGCCCTGTTTGTCAATGTACTGGGCGTGATCGCCTATGAGAATAGGCGCAACGCCGTCATGAAAGTCACCGACCATATCATATTGTGGCGGTATGATAATGCGATCGGTCCGATCGATAAAAGCCCATTTGTCGCCGACCGCCACGCCGGCCATGTCCTCAGAGAAGGTCCGTGCGCCAGGGGTCTGGTAATCCCATTCGCAGTCGAACCACGACGGGTTAGTCTGGATCAGAAGACGCGGGTCCAGTAGCGTGTGGGGAACGATAGGAGCCGTGCGAGCCCAGGTGACGCTTTGCTCTCTCGCACTGGTTCCGGGCAGGAAGCCAAGGCAGGCACAAAGTCCTAGTACCAGAATAACCCCTACCTTCATCTTGGGCTCTCCTTGCCGGAATCGCAGTGGCACCATTACGTCGCCGGAAGTGCTCATCGGCGCTACCGGCCGATCCCCGCAACATGCTCACTCGCCGCGTCGAGCACCGAGCGCGAGTGCCACGAGAGGTCTTGCCGTTCTCTACGCGGCTCTGACGGCAGGGGCAGCGCGGTCAGCATCATAGCCCGTGGTATACGGCGCGACCGGCCCGGAGTGCAACCCGCGGCTAGCAGGGGGCCTGAACGCTTACGCCTAGCTTATCCAGCCGGCCCGCGCGCCCGGCGCGGCGGCCCCGGAGCGCGCTTGCGGGAGACCAAGATGGACGACGCGATCACCGTCAGGCTAGACCGCCCGATCACGTCCCTCCCCCTGCAAGACGCCTTGCGCACGATCGGCTATGGCCTGGAGGCCAGCCGCGTGCGGCGCGCACGCTTGCAGCTCAGCGCGGCCGGCGTCGTCGTGGAGACCACGGGCGCCTACGCTGTGCGATCCTATAGCTGGGACGATCTGGTCGTGCAGGTGCGGGTGCAGCGCGGGCTGCGCCAGCCCGGCGGGCCGGCCGCCGACCCGTGGACGCTCACGCGCTGGTCGGTGCTGCTGCGCGCGACGGGATTGCTGCTCGATGCCCAGAGCGTGCGCCAGGCCGAGATCGAGGCGGCCGTAGCGCCATCCGACGCACCGCGCGCCTGTCAGCTCACGGTGCGCGTGGGCGAACAGGTCGTCCTCACCGCCGCGGCGATCCACGAGCGACTGGAATGGCTCCGCCTGCGCCACGCCGCCGACCGTGCCGAGCCTGCGGTCCCCGCCGCCCCGCGCCCCGCCTGGCGGCTGCGCTGGCCGCGCCGTTAGCTACCGCCCAGGCCGTCGAGCCCTGGACGCGGAGGACCGCCACGGCCAGCACTCGCCGCCCGTTGCTCGCGGCTGCTCGCCCGCGTACCCGTCGGCTCCCCGCGCCGACCGCCGCTCGGCTGCCCATCTGCTATAGTCGGCCGCGATTTGGCGCTGAGATGAAGTCGCCGCCCCGCCCTTCGACTCGATGGCACGCGGACAGAGTACGCCGGCGGGACCACGCTGGCGCGAGCCGCCGACGGGGTAGCCTCGTGCGCGGCGAAGGAGGTGAGATGGGCAGGCTCGCCCGCAGCATGATCTACTCGCGTCGCTGGCTCGCCGTCGTCCTCGTGGCGATCGCCGTCGCCACGGCCGGCGCCCCAGGTTACGCCCGCACGTTACGTCAGGCGCCGCCGCCGAGCGCCGCCGATGCTCAGGCCGCGGACATCGTCACGCTGGCGCGGGATGCCATGACGAAGAACGACCTGAAGTCGGTCATCGTGCGGGTGACGATCGACGGGCAAGAACTCGTGACCGAGGCCCTCGGCGATTCGATGACTGGTGTGCCGGCCACCACGGATATGCACTTCCGAGCTGAATGCCTTGTACGCGGACCCGTTTCGCCAGTGGACCCCCCAGGAGCTGATCCAGATCGGTCTCTCCACGCCACGGGTGTTCGCACCCGGCGCCAACTGGGACTACTCGCACACGAACTACGTCATCCTGGGTCAGGCGCTGGAGAAGATCACGGGCCAGCCGCTGGCGACGCTGCTGCAAGAGTACGTCCTCGAGCCCCTGGGCTTGAACGATACCGCGAGCTGGTCTACGCCCACGATCCCCGCGCCGGTGCTGCACGCGTTCAGCTCGGAGCGCCGCGAAGCGCTCGGCATCGCGCCCGGTACTCGCTTCTATGAAGAGTCGACGTACTGGAACCCCTCCTGGACGCTCGCCGCGGGCGCAATCCAGACAACCAACATCTACGATATGACCGCGACGGCGATCGCCGTGGGCGAGGGCACGCTGCTGTCGTCCGAGTCCCACCAGGCCCAGGTGGCCCCCCGCCTCCTCGGGTTCGGCGCCCCCCTGGCGGGCTGCCCCAACTGCCACACGCTGCGGCGATCGCCGCCCGCCTGGCCCCTGAGGACGCGCCGCCCGTCAGTGCGCAGTGAGATGCCCGTTCGTTCGCGGCCGCCTCCCGCCTCACCCCGCACGCGCCGCGGTCCACGGCAGTATTGGAGATCGTGGACGGGGTAGCGACGGGGGCGAGGGGCGTTATCCCTCGTCGGATTCGAGGGAGGCCTCGAGGTCGAGGATCGGGCCGCCCGGGATGTCGCGGGTTGCGACGCGCCGGAGGTGCTGGAACTGCTCCAGGTGGGCGCTCGCCCGCTGCAAGTAGGCCGCGCTCAGCTCTAGCCGCTGGCGTGCGTCGGGGGGCAGGTCGGGGTGGGCGATGAGCACCATGCTGAGATTGCCGAGCGCGCCCGTCAGGTCGTTGTTGATGCAGTGCGCGATGCCGCGGGCGGTGAGCTGGGCGCCCTCCAGGCGAGCGCGGCTCCCTGCGGCAGCCGCGCCAGGCTCGAGCGCCGCTTCGTCCTCGGCCATGGAACACCCCCTTCCGAACATCGTACAAGAGGGCGGCACCCCGTCCGCTCGCCGTCCAGTTAAGAGGTAGTTGGCTCGGCTGCCCCGCCATCCGCCGCGGCAACCGTCAGGCGTGGGTAGAGTCGCAGCGCCGTGCCGCCGAGGATCGCGCCCTGGTCGGCGGCGGGGAGCGCCGCGATAGCCTGGCGCATGGCCGCCAGCATCGCGCCGAGCGGCCCGGGCGTGTGCGGCAGGTCGGAGCCCCACAGCAGCCGCGCCGCCCCGAACCGCTCTACCAGTAGGTGCATGACGCGTTCCGCTGGCGCGTCTGCCGCCGCCAGCCGCTGCAAGTTGATCGTGGACAGCTTCAGGTGAAGATTGAACGGAGCAAGAGCGAGCAGCGGCCCGAGGCCGTACAACGGCGGCCCTTCCTCCCACGGTGGGTTGCCTGCGTGGTCGAGCACGACGGGCACCCCGGGAAAGCGCTCCAGCATCGCTCGCAGCGCCGGCAGGCCGGCAGCGTACTGGCCGAACGACCAGAACACGCACACCGGCACCCTGAGCCGCGCCGCCTGCGCCCAGACCGCAGGCGTCTGCAGCCAGTCCATGCCGCCCTGGCGGTTGGCGGCCACTAGCCGCACGCCCGCCGCGCCGCGCTCCGCGACCCAGTAGGCCAGCCGCTCGGCCGCGTCGGACGCGAGCGTGTCGATGCCGCAGACGGCGGCCACGCGCCCCGGATGCCGCCGTGCGCTGTCCACCACATAACTGTTGTCCCAGCCGTGGACGTGCGCGAACTGCACCAGCAGCGCGCGGTCCACGCCCGCCGCGTCCATCGCCGTCAGCAGGCCCTCGGTGTCTAGCCGGCGGGCGATCGTGTCCGACAGCTGGCCGTCCACCGCGCTAAACGGGTAGCGTGCCTGGTCCGGCGCGATGACGTGCGCGTGAGCGTCGACGATCACGGTGGCGCGGCCTCCTTGGCGCGATGCGGCGGGCGTCAGGCGCCGGGCGCCGCGAGCGTCTCCGGGATGAATAGCTCCTCGATTGTGAAGGGGCGCGGGATGAGGCCCTGCTCGTGGGCGAAGCTCAGCGTCAGGTCGTCCGAGCGCACGGAGCCGTCGATGAGCGGGTGGTTCAGGTCGTGGTCGGCGACCGCAAGCACGAGCGGTGGCTGCGCTGCCATGGCGTCTCCCCACACGCGGCGCCTTCAGCACACCGCGGCGTAGCCCACGATACCGCGCCGGCCGCCACGAGTCAATCCGACCCACTTGGGGGAGGAGGCCGCCCCGGCGTATGATGGCGTCACCATCTCGCCAGGCGACAGGAGGATGCGATGCCGCTCGTCCGCGCGCGTGCCGTCGGGGCGCTGGGCGCCCTCGTCCTGCTCCTCGGGGCCTGCGCCCCCGCGTCCGCGCCGCCCGCGACCCAGCCCGCCAGCGCGACGACCGCGCCGACCGCCGGCGCTGCTCAGGCTGTCGCCGCGTCCCCGCCGCCCGCCGCCCAGGCGGCGGCCTCTACCGCCGCCCCGGCGCCTGTCCACGTGCGCCTATCCGGCCAGAAGCTAGCCGTCGAGGGCGTCACCTGGATCGCCGAGGAGCGTGGCTATTTCCGTCAGGAAGGCATCGAGATTGAGAACGTCTCCTTCACCTCGGCCTCGGAGATGATCCCCGCGCTCGCCACGGGCCAGCTCGAGGCCGCGCCCATGCCCGCCAACCCCGCCATGTGGAACGCCGTGGCGCGGGGCGTCAACGCCCGCGTGATGCTCGACCTGGGCACCTACCGGCCCGGCGAGAGCGAGCAAGCGGTCGCCATCCGCAAGGCCGTATGGGACGCGGGCCGCGGGCACCAGCTCGAAGACCTACGCGGCATGGCCGTCGCCATCACCCCGCCGGGCAAGGCAACCACCAGCGGCTGCGCCCTCTCCGCGGGGCTGGCCAGCGTTGGCCTAACGCTCGACGACCTAGACATTCAGCCCGTCCCCTTCCCCGAGATGGTTGCCGCCTTCGCCAACGGCGCGATCGACGCCGCGCTGATCACCGAGCCGTTCAAGACGCGCGCCATCCAGCAGGGCACCGCCGTGAGCTTCATGGGCCTCGGCGACATGTATCCCAACTTCACCATCGCCACGCTCGGCTTCGCCGACAGCCTCTACAGCAACCGCGCCGCCGCCAAGGGCTTCGTGCGCGCCTACCTCAAGGCGTTGCGCGAGTACCTGGCGGCGATGAGCGGCCAGGCCGGCGATGCGGCCAAGGCCCAGGTGGTAGACGTCATCGCCCGTGGCACCGGCATCGATCCCGACACGGTCCGCGCGATGGTGCCGCCCAACTTCAACCCGAACGGGCTGCCCAACCGCGACTCGATGATGTACTGCTACGGTTTCTTCCGCGACCAGGGCCTCATCCCCCAACCGATCTCCGACGCCGCATTCGCCAACCTCTGGGGCACCGATCTGGTGAACGAGGTGCTCGACGAGGTCGGCCGCGTCCCGGAGAGCTGAGCGCCGCGCCCGGCCCGCGAATCCAGTAATACCGAATCCGCGGTACTTCACGCCGTAGGCGATCATCACTTCGAGAGCAACTCTTCGCTGCCGGTCCGATAGCCGGACGGGGCCGCGTCACGCGGCGGCGCGTGCCTGGAAGCGGAGCGGCAGGCGCGTCACGCCGCGAAGAAACGTATTGTCGGTCAGCTCGGGCGCCGCGCGTTCCGCAAGCTCGATCGCCTGTAAGCGACGGAGCAGGATGGTCAGCGCGACCCGCGACTCCAGCCGTGCTAATGGTGCCCCCAAGCAGAAGTGGATGCCAGCGCCGAACGCCAGGTGCGGGTTGGGGGTACGCGTCACGTCGAAGCGGTCGGGCGCCGCGAACACGGCCGCATCGCGGTTGGCGGCCGCCGTCCAGGCCAGGATGCGCTGGCCGGCCTTGAGATGCTGGCCGCCGATCTCCGTGTCGCGCGCCACGAAGCGCGCGATCGCCTGGACGGGGCCGTCGTAGCGCAGCGCCTCCTCGACGGCCGAGGGCACCAGCGTTAGATCGGCCTGCAGGCGCGCGAGCTGGTCCGGATGGTCGAGCAGGGCCAGCACGGCGTTGCCGAGCAGGTTCGTCGTGGTGATGTGTCCCGCGACGAGCAGCACCGTGCAGAACGCCAGCACCTCCCCCTCGCTCAGCCGCTGCCCCTCCACCTCGGCGGCCACCAGCCGGCTGACGAGGTCGTCCTTCGGGGTGGCGCGCCGCTGGTCCACCACGTCGCGGAAGTAGTTGTTCATCTCTTGGAGCAGCTGCATCCGCTCCCTCACGAGCGGCGAGTTGGCGTCCGTGGGTATCTCGTTGGTGCCGCTCACCAGGGCGTCCGCCCAGGCCTTGAACGTCGGGCGGTCGCTGGCGGGCACGCCGAGCATCTCGGCGATGACCGTCACTGGGAGGGGATAGGCGAGATCGGCGATCAGGTCCATGTGACCGGCGGGGATCACCGCGTCGAGCATCGCCTCGGTCAGCTCGGCGATGTGCGGCTCAAGCTGGGCGATGGCGCGCGGCGTGAAGGCGCGCGAGACGAGGTCGCGCAACAGCCGGTGCCGCGGCGGATCGGTCCCCACCAGGCTGCTGCCCACCCGTATCTGCTCGATCATCTGTGGGTCGGCCCCGGTCAGCAGGCGCGTGCGATCCGAGGAGAACGTGTCGTGGTCGGTAATGACGTGCCGCACGTCGTCGTAGCGATAGACCGCCCAGAAGCCCGTGCGCTCGTCGTAGGCCACGGGATGGTCGCGCCGCATCATTGCGTAGAACGGATAGGGATCGCGCCGGTACTCGGCCGGAGGCACTACGTTCATCTCATCCACCTGCCTGCTGCCCCACTGTGACGATATCGAACTCCACACGAAGGGTTGGCTGCCGCAGAGCCCGTGCCGCCGGGCGCGGCCACAGCCTGCGCCGGCCATCCACCGTGCCGCGGCATCCCGCCCGCCCGCGCCTCGCCCGCGGCACCAGCCCTGCGCGTCGCGCGCTCGTCCGTTACCTTGCCACAGCCCGCGCCGATGGGCCAAGATACGCCCAGCGCGCGAAGGAGAGACCTGATGCGACTGGCCCGGTTCTGGCGCGGCGGCCTGGCGGCCGCGCTCGCCGTCGGCGTGCTCGCGCTCGGCGCCCCGCTCGGCCAGGCGGCCCCCGGCGACCAGGCCCACGCGGGCAGCTTCTGCGGCGACGCTCCCGAGCTGCCCGCCGACGCGCCCCCGACGGCCATCGCCGCCACGGTCGGGGTACCGTTCTCGATCACGCTCGACGCCAACCCCACCACCGGCTACTCGTGGGAGCTGGCCACCCCGCTCGACGCGAACGTGGTCGATCTGTTGCAGCACACCTATCAGCGCAATGGCCCCGCCCGGCCGGGCGCGGGCGGCACGGCGATCTGGACGTTCGAGCCGCTCTGCACGGGCTTCACGACCATCGTGCTGCGCTACAGCCGGCCCTGGGAGCCCAACGACCCGAGCGACCGCCAGGTCGCCTACGACATCTACATCCACTGAGGAACGGTCAAACGATGCTCCTTTACCAGGTGGTTAACTGCTAGGCCGGGCGCGGGATTCAGCGTGCTCCTCGGGCGCGGAAGGTCGCATCGTTTGCCCCGTACGATACTCCCCCGGTAGCCTGCCGCGGGCCGGGCCGGCGGGGGCGTGCCCCGGGCCGGGCGCGGGCGGCGGGCGGGGTGGGAGGCGTGTACGGCGTAAGATTGGCGACCACGTCGCGCGAGCTAGCAGGCGCTCTCCGGCGCGTCTCGCGGCCTGGCAGGGCGCAGCAAGCAGCGCCCCTACAAAGTAATGCATTGGCGGGAGGCGATCGTCCGGCGCGGTTGGTGGGCAGCGACGCTGGGAGCATAGCCGGGGGAGCCGGGCGACCGGCGGGTGCCGGTGGGGGGGCAGCCGGGGGCCTGCCCGCCATTGCTGCCCCCCGGGCCGTGGGTTACACTGTGTAACGTATGAAGGATCTGGCGAGCGCGCAGCCGGCCGCCACCCGCGCACGAGTGACGAGCGCCGGTGCGCGCCGCGAGTACAGCATCTCGCAGGCAGCGGGGCTGCTCGGCGTCAGCCGCGTGACGCTCTGGCGCTGGATTCGGGCCGGCCGCCTCCCCGTCACGCGGCTCGGCCACCGCACCGCCCGCATCCAGCATGACGACCTGGAACGGTTCCTGCGTGATGCCGGCCCGGCCGGCGCGCGTACCTGGGCAAGCCGCAAGCGAGGCGCCGGGGCGGGGCTTTCTCGTGGTACTGTGCTGCCCTCGGATGGGGGAGCGATGACGACGTCTGAGCACTTCGTGCAGTTCTATGAAGCCGATGCGTACCTCCTCGACGCGGTGGCCGAATTCACCGGGGCGGCGCTGCGCGCGGGGGACCGCGCGATCGTCGTCGCCACCGAGCCCCACCGCGACGGCCTGGCGGAGCGGCTGCGAGCCGCCGGCTGCGACCTGACCGCGGCCTCCGCCGATGGGCAGTACGTGGCACTCGATGCGGCCGAGGTCCTGTCCCGCTTCATGGTGGACGGCACCCCGGACCCCGCACGCTTCGCGGGGCTCTTCGGCGACCTCATCGCGCGAGCGACTGAGGGCGGGCGCGGCGTGCGCATCTTCGGCGAGATGGTCGCGCTGCTCGCGGCCGATGGCTACCATGCTGCCACCATCCGCCTCGAGCAGCTCTGGAACGAGCTACAGGCAGCGTATCCCTTTGTGCTCTTCTGCGCCTACCCGATGGAGCGTCTGGGCGGCGAGGCGCTTGGGCAGCTCGTCGCGAGCGTCTGCGCCGAGCACGGCCGCGTGATCCCCGCCGAGAGCTACACGGCGCTGGCGAGCCGAGGCGCCCGCCAGCTAGCCGTGACGGCCCTACAACAGAAGGCCCGCTCGCTGGAAACGGAGATCGCACGGCGCAAGCAGGCCGAGGAGCAGCTACGGGTGGCGCTGGAGGCCGAGCGCGCCGCCCGTGAGGCGGCCGAGCGGGCGCTGCGCGTCCGCAACGAGTTTCTGGCCATCGCGGCGCACGAGCTGAAGACGCCGCTCACGTCCCTCTCGGGGCAGGCGCAGCTGGTGCTGCGTCGGTTCGAGCGCGAGGGCCAGCTGGAGCCGCGGCGCGTGCAGCAGTCGCTACAGACGATCACCGGGCAGTCGCAGAAGCTCTCGCGTCTGATCAACCACCTGTTGGACATCGCCCGCCTGGAAACTGGCCAGCTCGCGATCGAGCCGCGGCGCACCGACGTGGCGGCGCTCGTCGCGCAGGTCGTGGCGAGCGCCCAGGAGTGGAGCCCGCAGCACCCGATCGATCTCAGCGCCCCGGCGTCGCTGGAAGCCGAGGTAGACCCGTTGCGCTTCGAGCAGGTGGTGAGCAACCTGCTGGACAACGCCGTCAAGTACAGCCCCGACGGCGGCGCGATCGAGGTCGCGCTGGTCCCGCGCGCCGACGGCACGGTGGAGCTGTCGGTGCGCGATCACGGCCTGGGCATCCCGCCCGACAAGCGCGAGAGCATCTTCGACCGCTTCTACCAGGCCCACGCCGACGACCATCGCAGCGGGCTGGGGCTGGGGCTGTACATCTGCCGCCAGATCGTGGACCTGCACGGCGGCGCGATCCGCGCTGAGTTCCCGCCGGACGGCGGCACGCGCTTCGTCGTGCGCCTGCCGCTCGCCGTGGACGAGCTAGCGGCCGCCCGCGCCCGCCACGAGCGCACCGCGCCTGCTCCTGGCCTGCGCGAGCCACTTACCGGCGACGGCGCTCTCGTCCCTGGCCTCACCGGCTGAAACTCTGGTCAGGTCAGGCCACTCGCGGCCTGTGGGCCGGCTGCCGCGCGATAATAGCCGATCTGGCCCGGCGGCTCGGCTACTGGGCGGGTCCTCACCCCGGCCCTCTCCCCGGGGGAGAGGGGGAGGGACGGACCTCACCCCCCTGCCCCCCTCTCCCCTAGGAGAGGGGGAGGACGCCGCCCGCGGGACCGGCTGCCCAGACTGCTCACCCCTGTCCCGTGGGAGAAGGGGGGACGACCGCCATCGCCCCGACGCTCTCCCAGAGGGAGAGGGGGAGAGAACGCGATCGCCGGATTGGGTTTGGGACCTCAGCGTGTGTTGCCGAACGCCGTGGCGAGCCGCTGTGCGGCGGCCCGGTCGCCTTCGATACCCACGGTGCCGTCGGTGAGCGCGGCGAGGGGCAGGCGCCCCCAGATGAGGCGGATCAGCGCCTCGATGGGCAGGCGCAACGTCACGTCGGCGGTCGCGGGGGCGCCACGCGCCACCTCCATCTGGCCGCCGTGCCAGCGCAGCGTCACCGGGCCGCCGCCCGCGCCGCTCGTCTCGGCGAGGGCGTGGCCCACGCCGTCGCCGAGCGCGTCCGCCTTCGCCAGCCGGGGCGCGCCGGCCAGGACGTAGTCGCTCAAGAGCGCGGCCGCGTGCGGCTCGACGGTCGCCGCCGGGTCGCGCACGATGCGCACGTCCCAGCGGTGCAGCGCCGGCTCGTGGAGGCGCAGGTAGGCCACTTGCAGGACCGGCGTGATGCCCGCCGCCATCGGCACGCTCGGCCGCACCAGGTCGTCGTCCGACAGCGGCTCCAAGCGGTCGTAGAAGGCGGCCGTGTTGCGCTCCAGGCGGTCGATTAGCTCGGCGTCGGGCAGCGCCCTCACCTGGGCGCGGCGCGCGTCGCGCTCGGCCATCGAGAACTCGACCGGCTGGCCGGCGAGCGCGCCCTGCACCTGCTGGCCGAAGCGGTCCATCCCTTCCGCCAGGTGCGCCACGATCTCGCGCACGTCCCAGCCGGGGCACCACGTCGGCGCGGTCCAGCCCGCTGTGTCCAGCGTTCGCGTGTAGTCGGCCAGCGCCGCCACCTCGCCTTGCGCCGCCTCGCGCAGCGCCGCCACCTGGGCGCGCGGCGATTCTGTCTGTGCCATACGGGCGCTCCTTCGCTTAGTTCGCCGGACCCCCTCCCCCAACCCCCGCCCCCCATGGGGGGGCGGGGGCTTCCGGCGCAGCCGGGGGCGGCTCCGCTCGCTCCCCCCTTTCCCCCTATGGGGGAGAGGGGGGCTGGGGGGGTGAGGGGTCACCCCTTCGCGTACTTGCCGGTGAGCTGCGGCGTCGTGCCCTCCTGGCCGGCGTTCTGGCGGTCCAGGCGCGTCTCGCGCCCCCAGGTGCGCTTCAGCTCGTCGCGGACGTTGACGTGCAGTCGCCCCAGGCCCTCGACCTCCAGCTCGATCTTGTCGCCGTCCTGGAAGGCGTGCAGCCCGCGGTGGTTCGTGCCGAGCGCCAGCACGTCGCCCGGCTCCATCGCGTGGATGCTGGTGACCCACTCGATGCAGCGCGGGATCTTGTGCGCCATGTCGCTCGTGTTGTAGTTCTGCTTCAGCTCGCCGTTGTTCCAGAGCCGCACTTGCAGGTGGTTCACGTCCGCGATCTCGTCGGGCGTGACGAGGTACGGCCCCATCGGGGCGAACGTGTCGCGCGACTTCATCTGGTAGAAGGTGTTGCCCGCCGGCGGCAGCCCGCGCGCCGAGCCGTCGATGAAGTTCATGTACCCAAACACGTAGTCCATCGCCTCGGACGCCTTGACGTTCGACGCCCGCCGGTTGAACACCAGCGCGATCTCGGCCTCGCCCTCGAAGATCGTCGCCGGCACGTCGGGCAGTACCAGCGTGTCGCCGTCGCCGATGATCGCGCTCGGCGCCTTCAGGAAGGCGTTGATCGGCGCCGGCTCGGCGCGCGTGCCGTCCTCCATGTAGTTCACGGCCATGCAGACGATCGTGTAGGGCTTCGGCACCGGCGGCCGAATGCGCACCTGGCTCTGCGGCACGCCCTGGCCCTGCGCCGCCGCCTGCTCCAGCTTCGGTCGCAGGTCGCCCCAGCGCTCGATGACGCCGCGCAGGAGGTCGCCCGGCCCGAGGTTCGGCACGTCGCGCACGACGGCCGACACGTCCACCACCGCGTCGCCCTTCAGCACGCCCAGCTTGAAGTCGTCGAAGAACAGCAGCTTCACGGTCCCTTCCCCTTTACACCCGGATGTTCTCGCCGCGCGACACCCGCAAGAATACCACGGCCACCAGCAAGATCATCGCCACCTGCACGACCGTGAACGCCGACGACGCGCCCGTCGGGTCGTACGTCAGCAGGCTCCACAGCGCCGTCGAGAGCGTTTCGGTGCCGCTGCGCGCCAGCAGCAGCGACATCGACACCTCGCGCATGAACGTGATGAACAGCAGCAGCCAGGCCGCCACCAGCCCCGGCCGCAACAGTGGCCAGTAGATGCGCCACATCGTCGTCAGCCAGCCGGCGCCGCTCATGCGCGCCGACTCCTCCAGCTCGCCCGACACCGAGACGATCGCCGCGGAGACCGTGCGCTGGCCGTAGGGGAGGTAGCGGATCAGGTAGGCCACCAGCAGCACCCAGATGGTGCCGTAGAGCGGCGTGCGCAGCAGCGCCACGAAGATGCCGATCGCCATGACCAGCCCCGGCACGCCCACGGGCACCGTCGTCACGACGTCCAGCCAGCCGCGCGCCCAGCTGCGCGTGCGGTGGACGACGTAGGCGACGACGTAGGCGAGCACGACCGCCAGCGTGGCGCCGGCTGCCGCCAGGAACAGGCTGTTGCGGACCGCGCGCAGCGCGATCGGGTTCGTCGTGGCGATGTAGACGTAGTATTGCGGCGAGAACTGGCTCGGATCGACGTAGCCCAGCCAGGCCCGCGAGAAGGAGACGACCACCAGCGTGCCGATCGGCAGCAGCACGGCGACCGTCAGGTAGAACAGGTTGAAGGCGAGCGCCAGGTAGCGCCCGGCGCCCAGGTCGAGGATCTCGGAGCGGTAGCCGCGGCCGCCGATCGTCGCGAACGAGCGCCCGGCCGTCATCCGCCGCTGGAGGAGGATGCCCGCCACCGTGAGCGCCATCAGCAGGCAGCCCAGCGCCGCCCCGAAGTTGTAGTCGGGCGGCGACTTCGCCATCCCGTCGTAGATCTGCGTGGAGAGCGTCTGCAGGCCGTGCCCGTAGCCCAGCACTAGCGGGCTGCCCAGGTCCTCGATGCCGAGCACGAACGACAGGATCAGGCTGGACAGGATGGCCGGCGCCGCCAGCGGCAGGGTGATGTGCAAGAGCGTCCCGAGCGCGCTGGCGCCCGAGACACGCGCCGCGTGCTCCAGCGCCGGGTCCATCTGGCTCAACGCGCCGACGCAGAACAGGTACACCAGCGGCACGTGGGCGATGCCGCAGACCCAGATGATGCCCAGGTGCGTGTAGGCGTCGAACGGCGGCTCGGCCAGGCCGAGGGTGTCCATCGCCAGGCGGTTCAGCAGCCCCACCGTGGGCGACGCCAAGTAGCTCCAGGCGATCGCGCTCAAGAGCGGCGAGATGAAGAACGGGATCGGGTTGGCGGCGAACAGCGCCCCGCGCAGCGGCACGTTCGTGCGCGTCACGATCCAGGCCAGCGCGACGCCCCAGGCGCACGCCAGCAGCGCGCTGCCCGCGCCGATGACGAGGCTGTTGCCGAGCGCGGCGAGCGTGCGCGGCGCGGCGAGGCGCGCGTAGTTGTCGAGGCTGTAGGTCGAGGCGAGCAGCCCCTGGTCCACCTGCACGCTGCGCCAGACGACCACCGCGAGCGGTCCCAGGATCGCCACCGAGACCACGGCCGCGACGCCGAGCAGCAGCAGGTTCTCGGGCCGCGCCAGCAGCGGCGCCGCCCACGCCTGCGCCCGGACGACGGGCCGCGGTAGCGCCTCTTGCGTAGCCACTTGCGTATCCCCTGGCGCGCGGTTGGCTAGTGGTCGGTCACTGGTGAAGTGATGTGTGTGGTGAGCTCACCACACACATCAGATTACGCGTGACGCGGTGCTAGCGCTTGAAGATTTGCCGGTACTCGTCGCGCGCCGCCTCCATCGTCTTCGGGTCGAGGTTCTTCCAGTCCAGGGGGATCGACTTGATCTCGGCGAGCGGCGGCGAGTAGGCGCGCACCTCGTCGGGCACCTTCAGCCCGTCGCGCCCCGACGACAGCCCTTCCAGCCGCGTGTACATCGACTGGCCCTCCTCGCCGAACAGCCAGTCCACGAACAGCTTGGCCGCGTTCGGGTGCGGCGCCTTCGCGAGGATGCCGTAGGGATGACCGAGCATCGTCACCCCCTCTTGCGGGTAGTAGGCGTTCATTTGCACGCCCGTCTGCGCCACCGTCTGGACCAGGCGGCTCGGCAGCGTCACCGACAGCCACAGCTCGCCGCTCGCCAGCTTCTGCGTGCCCGACACCGAGCTACCGGTGTTCGTCACTGGCTGGAGGGCGGCCACCTGCGCCATGTAGTCGGCGGGCATCACCTTGCGCAGGCCGATGTAGGTGTAGAGCGCCGCTTCGCCGCCCCCCACGTCGGGAAACTCGAACTTGCCGCGCAGCTGCGGGTCCACCAGGTCGTTCCAGCTATGGATCTCCTTGGGGTAGAACTTCGGGTTCGTGATCGGCGCGAAGGTGTAGGCCACCGGCGACATCCAGTAGCCCGGCTCGTAGGTCAGGCCCGCCTTCTTCGAGCTGTCGTAGTGGGCGTACTCGGGCGACTCGTACTGGAGCAGCGCGTTCGCGGCCTTCAGGTCGTAGAACAGGCGCGGTGACGCCACCGCGAACACGTCCACGGTGACGCGATCGGCCTTCACCTCTTCCTGGATGCGCGCCGCCACGGCGGCGGTCTGCGCGCGCTCGTGATTGATCTGCAGGTTGGGGAGGCCGTAGCGGGCCTTGAACGCCTCGCCCATCTCGACGGCGGTGGCGGGCACGACCACTGCGTCGAGCCAGTCTAGCTCGCCCTCCTGGCGCGCGGCCTGGATCAGCCCGGCCACGCGGTCGCGCTCCGCGCCCGAGAGCGACGCCAGCACCGGCGCGTCGGCCGCCGTGGGCGCCGGCCCGCTGGCCGCCGGCTGCGCCGACCCGCCGCCAGCCGCGCCGCCGCTGGCGGGCGCCCCGCAGGCCACGGCTGCCAGCAGCCACACCACCAACGCCGCGCGCGCCAGCGTCCCGTTCATCGAAGCCTCCTCGTAGTGGAGCGGCTTTCCGGCGGATTGATCCGGCGGTACCGGCCGGGCGGCGGGGGACGAGCCCCCGCCCTACCTTTTGGCGCAACGGCCGTGAAACCCGCCGTAAGCTGGGGCGCGGGGGCGGCTACAGCCCCAGCTTGTACACGCGGCTCACGTTCTCGCGGCCCAGCTTGCGGACCACGGCCGGGTCGAGCCCCGCGCAGTTCTCCTCCAGCCCCCGCCGCGAGTAGGGCCAGGTCGTCTGGTGGTGCGGGTAGTCGTTGCCCCACATGAAGTTGTCGGCCCCGTACAGCGGGACGCCCAGCATGCCCGCCCGGTCGTCCTCGAAGCTGAAGTAGGCATTCTCGCGCAGGTACGCGCTCGGGCTGCGCCGGTTCACGTTGCGCTCGGGATCGTACGTGCTCTCGCGCCCGAGGTTGTAGTCGACGCGCTGCACCAGCCCGGCCACCCAGTGGCACTCGAACTCCGAGCACACGACCTGCAAGCTCGGGTAGCGGTCGAACACTCCCGAGAAGATCAGGTTGCTCAGGAACTCCACGGCCGGCAGCTGGCGCGTCGTGCGCATGATCTGCTTGCGCGGGTCGAACTCGCGCGCGCCCTGGTCCACGTGGTGGCGGGGCAGGTTCTGGCTGGAGTTGGAGTGGACCGTGAGCGGGATGTCCAGTTCGGCGGCGGTGGCCCACAACGGCTCGTAGCAGGGCTCGTAGTAGCCGCTGCCGAGGATCTGGGTGGGGATGTGGACCGACTTGCAGCCGCGCTTGACGTACTCCCGCATGTCGGCCACGGCGGCATCGACGTCGAGGACCGAGATGAGCGGCATCGGGAACAGGCGCTTGGGCGCGTAGCTGGCGAACTCCAGGATCCACTCGTTGTACGAGCGGAAGATGGCGCGCTGGAACTTCGCGTCGGTCTGCGAGTAGTTGAAGCGTGTCGGGCTGGAGAAGATGATCTCGGCCTCCACGCCGTCGCGGTCCATGTCCGCGACGTGGGCCGCCGGGTCCCAGCCGCCGGGATAGTCCTCGTAGCGGAAGGTCTCGTTGAACTCCAGCATGCGGCGCTGGAAGGCGCGCGGGTCCTCCCACTGCTCCATGTTGCTGATGCCCTCGGGCTTCTCGACGATGTGGCCGAGGGCGAAGTAGGCCGAGCGCATCGGCTCCAGGCCGTCGGTGATGATCCAGAGCCCCTTGCTCAGCCCCGGCGGGTCCTGGACGACGTGCGGCGCGCGGTCGCCGTACTCGCGCTGCACGCGCGCCCAGGCATCCGGATGCTCGGCCACGTGCGTGTCGGCCGAGATCAACTGGAAATCGAGCATGTCGCCTCCCCCGCAACCCCACCGCGCCAGCGAGATCGCGCGTCAGTCTGCCGCTCCGATCGTGCGGGTTATAGCGCGCGGTCGGGCGGGGGGCAACGTCAAAGGCCGGGGTGGCTGCCCCGGCCTTCCCGCGAGCGGCGCGTCTGCCGCTTGCTACTAGACGTACACGCGGTCGTCGCCCACGCCCTGGTCCTTGGCGGCGCAGCGTACCATGACCAGCGGCACGTCGCCGTTGCTCTCGAACCAGTACTTCGTGTTGCGCGGGATGTAGATGCCGCCGCCGCGCTCCAGCGTGGCCAGCACGGCGTCACCCTCGCCGTAGAACGTCACACGACCGTCGATTACCACCCAGGTGGCGTCGGAACCGTAGTGCGAGTGCAGCGCCGTCTCGCCGCCCTTCTCCCACACGTGCGCTAGCACGACTTGCGTGTCGGTGCGCACCACCGCCGCCACGTGCGCGTTGCCCACCGCCTCCGGCCCGATCGTGAACGTCTGGACGGTCTCTGTGGCCTGGCTCATCGCGATCCTCCTCCGCGCCCCGGCTTATCTGGCCCCATGATACGGGATTGGGGGTAGGGCCTCCAGCGCGCGCGCGTCGGGGACGACGTGGATGCGGACGGGGCGGCTGCGGCCGCGCACCTCCAGCTCGTGGGTCGGGAAGGCCGACAGGTCCAGGCCGGCGCTGCGCGCCACGTCCTCGGAGACGACGAGCTGGCAGCCGTACTCCTTCGTGAGGGCTTCCAGGCGGCTGGCGGTGTTGACCACGTCGCCGATCGCCGTCAGGTAGCGCGCGCGGCCGTAGCCCATCTCGCCCACGACGACGTGGCCCGTGTGGATGCCGATGCCGATCGCCAGCGGCTCCTTCAGGTCGTGGCGCAGCGTGCCGTTCAGCCGCTCCAGCGCGCGCGCCATCGCCACCGCGCCCGCCAGCGCCTCGCGGCAGCCCTGCGCGGCGCCGCTGTCCAGGCCGAACAGCGCCATGATGCCGTCGCCGACGAACTGGTTGGGCAGCCCGCCCGCGCGCTCGATGGCCTGTCCCATCGCCGCCGTGTACTGGTTCAGCAGGAACACCACGTCGTAGGGCAGCCGCTGCTCCGCCAGCCCGGTGAAGGCGCGCAGGTCGCTGAACAGCACCGCCAGCTCGCGCTCGGCGCCGCCGGTGTAGGCGGCGTGCCGCAGGTCGGCGGGCAAGCCCCCACGCGGCGGCAGCAGTGGGAACACCTCCACGTCCTGCGTGGGGCGCACCTGGCAGGCGAGGCGCACGTTGGGCGGCGCGTCGATGCGCTTGAGCACGCGGGCCTCGTCGGCGGTGGGCCGGGGCAGCGCCGCCAGGCCCGCGCCGATGCGCGTGCGGCAGGTCGAGCAGCGCCCGCGCCCGCCGCACAGCGAGGCGTGCGGGATGCCGGCGGCGCGGCTCGCCTCCAGAATGGTCGTGCCGGGCGCGACGGCCACGCGCTGACCGCTGGGGTAGGTGACGGCGAGGACGCCGTGCCGCCGCTGCCAGGCGGTGCGCAGCGGGCGCGCGGCGAAGGTGAGCGCGACGCAGCCCAGGAAGACACCGATCGCCACGTTGCGCGCCTCGTCGACGCGGGCCACCTCCTCCGGCGGCGGCGCCCCCATCACGGCCTGTAGCCGGGCGGGATCGGCGGCCAGCGGCGCGACCTCGCGTCCCATCTGGACGAAACCCAGCAGCGCGAACAGCGGCACCAGCAGCCCCAGTAGGCGGAGCGCGGGCAGCGCCGGCACCCCCTGGGGCTTCGCCCGCAGCCAGTGATAGACGCCCAGCCAGCCGTGGACCCAGGCGACGGTGAGCAGCGTGAGCTGCTCCAGGCCCGTCGTCGGGCTGACCACCCAGTAGATGAAGAGCATGCGCGTGTAAGTATCGTTCACCCCGAGCACGGTGTGCTGCACGCGCGTGCCGAAGATGTGGGTGAACAGCAGCACGGGGATGCACAGGCCGAGCGCGAGCCGCACCAGCTCCCAGCGCGGCAGGCGCAGGTGGCGGCGGCGGTAGATCGCCCAGAGCGCCAGCGTGATGTGCAGCGTTAGGCTGGTGTAGAGGACCAGTGTGGGGAGCGGGAAGCGCCAGAAGTCGGTGAACCACAGGCGGCCGGCCTCGGCCGCGCCCAGCGAGATCATCCCCAGCGCGTGGTTCAGCAGGTGGCTGGTGACGTAGGTGAACAGCACCAACCCCGAGAAAAGCCGCAGTCGCTGGGTCATCGTGCCGCGTTCCCCGCCGTGGTTGCTCGCGCGCTCGCGTAGCCGGCCGAGCGTTTCCGCCCGGCCGCCGCGCGCCGCTGGGATCCGGCCGCGCACTCGGTGCGCGGCGGCCGCGCGATGGGGCTCGCCACTTGCCCTGCCAGGCATCCGCAGCGCGGACGGGAAACCCGTCCGCCCGCGCGGGCGGGGCCGCGGCCCCATACACTAATACGCGCGCACCCTGGCGGCAGATTGACGGGGTGAATCCCGGGGTAGTGTGCCAGCCGGGGGCGGGGCCGGCGCCGAACGCGCCGCCCGCCCCGCGGGCCTAGGTCGCGGGCTGGTTGGTTATGACGAGCTTGCCGAACTGCTCGTGGGCGGCGAGCCGCCGCAGCGCGTCCGGCACGCCGTCGAGCGGGTAGGTGCGATCGACGACTGCCTGGAGGGCGCCGTCCGCGGCCAGCCCCAGCACGGTCGCCAGCTCGGCGCGGGTGCCGCCGTAGCAGCCGATGAACTGGAGCTGCTTGGCGAAGAACGGCCAGAGGTTGAAGCCCACGTCGCCGCCCGTGGTTGCGCCGCACGTTACCAGCCGCCCGTTACGCGCGAGCGCGCTCACGCTCGCCGGCCACGTCGCCTGCCCCACGTGCTCGAACACCACGTCCACGCCGCGCTTGTTCGTCAGGTCGCGCACCGCGCGCCCCACGTCTTGCGCGTAATGATCGATCGTCGCCTCCGCGCCAAGCGCCTGCACGAGGTCGGCCTTGTCGGCGCTGCCGACCGTCGCCAGCACGCGCGCCCCCATGCGATTCGCGATCTGCACCGCGGCCGAGCCCACGCCGCTGTTGCCGCCCCACACGAGCACCGTCTCGCCCAGCTGAAGGCGCGCGCGGCTCAGCATGTGCCAGGCCGTGACCGCCGACAGCGCCAGCGCGGCGGCTTGCACGGCATCCAGGCCCGCCGGCCGCGGCACCAGGCTGTTCGCCGGCACAAGCACGTACTCGGCGTAGCCGCCGTCGCTGATGAGGCCGAGGATGTCGCTCCGCAGGCAGGTGGTCTCCTCGCCACGCAGGCAGAACTCGCACTCGCCACAGTGCAGGTAGGGATGGACGACCACGGCGTCGCCCTCGCGCACCCCGGTCGTCCCCGAGCCGAGCGCGGCCACCGTGCCCGCCACCTCCGAGCCGGGCGTGTGCGGCAGCTGGGGCTTCACCGGCAGGCTGCCCTCGCACAGCCAGAGGTCCAGGTGGTTCACGCCGCAGGCCGCCACCTGCACCAGCGCCTGGCCCGGACCAGGCTCGGGCGTGGGCACCTCCTCGACGCGAAGCTGGTCCGGGCCGCCGAACTCGTGCAGTCGTACCGCGCGCACGCTCGCCTCCTCATCGCCCCCCGTCGCGCGGGGCACGTTCTCGCCCACCCTCGCCCGGGGCTTGTCCTGACCGTACCGCCGCCGCGGGCGCGCGTCAAGCCCAGGCAGCCAGACGGCGTGGGCTGCCCAGGTACGGCGCGGCCGCCTGGCGTGGCGGCGGGCCGCGGGCCGGCGGGGGGCCGGGGCGCCGCGACTGGGTGTCCGGCGCCCCCGAAGGCCGCTGGGATGCTGCCCCGCCGGCCTCCGCCCTGGGCCTAGACCAGCGGCCCGGGGTTGCGGATGTAGCGGTTGACGATGGCGTCGGCCGTGTAGTAGGCGAGCGCTTGCAGCGTGAGCGTGGGGTTGTGACCGCTGAGCGTGGGGTAGGTCGCGGTGCCCATGATGAACAGGTTGGGGTGGTCCCAGCTCTGGCTGTAGCGGTTGACGACGCCCTCGCGCGGGTTCGCGCTCATGCGCGTGCCGCCGGCGTGGTGGGCGCCCGGGCCGGGGCCGGGCATGCCCGAATCCCACACCACCGAGCCCCCCATCGCCCGCCCGATCTCCAGCTCCCGCTCCAGCAGGAACTGGACCTTCGCGATCTCGGACGGCTTGCGCCAGTCGTGCGTGATGCGCGGCGCGGGCAGGCCGAACTCGTCGCGGACGTTCGGGTCGAGATCGACGTACTGGTCGGGCCAGGGCATCAGCTCGGTGAAGTTGCTGATGGACAGGTGGCGCGCGTAGTACTTGGCGAAGAAGTCGCGGAAGGGGGCGCCCCAGCGGGCCATGCCGGGCGGCGGGTTCATGCCCTGCACGACGCCGATCGGGCCGCCGTCGAGCGCGATGGTGCCGACCGAGATCGCGCCGCCCTGGAGGAACCCCAGCCCGCCGTGGTCGAAGTTGTCGGCCTCGTAGTCGTCGATTGTGTGCTTGCCGTTGTTCGGGCCCATGTTGACGTGGATGTACTTGTCGTCGAAGCCCACCATCACGCGCGCCCCGCCGTGGGCGAAGAAGTACTTGCCCACCAGGCCGCTGGAGTTGGCCAGGCCGAGGGGGTAGCGGTCGGTGGCCGAGAGCAAGAGCAGGCGCGTGCAGTCGTAGACGGCCGGGCTCAGGATCACCAGGTCGGCGTCGATCGTGGTGTCCTCGCGGCCCGGGCCGTAGTAGGACACGCCGGTGATCCGCCCGCTGTTGTCGCTGTTGATGCGGTAGACCATGCTGCCCGTGCGCAGCTCGAAGTTGCCGGTGGCGTCGGCCTCCGGCAGCTTCGTCACCAGGATGCTCGACTTGGCGCCGACGTGGCAGCCGAACGCCTGGCAGAAGCCGCAGTAGGTGCAGCCCGGCCGGCCGCGGTACGGCTGGGTGGCGATCGCCTTGGGCGTGGGGAACGGGTGGTAGCCGAGCGAGCGGGCCGCGTCGTCGAAGATCGTGCACGAGTTGTCGTCCACGACCGGCGGCAGCGGGTACTCGCGCTGGCGCGGCGACTCGAAGTAGTTGCCGCCCTCCTGAATGCGGCCCTGGATGTTGCCGGCCTTGCCGCCTACCCCCAGCTCGTACTCCGCCTGGTCGTAGAACGGCTCCAGATCGGCGTAGGTGAGCGGCCAGTCCATGAGCCCGGAGCCCTCGGGAATGGCGTCGGCGCCGTAGCGCTCGATCGCGTTCGAGCGCTCGCGGAAGATCTCCTCGTGATAGCGCCAGGACATCGTGCCGTAGTGCACGGTGCCGCCGCCGGCCTGGTTGCCGTTGTTGATCACGCCGATGGGCACGGCGCGCGTGTTCTCGTTGGGGCGATAGGTGACCGGCTGGCGCTTCGGGTCGGGGCGCAGGTCCATGCGCTGGAAGAAGCGCAGCTCGTCGTGCGGCTCGAAGTCCTTGGTCTCCAGCCGCGGGCCGCGCTCCAGCCCGACCACGCGCAGGCCGGCTTTGCCCAGCTCGGCGGCCAGGATGCCCCCGGCGCCGCCGACGCCGATGATGACCACGTCTGCCGACTGCTGCGCCATGGCTCACTCTCCTCCCGCTCGCGAGCTACCGGTCGACGCCCGCTGGTCGTACTGCTGCTTGAGGCCCAGGATCGGCGCGCGGGTGAACTTGGCATCGGTCTGCATGTCGCTGCGCAGGTAGCGCTCCTGGGCGCCATCGAACTCGACCAGCCGCCAGCCGGCGAAGTCGCGGTTGCCCCCGTACACGGGGTCGGCAAACATGCCCTCGATCGTGTGCGTCCAGAGCGTGTTGAAGAACGCCTGCGCGGTCGGCCAGGTGAAGGTGCCGGCGTCGCCGCGCTCGACCGCGCTCAGGGTGTCGTCCTGCTGCTCGGGCGTCAGGTGGGCGAAGTCCTGGCCGTACTGGGCCTGGGTGTAGGCGTCGAGCGCCTGGAGCCCGCGGCGGTAGAAGTCCTGCTGGTCCATGTAGGGGCCGGCGAGGGCGAGGTCGATGTAGTTCAGCACGTCGGCGTCGCGGGCGCCCGGCTTGCCGGGGGCGCCGGGCCAGAAGCGCTCGGCGATGGCGGCCACCGTGTCGGCCTGGTCGCCGTTGAAGAAGGCGTACAGCGCGTCGTCGCGCTGCTCGACCAGCGAGGGCGTTTGCGACGCTTGCGCCGCCGGGCGGGCGCCGTGGCCGGGCATCGTGTGCGGCGCCGTCTCCTCCGCGGTCAGGTGTTGCGCATGGGCCTGGTGCAGAGCCGTGCCGCCGCCCAGCCCGACGGCCACGATGCCGGCGCCGCCGCCGGCGCGGCGCAGAAACTGTCGCCGTGATAGTCCGCGACTAGCCATCGAACGCCCCTCTCTGCCAGTGGAGGCGGACAAGCTGTGGTCCGCGCGCCGGCGATGCGCCTCTCGCGGGCTGATGGTAGTCGCTCGATTCGGGGCTGTCAATAGCCGCGCGGTATGTTTCGCCGCGCGGCTGTATGCGCCGGCCCTGAGCTGGCGGGGGCGGCGTGACGACGTTCACGGGCGGAGTGTGGGGGCGCTCACAGCGGGGCGAAAGGGGGGGGGCCTACACTGACCATAGAGCGTGATGGCAGCGCTCGAAGCGCCAACACGACGCGCGGTGAGGTGCGTGACGATGAGCTGGACGGCGCTACTCGGCCTGGTCTGGCTCGCGTTCGCCGCGGCTTACGTCCTGGGCCCTGCCAACCGTTTCGCCCTCCTCCCCTCCTTCCTCGAATAGCTCTTCCCCGGCGGGGCTGGAGCGAGCGGCGCGACTCGCCCCAGCCCCGCCTCCCCCCTGACTCGGGTGCGGAGCGCCTCTACTGGAAGCTGATCAGGTCCGTGCGGGACAAGGTCACGGCGCGCTCGCGCAGCGGCTCGTTGTCCGGGTTGGTGAAGCCGGGCTGGTTGAGCAGCTGGTAGCGCGTGAGCAGGACGGCGAAGTCGTCCGGCGCCGACATCCCGTCCTCGGGGACCACGACGGTATAGCCGCGGGTGTTCGCGTCGAACGAGGTGTAGAGCACGGCGCCGTTGGCGGCGGTGCCGACGATGATGGCGGTGCGGATGCCATGGCTGCGCAGGAGGTCGTCGAGCTGCGTATTGTAGAACTTGTCCGCGCTGCTCGTGACCACCGGATCGTCCGGGCGCGGGGCCACCTCGGGCAAGATCGTGGTGCCCGGCGCCGTGGTGTTCGAGTACACGACGAAGACGTTGGCCTGGCGAGCGCGGTCGAGCAGGCCCGCGATGGCGGGCAGCGTCGCCTGGCAGCCTGGCCGCGGGCCGCAGACGGCGCTGTTGATGTCGAGCACCAGGTAGGCCGTGGTGGCGGGGTCGAGCGTGACGGCGGCCGGCGCGGGGATCGTGGGTATCGCCTGCGCGCTGACGGCTGGCGCGGCCGCGGGCAGCAGGCTCGGTAGGAGCGCCGCGAGCAGGGCGACGAGGGCAATCAGCCGGTGACGGTGCATGGTCCTCCCTCCCAACGATTGCGGCTAGCGCGCGGCCGCCGCGGCCGCCGCGCTGCTGGCGCCTACTGTAGCACGCTTCGCGGCAGGCCGCCGCGGCCGATTCGCCGGGCGGCCTGCGTATGGCGCGAGCCGCGTCGCGACCCGTCCGGGGCTGCTGCTCAGGCGCGGCGGCTCAGCGAGCGGCGGGCACGGTGCTCGGCAGGGGGGCGACGTGGCCGCACTGCTGGCAGGTGCGGTGCGCCTCCGAGCCGTAGAACTCCTCGTAGACGCGCGAGACCGGGTCCTGGTGGTAGTCGGGCACGTAGCGCGACGTCTCGTAGAGCTTGGCGCCGCACTGGTCGCAGTACCAGACGAAGCGGTCGTCCTCGTCGTGATGGCGCTGGCGCTCCAGTACCAGCAGGAAGGCGTCGGGCGCGAAGTGCGGCGAATGGGGCGTGCCGGCCGGGCAGTAGACGACCTCGCCTTCCTGCAAGGTGGCGACCTTTCGCTCGCCCTCGGGGGTGATGTAGTGCAAGTCCAGCGTGCCCTTGATCACGTACATGACCTCGTCGCTCGGGTCGATGTGGAACTCGCTGCGGCCGACGCGCCCGCGGGCGACGAAGGCGACGCTGTGCGGCTCCTGCCAGAGGACGTTCACGGGTTTCGGAGCATTGCTGAGGGCGCTGGTAATCTCCGCGAGGTTGACGACGTTCAGCTCGCTCATGGCTCTCTCCCCTCGCTGCGCGGCGCACATCGCCGCGGCCCGGGTCCGGGGCCGCGCGTCCATAATATACGGCAGCAAGCTCTGTCCCTTGCAGGCGAGGCCGTCCGGCGCACGAAAAACGCCCGAGGCCCTGCCGCTGGAGGGACCCTGGGCGCCCCATATCGCGCCGGCCGTGGCGGTTAAAATGGGTGCTCGGCCAGCGCGCCACCTCTTCACTAGAGAAGATGGTTGGCGCGGGGTCAGCGTTCGGGGGAGGCTTAGGCGGGCCGACGAGTGCGCGACGGCTCGGGCGGCTTCTGGCGGGCCGCCCGGCGTGCCTTCAACGCGGCGATCTCCGCGCGGAACGCCGCCCGCGCCTCGGGGTCTGGCCGCACCAGACCGGTCGTCTCGTCGAGGACGCCGTGCCGAGCCTGGTCGAGAATCTCCTGGACAGTGGGCCAGCGTCGGTCGGCCATGATGCCCTCCGGCTCAGCGTTCAAGACGATCATACCGCAACCGGAGTCGTGGCGCGATGCGCTGCATGACCTCGTGCAATTGTTGCCGGTGCGCCTCTTCCGGCAACAGCGTACCGGCTTCAATGAGCGCATCGTAGCGTGCGTCGAGCGCCGCGTCGGTATCGCTCCAGGCAATCAGCCCATCCTCGGGGCTCGCCGTGGCCTGCCCACGGCGCTTAGTGAGGACGTGCCAGGCCCCATCGCGTCCCACCGCCGCCATAGTGCGGATCTCGGGATGAGCCAACAGCAGGGCGAGGTCCTGGGCGGAGAGGCTCGTGTTCGCCGGGTGAGTATGGAGCTGGACGTAGCGACGCCCCGGGCGCAGCAGCCCTAGCTGTGACTCCAAATGAATACGGTCCGCCTGCCCCTCGAGCGTTGGGCCAAGGGGGCGGCCGGTATCCGCGTCGAGCACGGCCCCTACCTCCACCCCGGACTGGGCCGTCCGTTGACGCAGGATTTCCCCCGCTCCCGCGATGCGCGGTGCGGCTTCGGCCGACACACCATGCGCGCGTAGCAAGGCCACGACTTCGGGGCGATTACCCTCCGACGCGCCACCGGCGCCACTGCCGCCGCCTCCGCCGCCCCGATCGCCAGTGGACTCGCCGACCCGGATGCTGGCCACCAGTTGCCCCGCCTCCTTACGCCCAAGCGCTTCTTGTAGACTGGCCTCGCGCCGCATCGTACCCCACCGCGGATCGTGCGTGCGATGCACCAATGCCTCCGTGCCGGCGCGGGAGAGCTGGCCAGCGCGGCGGTTGAGCTACTCGGCAGTCGGCGGCCGTTGACGGGAGTTTTGGGGCGGCAGTAGAATACTGACGAATCTAGTCAACAATAATGGGGTGGGCCGGTGAAGATCTCGATGCGCAGCGACTACGGGGGCCGGGCGCTCCTGTACCTCGCCGAGCGCTACGGCCAAGGCCCCATTCAGAGCGGCGAGATCGCCGCCCAGCAGAACATCCCCGAGACGTACCTGGAGCAGCTCCTCGTGGTGCTGCGCCGCGCCGGGCTCGTTCGCAGCCTGCGCGGCCCGGCCGGCGGCCACATGCTGGCGCGGCCGCCGCGCGACATCCGCCTCGGCGAGGTCGTGGCCGCGATGGAGGGGCCGTCACAGACCCTGGCCTGCTCGGACCAGCGGGGCTGCCGGGTGAACCCCGGCTGCGTGCTGTACGACGTGTGGAACGAGCTGGAGTCGACCTCGCGCGCTATCGTCGACGGGGTCACGCTCGCCGACCTGCTGGAGCGCCAGGAGGCGACCCAGCGCCGCGTGATGTACCACATCTGAGCCGGTGCGAGAGAGACGGATGGCCCAGACGCGCCCTCACCCCGGCCCTCTCCCAGGGGGAGAGGGCGCAGGACGCGGGGAACGCCCTCACCCCGGCCCTCTCCCAGGGGGAGAGGGGGTGACCGCCGTGCCCGGCGTGCGGCCGCTGGTAGTGGATAGCGTGCTCGGCCTGATCGGCAACACGCCGCTCGTGCGCCTGGGCCGCGTGACGCCGGCGGGCGCGGCGACCGTGCTGGGCAAGCTGGAGTCGCTCAACCCGGCCGGCAGCGTGAAGGACCGCATCGCGCTGGCGATGATCGCGGCGGCCGAGCGCGAGGGGCGGCTGCGGCCGGGCGCGACGATCGTCGAGCCGACGAGCGGCAATACGGGGATCGGCCTGGCGATGGTCGCGGCGGCGCGCGGCTACCGGCTCATCCTGACGATGCCGGAGGACATGACGCTGGAGCGGCGGCGGCTGCTGGCGCGCTTCGGCGCCGAGCTGATCCTGACGCCGGCCATCGAGGGCATGTCGGGCGCGGTGTTCGCGGCGCAAGAGCTGCTGAACCAGCACCCGGACTACTTCATGCCGGGGCAGTTCGACAATCCGG
The DNA here is from genome assembly GCA_035293805.1 of Chloroflexota bacterium. Lineage (GTDB taxonomy): Bacteria > Chloroflexota > UBA6077 > UBA6077 > JAJPHF01 > JAJPHF01. Next base: position 19,847 of record DATGMD010000064.1, on the reverse strand, counting down.
CGAATCCGGCGGTGCACCGCGCGACGACGGCCGAGGAGATCTGGACGGCCACGGCGGGGCAGATCGACGCGTTCGTGGCGGGGGTCGGCACGGGCGGCACGATCACCGGGGTGGGGCAGGTGCTGAAGGAGCGCCGCCCGACGGCGCGGGTCGTGGCCGTCGAGCCCGCGCGCTCGCCAGTGCTGGCCGGCGGCCGGCCGCGCCCGCACGCGATCCAGGGCATCGGCGCGAGCTTCGTGCCGAGCGTGCTGGACCGCACGGTCGTCGACGAGCTGGTGGCCGTGCGGGACGAGGACGCGATCGAGATGGCGCTGCGGCTGACGCGCGAGGAGGGGCTGCTGGTCGGCGTGTCGGCCGGCGCCAACGTCTGGGCCGCGCTGCGCGTGGCGGGGAGCCTCGCGCCCGAGCAGGTCGTGGTGACGATCCTGCCCGACACGGGCGAGCGCTATCTGACGATGGAATGGTAGGAGCAGACGCCCCGTCCGCCCTCGCCATGAGGGGATGGGGGAGGGGGCGCCAGGCCCCGGGAGGAAGTAGGTAATGGTTGCGGTCTACGTGCCCACGTCGCTGCGGCGGCTGACGGACGGACAGGCGAAGGTGGAGGCGCAGGGCGCCACGCTGGCAGCCGTCCTCGACGATCTGGAAGGGCGCTTCCCGGGCTTCCGCCAGGCGCTCGTGGCCGACGACGGCGAGCTGCACCGCTTCGTCAACGTCTTCGTGAACCAGCAGGAGGTGGGCGACGCGGTGGGCGTGGCGACGCCGATCGGCCAGGCGGACGAGGTAGCGTTCATCCCGGCGATTGCCGGGGGGGCGACGCCGTTCACGCCGGTGCAGGTGCAGCGCTACAGCCGCCACCTGATCCTGCCGGAAATCGGGCCGCGCGGCCAGCGCAAGCTGCTGAACGCGAAGGTGCTGCTCATCGGCGCGGGCGGGCTGGGCTCGCCGGCGGCGCTGTATCTCGCCGCGGCGGGCGTGGGCACGCTGGGCCTGATCGACTTCGACGAGGTCGACCTGACGAACCTGCACCGCCAGATCCTGCACGGCCACAAGGACATCGGCCGCCACAAGCTGGACTCGGCGCGCGACCGCCTGGCCGACGTGAACCCGGACGTGCAGGTGGTGCCGCACTCGGTGGCGCTGTCGTCGGAGAACGCGCTGGAGATCATCGGCCAGTACGACATCGTCGTGAACGGCTGCGACAACTTCCCGACGCGCTATCTGACGAACGACGCCTGCGTGCTGCTGAAGAAGCCGCTGGTGGACGGCAGCATCTTCAAGTTCGACGGGCAGGCGACGGTGTTCCTGCCGGGGCAGGGCTGCTACCGCTGCCTCTTCCCGGCGCCGCCGCCGCCCGGCTCGGTGCCGAGCTGTGCCGAGGGCGGCGTGCTGGGCGTGCTGCCGGGGATCATCGGCTGCATCCAGGCGATCGAGACGATCAAGCTGATTCTGGGGCTGGGCGAGTCCCTGGCCGGGCGGCTGCTGCTGTTCGACGCGCTGGCGATGGAGTTCCGCGAGGTGAAGCTGCGCCGCGACCCGGAGTGCCCGGTCTGCGGCGACAACCCGACGATCACGGAGCTGATCGACTACGTGGAGTTCTGCGGCTTGCCGCGCGAGTCGGCGCTGATCGGCTGATGCCGTCATCCCCTGGAGTAATGAGATGGCTGTGAGCGTACGCATTCCCCCGATCCTGCGCGAGACGACCGGCGGCGAGCGAGCGGTCGAGAGCGACGCGCCGACGGTGGCGGCGGTGCTGGCGGACATCGACCAGCGGCACCCGGGGTTCCACGACCGGCTGTTCTCGGACGACGGCGAGCTACGCCGCTTCGTGAACATTTACGTCAACGACGAGGACATCCGCTACCTGGACCAGCTCGACACCCCGGTGCAGGATGGCGATACGGTCTCCATCCTGCCGGCGGTGGCGGGGGGATGACCCCTCACCCCCCTACCCCCCTCTCCCCCACAGGGGAAAGGGGGGAGCCAGCCGCGGCGGCGGTGCCGGGAAGTCCCCGCCCCCTATTGGGGGCGGGGGTTGGGGGAGAGGGTCTCGCTCCGCCCCGGACACGATAGAGTAAGGAACCCTGATGGCAATGCGGCAGCCGCAAGCGATGCGGCCAGAGGCAGCGGGGCCGACCGGCCCGTTCGCCGACGTCGTGGCGGCGATCGGTCATACGCCGTTGGTGGAGCTGCAGCGCTTCAGCCCAAAGCCGGGCGTGCGCATCTTCGCCAAGCTGGAGGGGCACAACCCCACCGGCAGCGTGAAGGACCGCATCGCGCGGCAGATGATCGAGGCGGCCGAGCGGGAGGGCCGGCTGCGGCCCGGCCAGACGCTGCTGGAGCCGACGAGCGGCAACACGGGCATCGCGCTGGCGATGATCGGGCAGCGCAAGGGCTACAAGCTGATCGCGGTGATGCCCGAGAACGTGAGCGAGGAGCGGCGTCAGCTGCTCAAGCTGTACGGCGCCACGATCGTCGGCTCGGACCCCACGAAGGGCTCGAACGGCGCGATCGAGGTGGCGCACGCGATGGCCGCGGCCGATCCGTCGCTGTACATGCTCGACCAGTACGCGAACCCGGCCAACTGGCAGGCGCACTACGAGACGACGGGGCCGGAGATCGTCGCGGCGCTGCCCGACGTGGACGTGTTCGTGGCGGGGCTGGGCACCGGCGGCACGCTGATGGGGGTGGGGCGCTACTTGAAAGCGCACAATCCGAGCGTGCGGGTGATCGCCGCCGAGCCCGACCAGGGCGAGCTAGTGTCGGGCCTGCGCAGCCTGGCCGACGGCTTCATCCCGCCGATCTTCGACCCGAGCGTGCTGAACGGCAAGGTGATCATCAACACGCCGAACGCCGTGGCGCTGACGCGCGAGCTGGCGGCGCGGGAGGGCATCTTCGCGGGCGTGTCGTCGGGCGGCGCGCTGCACTGCGCGCTGCGGGTGGCGCGGCGGATGGAGCGCGGCAACGTCGTGGTACTATTTGCCGACGGCGGCTGGAAGTACCTCAGCACGGGCCTCTGGTCGGCGGAGGGCGCCGACAGCGAGGCGCTGAGCAGCCAGCTACTCTGGTAAACCCTCGATCTGGCGCCGCGAATGGGGCTGATTCGCTCGCCGGCGGACCGCCCGCGCGGACTGATAGTCGATTGAGCCGCGAGGAGGGCGGGTGGTCTACATCTCTCGGGCGATGCTGGACGAGATGATCGCGCATGCCCAGGCGGGCCTGCCGTACGAGGCCTGCGGCATGGTGGCGGGCAAGGGCGACCGCGCGACGCGCGTCTATCCGGCGCACAACGCCGAGGCGAGCGAGGTGCGCTACCTGATGGAGCCGCGCGATCAGCTCCGGATCATGCAGGACATGGAGGACCACGACTGGGACCTCCTGGGCATCTTCCACTCCCATACCCACACCCCCGCTTATCCCTCGCAGACCGACGTGTCGTTGGCCTACTATCCCGACGCCTACTACATCATCGTGTCGCTGCAAGACCGCGCGAACCCCAGCGTGCGCGCCTTCCGCATCCTCGACGGCCGCATCCACGAGGAGTCGATCGAGGAGCCGCCCCCGGACTAGCTCGACCCCTCCTCCCCGCCCGCCTGCCACCAAGACGTTGCATAGAGATGAGACTTCCCTTATACTGCGCGCCGTGGTCCGCGCGGTCTCCGCGGCTGGCCCGCGGCGTAGGTCGAGCGTCGCCGGCGATGGGCGCGGAGCCCCAGGAGCGCGGCCAACGATCAGGGAGGAGGACCTGCAACGTGAGCTTTGTGGACAAGCCGCTCAAGTGCCGTGAGTGCGACGTGGAGTTCGTCTTCACGGCCGGCGAGCAGGCGTTTTTCGCCGAGAAGGGGTTGATGAACGACCCGCAGCGCTGCCCGGAGTGCCGAGCCGTGCGGCGGCGGGAGCGGTTGGGGCGTGAGCCCCGCGAGATGCACCCGGTCACCTGCGCGGCCTGCGGCGTCGAGACGACGGTGCCGTTCCTGCCGCGCTACGACCGTCCGGTGTACTGCAGCACCTGCTTCGAGCGGGTGCGGGTCGGCGCCGAGGTCTAGCCGCCCGGGCCCGGTGCCGGGGCCCTGGCCGGCGGGCCAACCCGCCGCCATCCTAGCGGCCTGTGGCGGCCGCCTGCCCTCACCCTAGCCCGCTCCCAGGGGGAGCGGGGACTATCATATCTCTGTAGCCGTGGGCGCTCCTGCGGGAGACGCCGTCGGTGGCAGGAAGTGGTCAAGGGGCGGGGGCGGGCGGCCGCCGCGCGTCTGGCCCGCGGCTTGCGAGAGAGCCGGGGAGCGCCGGCCGGCGCGGCGCGAGGAGGCGGCGATGATCTACGTGGGCACAGCGGGCTGGTCCTACCCCGAGGGCAAGGGCAAGTGGGATGGCATCTTCTATCCCGCCGGCCGGCGCGGACCGGACCAGCTCGCGTACTACGCCGAGCACTTCCGCGCTGTCGAGATCAACAGCTCCTTCTACCGGCCGCTCGCGCCGCACGTCGCGGCGAGCTGGGCGCGCAAGACGCCGGCCGATTTCCGCTTCACCGCCAAGCTCTACCAGAAGTTCACGCACCCGAAGATGTACCAGGAGGCCACGGGCGAGGCGGTGGACGTGCGTGCCGAGGACGTGGCCCGCTTCAAGGAGGGCCTGGCGCCGCTGGTGGACGCCGGCAAGCTGGGGGCGCTGCTCGCGCAGTTCCCGCCGAGCTTCAAGGCCGACGAGGAGACGCTGACGCAGCTCGAAGACCTCATCCGCCAGTTCGCCGAGTACCCGCTGGCCGTGGAGCTGCGGCACCGTAGCTGGTCGGAGAGCGCCGAGGCGGCGCGGCTGCTCGTGGACAACAACGTGGCCTGGTGCCTCATCGACGAGCCGAAGTTTCGTACGTCGCTGGGGGCCGTGCCGCTCACCAGCCGGCTCGGCTACCTGCGCTTCCACGGGCGCAACGCCAAGGAGTGGTGGCACGGCGACCGCGAGAGCCGCTACGACTACCTGTACAGCGCCGGCGAGCAGCAGCAGCTCGCGGCCGAGGTGGAGACGGTGGCGGAGCGCGCTACCGACACCTACGTGTTCTACAACAACCACTACCGCGCGAAGGCGGTGGCGAACGCCACGCAGCTCAAGCTGGCGCTCGGCCAGCCCGTGACCGGCGAGTTCTCGCCGGAGATGCTGGCGGAGTACCCGGCGCTGGCGGCGGCGCTCGAAGGACGCCCGGCGCCGGCCGCGCCGCGGGCCGCCGGCGGGGGATGACGGGCTCCCGGACGAGAAAGAAAAGGGGGCGGGTCAGACTACCCGCCCCCTTTTCTCGTCTAGCGTCTAGCAGTAGGGGAAGCCCGTGCCCAGCCCGTAGCCGTAGCTGCTGCACCCGTAGCCGTACGCGCCGTAGCCCGCGCCCGGATAGCCGGCGCCGTAGGGGTAGCCGTAGCCGATGCCGTAGGGGCTGTAGGCGCCAAAGGTGCCCACGCCATACGGATAGCTGCCGTAGCCGGGATAGCCGTAGCCGGGATAGCCATAGCCCGGGTAGCCGAAGCCGGGGTAGCCGTAGCCGGGATAGCCATAGCCCGGGTAGCCGAAGCCGGGATAGCCGTAACCCATGTAGCCGTAGCCCGGGTACCCGAAGCCGGGATAGCCATAGCCCGGGTAGCCGTAGCCCGGGTAGCCGTAGCCCGGGTAGCCATAGCCCGGGTAGCCATAGCCCGGGTAGCCATAGCCGGGGTAGCCATAGCCCGGGTAGCTACCGTAGCCGATGCCGGGATAGCCGTAGTATTGCGCCGAGGCACTGGGCGCCCCGAAGCCGACAGCCAGCAGCGCCATCAGGGCCAGTGCCACCAGGATGCGTCGCATCCCCTCCTCTCCTTCCTCAGGCCGGGCGCCCCGGCCTGACGCGATGGGCCCGGTCGGTCCCACCGTGGCTGACGCTATTCTACCCTAGGAAGCCGGATCGGTTCTCGGGCTTGGGACGCAACTGTGACACCGCCACCTTGGCGCCGCCCCTCGCGCCCGGGGGCTCAGCCGTCGCTCGCCAGCCGCGCGAGGACGACGAGCCGCGCGCTGTCGCTGGCTAGCTCTTCGAGCGCGTAGCCGCCGTACACCCCCTCGACGCGAAAGCCCGCGCGCTGGAGCAGCCATTCCAGCTCGTAGCGGTAGTAGTAGCGCAGCGTCAGCTCGTGGACCCAGCGGCGGAGGGCGCCGTCGGGCGCCGCCACGTCGTACAGCGCGGTCAGGTGCTGGAGCTGCCGCGCCGCGTCGATCTCGCGCAGCCACCACTTGCTCACCACGGCACCCGTCGGCTCGCGGTGGCTCCACTGGTGGACCAGCACGCCCTCCGGCTGGCCCAGGAACGCGCCGGGCGGAAAGGCCACGTCGATCGCCAGCTGCCCCCCGGGGTACAGGTGGCGGCGCACGGCTCCGAGCGTCGCCAGTTGGTCGTCGGCGGTCGCGCAGTAGCCCAGGAGGTCGAGCGGCGCGAGCGCCAGGCGAAAGCGCTCGTCGCGCGCCAGCGTCCGCACGTCGGTGGCGGCGAGCCGCCAGCGCTCCGCCGCTGGGTCGAGCGCCCGCAAGCGCGCCTCGGCGCGGGCCAGCATCGGGCGCGACAGGTCGACGCCGACCGCCGTGTGCCCGGAGCGCACGAGCCCCGCCAGCACGCGGCCGGTGCCGCAGCCTAGCTCTAGCACCGGGCCGCCGCCCGCCGTGCGCGCCAGCTCGCAGTACAGCGCCACGTCGGCGCTCAGCGCGTCGTGCTCCAGGTCGTAATAGCGCGCGACGACCTCCTCGACGGAGGGCTGAGGGCTGGGTGCTGCGTGCTGAGCCAGGTGGGGCCGCTCGCCGCTCAACTCAGCACTCAGCCTTTTCTACGCAGCACTCGTCGCACTCGTCACTCCGTCCAGTAGCGGCGGCTGGCGAGGCTGTACGCGCCCTCGATGAGCACGAACAGGCCGAGCAGCAGGAGGGCATTGGGCCAGGCCAGCATCCGCAGCGCCTGGAGCCAGAGCGCGAACATGAGCAGGAAGCTCGCCAGCAGGGCGTGCGGGAGATAGCTCAAGACGCCGCGGGTGGGGCGGCGCGGCTCGCGCCGGCGCGCGGCGGCCGCGAGCGTGAGCGCGCCTGTCGTGCCGAGCGCGAGCCACAAGCTGCCGTAGAAGACGCCCTGGGCGCCGGGCGCGCTGGGCGGTACGCCCAGCACCGTGAGGACCCACGCGAGCCAGCCGAGCAGCGCACACACGAGGGTGATCCCGCTGGCACTCCCAACCCGCATGCGCTGCCTCCGCCTGATAATACCTCAGGCGCGCGCCGCCGCGCTGGCGAGGGCCTGTCGCTGGGCCGTGGACGAGAGCCGCCGCCGCTCGGGGCGGGCGAGCCGCGCCTCCTCGGCCGCGGTCAGGCTGTAGCCGCACTGCAGGCAGTTGACGAAGCGGGTCCCGTAGACCTCGGGATTGATGCCCGCCTCCTCGAAGAGGTCACCGTGGCAGCGGGGACACCCCTTGAGCCACATCATCGTCTTGCACTCCTCCCCATCGTCGTTGGCCGACGCGGGCGGCCACGGCTCGCCGGACCGGGAGACGCGCGAACGCGCGTGCCGAGCGCGGCGCACCCGACGTCGCCAAGCATGGTACGGCGCCCGGCATCGCGGATCCGTCAGCGCGAGGCGCACAAAACTCGCAAACGGATCACAAGGGCGTCAGCCGGGTGGCTCGAACAGGTAGCCGCGGCCGGGGACGGTGCGGATGTAGCGCGGCGCGTCGGCGTCGTCCTCGAGCTTGTGGCGAAGGCGGCGGATGCCGACGCGCAGGTACGAGCGGTCGTGACGGTACTCGGGGCCCCAGGCGCGCGTGAGTAGCTCCTCGTGGGGGAGCAGCCGGCCGGGGTTGCGCGCCAGCTCGACGAGGAGCTGCCACTCGGTGGGGCGGAGGGGGATCTCGCGGCCGCCGCGGAACAGCCGGCGGCGGCCGAAGTCGAGAGTCATCTCGCCGGCGACGAGCACCTGGCGGGCCTGCGCCTCGGTGGGGCGCAGGCGGCGCAGCACGGCGCGCAGCCGCGCGAGCAGCAGCTCGGGCAGGCACGTGGCGGGCACGTAGTCGTCGGCGCCCAGGTCGAGCGCGCGGATGGCGGTGACGTCGTCGCCGGCGGCGCCGAGCGCGACGATCGGCATGGCCGAGCCGAGCCGGAGCCGTCGCAGCAGCTCCAGGCCGCCGAGCGCCGTCGCCTCCAAGTCGAGCAGCGCCAGGTCGGGGCGCTCGGTCGCGCACAGGCGCAGCGCGTCGCGCGCGCTGTCGCACTCCAGCACGCGGTAACCAGCCGCCGCGAGCACGGCGCCCAGCGCGCGGCGGCCGGCGGGCTCGGCGGCCAGCAGCACGCGGAGCCGCGGCCCGCGCGCCCGCGGGGCGGCGCGCTCGGCGCCCCGCCGGCCGCGCCAGGGGGCCGGCGCGTCGGGCGGACGGTCAGGGCTGATGACGACACGCGGCATGACTCACCTCAGCGCGGGCGCAGGACGCGGAACGCCTCGGCGTACGGGACGCCGAGCGCCTTGCCGTTCTCGGCCGCCCAGCCGCGCACGAACGGCTCTACTTGCTCGAGGGCGAACTGGCTCTGGTGCTCGGCCAGGGCCGCCAGCTTCTGGTCGAGCGTGGCGGTGACGTCCACCCAGGTGTCGGCCTGCTGCGCGGCCACGAGGTAAACGGTCGGCACCGCCCAGGGCTCCAGGCCGTCGCGGAACAGCTCCGGAAAGATCAGTCGGTTGCGCGCCGTGGGGAAGACGGCGGCCAGCGCGGCCTCGCCGGCGGCGCGGTGGTCCGGGTGGTTGACGTATTCCGCGCCGAAGAAGTAAGTCGTCGGGTCCTGGCAGACGACGACGTCGGGCCGGAAGCGGCAGATCGCCTCGGCGATGGCGCGGCGCAGCGCCAGGCTAGGCTCCAGGACGCCGTCCTCGTAGCCCAGGCACCACACGTCGCGGCCGCCGAGGCGCGCAAGCGCCGCGCGCTGCTCGGCGCGGCGGATCGGCGCCAGGCGCTCGGGCGTCATGGTGGGGTCGGCGCTACCCTTGTTGCCGTCGGTGCAGAGCAGGTAGACGCACGCGGCGCCCTGACGCGCCCAGAGCGCGATGGTGCCCGCTACCGTGAAGTCGGCGTCATCCGGGTGGGCCATGACCGCGAGCACGCGCTCCGGCTGGCCGGCGATCGCCCGCTCTGCGCCGCTGTAATAGGGCATTGCTCTTGCCTCTAGCGTTCCCCCGGCCGCGGGGGACCAGCTCGGGGGACGCCCTATTCCCTCGCGCCCGCGGGACGCTAGCGTGTCGGCGGCGCGGGGCGGCGCAGATTGCCGGCCCAGGCGCCGAGCGACCCCGCCACGGCCGCGAGCACGATATTCCAGGCCACGAGCGCTACCAGATCCTCGGCGGCGGGCGCCTCCAGCGGCCGCACGACCTGGTAGACGATGCCGACGAGGCCGGCCACGGCCCCGGCGAGCACGGCGGCTTCAAGGCCCGGCCGCAGCTCGCCGAGCGCCGTGGCGACGCGGAAGCTCGCCCAGCCGCACAGGCCGAGGTTGACGATCAGATCGACCAGCTCGATCGCCGCGCGCAGGTCCGCGTCGCTCAGGCTGCGCGACGCCTCGCCAGCCAGCACGTCGACGCAGGCGATGGCGCAGCCGATGGCGAGCCCCCAGAGGAGGATCAACCGCATTGCGGTTCGCCACCGGCTGCTCCCCGGTCGTGTGCTTGCCTCGACACCCGCTGCACGCGGCCACCTGTTTCCGGCCCGGCGGCGTCCGCCCACGCCTCCGCGGCTCGTCAAGGGTCGAAGTCGTTTGGCGCACGGACCGGTGTCGTCCGCGCAGGTCGGGGCGGCACCTGCCCTGCCAGTATAGCAGCGCCTGCGCGGCAGAGGCGCGGTATACTGACCTCGATGGCCGACCCCGGCCGGGAGGCGCCATGCTCCACCCCCAGGACGTTGCGGCCGCCGCGGACCGCCTGGCGCCCTACATCCGACCCACCCCCACGGTCCGCTCGCGCTTCTTCTCCGAGCTGGCCGGCTGCGACGTGTACCTGAAAGAGGAAAACCTCCAGCGGGGCGGATCGTTCAAGCTGCGCGGCGCGCTGAACCGCCTGCTCACGCTGTCGCCCGCCGAGCGCGCGCGCGGCGTCATCACCGCCTCGGCGGGCAACCACGGCCAGGGCGTGGCCATCGCCGCTGGCATCGTTGGCTGCCGCGCCACCGTCGTCATGCCCGTGAACGCGCCGCTCGCCAAGGTCGAGGCGACGCGCGGGTACGGCGCGCGGGTCGTGCTGCACGGCGCGACCTACGACGACGCGCAGGCGCAAGCGCACCGGCTGGCCGAGACGCGGGACCTCGTCTACGTGCCGGCCTTCGACGACCTGGCGGTGATGGCCGGGCAGGGCACGGTCGCGCTGGAGATGCTGGCCGCGGTGCCGGACCTGGAGGCGCTGGTCGTGCCCGTCGGCGGCGGCGGGCTGATCGGGGGGATCGCGACGGTAGCCAAGGCGCACGTGCCGCCGCCGCGCGTGTACGGCGTGCAGGCGGCGGGCGCCGCGGCGGCGGTCGCGGCGTTCCGCAGCGGCCGCCTGCAACCCACCCCGGAGGTGCACACGTTCGCCGACGGCATCGCCGTGAAGGCGCCGTCGGCGCTCACGCTGGCCCACCTGCGCGAGCGGGTGGACGATGTGACGGCCGTGCCGGACGACTGGATCGCCGAGGCCGTCGTGCTGCTGATGGAGCGCTCGAAGCTGGTGGTCGAGGGGGCCGGCGCGGCGGGGCTGGCGGCGGTGCTCGCGGGGCGCCTGCCGGTCGAGGGGCTGCGGGTGGGCGTGGTGCTGAGCGGCGGCAACATCGACCTCACGACCATCGACCGGATCGTGCTGCACGGCCTAACGGCGGCCGGCCGCTACCTCGTCTTCCGCACCCGCCTGGAAGACCGGCCGGGCGAGCTGGCGCGGCTGTCGCGGCTGCTGGCCCACGAGCGCGTGAACATCGAGGACGTGCGGCACCACGTGCGTGGCGTGGCGCTCGGCGTGAACGAGGTCGAGCTGGAGCTGACCGTCGAGACTCGCAACCTGGCCCACGGCGAGCGGGTCTTGGAGCGGTTGCGCGAGGCGGGCTACACGGCGGCGCCGGAGCCGCCCATCGGCGCCTCGGGCAAGCGGACGGCCGCGCTGGGCTCGCTCGCGGCCGAGCGATAGCTAGGAGAGCCGGCGCCTGATGGCCGAGCCCGACACGCTGGTCCCCGGGCCTCACCTGCCCGACGAGCGGGCGAACGTGCGCCGCGGCCTGCTGCTGTTCCTGGCCGTGGCGTTCGGCATGGCCTGGGCGCTATGGGGCCTGCTCTGGCTGCGCGGCGGGCTGGCCCATCCGCGGTCCGTCGTGGTGCTGGTCGTCTCCATGTACGCGCCGGCGCTCGGAGTGCTCGCCGCCTGGCGCCTCGCCGATCGGCCGGCGCTGCGGCTGAGCGGGGTGCGCCGGCGCGGCCCGTGGCGCGCGTACCTGTGGGCCTACCTGCTGATCCCCGCCCTGCTGATCCTCGGCGCCGCGCTGTGCGTGCTGGTCGGCGTGCAGCGCGTCGACCCGACGTTCAGCCTCGTGCGCGAGCAGTTCGAGCGGCTGGGCCGGCCGGCGCCGCCGCCCCCGCCCATGCCGGTGGCGCTGTTCATGGCGCTGCCGGCGTTCGTCGTGGCCCCGGCGCTCAACGTGCTGGCGACCATTGGCGAGGAGCTGGGCTGGCGCGGCTACCTCTGGGCGCGGCTGCAGCCGCTAGGGCCGCGGCGCGCGGCGCTCCTGATCGGCGTGATCTGGGGCGTGTGGCACGCGCCGCTGATTGCGATAGGCTACAACTACCCCGGCTCCCCGGTCCTCGGTCCGCTCCTGATGGTCGGCTTCACCGTGGTCTACGGCGTGGCGCTCGCCTGGCTGCGCGCGCGCTCGGGCAGCGTGTGGCCGGCGGCGCTGGCGCACGGCGCGATCAACGCCGAGGCCGGCGCGATTGCCGTGTTTCTCACCGCCGCTAGCCCGCTGGTAGGCGCGCCGATCGGGCTGGTCGCGCTGCTGCCGGCCGCCGCCTGCGCCGGCCTGCTCCTCTGGCGCGGCCCCTGGGCGGCGGGCGCTAGCGTCCCGTCGGCGGCCGAGCACCCGTCGGATCGGGCGCTGTGAGGCACGCCGCTGAATGGCCGCGCACCGTCCACAATGCCTCCACAAGCGAGCGGCGGGGCGGCGAGCGGCTCAGGCGCCCGAGTCTTGGAGCGCCTGGCGGAACGGCTCGGGGATCGGCGTGGCGCCGGGCAGGTCCGCGGGCGGCGCGTCGGCCTCCCGCTCGTCCTCTACGCCGAACGCGTCGAGCAGCGCCTCGTCGGCAAAGATCGGCAAGCGCGCCCGCAGGGCGAGCGCCACGCCGTCGGCGGCCGACGTGGGATAGACCGCCTCGCCCGCGTCCCCGTGGAGGACCAGGCTGGTGCGAGCGCGGTTGGTGTCCGCCAACCCGAGGTTCACGCTGACGCGGCCCGCGTGCTGGCGCAGCAGCGCCCCCACGAGCGCGCACAGCCCCGCGCGCTCGGACGGCTGGTGGGCCAGCTCTTGGCCGACCACCACGGCATCCTCCGGCGACAGCGTCACCTGGAGCCGCCGCCCGCGCCCCGCCTCGTAGAACACGACCTTCCAGCCCGCGTGCTGACACCAGCTCAGCCCGAGAATGGAGAGCGCCACCATCGTTTCCCCCTGTGTCGTGAGTTAGGCCATTTTAGACATAGCGAAAACTGAGACATAGACTACACTAATGCATCGGGTCGGTCAAGCGCAATCGCGGCGACCGGTGAGCAGCGGCGCGGGCGGCGGACTAGGATAGCGCGACTCCCGGGCCGCGACCGGGGGCGGCGCGGCGAGGGGCGGGCGCCGGCGTGTATCCACTCGTGCGCGAGAGTCTCGCCAGCGTCGTCCCGGGCGAGCCGCCGCTGGGCGAGACACGCTGCATGGACGACCAGGTGGCGTGGCTGGACGCGGTAGCGGAGCTGGCCGCCGCCAGCCCTGCTTGTGACCCACTCGTTAGGCGCGAAGCCGCTCCGGCGCTTGAAATCCGCGCGGTCCGGCCGCTAGAATGGTCTAGAACAACTGTTCTGGAGGGGCGATGACTGAGGGGCTGCTCTGGTATGATGCGGACGGCAAGCGCCCGACCAGCCAGAAGATCGAGGATGCCGTGAACCGCTACCGGGAGCGCTTTGGACGGCCGCCGAACTGCTGCCACGTCCATCCCGACGCGCTCATTGAGCACGCGAGCGTGCAGGTGGTGGCGAACCCGCGGATTCTCCCGCACCACTACTGGGTGGGCATCGACGACAGCCTGCCGGTGGCGCGCGCGGCGCGGCGGCGGGGCGCGGCGTAGCGGCCAGGCGTCGTAAAGCGGACCGCCGATGACCCTCTGGGCTTTCGTGGCCGACGTCCACGGCAACTGGCGGGCGCTGGAGCACGCCGCCGCGCTGGCGCGGGCGCACGGCGCGGAGCGCTTCGTCGTGCTGGGCGACCTGCTCGGGCGCGGCCAGCCGGCGGCCTGCGTCGCCTGGGCGCGCGCCAACGCCGCGCTGGCCGTCGTCGGCAACCGCGACCTGGACCACATCGACCTCGTGGACGCGGGCGACCAGGCGTTCCTGCGCAGCCTGCCGCGCTGGGCGAGCGCGGATGACTTTCTCGTGACGCACGGCGACGCGAAGCTCACTCCCGACCTGGCGAGCGCGGACGAGCGCCGCGGCTTCCGCCGCGCCTACGCCGCGCTGGCCGCCGCCGACAAGCGCCTCTGGTTCTTCGGCCATACCCACCACGCCCGCGTGTGGCGCAAGGCCGCACCCGACGCGCCGCCCGAGCGGCTCGACGCGCCCTGCCTCCGCCTCGACCGCGACTCCGCGGTGCGCTACCTCGTCAACGTGGGCACCACCGGCCGGCGCCTGGCTGGTCGCGGCCCCACCTCCTTCACGCTCTACGACAGCGTGCGGGATCGCCTGGAGCGGCTGGAGCTGTAGCCGCCGCGCTATACTGGAGTGCTGAGTCGGGATGGTCTTGCTCAGCAGCTTGCACTCAGCACTCAGCACTCGGAGGGCGCCATGGTCCGTTGGCCGGCGGTTGGGGCGGGGTTCCTGATAGCGTTCGCGCTGTCGCTGCTGGCCGGCGTGCTGCTCGGGCGCTCGACCGTGGACGAGAACCCGGGCATCCTGGCGGTGCCGAGCTTCGTGGCGCTGTTCGCGGGCGGCTACGTGGCGGGGCGGCTCGCCGGGCGCGCGGGGCTGGCGAACGGCGTGGCGGTCGCCGTGATCTTCATTTTCGTCGGCGCGAGCATCAAGGCACTGCAAGAGCTGGTGCTGGCTGCCCAATGGGGCCCGTTCGCCATCGGGCCGATGAACATGGGCGGCCTGCTGCTCGGCGACCTCATCCATCTCTGCGCCGCCACGCTCGGCGGGTGGCTCGCCGAGTCGCAGCTCCAGCGCCGCGAGCTGGCGCCCCCACCCGCCGACCCAGGGAACCCGGGCCGCGCCGGTTCCCGCAAGGGACGCGGCGCGCACGCCGCCTCGCACGCTTCCTCCGTTCGCGCCGACCGCCACTAGCGGGCGGGGCTATCGCACGCGGTAGCCGGCCGGCTCGTCCTGGGGTGACTCCCAGCGCAGCTCGACGTGGTCGACGCGGGCCGCGGGCGGTCCCTCGTGGCACCAGTCCACGAGCGCCTGCACCGCGGCGGGCGGGCCCTCGAACACCGCCTCCACGCGGCCATCGGGCAGGTTGCGCACCCAGCCCGCCAGGCCGCGCTCGCTCGCCACGCGCTGCGTGGTGCCGCGGAAGTACACCATCTGCACGCGCCCGCTGATCCAGACGTGGGCGCGCACCCGCTCGTCGGCCCTCATCGGCGCTGCTCCTTTCTCGCCTGACGCTGCCACTCCTGGCGCCTGCTCGCCGGCGCGCCTCGGCGCGGCTCCGGCTATGGGGTCGTGGCGGCCAGGCGGTCGAGGACGCCGATCGTCAGGCGGCCGGCCAGGGCCAGGGCGTCGGGATCAACGAACTCGGCGCGGTCGCGCGGCGAGTGGTAGTTCGGGTCGTCCGAGCGGTAGATGAACAGCACCGGCACGCCCACGCGGTCGAACGAGGCGTGGTCGCTGTTGCCACTCACGCTGCCGGCGCGCGTCGTGTAGTTCTCCAGGCCGAGCGCGTCGGCCGCCGCGCTCGCCATGGCCACCAGGTCCGCGGCCCCCGAGAAGCTCTCCTCGTCGCCCACGCCGACCATGTCGAGGTTAATCATGGCGCGCAGGCTGGAGCGCACGTCCTCGGGCAGCGCCTCCACGAAGTGGCGGCTGCCCCGTAGGCCGATCTCCTCGGCGCCGAAGGTCACGAAGTAGAGCGTGTAGGGGTAGTCGCGCTGGGCGAAGTAGCGTGCCAGCTCCAGCACGGTGGCGGTGCCCGAGCCGTTGTCGTTGGCGCCCGGCCCGGCCGGCACCGAGTCGAAGTGCGCGCCGATGACGATAGCCCCGGGCCGCGTGCCTGGCCGCATGGCGATGACGTTCCGCGACTCGCGCGTGACCGTCTCCGCGTCGACGGTCACGCCGACCCGCACGGGGCCGTTCTGCAACTCCTCCCGCAGCGCCTGGCCCTCGCTGCCCGGCAGGGAGACGGCGGGGATGGCGCTCTCGCCGGTTAGGTTGCCGGTGTAGCCGCCGTCGCTGTTGTTGAAGATGATCGCCGCCGTGGCGCCCGCCGCGGCGACGTTGGCGACCTTGTCCGAGAAGGGGATCTCTCCCCGCTCGACGAGCGCCACGCGTCCCTGGAGCGCGCCGGGCGCCCAGTCGCCGTCGCGGCCGAGCCCGGCGTCGGCTAGCTCGCCGGTTACGTCGCCGGCGGCCGAGTAGACCAGCGCGCTCGTGTCGATCGGCGCGCCGGCGGGCGCGAGCGGCACGACCCGCGAGCTGCGCTCCTCGTAGGTGGTGATGGGGAACGGCTGAATCTCCGTCTGGTAGCCGTCGCGGGTCAGCTCGCCGGCCAGGTAGGTCGCGGCCTCGCTCTCCTGGTCCGTGCCGGTGGGCCGCGAGCCGATCGTCTCGGCCAGGTGGCGCACGTACTGGTAGGCCTCGTCGCCCGAGAAGGCGGCGGCCGGCGCCGCGGTGGCCGCCGCGGGCGCGTCGTCGTCGGCCCGCGCGGCCGGCGGCGCGAGCGTGGCGAGCGCGAGCGCCACCGCCAGCCCGCGCACGAGCCAGGCCCCCCTGGCCCGGCCCACCCCCGAGGTCCGAGCGCCCGCCGCCGTGCGAGCGTCGCGCGAATCCTCTTGCATCCCTCTGTCCCTTCCGCGCGCGACGCAAGTCTGCCACGTCGCCTGGCGCACGGCCGGATTCTAGCCTCTCGGCGGCGGGCGCGGCGGAGAATTAGGCGGTCTGGCGGCGGGCGGCGTCGAGGACGTGGCGGAGGAGGACGGCGTTGGTGACGGGGCCGGTGCCGCCGGGGACGGGGGTGATGGCGCCGGCCACGGCGGCGACCGCGTCGTACGCCACGTCGCCGACCAGGCGGCCGTCCACCTCGTTCACCCCGAAGTCGAGCACCGTCGCGCCCGGCTGCACCATCTCGGCGGTGATGAGGCCCGCGCGGCCGGCGGCGGCGATCAGCAGGTCAGCCTGACGTGTGACGGCAGCCAGGTCGGGCGTGCGCGAGTGGCAGACAGTGACCGTGGCGTCGAGGCCGATGAGCAGCAGCGCCAGCGGCCGGCCGACGGTGGGGCCGCGGCCGACGACGACGGCGCGCTGCCCGGCGATCGGCAGTCTGTTGCGCCGCAGCAGCTCGATGCCCCCCTCGGGCGTGCAGGGCGCGATCCCGGCGCGGCCCTGGGCCAGCAAGCCGAGGTTCAGCGGATGGGAGCCGTCCACATCCTTGGTCGGCGCCATCGCCGCGGCGGCCTCGGCCAGCGTGAGGGGAGCCGGGAGGGGCGCCTGGATGAGGATGCCGTGAACCGCCGGATCGGCGTCGAGGCGGCGGACCGCGGCGAGCACCGCGGCGGGGTCGGCGTCAGCCGGGAGCCGCGTCACCCTGCAGGCCATGCCCGCGCCCTCGTGGGCACGGACGAGGCTGCGGACGTAGGCGCTGGCCGCGGCCTCGTCGCCCACCTGCACGACCGCCAGGTGCGGCTGGGGGCCGCCGGCGGCGCGGAAGGCCGCCAGGTCGGCGGCCACCTCGTCGCGGATCGCGCGGGCTGCCGCCCGGCCG
Organism: Chloroflexota bacterium; assembly: GCA_035293805.1. Classification (GTDB taxonomy): domain Bacteria; phylum Chloroflexota; class UBA6077; order UBA6077; family JAJPHF01; genus JAJPHF01. The sequence continues at coordinate 2,652 of DATGMD010000064.1, read as the reverse complement.
TCGAGCACGCGCGCGGTCACGGGCGCTCCGCGGCCCGGCGTCGTACGGTGGCGAGGATGGCGGCCAGCCGGTCGGCGGCGCCGGCCGCGGCCGGTCCCAGCTCGTCCGCCATCGCCGCGGTGAAGGCGGCGTCCGCGATGCCCGTCAGGTTCAGCTCGCCCTGCACGGCCGCGGCGCGCATCGCGGCCTCGGCCAGGAAGGCGCCGGTCGCCACGTCGCCGAGCGCGTTGCGGTTGGTGATCGCGGCGGCCGTCTCGGCGAGGGCCAGCACGTCGCGGCAGCGCTGCACGACGGCGGCCGGCACGTTGGTCGCCTCGATCATGGCCGTCTGCAGGGCCGCCGCGCGGGCCGTGCGCTCGGCCTCGTTCGTCCGCGGCAGCCGCAGGGCGGCCATGACGGCCTCGTAGGCGGCGGCGTCGGCCTCGGCCAGCTCGAGCAGCGCCGCGCGGACGGCGTCGGCGGCGGCCGCCAGGTCGGCGACCTGGGCCTGCACGGCCTCGTACTGCTTGCGGCCCTCGGTGAGGCGCGCGGTCATGGCGATCATGGCCGCGCCGAGCGCGCCGCCAACCGCGGCGAGCGCACCGCCGCCGGGCGTCGGGCTGGAGGAGGCAGCCTGCTCGAGGAAGGCGCCAAGCGGCTGTTCACGGATGGTCATCGCCGCGAATTATAGGCGCCTGGCAGCCGCGCGGCAACCGCGTGGCTCGTTCATGGCCTTCCTGACCGCGGAGCCCGGTAGCTGCTGCTCGTTGCTGCCGCCTCGCCTGCCGATGGGCCTGAACACAGCCGCCGGACGGGCGCAGCCGCGCGGCTAGGGGACGAGCGCCCGCGCGGCGTCGATGTACTTGTAGTCGATGAACTTGTGCAGGTCGACCGGGGTGGGGACGAGCCCCTGCTGCACCCAGAAGTCCTGCTGCTGGATGACGTCGTCCAGGTCGATGCGCCCGTTCGCGTCGACCGGCAAGTTAGTGGCCTTGGCGATCGTGTCGCTCGGCAGGTTCGTCCACTTGCTAACGATCGCGAGTACCGCCGGGTCGGTCAGATGGTTGTCCTTGATCGCCGCGTTCGTGTCGCGGAGCCCGCGCAGGTAGGCGGCCAGGAAGCGCGTGATTACCGCGTCGCCCCGGGCGCTCATGCTGGGCCCGATCGTCAGCATCGAGCCGGTCTGCTCGGGGACCATCTCGCTCGCTTCGAGGAGCCGCACGCCGATGCCGCGCGACTCGATAAGGACCGGCCCCGGCTCGGGCAGGATGCCGGCGTCCAAGGCGCCGTTGGCCAGGGCGGGCGCGGTGTCGGTGTTGCTGATGCGCTGGACCTCCACGTCTTGCAGGCTCAGGCCGTACTTCTGGAACCCGTGGCGCAGCGCGTAGTCCACCGGCGACCCCTCGACGTTGAAGCTGACGCGCTTGCCGCGCAGGTCGGGGAGGGTCCGGACCTCGCCGCTGTCCCACAGCTCTTTGCGGAGCATCAGCGTGCTCGTGCTCGCCGAGCTTTGGACGGCCACCGCCTGCATGGAGACGTCCCGGGCGAGCGCGTTGAACAGGCTCGGGCTAGGCACGGCCGGAATGACGTCGAGCTGACCGGCGGCGAGCGGCGCGACCATCAGCGCGCCCGAGTCGAACGGCGAGTAGTTGACGGTGAAGCCTTCCTCGGCGAAGTAGCCCCGGTCCTCCGCAACGAACACGGGCGTGCCGGCCAGGATGGACAGGTAGCCCTGCTGAATCGTCTGGCGCTCGGCCGGCGCGGGCGCGGCCGCCTGCGTCGGGGGGGCCGCCGCGGCGCCGGCGGGCTGGCTGGTGCCGCTGGCCGCCGGCTCGGGCGTCGTTCCTGGCGCGGCCGCGGGCGTGGCGCAGGCAGTTAGCAGACCGAGCAAGGCCGCGATCAGGCGCGCGGGGGGGCGGCGCTGCATGTGAGCCTCCGTTCAGTAGCGGGTCATCGCGGAGCAAGGAAGCTCGCCGAACCGTGCTGACACCTGCCTTCAGGGTATCATCTCTGCCCGGGCGCGCGCACCGCGCTGGTTATCCCCCGCGTCCCCGGCGGCCCCGCGGCCGGCACCCGAGCGGTGCCGCCAAGGTGCCCCGATGCCTGGACGATGCCCCCATGTACGGCGACGCCGGGGCGCTCGCGGTGGCTGGGACACCGTAACGCAATTCACGGGCGCGCTGTGACCGGGTTCACTGTCTCCTCTTTGGGGCCGTGCGACCATAAGCCCGTCAGCCGCAGGGGCTGGCCGAAAGCACAGCCGCGAGGAGGAGAGTCCCATGCCCGCTCGGGAGATCGCCCAGGTCGTTCGCCACGCCGCGCGCCGGCCGCTCGTGGCCGGGATTGCCGCACTCGCGCTCGGGACGGCCGTCATGGCGCCGCATAGTGCCTTTGCCGATCAGCGGGATTTTAGTGTGGTCAACCGCAGTGGGACGACGATTACCCAGCTGTACGTGTCGCCCAGCGCGTCCAATCGCTGGGGCGTGGACCAGCTGGGCAGCTCCGTGATTCGCCCCGGCAGCTCGTTCACCCTGCACTTTACGGAGGAGCAGGCGGGCGGGACGTGCCTGTTCGATCTGCGGATTGTGGCGGCGGACGGCACGAGCACGGTCGATTCGGGCGTCAACCTCTGCCGCACCGCCACGGTGACGTTCAGCTAGCCCGCGGGCGGCT
>DATGMD010000063.1:0-70796 GCA_035293805.1 Chloroflexota bacterium | reverse complement strand
ACGGTCGAGCAGGAAGTCGCGGCCTGGGTCGCCGCCCGCAACGCCGCCGGCCAGCGGATCGACTGGCGCTTCACCACGGCCGATGCCCGGATCAAGCTCAAGCATCTCTACCCAGCGTTTCAGGTGTGACGGAGTACTAGCGGGGTCTGGGGGTCGCGGCCCATATGCTTGGCGGCAGGAGCGGATCGGCCAGCTTCGTAGACCGCGGTATACCGCCTCGCCGCTCGACCCACGAGCGTCCGCTTCAAGGCGGGCCTGAACGCTTACACGCGTTCGACGACAGTCTGTACGACGATGCCGGCCGTCGCTGCAAGTACGCTGCTGGCAATTAGCCTCGCCTGCTCGATGTCCGATCCGAACCAGACCTACGCCTGGGGGCCATATGCCCAGTCTCGTTCGCCTGGTAACGGAACATGGGTGGATCGTGAAAGAGCTGGCTTGCCCACCTGGTGTTGTGGAGTCCCTGCAACCACCCATCGACGACCCGACATCTATCTGTTGGCGCTTCATCGATTGGTATGGTGACACGTACTTCAACCGCCTGCAGACGAGGCCCTTTATCGCAGAGTTCGATCGTCTTATCTCGGGCAGCCGTGATCCACGGGCATTGGCATTTGCAGAAGAGTTGAAGGCTCTGGCGCGGGAATGCGAAAGCAGCGGCTAGTTTGTCGTCTTCTATGGCGACTAGATAGCGCCGCGGCTGCAAGAGGGCAAGCGAGCGGGCCGGGAATCGCTCCCGGCCCGCTCTGAGGCCTTGCGCAGCGCCCGCCGGAGCTAGTGGCTGGCGGCGACGAGCGGGTGGCCGTGCTCGGCGGCGCCGCTGTCGAGGGCGGCCTGGATGGCCTGGATCAGCGACTGGGCCGAGGCGGCGCTTAGCTCGACGGAGACGCGCGCGCCGGGGCCGGCCGCCTCGTTCACGAAGTCGATGATCAGCGCGTGGTCGAGCGGCGCGCTCGCCGGATGGTCGTAGTACACGTTCGCCTTGGTCAGCTTGATCCAGTCGGCGACGCCCTTGCCGTGGCCGGTCAGGTCCACCTTGTTGTTGATGTAGGTACACATCGGGTGCCCCCTACCGGCCGGCGCCCGCGGCGGCCAGGGCCGGCGCGGTCTGCAAGTGCTTCTCGAAGAAGGCAAAGACCTTCTTCCAGCCGTCGACGGCCTGCTCGGGGCGGTAGCCCGGCCGGTCCCAGGCGAAGAAGCCGTGGCCAGCGCCGTCGTAGCGGTGGAACTCGTACTCCTTGCCGTGCCGCTTCAGCACTTCCTCGGTCTTGTTGACCTGCTCGCGGTCGGGGTTCTCGTCGTCGTTGCCGAAGATGCCCAGCAGCGGGCAGGCCATGTCGGGCGTCATGTCGATCACTGACACCGGCCGCGCCGGCGTGATGTCGGCGGGCGTGGCGATCACGCGGCCGCCCCAGCAGTCCACCGCGGCGTCGAGCAAGGGGATCTTGCAGGCGAGCATGTACGCCTGGCGCCCGCCCGAGCAGAAGCCGATCACGCCCACCTTGCCGTTGGAGTCGGGCTGCGCGCGCAGGAAGGCGATGGCGCCCTCCGAGTCGCCCACCACCTGGGCATCGGAAGCGCCGCCCGCCGACCGTGCTGCGGCCGCGAGGTCGTCCCAGCGGCCCGGCCCGTGCCGCGAGAAGAGGTGCGGGGCGATGGCCGCGTAGCCGTGGTAGGCGATCTTGCGCGTGACTTCCTTGCTCCACTCGTCCCAACCGGGCATGTGGTGCAGCACGAGCACGCCCGGCACGGGGCCCGCCGTGACCGGGCGGGCGTAGTAGGCCTCGATAATGTCGCCGTTGTGCCCCGGGATGCCGATGGTCTCGGCGATCATCGCCTCGTACACGATTGCCTCCTCCTCCACGTCCTCGGACCGATCGCCTGTTCGTGTGTCGGGCGCGCGCGGTGTGTGACACGGCGGAGCCAGTAGCCCGCCCCGCGGTTGAGTGCGACGGCTGGGCGGCCGGGGGCGAGCCCCGGCCCTGGGATGGCTGCCCCCGGGGCGGCGGGCCTGATTGCCGGCTGGCCCTGGCGGACTGGCGCGCCGCGCGACCCGAGCGTATAGTGCCGGCATTCTGTCAGGCTGTCAAGGGTCTGGCTCGCGGCTGCGCTATAATCGCGGCACGCCGGGACGGCCGGCGGGGGAGGGCCGATGGACGTGCAGGTGGCCGACAGCCGCGCGCGCGAGGGCGGGCGCGACCTCGCGCCGCTGATGCGCCCGCGCAGCGTCGCCGTGCTCGGCGCGTCGCAGCGCGCGGCGCGGGGCACGCGCGTGGTCGCGAACCTCCAGCGCTTCGCCTTTCCCGGCCCCGTCTATCCGATCAACCCCAAGTACGACGAGGTGCGCGGCCTGCGCTGCTACCCCGACCTGCGCGCCACGCCCGAGCCGGCCGACTGCGTGGTCGTCGCCATCCCCGCCGAGCACGTGCCGGCCGCGCTGGCGGAGGCGGCCGACGCCGGGGTGCGCGCGGCGGTGGTGCTCTCCAGCGGCTTCTCGGAGGTCGGCGCGGCCGGCGAGGCGCGCTACGCGGCCCTGGAGCGGCTGGCCCACGAGCGCGCCTTCCCGATCTGCGGCCCGAACTGCTACGGCGTCTTCAACATCCACGCCCGCGCGCCGGCCTTCAGCGGCGAGATCCCCGACCCGCTGCGCCCGGGCGGCGTGGCGCTGATCTCCCAGAGCGGCGGGCTCAGCACCCAGATCGCCATCCCGCTCATGCACGGCCGCGCCATCGGCTTCAGCTACCTGATCTCCTGCGGCAACCAGGCCGGCACGACCGTCGAGGACTATCTGGAGTACCTCGTCGAGGACGACGCCACGCGGGTCATCGCCGCGTTCGTCGAAGGCTTCAAGCAGCCCGCGAAGCTGCGACAGGTAGCGGCGCGCGCGGCGGCGCTCGGCAAGCCGCTCATCATGATGAAGGTCGGGCGCTCGGAGAACGCGCGCCAGGCCACGCTCGCGCACACCGGCTCGCTGGCTGGCACGCCGGAGATCGTGGACGCGCTGCTCCGCCAGTGCGGCATTGTCCAAGTCCACGGCCTGAACGAGCTGGTGGAGACGATCGCGCTGTTCGCCAGCGCGCGCGACTACGCCGGCGGCTGGCGGCTGGCCGCGCTCAGCGGCTCGGGCGGCGAGTGCGGGCTGGTGGCCGACGCCGCGGCGGTCGTCGGGCTGGCGATGCCCTCGCTCTCGCCGGCCTCGGTCGCGCGCCTGCAAGATGCGCTCCCCGCGTTCGCCCGCCCGCGCAACCCCCTCGACGGCACGGGCGCCGTCTACGAGGACCCGCGCCTCTACCCGCAGATCGTCGACACGCTGCTCGGCGACGACGCCGTGGACGTCGTCGCCATCCACCTCAACGCCGAGCCGCCCAAGCCCAGCGGCCGCACGCCCTCGCGCGACTTCAGCCGCGTCATCCGCGACGCCGTGCAGGCCGCCGCGCCGACCCGCCCGCGGCTGGTGGTCGCCTTCGGCAGCATGACGGGCAGCGTGCAGGACGGCGAGGTCGTGCAGACGCTGGCCGAGGCGGGCGTGCCCTACCTCGACGGCACGGAGCTAGCCATGCGCGCGCTCGCCCACCTGCGGGCGTACCGCGCGTTCGTGGCGAGGTCCGCGCCCCCCCAGCCCCCCAGTCCTGAGGGGAGAGGAGAGCAGGTTGGGGGGACACCCCCCACGCCCCCCGGCAGGGTGTGGCGCGGAATACTGCGAGCGCCACTGCCCCTGCACCCCCGGGGAGAGGCGAACGGGGAAGCCCCCGGCAGGGGAGCACCCCTGCACCCCCGGGGAGGAGACGGGGAGCAGCCCGCCGGCGAGAGAGCGCCCCGGCTCTCCCGGCGTGCGCCTCCCCTCGATCCTGAGGGGGCCATCTCCGGCGTACTGGGCACGGCCGAGGCGATGCGGTGGCTGGAGGCGGGCGGTATCCCGCTGGTGCCCACGCGCTTCGCCGCCGACGCCGCGGGCGCGGTGGCCGCGGCCGACGCGCTGGGCTACCCGGTCGTGCTCAAGATCGAGTCGCCCGACGTGGCGCACAAGAGCGACGTGGGGGGCGTGCGCGTGGGCTGCGCCGACGCGGCCGCCGTGCGCGCGGCCTACGCCGAGATGATGGCCGAGGTTGCCAGGCGCCTGCCGGGGGCACGGCTGGCCGGCGTGGCGGTGCAGCCGCTGGTGGCCGACGGGGTCGAGGTGATCCTCGGCGTCAAGGTCGATCCGCTGTTTGGCCCGGCGGTGGTGCTCGGGCTGGGCGGCGTGCTCGTGGAGGTGCTGCACGACGTGGCGCTGCGCCTGCCGCCGTTCGGGCTGGACGACGCGCGGGCGATGATCGCGGAGCTGCGCGGCACCGCCGTGCTCAGCGGCGTGCGCGGCCGGCCGCCCGCCGACGTGGCGGCGCTGGCCGACACGCTCGTGCGGCTGGGCGCGCTGGCGCTGGCCCACGCCGACCGCCTCGCGGCGCTCGACCTCAACCCGGTACTGGTGCGGCCCGCGGGCCATGGCGTCGTGGCGGTGGACTGGCTCGTGGAGATGCGCTGAGGGAGGAAGTCGATGGCGTACGAGACGCTCCTGTACGACACGGCCGAGCGCGTGGCGACGATCACGCTGAACCGGCCCGAGAAGATGAACGCGCTGAACCGCCAGCTGTGGGCGGAGCTAACGGACGCGCTGCGCACGGCCGACGCCGACCGCGAGGTGCGCGCCGTGGTGCTGGCGGCGAACGGCCGCGCCTTCTGCGCCGGCGCCGACATGTCGCACAACGTCGGCCCCAACGCGGTCGAGCGCGGCGTGTTCGAGTGGTTCGAGCGCGAGCAGGAGGGCGAGCAGGTCCACCGCCTGTTCCGCGACATGACGAAGCCGATCATCGCCGCGGTGCAGGGCTACGCGCTGGCCTGGGGGCTGGAAGTCGTCTGCATGTGCGACTTCATCTTCGCCTCCGACCAGGCGAAGTTCGGCGCCCCCGAGATTCGCCACGGCTCGACGATCAACACGCTGCTGCCGTGGCTCGTCGGCATCCAGAACGCGCGCTACCTGCTCTTTAGCGGCGACGTCATCGACGCCCAGGAGGCCTACCGCATCGGGCTGGCCTTCCGCCTGGTGCCCCACGACCAGCTCGCCGCCGAGGTGCAGAAGTTCGCGCGCCGGCTGGCGATGATCCCGCCTGCCGCCCTGCGCCTGAACAAGCGGCAGCTCGACGGCATGCAGGACATGGCGGGCATGCACAACGCGCTGCGCTACGGCGCGCTGGCCGGCGCCATCTGCCACGCCATGCAGGAGTTCGCCGAGACGCCCGACGGCCGCAACCTCGGGGAGATCCGCCGCACCGAGGGCATGAAGGCCTTCCTCGAGGCCCGCGACGCGCCTTACCGCGAGTAGGCTGGCAGACGTCAGGAAGCGGACGGTGCCGAGCGGGCGATGGGTGCGCCGATGTCGAGGATATTGCGTCGAGCCATGGCAGCGCGGCGCCTGGAGCGCCTGAGGGTCGGGGCCTACACTGCGGCCCGGGGTGCAGCGATGAACCGCGCGCTGAGCCGGCTGATCGTCGGCTGTCTGCTGCTGGGCGCCTGCGCGGCGCCGGCCGCCGCGCCGAGCGCGAGCGCGCCGGCGCCGCCGCGCGCCGAGGCCGCCGGGAGCGTCCCCGCCGCGCCGGCGGCCCCGGCCCCGCCCGCGGCGCCGGAGCCGGCCAAGGAGATCGTCACCAGCATCTCCATTAGCGCCGCCCCGTTGTACATCGCCCGCGACCTCGGCTACTGGGCCGAGGAGGGCATCGACGCCGATCTGCTGCTCGTGCCGGGCGCGGCGACGCCGGCCCAGGCGTTGGTGGCCGGCGAGGCGCAGTTCGTCGCCGGCGCGGGCGCGACGGCGGTCCCCTCGGCGCTGGAGGGCGCCGGGCTGGTCATCGTCGCGGTGCAGACCAACACCTTCCCGAACACCATCATGGCGCCGAAGCTGGAGCGCCTCGAGGACTTGCGCGGCAAGCGGCTCGGCATCACGCGGCGCGGCGCGGCCAGCGACTTCGCCGCCCGCTTCGCCCTGCGCCGCTTTGGCCTGGAGCCCGACGCCGACGTGGCGATCGTGCCGCTGAACGACGGCCCCGCCACGCTTGCCGGCATGGAGGCGGACGCGGTGGACGCGGGCGTGCTCAGCGACTTCGAGATCGCCACGGCGGGCCGCCTGGGCTACCACGTGCTCGTGGACGTGAGCCAGCTCGGCGTCGAGTACGCGCAGACCGGCCAGGTGACCACCACGCGGATCGTGCAGGAGCGCCCCGACTATGTGCGCCGCTTCCTGCGGGGCTGGTCGCGCGGGCTGGCCCACCTGATCACCGACCCGGCGGATAGTCTGGCCATCGCGGCGAAGTACCTGAAGTCGGACGATCCCGAGCTGCTGGAGGCCGGCTACCGCACGCTGCTGCCGTCGCTCCAGCGCGTGCCTTACCCGCGCCCGGGCGGCATCCAGACGGTGCTCGACACGCTGGTCAGCACGAACCCGCGCGCCGCGACCGCGAAGCCCGAGGAGTTCATGGACGACCGCTTCATCCGCGAGCTGGACGAGAGCGGCTTCTATAAGGCGCTCTACGGCTCGTGACGCGCGGCCGGCACCCACGCCACGCTATCATCGGGGAGTAGACCATGCACCGAATACCCCTCGGGCGACTGCTGCTGGCGTTCGGCCTCACGCTGCTGTTCGCGGCCGGGGCGTGCGCGCCGAACGCGGCGCCCGCGGCCACTGGCTCGGCATCCGGCGCCAGCGGTTCCGCGGCTGCCGCTGCTCCAGGCACGGCAACCGCCCCGGCGCCCGCCGCGGCCGCGCCGCCGCTCCAGCGCGTCAAGATGAGCTACGTGAACGCGCTCGACAACGCGCCGCTGTTCGTGGGGATCGACCGCGGCTACTGGCAGGAGCAGGGCGTCGCGCTGGACACCGAGGCGCTGCAATCGGCCGCCGACGCGATCGCCTTCCTGGCGAACGGCCAGCTCGACGCGGCGATGGGCTCGATCGCCGTGCCGCTCTACAACGCCGTCAACCAGGGCATGGACGTGCGCATCATCGCGCCGGTCGCCTACGCGCGCCCCGTGCCGGTGTTCGTCCGTAAGGACCTCTACGACAGCGGCGCGGTGCGGACGGTTGCCGACCTGCGGGGGCGGCGGGTGTTCAGCGTCGCGCCCGGCTCGGGCGCGAACTACGCGCGCATCAAGTGGCAGGAGAATGCCGGCCTGCGCAACGAGGACGTGGACCTCGTCAACATGCCGCTGCCCGACGCGCCGCTGGCGATGATGAACGGCCAGCTCGACGGCGGCACCTTCTCCGACCCCTGGGCCACGCGCATCCTGCGGGACGGCTCGGCCGTGCCGCTCGACCCCGGCCCGATGGGCGACCGCTTCTCGATCGTCATCATGGCCGGCACGCGCCTGCGCCGCGACGACGTGGCGCTGGGCCGCCGCTACATGCTGGCCTTCCTGCGCGCGATCCGCGACGTGCAGACCGACGAGCAGCTCAAGAGCGACGCCACGGTGGAGACGTTCGCGCGCTGGACCGGCAACTCGCCCGACCTGGTGCGCTCCCTCCAATTCATGCCGCGCTTCGACCCCAACCTGACCTTCGACGTCGAGAGCTTGCTCGACCAGCAGCGCGTCCACATCGCCTCGCACGCCACCACCTACACCGATCCTCTCCCCGCCGACCGCCTGATCGACACGTCGCTCGCCGACTACGCGCTCCAGCAGCTGGGGCGGCAGTAGGGCGCGCGGTACACTGCTGGCGAACACGCGGGAAGGAGGACGAGGCAGATGGCAGACCGGGCAGTGGGCATCCACGTGCAGGGACCGACGTTGCCGGACAACGTCGCGCTCATTCGGCGGGCCGACCAGGCGAACGTGTACTCGGTGTGGCTGACGGCCGGGGGCCTGGGGCCCGACAGCCTCACCACGCTCGCCGTCGCGGGCACGCAGACGCGGCAGATCCAGCTCGGCTCCTCGATCGCGGTCACGTTCTCGCGTCACCCCATCGCGATGATCCAGCAGGCCACCGCCATCGAGCAGGTGGCGCCCGGCCGCTTCCGCCTCGGCATCGGGCCTAGCCACGGGCCGACGATCCAGAACACCTACGGCCTGCCCTTCGAGCGGCCGCTGGAGCAGGTGCGCGAGTACACCACGATCTTGAAGCAGGCGTTCGACGACGGCCAGGTGGACTTCGAGGGCAAGCGCTTCCGCGTCCACGCGCGCATCGCCGATCCGCCCCACGTGCCCATCTACCTCGCCGCGCTGCGCCCCGCGGCCTACACGCTGGCGGGCGAGCTGGCGGCCGGCGCGATCAGCTGGGTCACCCCCGCGGCCTTCTTGCGCGACGTGGCGCGGCCGGCGCTGCTCGCGGGGGCGGCGAAGCGGACTGACGGCGTGCAGCCGCGCCTCGTCGGCCACGCGCTGACGCTGGTGACGGACGACGCGGCCGCCGTGAAGCAGGCGGGGCGCGAGCGGCTGGCAGTCTATACGCGGCTGCCGTTCTACCAGGCGATGTTCGCCCAGGCGGGCCACACGGAGGCCGCGAGCGGCACCGTCAGCGACAGCCTCGTCGACGACCTGCTGCTGACCGGCTCCGAGGAGCAGGTGACGCAGGGGATCCGCCGCTTCCTCGACGCCGGCGTGGACGAGCTAATCTTGAGCCTGCTTCCCGCTGGCGCCAACGCCGAGGCGAGTGTCGAGCGCACGCTGCGTTTCCTCGGCCAGCGCAATTTCTGAGCTATCCCGCCAGTCGCGCCAGCGTCGCCGCGTCGTCGGGCGCCAGCGCGATGTTGGCGGCCGCGACGTTCTGCGCCAGGTGTTCGACCGACAGCGTGCCGGGGATCGGCAGCATGACCGGCGAGCGCCAGAGCAGCCAGGCCAGCGCGAGCTGGGTGGGGGTGGCATCGTACTTGGCGAGCAGCGGCGCCAGCTCGCGCTCGTGCTGGGCCAGCCTGCTCGTGCGCACGGGGTAGTACGGCACGAAGACGATCCCCTCGCGCGCGCAATAGTCGAGCACGTCGTCAGATTCGCGGTCGGAGATGTTGTACTGGTTCTCGACCGCGACGATGGTGGCGTGCTTGCGCGCTTCCTCTAGCTGGGGGAGCGTGACGGTCGAGACGCCCAGCTGCTTGATCTTGCCGGCGGCCTGTAGCTCGCGCAGCGCGGCCACGCTCTCGCCGATCGGCACCTTGGGATCGACCTTGTGGAGGAAGTACAGGTCGATCTGGGGCACCTGGAGCCGCGCCAGGCTGCCCTCGACTGCCCGCGGGAGGTACTCGGGCGAGGCGTTCAGGCTGCGCTCGCCGGAGGGGTTGACGACGATGCCGCCCTTCGTGGCGATCACGACCTGGCCGCGATACGATGCCAGGACCTCGCCGATCGTGCGCTCGCTGGCCTCGCCCGTGTAGCTGTCCGCCGTGTCGATGAAGTTGACGCCCAGCTCCACCGCGCGGCGCAGCACGGCGCGCGACGCCGCGTCGTCGCGGATGCGATTCGTGCCCAGGCCCACTCGATTGACCGTCAGATCCCCGCCGATCGTGATCCTCTGCGTCGCATTCTCCGTCGCAGGCTCCATTCTGGCTCCTCTATCCTGGCTGCTGGGCGCTACTGGCCTCACTCTACCGCACCGTCTGCCGAGCCACCAACCGGCTGTATAGTAAGTCCCTAACGAAGCGGTTCAGAGTTCCCCTGCCTGGGCGCAGCAGCGCCCCTACACCGCCGGCGATGTAGGGGCGCTGCTGCTGCGCCCAACCGTTCCGCGGTCTGCGCTAGAAGTACGCCTGGTAGGTCAGGTAGGCCCCGTAGCCCTCCGGGCCGCTCAGGACGGTAGCCCCCCACCCCGGGGTGCTCTGATCGAGCTGCGCCGCGAGGGCCTGCGCGGCCGCGAGCTGGTCCGGGCCCCAGAAGAGCGACGGGCTGACGACCGCGTACAGGTTGTTGCCGATGGGCACCAGCTCGGGCGGATAGTCCGCGAAGTCCGCGGTGGGGAAGAGCGCCTCGAGCGGCGGCAGCACGTAGGCTTGCACGTCGGGCGTCACGGGCACCGGTACCGGCTCGACGATGGGCGGCGGCGCGGGTTGCGGCTGCTCGGGCACCACGTAGACCGGCGGCGGGGCCTGATGGTAGTCCCGATCACCCCGATCGCGGTCGCCCCGGTCGTCCTGATTGCGTCCCCGGTCGTCCTGATCGCGGCCCCGATCGGGGCCGGCACGATCATGATCATCCTGCTGTGCGTATACGCCGCCGGCCTGGTGACCGTGGTCCCAGTCCTGGGCGTGTACGGCCGGCGCCGCGACGAAGCCGAGCGCCGCGACGAGGCCAAAGGTGCTGCCGAGCCGGGCGAGACTGTGGGTCCACATCGTCGATCTCCTTTCGCGCTGCTCTGTGGCCCTCACGAGATAACAGCGCACTAGGTGTGCCACATCGCGTGGAGGAAGTCCTAACAAACTATGGAGAGATTGTGGGAGCGGCCGACGCGCGCCGGGCGGGGCGTGGAATCAGCTCCTGTCGCCCCGGCGGGCCTCGCCGGGACCACCGGGGGAGGCCCCGTGCTGCCCGTCGCGGGGCGCGCGTGCCGCCGGGCGTGGGGCAATGCAGGTATACTCCTGCCGGTGAGAGAGGCGCGCGGCTGCAGCCCCGTTGCTGCGCACGTGCCGCGCGGCGCCGCGCCGACCGGTTCGCCGCGGCAGGAGGGACGAGGATGCTGACCGCGCAGGACCTCAAGGGGATCATGGCGATGATGCCGGCGTTCGCCACGCCGGATGCCGCCGACATCAACGCGACGAACACCGTCGCGGTGGACAACCTCAAGACGGCCGTCGACAAGATCATCAAAGACGACGGCGCTCAGGTGATCGCCACCACCGGCAGCTTCGGCGAGTTCCACACGCTGCTCTGGCCGGAGTTCGAGACGATCACGCGCGCCACGGTCGAGGCCGTGAACAAGCGGGTGCCGCTGTTCATCGGCTGCACGGCGCTGAACAGCCGCGAGGTCGTGCAGAAGATGCGCGTGGCGCGCGACGCGGGCGCCGAGGGCGTGCTGGTCGGCGTACCCTTCTACTTCCCGGCGACGGTCGAGAACGCGGTGCGTTTCTACCACGACATCGGCGAGCTGTTCCCCGACCTGGCGATCATGATCTACCACAACCCCGTGCTGCACAACATCACGCTGCCGGTGAGCGCCTTCAACCAGCTCCTCCAGAACCCCCGCGTCGTCGCCATGAAGGACAGCCACCGCGACCCGCGCCAGATGATGCAACTGATGCAGATCGCCGACGGGCGGCTGAGCGTGTTCGTAAACTGGGCGCAGGCCTATCCATTCATGGAGCTGGGCGCGGCGGGCTTCTGGTCGTACGACGTGTGGATGGGGCCCTGGCCGATGATCGCGCTGCGCAACGCCGTGCAGCGGGGCGACGTGGCGACGGCCCGCGACATCATCCTGGACGTGAGTCGAAACAACATCGGCGGCGGGGGCGTGCCGCCGCTCTCCTGGCGCGAGACGGCGAGCAAGCTGGCGATCGCGAAGGCCGGCTACTGCCAGCCCGGGCCGCTGCGCCCCCCGTTCGTGGAGATCCCGGAGCAGGTGCGCGAGCGCGCCGACCAGTTCGCCGCCTTCTGGCAGGAGCTGTGCGCTCGCTACCGCCCGCAGGTCGAGGCGGCCGCGCTCGCCCGCGCGTAGCCCGGGCTCCTGGGTCCGCCGCGCCAGTTCCGCGGCCGACCGCTTGCCGTCGAGTACTGGGGTTTTCGCGCCCGATGAGCCACGATACGTCCGCCGCGTCGTAGGGCAAGGGCTCGTCCCCTGCCGCCCGCCGGCCGGGGGCGCCGCCCGCAATTCCGGCACACGCGAGGTGGGGCAGGGACTCTTCCCCTGCCGCCCGGCCGGGGCGGCCACAAGCGCTGTGGCGACCGCTGTGGGCCGGTGCGCGACGACGCAGCGGGCGGCGCAGCGTGCAGCCCGGCCGGGACGATGGCGGCCCGCCGGGGCCGCCCGGCGCGTCAGGAGTGCGGCGCCGCCGGGCTGAGGCCGGGGCTGTAGACGCAGGAGAAGCCGCCGTTGCCGGTCGTGAGCGTGTAGCACAGGACGCCGTTGGGCAGCGGGTACTCCTGAATCGGCGCGGCCGGCTGGGCGCCGGTCGTCTGCGCGCGGGCGGTCCCCGTCGCGCCGTGGCCGCCGATCAGCAGGCCGCTCACAAAGGCTACGGCAATCACCAGGCCGATTCCCACCATGCGTCGCCAGCGCATTGCGTTCCTCCCGAGCGCCTAAAGTGGGTCGGCTTGACCACCTGGCCCCGCCAAACGGTCAAGCCGACCGAGCGCACCCACTTACCAATGCAGAGCCCATCCCGCGCGAATCAGTGGCCGGGAGTGTCCAGCACGGCGAGGCCGGCGCGGCAGCAGAGGGTGTCTTGCTCGTCGCGGGCGCCGCCTGCCACGCCGATAGCGCCGACCTGGACCACGCCGTCGAGGATGGGGATCGCGCCGCCCGCGGGCAGGATGCGGCCGCGGTGCGCGACGGCCAGGCTGCGGAGCCACGGCTGCCGCGCCTCGGCGACTAGCTCCTGCGTGGACACCTGGAAGGCGGCCGCCGTGTAGGCCTTGTGGTAGGCCAGCTCGGCGGTCGTGGGATGGGCGCCGTCCATGCGGCCGAGGGCGATTGGGCCGCCCGCCGCGTCCACCACCGCCACCGACACGGCGAGCCCCTGCCGCGCGGCGTAGCGCTGCGCCGCCGCGATCATCTCGAACGCCTTCTCCAGCGGCGGCGGCCCGACGACCGCCTTGTTCTGGCGGAAGAAGGCGGCGTTCACCTCGGCCGAGAACTGGCGCTCGGCCGGCAGGTCCACGTCGAGGAAGATGGCGTCCACCGGGCAGACGACGACGCACTGCTCGCACTCGATGCAGATGTCGGGGTCGACGTAGAACTGCGGCGCGTCGGGTGTGGTGTGGATGCAGGCGACGGGGCACACCTCCACGCACGACCCGTCGCGCGTGCACAGCTCCGTGATGACGTAGGGCACTGGAATCCGTCCTAATACTCTGGAGTCGCCGCGCTCGGGCCGCCACCGTAAAGGGCGGGCCGCGGCCCAGGCGACGGGTCCGCGCGTCAGGCCATCGACCTCATCCTCGCGACGACCGGTCGGGCGCGAGCGGCAAGTCGGTGAACACGATGTCCGCGACGTAGACCTTGGCGCCGTACTGCGGCGTGACGAGACGGCCCTGGGCGTCCACGGTGCCGAGGCCGGCCGCCGCGGCCAGCCGCACGCCGTCGGCGGGCCGCTTGGCGGTGGCGCGGAAGCCCAGCTCGCGGATATACGCGCTCAACACGAAGGTGACGTAGAGCCCGTTCTGCACCGGCACCTGGCCGCCGATGCCGGGCGTCTCGCGCGGGTCGTGCTCGGCCCGCACCACGTTGACGATGGCGAAGGGGTAGCCCTCGGGCGTGTCGGGCGCGGTGGGGTCGAGCGCGGCGATGCCGACCAGCTTCGCGCCCAGGAAAACGGCTAGCTCCTTGATGTGGCGCGCGTTGATCTCGGGGCTGTGGATCTCCTCCTGGGCGGGGTTGATCGCGCCCTCGGGCGCCTTCCGCACCAGGTCGACCGCCGAGTTCTGCACGTCGTGCGGCGGCGTGTGGAGGAAGAAGTCCCAGTACGGGTCGTCGGCGGGCTTGCCCAGCCAGGGGAGCGTGATGGGGCCGAGTCGCAGCGCCACTTTAGACATCCCGCTTGACGAAGCGATTGGTATTTTCCTTGAGCGGCGCGTAGTAGCCGATGTTGCCCTCGACCTTCGCGGACGCGCCCGCGTTCTCGTGCGCCGCGGTGCAGCCGGCGATCGTACACGCTTTCTCGCCCGGCTTGATGCCCGAGTCGTAGCCCATCCAGCGCACGCGCTTCTGCCGGACCACGCCCCAGAACTTGTCGTCGACCCACTTCAGGGCACGCACCAGCGCCGGCCGCGCGGGGACGGGGCAGGCGCTGAGCGTCTTCACCGTCAGGGTGCGCCACCAGACGTTCGGCTTGGTGTACGGGCAGACGGTGACGCAGGTGAGGCAGCTGCCCCAGTGGTCCGCGACGTACGGGCGCAGGCGGTAGCACGTCTCCCACTTGATCTTGAACTTCTCGATGCCGTTGTAGACGACCTTGTCCTCGAAGGTGATGCTGTTCGTGGGGCAGGTGATCGCGCACTTGCGGCAGATCTGGCAGAACTCGTTGACGCCGATGTCGATCGGCTCGTCGGGCAGCAGCGGCAGGTCGGTCATGATCGGGTCGGGCATGTGGATGCGGGGGCCGAACTTCTCGCTGATGACCAGCCCGTTGCGGCCCAGCTCGCCCACGCCCGCCGCCAGCCCCGCCCCCTGTGGGTTCGACACGCCGCGCAGCGCCGTGTAGCCCAGCTCGCGGATGTAGCCCTCGACGCTCTTGAGGATCAGGTTCGCCTTCATCTGCGAGATGTGGTACGAGGCGTCGCCGATGTGGTGGCGGTGCGCTTGCAGCTTCTCGTAGTCCCAGGCGGTCGTGATGACCACGATGTAGGGGAAGCGGCGCGCCAGCTCCGCGGGACCCAGGCTCGCGTACTCGTCCTCGGTGGCCCCGTCTTGAATGTACCGGTTGCCGGCGTAGAGAAAGGCGGGGTGCGCGCGGGCGATGCGGCAGATGTCGGCGCCCATGTAGTGGGCGACGCGCTTGATGTGGCGCGTCATCGCCGCGGGATCGGACACCGCGACGCGCTGGGGGTTCACCTGGCCCTTGGGGGCGCGGTTGGTGATGTTCGTCAGGAAGTGGCGGCGGTCGGCGAAGTGGTTGGGGGCGGAGACGCGGGTGAGGGGGTCCTTGGAGACGGTGTTGTGGTACCAGTTGAACAGCGCCTTGCCCAGCTCGCCGCGCTGGTTCTTCGGGTGCGGGAGCTGGCTGGTGTCCACGTTGACGACCGGCCCCACGACCCGCACGGTGCGCCCCAGGTTGGGCACGAGCGGCAGCGGGACGCCGGGCTCCCGCGCCTTCGCGCCGTTGCTGCCAGCTTGCTGCTCGGTCGGGCGCTCGACGGTCATGCTCATGGCGCCAACCCCTTTCGCTCACGGGCCGCCGGTCACGATCACCCCCACTAGAGGCCGTGATACATCAAAGGAGCGGCGGATGCAACTGGTGTGGCTCCAAGCAACCGGCCAGGGTCGGCGCGCCGGCTGGCGGGCTCGCGGCGCGGGAACGGCCAAGCCGATATCTTGACCGCCTCCTGGCGCGGTAGTAGACTCGGCCCAGGCGCGCGGCCGGCACCGGCCCGCGCCGGCCGCGGCCGCCGCGCCGTCGGCCGCTTCTGACTCACCCACGACGCGCACGTGCGCCCGTGGAGCGAGAGGAGCCCCCTCATGTTCCCCCGGCTCGCCCCCCCTGACTTCGCCGTCGCCCTCGTCGTGTCGCTGGTCGCCTGCACGGGTGCCAGCGCGCCCGCCGCGAGCCCCCCGCCGGCGGCCGCCGAGCCGGCGGCGCCCGCCGCGACCGCGGCGCCGGCCGGCCCGCTCACCGTCCTCAAGACGGGCCTGGTGGCGGCCGTCGGCTATCCCTTCTACATCGGCATGGAGCGCGGCTACTTCCGCGAGCAGGGCATCGACCTCGATCTCGACACCGTCCGTACCGGCTCGGACATGGTGCCCATGATCGCCAACGGCCAGCTCGACGTCTCGCAGCAAGCGCTCAGCCCGGCGACCTTCAACGCGGTCCTGCGCGGCGTCACGATGAAGGCCATCCTGGACGGCAGCCACGCCGACCCCGGCCAGCACAGCCACGCGACGATGGTCCGAAAAGACCTGTGGGACAGCGGCGCCGTGCGTAGCCTGCCCGACCTGGTGGGCCGCCGGGTCGGCAGCGGGCTGCCGCCCACCGGCCCGAGCATCGGCGTGGATCGCGGGCTGCGCGCCTTCGGCCACCGCATCGAGGACCTCGACCTAGTGAGCCTCTCGCAGCCCGACATGCCCGCGGCCCTGGCCAACGGCTCGGTGGACGGCGCGGTCGTCTTCGAGCCCGCGATCAGCACCGCGCTGGGCCTGAACGCGGCCGTCGTCCTGCGCTGGGTAGCCGACGACTACCCGGGCCAGGCGATCGCCGTGCAGGTGATCGGCCCCAGCCTCATCGAGCGGCCGGAGGTCGCCCTGCGCTTTACGCTCGGCTACCTGCGCGGCGCGCGCGACTACAACGACGCGATCAAATTCAAGGTGGGCATCGACGAGATGGCGGCGCTCTTGACGCCCTACAACAGCCTCGACACGGCCGTCAACGCCGACCTGCTGCGCCGCCACGGCTTCACCTCCATCGATCCGGATGGGCGGATCAACAAGGACAGCATGGCCTACGACATGGGCTGGTACGTCGACGGCGGTCAACTGGAGCGTCCGATCGACCTCGACCAGTTCGTGGACAGCCAGTACGCCGACTACGCGGTGGCGCAGCTCGGCCCCTACACCCCCCCGCGCCAGCCCTGAGCGGACCTGCCGCCTGGGCGGGGCGCCGTGCCAGGTGGGGGTGTACCGACCCGCCTGAGCTGCTCGACACGCGAGTCGGTTGATCGTTTATGCCGCCTTGGGGCGTGCCGTGCTGCCGCGCCGCGCCGCCGCGTCGGGCGGCTCAGCCAAGCGCGGTGGGGTGGCGGCTGGCTGACAGCGCCGCGGCGATCAGCGCGCGGCCTGGGGGAGACCCGCGGCGCTCAGCAACGCGCGCAGCTGGAGGCCCAGCCCTTGCTGGGCCGCCTCGGCTGCCGCGAGAACCGCTTCAAGCTCGCCGGGCGCGGGCGGGGGCGGCGCCTCGGCGCGGCGCGGGCTGGCGGGCTGGCAGGGCGCCGCGTCCGCCTCGCTGGCGCGGAGCGCGGCGTAGAGCTGATCGACCGCGTCGCCGTCGAAGGCGATGACCAGCTCGTGGGGCCGCTGCGGATCGACGAAGTACGTCTCGCGAGCGACGCCGTGGCGCCGGCGCTCGGCCGCGGTCGCGCGATAGCACTCCTTCTCTGCCTCGACGTCCTGCACGATCACGCGCCGAAGAACGTAGGCCATGGCCCCAGCCTTTCTCCGCGAGCCGATCCAATGGCCTCATGCTACGCGCGCCCGCTCACAAATCGCTCACAGCGGCGGCCCAAGCAGTCACAGACTTCTGAAGAGTTCTGGAAGGTTTGCTGAAGATTGGCGGAGGGCGCCGGGCGCACCGGACCTCGGGCGACGGGCCGGCCGCCGCGCGGGCCAGGGCGCCTCGGGCGTCGACCAGCGGTCGGGAGGAGGCGCGCGCCTGACTGTCGCGCCTTACGTTCCCGTATAGGCGGCGAGGGCGGCGTCGCAGCACTGCTGGTCCTGCTCGTCGGTGCCCCCCGCGACGGCGACCGCGCCCACCACGTTGCTGCCCTCGACGATCGGCACCGCCCCGCCGCCGGCCGTAATGCGCCCATTGCTGGAGACCACGAGGCTCTGGAACCACGACTGGCCGGCCGCGCTGGTGAGCTGCTGCGTGGGCTGCTGGAAGCTCGCCGCGGTGTAGGCTTTGTTCAGCGCCATGTCCACCGTGATCGGCCGCGCCTTGTCCATGCGGGCGAGCGCCACGATGCGGCCGCTCTCGTCGACGACGACGGCGGTCACGGCGATGTCGAGCTGGGCCGCCTGGCTGTGCGCCCGGCGCACCATCTGGATAGCCTTCTCGGCAGGAATCGGCATAGTCGGTCCTGGTCCTCTCTCGGCAAGGTGGCCCTATCCTGCCACAACCCCGCCGCCGATGCCAGCGACAGCGGTGGATGGTCCATGCCCGAGTGTGTCGAATGGCGCAAGCCGTGGAGCGGCGCGCTCCGGGGCCGATGGTCCCGCCGGCTTACAATGGGGTGTCGAGCACGCGGGTCAGGGAGCAGGCAATGGACGCGGAGGCCAGGCGGATGACGGCGGCGGAGCTACTGTGCCTGCCCGACGACGGGCTGCGACACGAGCTGGTGGCCGGAGAGCTACGGACGCTGGCGCCAAGTGGAGGCGAGCACGGCTGGGTGACGAGCGACCTGCACGTCTCGCTGGCCGTTCACGTCCGCGCCCAGCGTTTGGGCCGCGTCTTCGCGGCGGAGACGGGATTCCTCCTCGCGACCAATCCCGACACCGTGCGCGCGCCCGACGTGGCGTTCGTCCGTCGCGAGCGCGTGCTGGCCGTGGGGCGTCAGCCCGCCTACTGGCCCGGGCCGCCCGACCTCGCTGTTGAGGTGGTTGCCCCCGGCGATCGTCCCCGCGATGTCGCAGAGAAGGCAGCCACCTGGCTCCACTATGGCACGCGGATGGTCATCACCGTCAACCCCCGCCCGCATACGGTGGCCGTCCACCGGCCGGATCAGCCCGTGCGTGTGCTGAGCGAAGCCGATATGCTGGATGGCGAAGACGTAGTGCCCGGCTGGAGCCTGCCGGTGCGCGGGCTGTTCGCCGACGAATAAGCGCTGGAGACCGCCGTGCCACCCGTACTGCGCCTGGGCATCGTCGGCCTGGGCCTCGCCAGCACCTTCATGATCCCGCAGCTCGCCCGCGATCCGCGCCTCAAGCTGGCCGGGGCCGCCGACGTGCGCCAGGACGCGCTCGCCGCGTTCGCCCGCGAGTTCGACGCGCCGACGTTCACGAGCGTGGAGGCGCTCTGCGCCAGCCCCGCCGTCGACGCCGTCTACGTCTGTACGCCCGCGTACCTGCACGCCGAGCACGTCATCGCGGCCGCCGAGCGCGGCAAGCACGTCATCTGCGAGAAGCCGCTGGCGCTCACCGTCGCCGAGGCCGAGGCGATGAACGCGGCGGCCGAGCGCAACGGCGTCGTGCTCATCTGCGGCCACACGCACAGCTTCGACGCGCCGATCCGCAAGCTGGCCCGGCTGGTGCGCGCCGGCGCCTTCGGCCCGCTGATGATGCTGCAGACCTGGAACTACACCGACCTGCTGTACCGGCCGCGCGCGCCGTGGGAGCTGGACACCAGCCGCGGCGGCGGCGTGGTGTACATCCAGGCGCCGCACCAGGTGGAGATCGTGCGGGCGATCGGCGGTGGGCGCGTGCGCAGCGTGCGGGCGATGACGGGGCGCTGGGACGACGCCCGGCCGACGGAGGGCTGCTACACGGCGTACCTCGAGTTCGAGGACGGCACGCCCGCGACCCTGGTCTACAGCGGCTACGGCCACTTCGACTCCTCGGAGCTGCACTACTGGCTCGGCGAGCGCGGCCAGGCGCGCGACCCGGCGACCCACTTCGCGACCCGCCGGGCGTTCGCGGCCCGCGGCGCGGCCAGCGGCGCCGACGCGGAGGCGGCGAGCCGCGAGGCGCTGCGCTTCGGCGGCGCGCAGGACCGGCGCGCGGAGCTGGCGGCGAACGCGGCGGCCGGGCGGCACCAGCCGTTCTTCGGCTTGACGCTGGTGAGCTGCCAGCGCGCCGACCTGCGCCAGTCGCCCGACGGCCTGTACGTGTACGGCGACGACGGCAAGATGGAGATCGACCTGGCGGGCGAGCCGAGCGAGCAGCAGGCGCTGATCGACGAGCTGTACCAGGCGGTGGTGGCCGGCGAGCCCCCGTGGCACGATGGCCGCTGGGGCATGGCGACCCTCGAAGTCTGTACCGCCATCCTGCAATCGGCCCGCGCGCGCCGCGAGATCATGCTGACGCACCAGACGCCGACGCCGTTCTGATCCTGAATTGCCGGCTTCGAGCGCGCTGCCCAGGGCGCGGCAAGCAGGGCCCCGCCCGGTCGCCACCCGGCCCGGTGTCCTGGCACTGCTTGCTCTGCCCGCCAGGGTCCGTACACGGCCGCGGCCGGACGCTGATTACTGCGCCTCGCCAGATATGGGCAACGCTTGGCACACGGAGGAGACTGCTCGTGGGAACCTGGTCGCGCACTCCATCGATCCTGGGCGGCGTCGTGACGGTCGCCCTGCTGCTCGGCTGCACGCCGCGAGCGGTCGCGCCGGCGGCGCCGGCCCCGGCGGCGAGCGCGCCGACGGCCGCGGCGCCGGCGCAGCCGACCGCGAGCGCGGCGCCCGCGGCCCAGCCGCGCACGCTGCGTGTGGGCGTCAGCCAGAACGTGACGATCGCCCCGCTGGCAATGGCGATCGAGAAAGGGTACATGCGCGACGCCGGGCTGGACCTGAACCTGCTGCCGATGACCGGCGGGTCGGAGATGATCGCGCCGCTCTCCACGGGCGAGCTGGACGTCGCCATCGGGGGGATCAGCGCCAGCCTGTTCAACGCGCTGGCCCGCGGGGTCGACGCGAAGATCGTCTCCGACTTCAGCCGCATGTCGCGCGGCCACGGCTTCGGCGCCTACGTCGGCCGCAACGGCGTGGACCTGCCCAACATCCAGGCCAACCGCGGCAAGCGCGTTGGCTTCAACAATCCGGGCGCGCCCTGCCACTACATGGTGGGCAAGATGCTGGAGTCGGCCGGGATGACGGTGAGCGACGTGGAAGTCGTCAACATGCCGTTCCAGACGATCCCCGGCGCGATGGCGAAGCAGGAGATCGACGCCGCCTGCGCCGCCGAGCCGTGGGTGGCGAACACGATCAAGGCGGGCGATGCCCACCTGGTGCTGACCTTCGACGAGATCGTGCCCGACATGGAGGTGTCGGTCGTCCTGATCTCCAGCCAGCTCGCGGCCGACCGCCCGGTGGTCGAGCGCTTCCTGGCGGCGCTGCTGCAGGGCGCCGAGCTGGGGCGCCAGCAGACACCCGAGGTGATGGAGGTCGTCTCGAAGTACACCAAGCTGGACGTGAGCGTGCTGAAGGACACGATCTGGACGGACATGTCGCGCGACGGCACGGTGAACGTGGATAGCATGAAGGACCAGCTCGACTTCTTCCGCCGCGCGGACCTGATGCAAGGCACCGTCGACATCGACCACTTCATCGACATGTCGTACCTGCCGCGGCAGTAATCTCCAGCGGCTTTCCGAATGGTTGAGTCAGCCTGACGGCCGGGCGGCAGGGGCCGAGCCCCGGCCCTACAACGTCCTGGGCGTTGCGCTGCTACGTGGGCGAGGGGACGTGCCCCGCCATGAGCAGGCCGAGGTGTTCGGGCGCGGCGGTGGCGGCGGGGAGGGTGGCGACGAGGCGGCCGCGGTAGAGGACCGCGATGCGGTCGGCGAGCGCGCGTAGCTCGTCCAGGTCGGTGGAGACGAGCAGGACGGCGGCGCCAGCGGCCCGCAGCGCGAGCAGGCGCTGGTGGACGCCCTCGACCGACCCGACGTCCAGCCCGCGCGTCGGCTGGTTGGCGAGCACCAGGCGCACCCGGCCCGATAGCTCCCGCGCCAGAATCACCTTCTGCTGATTCCCGCCCGACAGCCGCGCCACGGGGGTCGCGGGGCTAGGCGCCCGGACGTCAAATGCCGCTATCAGCGCGCGGGCGTGGGCCGCAATGGCCGCCGCGTCGCGCTGGCCCCAGCGGGCGAACGGCGCCGCGTCGTAGGCGCAGAGCACCAGGTTGTCGGCCACCGAGAACGAGAGCACCAGTCCGTCGCGCTGGCGGTCCTCGGGGACGTAGGCGGTGCCGCCGGCGCGGATGGCGCGCGGCGTCGGGCGAGACGCGGCCACGCCCGGCCAGGCGATCGTGCCGCCCACGAGGGGCCGCAGGCCCGCCAGCGCCTCGACCAGCTCCGTCTGGCCGTTGCCCTGCACGCCGGCGATGCCTAGCACCTCCCCAGCGCGCACGGCGAACGACACGCCGTCCACGGCGAGTAGCCCGCGCGCGTCGCGAACGGACAGGCTCTCGACCTGCAGCACCGGCGGGCCGGGGTCGGCCGGCGGCTTCGTGGGCGCCAGCGCCACCGCGCGCCCGACCATCAGCGCCGCGAGCCCCGCCGCGTCGGTGTCGCCCGGCCGCACGGTCGCCACGACGCGGCCGCGGCGCAGCACGGTGATGCGGTCGGCCACCGCCAGCGCCTCCGACAGCTTGTGCGTGATGAAGACGATGCCGGCCCCGCTGGCCGCCAGGCCGCGCAGCACGGCGAACAGGTCGTCCACCTCGCGCGGCGTGAGCACCGCCGTCGGCTCGTCGAGGATCAGGGTGCGCGCGTCGCGGTAGAGCGCCTTCAGGATCTCGACGCGCTGCTGCTGGCCGACCGCGAGGTCTTCGACCCGCGCGTCGGGATCGACGGGCAGCGCGTGGCGCTCGCCGAGCGCGCGCAGCCGCGCCCGCGCCGCGCGGCGGTCAAGCGCGCCGGCGGGGCCGTGGGGCTCGACGCCCAGCACGACGTTCTCCAGCACCGTGAACACCGGCACCAGCATGAAGTGCTGGTGGACCATACCGATGCCGAGGCGCAGGGCGTCGGCCGGCCGGCGCAGCGCCACGGGGCGGCCGCGCACGTAGACCACGCCTGCGTCCGGGCGCTCTAGTCCGTAGCAGACGTTCATCAGGGTGGTCTTGCCGGCGCCGTTCTCGCCAACCAGCGCGTGCACTTCCCCGGCGCGGAGCGTGAAGTCCACGGCGTCGTTGGCGACGACCGCCCGGAAGCGCTTCACGATACCCCGCGCCTCCAGGAGCGGCGCGGCGGCATCTGCCGGTTCGGGCGGGGCGGCGTCCGCGGGCGCGGGCGACTGCTCGGTCACGTGTCGGCCTCGTGCGGATCGTAGGGCTGGCCGTCGGCGGCGGGCGGGCGGCTGCGCCCGGCCAGGCCCGCCAGGGCCAGCATCGTCAGCAGGTAGGGCAGCATGCCGACGAGCTGCGAGGGCACGGCGAGCCCGAAGCTCTGAGCGTTGATCTGGAGCGCTTGCGCCGCGCCGAACATCAGCGACGCCGCCCAGGCGCCGAGCGGCGTCCAGCCGCCGAAGATCATCGCCGCCAGCGCGATGAAGCCGCGGCCGTTCGTCATCAGCGGCTCGAAGCTGGGCACCGACTCCAGCGTGAAGTAGGCGCCGGCCAGGCCCGCGACCAGCCCGCCCACGATCACGTTCACCCAGCGGACGCGCGCCACGTCGATGCCGGCCGTGTCGGCGGCCCGCGGGTGCTCACCGACCGCCCGCGTCCGCAGCCCCCACACCGTATGGAACAGCACGCCGTGGGTGAGGACGACCAGGGCGAGCGCGGCCAGGGCGATCGGCTGCTGCTCGAACACCGCGCCCACCAGCGGCAGGTCGGCGAGTCCCGGCAGCCGCAGCGTGGGCAGCACGCCGGGTGCGTGGGGCATCCCCGTCTGAAAGAACAACTGGCGACTGAGGTAGCCCGTCAGGCCGATGGCGAGCACGTTCAGGACGGTGCCGCTGATGATCTGATCCACGCGGTAGGTGACGCACAGCAGCGCGAGGAAGGCGCCCGCCAGCCCGCCGCAGAGCACGGCGGCCAGCACGCCGACCGCCAGGCTCTGCCCCACGGCGGCGTCGCCAAGCGCGGCGTGGGCGGCCAGCGCGGCCACGAAGCCGCCGAACGCCGCGAGCAGCATCATCCCCTCGATGCCGATGTTGACGACGCCCGCGCGCTCGCAGTACACCCCGGCCAGCGCGCCGAGGGTCAGCGGCGTGGCGACTTGCAGCGTCGTGCGGAGCATGCTGGCGACGATGGCCGGCGCCGCCATCTGCTCGCGGCCGAGCGCCACCGCGGCGGCGACGATCAGCGCGACGGCGACGAGCATCAGCCAGAGGCGCCGGGGCGTCACTAGCGCCAGCCTCGCGTGAACACGAGCGGCGGGCCGGCAGCCGGCAGGCGGTACAGCCGCCGCACCAGCACCTCGGCCGCCACGAACAGCAGGATCAGTCCCTCCAATACCACCACCAGGTCGACGGGCACGCCGGCCAGGAACTGCATGCGGGCGGCGCCGTTGCGCAGCGCGCCGAGCAGCAGCGCGGCCGGAATCACGCCGAGCGGCTGCGCGCGGGCCAGCAGCGCGATGGCGATGGCGTCGAACCCATACCCAAGGCTGAAGCCTAGCTCGTCGCGGTAGTTCAGGCCCGCCACCTCGACGGCGCCGGCGAGGCCCGCCAGCGCGCCGCTGAGCGCCAGCGTCACGACCAGCAGCCGGCCGAGCGGCATGCCGGCGGCGCGGGCGGCGGCGGGATTGGCGCCGATCGCGCGGATGGCGAAGCCCAGCGTCGTGCGGTACACGCCCCACCAGACGACGCCGGTCATCACGAGGGCGAGGAGCAGGCCCGCGTGCAGGCGCAGGTCGGGGGCGAGGCGCGGCAGGCGGGCGCCGAGCGCGATCTCGGGCGTGCGGGCGATGACGTTCAGGGGATTCGGGTCGCGCAGCGGGCCGTTCAGCAGGTAGCTGACGGCGAGCAGCGCGACGTAGTTCAGCATGATGGTGTTGATGACCTCGTGGGCGCCGGTGCGCGCCTTCAGCCAGCCGGGGACGGCGCCCCAGGCGGCGCCGGCAAGGGTGCCTGCGAGCAGGACGAGCGGCAGGTGGACGACCGCGGGCAGCGGGCCGACCAGGCCGGGCAGCGCGTAGCCCAGCCACGCCGCCACGAGCGCGCCGAGGGCCAGCTGGCCCTCGGCGCCGATGTTGAACAGCCCGCCGTGGAAGGCGAGCGCTACCCCGAGGCCCGTGAAGACGTAGGGCGTCGCCCAGACCAGCGTCTCGCTCAGCGCGCGGGGGGAGGCGCAGCAGCCCTCCCACAGGCCCTCGTAGGCCAGCAGCGGGTCGCGCCCGGCGAGGGCGATGATCGCGCCGCCCGCGACCAGCGCCGTCGCCACGGCCAGCACCGGCAGCGCCACGGCGGTTAACGCGGCCCGCGCGACGGGGACGGCGCGCGCGCGAGGGCGGCTCGGGGACGGGGCGGCTTCGGATGCGAGGATGGTCGGCTGCTGGGCCACGCGCTCAGCTCGCCGGCTTCACCGCCGCCACGGCGGTCTTGATCGACCCATCGGTCAGCCCGCGCTGGATCTCGGCGAGCCGCCCCTTCACGTCGGCCGACACCTGGCTGTCCAGGTCGTGGAACGGCGCGAGCGCCACCTCGCCCGTGAAGGTGCCGGCCGGGAAGGTGCCCTCTTTGGCGGCGCGGACGAGCTGGACGACAGCCGGCTGGAGCAGCTTCATCGCGCTGGAGAGTAGGCCCTTCTGGGCCTCGGGCATCGTGTAGTACTGGTCGGTGTCCACGCCGATCGCCCACTTGCCGCGCTCGACGATGCCGATCAGCGCCCCGTTGCCGGTCTTGCCGCCGGCGCCGAACAGCACGTCGGCGCCGCGGTCGATCTCGGCGTTGGCAGTGGTCTTGCCCCACTCGGGATCGGTGAACGTGCGGTCGAGCCCCACGTCGTTGTGGTAGGCGACGACGAGCTGGGCGGACGGGTTCGCGTAGCGCACGCCCGCCCGGAAGCCCTCGCCGAAGCGGTACACGGGCGGCACCGTGTCGGTCGCCAGCACGGCGCCCACGGTGCCGGAGCGGGTGGTGAGCGCGGCAAGCGCGCCGGCCAGGAAGCCGGCCTTGTCGTCCTCGAAGGTGATGCCGACGAGGTTCGGGAGCGGCCAATCGGGGTGCTGGTCGTCGCGCGCCAGCACCTGCTCGACGCCGATGAAGCGGATATTGGGGTGGCGCTTCGCCGCCTCGTAGGTGGGGTCGGCCAGCGCGAAGCCCACCGTCACGACGACGTCGTAGTTGGCGTCGGTGAACT
This sequence comes from Chloroflexota bacterium, assembly GCA_035293805.1. Classification (GTDB taxonomy): domain Bacteria; phylum Chloroflexota; class UBA6077; order UBA6077; family JAJPHF01; genus JAJPHF01. Next base: position 45,256 of record DATGMD010000063.1, on the reverse strand, counting down.
GCTGGATGTTCTTCTCGTAGTCCTTCGGGTCGGTCGTCTCGACGTACTTGGCCTCGGTGATGCCGGGCACCTCGCCCTGCGCCTGCTGCACGCCCTCCCAGACCGACTGGTTGAACGAGCGGTCGTCGATCTTGCCCACGTCGGTCACCAGGCCGACGCGAAAGCCCGGCGTGCCCTGCGCCGCCCCATGCGTGCCGCCGCACGCCGCGAGCGCGAGCACGCCGACCAGCGCGAGCGCCAGGGCGCACCAGGCGCGATGCCCGGCGTGCGCCGTCCGGCTCGCCGCGCGCCCGGGATTTCTACCGTTCGTGCTCCGCGTCCCGCCCTGCGTCCGCATCCGCCCTACCCTTCGCCAGCCGCCGGCCGCGGCGCCCGTTCGAAGCAGCCCATTCTACCGCACCCCCAGCCCGCGCGCACTGGCAGGCCAAGCCCAGTGGCCCCCCGCACGTGGCCGCCGTTCGTCACCTCGCCACCAACGCTCCGGGCGCTATCCTCGCCTCCCCGGACGATCGCCCCCCCTGCCAATGCGTTCTCTTGCAGGGGCGCTGCTGGTCCTTCTTCATGCCGCCCTCTCCTCCGGACGATCGCCCCCCCTGCCAATGCGTTCTCTTGCAGGGGCACTGCTTCCTGCGCTCTGCCCGGGCGCCGCCCGGCTCGGTGTCCTACCGACACCAGCGCGGGCGCACCCCGACCCCCTCTCCCTCTGGGTGAGGGCGGGGGTGAGGGCGCGTCTTCCTCCCTCTCCCCCTGGGAGAGGGCGGGGGTGAGGGCGTCCCCCAGTATCCGGCCGCGAGGCGCGCCGGAGAGCGCCCGCCCTTGGCGCGACGTGGTCGCGTATCTTACGCCGTACACGCCTCCCCCGCGCCTGCCGCCCGCGCCCATGCCCGGGGCACCCGCCCCGCCGGCCCGGCCCGCGGCAGGACAGCCAGGGAGTATCGTACGGGGTAAACGATGCGACCTTCCGCGCCCGAGGAGCACGCTGAATCCCGCGCCCGGCCTAGCAGTTAACCATCCGGTAAAGGGGCATCGTTTGACCGTTCCTCGGCTAAACTCATGCGCCGACGGACCAGTCCGCGCAGTGACGGTTCACGCCGTGTCACGCGGGGCGGGGCTGATTCGTCTCGTGGTTGACACGAGAATGGCGGCGCCGCGGGGAGCGGCGCCGGAAGGGAGCGAGCACCATGCATGAGCCACGCAGCGCGGACGTGATCGTGGTCGGCGGCGGCCTGGCGGGCCTGACGACAGCGACGTACCTGGCGCGGGGCGGACGCGCGGTGACGCTGTTCGAGCAGGCCGCCGAGATCGGCGGCCGGGCGCGCACGCAGGAGGCGGCAGGGTTCAGGCTGAACCTGGGGCCGCACGCCCTCTACGAGGCCGGCCAGGGCGCGAAGGTCTACCGCGAGCTGGGCATCGACTACAGCGGCGGCAAGCCCGGCGTCGAGGGCTACCTCGTGCGCGACGACCGGCTCTATCCGCTGCCGGCGAGCCCGCTCGCGCTGCTCCGCAGTGAGCTGCTGGGCCCGCGCGAGAAGCTCGCCCTCGTGCCGACGATTGTTCGCATCGCCCGCACGGACCCGGCGGCAGTGGACGACGTCCCGCTGGGCGCGTGGCTGCGCCGGGCGGTGCCCGAGCCGCGGCTGCGGGAGATCGTGGAGATGTTCCTGCGCGTGGCGACCTATGCGAACGATCCGGAGCGCCAGAGCGCGGGCGCGGCGCTGGCGCAGCTCCGGCTGGCGCTGCGCGGCGTGCGGTACCTCGATGGCGGCTGGCAGACGCTGGTCGCCGGCCTGCGCCGCGCGGCCGAGGCGGCGGGCGTGAGTATCGTCGGCCGCGCGAAGGTGACGGCGGTGCTCCGCGACGCGGCGGTGCGCGGCGTGCGCCTGGCGGACGGCGCGACCTGGGCGGCCGGGGCGGTGGTGCTCGCCGCCGGCCCGGCGGCGGCCAGCGCGCTGGTGCAGGACGGCCCGCCGACGGTCCTGCGCCGCTGGGCCGAGACCGCCGTCCCCGTCTGGGCGGCCACGCTCGACGTCGGGCTCCAGCGCCTGCCCAACCCGCGCGGGCGCATCGCGTTCGGCGTGGACGCCCCGCTGTACCTCTCGACCCACTCGGCGTGGGGGAACTTGGCGCCGTCCGGTGGCGCGCTGATTCATGTGGCCCGCTACCTGGGGTCGGAGCCAGCGGCCGATCCGGGCGCCGTCGAGCGCGAGCTGGAGGGCCTGCTCGACCGCGCGCAGCCGGGCTGGCAGGCCGCGCTCGTCGTGCGGCGGTTCCTCCCGCACGTGGTCGTCTCGAATGCGCTGGTGACGGCGGCGCAGGGCGGCACGGCGGGACGACCGGGGCCGGCGGTGCCGGACGTACCGGGCCTCTACGTGGCTGGCGACTGGGTGGGTCCCGAGGGTATGCTCGCGGATGCCAGCCTCGCCAGCGCCCGCCGCGCGGCGCGGCTCATCCTCGCGGCGCGGCCGTCCTCCGTCGAGCGCCCGGTTCTGGCGCCGCTGCCGCTCGGAGCATAGGCGCGGTGGGGAGGTGCGGGCGGCTGGCGGCGCTGCCCGTGCCCTCCCTGCCCGGCGGCAAGGGGGATGAAGTAAGCATGACGCCCGAGGAGCAATTCAACGAGTACCGCCCGCTGCTCTTTGGCATCGCGTACCGCATGCTGGGGAGCGTCATGGACGCGGAGGACATCGTGCAGGAGGCGTTCTTGCGCTGGCAGAACGCGCGCGACACCGAGATCGAGTCACCCAAAGCCTATCTGACGACCATCGTGACGCGGCTCTGCCTGGACCACCTGCGGTCGGCGCGCGTGCAGCGCGAGGAGTACGTCGGGCCGTGGCTGCCGGAGCCGCTGGTGGATGCGCAGGCGCCGGACGTGGCGGACACGGCGGCGCTGCACGAGTCGCTGTCGATGGCGTTCCTGGTGCTGCTGGAGAGCCTGACGCCGGTGGAGCGGGCGGTGTTCCTGCTGCACGACGTCTTCGGCTACGACTTCGCGGAGATCGCGCGCATCGTTGGCAAGAGCGAGGCGAACTGCCGCCAGCTCGCGCGGCGCGCGCGCGGCTACGTGCAGGCGCGGCGCCCGCGGTTCACAGCCTCGACGGCGCAGCAGGACCGGCTGACGCGGGAGTTCCTGCGGGCCTGCACCACCGGCGACCTGCCGGGCCTGGTGGCGACGCTGGCCGACGACATCACCCTGTGGTCGGACGGCGGCGGCAAGGTGGCGGCGGCGTTGAAGCCGATCCACGGCCGCGAGGCGGTAGCGCGGGCGCTGATTGGCGCCGTGCGCAAGGCGCCGCCACGGCTGGACACGCGCTTCACGCACGTCAACGGCCAGCCGGGTCTCGTGAGCTACCTGGACGGGCGACCCTTCGCGGTCCTGCTGCTGGACATCGCGGAGGAGCGCATCCAGGGCGTGCGGGTGGTGGCGAACCCCGACAAGCTGCGCCACCTGATGGGAGCGGCCAGCGTAGAACCTGCCTCGCCGGCCTAGCCTGGCGTTCGCCGGCCCGAGCGCGCGGCCGTCTCGGCCGCCTCGCCAGCGCGGGCTGCACGGGCCGGGCGGGACGGCCGCGCTCCCGGACGGCCCGTCCCTGGGCCGAACTGGTCCGGCCTGGCCAGCGGCAGGGGGCGGGCGATCGTGGTATGCTCAGGCCCTGGCGCGGCGCCATGCCGCGCGGAGGAGGGCAGCGATGGCTGGCGGGATGCGTTGGGATGGGCCGCGCGTGGCGGACACGGGGCGAGCGGCAGGGGCGCGGCCCCCCGGCGGCCGGCGGGGCGGCTGGCCCTGGCTGCTGGCGCTCGTCGGGGTGCTGGCCTGGGCAGCGGCCTGCGCGCCCACCGCGGCCCCGGTCGCGGGTACCCAGCCGGGTGCCCCGGCGTCGGCCGGCGCCGTTCAGCCAGGCCGCGGGGCCCCGGCCGACGGCGCCCCGCCGGCCGGGGCGGCGCCCGCGGCCAACGCGCCGGCTGCGGTAGCGGCGGCTCCGCCGGCGGCGAGCGGCGCCGCGCCGCCCGCGCAAGGGGGAGCCGCGGCGCCGCCGGCCGCACCCGAGCGCACGGACGCGATCACGCTCGGCTACCCGGCGCCGTCGCTGAGCTGGTTCCCAGCCTACGTGGCAGACCACGAGGGTTTCTTCGCCGCCGAGGGCCTGGCGCCGACCTTCGTGCAGATGCTGCCCACGAATCTCGTCGCGGGGCTGCTCTCGGGCGACGTCGACTTCAGCCTCGACATGACTTCGCCGGGCCAGGCGGCCGTCCAGCACGACGCGCCGCTGCGCGCGCTGATGGCGTTCGCCGTGCGGCCGCAGCACCGCCTCATGGTGCGCCCCGAGATTCGGGACTTCGGCGATCTGCGCGGCCAGGTGGTCGGTATCAACCAGCACCTCGACTTCACCGACTGGGAGACACGCGTGGTGCTGCAACGCAATGGCGTGTCGCCGGACGACGTGAGCCTGCTGCCGATCCCTAGCTCGCCGTCGCGGCTGGCCGGGTTGGATGCGGGCCAGCTCGCCGGCGCTATCCTGGGCTCGCCGTTCGATTTGAAGGCCGAGGCGGCGGGGCACCACGAGCTGGGGCGCATCTCGCGCGAGGTGGACGTGGCCTGGATCGGGCTGGCGGCGGCGCAGCGGACGATCGACGAGCGCCACGACGTGGTCGTGCGCACGATTCGCGCGGGCTTGCGGGGGCTGGCCTACGCGCGCGCGAACCGCGACGAAAGCGTGCAGCTACTGGAGGAGTGGCTGGGCCTGGAGCCGGACGTGGCGGCCGCGGCCTACGCGCTCGGGCTCGACACCTGGTCTACCGACGGCACAGCGTCGGACGCGGCCTGGCTGAACATGACGGACATCGCCCGCCTGGCCGGGCCGGTGCCCGACAACCTGAAGATCGAGGATTTCGTGGCGCGGGGGCCGCTCGACGAGGCGCGGCGCCAGCTCGCCGCCGCGCGGTAGCGCAGCGGCGGATGGCTGGACCAGGTGGGTGACACGAGAGGACAGGCGCGCTGGCGGCCGCGCCAGTGCAGGCGCGTCCGCGGAGCGGCCGGGGACGAGCCCCGGCCCTACGCCTGCTGACGCCCGCGAATCGCCGGATGGGCGGTGCTACTGGCCTGGGCCGGACGGCACGCAGGTGCTGGCGATCGCCGGGAAGACGTTCGCGCTAGGAATGATGAGCTGCTGGCCGCTCTGCGGGTCGGTACACACAACGCTGCTGGGCTGGCCGGTGCTGCCGTAGGGGGGCACCATCCCGTAGAGGCCATACGGCGAGGGCAAGTACCCGTAGGGCGGCGTGCCGATGGGCGCCGGGGGGGGCACGGCGACGCCGGGCGGCAAGATCACTTGAGCCTGCGCGACGGGCGCCGCGGCGCCGAGCGCCGCCACCAGGACGGATGCGCCAAGAACCAGGGCCCGCATGGGAGCCTCCTTCTCCGACGCAGCACCGCTTCGCCTCACCGCGGCCTGGCGGGCGCGCGGCGGGAGCCGTGGCGGCGTCTGTTCACAATTTTAGCAGTGTCTGTGCCAGCCGCATGATAGCACCAGGCGCGGGGTCCCGTCTCGGGGCGCGTCGGCGGGCGCGAGCGGCCGGGCGGCTCAGCGGAACGCCGGCATGACCTGCTCGGCGAACAGGCGCAGCGAGCGCAGCGTCTGCTCGGGCGTCAGGCTGCCGAAGGCGAAGGCGCCGGCGAAGTAGTTGCCACCCGTCACCTCTAGCGCGTGCTGCAGCTGCGCGCGCACGGTGGCCGGCGCGCCGACGTAGATGCCGCCCTGCGCGCGGAACGACTCCCAGTCGCCGCGCTGGGTCAGGCGCTCGTCGTCGTGGAGCCGCCAGAGGTAGGCGAAGCTGTCCTGGAAGGCATCGTAGGCGACGCGCGCCTCGGCGAGCGCTTGCGCATCCGTCTCGGCCACGTAGACGTGGCGCACCAGGCCGTAGCAGGGATTGGCGACGTGGCCGTTCAGCCGGCCCGGCTGGCCCGCGTGGGCGGCGCGCTGGGCGTTGTACAGCTCGAACTGCTCGCGCGTCGCCTCGAGCGAAGGGAAGAGCGAGCCAAAAACTGTGCTGAAATTGTGCTCTCCGATCCAGGCGACCGAGCGGCTGTAGTTGGTGGGATACCAGAGCGGCGGGTAGGGCTGCTGGCGCGGGCGCAGCACCGCGCGCACGTCGTTGAATGAGTAATGCTTGCCGTCGAAGTGGACCTCGCCGGTGCTCAGCCCCTGCACCAGGAGGGTCAGCGCCTCGTCGAACATGGGACGGGCGTCGTCCATCGCCACGTGGAAGGGCGCTAGCTCGTAGGGCGAGGCGCCGCGACCGATGCCGACCTCCAGCCGTCCGTGGCTGAGATGGTCGAGCATACAGATCTCCTCCAGCAGCCGCAGCGGATTGTACAGCGGCAGGAGGTAGACCAGCGGGCCGAGGCGGATGCGGCGCGTGCGCTGCGCGGCGGAGGCGAGGAACAGGTTGGGCGAGGGCGTGGTGCACAGGGGCGTCCAGTGGTGCTCGGCGAGGTGGTAGCAGTAGAAGCCGGCCGTGTCGGCGTACTCCAGCATCTGCAGGCGGCCGTCGTACAGGGCGGCCAGGTCGGCGCCGGGGGGCTCGTCGATCCAGTCGAAGATGCCGAAGCGCACGGGGGGACGCCCGGCTCCGCCCGCCATTGGTGCTGTCGTGGGCTCGCTCATCGCCGCCTCCTCGCCGCGCGATCTGGTTGGGGGCAGTATAGGCAGCGGCGGCGCGGCGCTCCAAGCCTGGGAGACGGGGACGCCCTCACCCGGCCTCGCCGCCCTCGGCCGGCCTCTCCCAGGGGGAGAGGCAACGCGGGCGGGGCGCCCGTCCTGCTCCCTCTCCCTCTGGGAGAGGGCTGGGGTGAGGGCGCGTCTACTCCCTCTCCCCGTGGGAGAGGGCCGGGGTGAGGGTGGTGCCGGGGCGTCAGGCGCGGGCGGGGGCGGGCTCGGCGGCGGGGAGGGCGCGGCAGGCGGCGGCGGGGAGGCGCAGCGCCACGACGGTGTTGGGCGCGAGGGCGAGCGAGGCGCGCGTCTTGACGACTAGCTCGACCTGGGCGGCGGCGATCACCTTGCACAGCGCCGCGTCGCCGAGGAAGAGGCGAGCCGCCACGCGCGCCGGCACGACCGTCGCGTCGTCCGTGGCCGCGCCGTCCCCGGTGGGATCGGCCGTCGCGGCGGGCGCGGCACTGGCGGGCACGACGGGGACGGGTGCCGGGCCGGCGGCTAGCTCGATCTCCTCAGGGCGGATGGCGACGACGACCGCGTCTCCCGGCCCGAGGCCGGGCGTCCGCTGGCAGCGCAGGTCGCCCATCGCCGTGCGGACCGTCCAGGTGCCGGCGCTGTCCTCGCGGCCGCTGCCGGGGATGAAGTTCATCTGGCCGAGGAAGCCCGCCACGAAGCGGGTCGCGGGCTCGCGGTAGACCGCCTCGGGGGCGCCCTGCTGGAGCACGGCGCCGGCGGCCATGACGGCCAGCGTGTCGGCCATCGTCAGCGCTTCGAGCTGGTCGTGGGTGACGTAGAGGGTGGTGACGCCGAGACGCCGAGTGAGCGCCTTCAGCTCGACGCGCATCTCCTCGCGCAGCTTGGCGTCGAGGTTGGACAGCGGCTCGTCCATCAGAAGGACGGCCGGCTCCAGCGCGAGCGCGCGCGCTAGCGCGACGCGCTGCTGCTGGCCGCCGGAGAGCTGCGTGACGCCGCGCCGCTCCAGGCCGTCGAGGTGGACGAGGTTGAGGGCGCGCAGCACCCGCTCGGCCACTTGCGCCTTCGGCACTTTGCGTCGGCCGTGGACGAGGGGGAGCGCCACGTTGTCGTAGACGGTCAGGTGCGGCCAGATGGCGTAGCTCTGGAAGACCATGCCCACCTCGCGCTCGTCGGGGCCGAGGGCGAGGCGGCGGTCGCCGGCGTAGACTAGGCGGTCGCCGATCGTGATGCGGCCGCGCTCGGGCCGCTCCAGGCCGGCGACGCAGCGCAGGGTAGTGGTCTTGCCGCAGCCGCTCGGCCCGAGCAGCACGAAGAACTCGCCCTGACGCACTTCCAGGTCGAGGTCGCGCACGGCCCGCACCTGGCCGTGGCCCGCTACAAAGGTCTTCGCCAGCCCTTCGATGCGAATCATGGCGCCTTGCCGAGGGAGGCGATGAAGCCGCTCTGGTCTAGCTCGCGGATGATCGTGTCGTCGTAGAAGTCGCGCGGGTTGGCGTCGCGCGCCTGCGGCAGATCGGGCGCCATCAGCTCCAGCGCCGTTTGCATCGCCTCCAGGCGCGGCAGCGGCACCGGCTCGGTGTAGTCGCGGAAGGCGCGGTAGGACTCGGCCAGGTCGGCGGGCGACTCGGTGTTGGTGTAGCGCGCGAGCACCTGCTGGGAGAGGGCCGGGTCGGCACGGTAGACCTGGATTGCCTCGACGTAGGCGCGGGCGAAGCGGCGCAGTAGGTCGGGCTTCTCGGCCAGCGCCTTGCGGCTGGTGGCCACGCCGCCGGCGGGATAGGACACGTCGAGGGTGGTGAGATCGAGCAGCAGCTTCAGGCCGGCGTCGAGCGCGCGCAGGTTGGAGGGCGGACCCATGATGATCGCCTCGACGCGGCCGCTGGCCGCGGCGGCGACGCTCTCGGCCGGGCCGCCGGTGGCGAGCACCGTCACCTCGCGGCCGGGCTCCAGGCCCAGGTGGCGCAGGGCGTAGGTCATCCACTGGTCGGTGTAGGTGCCGCGGGCGCTCACGCCGACGGCGCGGTCGCGCAAGTCCGCGGGGCTGGCGATCTCGGGCCGCGCGAGAAGCTGGAGCACTGGCTTGTTCACGGAGACGATGAACCAAACCGTGTCGCCGCCCTGCAAGTTGGCGGCGAACACGCCCGGCCCGGCCGCCTGCACCACGTCTACCTCGCCAGCCATGATGGGCGCGGCGACGTTCGGCCCGAGATTCACCAGATCGGCCTTCAGGCCATACTTGGCGTACAGGCCGGCATCCTGCGCGATCCAGACGGGCAGGAACGCCGCGCTGGGGGCCGCGTAGCCGACGCGAATGGGCAGCGCCTCGGGCGCCGCCGTCGCCCCGGTCGCGGCGGCCGCGCCAGGTGTCCCCGCGGCTGCGGCCGCCGCTTGCGCCGCCGTCGCGAGCGTCGCGGGGAGCGGCGCGGGCACCCCGCGGCCGCTGGTCGGCGCGCAGGCCGTCGCCGCGAGCCACGCCATCATTACGCCGAGCAGGCTGAGCGCCTGCTGCCAATCGCCACGGCGCACGAGCTGCCTCCAGGTATCGGGTCGAGCCGAGCACGCGGCGGTAGTGTAGGCAGTCGGCGCGCGCGTGTCAATGCGAACCGCCACACTGTCGCCCCGGGGTGCGCGCCACGATGTTGCGGCGGAGTTTCTCCGAGGAACGGTCAAACGATGCTCCTTTACCGGATGGTTAACTGCTAGGCCGGGCGCGGGTCTGCGCGTGCTCCTCGGGCGCGGAAGGTCGCATCGTTTGCCCCGTACGATACTCCCCCGGGGCCTGCCGCGGGCCGGGCCGGCGGGGCGAGGCCCCGGGCCGGGCGCGGGCGGCGGGTGCGGGGGAGGCGTGTACGGCGTAAGATAGGCGACCACGTCGCGCGAGATAGCGGGCGCTCTCCGGCGCGCCTCGCGGCCTATCTACTATGAATGCATTGGCGAGGGGCGGGCGTCCGGCTCAGACGGGTGATACACGATGCAGCCGGGCGGTTGGCCGACCGGGACGGGCCCTCACCCCGGCCCTCTCCCAGGGGGAGAGGGGGAGGGATGCGGGAGCCGACGCTCTCAGCACGCCGCCATCGAGTGCGGCCGCAGGATTCTATAGCCGGTTGCGGTCCGGTATGAAACCCGCCCCCACCTGGCGCCGACCGGTCAGACGCTGTGCCGGGCGCGCTAGGGGCCGAGGACGACGAGGGTGTAGTTGTCGGGGTCGAGGTAGGTGCGGGCGACGCGCTGGACATCGTCGGCGGTGACGGCCGCGATGTGGCCGAGGTATTCATCCAGCGGCTGGTAGTTGCCGAGGGCGATGCCGGTGGACAGGTCCTGCGCTTGATCGATGGAGCGCTCCAGGCCGCGCCGGTCGCTGCCCCGAATGTAGGCTTTGGCGTTGGCCAGCTCGTCGGGATCGAGCGGGGTATCGCGAACGGCCCGCACTTGATCGAGCATGCCCGCGACCGCATCGTCGACCTTGTCTGGCTCGGCCGCGGCGGCGATCAGCCAGGTGCCCACGTCGGTCAACTCCCAGTAGCCGGTGTCGACGCGGGTGACGAGCCCCAGGCGGTCGCGCAGGTCGGCGGCGAGCACCTGGCCGCTCGACCCGAGCGCCGAGGCGAGCACCTGGAGCGCGTAGCGGTCGGGGCTGTCGGTGCCGACCGTGGGCCAGCCGAGGATGATCTGGGCCTGCCTGGCCCCGACCGACAGCCGCTCCACGCGCAGCTTCGCCGCGGGCCGCGGGGATGGCGTGAACGTGGGCGCCGGGCCGTCGCGCATGTTGGCGAACGCCGCGGCCACCTGCGCCTCGACCTCCTCGTGGTGGAGGTTGCCGACGGCGGCCACCACGAGGTTGGAGGCGCGGAAGAAGCGGTCGCGGAACGCGAGCAGCGTGTCGCGGCTCACCGTGCGGACGGTACTGCGGTCGCCGCCCGGCATCTGGTGGGCGGGGTGGTCGGCGAAGACGGTCTTGGCGTAGGTCTCGAAGGCGTAGGCGTTGGGGTTGTTGAGGCTCCGATTTAGCTCCTCGATCACGACGCGACGCTCCTTCTCCAGGGCGTCGGGGGCGAATACCGAGTTCACCAGGATGTCGGAGAGCGTGTCGAGCAGCACGTCGAAGGCCGAGTTGGGCACCGTGCCGAAGAAGGTGATGCCCTCCCAGGCCGTCGTGGCGTTCAGCCAGCCGCCGCGCTCGGTGATCGGGTCGTCGATGGCGGCGCTGTTCGGGCGGGTGGGCGTGCCCTGGAAGAACATGTGCTCCATGAAGTGGGCGGCGCCGACCGTCGAGGGGTCCTCGTTGCGCGAGCCCCCGCGCACGTAGATGCTGAGGGCCGCGACTTCCGCATCGGGCCGCTCCTTCGTGACAAGGACAATGCCATTGGGCAGCGTGGCGCGGTAGACGCCAGGCTCCTCGTCCTGGGCGAGCGCGACAGCCGCCGGGTGGAGCGAGGCGGGGCCTGGTCCGGGCGGCCGCGCGGCCGGCTGCACGAGGGCCATGAGCAGCGCTAGCGCGAGCGGCAGAGAGCGACGACCGGTGCGCGTGAACGTCCACATAGGCGCTCGCTCCTTAGGATGGTCTGGCACGGCCCGGTCCCCCGGCCTATTGGTCGGGGCCGAGAATGACGGTCGTGAGGCGGTCGGGCGTGAGGTAGCGGCGGGCCGCGGCCTGCACGTCGGCAGGGCGGACCTCGCGAATCATCTCCAGAAAATACTCGCGCGGCGGGGCGGTGCCGTACAGCGACTCGCGCCGCACGAGGTCGCCGGCCCGCGCCGAGTCGGTCTCCAGGTCCACGATCTGGCCGTCGACGAAGTAGGAGATGGCGTGGGCGACCTCGTCGTCGCTGGCAGGCTCATCGACCAGCCGCTCGACCTCGCCGCGGAGCAGGTCGGCTACCTCGTCGGTATTGCCCGGCTCGGTGCCCGCGTAGGCGAGCAGCACGCCGGCGTCGGGCATCTGGAGGAGGCTGGCGCCGGCGACGTAGGCGAGGCCGCGCTTGTCGCGGATCTCCGTGTAAAGCCGCTGCCCGCCCCCACCCAGCAGCCCTGAGAGGACCACGAGCGCCGCGCGGTCCGCGGACTCGACGCCGGGAGTCCGCGCGGCCACCGCGACGTTGGACTGCTCGCTGCCCGCGGCGCGCGTGACGAGCGGGGGCGGCACCACCCGCGGCAACGGACGGGGCTGCTGGCGCGGGCCGGGCGGCAGCGCCGCGAAGTATCGCTGGACGCGGGGGAGCACGTCGTCACGGCGCACATCGCCGGCCACGGCGACGATCGTGTTGCCGCCGACGACCTGAGCCGCGCGGTAGCGCAGGAGATTGTCGTAGGCGAGGCTGCTGATGGTGTCCGGGCTGCCGGCGGGGACGTGGCGCAGGTCGGGCTCGCCGAGCGCGGTCGCATAGGCCACGTCGGAGAAGAGGCGGGCGGGATTGTCCGCGCGCTCGACCAAGTTCTGCAAGATCAGCGTGCGCTCGGCCTCGAAGCGGTCGCGCGCGAAGGCGGAGTTGAGCAGCAGGTCGGCGAGCACGTCGAGGGCGACGTCGACGTCCTCGCTGGCCATCTCGGCCGACAGGCTGACCAGCTCCCAGCCGGCGTCGACGTTCAGATCGCCGCCGCGCGAGGTGATCGCGCCCAACACGTCGCGCCGCGACGGACGCGACGGCGTGCCGTCGAGGAAGAGCTGCGACATGAACTGCGCCGCGCCGGCCGCGTCGTCCGGCTCGTAGCGCGCGCCCGCGAGCACGCCCACGTTCACAGCCACCAGGCCGCTGCCGGGGCGCTCCTCCACGAGCAGCGTGAGGCCGCCTGGGAGCACGTCGCGGCTAAAGCTGGCGGCGCCGCCCTTCAGGCCGGCCTGAGCAGCCACGCGGGGCGGCGGGCCGACGCCGAGGCCGAGGGCGAGCGCCAACAGGAGCGCGGGGAGCGCCGTCCCGAGCGAGAGCGCGCGGCGGAGTCGTCCCATCGAGAGCCGCCGCGGTGGTCGCGCCAGCATGCCGCCTCCACTACGTCGTGATCCTGATCTGTGGTCGCAGGGTCGCGCACGGAGCCACCGTGGGACGAGACGCGAGGGACGGGGGCCGCCAGTGGCGCGGGGCCGCCGGTCCGGGGTGCGCGTCGCTAGAGCCTACCACACGATGGCCTGGCGTGCAGGAATAGCTCGTCGCCGAGTGCTATAACTGCGCGGCGGGGGCCTCGCGGGGCGCGGCGGCACGGGAAGGACGCGGCTGGCCCAGGGCAGCGAGCGGGGCCGGGGAGGGCGCATGCGCGAGCCGATTGGCGACCAGTTGCTCCGGGGGAAGGTGGCGATCGTGACGGGCGCGGGTGGCGACATCGGCCGCGCCATCTGCGTGCGCTACGCGCAGGAGGGCGCGCGCGTCGTGGTCGCGGAGCTGAAGCAGGACCTGGCCGACCAGACCGCGGCCGCCGTGCGCGAGGCGGGCGGGGACGCGCTGGCGCTGGCGACGGACGTGAGCAAGTGGCTCGACGCCGAGTCGATGGCACGCCAGACCTTCGAGGAAGTGGGGCGGATCGACGTGCTGGTGAACTGCGCCGCGATGTTCGGCAACATCCAGCGGAAGCCGTTCGACCAGATTCCCGAGGAGGAGTGGGATGCCGTCATGGCGGTGAACCTGCGCGGGATGTGGCTGTGCTGCAAGGCAGTGTTTCCCTACATGCGCCAGCAGGGCAGCGGCAGCATCATCAACATCTCGTCGGGGACGGCCTTCTGGGGCGCGCCGCAGTTCCTGCACTACGTCACGTCGAAGGCTGGGGTGATCGGCCTGACGCGGGCGCTGGCGCGCGAGGTGGGCGAGCACGGGATCCGGGTGAACGCCATCGCGCCCGGGCTCACGGCGACGAGCGCGGCGCTGGCGACGACGACGCGCGAGTACATGGAGCAGCGCGCGCAGGCCGGGCCGATCAAGCGGACGCAGGTGCCCGCGGACCTGGTGGGGGCCTTCGTGTACCTGGCCTCGGACCGGAGCGCGTTCGTCAGCGGCCAAACGCTGGTCGTGGACGGCGGCCGAGCGATGTGGTAGCTACGACTCGCCGGCCATGACGCTGGCGCGGACCTCTTCCTCGATCAGCTTCCACACCTGATCGACGTAGCCGATGAACTCGGGCGTGCGCTTGATCTCCAGGCTGCGCGGCCGCTGGAAGGGCACGCGGATGGCAGTCTTCACGCGGCCGGGGCGCACGGTGAAGACGAACACGCGGTCGGCCAGGTAGATCGCCTCGTCGATCTGGTGCGTGATGAAGATCACCGTCTTCTGGTAGCCGCGCCAGATGCGGAGCAACTCCTGCTGCATGATCTCGCGCGTCTGCGCGTCGAGCGCGGCGAACGGCTCGTCCATCAGCAGCAGCTCGGGGTTGACGGTGAGGGCGCGGGCGAGATTGGCGCGCTGGCGCATGCCGCCCGACAGCTCGTGGGGATAGTTCTTCTCGAAGCCGGACAGGCCGACGAGCTTGATGTACTCCATCGCGCGCTCGACGGAGGCCTTGCGCGGCTTGCCCTGCACCTCGAGCCCGAACACCACGTTGTCGAGGACGGTGCGCCAGGGGAACAGCGAGTCGCTCTGGAAGACGAAGCCGCGATCGGGGCCGGGGCGGGTGACCTCGCGGCCGTCAAGGAGGATCTCGCCACTCGTCTGGTCGATCAGGCCGTCGAGGATGCGGAGGAACGTGGTCTTGCCGCAACCGCTGGCGCCGACGATGCAGATGAACTCACCCTCCTCGATCTGGAGGCTGATGTCTCGCAAGGCCTCGACCTCGCCGCCGGTCGCCTTGATGAACGTCTTGGACAGGCCGCGCGTTTCCAGCTTGGGCATCCCACTAGTCCCTCAACTCGAAGTGGCGCCAGGGGGCCATGCGCTTCTCGACGAGCGCGAGCAGCTCGACGCCGAGGTAGCCGCCGATCGCCAGCACCAGGACGCCGACGAACAGGCTGGCGGTGTCGAAGACCTGGGCCGAGGCGAGGATGAGGAAGCCCAGCCCCGCCTTGGCGCCGAACAGCTCGGCGACGACGACGCCGACCAGGGCGCGGGCGACGCCCAGGCGCAGGCCCGCGATGATGAAGGGCAGCGCTGCGGGCAGGAGCACCTTGCGGAAGATCTGCAGCCGCGTCGCGCCGAAGGAGCGCGCCGCCTCGATAAGGTGCGGGTCGGTGCTCAGGACGCCCACCTCGGTGTTCACGAGGATGATGAACACGGCGACGAGGAAGATGACCACGACCTTGGACATGATGCCGATGCCGAAGGCCACGATGAACAGCGGCGCGATGGCGACCAGCGGCACGGCGTAGAGGAACGACACCCAGGGCTCGAGATAGTCGCGCAGGCGGGCGTTCGTGGCGAGCAGCAGGCCCAGGCCGACCCCGACGATGGCCGCCGAGACGTAGCCGAGCGCGGCTTCCTGCAGGCTGACCGAGGTGTGCTTCCACAGTTCGCCGCTGGCGGCGAGCTTGATGAAGGCCGCCCAGATCTTGCTGAGCGGCACGATGACCAGCGCGTTCGTGAACACGTAGGTGGTGACGATCTCCCAGACGAAGATCAGCGCGAGGAAGCCGACGATGGCGCGCGCGGTGCTGAGTGGCATGATGCGCTGGTAGGGGGGGATCTTGGCGTAGATGGCCTCGACGGCGACGATGGCCCACACCGGCCAGACGAGCCCGACGATCACGTTACTGCGCGAGAGCGCGGCGCCCATACTGCCCATGAGCAAGCCGAGGATGATCTGGAGCACGACGCCCAGGACGAGCCCTCCGAGCATGACGAAGAGCAGCACGCCCAGGCCCTGGCCCATATTCTTGCGCGCGATCACCTGTTCGGCCATCTCTCCTCCCCGTCTCGGCGGGCGCGGGTGGGTCGCGTCGGGTGGACGCGGTCGAAACGCGGTGGTCTCGGCACGCCGCGAGGCGGCGCGGCCAGCGAATTGACAAGATTCTACGCGAGGGCACCCGGCACGGCAAGCCCTTTGTGTATGACGCGGTCAGGGCGGCGGCGGAGCGCCGGGGCGGGGCGCGGCGTCCGCCGGCGGCGGATCGGCGAGGGCCGCGCGGGCGACCGCCGCGAAGGCCGCAGCCAGCCCCTCCGGGGGGCGGCGGCGGCGCCAGACAAGGTAGATCGGCCGGCTGAGGGCCGGGGCGGGCGTGATCGCCAGCTCGGCCAGGGTGCCGCGCTGCAAGTCGTCGGCGACCGCGCTGCGAGGGACGAAGCTGACGCCGAGGCCGGCCCAGACCATCTGCTTCACGACCTCAATATAGTCGAGGTCCATCGCCACCCGCGGCCGCACGCCGTGGCGGGCGAGGTAGTCCTCGACGCGGTGCCAGTAGCCGGTATTGGCCTCGGTCGAGATGAGGGGCACGTCGCCCAGCGCGGCGACCGGCAACGGCTGGGGCAGGCGGGCGCGCAGCGTCGGGGCCGCGACCGGCACGATCGGGTCGGCGCAAAGATACTCTTGCTCTAGCTCAGGGACGACGAGGGCGGCAGTGTTCAGGGCGACCGCTGCCAGGTGGTCCAGCACCAGCCGGGCGACCTCGGGCGGCTGGGCGACGCGGACGGCCATCTCGGCCCGGGGGTGCTGCTCGTGGAGCTGACGCAGGAGGGGCGGCAGGAGGTAGGTGCTGGTGGTGGGCGTGGCGGCGAGGGCGAGCCGGGCGCCGCGGCCCAGCGCCTGGCGGGCCTGAGAGCGCGCCTCCTCCTCGAGGCTCAGGAGGCGCTCGGCGAAGGGCAGCAGCGCGGCGCCCATCGCGGTCGGCTCCAGGCGGCGGCCGGTGCGGCGGAAGAGGGCGCCGCCCAGCTCGCGCTCCAGGGCCGCGAGGCGCTCGGATACGGTAGCCTGGGAGAGGCCGAGCGCCACGGCGGCCTTGGTGGCAGTGCCCTGGCGCATGACGGCGCGAAAGGTGGCGAGGTCGGCGAGTCGCACAGCACGCTCACTACGGGGCGCCCGCCGGGGGCGAGCGGCGAGCGGCAGGCAGTATCGCGGATTCCGATACCAGAGTCTAACAGACCGGCCTGCTATCGGCGTCGCCTGGGTACTATAATTGCAGCAACCAGCCCTGAACACGACGCTGGTTGCCTGCCGGCCGCACCAGCGGCTCGTCGTCCACCTGGCCGGAGCGATGCTCGCCGCCCTATCGGCACGGCCACGGCGCGGCGGCGAGCGGGAGCCGCGGCGCGGCGCGGGCGCCCCGCCAGTAGGAGGAGAGGCTCATGGCAATTGCCACGCGCAAGGACATCACGAGTCTGCCGGCGACCGTGGACTGGCTCCGCTCGGAGGGCCTGCTGCTGGAGACGGACGTGCCGGTGGACCCCGACCTGGAGATCACCGGCATCCAGAAGGCGCTCGACGGCTCGCTGCCGATGCTCTTCAACAACGTGAAGGGGTATCCGCACGCGCGCGTGATCACGAACCTGTTCGCCAACTACGGCGTGCTGGAGAAGATGTTCGGCTGGGACGGGCCGCAGGACCGCACGCGGAAGCTGGCGCACGCGCTGACCCACCCGCTGGCGCCGCAAGAGATCTCCGCCAGCGAGGCGCCGTGCCAGGAAGAGGTCATCACCGACGACCTGGACGTGAACAAGTACATCACGGCCATCCGCCACACCGCGCTGGAGAGCGAGCTAACGATCGGCAGCGGCAACAGCGTGGTGGTGGGGCCGTACTTCCACGGCGGGAGCCACATCGGCTACAACCGCATGAACTTCCGCTGGGGCAACGTCGGCACCTTCCAGTCGGCGCCCGGCGCGCACATGTGGCAGATCATCACCGAGCACTACAACGACGAGAAGCCGATCCCGCTGACCATGTGCTTCGGCCTGCCGCCCGCCTGCACGCTGATCGCCGGCGGCGGCTTCGACTACGTGGTGCTGCCGCGCGGCGCGGACGAGCTGGGGGCCGCGGGGGCGGTGCAGGGCTCGCCGATCCGGCTGGTGAAGGCGAAGACGGTGGACGCCTGGGCGGTGGCCGACTGCGAGTACGTGCTGGAGGGCCACCTGTACCCGCGCGACAAGCGGTACGAGACGGCGGAGGCCGAGCGCGAGGGCAAGCAGGGCAAGTTCTGGTTCCACCCTGAATGGGCCGGCTACATGGGCAAGGCGTACAAGGCGCCGACGTTCCACGTCACGGCGATCACCATGCGGCGCCGGGCGACGAAGCCGATCATCTTCCCGCTCGGCGTGCATACCGCCGACGACAGCAACATCGACACGACGGTGCGCGAGGCGGCGATCTACGAGCTGTGCGAGCGGCTGCAGCCGGGCATCATCCAGGACGTGAACATCCCGTACTGCATGACGGACTGGGGCGGCTGCATCATCCAGGTGAAGAAGCGGAACAAGATCGAGGACGGCTGGCAGCGGAACTTCCTGGGCGCGATCCTGGCGTGCAGCCAGGGCATGCGGCTGGCGATCGCCTGCGACACCGACATCGACATCTACAGCATGGACGACATCATGTGGGCGCTCACGACACGCGTGAACCCCCACACGGACATCCTGAACCCGATTCCCGGCGGCATCGGCCAGACCTTCCAGCCGGCCGAGCGCATGACGGCGGGCGACAAGGAGTGGACGGCGTCGAACACGCGCTTCGAGGGCGGCATGGGGATCGACGCGACGATGCCCTTCGGGTACGAGCAGGACTTCCACCGGCCGGTGTACCCGGTGGACCGCGTGGACCCGGCGAAGTGGTTCGGGCCGAAGGACCTGGAGAAGGCGAAGGCGGAGATGCGCGGCTGGGTCGAGAGCCTGGCGCGCACGGGGCGGTAGGAGGCGAGCCATCAGCGGTCAGCCGTCAGAGGTCAGCGGCCTGCTGGCCCCGGCGGCTGATCGCTGAGCGCTGACTGCTGATGGCTGAAAGCGTTTCTGAGGGCGTGCTGGCGCCGTACCGGGTGCTGGACCTGACGGATAGCTGGGGCTATCTGTGCGGCAAGATCCTGGGTGATCTGGGCGCGGACGTGGTGAAGGTCGAGCCACCGGGCGGCGACCCGGATCGTGGGGTCGGGCCGTACTATCACGAGCAGCCCGACCCCGAGCGCAGCCTCTACTGGTTCGCCTACAACACGAGCAAGCGCGGCATCACGCTGGACCTGGCGTGCGCGACGGGCCGGGCGCTGTTCCTGCGGCTCGTCGGGGGCGCGGACTTCGTGCTGGAGTCGTTCCAGCCGGGGCGGCTCCAGGCCCTCGGGCTCGACTACAGCGCGCTGCGGGAAGTCAATCCCCGGGTGATCCTGACCTCGATCACGCCGTTCGGCAGCGAGGGGCCGTACGCCGCGTACCAGGGCACGGACCTGGAGGCAATGGCGCTGGGCGGCTTTATGGGGGTCACGGGGCAGCCCGGGCGGCCGCCGCTGCGGGTGTCGGTGCCCCAGGCGCCGATGTGGGCGAGCATGCACGCGGCGATGGGCACGCTCATCGCTCACTGGGCGCGGGAGCGCGACGGCGTGGGCCAGCACGTGGACGTGTCGGCGCAGGCGAGCGTCATCGCCAGCCTGGCGCACGCGCCGACCTTCTGGGACGTGGAGGGGACGAACCCGCGGCGGGGCGGCGAGTTCATGACGGGGCGCAGCATCACGGGCGCGCGCATGCGGGCCATCTGGCCGGTGCGCGATGGTTACGTGAACTTCATCATCTACGGCGGGCCGGCGGGCATCCGCACGCTGCGGGCACTGGTCGCGTGGATGGACGAGAAGGGCGTGGCGACCGAGCGGCTGAAGCACTGGGACTGGGACCACTTCAACGTGGCGGTGAGCACGCAGGAGGAGATCGACGCCATCGAGGGGCCGGCGGCCGAGCTGTTCCGGCAGCTGACAAAGGCCGAGTACTACCGCGGGGTGATCGAGCGCGGCATGCTCGGCTACCCGGTGGCAACGGCGGCGGACCACCTGGCGGACCCGCACCTGACGGCACGCGGCTTCTGGGTGGACCTGCCGCATCCCGAGCTGGGGACGACGCTGCGCTACCCGGGGCCATTCGCGCGCTTCGGCGCGGGCACCTGCGCGCTGTGGCGGCGCGCGCCCGAGATCGGGGAGCACAACGTCGAGATCTATCAGGGGGAGCTGGGGCTCAGCCTGGACGACCTCGGCCGCCTGAAGGCGGCGAACGTGATTTAGCTCTCAGCGATCGGCTATCAGCAGTCAGCTTGCGCTGGCAGGGAGGCAATCGCCGTGGGGCGAGCGCGGCGGCCGTGCGCGTAGCGAATTCCGTGCTGCTGATGGCTGATAGCTGACGGCTGAAAGCTGGCGGCTGATGGCTAGAGGGGCGCTGGACGGCATACGGGTGGTCGAGTTCGCGGTGTTCGCCGCCGGGCCGGTGGTGAGCAAGCACATGGCGAACTACGGCGCGGAGGTGATCCGCGTCGAGTCGCACGCCAGCCTGGACGGTTTCCGCACGCACTACCCGCCGTTCGCGAACGGGGAGCCGGGGCTGGACCGCTCGGGCTGCTTCGCGGTGTTCAACGACGGCAAGCTGGGCGTCACGCTGAACCTCAAATCGCCGGAGGGGACCGACCTCGCCAAGCGGCTGGTGGCGCGCGCCGACGTGGTCGTGGAGAACATGACGCCGGGCACGATCGACCGGCTAGGGCTGGGCTACGAGGCGCTGCGGGCGGTGAAGGCCGACATCATCATGCTCAGCTCATGCAACATGGGCGCGACGGGGCCGAACGCGCGGCACCCCGGCTTCGGCTCGATGCTGTCGTCGCTCGGCGGCTTCACGCACCTCACGGGCTACGGCGGCGAGATGCCCCTGCTGAACTACGGTCCGTACATCGACTTCGTGGGCGCGGGCTTCGGGCTGATCGCGGTGATGGCCGCGCTGGACCACCGGCGGCGGACCGGCGAGGGCCAGCACATCGACAACTCGCAGTACGAGAACGGGCTGCAGTTCGTGGCGAGCACGCTGCTGGACTACAGCGCGAACGGCCACCTGGCGGACCGCACGGGCAACCGCTCGGAGCGCGCGACGCCGCAGGGAGCGTTCCCCTGCCAGGGCGAGGACGCCTGGTGTACGATCAGCGTGCGGAACGACGCGGACTGGGCGGCGCTGCGGCGTGCGCTCGGCGAGCCCGCCTGGGCCGCCGACCCGCGGTATGACACGATCCTGGGACGCAAGGCGCACGAGGCGGAGATCGAGGCGCGGCTTAGCGAGTGGACGCGCCAGCGCACGCCCCAGGACGTGATGGAGACGCTCCAGGCGGCGGGCGTGCCGGCGGCGGTCGTGAACACGATGGCGGACCTGTACAGCGACCCGCAGCTCCAGTACCGCGGCTACTGGCACGCCGTGCCGCACGCCGCGCTGGGGGACTTCCACTACGAGGACAGCGGCTTCGTATTCTCCGCAACGCCTGCCGACTTCGCCCGCCCGAGCCCCTGCCTCGGCGAGCACAACCACTACGTCTTCTGCGAGCTACTCGGCCTATCCGAGGCCGAGTACGAGGCGCTGGTGGAGCGCAAGGTCATCTACTAGGGGCGGGGCGTTCATGCTACGCGGCGGTGCCCGGCGATGGTCGCCATGACTAACGCGAGCGGCAAGCGGGTGCGGCTGGCGCTGGGGGCGCCGGATGGGGCGCGCGGCGGGCCGCGGCCGGCGGGGGGCTGGCCGGTGCTCGACGGGCGCGTGGAGGGCACGGTGCCGGGGCCGTTTCTCGGGCTGGAGGGGCCGGGCTTCGAGAAGACCTGGTACGTCGTCGCGCTCGACGCGCCGCTGCCCGCCGGGTTCGATCCGTTCCATACGTTGGACGCGCACCCGCTGACAGCGCCAGTTGGGCGAGTGCTGTTGCGACCGGACCTCGTCGAGCCGCCGCCGCCCGACGAGATTCGGGCGCTGCCGGCCGACGTGATCGGGGCCGCGCTGGCGGCGGCGGGGCGGGCACGGGTGAGCGTGTACGTGGGGCTCGACGCCGGCGCGGTGCCGGCGCGGCTGTCGCTGGGCGCGCTGAAGGACGGCCCGATCCGCTGGCTGTGTGCGGCGTGGGCCGAATTCCTCCCGAATTGTTCTTGACGGCCCAGCGGGCGCCTGATTTAATGTGTCAAGTGACGTGGGCGCACCACCAGGCGACCGCCGCGCCCGGGCGCGGGGTGAGGGCGAGGCATCAACGGTGAGACTCGTCGTCGGCATCTCGGGCAGCACGGGCGCCATCTACGGCGTGCGCCTGCTGGAAGTCTTGCACGGCCATCCCGACCTGGAGACGCACGCCGTCGTCAGCGATGCGGCGAAGCGGACCATCGAGTACGAGACGGGCCGCTCGGTGTCGGAGGTGCTGTCGCTCGCGACCGTGGTCTACGACCATCGCGACGTGGGCGCGGCCATCTCCAGCGGCTCGTACCCGGTGGCGGGGATGATCGTCGCTCCGTGCTCGATCAAGACGCTCTCGTCGGTGGCCAACTCCTACAACGACAACCTGCTCAGCCGTGCGGCGGACGTGCAGCTGAAGGAGCGCCGCAAGCTGGTGCTGATCGTGCGCGAGACGCCGCTGAACCGGAACCACCTGCGGCTGATGCTGGAAGTGACGGAGGCCGGCGGCGTGATCCTGCCGCCGATGCCGTCGTTCTACCATTTGCCCAAGACGGTGGACGACATCGTCAACCAGACCGTGCAGAAGGCGCTGGACCAGTTCGGGCTGGAGAAGAACCTGTTCCAGCGGTGGCAGGGGATGGATTAAGAGGGAATTGGGGGCCCCCCCCAAGCCCCCCGGCTCGTGCGCTGGCAAGGGATGGACTAGGGGAGGTGGGGGGATCTGGCACCTCTCCCGGCTCGGGCGGTGGCAGGGGATGGACTAGGGGAGTCGGGAGGCCACCACCCGTGCCCCCCGGCTCGGGCGCTGGCGGGGGACGGGTTGGGGAGTGGGCGGGCGCCGGCCGCCCCCCGATTGGGGCGCTAGCAGGGGGGATGGGTTCGGGGGAATGACCGAGATGGCCGAGGGGCCGGCGGCAGGGGCGGGCGTGGACGTTCCCGAGCAATTCAATGCGGCGACGTGGCTGGTCGACCGGCACGTGGACGAGGGGCGCGGCGGGCAGCCGGCGATCGTCTACGAGGGCCAGGAGATCACGTACGCGCAGGTCGCCGAGAACGTGAATCGGTTCGGCAACGCGCTGCGGCGTCTCGGCGTGGGCATCGAGCAACGGGTGCTCTTGCTGCTGCTGGATAGCCCGGAGTTCGTGTACGCCTTCTTCGGCGCGATGAAGATTGGCGCCGTACCGATCCCGACGAACACGAACTTGCGGCCCGAGGACTACCACTACCTGCTGACGGACTCGCGGGCGGTCGTGTTGGTGATCAGCGAGCCGCTGCTGCCCGTGATCGAGGCGATCCCGCGCGAGGAGCTGCGCTTCCTGCGCCACGTGATCGTGGTCGACCGGGACGCCGCGGCCAGCGGCGTCCTGCCGCACGAGGGACAGGTGTCGTTCTGGCCGTTGCTCGCCACGTCGTCGGCCGAGCTGGAGGCGGAGCCGACGAGCAAGGACGACGCCGCGTTCTGGCTATACAGCTCGGGGACGACGGGCTTTCCGAAGGGGGCCGTACACCTGCACCACGACATGGTGTACTGCGCGGAGAATTACGCCCGCGGCGTGCTCGGCATCGGCCCGGACGACCGCACGTTCTCGGTGGCGAAGCTGTTCTTCGCCTATGGCCTGGGCAACGCACTGTACTTTCCGTTCAGCGTTGGCGCGACGACCATTCTGTACCCGGGCCGGCCGGAGCCGGCCCGCATCTTCGAGGTGGTGGAGAGCGCGCGGCCGACGCTGTTCTTCTCGGTGCCGACGAGCTACGCGCAATGTTTGGCGTACGAAGACGCGCCGGACTTCGGCTCGGTGCGCCTGTGCGTGTCGGCGGGCGAGGCGCTGCCGCCGGCGATCTTCGAGCGCTGGCGCGAGCGGTTCGGCGTGGAGATCCTGGACGGGATCGGGAGCACGGAGATCCTCCACATCTTCATCTCCAATCGCCCTGGCGCCGTGCGGCCGGGCAGCAGCGGCCAGCTGGTGCCGGGCTACGAGGCGCGGGTGCTGGACGAAGAGGGCCAGCCGGTGCCGGCGCGGGAGATCGGCAACCTGGTGATCAAGGGGGACAGCACGTGCGCCTACTACTGGAACAAGCACGAGCGGACGAAGCAGACGATTTTGGGCGAGTGGATCCGCACCGGCGATAAGTACTGGGTGGACGACGAGGGCTACTACTGGTACGCCGGGCGCGCGGACGACATGCTGAAGGTGGGCGGCCAGTGGGTGTCGCCGGTCGAGATCGAGAACACGCTAGTGGAGCACGCGGCCGTGCTGGAGGCAGGGGTCATCGGCGCCACCGACGCGGACGGGCTTACCAAGCCGCGGGCGTTCGTGGTCTTGCAAGCCGGACAGGAGCCGAGCCCGGCGCTGGCCGAGGAGCTGAAGGATTTTGTAAAGTCTCATATCGCCCCCTTCAAGTACCCCCGCTGGATCGAGTTCGTGGCGGAGCTACCGAAGACGGCGACTGGCAAGACGCAGCGGTTCCGGCTGCGCCAGTTGAGCCAGACACAAGAGGAGCGAGAAGGTGCCAGTATCTGACGTGGTTAAGCTCGACGCGAAGGGCGTCATGATCGAGTACTTCACGCCCCGGACGGGCCGCCGCGTGCTAGCCGTGGACAACCTGAACCTGCAGATCTACGAGGGCGAGTTCCTGGCGATCTGCGGGCCCAGCGGCTGCGGCAAGACCACCTTCCTCAACGCCGTCGACGGGCTGCTGCCGATCAACGGCGGCGAGATTCGGCTCGACGACCGGCTGATCACGAAGCCCGGGCACGATCGGGCCATGGTGTTCCAGCACGCCTCGCTACTGCCGTGGCGGACGGTCTTTAAGAACGTGGCCTACGGCCTCGAGCTGCGTGGCGCGATGAACAAGGAGGCCAAGGAGCGCGTACAGCGCTACGTGTCGCTCGTGGGGCTGGAGGGCTTCGAGGAAGCGTACCCGCACGAGCTGTCGGGCGGCATGCAGCAACGTGCGAACCTGGCGCGCGCGCTGGCGGCCGACCCGGAGATCCTGCTGATGGACGAGCCGTTCGCGGCACTGGACGCGCAGACGCGCGAGTTCATGCAGCAAGAGCTGCTGAAGGTGTGGAACGCGACTCGGAAGACGGTGCTCTTCATTACGCACCAGATCGACGAGGCCATCTTCCTCGCGGACCGCGTTGTCGTGATGAGCGCGCGGCCCGGGCGTATCAAGGCGATCTTCGACGTCGACATCCCGCGGCCGCGCACGCTGCACGTGAAGCGGGAGCCCATCTTCCTGAAGTACCTGGACGAGATCTGGACGCTTATCGAGGAGGAGGTCCGCAAGAGCGGGCAGTTCCTGCTCGACGAGCCGCAGGCCGTCGCCGCCGAGTAGCTAGCGGCCAGCCATCAGCCACCAGTCGTCGGCGGCGTCGAGCGCGCCGATGGCTGGTGGTTGATTACTGTTCGCGGAAGGGGAGTTTCCATGGCGCAAACCCAACCCCGCACCCTGCACCTCGACACCCGCGAGTGGCTGGACCGCGTCGACGCAATGGGCGAGCTGCGCCGAATCGATGGCGCCTCCTGGCAGGAGGACATCGGCCGCATCACCGAGATGCTGCACCACACCGACGAGTCGCCGGCGGTGTTGTTCGACAACATCCCGGGCTACCCGCAGGGGCGCCGCATCCTGGTGAACGCGAACGGCAACAAGTCGCGGCTGGGCGTGACCCTCGGCTTCGACCCGCAGATGAGCGCGGAGGAGCTGAAGGCCTGGTTCATCGACAAGATGGAGAACATGACGCCGCGGCCGGTGCAGTTCGTGGAGACCGGCCCCGTCATGGAGAACGTGCTCGAAGGCGACGACGTCGACGTGCTGAAGTTCCCCACCCCGAAGTGGCACCCCGAGGATGGGGGCCGCTACATCGGCACCGGCACCGTGGACGTGACCAAGGATCCCGACTCGGACTGGATCAACCTGGGCACCTACCGGGTGATGGTCCACGACGCGAAGCGGGTTGGGCTGTACATCTCGCCGGGCAAGCACGGCCGCCAGCACCGGGACAAGTACTTCACCAAGGGCGAGCCGATGCCGGTAGCGTTGATCGTCGGCCCGACGCCCGCGCTATTCGTGGCGAGCACGCTCGAGATCGCCTACGGCATGTCGGAGTACGAGTGGCTGGGGGGGCTGTTCGGTGAGCCGCTGGAGATGATCCGCGGCAAGTACACTGGCCTGCCGATTCCGGCGAACGCGGAGATCGTGCTGGAGGGCTTGGCCCACCCGAACAGCAAGCTGCTGGAGGGGCCGTTCGGCGAGTGGACCGGCTACTACGCCAGCGGCAGCCGCGAGGAGCCGGTCGTCGAGGTGAAGGCGATCTATCACCGCAACGACCCGATCCTGCTCGGCTGCCCGCCGGAGAAGCCGCCCTACGAGGCGCACCGCTACCGTATCTACCTGCGCTCGGCGCTGATCCAGCGGGAGATGCAGCGAGCGGGCGTGCCGGACGTGACGGGGGTGTGGTGCCACGGCGTCGGCGGCTGCCGGCTACTGAACGTCGTCGCGATCAAGCAGCGGTACCCGGGCCACGCGCGGCAGGCGGGGCACGTGGCGGCGATGTGCCGAGCGGGCGCGTATCTCGGCCGGCTGGTGATTGTGGTGGACGACGACATCGACATCAGCGACCTGAACGAGGTGATGTGGGCGGTGGTGACGCGAGCCGATCCCGAGCGCTCGCTGGACATCATCCATCGCGCCTGGTCGGGCCCGCTCGATCCGGCCATCCATCCCGACGAGAAGGGGTTCAACTCGCGCCTGATCATCGACGCCTGCCGGCCGTACGAGTGGCGCGACCAGTTCCCCGAGCCGATCGGGCCTAGCCCCGAGTACAAGCGCGAGACGCGCGAGAAGTGGGGCTGGATCCTGAAGTAGCTGTCGGCCATCAGCCGTCAGCCATCAGGAGGCGGCTAGGTGGCTGCAGGCTGACGGCGGATAGCTGATGGCTGGTGACTTTACGATCGAGGGCGTGCTGCGCGACGGCCTGCGGGTTGCCGCACAGTTTACCGAGCTGCCGTGGGTGCGCGAGCAGTTCCAGCGCAAGCTGGGGCTGGACGTGTGGCCAGGCACCGTGAACCTGCAAGTGCAGGACCCGGCGGGACTGGCGCGGCTGGCGCGGCTGCGCGCGGCTCCCGACGCCCCCGACGGTGTCCCCAGCGGCGTGCCTATCGAGCCGCCACCAGCCGCCGCGAGCGCGGCGGCTGGTGGCGGCTCGGCCGACGCCGCGGGAGGCACGTACTGCGTGGGGTACTGCTTCCCCGCCCGCATCGAGGACGTGCCGGCGGCGATTGTGGTGCCTCACGTGCCCGACTACCCGGCCGACAAGCTGGAGCTGGTGGCGGCAGTGCGCGTGCGGGACGCGCTGGGCTTGCAGCCGGGGGACCGGGTGGTGGTAACCGTCTTGACGGTGCCGGAGGCCCTCACCCCAACCCCTCTCCCAGGGGGAGAGGGGCTTGCCGGGCCGGGTGGCAGCGATGCTTCTCCCCCTCTCCCCCTGGGAGAGGGCGGGGGTGAGGGCGCGGCGGAATGAGCGACGAGCTGCGGGAGCGGGTGCTGGCGTATCTGGCCGCGCACAACACGGTGTCGCTCGCGACGGCGCAGGCGGGGGTGCCGTGGGCGGCGACCGTGTTCTACGCCAACGTCGGTACTGACCTGTATTTCCTGTCGGAGCCGAAGACGCGGCACTGCCAGAACCTGCTGGCGAACGCGCGCGTGGCGGGCACGATCAACGAGGACTACCGCGACTGGCAGCAGATCAAGGGGGTCCAGCTAGAGGGGCACGCCGTCGAGGTCACCGGCAAGCTGGAGCTGGCGCGAGCGCTGGCGGCTTACCTCGGCAAGTACCCGTTCGTGAAGCAGTTCCTGTCGCCCGGCCAGCTGCTCCAAGGCGTGCAGATCGCGGGCAAGAGCTTCGACATCCGCCTCTGGCGCCTGCGTCCCGAGCGCCTCTACTATCTGGACAACGCGCGCGGCTTCAGCAACCGTCAGGAGCTACCGCTGTAGAAGTCCCGCTCCGGGCGCTGCGCGCGGTAAAGTATGGCGGCCCGCCCCGACACGGGGGCGGGCCGCTGGCGCGCCTAGCCACCATGCCGCCGCCAGCCACGCGGGGGGTGCATGCAGCTCTACAACACGCTCAGCCGGCGGCTGGAGCCCTTCGCGCCAGCAGGCCCGGCGATGACCATGTACGTCTGCGGGGTCACACCCTACGACACCACCCACCTGGGCCACGCACGATGTTACGTCGTGTACGACCTGCTTCAGCGGTACGTGCGGTACCGGGGCCACGACGTGCGCTACGTCCAGAACGTGACGGACGTGGACGACGACCTGCTCCGGAAGGCGCGGGAGCTAGGCAAACCGTACGACGTGGTGGCGCGGGAGAACCTGGAGATCCTGCGTCGGGACATGGAGGCGTTGAACGTGCTGCCGCCGGCCGTGTGGCCGCGCGCGACGCAGGAAGTGCCGACGATGCTGGAGATCGCGCAAACGCTTGTGGCGCGGGGACAGGCGTACGCTCGGGAGGGGAACGTGTACTTCCGGGCGGCGAGCGCGTCCGACTTCGGGACGCTGAGCCGCCGCTCGCCCGAGCAGATGATCGCGCGGCTGCGCGAAGAGCGGTTCGATCCCGACGACCCCCGCAAGGAAGACCCGCTGGACATCCTGATGTGGCAGGCGGCGGCGCCCGGCGAGCCGACCTGGGACAGCCCCTGGGGGCCGGGGCGGCCAGGCTGGCACATCGAGTGTACGGCGATGGCACTGCGGCACCTCGGCACGACGATCGACGTCCACGGCGGCGGGGAGGACTTGATCTTTAGCCACCACGAGAGCGAGCGGGTGCAGGCCGAGTGCTACACCGGGGTGCAGCCGTTCGTGCGCTTCTGGATGTACGCGGGTACGGTGTACGCGGGCCGCGAGAAGATGAGCAAGTCGCTGCGGAACCTGGTCCTGGTGCGCGAGCTGCTGCCCCGCTACTCGGGCGACGCGATTCGGCTGTACCTGGCCCAGGAGCACTACCGCGCCCACCTGACCTTCGAGGAGGCGCGGCTGGCGGAGGCGGCCGCGCTGGTGGAGCGGCTGCGGGCCGTGGCAGCGCTGGCCGCGCCAGGCGAGGGGCCAACCCCCCTCGGCGCACAGGCGGCGATCGTGCCCGCGTCGGACGACTTCCGCGCGCGCTTCGAGGCGGCGATGGACGCGGACCTGGACACGCCCGGGGCGGTGGAGGTGCTGCGGGATCTGGCCGCCGCGGTGGAGAGCGATCCCATCGGCCCTGCGGCGCTCGGGCGCGCCTCGCTCCTGAACGAGCTAGCCAGCGTCCTTGGTCTGCGGCTGGCCGGCCAGCCGGGCACCGTGTGGCCGGAGTACTGAGTGCCGAGTGCTGCGTGCTGACGGGCGGCGCGACTACAGCGGTTTTCAGGATGATCGGGCCGAGCAGAGCCGGCGGGGCGGCAGGGGACGAGCCCCTGCCCTACGTCTGCTACGCCGGGATGAGTGATCCTCATTACGACAGCGCGCGCGGTGGGGCGCCCCGGGCCTGCCCTACGTCTGCTTCGCCGGGATGAGTGATCCAGGCGGCGCCGGCCGGGCGTAGGGGACGAGCCGACGCTCTGCCTCATAGCGCAAGGCCGGTGAAACCCGCTTTAGGCAACGGAGAGAACTGATGGCTACTCGGGAAGCCCCGTCAGCCGGCGCGCAGCAAGCGGCGCCCCGGCAGCCCGCCGTGGACCTGCGCAGCGACACGGTGACGCGGCCGACCGCGGAGATGTACGCGGCCATCGCGAGCGCGCCGGTGGGCGACGACGTGATGGGCGAGGACCCGACCGTGCGCCGGCTGGAAGAGGCGGCCGCCGCGCGCCTGGGCAAAGAGGCGGGGCTGCTGCTGCCGTCGGGGACGATGGCGAACCTGGCCGCGCTGATGGCGCACACGCGGCGCGGCGACGAGGTCATTCTGGAGGCCGAGTCGCACATCTTCTACTATGAGGCGGCCGGGATGGCGGTCGCGGGGTCGCTGATGCCGCGCACGCTGCGGGGGCAGCATGGGGCGCTGGACCCGGCCGAGGTGGCGGCGGCGATTCGCAGCGAGGACGTACACTTCCCGCGGACGGGACTGGTCTGCCTCGAGAACACGCACAATCGGGCCGGCGGCACGGTAATCCCGCTGGAGACGATGCGCGCGGTGTGCGCCGTGGCCCACTCGGCCGGCGTGCCGGTCCACGTGGACGGCGCGCGGATCTTCAACGCCGCGCTCGCCCTGGGCGTGGACGCGGCCGCGCTGGTAGCCGACGCCGACTCGGCGATGTTCTCGCTCTCCAAGGGATTGAGCGCGCCGGTTGGCTCGGTGCTGGTGGGCAGCCGGGCGTTCATCGCGGCGGCGCGGCGGGCGCGCAAGCTGCTGGGCGGGGGAATGCGGCAGGCCGGCATCCTCGCGGCCGCCGGGCTGGTCGCGCTGGAGCAGATGGTGGACCGCCTGGCCGAGGACCATCGACACGCGTGGCTATTGGCGGAGCGCCTGGCGACGGTGCCGGGCGTGGCGGTCGAGCTGGACACGGTGCAGACGAACATCGTGAACTTCCGCACACGGCCCAGCGGGATCCCGGCCCCGGCGTTCGCGGCGCGGTTGCGGGAGCGCGGGGTGCTGGCCGGCGCGCGCGACGAATGGACGATCCGGATGGTCACACACCGCCACATTGGCGCGGCTGACGTGGAGGCCGCCGCCGACGCCGTGCGGGCGGTGGCCGGGGCGGCCCCGGTGGCGGCCCACTAGCGGGGAGGGCGCAGCGGCCTAGTCCGCGGCCACCTGCGGCCGACTGGGCAGGAGGCGGAGGCGGGCGACGCGGCGGCCGTCCATCTGCTCCACCCGCAGCACTGTGCCGTCGACGTGGACTTCGTCGCCGACCGTGGGCAGGCGCCCGAGGCGCAGCATCATCAGCCCGCCCATCGTCTCCACTTCCTGGGTGTCTTCGGGGTTTACGGCCAGGCCGACCTGTTTGGCGACATCTTCAATGCGCGCCAGGCCGTCGATCAGCAGCGACCCGTCGGGCAGCGGCACGACCGCCGGCTGCACGGCCTCGTATTCATCGCCGAACTGGCCGACGATACGCTCGAACACGTCTTGGAGCGTCACCAGCCCCGCGATGCCGCCGAACTCGTCGACGACGACCGCCAGGCGGCGGCGCTCGCGCTGCAGCTGGACCAGCAGCGTGTCCACGGGGAGGCTGTCGGGGACGACGGGCACCTGGCGCACGACGCGGCGGAGATCGAAGCGCGCGGGGATGCCGTGCTCTAGCACAGGAAAGAGGTCTTTGAGGTACAGCACGCCGACGACGTGGTCGAGGTCGCCCTCATAGACGGGGAAGCGGGAGTGGCCGCTGGTGGCGGCCAGGTGCATCACCTCGGCGAGGCTAGCCGTGACGGGGATCGCTTGCAGCTCGGTGCGGGGGATCATCACCTCGCGGACCGACAGCTCGTGGAAGCCGAGCACGCGGCCGACGATCTCGGCCTCGGTCTCGTCGAGGACGCCCGCCTCGCTGCTGCCGGCCACCAGGACGCGCAGCTCGTCGACCGAATGGACCAATTCCTCGCCGCCTACGGGCTGCAGGCCGATGAGGCGCAGCACCAGGTTGCCGAGGCCCTTCAGCAGGTTGATGGGGATGCCGAAGACCCAGCGGAAGAGGCCCATCGGCCGGACGACGAAGTAGGCCACGGCCTCGGTCCGCTGGAGCGCGACGCTCTTGGGCACCAGCTCGCCGAACACGATATGGAAGGTCGTGATGACGGCAAAGGCGAGCACGGCCGACACGGTGTGCGTGGCGAAGTCGCGGACGGTGGGCGACGGGAAGGGGACCGCGGCGAGGACGGGCTCCAGCAGCACGGCCACGGCGGGCTCGCCGAGCCAGCCGAGCGCCAGGCTGGCCATCGTCACGCCGAGCTGGACGGCGGCAATATACGTGTCGAGGTGTTCCTGCGCGTCGCGCACCAGGCGAGCGGCCGTGCTGCCCTCGGCGATACGCTGCTCCAGACGGCTGCGCCGGACCGTGACGAGGGCGAACTCGCTCGCCACGAAAAAGCCGTTGGCCAGCACCACGACCAGCACGCCGAGTAGACTGGGTAGCGCGTCCATGGGCGTCTGCTCTCCAGCCGGTCCAGCTCGTCAGGTCCGACAGGCCAGGCGCGGCGTCGCGTTGCGGCGGTCCGGGGCCTTGGCCGGCGGAACGCCTGCGCGGCCCCCTCGCGCGGCCGCGGTTACGGAACGCGCAGGCAGGTTGCGTGCCGGCCGGCGGCCGGCCCGGGCCGTTCGGCTTGCCAGAATTGTATACTCCACGCCGGACGCGGTCGCCGCTCCGCCTGCGTGTCGGCGGGGCGCGCGGGGCGGCGGGCGGAGCGCGACAGCAGCCCGGATCAACGCGGGAAATTGAGACGAGACGGGGATGGCTGAGCAAGAGCAGCGCGAGACGGCAGCAGAGCCCTCCGGCGGCGGTGCGGAGGTGAGCAGCACAGCGGCAGACGCGGCCGCCAGCGAGACGCCCGGGAATGAGGCGGGGCCAGCGGCGACCGGGGAGGCGGGTGCGGCGCCCAGCCCAGACGTGTGGGAGGCGATCGACGCCGTCCTACAGGCGTTCGGGGCCGAACGGGGCGTCGGCGTGGGCAGCTTCTGGGGCCCTGGCGCGGGGGAGATCGAGGGGCGCTTCGCCGGGTGGGCGAACGCATCCGGCTGGCGCTGCACGCTGCAGCTCGTGCGCGCGCCCGAGGAGAACGTGGTGGTGCTCGTCGCGCAGGGGCCGCCACTGCCTGGCGGCCGGGCGCGGGTGATGGTGCTGGGCGCGTTTCCCCCGGCGTTCGAGCGGGACGCGCTGCGCGCGGCGCTCGAGGTGGGCTATGGGATTGGCGAGACGTGGGGGCCGGCCGAGGAGCCGGCCGAGCCCGCCGCGGCCGGCGGGCCTGCCGGGGCGGCGGAGCCGCCGCCCGGGAACGAGCCGTCCGCGTAGACCGGGCGCCGCCAGGCGCCGAAGGGCCGCTAGGCGACGCGGCGGCGATCGACGGCCGCCCTGGCACGGACCGGCGCTGGCTGCCAGCGTCGCTGCTTCAGCGGCAAGGGCGGATGGTCGCCGCAGTCGGCGCAGAGACCTAGATCTTCCTCCAGTAGGTGCAGCTCGTGCTGGACGGCGTCCAGGGCACGGGCCAGCTGTTGGAAAACACGCTTCGACACGCTCAACGTACCTCTCCCCAGATTGGTGTCCCGAGAAGGGCAACGCAGGAACCGTACCGGCCAAGGCCGGCGCGCGAACAGCGGGACGCGCCCGTGGGGAGACCGCCGTACCCGGAACGCCGCCACGGTAGGGCAAACCGGCGACGAAGGCAGCGGGCCTGGGCTAGAATGGGACGGAGGTAGGCATGCTGCGCCGGCTGGTCATCGGAGGGGTCTGGGTGGGGCTGCTCGGGCTCCTGGCCCTGCTGGCCTGGGGCGTCTTTCGAGTCTCCGCGCCCGATACGATCAACGCGGCGGCCGGCGGGCCAGCGCGGACCAACTGGGAAGCGCGGGCCATTCCCCTGAAGACGCGGCCCGCGCCCGAGCTACGCGTGGCGCTGTTCCCCAATCAGGACGGCACGCTCGGGACCGCGGCACCGGCCGCGGCGAGCGGCGACGGGGCGCGCGTGACGCGGCTGGCGGACCTGGCGGGCCGGCCGGTGGTAGTGAACTTCTGGGCGTCATGGTGCCAGCCGTGCCGCGACGAGGCCAACGTGCTGGAGCAGTTCGCCCAGGAGTACGGGCCGCAGGGCGTGGCGTTCGTCGGGGTGAACGTCTGGGACAGCGACGACAAGGCGCGGGCGTTTCTGGACGAGTTTGGGGTCTCGTACGCGAATGGGCTGGACGCCGGCGGGAGCGCGGCGATCGAATTTGGCGTGACTGGGCTGCCCGAGACGTACTTCGTCGACCGCCAAGGACAGCTGGTCCGCAAGTTCATCGGGCCGGTTACCGAGCGGGCCCTGCGCGCCGCTGTCGAAGAACTGCTGTCGTGAGCGGTCAGCCATCAGCGGTCAGCCGTCAGTTGCCGGCGCCGCACGCTGGCGTGTGGCTGGCGCTGCTCGCCGACGGCTGACGCGCGCCGATGGGCGACGTGCTGCTGGCGCTCCTGCGCGCGGCGCACGGGCTGACGGCGGCGGTATGGCTGGGCCTGGCGCTGGTGGGCGTCTGGAACCCCGCGCTGCTCAACGCGGCGCGCGGGGCGGGCGGTTGGTCGCCCCGGGCGGTGGCGCAGACGTCGCTCTGGGCGCTCGTCATCACGGGCGCCGTGCTGATGCTCGATCGGCTCGCCGACCCCAGCGGCGCGAGCAGCCTGTACGTGGGGTTGCTGGGCGTGAAGCTGGCCTGCGTGGCGGCCATGGGCCTGCTGGGGCTGGTGCCGCCCGCGGCGGAGCCGGCCGCGGGGGCCGCCTCGCGCCGCGCATGGCTGACGCGCGGCCGCCGCGAACGGCTGCTGCTGGGGCTAGGGCTGGCGGCATTCGTGCTAGGCTCGTTGCTGACCAGCGCGTACGAGGCGGCCGCGCGGGCCGGCTATCCGGACGCCGGCGGAGGCGCGGCCGGCGGGGCGCTGACGCGGGGCGCGGCGTGGCCGATTCCCAGGCCCGGACGGCGGCCGTTGGGCTATACTGGAGCAGCGAGTTACGGTCAAATGGGGACGGGCGCCGTGAGCGGAGCGGTGGCGCGCGATGGCAACTGAGGCGGGCCACGACCCACGGACGCAACCGCTACCGCCGGCGGCGGGCTTGGGGCAGCACCGGGCGCGGGGGGCCGGGGCGTGGCCCGTGCCGCCGAAGCTGCTGATCGGCGGCGGGCTGCTCGTCGCGGCGATCGTCTTCCTCGTTGTGACGAGTCTGCAGAGCAACGCCGTCTACTACGTGACCGCGAGCGAGCTGCTGGCGCGTGGGTCGGCGGCTAGCGGCCAGACGGTGCGCCTGGCGGGCGCGGTGGTGGACGGCTCGATCCAGCACGACCGCACGCACCTGCGCTTCGAGCTGACCGACGGGACCGCGTCGCTGCCCGTGGAGCACACGGGGACGATTCCCGATCTGTTCGGCTACCGCGCCGAGGGCGCGTACCAGGACGTGGTCGTGGAAGGCCGTCTGGGCGCGGACGGCGTGTTCGAGGCGCGCAACATTATCGTGAAACACGGCCCGGCGCTAGAAGCCGCCGACACGGGGACGAGCCGCTAGGCGCACGCCGCGCCACCAAGTAGCGATTCTGGATCTCGCCGGACCCCGCCCGGCACGCTGACCGCGCGGCTGGCGCGGACAAGAGGACGGCCCCATGACGCCGGGCGACGGCGGCAACCTGGCACTGCTTCTCGCGTTCGCCGTGGCGATCTACGGCGCGGTGGCGAGCGTGGTGGGCGCGCGCCGCGGCCTCCCCGAGCTAGTGACCAGCGCCCGCAATGGTGTGGCTGTGGTGGCGGCGCTGTTGACGATCGCCGCGGGCACCCTGGTCTACGCGTTGCTGACGCACGACTTCGAGCTGCGGTACGTCTACGACCACTCGAGCCGGGCGATGCCCGACGCGGCACTGGTGACGAGCTTCTGGGGCGGCCAGGAAGGCTCCTTGCTGCTATGGGCGTGGGGGCTGTCGCTGTTGAGCCTGGTCGTGGTGCTGCGCTACGGAGGCATCCGGGCGCGTGTGGCGGCGGCCGGCGACGCGGACAGCGCGGCGGCGCTCCTGCCCTACGTCGTCACCGTGCTGCTCGGCATCGAGGTGTTCTTCCTGTTCATCCTGGGGTTCGTGTCGAGCCCGTTCGAGCGGCAGGCGTTCATCCCGCCCGACGGACGCGGCCTGAACCCGCTACTCATGGACCCCGGCATGCGGATCCACCCGCCGCTGCTGCTGACGGGGTACATGAGCTTCTCGGTGCCGTTCGCCTTCGCCATCGCGGCGCTGGCCGTCGGGCGCGTGGGGCGCGACTGGCTGCGCGCCGTGCGGGGTTGGATGCTGCTCGCCTGGACGATCCAGGGCTGCGGGCTGCTGATGGGCGCCTGGTGGGCGTATCACGTGCTCGGCTGGGGCGGGTACTGGGGCTGGGACCCGGTGGAGAACGTCGCGCTGATGCCGTGGCTGACCGCGACGGCGTTCCTGCACACGATCATGGTGCAGGAGCGCCGCGGCATGTTGAAGGTCTGGTCGCTGGCGCTGGCGGTCGTGACGTTCGCGCTGGCCGTGTTCGGGACCTTCGTCGTGCGGAGCGGCGTGCTCACCTCGGTCCATTCCTTCGCGCAGTCCAGCATCGGTCCGTACTTCTTTGGGTTCCTGGGCCTCGTGCTGATCGGCTCGACGGCGCTGCTCGTGTACCGGCTGCCGCGCCTGCGCGCCGAGGGCACCTTCGACGCCCTGCTGTCGCGCGAGAGCAGCCTTTTGCTGAACAACCTGCTGCTGGTGAGCCTGGCGGCGACAGTGTTCTGGGGAACGGTGTTCCCGCTCGTGTCCGAGGCGGTGCGCGGCACGAAGGTGGCCGTGGGGCCGCCCTTCTATCAGCAGGTGAACGGGCCGCTGCTCGTGGCGCTGCTCGTGCTGATGGGCGCCGGGCCGCTGCTGGCGTGGCGTTACACGTCGCGCCCCGGCCTCGTGCGGAGCCTGGCCGGGCCGGCGGTGATCGCCGTCCTGGTGGGCCTCGCGGTGCTGCTGCTCGGGGTGGAGCAGGGCCTGGCCGCCGTCGGGGCGGGCGCCTGCGCGTTCGTGGTGGCCACGGTGGCCGTCGAGTACTGGCGCGGCGTGCGGGCGCGGCAGCGCGGCGGCCAGAGCGTGCCGGCGGCGCTGGCCACGCTGGTGGCGCGGAACCGGCGCCGCTACGGCGGGTACGTCGTCCATCTGGCGATGGTGCTCATCGCGATCGGCGTGCTGGGCACCGGGCACCAGCTCGAGCGGACGATCACGCTGGGCGCTGGCGAGTCGGCCACGATCGGCCGCTACACGCTGCGGTCGGCGGGCGTATCGGGCTATCAGCAGCCGGGCATGCAGGCCGCGATGGCGCGGCTGGAGCTAGCGGGGCCGTCGGGCCAGCCGATCACGACGCTGGAGCCGGACCGGCGGGCGTATCAGAACTGGGAGCAGCAGCCGGTCAGCGGCATCGCCATCTCCACGACCTGGCCGTGGCTCGACGACGTGTACGTGGTGCTCGTCCAGGTCGATACGGACAACCGCGCGACGTTCCACGTCTTCGTGAACCCACTGGTGTTCTGCCTGTGGGCGGGAGGCTGGCTGTTCTTGCTGGGGACCCTCATCGCGGCCTGGCCGGAGGCGCGGCCGCTGGCCGCCGGCCTGCGCGCGGCGCCCCCGCCCCGGGAGGCGGTGGCCAGTGGCGCCTAAGACGACCCCGCGGCGAGAGCGGGCGGAGCGCGCCCCGGGCGGACGGGCGCCGCGCCTGGCCTGGGCGGCGCTGGCGGTGCTTGCGGCCGTCCTGCTCGTCCCGGCAGCGGTCGCGCAGGCGCAGACGAGCACGGCGACACAGCGCGAGGCGCAAGAGATCGCCCGAACGCTAAAGTGCCCGGTGTGCGAGAGCCAGTCGGTGGCCGACTCGCCGTCGCAGCTGGCGCAGGAGATGCGCGGCTACATCGAGCGGCGCCTGGAGGCGGGCGAATCGCGGGACGCGATCGTGCAGGACCTCACCGACCGCTACGGCGAGGGCATCCTGCTGGAGCCGCCGCGCCGGGGGTTCACGCTCATCGTCTGGTGGCTGCCCATCGTATCTCTGGGGATCGGCGCGGTGGTCGTCGCGCTAACGCTGCGCCGCGCTACGCGCCGCGCCGGCGGGGCGAGCGGCGCGGCTGATGGAGCCGGCACGCCAACCCTCTGGCCGGAGGGCAGCGTGGGGCTGGGGCTGGGAGTCGCGGAGGAGCCGGCGGCCGAGATGGCGCCGGAGGAGCTAGCGCGCTACCGCGCGCAGCTCGCGGAGGAACTCGCGCGCCGCGAGCGAGGCCTGGCGTAATGCTCGCCGCAGCGGCGCTCGCGGTGTTCCTGGGGGCGCTCGCCGCCCTCGTCCTGCCGCTCGTGCGACGGTCGGACAGCCCGGCGGTTGTCGAGAGCGGCGACCCGGCGGCCGGGCCGCCGAACGGCCTGCTCGAGGAGCGCGAGGCGACACTTGCCGCGCTGCGGGAACTGGACTTCGACTACGCGACCGGCAAGCTCGCCGAGCCGGACTATCACGCGCTGCGGGCGGGGTACGAGCGCCGCGCGCTCGCCCTGCTGAAAGCCACCGATCCAGCCGCCCCGGTCCGGCCCCCGCCGCCCGCCGTTCACCGCAACGGCGTCGCCAAGCACCTGGCAGGCGCGCCCGAGCGGAACGGTACCGCACCCGCCGCCGAGCGCGTGGCCGCGAAGCCCGCGCGTGGCCGGCGCACGGCTATTCTCGCCGGCGCCGCGGGACTGGTGTTCGTGCTCGGCGTGGCGACGGTCTACGTCGCGGGGCACCGCGGTCAGAGCGAGCTGCACGCGGTGGCGACGCTGGACGGAGTGGGGCCGCGGGCGCTGGCGCTGGCGCCAGACGACTCGGCGCGCGCCTTCCTGGCCGCGGCCACTGGCTTGCTCACGAGCGCGGACGCGGGAGCGTCCTGGCAAGCGGTCCCGGGGCTCGACCAAGCGTTGCGCGCGGTGGCGGTGAGCCCTGCGCGCCCAGGGCGCGTCTACGCGGCAGGCCCTGGCACGTTGGTAGTGAGCGACGACGGGGGCCGCACGTGGGCCACGCGGCCGGTGACGCTGCCGGCCGGTGGCGCTTCGCCGCAGGCCGCCGACGTGCGGGCGCTCGCCGTCGATCCCGTCAACCCCGAACGCGTGTGGGTGGTCGCCGAGGGCGCGGGGCTGTACCGCAGCGACGACGCTGGCGGCACCTGGACGCGGATGGCCGCCGATGTGCCGGCGAACGCGACCGCACTGGTGGCCGTGAGTACGGGGGGCGCCCAGGCGGGACCGGCAGGGGGGCCGCCGAGCCTGTACCTGGCGAGCGCGACGGAAGGGGTGCTGGCGAGCGACGACGAGGGCCGGAGCTGGGCGCCGGCCAGCGGCGCGCTGAACGGCGCCCTGCCGACGCGCCGCGTGTCGAGCCTCGTCTTCGACGCGGACAGCGGCGACACCGCGACGCTGCCCGACGGGCGCACCCTGCGGGGGACGCTCTACGCGGGAACGGAGGACGGGGTGTTCCGCAGCGTGGACCGCGGCCAGAGCTGGGCGCGGCTGTCGCTCGGGGTGCCCGTGGCGGCCGTGGCGGCAGGCGGCAGCGCGGGCGGAGGCACGCTGCTGGCGGCCGACCGCGAGGGTGCGATCTACCGCAGCCGCAACCGGGGGGTCACATGGGACGGCAGCTAGGGCGCTGGCTGGGCATGGTGCTGGTCGCGCTAGCCGCGGCCGGGAGCGCGGCGGGGCTCGGCGGCGGCTGGGGCCCGGCCGCGCGCTTCGGGCCGGCCAGCGCGCTCGCGCAGGAAATGCCGCCCGCGCCGCCCGGCCTGTCGATCGGGCGACGCGCCGTCACGATCCTGGGCGCCGATCCCGCTAGCCGCACGCTCGCCATCTTCGAGCGTGTCGAGCTAAGGAACGACAACGACACGACGTTCGTGCCGACGATGGGTGGGAGCCAAGGCCCGATGGGGCTGCTCCGCTTCGGACTGCCGCCCAACGCCTTCGATCTCACGTTGGACGACCGGCTAAGCGCCTACGACGTCATCCAGGTCGACCGCGGCTTCGCGTCGCTGCTGCCGGTCCCGCCAGGCACCACCGACGTCAATTTCAGCTACCGGGTGCCATACGCCGGGGGGGCATACGACCTGAGCACGAACGCCGCGTACGCGACGGCGTCGCTGTGGGTGCTGGTGCCGGGCGACTTCAGCACCGACAGCGCCGAGCTACGCCTGGATCGCACCGTGGACATTGGCCGCCAGCGCTACAGCGTGCTCATCGCGGACAACCTGAGCGCCGGGCAGCGCGCGACCGTCACGATCGGCGGGCTGCCCTTCACGCCGCGGCCGTGGTGGCTCGACGAGACCGTGCAGCGGGTGGCCGCCGTGGCGCTCGCGGTAGCGGGAGTGGCGGCTGCGCTGCTCTACGCGCGGTTCGGCGGCAAGCCGCAGGCGGCGCCCGCGGCGCCCGCGCCGCTCGCCGAGAGCGCGGACCTCTAGTGCCCCCGGTGACCATGCGCGACGAGCTCCCCACCACCGCGACCGAGCGCGACCCGGAAGGCCTGGGCGAGGCAGATGGGTCGGCTTCCGACGGCGCCCTCGACCCAGCCGGGCCGACGGGGGCAGCTGAGGCCGGCTCGCTCGCTGAGGGCGACGAGGCGGCCGAGCCGGCCGAGGCCGCGCCGGTCCGTGCGGCGGGTGACGAGCGGCGGGCCGTCGTGCTGCGACCGCCGTCGTTCGGCGCTGTCGAGGCGCGGGGGCTGATCAAGTTCTACGGCACGACGGCGGCGCTGCGCGGCTGCGACCTGGTCGTGCTGCGCGGCGAGCGCGTCGCCCTGCTCGGCGCGAACGGCGCGGGCAAGACCACGCTGCTGAAGATCCTGGCGACGCTAGTGCGGCCGTCGGGCGGCCACCTGACGCTGCTCGGCCACGACGCGATGCGGCAGGCGGCAACCGTGCGGCGGCAGCTCGGCGTGGTCGCTCACGAGACGTACCTCTACCGCGACCTGAGCGCGACAGAGAACCTGCGGCTCTACGGGCGGCTGTATGGTGTGGCCGACCTCGAGACGCGGATCGCGAGCGAGCTACAGCGGGTCGGGCTGGCGGAGCTGGCCGAGCGCCGCGTGGGCGCGCTGTCGCGCGGGCAGCAGCAGCGCCTAGCGCTGGCGCGCGCGCTCCTGCACGAGCCGGCGCTGCTGCTCCTGGACGAGCCGGATACGGGTCTGGACGAGGCCGGGCAGGCGCTCCTGGCGCGCGTGGTGCGCGATGCGGCGCCCACGGTAGTGCTCACGACCCACTCCATCGAGCGCGCACTCGCGCTCGCCGATCGCCTCGTCGTCCTGGCCGCCGGCAAGGTGGCCTACGAAGCGCCGACGACAGGCGTCGAGGCGGGGCGAGTGCGTGAGGCCCTCGGCGCCGCGCCGTGAGCGAGGAAGGAACCGGGGGGGCGCGGCAGCGGCCACCAGGCAGCAGGGCGCCGCAAGCGGCGTCCCTACATCGTGCAGCGGTCTGCGCGTACGTCAGGCAGGTGGCCGCGCTCGTTGCCAAGGACCTGCGGCTGGAGAGCCGCCGGCGCGAGACGATCGCCGGCGTGCTGGTGTTCGTGCTGCTGGTGCTGACGCTTTTCCTATTCGCGCTGGACCTGGCGCCGGGCGAGGCGCGGCGCCTGGCCGCGGGGGTGCTGTGGATCACGCTGCTGTTCGCGGGGCTGCTCGCCCTGGGACGGACGTTCGCGGCCGAGCGCGACCAGGGCACGCTGGATGGGCTGCTGCTGGCGCCGCTCGACCGCAGCGCGCTGTACCTGGCGAAGGTCGTGGCAACCGTCGTGTTCATGGGGCTGGTGGAGATCGTGGCACTGCCGATCTTCGCGGCCGTGTTCGACGCGCCAATGCTCACGCCCGGCGTTGTGTTCACGGTCGCGCTGGGCACGGTGGGCTTCGCCGCGGCGGGGACGCTGTTCGCGGCGCTGGCAGCGCAGACGCGCGCCCGGGACGTGCTGCTGCCGCTGCTGCTGCTGCCGCTGCTGGCGCCGCTGCTCGTCGCGGCCGCGCGCGCCACCGACGACCTGCTGGCGGGCGCCGCGACGCCGACGTCGGCGCCGTGGTGGGAGCTGCTGATCGGGCTTACCGTGCTGTTCCTCGGCACGGCGGTCCTGTTATTCGATACGCTAGTAGAGGAATGACCAGCGTTCGTAGGAGCGCGGAGGCTCTGTCGTGGGGCCAGCCGCACGCTGGCCATAGCGGGGACAGTGGCTCATGAATGTGTACCGGAGCGTCGAGACAACTGCCGCCTTACCGGAGGTGGGGCAGCGCGAGCGGGAGTCGAGCAGCCACCAAGACCGCGGGGCGCTCCTGGCCGATCCTTGGTTCCGCGTCCCGTTCGCGCTAACGGTGGTTGCGATGGTCGCGGCGCTGTACGCGATCTTCGTCTACGCGCCGCCCGAGCGGGTGATGGGCGACGTGCAGCGCATCATGTACGTCCACGTCTCGCTGGCGTGGCTGTCGTACCTGGCGTTCTTCGTCGTGTTCGTGTGCAGCGTCGCCTACCTGTGGCGGCGCGACGAGCGCTGGGACGCCGCGGCGCGGGCCTCGGCGGAGATCGGCGTGGTGCTGACCACGCTGTTCATCATCAGCGGCTCGCTGTGGGGCCGGCCGGTGTGGGGCACGTGGTGGACGTGGGACCCGCGGCTGACGACGACCGCGATCCTGTGGTTCATCTACGTCGCCTACCTCATGCTGCGTGCCTACGTGCCGGAGGTGCCGCGGGCGGCGCGCTACGCGGCGGTGCTCGGCATCGTCGGGTTCGTGGACGTGCCGATCGTCCACATGTCGGTGACGTGGTGGCGCGCGCTGCACCCCGAGCCGACGGTGGTCCGCCCGGAGGGGCCGCTCATGCCCAGCGAGATGGTCGTCGCCCTCGTTCTAGCGAGCGTGGCATTCGGCCTGCTCTACGTTACGTTAATGGTGGTCCGCGTACGCCTGGAGCGCCTGAAGGACGAGGTGCGCTACTTGCAGCAAGAGCTGAGCCTGCGCGGGGAGTAATCAGTAATGCAGAACCTGCCGTATCTCTTCGCCACCTATGCGATCGTTTGGCTCGTGCTGTTCGGCTACCTGTTCGTCGTCGCCACCCAGGTGCGAGCGGTCCGCCGCGATGTGGACCAGCTCAAAGAGCGGCTGGCTGCTTCGCCCGCCGCGTCGACGGCGCGGGAGCCGGAGCGCTAGCCGCCCCACGGGGAGGCGATCGGATATGGCTGAGCGTTCACTGGGAGATCACTCGCTGCCGGATCGGGCAGTGGCGAGCCTGAGCCGGCGTGCGTTGCTGCGAGCGGCGCTGGGGGCCGCGGCCGTGGGGGCGCTCGGCGCCGCCTGCCGCGGCGAAGCTACGCCGACCGGCGGGCCGCCGAGCGCGGCGACCGGGCCAACGGCCACGGCCGGGCCGAGCGGGGCGCCCGGGTACTCCGTGGCGCTCAGCCAGCCGCAGAAGCTGAAGGTGGCCTGGACGGCGGTGACGGGCGCGCAGTCGGGCGTCTACATGGCGTCCGAGACAGGGGCCTGGAAGGACCTCGGGCTCGACGTCGAGCTGGTGCGGATGGGGAGCAGCTCGCAGCTCGCGGCGGCGCTGCGGGCGGGCGAGCTGGACGGCGGCGTGCTCGATTGGGCGCTGGCGTTTCAGTTCCAGTCGCAGGGCGGCAACGCCCGCGAGGTGGCCGCGATCACCAACCGGCAGATCTTCTCGGTGGTGAGCCAACCGAGCATCACCCAACCGCAGGACGTGATCGGGAAGCGCTGGGGCATCACGCGCTTAGGCTCGGCCGCGCACACGGCCTCGCTGCTCGCGCTCGACATGTGGGGGATTCGCCCCGACCAGGTGCAGTTCCTGGCGATGCAGGACGTGCCGGCGATTCTCGTCGGGATGCAGGCGGGCGGCGTGGAGGTGGGGACGGTCTCGCCGCCGACGAGCACGCGGGCGCTGCAGGCGGGGCTGCACCAGCTCGTGGACCTGGCGGAGCAGGGGCCGGAGTATCCGTCGATCGGCCTGGCCATCGCGGAACGCTACGTCAACAATAGCCCCGACGTCGTCCGCGCCTACGTGGCGGGCTACGCGAGCGGGGTCGCGCGCTTCCGCAAGAACCCGGATCGGGCGCTGGAGGTTCTGCGGAAGTACCTGCAGATCGAGGATGAGGATATTCTTCGCGACACCTACGACCGTTTCTCGCGCTACCTGGCGTACCCGCCGACACTGCCGATGAGCAGTCTGGAGCGGATCAAGAACGACCTGGCCCAGGAGGACCCCGCCGTGGCGCAGGTAGCGGTGTCGGACGTGGCCGCGCCGCAATTCGCGGACGATCTGCAGGCGCACGACTACTTCGCCAGCCTGCTGTAGAGCGCCTGGCGCGGGACAGCCGCGAGCCCGGCCAGGAGCACCTCACCCGTCGCGGGCGGTAGCGGCCGGCCCTCGCCTTCTGCTACGGTTCGGGCTAACGATGTGTGGTGGGCAGCGCGTGTCTGGCGCTGCTCCGGTTCGCGCGCTGGAGGTGTGACTTGAGTCCGCGCGAGGTATCCGGGCGCCGGCTCTCGCGCCGCGCCGTGCTGCGCGGAGCCGTCGTCGTCGCCGCCGGCGCGCTCGGCGCCGCGTGTCAGGGCAGTCGCGCGCCGACGCCAGCGCCAGCGGCCCCGGCCGCGCCGGCGGCGACGGCCGCCACCACGGCGGCTGGCGCGACGCCGAGAGCCGCGGTGGCGCTGGGGCGTCCCGAGAAGATCAAGGTGGCCTGGACCGCGGTGACGGGCGCGCAGTCGGGCGTGTACGTGGCGCACGACATGGGGACCTGGCGGGACCTGAACCTCGACGTGGAGCTGGTCCGGATGGGGAGCAGCTCGCAGATGGCGGCGGCGCTGCGGGCGGGCGAGCTGGACGGCGGCGTGCTGGACTGGACCCTGGCGTTCCAGTTTCAGGCGCAGGGCGGCAACGCGCGGGAGGTGTCGGCGATCACGAACCGGCAGCCCTTCTCGGTGATGGCGCAGCCGAGCATCACGCAGCCGCAGGACGTGGTGGGCAAGCGCTGGGGCATCACGCGGCTGGGGTCGGCCGTCCACACGGCATCGCTGGTGGCGCTGGACCAGTGGGGCCTGCGGGGGGACGACGTGCAGTTCCTGGCGCTCCAGGAGGTGCCGGCGATCCTGGCAGCGCTTCAGGCGGGGCAGATCGACGTGGGCGTGGTGTCGCCGCCGACGAACATCCGGGCGGTGCAGGCGGGCTTTCGGGAGCTGCTGGACCTGGCGGAGGATGGGCCGGAGTATCCCTCGGTGGGCCTGGCGATCATCGATCGGCACATTACGGAGAACCCGGCGCTGGTGCGGGCCTACGTCGCGGGCTACGCGGCGGGGGTGGCGCGGTTCCGGAAGGACCGCGATGGCTCGATCGAGGTGTTGCGGAAGTACCTGCAGCTCGACGACCAGAGCGTGCTCGACGAGACGTACGCGCGGTTCACGCGCTACCTGGGGCTGCCACCGGTGCTGCCGCCGGCCGCGAGCCTGGAGCGAGTGAAGGAGGACGCGATCAAGAGCGACCCGAGCGTTGCGAACGTGGCGGTCACGGACGTGGCCGAGCCGCGCTTCGTGCAGGAGCTGATCGACGACGGGTACTTCGAGACGCTCTAGCAGAACT
The DNA here is from genome assembly GCA_035293805.1 of Chloroflexota bacterium. Taxonomy (GTDB): domain Bacteria; phylum Chloroflexota; class UBA6077; order UBA6077; family JAJPHF01; genus JAJPHF01. The sequence goes on along the minus strand of DATGMD010000063.1, from coordinate 276 downwards.
CTAGCGGGCGGGGCCTTGTCGCCGGGCGCGGGGTCGGGTACTATATCAAAGGCGAGCGCAAGAGTCCCCGCTCGATGGAGCGGGGACTTCGCATCGCCGCCTCGACGGCGACGGGCCGCGCGTCCGGAGCGGTGGGGCTTGACACGGGGGAGTGGGGGGAGGTATCCTACTTGGTGCGCGCCCGGGCGGCGAGAGCGGTCGGGGCGAGGGGACCTTAACAAGCGAAGAGTGAAGGGGAGCGCGGATCACCCTGTCGATTCGGCGAGGCCGGGGTAC
>DATGMD010000062.1:0-129960 GCA_035293805.1 Chloroflexota bacterium | reverse complement strand
AGCTCAGCTGCCACCGCGGGTGGTACGACCTCGATCGTCTGCAGCAGGCGACAGAGGCTCTGCTCGCCCGCACGCGGGCTCGGTTCCACCCGCCGCCTGGACCGTCCATCTCACTAGTCCAGAACTTCTGCGAGGTTGCTTGGTCCCTACGTCAGTCGAGGCGGTAGAAGCGGCGGGCGTTGTCGGCGAGGATCTTGCGCTTGGCGGTATCGGACAGGTCGGCGCGCGCTTCCAGCTCGGGTATGTCGGGCAGGTACTCGGGGCGCGACCGCTCGTGCGGGTAGTCCGAGGCGAAGAAGACGTGGTCTTCGCCGAACAGCTCCAGCACGTACGGCAGCGTGCGCTCCTCCGACTCGATCGAGACGTAGACCTGCCCGCCGCGCAGGTACTCGCTCGGCTGCTTCGTGAGCCGCGGCGCCCACTTCTGCCCGCGCCGCTCGTACTCCTCGTCCAGCCGGTCCATCATGTAGGGCATCCAGCCCGCCCCGCACTCCAGGTAGGCCACGCGCAGGCCGGGAAACGCCTCGAACACGCCCTGGAACGTCATGTTCGTGAGCTGGATCATCGCCGCCACCGGGTGCTCCAGCGTGTGCGTCTCGATGAACGTCGTGAGGTAGTCGAACCCCAGGCCGCGGCTCGGCGCGCCGTGTACGGCCAGGGCGACGCCCAGCCGCTCGGCCTCGGCGTAGAGCGGCCAGAAGTCGGCGTGACCGTAGCCTTTGCCAAGGACCGTATTGGCGCAGAGCATCGCGGCCGGAAAGCCCAGCTCCTGGCTGGCGCGGCGCAGCTCCTGCGTCGCGGCCGCCACGTCCTGCACCGGCAGCAGCGCCACGCCCTGCAAGCGCGGGCTGGTCCGCGTGTAGGTGGCGTGCAGCCAGGAGTTGTAGGCGCGGCAGAGCGTGACGGCCCAGGAGGGGTCCTGGATCAGCCCCGCGGCCAGCCCTGCCGTGGGGTAGAGCACGGTGCGGTCGATGCCGCAGTCGTCGAGGAAGCCCAGCCAGGTCTCCGGATTGGGCGTATCGCGGCGCCCCGGGCTGGTCAGGTTCGAGGCACGGAACCAGCCGTCCAGCGATGGGAACAGCGTGTACGTTCCCGAGCCGCTCAAGTTGCCGCCCGCGAAGCCCTCGCCCAGGAACGGGATGAGGTCTTGCAGCGGCTCGATGACGTGCCCGTCGGCGTCGATCACGGGAAAGCGATTCTGTCGCACCGGCATCCTCACAGGCCTTTGGCAGCCACCGTCCGGCAGCCGCCAAACAGATGCAACCTGAGCGGGTCGCACCCGCATCCTCACCGGGCTATGGCAGCCACCGCCCGCTCGGCGTCGGGCGGACCCTCTCGGCTCCTGAGGCGAGCATAGGGCAAAGGGCGCGCCGAGCGCTACCCCACGCCGAGGCGCCGGCTAGCCCCCAGCATTTTGCGGTCGGCCGTGCGGCTCTGACGGCAGCGCCGGGACCACGCCCCCGCCACCCCGGTATCTTGTAGGCGGGCTGCTGGCTGCGCCCAGTTCGGTCGCCACCCGGCCCGGTGCAGGGCAGCGTCTGGGTGCCGCCCATCGATGGCTCGACGGCTGCGCCCAGGTCGGTCGCCACCCGGCCCGGTGCAGGGGCGCTGCTGGCTGGCTGCGCCCTGCCGGGGCGCCACCCGGCCGGGTGTCGTGCCGAGTCCGGCGGCGCCGTTCTCTTACTCCCTCTCCCCTTGGGAGAGGGCCGGGGTGAGGGTCCGTCCCTCCCCCTCTCCCCCTGGGAGAGGGCCGGGGTGAGGGCGCGCCCCGTTAGGCGCCCTCCCGACCCGATCGCGCACCGTCCACCGGCCCCGGACGACCGCCCCCCGCCAATAGCTTCCTCTTTAGAAAGGCCGCGAGGCGAGCAGCCGAGCGGTAGCCGGAAGCCATCGCGGGGATGGCCCACCCCCGGGAGCGCGGGCGTCTCGCCCGCCCGGCCGCCGCCGCGGTGGCCGGCACGGCCAAGCTCCCGGGCCGGTCACCAATCCCGGCTCGCCGTCCGGCGCGACGTGGTCGCGTATCTTACGCCGTACACGCCTCCCCCGCGCCTGCCGCCCGCGCCCATGCCCGGGGCCGCCCCCCCCCCGCCGGCCCGGCCCGCGGCAGGACAGCCAGGGAGTATCGTACGGGGTAAACGATGCGATCTTCCGCGCCCGACCAGCACCCGGGATTCCGCGCCCGGCCTAGCACTTAACCACCCGGTAAAGGAGCATCGTTTGACCGTTCCTCGGCTAAACTTACGCACCCGCGGAGCCGCCCGCGGACGCGATCTCGGGGGTGGCTGCCGCGCGCCGCAAGAGCGGCGGGACGCCCGCAGCGCCGACTCGCTTGCTTGCGGGCACGGCTGGGGCTAGTATTGGGCAGCCGGCGCTGGCGGCGGCCCGGTGCGCGCACCTCGCCCCGCCGTTGATCAAAGGGAGGGCCTGCATGGAGATTCGCGAGCGGATCAGCAACACGTTTCCCTACGACGACTTTATGGCGCAGGAAGGGTTGCCCATCCACCGCGCGATGGTGGGGGTCGAGGACGTCACGACGCTGCCGCGCGCTCCCTGGGCGCGCACCGGCGGGCTGGCCACCTTCATCGAGCTGACCGGCACCCACCAGTCGCAGCGCGGCATCTACGTCGTGGAGATTCCGGGTGGGCAGGCGCTGGAGCCGGAAAAGCACCTCTACGAAAAGCAGATCTTCGTGCTCAAGGGTCGCGGCGTCACCCAGGTCTGGCAGGGCAACGGCCCGAAGCTCGCTTTCGAGTGGGGCGAGGGCAGCGTCTTCGCCTTCCCGCGCAACACCACCCACCGCATGTTCAACGCGGGCAGCGACCCCGTCATCTTCATGGCGGTGACCACCGCCCCCGAGATCATCAACACGCTCGACGACCTGGACTTCGTGTTCAACAACGACGCCCAGTTCATCGACCTGTATCAGGACGGCGACAAGTACTTCGCCGCCTCCGACACCCGCACGATGGAAGGCTGGTACAAGCAGAACATCTGGCACACGAACTTCATCCCCGACGCCCACGCGGCGGCGCTCGACGCGCTGGAGCAGAAGGTCGTCGGCGGCCTGCTGACCGGCTACCGCATGGGCAAGCGCTTCCCGCACGGCCACATCTCGCAGTGGCCCGCCGGGCGCTACCACAAGGCCCACTACCACGGCCCCGGCGCCATCCTGCTCGGCCTCGACGGCGAGGGCTACGTGTTGGCGTGGGACTCGCGGCTCGGGCCGCGGCCCTACGAGGCGGGGCACGGCGACGAGGTGTACAAGGTCCACTGGGGCCGCAACAGCATCTACAGCCCGCCGGATGCCTACTTCCACCAGCACCTCAACACCGGCCCCGGCTCGGCCAAGCACATCGCCGTCTACGGCGCCCACCACCCGCTCGCCCATCATGCCGACGTGGACGAGGCGAACCAGTCGTGGAAGGGGTTCCTGAGCGTGAAGGAGGGCGGCACGCTCATCGAGCACTGGGACGAGGACCCGCAGATCCGCAAGGACTTCGAGGAGGCGCTGCGCCAGAACGGCGTCGAGTCCAAGATGGACGACAGCCTCTTCCGGCCCCGCGAGGCGCGGGCGGCCGTCTAGCGCGGAGATCAGGGGGTAGGGAATAGGGGATAGGGCGCGGGGTCAGGCGGGTCTTCATCCCCTACCCCCTATCCCCCATCCCCTGCTCCCCGGATCGACCTCCGCCAACGGGGCGGTTGGCCAGTCCAGCAGCGCGGCCACGTCGCGGCGGATGCCGCGTGGCAGCGGCGTCTTCACGGCGATGCGGTTCACCACCCCGCGCACGCAGCGCAGGTGCCGCACGGCGCGCTCGGCCACCTCGCGCTGATACTCGTGCTCGACCTCGCCCTCCAGCGTCACGATGCCGCTGACCACGCGGGCCTGCACGCTCTCGCGCGGCACTTCCGCATCCCAGTCGAGCACGGTGTCCACCGCTCGGCGGATCTCCCCGTCGCTGCGGATCTGGTAGTCCGGGAGGGCAACCTGCAAGCGGTTGAGCACGTCGCGCACGCCGGGCACGCGCCGCGTGGCCGCGTCGGCCGCCGTCGCGCGGGCGCAGCACGTCACCGTGCCGGTCAGGGTCACCACCCCCCGCTCGACTTCCACGCCGATGTGGCGTGGCTCCACGCGCGGGTCGCGCCGCAGCTCTGTCAGCACGTCCTGTTGCAGCTCGTCGTCGCCTCGCATCGGAACGGCCCCTTTCGCTACCCCAGCGCGCCCCCGCCGCCTCGACCGACCTGCTTCCCACCCCATGCTCGCACCCTCGGGTTGCACCCCGGGTGGCGGCGCGTAAATGCTGTGTTACGGGCGGCGTCAGTTGGCGGGGCTGGCTCAAAGTCCGGTCCGCGCTCCGATGGTGCAGCCGTGGCTGGGCCGTGCAGCGAGTCCCGGCCCAGTCTGGCCAACGAGAGCCCGCCGCAGTGTGCCGAGTGCCCCATTGGTTCCTACCGCGCTCGCGGCGACCTTGAATCAGCTCTGGGCCGCGTCGAGGCCGTCTACCTTGAAGTTACCGAGCGCAACCGGCGCGCTAACCTCCAGCCGGCACCATCTCCATAGAATCTTCTTCGGCGTGGCGCCGCCCGTCGCGGTGCCCAGCCGTCCCGCTGGAGGACGAGCCATGGCTATCGAGCACACTGTCGATCCCAACCTGACCATCGGCGAGGTCGTGAAGCGCTACCCAGCCGCACTGGGCGTCTTCAACGCGCGGGGCCTGGACACCTGCTGTGGCGGCGGCCTGCCGGTCGCCGAGGCGGCGCGGCGCCACGGACTCGACCTGGCCGAGCTGCTGGCCGCGCTTGGGCAGGTGGCGGCGGAGAGCGCGCGGTGAGCACTCCCCCGCCGGCCATCGCGCCGGGCATGACGATCCGCGAGGCGCTGGCCCGCTACCCGCAGACGGCGGCGGTGTTCGAGCGCCACGGGCTCGCGGGCTGTGGCGGCGCGGCCGGGCCGCTGGAGCCGATCGATCAGTTCGCGCGGCTGCACCACGTCGACCTGCCGGCGCTGCTCCGTGAGCTGGAGGCCAGCGCGCGCGAGGCGCCCGCCGCGCCCGCGCCGCGCCCGACGGCGCCGCCCACGCCCTGGGAGAGCTACCGGCTGTACCTCCGCACCAGCCTCCTGCTGGCGCTGACGGCCGGCTTTGGGATTGGCCTGCTGGCCGTCCTGGGGCGCGCTGGCGGGCCGGACCTCGGCGCCTACTGGCTACCGCTCATCCAGGCGCACGGCCAGGTGCAGCTCCTGGGCTGGGTGGGGTTATTCGTCGTCGGCGTCGCCTACCACGTCGTGCCGCGCTTCCGCGGCGTCCCGCCGCCCAGCCGGCGCGTGGCAGGGGCGACTTACGCCCTGTGGCTCGGCGCGGTACTCGTGCGGGCCATCGGCCAGCCGCTCGCCGTCGCGCTGCCGCTGCCTGGGGTGTTCACGGTGGCTGCCGCACTGCAGCTCGCGGCGAGCGTCCTATTCGCGGTCACGCTAGCGCGGTGGCTGGCGCCAGGGCGCGGCCGTTGGGAAGGCTATGAGCCCTATCTGGTGGCCGCGGGCGGCTGGCTCGCGCTGGCGAGCGTGCTCCAGATCGTCGTCGCCGTGCGCGCCGACGCGCTGGGCAGGGGACTGGTGGCGAGCCTGTTCGCCGACCCGTACCTCACGGCACTGTTCCACGGCTTCGTGGTGATGGCCGCGCTCGGGGTGACGCGGCGGGCGATCCCGCTGTTCATGGGGCTCCGCCCAGCGCGTGAGCGCCTGGGCATCGCCGCCTGCGCGCTGCTGAACGCGGGCGTGGCGCTGGAGGTCGGTGCCGGCGTCGCGAGCGCGCTCGGCGGGCCCGAGGCGTGGCACGGGGTCACGCTGCTGGGTGCGCTGGCGATCGTCGCGGGCGCGGTGGCGTTCGTCGGCGCGCTCCGCCTCTACGAGCGCGCGGCGATGCCGCCAGGGGCCGGACAGCCGCGCGCCCACGAGCCGTACGTGCGCACGGCGTACGGCTGGCTGCTGTTCTCCCTCGGGCTCGGCGCGGCGCTGGCGCTATGGGAGCTGGCGACGGGCACACCGCCGAGCGCGGGGGCGCAGAACGCCGCGCGCCACGCGCTGGCGCTCGGCTACATCTCGCTGCTGATCTTCGGCGTGGCGAGTCGGGTCGTCCCGGTGTTCGGCGGCGTGGCGCTGTGGGGCCGGCCGCTGCTCGCGCCGCTCTACGTCGCGTTCAACGTGGGCGTAGTGCTGCGCGTCGCGGGCGAGCTGCTGGGCAGCGCCGACGCGCTCGGGCGCGGGCTGGTGGCGGGCAGCGGCGTGCTCGGCTACGTCGGGCTCGTGCTCTTCGCGCTGGTGCTCTGGCGGACGCTCGCCGCGCGCGCGCCGGCCGCGCCCCTCCCGGCCACGTCCCGTGGCGCCACGCCCGCCTCGGCCGTCGGGGTGCCGGTGCGGCTGGTCATGGCGCCGCCTCCGCGGCCCGCGTCGGCGATCACGCCCGACCTGACGGTCGCCGAGGTGCTTGCGCGGTGGCCGGCCACGCTCGACGTGTTACTGGCGCACGGTTTCACGCCGCTCGCCCACCCGCTCCTACGCGCCGCGTTGGCCCCGCGCATTACCGTCGCCCAGGCCGCCGCCTTGAAGGGCCTCGACCCCGTCACCCTCGTCGCCGCGCTGCAAGCCGCCGCGCACTAGCCCAGCGCACGGCCTGCGGCGGGAGGTAAAACCGAGCAATCCCGCGGAATCCTACCTGCCTGGCACACAAGGGGGTATCATAGGGGCGCCACCGGGCGCCGGTAGCCCTGGTGCGCCTCGTCGCGCCATCGGTTACCGTAGCGGTACGGCCGGGCGCTGCGCGCCGCATGGAGCGAACGCCGGCCGCGGGGCCCGGAGGGCGCTCTGCGGCGAGCGTCTGGGCAGAGCGTGCTCCCCGCCGGTCGTTTAGGCCGCCGGCACCAGCGGACGCCCGGGAGCGTCGGGCAGGCGGTGACCGGTGGGTCGGGGAAGGCAGGTCGGCGGACGCGGGTCGTGAGGCGTACACACCTCGCGCTCGAGCAGTGTCAGCGAGACGGTAAGCGTCGCGAGGGCATTGTCCAGGCGTCGCTGTAGTAGGCGGCGATGCATGCAGTCCGCTCCCACTCATCTCGGTCCCGGCGTCTGGGTGCAAGAGCCGTGCCCGTTGGCCGCCCGCTGGCCACGGACGCGTCAGGCTCCCGGCCGAGTCCTGGCGGGCTCGAGGCAGACCTCTGGAGGCAAGACGACAACCAATGCATTCGCGCGTGCAGCTCGTTCTCGTAGTGCTGTTATTCGCTCTGGGTCTGGCGCTCCCCCCGCGCGTCCTCCACGCGGCCGAGGCCAGCGCCGCGCCGCTCGGGCAGGCGACGTCTTCGCGTCCCCCGCCCACGGCCACGCCGCCTGGCTCGGGCGCCGCGCTCCCGCCCCCGTTCGCCACGCCGGCTAGCGCGACGCCGACGCGCGGCGCGATCCCCTCACCAACGACGGCGCCGACCGCTCCGCCCGTCACGCCAACCGCCGTCCCCGTCGCGACCAGCACGCCCGCGGCCGACCCGACCGCCGTGAGCCCCCACGGCAATGGCCAATGGGTAACGAATGCGGCGCCGTTGGAGCTGTGGTCGAGCCCGGACGCCGATGCTGTCAGCCTCGGCAGCGCGCACGCGGGCAGCTATTTCGAACTGACGGGCGCCGGCACCGACCAGCGCCTGTTCGTGTACAGTCCGCAAATCGTCGAGTACGCCTGGGTAGATGCGACGGCAGTCGCCCCGTCGGCACCGCCGTCCAGCGGCACCCGCGCCAGCCCTGAGCGGATCGCCACTGTGAACCTGCCGGGGCGGTCGTTGGCGTACACCGTGCGCTCCGAGCCGCGCGTCGCGCCGGAGACCCGCGTGCGCGATCTGCCGCACAACACGCCGGTCTTCGTCTACGACGCGGTACGGGGCGCGGATGGCGAGGTGTGGTACCGGATCGGCGACGGTGAGTACGTCCACTCCGACGGCATCCGGTTGCCGAAGGGCCCGCCGCTGATGTATTCGGGTCGCTGGATCGACGTCGACCTGCAGGAGCCGACGCTGATCACCGCCTACGAGGACGACCGCATCGTGTACACGGCGCTCGCCCTGCACGGCACGATCGCCGACTCCACGCCCGCTGGTGTGTACCGCATTCAGCGGCGCGTCGAGAACGAGACGATGAGCAGCGAGACGCTCGGCATCCCCCGCGACGCGCCGGGCGGCTACTACGTCGAGAACGTGTTGTACACGCAGTATTTCACCAACGACGGCGCGGCGATCCACTACAACTACTGGTCGAATCACTTCGGGTACGCCGGTACGCACGGCTGCCTGGGCGTGAACTACGACGACGCGCTGTGGTTCTGGAACTGGGCCAGCCTCGGCACGACCGTCAACATCCACTGAGCAGGGCGGACAGGGTGGTATTGAGGATGTGGCGCAGCCAGACCCGCAAGACAACTGGCGGCCGGTTTCCTCGGCCCGGGCGGGGTGGCGCGGCGGGCGCGGCGCGGCTATACTGGCGCTGATCTTGTCGAGCACACCGACGGGAGGGGCAGATGCCGCACTTCGTCCGCATCTTCGCTATCAGCACGATCGGCCTGGCCGCCCTCACGGCCGCCGTGCCCGCGCAGCTGGCCCGGCCGCAGGCCGCCGTCGCCGCGCCCGTGGCCCAGGATGCCGCCCACGGTCAGGCGCTGTACGAGCAGTACGGCTGCTACGAGTGCCACGGCTACGAGGGCCAGGGCGCGTCCTCGACGGGGCCCCGCATCGCCCCGAACCCGATCGCCTTCAACCGCTTCGAGCAGCAGGTGTACGAGCCGCGCGACCTCATGCCGCGCTACCCGCGCGAGTACGTCAGTGAGCAGGACCTCGCCGACATCTACGCCTACCTGCAGTCGATCCCGGCGCCGCCCGACCCGGCGCAGATCCCTCTGTTGAATCAGTAAGGCGGGCTCCCTCGACTCCGCGCGCGGGCAGAACGCTAGCAGCCTTCCGGGGAGCGCGGGCGGCTCGCCCACCCCGGCGCGCTCGGCGGCAACCACCGGGCGGGCTGGCAGCCCGCGCTGCCCGGCGGCCGGCCGCAAGCTAAGCAGGCAGCCCCGCCTACGCTGGACCTCCGGCCGCCGCCGTGAACGGCGGGCCTAAGCCGAACTCCTGGCCCGCCGTTCACGGCGGCGAGGTCGAGGGCAACCGAGACCGTCTGCTTAGCGCGAAGGCCCCCTCCCCGGCGTGGGGAGGGGCATTTCGGCTGCTCGCTGCCGTGCGGGCTAGCGGGGCTGGCTCACCACGTCGAGCAGCGCCGGGTAGCCGCCCTTTACGATCTCGACCGCGCGCCGGACCGCCGGGCCGAGGGCCGACGGGTCGGTGATCGGCCCCTCGGCCCAGACGCCGAGCGCCTGCGCGAGCTTCGCGAAGTCGATGTCAGGATCCTCGATGGCGGTGCCGATCTTTGCCTGGTCGGGGCGGCGGTCGTGCAGGCCGGCCATCTTCTGCAGGTGCATCATCTCCTGATGGTAGGCGCGGTTGTTGTGCATGATGATGAGGATGGGGATGCGGTGGTGCGCGGCCGTCCAGAGGGCGCCGGGGCCGTACATCGCGTCGCCGTCGGGCTGGTGGCTGATCGAGAGCAGGCCCTTGTTCTTGTTCGCCAGGGCCGCACCGATCGAGGCCGGCAGGTTGTAGCCGACGCCGTAGCCGCCGGGGCCGCCCAGGGTCTGATAATACTCCGTGATCTTCCACAGGCGGGGCGCCCAGCCGCCGAACGAGCCCGCCACCAGCGCCCAGTCGTCGTTCTTGATAACCGACCAGACCTCGGCCGCGGCCCGCGCCGTGCTGATCGGGCTCGCGTCCCAGGCATAGGCCGCGTCGCGGAGCGCCCGCGCCTTCATGTCCTGGTACATCGAGCGCAGCTTGTCGGACCGCTGGCTGAGCAGCGACAGGCGGCCGCTGGCGGCGCGCCGCACTTCATCGATCAGCAGCGGCAGGGTCGCCTCGGCGTCCGCGGCGATGGACAGGTCGGGCGAGATGAAGCGCTGGAAGTCCTGGTAGTTGGACTTACCGTAGAGATCGGCCACCGACACGCTGATGACCTTCGCGTCGGGCTTCGCGAGCCGCCGGTACTCGTGGGTGGGGTCGGTGACCGTGTTGAGCTGGCCCCACAGGTCGCTGACCTCGAGCGCCAGGATCACGTCGGCCTCGCGGACCAGCGGGCCCTTCATGCCCGACAGGTTCGCGTAGTGCTCGGTCGACAGGTTCATGCGACCGCCGAGATCGACGACCGGCGCGTGCAGCGCCTCGGCGAGCTGCGCCAGCAGCTTGGCGCCCTCGGCCGTGCGCGCGGCGCGGTCCGCCAGGATGACCGGGTTCTCGGCCTCGGCCAACCAGCGCGCGGCCTCGCGGACGGCGTTCGCGTCGCCCATCGGCGGGATCGCCCCATTCAGCCGCGGGATGCTCAGCTCGCTCTCGTCGTCGATCGGCGATTCCTGGAGGTCGGCGTCGGCGATGATGAGGACCGGCTCCATCGGCGGGGTCGTCGCGATCTTGTAGGCGCGGACCATCGACTCCGCGAAGTGCTGGAGGGACACCGGCTGGTCGTCCCACTTCAAGAAGTCGCGCAGCAGCGCCGCCGGGTCCTGGGCGCAGTGGTACCACTCGACGCCGGGCCGCCGCTTGGTCGCGTCGAGGATGTTGCCGGCCATCAGCAGGATCGGCACGCGGTCCGACCAGGCGTTGTAGACGCCCATCGCGGCGTGCTGGAGGCCCACGGTGCTGTGGGCGAGGATGGAGATCGGCTTGCCGGCGGCCTTGGCGTAGCCGTGGGCGATGGCGACCGACGACTCCTCGTGCGTGCAGGTGATGAACTCCGGCATCGCGTTGCCGCCGTAGTTGACGATCGACTCCTGCAAGCTGCGGAAGCTGGAGCCGGGGTTGGACGCGACGTACTCGATGCCCAGCGACCGCATCACGTCGACCATGAAGTCGGAGCCCGGCCGCGGGGTGATGTCGATCTTCGCGGTCGGGGAGGTGGTGATGCGCGCCGGCTCGGCAGCCGGCCCCCTGGCCGCGCCCGCGGTGCCCTGCGCCAGGAGCGAGCCGCCCACCGCAGCCGCGCCCGCCGCCGCCGCTCCCTTCAAGAACGATCGCCGCTGCACGCCGTTCTTCGACGTCCCTGAAGCCATGATCCCCTCCTCCTCCGCTGCGCGCCGGGGCCGGCTCCCGAGCCGGATACTCTGGCGGTGATGTTAATGCTGCCCGCACGCTCAGTCAAGGTTGCTGGCGCGGCCGGGTGCGCCCCCCGATGTTGCGGCGGAGTTTATCCGAGGAACGGTCAAACGATGCTCCTTTACCGGGTGGTTAACTGCTAGGCCGGGCGCGGGTTTGCGCGCGCTGGTCGGGCGCGGAAGGTCGCATCGTTTACCCCGTACGATACTCCCCCGCGGTCCCGCCGCGGGCCGGGCCGGCGGGGCGGGGTGCCCCGGGCCGGGCGCGGGCGGCGGGCGGGGGAGGCGTGTACGGCGTAAGATGGGCGACCACGTCGCGCCGATGGCGGGCGCTTTCCGGCGCGCCTCGCGGCCTCTCTCTAAAGAACGCATTGGCGGAGAGCTGTCGTCCGGCGGCGCCAGCGGAGCCAGGACGCCACCGGCAACATGCCGGGGGCACCCGGCGCGGCCCGTGGTCCCGGAACCATGGGCCGCGCGGTGAGTTTCGTCCGCTGCTTGCTATGCTGTTCGCGGACGCGAGGCCGGGCCGGCGCCCCGGGCGCTGGCCGGTTGGGAAGGACGCCAACATGGCGACGAGCTGCACGCATGTGGGCGAGATTCGGGACGTGACGCCGAGCGCCTCGGGCTGCGAGGACTGCCAGGCGGCGTTCGTGTAGGCGGTGAGTCTCGTCAGAGCCCCGTGCGACGAGGGCGTGATGGCGGCAGCGGGGGCGGCCGCCGCGCGCTGCGCGCCGGGGGCCGAGCCGTGGGTGCTGGCCGCCACGATCCTCGGCTCCAGCATGGCGTTTATCGACGGCACGGTGGTCAACGTCGCGCTGCCGGCGCTGCAAGCGCAGTTTGAGGTAACCGGCGCGCAGGTGCAGTGGGTCGTGCAGGCGTACGCGCTGCTGCTCGCGGCGCTGATCCTGGTCGGCGGGTCGCTGGGCGACCGGTTCGGGCGGCGCCGCGTCTACCTGATCGGCGTGGTGCTGTTCGCCGCCGCGTCGGTCGGCTGCGGCGTCGCTCAGAGTGTCGGGCAGCTCATTGTGACGCGGGCGGTGCAGGGCGTCGGCGGGGCGCTGCTGGTGCCGGGCAGCCTCGCGATCATCAGCGCGTCGTTCGACGAGGCGCGGCGCGGACGGGCGATCGGCACATGGTCGGGCTTCACCGGAATCACCTCGGCAATCGGCCCGGTGCTGGGCGGCTGGCTGGTCGAGCACGGCTCGTGGCGCTGGGTGTTCTTCATCAACGTGCCGCTGGCGCTGGCCGTCGTACTGCTGGTGCTTTGGCACGTCCCGGAGAGCCGCGACGAGGCGGCGGGGCCGCTGGACTGGTGGGGGGCGCTGCTGGCGGCGTTCGGGCTGGGCAGCACCGTGTACGGGCTGACGGTGGCGGCCGACGGCGGGCTGGGCCAGCCGGCGGCGCTGGGATGGCTGGCGGCGGGGCTCGTCGGGCTCGGGCTGTTCCTCGTGCGCGAGCGGCTGGCGCGCGCGCCGATGATGCCGCTCGGGCTGTTTCGCGCGCGCACCTTCGCCGGCGCGAACCTGCTGACGCTGCTGCTCTACGCCGCGCTGGGCGGCACCTTCTTCTTCGTGCCCTTCAATCTGATCCAGGTGCAGGGCTACACGGCGACGGAGGCGGGCGCCGCGCTGCTGCCGATGATCCTCATCATGTTCGCGCTGTCGCGCTGGGCGGGGGGCCTGGTGCAGCAGGTCGGCGCGCGGCGCCCGCTGCTCATCGGCCCGGCCATCGCCGCCTGCGGCTTCGCGCTGTTCGCCCGGCCCGGCGTGGGCGGCAGCTACTGGACGACGTTCTTCCCGGCGGTCGTCGTGCTGGGGCTGGGCATGGCGATCGCCGTGGCGCCGCTCACGACAACGGTGATGGGCGCCGTGGAGCAGCGGCACGCGGGCCTGGCCTCAGGGATCAACAACGCCGTCTCGCGCGTGGCGGGGCTGCTGGCGATTGCCGTCCTGAATCTGGTGCTGGCGACGGTGTTTGCCGTGGCGTTCGACGCGCGGCTGGCGCCGCTGCCGCTCCCGCCGCCGGCCCGCGAGGCGCTGGCCGGCGAGCGCCGCAAGCTGGCGGGCGCCGAGGTGCCTGGCAGCTTGAGCGCCGACTTGCAGGCCGCGGTGCGCCAGGCGATCGACGAGTCGTACGTGACGGGCTTCCGCGTGGTCATGTTGATCGCGGCCGGGCTCGCGGCGGGCAGCGCGCTGAGCGCGGGGCTGCTGATCGAGGACCGGGCGGTAACCGATCGAGCGTAACGGTAGTGGTAGTGAAGGCGGGCGTAGCGCCTGAGCTGAGGAGGGCATGATGGCTGCTGGCGAGCGCGACGTGGGGACCACGAGCCAGGAGGTATGGCCGGCGCTGCCCTACGCGGACTGGCAAGACACCGCCGCGACCTTGCAGCTCTGGACGCAGGTGGTGGGCAAGGTGCGGCTGGCGCTGAGCCCGCCGGTGAACCACTGGTGGCAGGTGACGCTGTACGTGACCGCGCGGGGGCTCACGACCTCGCCGATCCCGCACGGTCAGCGCACCTTCCAGATCGACTTCGATTTCGTCGACCAGCAGCTTCGCATCACCGCGAGTGACGGCGTGAGCCAGTCGCTGCCGCTCGCGGCGCGCCCGGTGGCCGAGTTCTATCAGCAGGTCATGGCCACCCTGGCGGACCTGGGCCTGGCGGTGCGCATCTGGCCCATGCCGTCGGAGATCCCGAACGCCATCCCCTTCGACCAGGACCGCACGCACACCGCCTACGACCCCGCGTACGCGCGGCGCTTCTGGCAAGTGCTGGTGCAGGCCGACCGGGTGCTGCACGCGTTTCGGGGCCGGTTCATCGGCAAGGTGAGCCCGGTACACTTCTTCTGGGGCGGTTTCGACCTGGCGGTGACGCGCTTTTCCGGGCGCCGCGCGCCGGTCCACCCGACGATCCCGGGCGTGGCGGATAGCATCACGCACGAGGCGTACTCGCACGAGGTGAGTAGCTGCGGCTTCTGGCCCGGCGGCGGGCCGTTTCCCGCGCCCATGTTCTACGCCTACGCTTACCCCGAGCCGGCGGGGTTCCGCGACGCGCCCGTGCAGCCGGTCGGCGCCTACTACAGCGCGGAGCTGGGCGAGTTCGTCCTGCCGTACGACGAGCTGCGCGCCGCGCCAGACCCCGACGCCGCGCTGCTCTCCTTCCTGCAGAGCACGTACGAGGCGGCCGCCGACCGCGCCGGTTGGGACCGCGCCGCGCTGGAGCGAGGGTAGGGCGCGGTCGGGCGGGGCGACATGCCGGCGCCAATCGCGCGGGCGCTGTCGCCTGGGGGGGCTGCGGCCTCGACGGCCGCGGGCGGACATGAAACCCGCGCCGACGCGACCTGGACCGCTTGCCCGGATTGCGAGGCAGCTCAGCGACGCGAAGGGGCCGCGCTGGAGCAGATTGCGGATGGCTCGAGCCTCCTCGGCGGTGGCCGGTCCGTAGCGCGGGTTGCTGGTCGCCCGCGGCGACCGTCGAGGCCGCAACCCCGGCGCCGTCAATCGCTCAGCGCCTGTGAACACCGCACTAGGGATGCGGGTGGTCGTGGTGGTGCGGGCCTGCACCAGGCCCGGTGGCGCGCTCTCAGCAGCCGGGCTCGCCCGGGTGGCCGCAGCAGCTGGAGCGCTGGCGGAGCTTGATGGCGGTGTTCCGGAGCGCCAGGCGCAGCTTCGTGGACAGCGGCGCGTCGTAGTCGTGGAAGTTGGCGATCAGGGCGCGCAAGCTCGGGCTGCTCATCGTGCCTGCCTCCCTCTGCGCATCTACACGGTGTATAGCAGTTTGGACCCGTCCCCGGGCAGCGGACCGTGGGGCAGGGGCTTGTGCCCCGCGGCCCGCGTGTGACCGCGCCGGCCGGGCGGCAGGGGACGAGCCCCGGCGCTACGACATCACGGCGGAGGCGGTGGCAGCCGGGCGGCAGGGAACGAGCCCCGGCGCTACGACATCACGACGGAGGCCGTGGCAGGCAGTAGCGGCGACCGGGCGGCAGGGGGCGAGCGCCGGCCCTACCGTTGGTCCGAACGGTTATATCCGATCCGGCCCTGGGGTCCGCCGACGGAGGCGGGCCCTCACCCCGACCCTCTCCCAGAGGGCGAGGGAGTAAGGGAACGCCACCCCCGGATGCGGTATTAGTGGGGATTCTCGCCGGGTTACCTGCGGGTTGGCAGCGCTTCGCGGAGGGCGCGCTCCAGGGTGTCGGCGGCTGAGGGGGGCGTGAAGTAGCTGGGGCTGGCGCGGACGACGCCGCCACCCGCCAGGGTGCCAAGCCAGCGATGGATCCACGGCGCGCAGTGCAGGCCGGCGCGCACGGCGATGCCGCGGGCGGCGAGCGCGTCGGCGAGCGCCGCGGGGGCCTGGCCCGCGGCCGTGAAGGCGACGATGCCCATCCAGCGGTCGGCCGGCGGCGCGTAGACGGTCACGCCCGGGAGGGCGCGGAGGCGGTCGCGGAGCGCGTGGGCGGCGGCCTCGGCGGGCGCGACCACGGCCGCGCGGCCCCGCGCGGCGAGCCAGTCGAGCGCGGCGTCCAACCCGGCGGCCGCCCAGGCGTTCTGGCTGCCAGGCTCGTAGGCGCTGGGCACGTCGAGCGGCATGGCCACGCTGTCGGATTGGGTCCCGGTGGCGCCGAAGAGGATCGGCGCCGGCCGCCGCCCGCTGGCGAGGACGAAGCCCGCGATGCCATAAGGGCCATACAGCGACTTGTGGCCGGAGAAGACGTAGTAGTCGATCGCGCCGGCGGCCAGGTCGAGCGGGTAGAGGCCGGCGGCCTGCGCGCCGTCCACGACGACCACGCAGGCAGGATTGGCCGCGCGCGCGGCCTGCACGATCTCGACCACCGGGAGCAAGTAGCCGCAGACGTTGCTCGCCTGGGACACGACCAGGAGCGCGGGCGGCGCGGCCTGGAGCATGGCGCGAGCGCGGGGGGCGTCGAAGGCCCAGGTGGTGCGGTCGAACGGTAGCTCGCGCACGTGGATGCCCGCCGTCTGGCGCCGGTGCTCGAGCGGGCGGAGCGCGGAGTTGTGCTCGAAGGGAGTGACGTAGGCGACGGCGCCGGGCGGGAGCGGCGTGCCGAGGATGACTTGGTTCAGCGCGATGGTGGCCGAGGGCGCGAGGATGATCTGGTCGCCCGCGCCGGCGCCGAGCCATGCCGCCAGCTTCGCGCGCGTGCGGGCGATCACGTCGGCGGCGGCGCGGGCCAGCGGGTAGCGGCCGCGCTCGGCGTTGCCGCCACCGGTGCGGTAGAAGGCGTCGGCGGCCTGGTAAACGGCCTCCGGCTTCGGATACGTGGTGGCCGCGTTGTCCAGGTAAAGGAGGTCGGCCGGCTGCTCGTGACGCACGGGCCGGGCGCTTACTTGACCAGGCCCTTGTCGCGCAGCCAGGCGGCCGCCACGTCGCGGGGCTCCTTGCGGTCCACGCTCACCGCCTTGTTCAGGCTGGTTAGCTCCTCCGTGGTCAGCTTGGCGCTCACACCGTTCAGCGCCGTCTTGAAGTCGGCCGGCGCCTGGCTCAGAAGGTCGGCGCGCACGACCGGCACGACGTTGTCGGCCAGCTGCAGGTGCTTGTCGTCGGCGAGCGGCACGAGGCCGCGGGCGGCGATGACCGCATCGGTCGTGAAGATCAGCCCGACGTCGATCTGGTTGTTCTCCAGCGCCGTGACCGTGAGCGGGCCGCCCGCGTCGAGAGGCTTGAAGTCCTTGAAGGTGAGGCCGTAGGTGTCGCGCAGGCCGGGCAGGCAGAACGGGCGGTCGGGGCACTCGGGCGCCCCGCCGAGCACGAGCTGCGACGCGACGGGCGCGAGGTCGCTGAGCTTCGTCAGGTGGTACTTGTCGGCCGTGGCTTTCGTGACCACGAAGCCGTTGGTGTCCACGGCCGGGGCGTAGTCGAGCAGGGCAAGGCCCTTTGGCTGGAGCGCGGCTTGCAGGGCGCTGGCGGTAGCGGCGGGGTCGCTGCTGGCCGCCGGGCCGGCGCTAGCGCCGGATCCCTTGCTCACGAACGCCAGCAGCGTAGCCAGGTACTCGGGGTACAGGTCGATCTGCGCGGACTCGAGCGCCGGCTCGACGATCTCGCGCGGGCCGAGGTTCAGGCGCCGCTCGACGTGGTAGCCGTTCGCTTCGAGCGCCTGGGCGTACAGCTCGGCGAGGATCGACTGCTCGGCGAAGTTGGTCGAGCCGACGCGGACGCCGGGCTTGCCGCTGCCGGACGATGCGGACGACTGGCAGGCCCCGACGAGGACGAGCAGCAGCACCAGGGCGGCCGCGGCGGGCGCCCGGCGCCAGATGAGGCGTATCAAGCGGGCCTCCTTGAGCAGCAACCGGGGCCGCGCGCTCGGTCGGCGCCAACATCACGGCGGTCTGCGGCGCGGCTAAGCGGCAGTCTACCCCGGAGCTGCGGCCTGGCGGCCGCGGGCGGGCATGAAACCCGCCCCTACGAGCGATCGGCCGCTGGACTGATGGCAAGGCGCTTCAATGCGCTGCTAAGTTTTACTCTTTTCGTGCCGTGGGCGCCTTCACGGGCTCGGGCCGCGTTCGCCGGCCTGGGCGCGCAGGCCGACAGGGATGGCGCGGCGCTCGATCAGGCCGAAGCCGGCCTCGGTGGCGATCGCGAGGGCGGCGACGAGGACGGCGCCGACGACGAGGCGCGCGTTGTCGTGGCGGGCGAGGCCGTCGACGATGTAGCGGCCGAGGCCGCCGCTGGCCACCAGCGCGCCGAGCGTCACGGTCGCGACGACGGTCACGGCAGCGCCGCGGATGCCGGCGACGATCAGCGGCGTGGCGAGCGGCAGCTCGGCCTGGCGCAGGACCTGCCACTCGTCGAGGCCCTGGCCGCGCGCCGCGTCCAGCAGGTCGCGGTCCACCTCGCGCACCGCTACGTAGGCGTTCGTCAGGATCGGCGGGATGCCGAGCGGCAGGATGGCCAGGAAGGTCGGCCAGAAGCCGAGCCCGAGGCCGAGCGCGAGCGCCAGCGGCAGCAGCAGCGCAAGCAGCGCGAGCGACGGCAGCGCGCGGCCGACGTTGGCCACGTTCAGGACGACGAAGCCGCCGCGCCCCAGGTGGCCGAGCCAGACGCCGATGGGCGCGGCGACGGCCATGGCCACAGCGATCGTCACCGCCGACATCAGCACGTGCTCGGCGACGCGCGTGGGGATGCCGTCCGAGCCCTGCCAGTGGGCGGGATCGGCCAGCCAGGCGCCGAGCGCGGCGAGGAAGTCCATCGCGTCAGCCGCTCCAGCGCGCCCACGGCGTCGCCCAGCGCTGGAGCAGCACCAGCGCGCCGTCGGCCAGCACCGCGAGCGCGACCGACAGCACGGCGCCGACGATGAGCGGCGTGCTGAAGAAGCGCTGCAGGCCGTCCAGGATGAAGTAGCCCAGGCCGCCCTGGCCGATGAGCGCCGTGACGGTCGTCAGCCCGATCGTCGAGACGGTGGCGACGCGGATGCCGGCAATGATGACGGGCAGGGCCAGCGGCAGCTCGACGCGCCAGAGGCGCTGGCGGGGCGTGTAGCCCATCGCCGTCGCCGCCTCGCGCACGTCGGCGGGGACGTAGCGCACGCCGTCCACGGCGTTGCGGATCAGGAACAGCAGCGTGTAGCTGACCAGGCCAATCTCGGCGGTGAGCAGCGACAGCCCGGTGATCGGGACGAGCAGGGCGAACAGCGCCAGGCTGGGGATGGTGTACAGCACACCGGCGACCCAGACGATGGGCGGGTAGAGCCGCGGGCGCCGCACGACCTGAATGGTCAGGACGAGCGCCACGAGGCAGCCGATGGCGACGGCCAGCCCGGTCAGAACCAGGTGCTCGCCGAGGCGCTGCGCGATGTCGCCCAGGTGGCTCAGCACCCAGTCCCAGCGGATCAGCGGCTCGCCCGGCGTCACGGCGCCCCCGCCCGGGGCGCGACGCCGTCCCCGTGCGCGGGGGCGGCCGTACGCGGCTGGTCCGGCGTCGGCGCGGCAGCCCGCAGCGCGGCGGCGATGGCTTCGAGCGACAGCCCGCCCCGGTAGCGGCCCGCGGCGTCCACGACGACCCCGGTCGGCACGGGCGACTCCAGCAGGCGCGCGAGCGCGTCGCGGAGCGCCAGTTCGGCCGGCAGCACGGCGGCGGGGGCGGTGAGCGCCTCGGCCGCTACGGCGTCGGCGTCGTCCAGCGCCGGCGCCGCCAGCCAGCCCAGCGGGCGGCTCGCCTCGTCGAGCACGAGCAGGTGGTCCGACCCGGCCGTCGCCAGGCGCTCGCGGGCGGTGCGCGTGGGCTCTCCGACCCGCGCCGTGGGTAGGTCGACGAGCGGCGCGTCGGCCACGGCGACGAGCGCCAGGCGCTTGAGTCCCCGGTCGGCGCCGACGAAGCGGGCGACGAACTCGTTGGCGGGCTGGGCGAGCAGCTCCAGCGGCGGGGCGTACTGCGCCAGGTGGCCGCCCTCCTGCATCACCGCCACGCGATCGCCCAGCTTGATCGCCTCGTCGACGTCGTGAGTCACGAACAGGATGGTGGTGCCGAGCGTCCGGTGGAGGTGCAGCAGCTCGTCTTGCAGCCGCTCGCGCACGATCGGGTCGACGGCGCCGAACGGCTCGTCCATCAGCATGACCGGCGGCTCGGCCGCCATGGCGCGGGCGACGCCGACGCGCTGGCGCTCGCCGCCCGAGAGCTGGCCGGGGTAGCGCGCGCGCATGCGCTCGGGGTCGAGCCCGACGAGCGCGAGCAGGTGGTCGACGCGCTCGCGGATGCGCGCCTCCGGCCAGCCGAGCAGCCGGGGCACGGTGCCGACGTTCTGGGCGACGGTGTAGTGCGGGAAGAGGCCGCCCTGCTGGATGACGTAGCCGATCCGGCGCCGCAGCGCGGTCACCTCGACGCTGGCCACGTCCTGGCCGTCGATCAGCACGCGGCCCGCGGTCGGCTCGACCAGGCGGTTCACGATGCGCAGGGTGGTCGTCTTGCCGCAGCCGCTGGGGCCGACCAGCACGCAGATCTCGCCCGGCGGCACGCGCAGCGAGAGATCGTGTACCGCCGCGGGGGCGTCCGTGCCAGCGCTGCCGCCGAAGCGCTTGGTGACGTGGTCGAACTCGACGGCCGCGCCGTGGCGCGGGGCCGCAGCGGCGGGACCGGTCATCAATCGCTGATCCCCGTCGCGGCGATGACGCGTGTGGGCTTGACACGCACCAGTAGCTCGCCGGGAACGCCGTTCCGCGCCCCGTACGCCTCGGCCGCGGCGGCGCCCATGTAGCGGCCGCCGAGGCGCGTGGCCCAGGCCCGCAACTCGGCCAGGTCCTCGCTGAGCGTGGCGATGCCCTCGACGATGACGAAGGCGAACGGCGGCTGCTCGTCGTCGACGCAGATCGAGACGCGCGGATCGCGCCGCAGGGCCCGACCCTTGACGGACCGCGCGCCGGTGGTGAAGACGAGGTCGTCGCCGTCCAGATCGAACCAGACCGGCGCGACGTGCGGCCGCCCGTCCTGGCGCACCGTCGCCACTTTCGCGGTGCGCGCCGGGTGGCGGAGAAACGCCCGCCAGTCGGCTTCGGTCATTGCTGCCATGGCAGTATCCTTCGCGGTTCGCTCGCCGCCCTGCGGGCGACGGCGGCGGCGTCACGGGACGACGAGGTACTGGACGCTGAACCGCTGGTGGGCATCGGTCCAGACGTGCTGGACCGCGAAGCCGGCCTCGGCGGCCAGCCGCTGGAAGTCGGGGACGCTGTACTTGTGCGAGTACTCGGTGGTGATCCACTCGCCCTCGGCGAAGGTGAACGCACGGCCGTCGACGGTGACGGTCTGCGGGCGACAGCTGATGAGGCGCATCTCGATGCGGCCGCGCGGCTCGTCGTAGATCGCCCGGTGGCGGAAGGCGTCGGGATCGAAGTCGGCGCCTAGCTCGCGGTTGATGCGATGCAGGAGGTTCAGGTTGAAGGCGGCGGTCACCCCCGCGCGATCGTTGTAGGCGGCTTCCAGGGTGGGCTGGTCCTTTTTGAGATCGACGCCGATCAGCAGCCCGCCGCCGCGCCCGCACCAGCCGGCGATGCGCCGCAGGAAGGCCCGGGCGTCGTCGCGCTCCAGGTTGCCGATCGTCGAGCCGGGGAAGAAGGCCACCGTGCGCCGCGCCGGCCGGCGCGGCTCGGGCAGCTCGAAGCGCTGCGTGTAGTCGGCGCACACGGCCAGCACGTCGAGGTCTGGGTACTTGGCGGCGATGGCCTGCGCAGCTTCGAGCAGCGCCGTCCTGGAGATGTCGATGGGCACGTAGGCGCTGGGCGCCTCCAGATGGTCGAGCAGAATGTGCGTCTTCAGGCTGCTGCCGCTGCCCAGCTCGACGAGGCGGCAGCCGGGGCCGATCCGCGCCACTATCTCGCCGACGTACTGCTTCAGGATGGCGACCTCGGTGCGGGTGGGGTAGTACTCCTCCAGCGCGCAGATGTCCTCGAAGAGCTGCGAGCCGCGCGCGTCGTAGAACAGCTTGGAGGGGAGCATCTTGGCGGGCCGCGCGAGCCCGCTCAAGACCTCGGCGCGCACGTCGTCCACCTGAGGCTCGTAGTCGTAGAGCGTGACTCGCCCGTGCTGGCTGATCTTCACTGATGAGTGTCCTTACGCGTCGTCGGCGAGGCGGATGCCGCTGAACTGCCAGCGGGCGTCGGGCGGGAAGAAGTTGCGGTAGCTGGCGCGGATGTGCGACGCGGGCGTGGCGCAGGAGCCGCCGCGCAGGACGAGCTGGCTGCACATGAACTTGCCGTTGTACTCGCCGAGCGCGCCGGCGGTGGGGCGGAAGCCGGGGTATGGCGAGTAGGCGCTGGCGGTCCACTCCCACACGTCGCCGTACATCTGCTGGAGGCCGGTGCCGCCGGCGGGGGCTGGCGCCGGGTGGAAGCGCTCGCTCTCCACGAAGTTGCCCGCGACCGGCAGGTCGGCGGCGGCGGCCTCCCACTCGGCCTCGGTGGGCAGGCGCGCGCCCGCCCAGCGCGCGTAGGCGTCGGCCTCGTAATAGCTGACGTGGCAGACGGGCTCGGCCGGCGCGACGGGGCGGGGTCCGGCCAGCGTCTGCACCCACCAGGCGCCGTCGCGCGGCTCCCAGTACAGGGGCGCATCCCAGCCCTGCGCCTTCACCGTGTTCCAGCCGTCGGACAGCCACAGCTCCGGGCGCCGGTAGCCGCCGTCGGCCATGAACGCCAGGTACTCCGCGTTCGTGACGAGGCGGGTGGCGAGGCGGAACGGCTCGAGGAACACGCGGTGGCGCGGCAGCTCATTGTCGAAGGCGAAGCCGCCGCCGGCGAAGCCCAGCCAGCCGACGCCGCCGGGGTACGCTTGCCAGCCGAGCGGCGGCGCCTCTGCCGCCGGGCCGGGCGCGCTCTCGCGGTAGGCCGGCCGCAGCGGGTTGCAGGCCAGCGCGTGCTTGAGGTCCGTCAGCAGCAGCTCCTGGTGCTGCTGCTCGTGGTGCAGGCCCAGCTCGACGATGGGGGCGATGGGCGCCAGCCGCTCGGGCGCGGCAGCCGTGAGGAACTCTTCCATACGGGCGTCGACGTGGGCACGGTACTGATAGATCTCGCCGACGGTGGGGCGCGTGAGCAGTCCCCGCTGCGGGCGGGCGTGGCGCTCCCCCACGGCGTTGTAATACGAGTTGAAGAGGTAGCAGTACATCGGGTGGAAGGGCTGGTAGTGGGGGAGGGTGGGGGAGAGGATGAAGGTTTCGAAGAACCAGGAGGTGTGTGCCAGGTGCCACTTCGCGGGGCTGGCGTCGGGCATCGACTGCACGACGTAGTCCTCCGCGGCCAGCGGCTCGCAGATACGTTCCGTGAAGCAGCGGACCTTCTGGTACTGCTGCAGCAGCCCGTCCTGACAAGGCTCGGGCCGCGGCTCGGTGGCCCGGCGGGACTGCCCGGCCGGTAGCGTCGTCGACTCCATCAGCTTCGATTCCCTTCCGCGCTTTGGAGCGTCTCGCCGCGCCGCGCACGCGAGCCGCGTGACCGCTTTAGGCTGCCAATCGGCTTTCCTTGGATTTGTCTTAGATAGATGGTAGCACTCCGGCTCGCCCCCGACCCGGGGCCATCCAGATCCGCTATCGCAAGCGGCGGGCCTACGCGCCGGCGCCCTCGGCGGCCGGACGCGTGGCGGTGTGGCCGCAGCGGGGGCAGGTGAAGACCTCCTCCAGCAGCCCACCGTAAGCGGAGTCGGCCGCGGCGGGGTTCTCGAGCGCGGCCGAGTAGTCTACCTTGTCGGCGTGGTGGTTCATTACGACACCGCAGACGGGGCAGCGCATGGGCTCGCGGGCCATCGCCTCTCCTCAGGTCAGGGCGACGTGCTCGCGGCCGTAGCGGAGCACCGTCGCCATCCAGATCAACTCCTTGAGGAACTTGTCCGTCCGGGCCACGTAGGCCGTGTCCAGAATCTGACCGGCGGCATCGAACAGCTTCTGGGCGCTGGAGAAGTTGCCGTCCCAGAAGATCGTCACCAGCCCTAGCTCGCGGAGCACCGGCAGCAGGTTCTCGATGACGCGCGTGCCGCCGAAGCCGCCGGCCGAGACGCCGCAGATCCCCACGGCCTTGTGGACGTATTCCTTCAGGTTGCTGTCGAGGGCGTGCTTGAGCAGGCCGGGATAGCCGTGGTTGTACTCGGGGACGACGAGCACCAGCCCGTCGGCGCGGGCGCAGGCGGCGGCGAAGCTCTCGTCCTTGATCGCCTCGCCGGCGTCGTCGGTGCGGAGCGGCAGCTCGCGCAGGTCGAGCAGGGTCGTCTGGACCGTGGGGTGCTTGCGTAGCTCGCCGTGGACGAAGCGCGCCACGTGCTCGCTCGCCCGCCCCTGCCGCACGGTGCCCAGCACGACGGGGATGAACAACGGCCGCGTCGCGTCCATCAGCGCCTCCGCTTCGCCAGCAGGCTGCGTAGCCGAGGGCGCCCCAGGCGCCCGTGGCCGGCGAGGCCGGGAACACTATACCGCGGGCGTCGCCCGCGGCCTGCCTTTTGCAATGGTCGGCCACGCCGATTCGCCGCGAGCGCCGGTCCCCCTACTCGCCGTACTGCCCGGCGGATTGACGGGGCTATCCGACAGGGCTAGAATCGGCTGCGCCGCGGCCAAGCGTGCCGCGGGCTGGTTGACGACCGCGCGCGGGGGGCTAGAGGCCCGGTCGCCGCGCGCGGCGCAGGGCGCGGAGGTGCAGCATGGCGCAGACGTTGTCTACGGGGCCGCGGCTCTCGCTGGCGGAGCGCGACCGCCGCTACGCGGCCATCCGCGAGCAGTTGCGCGCGCGGGGCGTCGACTGCTTGATCGTAACGGGCAGTGACCTCTTCTACCTGACGAACCACCTGCCGGGCGAGCAGGTGGGACTGCTGCCAACCGAGGGCGACGCGGCGCCCACCGTACAGCTCAACGGCCGGCACCTGGTGGACGTCTCGCCGCAGGTGCTGCTCGAGGCGCAAGACTGGATCAACGACGTGCGCGCGAACGGCGACGCAATGGCTGCGCGCGTCAAGGAGCTGGGGCTGGAGCGGGGCACGATCGGTCTGACGCGCACGCGAGCGGGCGTCGGCGGGCTGGGCCACGGCTTCTACACCGAGCTGCAGGCGGCGTTCCCGCAGGCGAAGCTGGTGGACGTCTCGGACATCCTGATCAACCTGCGGACGATCAAGAGCGAGGAGGAGATCGCCCTGATCGACCGGGCGAATCGCCTGTTCGACATCGCCGTGGCGCGCGTCCAGGAGTTCGCGCGGCCGGGAATGCGCGGCTCCATCGTGGTGGGGGAAGCACAGCGGGCGATGGTCGAGGCGGGCGGCGACGTGGAGAGCGAGGTCGGGTTCAACTTCGGCCCGCAGGCGCACCAGAACCCGATCCTGGCCGAGGTGTGCCTGGACCGCGAGATCCAGCCGGGCGACATCGGCACGCTGACGGCCCACGCCGAGTACCAGCACTACGCCGGCCACAGCGATGCGGTGATCTCCTTCGGCGAGCCGCGGCCGCTGCACCGCGCGCTGTTCGAGGCGGCGGTGCGGGTGCGCGAGAAGGTGCTCGCGACGTTCCGCGACGGTGCAACCCACGACCAGGTCATCGCGGCCTATCAGCAGGCGTGTACGGACGAGGGCTTCCGCTGGTCGCCGCACGGCCAGATCCACCAGTACGGCATCGACGTGCCCGAGTTCGCGGGGCCGGCCTTCCGGGTGGCGAAGCAGAATGGCGGCGGAGGCGGCGGCGGCCGACCGGACATCACGCTGCGCGCGGGCATGATCTACAGCGTGTCGCCAACCGTCGTGGCGAATGACTGCGAGGACCGGATCGTGTGCGGCACGTCGCTGGTGGTCACGGCCGACGGCTACCGCGAGCTGGGCGACCGCAAGATGGAGCTGCTGATCGCGGGGAGCTAGCGCCCCCCGGCCCCCAATCCAGGGGGTGGGGGGGCACCCCCCCCACCCCCTGGAGAATTAGGAGGAGGGCTAGTGGGGGGACACCCCCCACGCCCCCCGGCAGGGGAGTCCCCCTGCACCCCCGGGGACGAGGCCCACGCCCCCCCTTGAGCGACTCGGCCAGCACGGAGGCCCCCTGCACCCCCGGGACGAGGGGCGGGAGCAGCCCCCGGCAGGGTAGCGCCCCTCCACCCCCGGAGACGAAGGGAAGGGGCAGGCCCTGGCAGGGGATCGCCCCTGCACCCCCGGGGTTACCGCATTTGGCGCGGAGCAGAAGGCGGCGAACACCGGATCGCCCCTGCACCCCCGGGGTTACCGTACCCGGCTTGTAGCGGGTGACGGCCTCCGCGGGAGCGCCCCTGCATTTCCGGGGTTACCGCTTCCTCTGGAGGATGCTCTGGAGCTGGTCGCGGACGCGGCTCAGCTCCTTCTCGTCGTTGCGCTGCACGAACTGGACGTCGATCTGCGCGAACTTCACGCCCTTGGCCTGCTGCGCCTCGACCTCGGCCGCCGTCTTCGAGCCAGGCACGAGGTAGTGGTCGCTGAAGTCCAGCTCGTACAGGATGTCCTGGCCCTCGCGGCCGAGCACGTAGTTGATGAACAGCTTGGCCGCGTTGGGGTGCGCCGCGTTGCGGGGCACGCCGAGATACCAGTAGGCGATCTCGGCGGCGTCCGACGGGATGACGTGGCCTAGCGGCGCGCCCTGCGCCTGCATACGGTGGGCGTCGTAGCTACCGCAATCGGTCACCAGCATGTCGAACTCGCCGCTCAGGAGGCGGTTCACCTCGCCGCAGCGCATGAGCCCAGATGCCTGGTCCGCGAGCTTGGTGACGTAGTCGACGGTGCGCTGCTCGCCCCACAGCTCCGGGCTGGCCAGGCGGTCGAAGTTCGCCGCGTAGGGGGTGGCGGCGATGCGGCCCTTGTACTCTGGCTTCAGCACGTCTTGCAGCGAGGTTGGCACGGCGTCGCCGCGCACGCGGTCGGAGTTGTAGGTGATGCCGACGACGCGCGACGCGAGCTGGACGGCGACGCCGCCCGGCGCGATGAGACGCGGGTCCTGGATGTTGGGCGCCCAGCTCGCCCAATCGACCGGGAGCAGCGCATCGGCCTGGATCATCGACACGATGTGCGCCTCGGAGCCGATCAGCACGTCGCTCGAAGCGGGGCGGCCGGCCTGGTTTTCCTGGGCGATCTTGGCGGCCACCTCGGGCATCGACGGGCCGGGTGTGAAGCGCACGTCCACGTTCAGGCCGTACCGGCGATTGAAGCCGTCGGCCCAGCGGCGCGCGCCCTCGGCCCCGCCCGCGGTGTTCTCGCCCCATACCAGCGTGAGCTGCCCCTCCTGGCGCGCGCCGTCGATGAGCGCCTGCAACGGGGCCGGGACGGTGGCCGCGGCGGCCGGAGCGGCGGCGCTGCTCGCGGATGGCGCGGCCGGGCGGCTGGCCGGCGCGCTGCACGCGGCCAGTAGGAGGAGCGAGGCCAGCGCGACGCTGAGATAAGCGCGGGGGCGGTTCATGTTCGCGCTCCTGTCCCGTAGTGGCGGGGGGGCGGGGTCCCCGGAAGCACCGCCTACTGGTAGAACTCCCACTCCTGGCCGAGGCCGCGCTCGCATGCGCGCCCGTACACCCAGTTCGCGAACGCGACGTCGCCGAAGCCGCCTTGCGACTCCTTGAAAACGATCGTCTGATCGGGCGCCGTGCGGCCCGGCGCCCGGCCCACCAGCACGTCGCACAGCTCGTGGACGGCCGACCAGTCGAGCTGGCCGGCGTCGATCAGCTTGAGGAGCTGGTGCGGGTAGCGCCCCACGTCGAAGTACTGCTCCTCGTGCTCGCGGTCGCCGACGACGATGGTGTGGGCGGCGAGGTAGACGGATGGGTCCAGCTCACTGGGGCGGCCCATGCTGCCGACGAAGGCGCCGGGCGCCAGCCAGTCGGCGTGGAGCACGGGCTCCAGCGCGTCGGTAGCGACGTAGACCAGGTCCGCGTCGCGCACGGCGGCGGCGGCCTCGGCCGTGGCCTCGACCGGCACGCCGAGCGCCTCCCGCGTTCGCGCGGCGAACGCCTCACGCCGCTCGGGATTGCGGCTGTGGACGCGGATACGCTCGACCGGGCGCACGTGGCAGGCCGCCTGGAGCAGGCTCAGGGCGTTGCGGCCGGTGCCGATCATGCCCACCGCGCGGGCGTCCGCGCGCGCCAGTAGCTCCGTGGCCACGCCGATCGTGCCGCCCGTCCGCAGCCGGCTGAAGGGATAGGCCATCACGCTAAGGAGGTCGCCCGATTCGGAGTCGTACAGCAGCGCCACCATGCGGTCGCCGCCCGACGCATCGACGAATCCGGCGGCCGGGCCCAGGCGCACGCCCATGCGCTGGCTCTGGTGGAGCGCGCCGCTGACGATGCGCAGCGCCCCGCGCGGCACGTTGACGTGGCGCGGCGGCACGGCGGTCACGGCCCCGGCGGCCTGCTCGCGCAGCGCCTGGCGCGTCGCTTGCATCGCTTGCGGCAGGTCGAGCAGCCCCGCCACGTCGGCCTGGGACAGCAGCAGCGTCATGTCGGCACGTCTCCCGGCGCTCTCTGGATAGGGGCCCATTATACCCCCGTCCTTGGATGCATCCACGCTCACCACGCGTGGTGGCCACCGGATCGGCGCGCATCGGCCGGCCGGGATGAGCGTCGTATCAGCGGAGCGGACGGGTTGGACATATTGATGCTAATTAAATATGCTTTGACGTATGCGAACCACCGTACGCCTCGATCCGGACCTGCTGCACGAAATCAAGCGCGCTGCGGCCGAGGACCACACGACGCTGACGGCGCTGCTGGAGCAAGCCGTGCGGGAGCTGCTAGCACGTCGCCGTCAAGCCCATCCACGGCCCCGCCTGCCGCTGCCGACCTACGCGGGGCGCGGACTCCAGCCTGGCGTTGATCTCGACGACACCGCGGCGCTGCTCGATCTGATGGATCGCCGCGATGCTCCTGATTGACATCAGTATCCTGTGTCGCCAGACGCCAGCGCGGGGCAACCTGGTCCCGGACGCTTACCTCGCTGCGCTGGCAATCGAGTCGGGCAGCGAGTTCATCACCACCGACCGCGATTACGCCCGCTTCGCCGGCCTGCGCTGGCGCGCGCCGTTCTAAGCTGGTTTCCAAGGATGGTGTGTCAGTTTGGCGTAGCCAAACTGACACACCATCCTTGGCCAGATGCTTCGCCCAGCACCGGCCCGTACGCACCCGCACGCCTCGCGGTTCCATTGCCTCCCGCCCGCAAACGCTCTAGCATCGGGCAGATGACGACGAAGGGAGGGCGCGATGGCCGAGGCGATGCGCGATCCGGTGTTCGTGGACTGGCAGCTCCCCACCTTCTCGATGGAGGAGCGCGAGCGGCGCTGGGGCCGCGTGCGCGCGCTCATGCGGCGCGACGGCATCGACTGCATCGTGGGGCTGAACAGCACCGGCACCCACAACCGCAACCAGGCCGACGTGCGCTACCTGACGCAGCTCGGCAACAACTGCGAGGAGGTCGAGGTCTGCTTCCCGCTGGAAGGCAAGGTCACGGCGATCACCAATCGTGGCGGCTACTGGCCCGCCGGCGATTGGGTAGGTGAGACGATGCGCTCGGGGCGCGGTTGGGCGCGCGCGCTCGTCCAGTGCTTGCAGGAAGCGGGCATGCAGCGCGCGACGATCGGCATCTGTGGCCTGACCCACGGCGCGTACGCGGTCGTGCGCCAGCGCGACGGCTACGCGGGCTATACGGCGGTGCGGCAGCTTGAAGCGGCGCTGCCCGAAGCGCGCTTCGTCAGCGCGACCGACCTGATGGGCGAGGCGCGGTTCGTGAAGAGCCCCGAGGAGATCGCCTTCCTGCGCCAGGCCACCGCGATCGCCGAGCGCAGCCTGCACGCGCTGCTGCAGACGGCACGGGTGGGTGTGTTCGAGCCGCTCATCATGGCGCAGATGTACCAGGCGGCGATCGCGGCGGGCGGCAGCATGCCGATCATGTTCGGCTGGACGTCGGGCCCGTTCGGCGCCGCGTACCACCGCATCGAGCAGCCCACGCACCGACTGGTGCGGAGCGGCGACTACCTGCACGTGGAGATCGAGGGCCGCTGGGGCGGCTACACGGGCCAGCTCGACCAGTCGGTCACCTTCGGCGACGTGCCGGCCTGGGCGCCCGACGCTTACGCGGCGGCCGTTGAGTGTTTCTGGGACATCGTGCAGGCGATGCGGCCGGGCGTCACCTTCGGCGAGTTGAAGGCTGCCGCCGAGCGCATCAACCGCGGCGGGAAGGCGACCGGGGCGCTCACGCTGCACGGGCGCGGGCTGGGCGACGACGGGCCGCTCATCACGAACCAATCGCAGCCGGCCGTGGACGCCGCGCCGCTGCAAGTGGGCAACGTGTTCGTCGTCAAGCCGACGACCACCTACAACGGCCAGGACGACGTGGGCCACGTGGGCGACACGGTCGTCGTCACGGCGACGGGTGCCGAGCGCCTGGGCACGCGGCCGCTCGAGCACTACTGGCACCTGAACTGAGCCCACCCGGCCCGACGCAGAGGAGGGAGCATGGCCGCGCTCCGCGAGCTTGGACAGCAGGAGTACGCGCGCTCGCAGGACCTGTCGTATCCATATCCCCGCTTCTCGCTGGCCGAGCGCGACCGGCGCTGGGCGGCCGTGCGCGCGGAGATGGCGCGGGCCGGGGTGGACGTGCTGGTGGGCACGAACAACTCGGGCCATTGGGACCACTGGCAGAGCGACGTGCGCTACCTGACGCAGATCGGCGGGAACAATGTGGACGCGGGCGTCGTCTTCCCTATCGAAGGCGAGCCGACGGGGTTCGCCATCAACGATCTCTACTGGGGCATCGCGGCCCCCTTCTGGCTGCGCGACCTGCGGCCGACCAACTGGCGCTGGGGCGAGGCGATCGGCCGGCGGCTCCGGGAGCTAACGGCCGAGCTGGGCAAGCCGGACCTCGTCGTGGCGATCACGGGGCTCGCGGGGGTGCTCCGCGCGCCCGAGGGCACGGCCGCCTGGGGCACCGTCGAGCGGGTCCGCGAGCTGGTGCCCCAGGCGCGGATCGTGAACGGCACGGACCTCTGCCGCTACCCGCGCTACGTCAAGAGCGACGAAGAGATCGCCATGCTGCAGCGGTCGGTAGACCTTATCGAGAAGGCTGTCGAGGCGATGCGCGCCACCGCGCGGCCGGGCGTGCAGGAGAGCGTCGTCTACGCCAACATGATCCAGGCCATGATCGCCGACGGCGGCGAGATTCCCACCATGCTCTCGTGGCTGTCGGGGCCGTGGGGCCGGCTCTCGCGGCGGCTGACGATCGCCACCGAGCGAGTGATGGCGAAGGGCGACGCCATCCAGAACGAGATCGAGGCGCGCTACGCGGGCTATTGCGCGCAGCAGGCGCAGCCGCTGTTCCTCGGCCCGGTGCCGGCCGACGTGCAGGACATGTTCCAGTGGCAGCGCGAGGCGTTCGCGGCGGCGCTGGCGGCGATGCGCCCCGGCGCCACGTTCCAGGAGGTGATCGACGCGGCGCGCGGCGTGGGCGAGCGCTCGGCCAAGTACCGGACGAGCATCATCATCCACGGCCGCGGGCTGGGTGACGATTGGCCACTGGTGGTCGAGAACCGCGCGGCCGGCGGCACGGGCGACCTGCTCAGCCGCCCGCTCGAAGCGTCCACGGTGTTCGTCGTGAAGCCGAGCGCCCACCCGCGCGACTCGGACTACCGCGGCGAGCGCATCACCTGGGCTGACACCGTGCAAGTCACGGCGGCGGGCGCGCGCCGCATGGGCGCGCGCCCGCCGGGCTTGCTCTCGGTCGAGTGCTGACCCCTTGTCCGTGACCCTCCTTCCCCACCGGGGGATGGGGGCTGGCGGAGCCTTTCGTCGGGACGTGGGCCAAGCCGGGGACCAATCGGAGCGTCAGGCGTGGGCGGCGGCGAAGGCGCGCATGTGCGCGGCGAGGGCGGCGCAGCCGGCTTCGGGCAGGCCGTTGTAGAGGCTGGCGCGCACGCCGCCGACGGTACGGTAGCCTTTCAGGCCGATCATGCCCTGGGCCTCGGCCTCGGCCAGGAAGCGCTCGGTTAGCTCCTCGGTGGGCAGGCGGAAGACGACGTTCATGCGGCTGCGATCGGCGCGGTTCGCCACGGGGGCGCGGTAGAAGGCCGGCGCGGCGTCGATGGCGTCATAGACGAGCGCCGCCTTGCGCTCGTTGCGCTCCTCGATCGCGGCGAGGCCGCCCTGGCGCTCCAGCCAGCGCAGGGTCTCCAGCAGCACGTAGATGCCGAAGGTCGGCGGCGTGTTCAGGCAGGACTTGGCCTTGGCGTGGACCTGGAAGTTGAAGATCGGCGGCACCGAGGCGGGGATGCGCTCGTAGAGGTCTTTCCGCACGATGGCCAGCACGACGCCCGCGATGCCGAGGTTCTTCTGGGTGCCGCCGAACAGCAGCGCGAACTTGCCGACGTCCAGCGGCCGCGCCAGGAACTCCGAGCTGACGTCGGCGATCAGGCAGGGATGGTTGGGGAAGGTGGGCCAGCGCGTCCCGTAGATCGTCTCGTTTGAGCAGAGGTAGAGGTAGCTGGCATCGGGCGTGGGCTGCCAGTCGGTCGGCGTGCGGTCGAAGCCGGTCGCCTTGCTAGAGCCGACGACGTTCACGGTGCCGTAGGGCTGGGCCGCCTCGGCCGCCTTCGTCGTCCACTCGCCGTT
Organism: Chloroflexota bacterium; assembly: GCA_035293805.1. Taxonomy (GTDB): domain Bacteria; phylum Chloroflexota; class UBA6077; order UBA6077; family JAJPHF01; genus JAJPHF01. The sequence continues at coordinate 97,696 of DATGMD010000062.1, read as the reverse complement.
GACGACGTAGTCGGCCGAGCCGCGCAGGAAGTTCATGGGGATCGTGGTGAACAGCTGCGTGGCGCCGCCCTGCAAGAACAGTACGTCGTAATTGTCGGGGATGCCTAGCAGGGCGCGGCAGCGGGCGATCGTCTCGTCGAGGACGGCGTCGACCTCCGGCCCGCGGTGGCTCAGCTCGGCGATGCCGGCGCCCATGCCATTGTAGTCAAGCAGCGCCCGCGCGGAGGCGTCGAGCACTTCGGGCGGGATCGTGGCTGGCCCCGCGCTGAAATTGAACAGCCGCTTGCTTTCCATGCCTCACCCCCGCCGCCCCGGCGAATTCAGCGGGCGTTGCCGCCCGCTGAATGGTACCGCAGCGGCGCCATCTGTGTCCCGGCGTGGGCCAGTTGGCATGGGCGATGGCGAGGCGCTAGCCGGCGGCGGCGCGCTCGAGGTCCGCGAGGCAGGTGGCGAGCTCGGCCGCGCTGGTGAGGGTAAGCAGGGCGACAGTGGTGCGGGTGGTGGTGTCCACCAGGTGGTACGTGCGCCCGCCCAGCGTCACGTCGCGCGCCTGCTCGGGCGCCACGTCGCGGGTGAGGGTGAAGCGGAGCCGGCCGCCGCCGTCGACCACGACGACGGCCACGCCGCCGGCCACGCCCTCCCGGCGCGCGCTGAGCTGCGTTACGCCGGGCGGGGTGGGGTCGGCGTCGTAGCCGGCTCGCTCCAGCGCGTCCGCCAACTTGTCGGGATCGAAGCGAAATGCTGCCACGGGCCGCTCCTCAGTGGGCCTCGCTCCAGTCGTGCTCGAACACGTCGTGGAGGCGGTGCAGGTAGGTCGCGTCGCTCACCAGCACGCCTAGCTCCCGGTTCTGGTCGAGCGAGGCGGTCGAGATGTTCTCGGAGCCGACGAAGGCGCCCGCCCCGCTGGCGCCCTCGTCCGCCAGGATCATCTTGGCGTGAATGTAGGGCGTCGCGATCAAGCGCACCTGGGCGCCGGCCTGGCTGATGCGCTGGCGGCCGGGCTCGTTCGGGTCGTTGCCGCCGCCGCCGCCCGTCATCAGCACCCGCACCGCGACCTGGCGCTGCGCCGCTTGCGCGAGCGCCTGCTCGGTCTCGGCGTCCTGCATCTCCTCGTTGTAGATCTCCAGCGTGCGCTTGGCGCCGCGGATGACGTCCAGGGTCTTGGCGCGCGAGTTGTCGGGGCTCCAGACGAGGCTGGGCTGGCCGGGGTGGACCGCCTGGCGGTCCCAGTCGGCCTCGAACACCTGCTCGATCTCGGCGACGGCGGCCGGGTCGGTGACGCGCACGGCGAACTCGCGGTTGCGGGTGAAGGCGCTGGCCGTGAGATTCAGCGTCATCACCCAGGCGGTAGACCCGTCGAGCACGAGCGTCTTCTGGTGGGTGAGGCGAAAGGCGGGGTTTGACCAGGCGGTCGTCACGCCGGCGGCCTGGAGGTCTTGCGCGACCGCGCCATTGCCCGGCCCGCCGCCGTAGGGATGCTCCTCCAGCATCACGCGCACGCGGACGCCGCGGGCCTGGGCGGCCTTGAGCGCGGCGATGGTCTGCCGGTCGGAGAGCAGGTAGATGACGAGGTCCACACTCTGCTGAGCGCCGTTGATCGCCCGCTCGATGGCCGTGCGGCCCTCGTCGGGCTCGACGAGCAGGCCGGGGACCGATTCACCTTGCACGCGCCGGCTGCGGCTGCTCGCGCTCGCGCGACTCGGGCGCTCGGCGCCGCGCTCCTGGCCGGTGCGCGCGGGGCGCACGGTCGGCGTGGGCGCGGGCGCCGGCTGCGGCGAGCCGCCCGAGCAGCCCGCGGTCCCGAGGGCCACGACCAGCGCCAGGCCCAGCGCCAGCCAGCGTGCCGCACTCGCCTCGCGTGCCATAGTCCTCCATCTCCTGATCGGCGTCGCGCGCCGGGTCAGGGCGCTTGCGGCGCTTCCCCGGCCCGCCAGCGCTCGTCGTCGGGCGTGGCACGCGCTCTGTGGTCCCGCGCCCTGCCGCTCGTCGCCGGTGGGGGCAGCTTAGCACGCGAGATGATTCCATGCGAGGCGCCTCGCAAGCAGTTTCGTTCAGGGCGTGTTCAGGCGCAGGGGAGGCGCGTACAGGCTGACCTCACGCTCCGCGTTGCAAGATGGGGCTGGGACCCCAGAGTAGGAGGCAGCGGCTGTGGCTAGAACCCCATCCGACATCCCCAACCAGGCGACGTCTAGCCAGGAGCGGCAAGGAGCGGCGCGCGGCGTGGACGAAGTCCACATCCTGTGGACCTCGGAAGGGATGAGCTGCGACGGCGACACGGTGTCGGTCACGGCCGCGATGCAGCCGAGCCTCGAGGACGTTGTGCTGGGCGTGATTCCGGGGCTGCCAAAGGTCCACCTGCACAACAAGGTCCTGGCCTACTCGTTGGGCGGGCAGGAGTTCATGGCAGCCTTCCACCAGGCGGCCCGGGGCGAGCTGGACCCGTTCGTCCTGGTCGTCGAGGGCTCGATCCCCAACGAGAACATCAACGGCGACGGCTACTGGACGTCCATGGGCAACGACCCGGCCACGGGCGAGCCGATCACGCTCAATACGTGGCTCGACCGCTTGGCGCCGCGCGCCTGGGCGGTCGTGGCGATCGGCACCTGCGCAGCCTACGGCGGCATCCACGCGATGGCGGGCAACGCTACTGGCTGCATGGGCCTGGCGGACTATCTCGGCTGGGACTTCCGCTCCAAGGCCGGCCTGCCGATCGTGAACGTGCCGGGGTGCCCGGTGCAGCCGGACAACTTCATGGAGACGCTGCTCTGGCTGCTCTACCAGGCGGCCGGGCTCTCGCCGATGATCCCCCTCGACGATGCGCTGCGCCCCACCTGGCTGTTCGGGAAGACGGTCCACGAGGGCTGCGACCGCGCCGGGTACTACGAGCAGGGCGACTTCGCGCTGGACTACAACTCGCCGAAGTGCCTGGTCAAGACCGGCTGCTGGGGACCGGTCGTCAACTGCAACGTGCCGAAGCGCGGCTGGATGGCGGGCATCGGCGGCTGCCCGAACGTCGGCGGCATCTGTATCGGCTGCACCATGCCGGGCTTCCCCGACAAGTTCATGCCGTTCATGGACGAGCCGCCGGGCGGGACCGTCTCCTCGAACGTGACGACCGTCTACGGGGCGCTGATTCGCCGCCTGCGCGGCATCACCAACCACGCCGTCAACCGGGAGCCGAAGTGGCGCCACAAGGGCCCGGCGCTGACGACGGGCTACAACCCGCGCTGGCCGCGCTAGCGAGGAGGCAGGAGCAGTGGCCGTTCGAGAGGCAACCCCGCCACAGACCCGGAACCTCGTGAGCATGTCCTGGGACCCGATCACGCGGATCATCGGGAACCTGGGCATCTACACCAAGATCGACTTCGACAACCGCGAAGTCGTCGAGTGCAAGAGCACCTCCTCCATCTTCCGCGGCTACAGCGTGTTCATGAAAGGCAAGGACCCGCGCGACGCGCACTTCATCACCAGCCGCATCTGCGGCATCTGCGGCGACAACCACGCCGTCTGCTCCGTCTACGCGCAGAACATGGCGTATGGCATCGCCATGCCGAACATGGCGGAGTGGATCTCCAACCTCGGCGAGGCGGCCGAGTACATGTTCGACCACGCGATCTTCCAGGACAACCTGGTGTTCGTGGACTTCTGCGAGCAGATGGTGAAGGAGACGAACCCCAAGCTGCTGGAGAAGGCCGAGCAGGCCGCGGCGCCGCACGCCGACATCCACGGCTTCCGCACCATCGCCGACATCATGCGCTCCTTCAACCCCTTCACCGGGCAGACGTACAAAGAGGCGCTGCAGATGAGCCGCCTCACCCGCGAGATGTTCTGCCTGATGGAGGGGCGCCACGTGCATCCCTCGACGATCTATCCGGGCGGGGTGGGCACGGTCGTCACGCCGCAGGTGTTCAGCGACTACCTGGTGCGGCTGATGCGCTTCCTGGACTTCGTGAAGAAGATCGTGCCGATGAACGACGACGTGTTCGACTTCTTCTACGACGCCCTGCCGGGCTACGAGAAGGTGGGCCAGCGGCGGGTGCTGCTGGGCTGCTGGGGCTCGTTCCAGAACCCCTACGTCTGCGATTACAAGTACGAGCACATGGCCGACTGGGGCCGGGCGATGTACGTCACGCCGGGCATCGTCGTGGACGGCCAGCTCGTCACCACGAGCCTGGTGGACATCAACCTCGGCATCCGCATCCTGCTGGGCAGCTCGTACTACCAGGACTGGGAGAACGAGGAGACGTTCGTCACGCGCGACCCGCTGGGCAATCCCATCGACAAGCGGCACCCGTGGAACCAGACCACGATCCCCAAGCCGCAGAAGCGCGACCTGGAGGGCGGCAACTATAGCTGGGTGATGAGCCCGCGCTGGTACGACCAGCGTACGGGCGACTACCTGGCGCTGGACACCGGCGGCGGGCCGCTTGCCCGGCTGTGGGCCACCGCGCTGGCAGGCCTGGTGGACATCGGCTACGTCAAGTCCACGGGCCACAGCGTCCAGATCAACCTGCCGAAGTCGGCGGCGCAGCCCGAGTTCCAGTTCGAGTGGAAGATCCCGCAGTGGTCGAACGCGATCGAGCGCGACCGGGCGCGCATCTACTTCCTCGCCTACGCCGCGGCGGCAGCCTTCTTCCTCCTCGACAAGGCGTTCGAGCACGTCCGCGCGGGCGACGTCAAGGTGTTCCAGGACTTCGAGGTGCCCGACGAGGCGATTGGCTGCGGCTTCCACGAGGCGGTGCGCGGCGTGCTGTCACACCACCTGGTCATCCGCGACGGCAAGATCGCCAACTACCATCCCTACCCGCCGACGCCGTGGAACGCCAGCCCGCGCGACTCCTACGGCACGCCGGGGCCGTACGAGGACGCGGTGCAGGGCATGCCGATCTTCGAGGAGAACGGCCGCGAGAACTTCAAGGGCATCGACATCATGCGCGCCGTGCGCAGCTTCGATCCCTGCCTGCCCTGCGGCGTCCACATGTACCTGGGCGACGGCAAGGTGCTGGAGCAGCGCCACTCGCCGACGTTCGGGGTGCGCGGCTAGGGGGCGGTCCACCCCGCCGAGAAGGGACGACGGCGTTGGACGACACGACGGTGCAGGCGCGCGTCGCCGCGGTCGAGGCGCGGCTCGCGGCGATCGAGGCGCTGCCCGACGCGACGGCGCGGGCGGCGGCGGCCGAGGCCGTGCAGGGCCTCCTCGAGCTGTACGGCGAGGGGCTGGCCCGCATCCTGGCGAGCGCGGCGGCGACAGGCGGCGACGGGCTGGTCGAGGCGCTGGCGGGGGACGAGCTAGTGTCGCACCTGCTGCTGCTGCACGGGCTGCACCCACTCGCTGTCGAGACGCGGGTGCGGCGCGCGCTGGAGGACGTGCGGCCCTACCTGGCGTCGCACGGCGGCAACGTGGAGCTACTCGGCGTCGAGGAGGGCGTCGCCCGCCTGCGGCTCCAGGGAAGCTGCAGCGGCTGCCCGTCGTCGGCGATGACGCTGAAGCTGGCCATCGAGGAGGCCATCCTGCAAGCCGCCCCAGATCTGGAGGGCATCGAGGCCGAGGGCGTGGCGCAGCCGCCGCGGCCCATCACCTTCGTGGACCGTCCGCCGGCGGTGGCCCCGCCGCCGGCGGAGCGGTCTAGCGCGTGGACGACCGCCGGGGCGCTGCCGCAGCTGGCCGGCGGCGGGCTGCTGCTAAAGGACGTGGCCGGGGAGGCGGTGCTGTTCTTGAAGCTGGGCGACGACTACTACGCCTACCGTCCCGCGTGCCCGGCGTGCGGGCAGTCGCTGGCGGACGGCGCCCTCGCCGCCGACGCGCTGGCCTGCGCCGGCTGCGGCCGCCGCTACGACGCGCGGCGGGCGGGGCGGTGCCTCGACGCGCCCCACCTGCACCTGGAGCCGATCCCCCTGCTGGCCGGCGAGGCGGGGCTGCTGAAGGTGGCGCTGCCGAGCGCCGTGGGCGGCGCGCGATGATCGACGAGCGCCCGCGGCCGTTCGCGACGCTGCAGCGGTTCGCCCAGCGCGCGACGCAAGCGACGGCGGCGGCGCAGGAGCGCTGCGACCTGTGCAGCGAGCCGGTCCCGCCGGGGCACCGACACCTGCTCACGGTGGCCACGCGGGAGATGCAGTGCGTCTGCCGGGCGTGCGCCGTGCTGTTCGGCAACGCGGCGGCCAGCGAGGGCAAGTACCGGCTCGTGCCGGACCGGCGCCTGGCGCTCGCCGACTTCGCGCTTAGCGCCGCCCAGTGGGAGAGCCTGCGCGTGCCGGTGGGCATTGCCTTCTTCTTCTACAGCACGCCCGCCGGGCGGGTCGTCGCCTACTATCCGAGCCCGATGGGGCCGGTCGAGTCCCTGCTGCGGCTCGACACCTGGGAGGAGCTGGCGGCGCGCAACCCCGTCTTGCGTCAGATGGAGCCGGACGTGGAGGCGCTGCTGGTCAACCGCGCGCGCGGCGCGTCGCAGCACTATCTCGTGCCCATCGACGAGTGCTACAGCCTGGTGGGGCTGATCCGCCGCTACTGGCGGGGGCTGGGCGGCGGGCAGGCGGTTTGGGCGGAGATCGGGCGCTTCTTCGAGACGCTCCAGGCGCGGGCGCGGCCCGTGGCCCCGGCAGACAAGGAGAGAGCGAATGGAAGTGATGGATAACCTGTGCGTCGGCAAGCCGGACACGACGCCGTCCAAGCCGGCGCACACGACCGGCGTGCGGGAGGGCAACGAGCCCGGCGGCTTCGCGAAGGAGCCGGGCCACCTGCCGAACGGCCGCGCGACCGCCCGGCGCTCGACCGGCATCAATCCCGGTAAGAGGAACCCAATCGACTCGCGCATGCCCAACCTGCCGCCGGCCTGAGCCGCCGTGCCGGCGACGCGCCCTGCCCGCGCCGCGTGTCCGCAGCTTCGCCCGAGGAGCGCGCCTTGCCCGACCTCGACTTCCGCGTCGAGCACGCCGAGACGCTGCCGTTCGCGGCGGCGCCGTGCCTGCTGTTCCGCCTGCGCATCGCGAACGCGGGCGGCGAGCCGGTGCGCTCGATCATGCTGAACACGCAGATTCGCATCGCGCCGAACGAGCGCCACTACGCGGCGGGCGAGCAGGCACGGCTGGCGGAGCTGTTCGGCGAGGCGGCGCGCTGGGGCGAGACGCTGAAGAGCCTGTTGTGGGCGAACACGACGCTGCTCGTGCCGCCGTTCAGCGGCGCGGCGCAAGTGGACCTGCCGGTGCCGTGTACCTACGACTTCGAGGTGGTCAGCGCCAAGTACTTCGCCGCGCTCGAAGGCGGCGAGGTGCCGCTGGAATTCCTGTTCAGCGGCACGGTGTTCTACGCGGGCGCGGGGGGGCTGCGGGTGGAGCAGATCCCCTGGGAAAAGGAGGCGCGCTACGAGCTGCCGGTGGCAGTGTGGCAGGAGACGATGGAGCGCTACTTCCCCAACAGCGCCTGGCTGCGCATGCGCAAGGAGACGTTCGAGCGGCTGTACCGCTACAGGGCGCGGCAGAGCCTGCCCACCTGGGACGACGTCCTGGAGCGCCTGCTGCGCGCCGGCGGGGAGGATTGAGCGGACGTGGACGCGGTAGCGAAGATCGCGGCGACCGTGCTGTACGAGGGCTACGTGCTGTGGCCGTACCGGCGCTCGGCGACGAAGAACCAGAAGCGCTGGACGTTCGGCGGCGTGTACCCGCCCGCCTACAGCGAGGCGAGCGGCGGCGTCGATCCGTGGTACGTGCAGACCGAGTGCCTGGTGCGCGGCGCGGCGCCCGTGGTCGGCGTGCAGGTGCGCTTCCTCCACATCGTGGCGCGGCAGGCCGCGCGCCGCTACGCCGACGGCACGCTGGAGCCGGTGGACGCGCTGCAAGCGGGGCCGGAGCGGTACCTGACCTGGGACGAGGCGACCGAGCGCGAGGTGGCCCTCGACCCGCTGCCCCTGACGGCGCTGGCGACGCCGTGGCAGGTCGTCCTCGACGTGCCCGCCGGCCGCGAGGAGGAGCCGCTGGTGGCGCCCGACGGGACGCCCGCCGGGGCGCTGGTGCGAAGCTGGGAGGCGCTGACAGGGACCGTCGAGGTCGCCGCGCGGGAGGTCGAGCCGGCGGTGTTCCAGCTGAGGGTGCGGCTGGCCAACCGCGCGGCCGACCCGGGCCGTGAGCGCGAGCGGGCGCTGCGGCAGACGCTCGTCTCGACGCACGTCGTGCTGCGGGCGACGGCCGGGGAGTTCGTGTCGCTCACCGACCCGCCGGCCGACCTGGCGCGCGCGGCGGCGCGCTGCGAGAACGTCAAGCTGTGGCCGGTGCTGGTGGGCGAGGCGGGCGAGCGCAACACGCTGCTGGCGGCGCCGATCATCCTGCCCGACTACCCGCAGATCGCGCCGGAGAGCCCCGGCGACCTGTTCGACGGCACCGAGATCGACCAGATGCTCGTGCTGAACGTGCTCACGCTTACCGACGCCGAGAAGGCCGAGATGCGGGCCTCCGATCCGCGGGCCCGCGAGATCCTGGAGCGCACGGAGGCGCTGACGCTCGACGACTTCATGAACCTGCACGGCGCGATCCGCGACTTCCGCCTGCTGGGCGACGAGGGCTTGCCGGACCCGTTCTTCGGGGGGCTGGAGCGGCCGGCGCCGACGAGCGTGCGGGTGGGCGGCGTGGACCTGCGGCAGGGCAGCCGCGTGCGGCTGCGCCCGCGGCCGGGCGCCGACGTGATGGACGTCGTGCTGGCCGGGCGAGTGGCGTTCGTCGAGGGCATCGAGCAGGACTACGAGGACCGCATCCACTTGGCGGTGACGCTGGCGGACGACCCGGGGCGCGACCTGGGCATCGCGCGGCAGCCCGGGCACCGCTTCTTCTTCGCGCCGGACGAGGTGGAACCGCTGGACGACGGCGCGGCGGGACCGCCATGAGCGAGCCGCAGGTCCTCGTCGCCGGCATCGGCAACGTCTTTCTGGGCGACGACGCCTTCGGCGTCGAGGTGGCCCAACGCCTCGCGGCGCGCGCGTGGCCGCCGGGCGTCCGCGTGGTGGATTTCGGCATCCGCGCGTTCGACCTGGCGTACGCGCTGCTCGACGAGCCGGACGTGGCGATCCTGGTGGACGCGCTGCCGCGCGGCGAGGCGCCCGGCACGCTGTACGTGGTCGAGCCCGACCTGGACGCACTGGATGCCGCGACGGCCGTGGCGGTGGACGCCCACACGATTGATCCGGTGCAGGTGTTCTGCCTGGTGAAGGCGCTGGACGGCCGGCCGCGGCGCGTGCTGGTGGTGGGCTGCGAGCCGGCGACGCTCGACGCCGACGAGGAGGGGCGCATCGGCCTCAGCGCGCCGGTGCAGGCGGCCGTGGACGAGGCGATCGGGCTGGTGGAGTCGCTCGTCGCCCGGGCGCTCGGTGCCAGCGCGGGCGCTGACGCGGCCAGCGGCGGCCCGATCGTCGCGTAGCGAGGAAGCCGGTCAGGGCGGTGGAAGGGAGTCAGCATGAAGACGGTCGGCATGATCAGCACGGCGCTGTTCGCGCTCATCGCGGCGGCGGCGGTCGCGATGATCGTGGCGTCGCTGCCGGAGATCAAGCGCTACATCAAGATGGAGATGATGTAGGGGCGTCCGCGGCAGGCCGGGCGCCGCGGGGCGGCGGTGGCAGCTGACCGGGATGTGCCCTAGTGCTTTGTCACGTGTAGATTGCGGCCCACGACGCCGGCCTGATGAAGGTTGAGGAATTCATTGGGTACTGGTAGCGGAGCCATGCCGCCGTAAACGGCGGGCCACCGGGGCTTGCTGGAGGCCGGCCGGCTGGCCGCTCTCCCCGACTAATTTGTCAATCTTCATCACGGCGGCGTCTGGCAAGCTGGCAATTCAAGTGTGACAGACTACTAGGCCTGCTACGCGCGGAAGGGAGAGGCCATGCACGAGATGGCGCTGGCCGAGGGTGTCCTGGCGGTGGTGCTCGACGTGGCCGACGGGGAGCCGGTGCGGCGGGTGCGGCTCAGCGTGGGCGTGCTACAAGCCGTCGTGCCGGATAGCATGCAGCTCTGCTTCCAGATGGCCGCCCAGGACACCAACGCCGCCCACGCGGTGATCGAGCTGACCGACGTGCCGGCGCGCCTGGTGTGCCACGGCTGCGGCGCGGAGAGCGAGTTTCGGGCGCCCCCGTTCAATTGCCGCCAGTGCGGCGCGGGCGACGTCGCCGTGGTGGCGGGCGACGAGCTGCTGGTGGACGCCGTCGAGCTAGCGAGCGGCTGGCGCTACCGGCCCGGCGCGGAGGGCGCCGCGCCGGTGGCGGTCGAGGTGCCCGCGAGCCACCTCGCCGAGCACGCGCGGGACGCCGCGGCGCACCCCGGCGCGGCGGGGCTGGCGTAGCGCGCGCCAGGGAGCGGACAGCGGACCCGCAGGATGCGCGCGATCCAGCGCCGCGCGATGGGCAGCGGAGCGCGCGGGCCAGGGAGCAGGTATGGGAGTCGCGGCGACGGTCGCGGTGCAGCGCCAGCGCCTCGCGGTGCGGGGCGTCGTGCAGGGGGTGGGCTTCCGCCCCTTCGTGTACCGGCTCGCCACGCGGTACGCGCTGGCCGGCTGGGTGCTCAACCGCTCGGGCGACGTGGCCATCGAGATCGAGGGCCCGCCCGCCGCGCTCGCCGCCTTCCGCGCCGCGCTGCAGACGGAGGCGCCGCCGCTCGCCCGTATTGAAGCGCTGGACGTGGCCGACGTGCCGCCCGTGGGCGCCGACGGTTTCGCCATCCTGGCCAGCCGGGCGGCGCCGGACGTGGCCCAGCCAGTGCCGCCGGACACGGCGCCGTGCGCCGACTGCCTGCGCGAGCTGAGCGACCCGCGCGACCGGCGCTACGGCTACCCTTTCACGAACTGCACCAACTGCGGGCCGCGGTTCACGATCATCGAGGCGCTGCCCTACGACCGGCCGAACACGACGATGCGGCGCTTCCCGCTGTGCCCGGCCTGCGCCGCGGAGTACGCCGACCCGGCCGATCGCCGCTACCACGCCCAGCCCGTCGCCTGCCCGGCCTGCGGCCCGCGGCTGTGGCTGGAGGCGCCCGGAGCGGCCGCAGATGGGGCGGCGCTGCCGGGCGACCCGCTGGCCGAGGCGGTGGCGCGGCTGCGGGACGGGGCGATCGTGGCGCTGAAGGGCCTGGGCGGCTTCCACCTCGCCTGCGACGCGCGCGACGAGGCGGCGGTCGCCCGCCTGCGGCAGCGCAAGCGGCGCGGCGCCAAGCCGTTTGCCGTCATGTTCGCCGACCTGGCCGCGGTGCGCGCCGTCTGCGCCGTCGACGCGGCCGAGGCGGCGCTGCTCGCCTCGCCGCGGCGGCCGATCGTGCTGGTGGGGATGCGCCCTCACCCCCAGCCCCTCTCCCAGGGGGAGAGGGGGAAGACGCCGGGAGGACCTAACCCCCCCAGCCCCCCTTCCCTTCGAAGGAAGGGGGGCGCCGGCGGAGCCGGGGGAGATGGAGCCGGGAGCCCTCGCCCCTTATGGGGGGAGCGACGCTCGCAGGATGCCGAGTCGCAGGTTGGGAGAGGGGGGGCGGCCCTGGCGCCGTCGGTGGCGCCGGGGCTGCGCGAGGTGGGGGCGATGCTGCCGTCCACGCCGCTGCACCACCTGCTGCTGGCGGCGTTCGGAGGGCCGCTGGTGATGACGAGCGGCAACCTGGCCGAGGAGCCAATCGCGGCCGAGAACGACGAGGCGCGCGCCCGCCTGGCGCCGCTGGCCGACGCCTTCCTGCTGCACGACCGCCCGATCGCCAGTCGTTATGACGACTCGGTGGCGCGCGTCGTCGAGGGGACGCCGGTGCTGCTGCGCCGCGCCCGCAGCTACGCGCCGCTGCCGCTGGACCTGCCGTTCGCGGCGCGGCGCCCGGTGCTGGCCTGCGGCGGGCAGCTCAAGAACACGTTCTGCCTGCTGAAGGACCGCCACGCCTTCCTGAGCCAGCACCTGGGCGACCTGGAGAACCTGGAGACGCTGGCGCTGTACCAGGCGACGGTGGCGCTCTACGAGCGGCTGTTCGCCGTGCGGCCCGCGATCATCGCGCACGACTTGCACCCGGAGTACCTGTCCACGAAGCTCGCGCTCGGCCTGGAGGGCGTCGAGCGCGTGGCGGTGCAGCACCACCACGCCCACATCGTGAGCTGTCTCGTCGAGCACGGGCTGCGGGGGCCGGCCATCGGCGTGGCGTTCGACGGCCTGGGCTACGGGACGGACGGCTGCCTGTGGGGCGGCGAGTGGCTCGTGGCCGACTGGCGGGGCTTCGCGCGCCGCGCCCACCTGCGCGCGGCGCCCATGCCCGGCGGCGCGGCCGCGATCCGCAAGCCCTGGCGCATGGCGCTCGGCTACCTGGCCGCCTGGTTCCCGGCGGACCTGGACCAGTTTGCCCCGTTCCTCGACGTGCAGGACCCGCGCGAGGCCGCCGTGACGCGGCGCCAGGTCGAGCGGGGCCTAAACGCGCCGCCGACGACGAGCTGCGGCCGGCTGTTCGACGCGCTGGCGGCGTTGCTCGGCGTCTGTTCGGTCGCTCAGTACGAGGCGCAGGCGGCGATGGAGCTGCAGGCGCTCGCCGATCCGGCGGCCGGGGGCGCGTATCCGTATGAGCTGCGGGAGGAGGAGGGCGGCTGGGTGGTCGATCCGGCGCCGCTGCTGTGGGCCGCCTACGCCGACCGCCGCGCGGGCGTGCCGCTGCCGACGATCGCCATGCGCTGCCACCGCGCCGTGGCCGACTTCACGGCGGCGGTGTGCGCGCGCCTGGCCGCCGCGACGGGCCGGCGCCAGGTCGCGCTCTCGGGCGGCGTGTTTCAGAACACGCTGCTCTTGCGCGAGACGCTGGCCCGCCTGCGCGCCGCCGACCTGGACGTGCGCTTCCACCGCCAGGTGCCCACGAACGACGGCGGGCTGGCGCTGGGCCAGGCGGTCGTGGCGCACGCCGTGAGAGGAGCCGACGACGATGTCTGAGCTGCACGACCTGGTGTTGGAGTGGGCGAGCGAGAGCGCCTTCATCAAGCAGAAGTTCTTCAAGGACCACGCCGCCCAGGTGGCGGCCTGCGCGCGCGACCTGACGGCGCGGCTGGTGGGCGGCGGCAAGATCCTGAGCTGCGGCAACGGCGGCAGCGCCAGCGACGCCCTGCACATCGCCGTCGAGTTCGCCAACCCGGTCATCAAGGAGCGGCCGCCGCTCCCCGCGCTGGCGCTGAACGCCGACGTGGCGCTCCTCACCTCGCTGGCCAACGACTTCGACTACTCGGAGATCTTCGTGCGCCAGGTGGATGTCTACGCGCAGCCGGGCGACGTGCTGATCGGGCTGTCCACCAGCGGCGACTCGCCCAACGTCGTGAAGGCTATCGAGGCGGCCAAGGGGCGCGACCTGCTGACCGTGGCGCTCACGGGCAAGGGCGGCGGGCGCTGCGCGGCGCTGGCGGACTACGCCTTCGCCGTGCCGTCACACAACATCCTGCGCATCCAGGAGTGCCACCTGACGCTCTACCACATCCTGTGGGACATGGTACACACGCTGCTGCACTACGAGCCGGCGGCGCGGCGGCCGGTCGAGGGGGCGGCGGTAGCGGCCGCGCCGCCGGCCGCGCCCGAGCCGGTCGATCCGGCGCTCGCCGAGCTGTACCCGTTCCTGTTCCAGTCGTAGCGGCGCCCGGCGCCGCGCCCGAGGAGGGCCGCATGTGTCTATCGGTTCCGGCCCGCGTGGTCGCGGTCCACGATGCCCAGTGGGCGACGGTCGACGTGGGCGGCACCAGCAAGCGCGTCTCGATCGACCTGGTCGAGGGCGTGCAGGCGGGTGACTACGTGCTGCTGCACGTCGGCTTCGCGCTGCAGAAGATCGACGAGGCCGAGGCCGCGAGCCTGCTAGCGCTGTTCGACGAGATGGTCCAGGCCGAGGAGCAAGCGTCCCTGGCCGACGACTATGCCCCGGCTCCCACTGAGAGCGGAGTGGGGTAAGTGCGCGTGCTGCATCTGCTCCGGGCGGGCCGAAGTGAGGGCGCGTGGTACTCCTCTCCCGCTGAGAGCAGTTCGGGGTGAGGGCACGTCTTGCTCCCTCTCCCCCTGGGAGAGGGCTGGGGTGAGGGCGCGCGGTGCTCCCTCTCCCCCTGGGAGAGGAGCGACGCTCGCAGTATTCCGCGTCGCAGGGTGAGGGCGATCGTATGAAATACGTCTCGGAGTTTCGGCGCGGCGACGTGGCCAAGGCGCTGGCCGCCGAGATCGCGCGCCTGGCCACCGTGCCGATGAACCTGATGGAGGTGTGTGGCGGGCACACACACGCCATCTTCAAGTTCGGCCTGCCCAGCATCCTCCCGCCCACCATCGACCTGATCCACGGGCCGGGCTGCCCCGTCTGCGTCACGCCGCGGGACAAGGTGGACAAGGCGATCCTGATCGCGCGACAGCCCAACGTGATCGTGGCGAGCTACGGCGACATGCTGCGCGTGCCCGGCTCGGCGTCCAGCCTGATGCTGGAGAAGGGGCGCGGCGCCGACGTGCGAATGGTCTACTCGCCGCTCGACGCCATCCGGCTGGCCGAGCAACAGCCGGACAAGCGGGTCATCTTCTTCGCCATCGGCTTCGAGACGACCGCGCCGTCGGCCGCGATGGCGGTGCTGAAGGCGAAGGCGCAGGGCCTCACGAACTTCGCCATCCTGTCCAACCACGTGCTGCTGCCGCCGATGCTGAAGGCGATCCTCGACTCGCGGGACGTGAAGCTCGACGGCTTCCTCGGCCCGGGGCACGTGAGCACGATCATCGGCACGCGACCCTACGCGTTCGTCGCCGAGCGCTACGGCAAGCCGCTGGTGGTGGCCGGCTTCGAGCCGCTCGACGTGCTGCAATCTATCTTGATGCTCGCGCGCCAGCTGCGCGAGGGCCGCGCCGAGGTGGAGATCCAGTACACGCGCGTGGTGAAGCCGGAGGGCAATCCCGTCGCGCTGCGAGCGCTGGGCGAGGTGTTCGAGCCGTGCCACGCGCGCTGGCGCGGCATGGGCACCGTGCCGACGAGCGGGCTGCGCGTGCGCCCGAAGTACGCGGACTGGGACGCCGAGGCGCTGTACCCCGACCTGGAGGTGACCAGCGAGGTGGCGGACCCGAAGGCCTGCGAGTGCGGCGACATCGTGCGCGGCGCCAAGAAGCCGTGGGACTGCCGCATTATCGGGACGGTCTGCACGCCGCAAACGCCCGTCGGCGCCTGCATGGTCTCGCCGGAGGGCGCCTGCGCCGCCTACTACAAGTACGGGAGGCTCCATGTGGGACAGCGACAGCCCGCCCCGGTCGGCTAACGGCCAGAGCCCCGGCACGCTCGAGGACGTGGACTTGCTGCAACTGGCCTGTCCCGTGCCGGCCACGGAGCCTGGCAAGATCACGCTCGGCCACGGCAGCGGCGGCAAGCTGACCGCCGACCTGGTGCAGCAGATCTTCCTGCCGGCCTTCCGCAACCCGCTGCTGGAAAAGCTGGACGACCAGGCGGTGTTCGAGGTCGGCGGCGCCCACCTGGCCTTCACTACCGACTCGTTCGTCGTCTCGCCGCTGTTCTTCCCCGGCGGGGACATCGGGCACCTGGCGGTGAACGGCACGCTGAACGACCTCGCGATGAGCGGCGCCACGCCGCTCTACCTGGCGTGCGCGTTCATTCTGGAGGAGGGGTTCGCCATCGACGACCTGAAGCGCGTCGTCGCGTCGATGCAGGAGGCGGCGGCGCGGGCCGGCGTGGCGATCGTCACCGGCGACACGAAGGTGGTGGAGCGGGGCCACGGCGACGGCATCTTCATCACGACGACCGGCGTGGGCGTCGTGCCGGCGGGCGTGACAATTTCGGCCGACCGCGCGCGGCCGGGCGACCAAGTGCTCGTCTCGGGCCAGATCGCGCAGCACGGCATGGCGATCATGGCGCGGCGCGAAGGACTGGACTTCGACGTGGAGCTGGCGAGCGACACCGCCGCGCTGCACGGGCTTGTCCAGGCGATGCTCGCCGCCGCGCCCGACGTTCACGTGCTGCGCGACCCGACGCGCGGCGGGCTGGCGAGCACGCTGAACGAGATCGCCCAGCGCGCGGGCGTCGGCATCGTGCTGGAGGAGGAGAGCCTGCCGCTCCAGCCGGAGGTCGAGGGGCTGTGCGAGATCCTGGGCCTCGACCCGCTCTACGTTGCGAACGAGGGCAAGCTGATCGCCATCGTGCCGGCGGCGGACGCGGCGGCGGCGCTGGCGGCGATGCGCGCCCACCCGCTCGGCGCCCAGGCGGCCGTCATCGGCGCGGTCGTGGCCGAGCCAGCCGGCGTAGTGTACCTGCGCACCTGTGTGGGCGGCAGCCGCATCGTGGACGTGCCCGCCGGCGAGCAGCTCCCGCGCATCTGCTGACGCGCGCCCGAGCGGCGTCCGGCCCCGGTGGTATGCTGCTGCTAGCCGGCCGCCTATCCTGCGGCCCGCTGCTTCGCCTGCCGCGGAGGTGGCATGACCCAGCTCTTGATCGCCATATTGATACTGCTGGCGATTGTGCCATTGCTGGTGTTCTGGGTGTCGATGTTCTCGGACATGACCAAGAACGACTATCTGACTAGCGAGTCCAAGTCGACCTGGACGCTGATGTTCATCGTGCTCAACGTGTTCGCGGGCATGCTGTACTACTTTACCGAGTACCGCGGCCGGCGATGAGTGGCCGGCCGCTTAGCTAGCGGCATAGCGAGCTCATCCGATCGAACGCTGCTCCTCGGTCGCCGCCGCGTCGACGGCGGGATAGGTGATGCGGAGGCCATCGACGCGGGCGAAGGGCGTCAGCTTGTGCGCCTCGGTTCGGGTCAGGCTCCGGATCTCGCGCACCTCCACGCCGCGGATCGTGAGGGCGTCGGCGATCAGGGAGCGATGACAGCGCCACGGCACGGCCTCCGCGCACATGATCGCGACCGGGCCGGCGTTGGTGAGCGAGCGTACCTCCTCGAGGCCGTGCGCGAAATCAGCGGTCTGCATATAGTCGGCATAGGCTCGGAAGCTGGCGTTGCGCCACCCGTCGTTGGCCGATGCGGCGCCGATTCCTCGCCGCAGTCCCCCGAGACGCGGCAGGTGGGCGTAGGCAATGCCCGCCTCAGGCAGCGCCCTGGCCAGCTCCTCCAGGTTGAACTGCGGGTTGTGGTGCGATCGCGGGATGGCGCGGACGTCGACCAGGGTGGCAACCCCGTAGTGGCGGAGCAAGGCGGTCAACTCTGCTTGCGTCCGGGTTGAATGGCCGACGGTGTAGACACTTGCGTTGGCCCAGTCCCGGCGGGCGGCGCTGCGGCTGACCGAGCGTGCCGGCGTCTCGCTGTCCGCAACTCGTGAGGCTATGGTTGACTCGCTCCTGACGGTCGTGGCCCCTGCTGGCTGGCGAGCGCGGGCGACCGACTGTTTGGCGTGATAGCTGACCGTATTATAATGCAGATCAGGATGATCCTGTGAAGAAGGACTCCTTCGTGACCGCGGCGAGGATGCGAACATGACGGCACGCTTCAAGGTTGGCGACCACGTGAGCTGGAACTCCGAGGCTGGCCGCGTCTCCGGACGTATCATCAAGGTGCACACTCACGATTTCGACTACAAGGGCTACACCCATCACGCCACGCCCGATGACCCACAATATGAAATCAAGAGCGACAAGACCGATCACATCGCCGCGCACAAAGGTTCGGCGTTGCGCAAGATCTTGTAGTGCGGCATCCTCACGGCGGCTTCCGTACTATGCGGGCTACGCGGACGCGGAATGCCATCCGCTATCAGCCATTGCCGAACCGGACGGGTGATCGCCTGTCAGGCGCCGAGGCTTTTGAGCAGGTCATGCGATGGTAGGAAGAACGACGTGCCGGTGACGGCGGTGGAGAAGTCGAGGATGCGATCATACTCGCCGATGGGATCGCCGACGAACATATTGCGGATCATGTGCTCAATGAGCGAGAGGTCACGGGAGTAGCCGATGAAATAGGTGCCGAACTCGGCCTGCCCAGGGCGGCCGAAAGGCATGTTGTCGCGCAGGATGTCGTGCTCGATCCCCTGCGCATCAACGATGGTAGTCAGGCTCCGGTGCGACT
Organism: Chloroflexota bacterium; assembly: GCA_035293805.1. Lineage (GTDB taxonomy): Bacteria > Chloroflexota > UBA6077 > UBA6077 > JAJPHF01 > JAJPHF01. Next base: position 79,695 of record DATGMD010000062.1, on the reverse strand, counting down.
TCCGCCCACCCGCGTCGGCGAGCTCGACGTCGTCAAGCTTGGTGCGACCGATGATATGCTCCTGCTCCTCGACGGAGAGGGCGCCCCAGGCGGTGAGATTGTGCAGGTACTTCTGCACGACGACGTAGGTGCCCCCGGCGAAATCCGGGTCCTCGTCGCCGATCAGGGCGGCTTGATAAAGGGCGTTGCCCGTCGGGTTCGCCGTACCATCCACGAACCCCAGGAGGTCGCGGTCGTCGAAATAACGGAACCCCTGCACCTCGTCTACGACGGTGATGGAGCTGCCGAGCGCGTTGAGGAGGAGTCTTTCCAGCTCGAAGCACATGTCGCTGCGCTCGGCGCGGATGTGGAAGAGCAGGTCTCCCGGCGTCGCCACGGCGGTGTGGGCGGCCCCACGCACCTCCGAGAACTCGCGTAGCTGGGCTGGGCGTTTCGCCTGGCCGAGCCGGTCCCAGGCGTTGCTGCCGATGCCGACGTTGCAGGAGAGATGGCCGTCGAGGTGGCGAAAACCGACGGCGCGAACCAGACTGCCGATGTCCGCAATGACTGCTCGGGCGCGCGCCAGCGCCTCGTCCCCCGGCGCAATGGTCACCACCAGGAAGACGGCGGCGCGCGACAGCGGGGCGTCGACGCTCTGCGGCTCGATGGGCACCCTACCCCGAGTACCACTAGCCATGGCCGGGTGCGTCCTTCCACTCGACGTTGCCGATCCGGAGTTGTCGTCGACCCGGTCGACGCCGGCGCTATCGGTGCCCTGGGTCACCGTGTCGGCGGGCTGGCCGGCGCGCACCGCCCCGCGCTCATTTTGTCTTCCTGGCGGAATCCCCGCAGGCTCCGCCGCCGGGGCGCCCGGGGGACCGGTCGGCACGGCGCCCTCGGGCAGGCCATACAGGCTGCCCACCGTCCACCGCGGTTCGGGCTGGAACGGGGCTGGATCGGGTGGCATGGTCCCTCCCGTTTTGGCTGGCGGATGTTGACCTTATTCTATGGTGCGCGGCAAATGCCAGCCGCGGTGCTCGTTGGGTGCAACCACGTTCTGTCTGCCCGCGCTGGATCATCGGCACGTAGGGCTGCACCGCAGCCTGGCGCCGGCCGAAAACCACTGGAAGCGAGAAGGGGCTGGCGAGGGGCCAGCGGTTAGCCACGGTTGGGACTGGTATCGAGGACGCGCGCGAGGGTCGCCGCGTCCACGGGGGCGCGCGTGCCGATCGCGCCGGTGCCGGTCATGCCGACGCGGTTGCCGCGGGCGAACACCACGATGGTCGCCTCGCCGAGTGGCTGCCCGCTGGCCGAGACGAGCTGATAGCGGTACGCGACCTGCTGCTCGCCCACGTCGCTGGCGTCCAGCCGCTCGTAGCCGGCGAGGCGCACGTCGCTGCCAAGCTGGTCGGCGATCAGACCGACGGCCTGCGCGCTCCAGCGGTCGAGCTGGCCCGGGTTCAGCTCCCAGCGCGACGTGAACTGGGCGCTCCAGACCAGGTCGCGCTCGGCGCCCACGCCGTGGCGCTGGAGCTGCTCCTGGATAGGCGTGTCGACCAGCGTGAAGCCCAGGCTACCCCCCGTGCTGACGTTCAATGACTGCTGGTCGAGCGGCGCGGCCTGGGCCGCGCTGGCGGCGAGGGGGCTGAGCGTGGCCGCGCCGAGGCCGAGCGCCATCATCGCGGCGAGCGCGAGGTGACGGGCCGAGAGCGGCGTCAAGCCGTAGCCCTCGACATCGTCGGCCGCGCCACCGCTCGCCGCGAGCAGCATCGTGTCGAGCATCTGCCGCTCGCGCTCGCTGAGCGTGGTGCGGAAGGCGCCGAGTTTGTACGCGAACACCTCGATTCCGGCGTCGCCCAGCGCTGCCATCGACTCGGACATCGTCTCTCCACCGCTCCCCGGCCCGCCTGGGCCGCGATTCTCGCCGCACGGGGCCTGGCGTCCTGCTCGCCTCACACCGAATCCGGCCCGGCGGTTCGGCCATCGGGGCGGGCCCTCACCCCGGCCCTCTCCCAGGGGGAGAGGGGGAGGGACCGGCCCTCCCCCCCCTGCCCCCCTCTCCCTTCGGAGAGGGGGAGGACGAGGGGGACGCCGGCGTCGGATGGGATCTCGAACGTTGGCCGTTCCAAAGTAGGATAGTGGCAAACCGGAAAAAGCGTCCAGTGCGCGCTTGCGCTATGATGCGGCTAGCAATGCCCCGGTCCGCCTCGGACGGCGCCGGCTGCCCCCCGGAGGAGCCATGACTACCATCCCGCGCCTGCCGGCGTGGCTGCCCGCCGGCGCTGTCGTCGCTCTGTTGCTGGGCGCCTGCGCCGCCCCGTCGGCCGCCCCACCGGCGCCCGCCACGGCCGCGCCCACGCCGCAGGTCCCAGCGCCGCCCGCCGCCCCGGCGCCACGAACGCTGCAAGTGGCAGTGCAGGGCCTGGCCGGCTTCTTCTACCCGATGTGGGTGGCGCAGCAGGAGGGCCTGCTTCACGACGCCGGCCTGACCGTCGAGTGGACGACGCTCGACACCAACCAGGCGATCCCCGCCCTGCTCGGCGGCAGCCTGGACGTCCTCAACGCCTCCACCGACGCGGCGCTCATCGCCCTCAGCAAGGGCGCGGCGCTGAAGCTGGTCGGCGACTACAACATCACCACGCCCTACGAGCTGGTGTCGCGCCCCGAGATTACGAGCGTGGACGGGCTGCGCGGGCAGAAGGTGGGCGCCTCCAGCCTGCACGCGGGGAGCGGCACGATCGTGCGCTACATGCTGAAGGCCCACGGGCTGGGCGACGACGATTACGAGCTGGTCCAGGCCGGGGGCAACCCGCAGCGGTACGCCGCGCTCCAGTCCGGCGGGGTCGCGGCGTCGATCCTCACCGATCCAGTGAACTTCCGGGCGCGGCTCGACGGCTACCGCATCCTGGCCGCCTTCGCGGACCTGGTGCCCGAGTACTCGCTCGACAGCTGGTGGGTGCGCGCGGACTGGCTGAACAGCGCCGACAACCGCCAGGCGCTGGTTGGCTTCCTGACGGCGCTGGGCCGCGCGCAACAGTGGGCGAAGGCGCCCGAGCACCGCGAGGCCCTGATCGACCTCGTGGCGGACCAGGCGCACAGCCCGCGCGAGGTGGCGGAGCAGATCTACGACTACTACGTGGTCCAGAACCCCGGCGCCATCGACTCCACCGACGTGCGCGACGCGCCGGTCGGCAACGTCATTCGCATCCTGCGCGACCTCGAAGACCTGCCGCCGCTGCCGCCCGAGGAGAGCTGGATCGACCGCAGCTATGCCCAGCAGGCGCGCGCCGCCGTCGCTGCCCCGGCCGCGCCGGCCCGCTAGCCCGCGACAAGTGAGAATATTACGTCGACTCGCCGCGCCGCGCGAGCGGTCACGAACACAGGAGGAACGGTCCAGTGAGATGGTGGGGAAGCGGTCCACGCCGGCAGATGCCAGCCCTGCTCGCAGTCCTGGTTAGCTTTGGTCTCGTGATCGCGGGCTGCGGCGGGGCGGCGCAGCCGTCAGCCGGCGGCGGGGCGAGCAGCTCGCCGGCCACGCGCGCGAGCAGCGGTGCGGCGCCGGCGAATGGCGGGGCGGCGGCAAGTGGCGGGGCGGCGGCGAGTGGCGGGGCGGCGGGCGTGGACCCGGACACGCAGAACGCCTCGCTGCAGCACACCACCGTGGCCTATAGCTCCTACGCGAACGCCTTCGCGCCCCTGTACCTGGCGACGGACGCGGGCCTGTTCGCGAAGTACGGGCTCGACGTGGACCTGACCTACGTGGGCAGCGCCACCACGGTCACGCAGGGCTTGCAGGCGGGCGACATCGCCTTCGCGGGCGTCGGGCCGTCGGTGATCGAGGCGCACCTGGCCGGGAGCGATCTGGTCGTCATCGCGGACCTGCTGCCGATCCTCCTCTTCAGCCTGTACGGCGACCCGTCGATCAACTCGCTGCAGGACCTGCGCGGGAAGACGCTCGGCAGCACGCGGCCGGCGGCCACCGGCGACCAGGCGACGTACCTGTTGCTCAAGCGCATCGGCCTGGTCCCCGACCGGGACGTGACGATCGCTCATTTCGGCGAGGTCGGCTCGATCCTGGCCGCGATGCAGCAGCACCTCGCCGACGCCGCGCTGCTCTCGGCGCCGACCACGTTGCGGGCACGCGAGCTGGGCTTCAAGGAGATCGTGAACCTGGGCGACCTGCACATCCCGTTCATCCACGACGCGATCACGACCTCGGCGCGCTACGCCCGCGAGAACCCGGACACGGTGCGGCGGTTCCTGAAAGGGTACATCGAGGGGCTGAAGCTCACGCGGGAGGACAAGCCGAGCGCGATGCAGGCGATCGGCAAGTACACGAAGACTGACGATCCGCGCTTCCAGGAGGAGGCGTACGACAACGTGGTCGGCGCCCTGCCGCGCTTCCCGCGCGTCTCCGAAGAGGTGATCCAGGCAGTGCTGGACGAGTCGCAGGCGCCCAACGCCAAGAGCGCGAAGGCCACCGACTTCTACGACAACAGCTACGTGGACGCGCTCCAACAGTGGACCGACCAGCTCTACCAGCAGTGACGGCGGGGGGCGTTGGCCGGCCCGGCGCTTCACCCGGCGGCGGCTCGCCACCTAGCGTTACAGCCGCTCTTCGCGCCGCGCGGTTAAGGGGCTGCGCGCGAGTCACCGCCGGCGCCCCGTCCGGTTCTGGTGCAATAGGCTGCTTCGCCTACGAGTGCGGCTACAGCGCTAGGGCCGCCACCAGCGAAGTCCAGCGACTACGAAGAGCCCGCCGAGCGCTAGGAATAGGGTGGCAGCCTCGGGAACTACTGGAACATCCAAGGGCGATAGCGTCGGCTGCTCTCCAGCAATGCGCTGAGCATTCCCAGGGGGCACTGGCGTCGCGGCGCTGGGACGTACTGGCGGTGTGGGTGGCAAGGTCGCGGGCGCGCCGGAGACCGGAGTCACACCCGGGGGACCTGGTGGAGGACTTATCGGGCTCGCCGGCGGCCGTCCACAACGTTGCTCCTCTCCCGGCCCCACCGGTTGAAAGCTTGCCGAAAACCCATACAGCATCCCATCGCCATTCACGCAGGTATAGACGTCCCGGTACACTTCAAAGCTAGCAGGCGTACCGAACGCGACATGCGTGCAGGCGCCCGGCCACCAATAGCCCTCGGCACAAGATGCGCGTGCATCGTGAAAGATCACTATCCAGCCGCCAGGCGCGGGCCGCACTTCGACATCGGAACGCCTGACCGCGTCCGCACCGATGACCGCGGGCATATTTGCACGGGCGATCTGTTCGGCGCGCTCGGCAGTGACCGCGGGGGAGGGCGAAACCGGAGGGGTCGGGCTACCCTGCAGCGTCGATGGCGACAGGCTCAGGATACTCAATGCAAGTATCGCCTCAATAACCATCCGTCACGTCTCCCGTCGTTTGGATCTCTCCCGTCTACTGTTGTCCACGCGAAGATGATAAGGAACTAGCCGCCCTGCAGGGTGGCTAGTTCGGGATCATGGCGCAGCGCTACCGAGCGCGATTATTGGTGTTGGCTGGCGTCGGCGTGACGCTTAGCGTGTTCGGCGTGGGCGGTAAGGTCGCAGGCGCACCGGACACCGGGGTCAGGCCAGGGGGTATCGATGGGTTAGCGATGATACGATCCTGAGGGCTCGCTGTCGGCTGCGGATGAGTTGGAGGATCGCTTGGCAAGCTCGGATCATTCAATGCCCGTCTGAACATCCCACCGTGGATAGACCCGTACCCAGCAGTAGGCAGTCCGGCCCAGAGATCATACACCAGGGCGACGTGCGTGAGCTTAGCCTGCTCAGGCGACGAGTTGCCGTGATACTGGCTCCCGAACAGTCCCTTGTGCATATCGAAGTCGCCGCGCAGAATCACGAGAGTCAACGGAGGAGACTCATCAACAACGGCACCGAATGGGATGCCGAGTGTGGGGAGCTCCGATGCACGAACGTGGCGAGAGAGGACTACTTGCGGTGTGCCGCTCGCTACGCCGTAGATCTTGCCCACGTCCCGAAGGGCCCACTGTGCTACCTGGCTCGGCGCAGTGCTCGCCCTCCGCACTTTCTCCTCCGGCGATATATCGTGAAAGCCGAGCGGGGCAGCGTTGGTGCCTTGGGTCGGTCTGGATCCTGGTAGGACCTGTGCTTGCGTGTAGCTAAGGAAGGTTATTGCACTGAGCAAGGCGCCAGCACCTAAGAAGAACCGCACATGTCGACGCATATCGTCTCCTTTCTAGTCCCCACAGAACGGGTGGCCTAGTTGTAGGCGTACCAGCCGTTTCCCGAGTAGCAGTATGGCACAGCGGGGTACAGGACGGCGTAACCAGCTGGTTGGATGTTGTCATAGGTTTTGCACCATGGTGTCCACGTGTAGGTTCCGAAATCTTGCCCTCTCCTGAACTGGTGGTTCTGCTGGAATTGATATCCCATGGGGCAGCCAGTGCATACGCTGTCGCCACCAGATGATACGTATTGGAAGTCTGGCTGCCCCATATCTATCGCATAATAACCCCATAGGGCGGCCAGATTATAGAATGCTCCACCGTAGTACACCATCGGCCACCATTGGTTCGAGTAGTACCCGGTATTGACTGTCTGGAAGGTGTAGTAGCCGCCCAGCGCGAGAGGTTTGCTCCAATCCGCACGGAACTGCGTCGGCACACCCGGTAGCCTAAACGTAGCATACGGATAGAACCCACAGGGTCCCGGGCTGCCGTCCGGGTTCTGGCATATCTTAAGGGGACCTGATTCGACGTGCTTAGTGGCCCCATCAGTTAGTCCGTTCGGCGCTGCAGCCCAGAGTCCGGGGTAATTCCCGATGGGAGCATCGGACGTAGCCTTGTCCGCCCATTGCCCAGTAGCACCATTCATCAGAGGGCCAGTATAGTGCTGCCCGTGAGCGAACGTTTGCGCGTCCACTACAGCAATGGTCCCAACGCCACTTAGTAGAAGTAGGGCAACTAGTGAGAGAACGGTAGACTTGGACACCATCGTGTACTCTCCTATCGCTGATCAGGCTGCTAGCTATGCAAGAGAACGGGAGGAGCAGGACGCGAGCTAAGCAGGTAACCACGGACCCTTTGGACTAGGAAGCAGGATGTGGGTTACATCAACTGGCCACGGGCGCACGGCGGTCCAAGCACTGTGCCGCTACTCGACCAGTGGAACCGGCCGTCCGCAATAGCGATATCACACCTTTTAGGATGCCGAGGTGAATGGCGCCCACCCCAACTGGGAGCTGAAGTTGCTTGCTCAAAATGACAACCAACGGGGCTAGCCACTTGATAGGCAGGAACATACACGCCGGACCGTCTCGTCCGGAAGACCTAGTCTAAGCACAGGATCTCCCCCAGCATTTGGTTAGGCCCATCTTAACGGCATCCTGCTACGTCACTCTACAACCAGTGGCTGGCACGCACAATCGTGGAAACCCCTGGTTGTGATCCAAGGTAAACCCTGACTTGGATTGCCGGCGTGGTGGAGGCGGGGCTTCACCGAGGAGAACGTCGTCCGAGCGACCTATACCAACCGCGGAGAGCGCCCGGGGCGCGCCGGCAAGACTATGGTGTGTTGGGCATGCTTCGTGGCATATGCAGTGGCAAGCCTTGTTGCTGGGCCTTAAGGACAACCTCTGTACGTGAGCGTGCTTCAAGTTTAGCGAACAGGTGTCTTATGTGGTCCTCTACGGTCTTGATTGCGATGCAGAGAGTATCAGCAATCTCCGCGTTGCGCTGGCCAGCAGCTAGGAGTTTCAGCACGTCGAGCTCTCGGATCGTTAGGCTAATCGTCTCGCGCTCCTTGTGTGGTAGGGGGTGTACTCCCGGCATAATTCTCTGTCCCTGGGCCACGCTATTCAGGGCCAGAAGGAGGTCGTTTGTAGAGGCGGTCTTGGAGAGATAGCCATGTACACCGATCCGTAGGAGGGCACGATAGTCCCAGAAGTGGCCGAAGGCAGTCACGACGAGGATCGCTACTTGGGGGAAGGATGCAAGCACCCGCCGAGCGACTTCGACACCATCCATTCCTGGCAAGCACAGGTCAAGGATAAGGACATCTGGTCGGCACTGCTGCATGACAGCTAGTGCGGCGGCGCCGTCCTCGGCGGTGCCGACCACTTCGACGTCAGCAACGCACACCAGTCGGGCCTGCATCAGTTCTAGCAACAGACGATCATCGTCGACGATGACCACGCGGATTGGTGACTGGCTGCGGTGAGCCGTGGCCGTCACTGCATGCGGCCGGGAGTGATCGTTGCGCGTGGCGCGAGGAGCACGGGGAACGTAGGATGACATTCGTTCACCTCATACTGGTAGCCTGGGTGGTGCTCCGAGTACAAGGACGAGCACCAGCACAGCACAGGTAGTAGGCGAGTTGGCTGCTGGGAGGTGAACTGGACTAGCAGCGCAGGGGGGTGGCGGTGGCGGAGCGGCTGGGGGAGGCTTGTGGTTGGCGCCCGCCTGCAAGCAGGGACTGGGTGCTATGAATCGGCTGCCGAGTAGGAGCAGCCTCAGGAAAGCTCGGCGCGCGAGAGAGTCTGGGGACGTCTCCCGGGGCTAGCGGACCAACCGGAGAGAGGAGGTCCGCAGATGATATGGCAGCGGGCTCGGAAGAATTCGCGGCGGTTGGGTCGTCCCGGTCGATATCGTCCGCCACGCCGATAAGCTCACCAGCGCGCGCAGTCGTCGTATCCGTCCAGAGCGAATCCGCGACAAGCCCTAGACTGACGAACAGGGCGAGCAGAACCAACCAGAAGCAGCCGCGCATACCATACCCCAGGCAGAGCCAGCGAACTATGCCATAGACTCGGCCTCACTGTCCAGAGGTGGCTCGCGGCTCGCGGGACTGGAGCGCGCGCCAGACTTTGTCGGCGGTGATCGGCAGGTCGGTGATGCGTACGCCGCAGGCGTCGTAGACGGCGTTGGCGATGGCCGCCGCGGTGGGCGCGTTCGGCCCCTCCCCGACCGACTTCGCGTGGTAGGGGCCGGGGCCGGTCGGCGATTCGACCAGCGCCGTGACGAGCGGCGGTAGATCGGCCATCGTGGCGACCTTGTAGTCGCCCAGGTGCAGGGTGGTGGGCGCGCCGGCTGTCACGTCTAGCTCTTCCATGAGTGTGGCGCTGAACGCCTGGGCCAGATTGCCGTCGATCTGCCCCTGGTGCGTCAGGGGGTTCAGCACGCGGCCCACGTCCGCGGCCGCGGTCAGGCGCTGCACGGTGACCTGGCCGGTCTCGGGGTCCACCGCGACCTCCGCCACGTGGGCGTGGAAGGCCGTGAGGCCATTGAACGGCGCTGCCAGGTAGTCCGCGTCGAACACGAGGGGAGCGCCGTGCGCGGCGACGGCCCGCGCCGCGGCCGCGGCCCAGCCCGCGGCCCCCGGAGTGGGTGGCGCCGCGATGCCGCCGGGGCCGACGGCCACGCCGACGGGCAGCACCGCCGCACGGGCGGCCCGGGCGCAGCTCTGGCAGGCGGCGCCGAGCATCTGGGTGAGGCGGCTGCCGCCCACTCCGGCGTCGTAGGGGAAGTCGCTCGTGTCGGCCAGCCGCACGGCGATCGCGTCCTCCGCGAGGCCCAGCTCGGCCGCGACGATCTGGCGCAGCACGGTGTGCAGGCCGGTGCCCGTCTCGGGCGTGGCGACCACCAGCGTCACCGCGCCGTCGGCCGCGACCTCGAGCCGCGCGTGCTGGCCGCCGCCGCGGGGGTGCTTGTTCGTGAGCGCAAGTCCCCGGCCCACGTAGGGGCCGGCCTTCGGGCGCCGCCAGCCCGAGGCTTCCTCCGCCGCGGCCAGCGTCTCCAGCGCCCGCACCTCGCGGTAGCGCTCGCCCGCCGGCGACAGCTCGCCCTCGCCCACCACGTTCAGCCGCCGGAAGGCGAACGGGTCCATCCCGAGCCGCCGGCACATGGCGTCGACGAGCGACTCGATGCCGAACACCGCCTGGAGCATGCCGGGCGCGCGCATGTGTCCGGCGGGCACGGTGTTCGTGTAGACCATGTAGGCGTCGATCTGCACGTGGGGGAGGGCGTAGGACCCAGCGCCCTTCTCGGCCCCGCGCAGCATCAGGTTGTCGGTGGGCTTGAACGCCGCGTAGGCGCCGCTGTTGTACAGGATGCGCGTCTGGCAGGCGGTGAGCCGGCCGTCGCGGGTGGCGCCCAGCTTCACGGTGATGGCCGCGCCGTGGCGCGGGTTGCCCGCCAGCAGCTCCTCGGTGTAGGTCATTACCATCTTGACGGGGCGCCCGGTCCGCTGGGCGAGGAAGTAGGCCAGGGGCACGTCCATGGCCGAGCCCTTGCCGCCGAAGTCGCCGCCGACCGGCAGCGCGTGGACGACGAAGCGCTCCTCGGGCAGGCCCAGGCAGGCCGCCAGGTAGCCGCGCAGCAGGTAGGGCGCCTTGTTCGACGCCCAGACGAGCACGCGGCCGTCGGCGGCGAGCTGGACGAGACAGGCGTGTGGCTCGAGGTAGACCTGGTGCTGGGTCGGCCAGCGGTACGTCTCCTCCAGCACCACGTCGGCGGCCGCGAACCCGGCCGCCACGTCGCCGCGCCGCCAGGTCTCGTAGGCGCAGGTGTTCGGCAGCTCGGGCACTGTCTGGTGGGGGACGGCCCAGGCGCGGACGGTGGCCGGGTCGTGGACCAGCGGCGCGTCGGGGCCGATGGCCGCGAGCGGATCGAAGACCGCGGGGAGCGCCTCGTACTCCACCTCGATGCGGGTGAGCGCCTCCTCGGCGACGTCCGGGTCCACGGCGGCGACGGCCGCCACCTTGTCGCCCACGAAGCGGACGCGCTCGGCGGCCAGCACCGGCAGGTCACGCATCTGCCGGCCGACGCGCGTATCGGGCGGCAGGTCGGCGCCGGTCAGGACCGCGTACACGCCCGGCAGCGCCAGGGCGGCCCGTGTGTCGATGCTAACGATGCGCGCGTGGGGCAGGGGACTGCGCAGCGCCTTCGCCCAGAGCGTGCCCGGCGGCGTGTAGTCCGCGGCGTAGCGCTCGGCGCCCGTCACCTTGGCGGGGCCTTCGACGTGGGGCCGCGCGGCCCCGATGATGCTCGGCTCGTCCACGACGCCTCCTCGACGTGCCGCGTGTGCTGCCGGATGGGAGGGAGCGCGCGGAGCGTCAGGTGCCCCGGACCGTCTCCCAGAAGAGGCTGTCCACGTCGGGCGGCCGCGAGATCAGGCCCTCCTCGAACGATTCCTGGCCCGCCATTGTGAGCATCGCGCGGTTGGCGGCGAGGCCCGACGGATACGGATCGGCGCCGAAGACCGCCGCTTGCTGCGCGAAGTCGTCGCCCGGGAAGAGCAGATAGGCGCTCTGCGCCTCGCGCGCGCGGCGGTAGGACTCCTGCTTCGAACGCTCGAACGCCTCGTAGAGCGCCATCGCCACCCAGGGGTCGCGCTCCAGGATGCGGCGCTGCACCACGATCGTGTGGTTACAGGGCAGGAAGCCGGTCTTCGCGTAGAACTCCTGAAAGAAGCCGCGGCCCGCGTCGGCCTCGAAGAGCCAGCGTACCGTCGGGCCGGCCGTCAGCAGGATGTCGGTCCCCGGGAACGCGGCGTCAATCTCGCCGGCCTCCAGCATGCGCTGCATCGCGCCCGGCTCGGGCAGCCAGCTCAGCGAGACGCCGGTCGGCGGGTGCTTGTCGAGCCCCAGCTCCAGGCTGCGGCCCATGCCGCGCGGCCGCCCGACGTACCACTCGATATCCTGCGGCCGGATGCCGTACAGCTCCTTGATCATGGCGCGCATCCAGAGCCCGGCCGTCATCTCGTAGTCGGGCAGCCCGAAGCGCTTGCCCTTGAGGTCCCGCATGCTGCTGATGCCCGCGTTCACGTTGACGTGCGTGTGCAGGGACGGATACGCCTTCAGCAAGAAGACGGGAAGGGCGGTCCATTCGAGGTGGCGTAGCTCGGGCCGGTCGCGAACGATCAGGTAATCGGAGATGGAGTACTCGAAGACGTCGAAATCGTTGCGGGTGAGGTGGTGATAGAACCAGTGCGACGAGAGCCCCAGCTCGAACTCCAGGTCGACGCCCTCGGCCTTGACCGTGCCATCCAGCAGCGGGGCGAGGCGGGGATTCATCATGTAGGCGACTCGCAGCTTCACGGTCGGCGGCTCCTCACCAGCGGTCGAAAGTTATGTAGCGGCAGGGGGCGGAGGCGGATCCGGGTCGGCGGGGCGCCGTGGGCTTCGCCCGTCTCGCGCGGCGCCCGGGGTAGTCTACGCGCGCCCGCCGCGCGCGTCAACGCAGCGGCGTCGGTCGTTCCGGCCTCGGCCGACGCGCGACCGACTCCCATGCACGCGCCGCGCGAATCGGTTGCGGGGCGGACGCGGCAGATCGTAGCATTCGGTCGCCAGCGAGCGAACGTCTCGCGGCAGCGGCCAGGGCCGCACCGCCGAGGCGGCCGCCGGGGGCGGGCGCGCGCCAATCGGGGGCGATGCCCTGGCAGGCGCCGAGAGGGGGGTAATGAAGATCATGTGGCGGGCGGCGGGTGCCGCCCTCTGGCCGCGATGGCGGCGCTGCTCAGGGACGGCGACGCCGGGCTCATGAAGGGAGCGACCGAGCTATACCAGTTCGCCAGGACACCAGCGACGGCCATCCTGCCGCGCCTGAACGTGGCGGCAGCGCGCCGCGCGCTTGGCTGGCTTCCCATCATCGCCGTCATCACCGCGTGGCTAGCCACCATTAGTCGCGACCTCTGGTACTACTACGGTGCCTTCCGGGACGACTACTGGATCGTCTTCCGCACCGGCCTCGATACCGTGTACGATTGGCGTGCCGCGTTCAGCGGCGCCCACGTCAACGTCCTCTACTTCTATTTGCTCTCCTATCTGCCGCTCAAGCTCCAGCTCGCCATACCTGGCCTGACACTGCCGGATTATCCGCCTCAGGACGTCGCGCTCTACCGCGGCCTAATGGCTTACAACGTAGTCCTGCACGCGCTCATACTCCTGCTGTACGCCTGCCTGGTCCGCGTGGTCACCCGTCGCCAGACCATCGCCCTTCTCGCCACGGCGCTGCTGGCGGTGAACCCGCTGTTCGTCTTCTGGAGCACGGAGCTAGACTCTCGACTGGTCGGACTGCTCTTCGCGCTGCCCGGTATCGCTATGCTGCTCGGCTTGGATTGGCGCCAGGCTCCGCTCACGCGCGGACTGCTCCTGCGAATGAGCCTCGCCGGCGGGCTGCTCACCATCGGTTGTCTCACCCATTACACGGCCTTGTATCTCGTGTGCCCGCTGCTCGCATCCTACTGGCTCGCCTGGCTGGTCTACTGCCCCGACAAGGCGAAGATCATTCGCGCCGGGCTCGCCTGCGCGGTTGGCCTGGTCCTCCCCGCACTCGTAGTGGACCTCGTCGGCCGGCTCGTCCTGCACCTCCCCGACATGCTCGCTAGCTACGCGGCGCTGGCGCAGGCAAACGTCGTCGTCTCCGAGCAGGTCTACGGACACGAGGTCACCTACGCCGAGAAGGCCCAGGAATGGTGGGCCGAGTATCTCAAGCAGGATGGCCCCGCACTCTTGGGCTTCACGGTGCTCGGCGGGCTGGCGCTGCTGGTCCCGCGACCGCTGTGGCGAACGCGGGTGCGTGTTCCGGTCGCCGTCGCCCTAGTGGCCACGTTGGCACTCGGCATCGGCATGACGTTCTCGGCCCGGGTCGTGCCGTACCACACGCAAGCGATCCTCCAGCCGGTGCTGATGCTCGTGGCCGCCGTGGGCATCGCGACGCTCGGGGACGTCGCCGCCCGGGCGGCTTGGGCGGCTGTGCCGCTCGTTCGTGGGGCCGTGACGTGGCGCCGGGTGGCGCTCGTCGGCCGCTACGTGTTGCCGTGCGCGATCGCGGCCGGCATCGCGTGGCCCACCTGGCAGCAAACGGCGACCGGTGTGTTGCCGACTCGAACGGCCTTTGGGCAGATGCTCGATTTCGCGCCCCGGCCGCTGGTCTTCACGCCGCCGTATGGGCGCGTCGTGGACCAGGCCCACTTCGACGAGGCGGGCACCGGTATCAGCCCGGCCCAGTTACTCGACATGGATGCCCGCGTCGCCCTCTACGACTGCGCGGGCCAGGACTGCATCCACTTCCCGGACCGCTCCAAGATGATTGAAGTCGCGTCCGTGACCGCGGATTCGTCGCTGACCACCGCGCTCGGGACGTATGGCCCGGGCAGGGCCTTCGACGGGGGCATCAGCCAGGATGGCATCACCGACTGGATCTCCGAGCGGGCCGCCGAGCCGCATTGGCTCGAGATCGCGTTCGCCCAGCCGTACGAGCTGGACGAGCTGGTGCTCGCCAATCGCCCGCAGGCCATTCGCCCCGATTCGCTCGACGTATACGGGCAGATCGACGGCACCTGGCTCCCTCTCTACCACGGCGAGAGTCTGAGCAAATCGCCAGTGGTCCATGCGCGCTGGTCACGAGCTGTGATGGCTGGCGTTCGTGTCGTCTTTCGTACCACGGTCCGGGAAGGCCAGCGACAGGATCAAGCGGAGGCTGACGAAATATACTTTCCGGGCTATCGCGTCGCGCTCCCCCCGTCCATGGATCGCCCTACGCTGAAGCCGCTTCAGATTCTGCGGGTCGAGGCCGACTCAACCCAGAACGACAACGGCGGTATTGGGAATCCCAGACGGGTCGTCGAGTATCAACCTGAGTGGGCGCACACCAGTTGGCTATCGCGTCGTAACCGCGGGCCCCACTTCGTCGAACTCCAATTCGCCGGCAGCTACGAGTTGACGAATGTCCAGGTCGTCAATGCTTTGCAGTCCCAGGTGCACAATGTGCTGGTCGCGCCGATCGATGCTATGGAGGTGTGGCTGTTGACCGAGCATGGCTGGGACCGAGTCTGGGCGGGCCAGGACCTTCACGAGCAAGTGGTCGTCGGCGCGGCCTGGCCGGCCACCAAGGCGAGCGCGGCCCGGATCGTGGTGACGCGAAGCGTCGCGCGGGCGCAAGAGGTCGATTACGCCGTAATCCAGCAGGTGGTGTTCCCCGGCTATTTCACGGTGTTCGATTGGTCCGAGGCGCCCGGTCGCCTGCAGATGAACAGGGTCCAGCCCACGGGCACGCGGGCTGGCCAGGGCTTCAATAACGAGCCGTTTGGCCCCTCGCGGCTCTTTGTCGATTGCGCCGGCGCTCGACCGGGCACGGCCGTCATGCTCGCCGGCCAGGTGCTGGCCGTTGCCGACGACAAGGGCTGTCCCCTCACCGTCTCGGTGCCCCCCGAGCTGTACCGCGATCCTGGCCGCTACGATGTCTACCTGCAGGACGACGGCCGCGAGTCGAACCGCGTTCCCTTCACGGTGGAACCGTAACCCCGGCCCCGCTACTCGCCGGACACGCGCCAGCCGCTTCCTAGCGTGTGGGCCGCGCATCGCGCTAGCGCCCCCTTCGGCCTCCGGCCGCCTCCGCGCCTGCGGGCGAGAGCTTGCCCCGCCCGCGATCCGGCGCGAGCCCCTGGGCTGGAATCGTTCGCGAGGGGATGGCTCGGCTATGCTGCCGGTCGCTATTTTCGGTCGGCATCCTGGCGGGTGTGCCGCCCGCCGCGCTCGTCGAAGGGGGGCGACGCGCCGGCTGTCCTCGCCCGCGGCCGCTGTTGCCTTGCCAGGGGCAACCGCGCGCGGCGGACTCGGACCGTGCCGCGGGCGCGTCCAGGCGCAGCCGACGACCGCCGGCGCCAGGCCGACCGGACAGGAGGAGGGGAATCCATGCGGTGGGCTAGGGGCGGTTTCGGTGGGGCGCTGGCGGGCATCGGGCTCATCCTTGCGCTGGCGGCCCAGGGAATCGGCGTGTTCCCGGGCAGCGCGGCGTGGGGGGCGCCGGCGGGGGCCGTGGACGAGCTGAGCGGGGCGGCCCTGCGGCGGGTCGCGGCGCAGGGCACGTCGCTCAACGCCTTCGCCTGGGGCACCAATTTCAGCGGCCAGCTGGGCAACGGCACGACTGCCGGTGTCGGTTCGTGCCCCTCGTGCAACCCCTCTCCCGGCCAGGTCCCTGGCCTGAGCAACCTCACGGCGCTGGAGGGGGGTAACGGGCACACCCTGGCGCTGCGGAGCGACGGCACCGTCTGGGCCTGGGGCAACAATGGCAGTGGCCAGCTGGGCAACGGCACGACCAGCACTGGCGGCTGCGCGTGCATTCCCACCCCCGGCCAGGTGGTCGACCTGAGCGGGGCGGTCGGCATCGCGGCGGGGTTCGACCACAGTCTGGCCGTGAAGGGCGACGGCACGGCCTGGGCCTGGGGCGGCGACACCTATGGCCAGCTGGGCAATGGCGGCACCAGCACTGGGAGCAGCGTCCCCGGGCAGGTGATGGGGCTGAGCGGCGTCACGGCGGTCGCGGCGGGCACCCAGTTTAGCGCGGCGCTGACGAGCAGCGGCACGGTCTGGGCGTGGGGGATCAACGATCGCCACGAGCTGGGCACCGGCTCGACCCTGTCCTACAGCACGGTTCCGGTGCAAGCCAATAGCCTGACGGGCGTCCGGGCCATCGCGGCGGGGTCGAAGTACATCCTGGCCTTGCGGACCGACGGGACGGTGTGGGGGTGGGGCGCCAACGACTCGGGCCAGCTGGGCAACGGCTCGACGACGGATAGCAGTACCCCGGTGCAGGTGAGCGGCCTGAGCAGCATCGTCGGCATCGCGGCGGGGTACTTTCACGCCCTGGCCCTGAAAAGCGACGGCACCGTCTGGGCCTGGGGCGCCAACCAGTCCGGCCAGCTGGGCAACGGCACGTCGGGGGACATCCGGACCACCCCGGTGCCGGTCAGCGCCCTCCCCGGCGTGGTGGCCGTCGCGGCCGGCGATGCCTTTAGCCTGGCGCTTCGCGGCGACGGCACCGTCTGGTCGTGGGGCCGAAACGAATTTGGCGAGCTGGGCACCGGCACGTCGGGGGGCGAGAGCGACATCCGGGTCCAGGTGAGCGGCCTGAACGGCGCCACAGCGGTGGCCGCCGGCGAGGGCCACGGGCTGGCGCTGTGCTGCTTCGTCGCCAGCACCCCAACGCCCGTGCCCACCGCGACGAACACGCCGGTCCTGCCCCCAACCCCGACGACCAACCCGGGCGCGACGGCGACCCCGACCGTCGTCGGGGCCCCGACCGCCACGCCCACGCCCACCGCGGTCTGCTCCCCGCGGCCGGCGGTGCGGGTCACGGTCCAGCCGGCCGGGGCCAACCAGCTCAGCGTCACCGTGGCGGCGGGCGGCAACGCGCGCCTGCAGCAACTGCAGTTCGGCGCGGCCACCAACGCGCTGATCGACGTAGCGGGAACCCCTGAGTTCTCGGGGAACCGGACCATCACCCTGCCGCTAGAGACCCAGTTGACGACCTTCACGGTCCACCACGCGACGGTCGGGCAAGCCACCACGGTGCCCCTCACGGTGGTCGACGGCTGCGGCAGCTGGCCCACCTTCGTGGGCGGCGGCCCGAACGCTTTCTGATCGTCGGGCGCTCCTCGCGGCGCTGGTACGGAACTTGCCAGGGGCGGGCACGGCCGGTAGGAGGCTGCTTGCGGGTGGGGGGCACCGCGCGGCGCCCCCACCCGGCGGCCGGGCCGTTCTCCCGCGACGCGAAGCAAGCTCCAGGCGAGTGTGCCGGTTGGGCGTAGCCCAACCGGCACACTCGCCTCGCCAGACACTTAGGGCGAGGTGCAACATGCGTAAGGCCGCGCGGTCCCTCTCGCCACGAGCCACTCGCCACACGGGCGGGGGCGCGCGCGTCCTCCTGCTGGTCCCGCTGCTCGCGCTCGCGGGCTGCGGGCATCAGGTAGCCCCCGCCAGCAGCCAGGCCCAGGCGGCGGTCCCTGTCCAGGTCCAGACGGTGCAGCGGGGCGCCATTAGCGAGGCGCTCAGCTACACCGGGACGGTGGAGCCGCGGGCGAGCGTGAACGTGCTGCCGCGGGCGACGGGCCGCATCGAGCAGCTGCTGGTGGACGTCGGCAGCCAGGTGCGGGCTGGGGACCTCATCGCGGTGCTCGACCGGACGCAGCTCAACGCTCAGGTCGAGCAAGCGCAGGGAGCGCTGCAAGCCGCCGAAGCCCGCCTCGCTCTCATGCAGGCGGGCGCCCGTCCCGAGGATGTCCGGGCGGCGCAGCAGGCGCTCGACGCCGCGCAGGCGCGGCTCCAGCAGATGCAGGGCGGCGGCCGGACGGAGGACGTGGCCACGGCCGAGGCGGCGCTGGCGGCGGCCCAGACCCGCCTGAGCCAGCTCCTGGAAGGCCCGACGGCGGCCGAGGTGGACACGGCGCGCGCCGCCGCGGATTCGGCCGCGGCCAATCTCCAGAGCGCGAACCAGCGCCTGGCACAGCTCCTCGGCGGCGGGGCGCCCGAAGAGCAGCAGGCGGCCGAGGCCGGTATCGTGACGGCCCAGGCCAATGTCGAGGCCGCGCTTGCCCGCCGCGAGGCGCTGCGCAATCCCGCGCCCGACCAGCTGCAGGCGGCCCAGGCGGCCGTGGACACCGCCCAGGCGAATCTGGACGCGGCAAACGAGCGCCTGGCGCAGATCCTCGCCGGCGGCACGGTCTCCGACCAGGTCGCGGCACAGGCCGCGGTCGAGAGCGCGCAGGCTGCGCTGGACGCCACGCGGCAGCACCTCGCGACCGTGCTCGGCGGCGGCTCCCCCACGGAACGCCAGGCAGCGGCCTCCGCGGTGAACACGGCGTACGCCCAGCTCCAGGCGACGCGCACGGCCCTGGCGCAGCTGCGCGGCCAGACCAATCCGGTGGGCGTCAGCAACCCCACGTTGGAGCTGCCGGCCCTAAACCAGCAGGTGGCCGTGGCCCAGGCGGCCGTCAGCGCGGCCTGCGGCACGACCCTGGTCAGCCAGACCTGCGCCGCCGCCGAGAGCGCGCTGCAGCAGGCGCAGGCCGCGCTCCTCGCCGCCCAGGAGAGCCTGCCTGGCGTCGCGCCGCAGGGCCCCGGCCCGACCGAAATCGCGGCCGCCACCGCGAACCTTGAGCAGGCCCAGGCGAACCTGGCGACCGCCCAGGTGCAGCTCCAGGAGATCCTCAACCCGACCGCGGAGACGGTCCAGACGGCGCGCACGGCGGTCGAGACGGCCCAGGCCAACCTCTCGGCGGCGCTCGCGCGCCAGGAGCAGCTCCGCAATCCGGCCCCGGAGACGGTCGCATCGGCCCGCAGCGCCGTGGACACCGCCACGGCCGCGCTGCGGGCCGCCCAGGCGCGGCTGGAGGTGCTGCGGGCCGGCGGGACGCCCGAGGACGTGCGCGCCGCCGAGGCGGCGATCCAGGCCGCGCGCGGCAACCTGGCCCAGGCCGCCGCCCGGCGGGCCGCGCTCCAGAACCCCGCGGCCGCCGACGTGGCCAACGCGCGCGCGGCCGTCGATACGGCCAACGCGAACCTGGCGAGTGCGCAGAGCCGCCTAACCGACGTGCTGGCGGGGCCCAAGGCCGCGGACATCCAGGCCGCCGTCTCGGCCGTGGACCAGGCGGTGCAGACGCTCAACCTGCGGCGCTATCCCTACACCGCCGAGGAGGTCCGGCAGCAGCAGGACGCCGTGGGACAGGCCGCGGAGACCGCCGCGCTCCGCGCCCAGCCCTACCGGCCCGAGGACCTACAGCAAGCGCAGGCGACGGTCGCGCAGGCCCGCGGCGCTTACAATCTGGCCCAGGCCCAGGCCGCCGAGGCGGAGATCGTCGCGCCATTCGACGGGGTGGTGTCGGCGAAGCTGCTCTCGGAGGGCGCGCTGGCTAGCCCGACGACGCCGGTCGTCACGCTCGACACCAACGAGGTCGAGGTCGTGGTGAACGTCGAGGACGCGCGCGTGCAGCAAATCGCCGTAGGCCGCCCGGCGCTGCTGGCGGTCGCCTCCGATCCGGGGCATCAGTACCCCGCGGTCGTGACCAGCGTGGCGCCCGCGGCCGATACCCGGAATCGCACGTTCGAGACGAAGCTGGTGCCCACCCAGCCTGCCGACGCGCTCCGGCCGGGCATCCTCGCCCAAGTGCAGATCAGCCAGACGAGTGCGGAGGGCGCCATCCTGGTGCCCAACGCGGCGATCGTGCAGCGCGGCGGCCAGAGCGGCGTCTTCGTGGTCGTGGACGGGAAGGCGCAGTTCCGCGCGCTGGACCTCGGCGTGTCCGACGGCCAGCGCACGCAAGTGGTCAGCGGCCTGGCGCCGGGCGACCAGGTGGTGGTGGACGGACAGGGGGCGCTGAGCGACGGCGATCCCGTGCGCATCCGGGGCGCCGCGTCCAGCTGAGCGGGTGGTCCGACATTTGCTCAGCGTTTCGGCGAGCCACCACGCGCGGCGGAGGCGGCGGAGGAGGTAGCTCGGTGCGTAGGCCGACGGCGCATCGGGCCGCGCGCGCCCGGGCGCGGCCCCACCCGCGCCCGGCCAGTCGGCGGCACGCGCCCCGCGGGCGGAGCATCGAGGTCGTGGCGCCGGAGGCGAACTACGGGCAGGCGACGGCGGCCGAGGACGGTGCGGCGGCCGCGGCCGCCCCGCCGCGCTCTCGCCGCTGGCGCCGGCGGCTGATCGTGCCGGCCCTGGTGATCGCCGCGCTGGTCGGCCTGGTCATCGGCTATCGCCACTGGTACGAGTCGACCTACTTTGTGAGCACAGACAATGCGCAGGTCACGGGCGATCTGGTGCAGGTGGGAGCGCTGAACGCGGGCCGCGTCGTCTCGACGGCCGTCGACGTCGGGCAATCCGTGCAGCAGGGCCAGGTGATCGCCGTCGTCGCCGTGCCGCAACAGGTCGGCGCGGTGCCGCTCGGCAACACGCCGCTTCAGGGGCAGACGGGCAGCGCCAACGCGGAGACCGCGGTGCGTGCCCCGTTCAGCGGGATCGTCGCGGCGCGGTCGGCCAACGTCGGCGCGACCGTGAGCGCGGGCCAGCCCATCTACTCGCTCGTCGATCCACAGCGCGTCTGGGTGAACGCCAACGTGGACGAGAACGAGGTGCAGCGGGTCCAGCCCGGCCAGACCGTGGAGGTCTACTCGGACGCGCTACGGCAATCCTTCACGGGGCGCGTCGACGCGGTCACGCCGGCGAGCGCCGCCACGTTCTCGCTGCTGCCGGCGCAGAACGTCTCCGGCAACTTCAACAAGGTGACGCAGTGGGTGCCGGTCAAGATCCTCGTCGACAGCGGCGACACGGTGCTGCCGCTCGGCACGTCGGCATCCGTGCAGATCCGGGTCAAGGCCGGCGGCCCCTTCCCCTGGCCAGGCTGATTCGTCCGCTGTCGAGCCCCGCGGGGCTCGAGCCAGGGCGCCGGCGCGGCGGCGGGGCAACGCCGCCGCCGGTCGCGGCCGGTCAGGGCTCCTCGGCCACGCGGAGGCCGAGGCGGCGGGCCACCAGGGCGACGACGATCATGAGCCCCATGAGCATCACGCCGATCACCGCCGCCGATTCGAGCGCCGACGACTGCGAGTACTCCAACATCAGAATGGAAAGCGGGCGCGTGTTCGGCGTGACCACCAGGATCGTGGTGCTGATGTCGCGCAGCGCGGCGATGAAGACGAGGACGAAGATGCTCACCAGCATCGGGCGCATGAGCGGCAGAACGATGCGGCGGAAGGTCGTGAGCCCGCCGGCGCCGCACACCCGCGAGGAGTGCTCCAGCTCGCGCGCGATCTGGCCGATCGACGTCTTCATCATGTGCGTGCCGATCGGCAGGTCCTTCACGATCAGCACGAGGATCATCACTAGCACCGTGCCGTAGAACAGCGCCAGCGCCGGTACGCTGAGCAGCACGAACAGGAGCCCGATGCCCAGCAGGATGCCGGGCACCGTCCAGGGCAGCCAGGCGAGCAGGTCGGTGAGGCCGCGTCCCACGAGCCGCGAGCGCATGAGCACGTAGGCCAGGGCGGCGTAGAGCAGCGTGCCGACGGCGGCGGTGCCGAGCGCGATCACCAGCGAGTTGCGCACCGCGGTCAGGAACACCGGATCGCGCAGCACCGTCTCCCAGTGGCGCGTGGTGAACGGGTCGGCGATGGTGAAGAAGCCGAACAGCTTCATGAACGAGCCGATCACCAGCATCGTCGTGGGGAGCAGCACCGCGACGGCCAGGAAGAGCAGCAGCAGCGCGGCGACGGCGTAGCGCCAGGGACCGGTGGTGAGGCGGCGGAAGGTCACGCCCCGCCCGGTGATGGTCGCGTAGTGGCGTCCGCCGGCCGTGCGCTGGTAGACGACGGCGATGACCACCAGGATGCTCAGGACGAAGGTGCTGAGCGCCATCGCCTCGGGGAAGAGCGGCGGCTCCCAGGTGATGAGGTCGTAGATGCGGGTGGAGTAGACGTAGATGCCCGCCGGGCGCCCGACGAGCTGCTCGACCTCGAACGCCTCCAGCCCGCGGATGAACCCCGCGAGCGAGGCGACCAGGATGGCGGGCGCGAGCAGCGGCAGCGTCACCTTGCGGAAGATCTGGAGCGGGCTCGCGCCGCACACGCGCGCCGACTCCTCGAGCGACGCGTCGAGCTGGCGGATGGCCGGCCCGAGGAGGATCACCATGACCGGCACGGTGGCGGCGGTCATGTGGATCCAGAGGATGCCGCCCACCGAGTAAATGTCGAACGGCGGTGCGGGAACCCCCGGCAGGCCCTGGAGGGCCTGGTTGACCAGGCCGTATTTCGGGTCGAGCAGCAGGATCCAGCCGAGGGTGACGGGCA
Source organism: Chloroflexota bacterium (assembly GCA_035293805.1). Classification (GTDB taxonomy): domain Bacteria; phylum Chloroflexota; class UBA6077; order UBA6077; family JAJPHF01; genus JAJPHF01. The sequence continues at coordinate 57,116 of DATGMD010000062.1, read as the reverse complement.
GGGCCGGCATGAAGAACGCCACCCAGAACGCGAACTCGATCAGGCCCCGCGCCGGCAGGCGGGTGCGGATAATGAGCCACGCCAGGAAGAAGGCGATCAGCGCCCCGAGCGGCGCGCGCAGCGACAAGAGGAAGCTGGTGACGATCGCGCCCTGGGTGCGCGGGCTCTCGATCAGCGCCTGGCGCCAGGCGTCGAGTCCCCAGCGCGCGGGCTCGCCCGGCTTCGCGACGTCGAAGCTGCCGAACACGACGAAGAGGACCGGGCCGAGGGTGAACACGGCCACGCCGAGCAGCAGGAGCAGTCCAGCCACCACGCGGAAGGGAGGATGGGGGATAGGAAATGGAGGGTGAGCGACGCGCGTCGCGGCCTCGCCCCTCACCCCCACGCCCCAACCTCCATCCCCCGGGCGCTCCGCGCCTACACCGGCCACGTTCGCACCTTCCCGGGGGCGCAGCGCAGGGCGACGCGCTGGCCCCGCGCCACGGCCAGCTCCTTCGGCAGCTCGAGCACGACCTCGTTCGCGCCCACGCGCACGGCCGCCTCGAAGTGACCGCCGCAGTACACCAGCTCGGCCAGCTCCCCGACCAGCTCATCCGTGACCGAGCCGGCGCGCGCGGCCGCCACCTGCACGTCCTCGGGGCGCAGCGCCACGCGCACCCGCGTGCCCGCCGCGAGCGACGCCGGCTCGCTCAACGGCAGCCGGCTCGCGGCGTCCAGCTCGATCCAGGCGCTGCCGTTCTCGCGCCGGACCACGCCGTCGAACGCTAGCAGTCGCCCGACGAAGCTGTGCACGAAATACGAGGCCGGCGCCTCGTAGACCTCGGCGGGGGAGCCGAGCTGCTCGATGCGGCCCTGGCGCATTACCGCGACGGCGTGGGAGAGCGCCATTGCCTCCACCTGGTCGTGGGTCACGTAGAGAATGGTGGTGCCCAGCCGCGCCTGCAGCGCCTTGAGCTGGACACGCATCTCCTGGCGTAGCTGCGCGTCCAGGTTGGAGAGCGGCTCGTCGAGCAGCAGGATGTCGGGCTCGTACACGATCGCGCGGGCGAGCGACACGCGCTGCTGCTGGCCGCCCGAGAGCGCCGTGGCCGGCCGATCGGCCAGGCCATCGAGCCCGACGAGGCGCAGGACCTCGTCGACGCGCGATCGAATCTGCGCCCGCGGCACCTTGCGCAGCTCGAGAGGGTAAGCGACGTTCTGGGCGACGGTCAAATGGGGCCAGACGGCGTAGGACTGGAACACCAGCCCCAGGTTGCGCTTCTCGGCCGCGACGAAGACGCGCGGGCTGGCCGCGGCCACGACGCGGCCGTGCAGGCGAATCTCGCCGCCGTCCGGCTCCTCCAGCCCGGCCACCAGGCGGAGCGTCGTGCTCTTGCCGCAGCCGCTCGGACCGAGCAACGTGAGCACCTGCCCTTCTGCCAGGTCGAAGCTCACGCCGTCGACCGCGCGCGCGGTCCCGTAGCGCTTTTCGAGATTCCGCACTTCGAGGATGCCGGCCATTGTCGCTCCGTCGGCGGGACGCCCGCTACGGGACACGCGCGCGGGGCTCCCCAGCGCGCTCCCAGCGTGATCTTCGCACTACCTCACGCCTCAGCGCCAGGCCGCGTGCGCTGCTCCCCCCGCGCCGACGCCGCGGCGCCCCGAGCACCTGAGCGCGGACGACCACCGCCGCGCTCGCGAACGAGCCCGTTGTCTGTGCGCGGGGGCGCGCGCTAGCGCTGTTTCTGGAGGATGCGTTGCACTTCGTTGCGCACGTCATCCATCTCCTGGGGGTCGTTGCGCAGCAGGAAGGGGATGTCGATCTCCAGGGGCTGCGCGCCGCTCTGCTTGAGGGCCTCGATCGGGCCGGCGGTCTTCGAGCCAGGCAGGCGATTGAGATCGGCGAACGAGGTCTCGTACAGCACGTCTTGCGCCTCACGGCTGAGGAGGTAGTTGATCCAGAGCTTGGCCGCGTTCGGGTGGGCAGCGGTCTTCGGCACGGCCATGTACTTGTACTGCACCAGCGGGGCGTCCGTAGGCACGGCGAAGGCCAGGGGCGCCCCCTGCGCCTGGCGGGCGCGCGCGTCGTAGTCGTTGCTGCTAAGCGCCAGGACGTCGAACTCGCCGCTCGCGATGCGGTCCAGCTCGCCCGAGCGGATGAGCCCGGACGTCTGGTCGGCGAGCCGCGTGACGTAGTCGAGCACGCGCTGCCGGCCCCACGCCTCGGGACTGCTCAAGACGTCGAAGAGCGCGCCATAGGGCGTGCCGGCGATGCGCCCCTTGAACTCGGGCTTCAGCAGGTCCGCCAGGGCGCGTGGCGCCTCCGCGTCGCTGACGCGCTGCGTATTGTAGACGATGCTCGGCATGGCCGAGGCGATCTCGACGGCGATCCCGCCCGGCGCTACCAGATCGGGGCGCACGTTCTCGGCCCAGCCGTAATCGACGGGCACCAGCGCCCCGGCCTCATTGGCGGCCACCATGTGGCCCTCGGTGCCGAGCAGGATGTCGCTCGACGCGCGACGGCCCGCCTGTGCTTCCTGGGCGATCTTCGCCGCCATCTCGGGCATCGGCGGGCCGGGCGTGAACTGCAGCGCCAGGTCCAGGCCATAGTAGCGGTTGAACCCCTCAATGAGGCGCTCGGCCGCCTTGCGACCGCCGATGGTCGTGTCGCTCCAGACGAGCACCAGCTGGCCCTCATCGCGCGCCGCCGCGATCAGCGCCTGCCGCTCGTCGGGGCCCGAGGCAGCCGGCGCCGGGGCGGTGGGCGCACCGCCGGCCGCGGGCACCGCCGGCCGGGCCGCGGGGGCACAGGCGAGCGCGGCCAGGACCAGGCCCCCGGCCGCCAGCAGGCTTGTCGGAAGAAGCGCTCGCATTGTCGCCTCCTGTCCGCGCTAGGCGCGAGTAGGGCCACTGGGACTCCGACTGGCGTGGTGCACACTCGGCGCTTGCGCGCTACGCGCGCGCGGCGCCATCCCCGGCGCGGGGCGGCACGCCGAACGAGCCGATGTCCACCTCGGTGCCGCAGCCCAGGCGCCGGGCCGCCTCGTAGAACGCGGCGGCCGCCGCCACGTCCCACATGGCGAGCGGCGCGCTCCCGATGAAGATGGTGATCTCGTCGGCCGACTCGCGGCCCGCGGCGCGACCCGTCAGGACCGCGCCCAGCTCGGCGTGGACCCAGGACTCGGGCAGCGGCTCGTGCCAGGGCGGGTCGTGCTCCTGAAGCAGCGCCGTCACGCTAGTCACCACCTTCCCGCGCCGGAAGGTGGCCATCTCCACCTCGTTCCGCGCCAGGATGTTGATGTGCGTCCCGGGCTGCACGGCCGCGTCGCTCACGACCGGCCGGTCGGCGTCGGTGGCGGTGAGGATGACGTCCGCCTCGACGGTCGCCGCCTCGCTGCTGTCCACCGCCTGCACGTCGAGCCCCAGCGTCTGGGCCATGTGGCGGGCAAAGGCCGTGCGGTGCTCGGCCGAGCGGCTGTAGACGCGGACGGTCTCGACCTGGGGCAGCGTGTGGCAGATCATGGCGAGGCCGCCGGTGGCCAGGCGACCACTGCCGATGCAGGCGACGACGCGCGACTCTGGCCGCGCGAGCCGGCGGGTGGCCACGGCCGAGGGCGCGCCGGTGCGGTAGTTGTGCAGCGTCGAGTCGTCGAGGATGGCGAGGCAGCGGGCCTGACGATAATCGAACAGCACGAGCAGGCCCTGCCCCTGCCCGGCGCGGCCGGCCAGCGCCAGCAGGCGCGTGCCCATGATGCCGGAATCCGGCAGCAGGGCCGACATCGAGAACAGGCCGGGCGGCCGGCGCTTCTCGGCGTCGGGCAGGCGCAGGTAGACGCGGCGGTGCTGCAGGACGCGCTCCGCGGCTAGCTGCTCATAGCCGGCCTGGACGTGCTGGATCAGCGACTCGTAGAGCGCGGCGCCCTCGGCGGCTAGCAGGCGCTCGACGTCGTCGCGCGAGATGATCAGTGTCATTGCTCCTCGCAGGGCGCGCGCTCCCGCGCTGGCGGGGGAGGCATCTGGCTGTCCACGCGGACCTACTGGTCCCAGAGCTGCTGCACGAACCCGCTCGCTTCGATCTGTTGGACGGCGCGCAGGTCGACGAACTGTTCCGCGCGCATCCCCGCCGCGCCGGGGTTCTCGGCGGCGAGCTGGGTGATCACGTCCTGCAGGCCCGACATCGACGGCGCCAGCGTGCGCTCGCCGCCCAGCGCGTTCGTCTGGTAAGCCGCCTCTAGCTCGTCCTCGTCGCGCAGATCGAGGTACTTCGTGAACAGCGCCTTCGCCTGCGCGGGCTGGGCGACGACCGCGTGAACGCCCTGCATGAAGCCTTTCAGCAGGCCGTCGGTGACCGCGGGGTTCTGCTCGGCATAGCTCCGCTTCATGTGGATCGACGTCGCGATGTACGGGATGCCCAGATCGCCCAGGTCGGCCACCTGATAGAAGCCGGCTTTCACGGCCTGCACGTTCAGCGGTGTCGTCACCACCGTGCCGTCGACCTGGCCCGACACCAGCGCCGCCAGGCGCTCGGGGATGTTGCCGACCGACGCGAACTGGATGTCCTGCACGCCCAGCCCGTAGCGTTCGAGCGTCTGCACCGCCAGCGAGTACGACGCATCGCCCGGGCGCGAGATACCAATACGCTTGCCCCGCAGCTCCGGCACCGTGGGGACGTTGGACACGAATTGATACTGCAGTCGGTTGCTCAGCGTCCCCAAAATGACGATGTCGGGGTCCTGGATAGCGGCGCCGATCGTGGCCGGGGTGGGCGCCGTTAGCAGCCCTTGCACCTCGCCCGCGGCGAGCGCCTGCACCCCTTCGATGGAGCCGCGCATCAGCAGCGCCTCCACGTCCAGGCCCTGCTCGCGGAAGTAGCCGTTCTCCTGGGCCAGCCAGAGCGGGATGAGCGACGAGGCGACGTAGGCCTGAGCCAGGCGCACCGGCACGCGCGCGGGCGTGGCGGCGGCAGCCGGCTGGGCCGCCGGCTGCACGCTCGGGCGGTCGGGCGGCGGGGCCTGGCAGCCGAGCAGGCTCAGGACGAGCGCGGCGAGCGCGACGACGCGCGGTGGGTGCATGGTGGGTCGCTCCTCTTGCCCGCGACGCCCCGCTGGGGTCCGCCAGGACACGTCGTGTGGCCTGGAGATGACGAGCCCTCCAGTGACAGGGAATGGCCGTGCAGGCATCATAACGCAGGTGGTGCGTCAAGGCTAACGAATGAGGTGGCGGGCTAGCCCGGGCGGTGGCGAACGGGCGAATGACGAACGGTAGCTACGACAGCGTCCAGCGAGGACGCTAAACCGGCCATGGCCGGCCGTGCCCGGCAATACATGCCGACAAGGAATCAAAGCAGAAAAATCTGGAAATTGAAGGCAACACTCGGCGCTACTATACTCCAAGGTCACACCGGGAGGCGCTGGCACTCCGGGCGAGCGGGCGAACGACGCTACAGCGGTTTTCAGGATGATCGAGCCGGGCAGGGTCGGCCGGGCGGCAGGGGACGAGCCCCGGCCCTACCGCCTGGCTCAACGCCCGCGATAACCGATGTAGCGTGACGTCGCGCACCAGGCCGGGTCTGGCCGGGAGGTGGGGCGATGAGGCGTGGGACGGTTTCGGGGCTGGTCGTGCTGCTTACGTTGGCGGCCTGTACGGCACCGGCTCGGCCGCCGGCCGCCCCGCCGGCCGCCGCGGCGGCCGAGCCATCGGCCCCGGCGGGCACGCTAGAGGCCGTAATTGCGGCCGCGCGCCAGGAGGGCGAGCTGACGATCCTGGCGCCGCTGGCCGGCTCGAGTGAGTCCGTCCCACGCTGGGGCGAGGGCGCCAACCGCGCCTACGGTCTGAACCTGGACGTCCGCTACACGCCCGCCCCGGCGATGCCCGAGCTGATGAACCGGCTGATCCAGGAGCAGCAGTCGGGGCGCCCGGCCTCCACCGACGTCTTCATCGGGTCGTCCGAGCACGTGGTCCCGATGATGCGCGCCAATGCCCTGGAAGCGGTGGACTGGGCGGCGTGGGCACCGAACGTGCAGGACCCGCGGCTGGTGGCGCCCCAGGGCGTCGCCGTTCAGCTGGCGGCGCGCGCGCCCGGCATCACTTACAACCTCAACCGCGTGCGCGACGTGCCGACGAGCCTCGCCGATCTCCTGCAGCCCCAGTACAAGGGGCGCATCGCCTCGACGCCCTACGCGGCGCATTTCGACAAGCTCTCCTCGCCCGAGCTGTGGGGGGAGGAGCGTACCAAGGAGTACGTGACGCGGCTGGCCCAGCAGATTGCCGGCGTCCTCCGCTGCAGCGAGCTGGACCGGATCGCGAGCGGCGAGTACGATCTGTTCGCGATCGACTGTGGTGCCGAGTGGCGCAGCGCGGCCGCGAAGGGCGCGCCGCTGGGCCACGTGATTCCCGCCGACGCCGCGCTGCTCGTGTACTGGTACGTGGGCGTGCCGAAGAACGCGCCCCATCCCAACGCCGCCAAGCTGTTCATCAACTACATGCTGGGACGCGAGGGACAGGACATCCTCTTCGACACCGAGCTGGTGGACCATCCGCTGGTCGCTGGCTCGAAGAGCGCGAGTGAGATCGAGGCGCTACAGGCGCGCGGCGTCAGGCCGACGGAGGCCGACGTCGCGTTCTACCAGCGCAACGACGACAAGCTGCTGGAGCAGACCGCCGCCGAGCTGCAGCGGATCCTGCAAAAGCAGCAATGAGGCGCCCATAGCGTACCGACCGCCCGGCCGGCACGAGCATCCATAGAGGAGGCGCACCGTGAGCCACGGAGATCAGCTGCACTACGATGGGCACGCCGCGTCGTGCGCGGGCGACGGCGGGCTGAGTTGCCTCGGCTTCAGCCACCTGGTGTTGGAGGTCAGCGATCTCGACCGCTCGGAGCGCTGGTACCGGGACGTCATGGGCCTGGACCTGGTGGGACGCGGGCTGATGGCGGAGCCCCAGCCCCACACGGTGCTGCGGCTGGGCACGGGCCAGACGGTGGTGCTGGTCGAGGTGGATCGGCCGCAACCGCGGCGTCCGAACACCACGGCGATCCACCACGCCTTCCTGCTCACGATGGACCAGTTCCGCGCGGCGCAGGAACGGCTCGCGGCGGCGGGCTACGACATCGCCGACGCGCGGGCCGCGTTCCGGGCGAAGGGCGAGTACTCGTTCGACGTCAGCGATCCCGACGACCACCGCTGGCAGGTGCAGGCGTTCGGCCCCGAGCAGCACGAGCTGCTGAAGCCGGGCGTGGGCGTGGTGGACTGCGGGCCGGCGGACCAGTTCGCGGTGGGGTCGGTAACGGTCTTCCGCGAGGGTAACTTCTTCCTGGTCCGTGAGAAAGGCGGCTTCCTGGCGCTCTCGCGCTGGTGCCGCCACGCCAACGGGCTGACGGCCTATCAGCCGCAGCACTGGCGGTTCTTCTGCGCCTTCCACGGCGCCACCTACAACCTGCAAGGCGACCACACCGGCCACCTGCCCGGCGTGGCCCCGTTGCGGCAGAACCCGGTGACGATCGGCGCGGACGGCCGCGTGCTGGTGGACACCGACGTGGTGATCGAGCGCACGGCGGACGAGCCGCCCGTCGTCACGCCGGTCCCCCAGGACGTGAGCGAACAGGCGCCCGCCTGAACCGGGCGGGCGCGGCGAGGAGGCGCGCATGGCGCAGATCGAGAGCATCAGCCACAGCGGGATCGACGTCGTCGACCTGAAGGCCGCCGAGGAGTTCTACGCCGACATCTTCGGCGCGCAGATCACGAACCGCGTCAACTTCAACACCGACGACGCGCGCCGCGGCCGCTCGGTCCACACGTCGTTCGTGATGGGCGATTGGCTGTTCGCGGTGGTGCTGCCCCACGGGCCCATGCCGATGCCTCCGGCCGACCAGCCGCGGGGCACCAACGGCTTCCGCCATGCCTTCCGGGTCGACCGCGCGGCGTTCCCGCTGGTCGTCGAGCGCCTGCGGGCGCGGGGCGTGCCGTTCGAAGGCCCGGTCACCCACCCCGAGCAGGGGCCGTTTGGGGAGTCGGTGTACTTCCAGGACCCCGGCGGCAACTTCATCGAAGTCTGCTGGCGGCGGGACGCCGTGCGCAGCGGCGTGGCGCTCGACGCAGGGTAGCGCGCGAGCAACGGTCGGCTGCCATGCGTTGGGTATCCCCAGGCATGGCACATCAGTCGTGACGAGGTAGTGGGCCATGGCCGCGGTCTGGGTCGACATCCGCACCCCGGCGCCGACGAGCGGGCTGGGACTCATCGAAGCCTACGGCGACCTCGTGATCGAGGTGGCCGACACGGCGCGCGCGCGCCGGTTCTACGGCGAGCTGCTGGGCTTCGAGCCGGCGGGCACGATGGCCGAGGGGCCGCGGCTGCGCGTGGGCGAGCGCCAGCACGTGGTGCTGGCCGAGCGCCCGGCGCCGGCCACGCGCCCGGACAGCGGCTGCCACGCGGCGTATCGCCTCCCGCGAGCGGAGCTGGCGGCGGTCGAGGGGCGGCTGGCGGCTGCCGGCGTGCCTGTCCGGCGGTACCACGAAGATCGCCCGGCCGAGCGCGACGAGAATCGCTACTGCGCCGATCCCGACGGGAACCGGGTGCAGCTCGTCGCCGGGCCGACGCGCGGCATCGACCATGCGGCCGTCGAGGTCTACGACCTGGAGTGGGCCGAGGTGTTCTACACGCAGCTGCTCGGCGGCGAGGTGGAGACGCGCGTCGGCTGGCACATGGACGACTACGCGCGGGCGCGCGCCTGGGGGCGCGGCGAGGACGACTGCGCGCCCGGCACGCGACGCTGGGACACCCTGTACAGCGCGGCGATGACCGACGACAACGAGCCGCGCGTGGCGCGCACGAACCCGCACTTCTTCGTTCGCTTCGCGCCCGACGCCGTGCTCGGGATCTATCTCGCCACGGAGCACCGCCAGGAGCCGCCGCGGGAGCAGTTCATGGGTACGCCGCGGACCGGGTTCCGCCTGCGGCCCGGCGGCCTGGAGGCGCTGGCGGCGCGCTGCCAGGAGGTGCGGCTGCGCTGCCTGCACCGTGCGGAGGCGACGGGGGGGCCGTTCGAGCGGGTGGGCGGGGCGCTGTACCTGAAAGACCCGAGCGGCAACTTTCTGGGCTTCACCACGTGAGGGCGCCGTGCGGGGCCGCGAGCCGCGACGGGCGGCGCGCCAACGGGCGCCGCGAGCCGCGCACGGCGTTCTCGCTGATGGAGCTGCGCATCCTGGCGAGCCTGGCCGAGGGCCGGACGCTGGCGAACATCGCTCAGGCGGTGTGCCTGGGGCAGCCGGCGGTCAGCAAGACGCTGCGCGCGGCCGAACGCAAGGCGGCTATCCCGCTCGTGGAGCGCCAGGGCCGACGCCTGCTGCTCACGCCCGCCGGGGCCGAGCTGGCGCAGGCCGCCCAGGCGGTACTTAGCCAGGAGCAGTGGTTCGAGCAGTTGCTCGCCGACCTGCGCGGCGGGCACGCCGGGACGCTGCGGCTGCTGGCCACCAGCACGCCTGGCAACTACGTGCTGCCGACCGTCATCGGCGCGTTCATGCAAGAGGTGCCGCAGGCGCAGGTGGTGCTCCAGATCCTGGGCCCGGGGCACATCCGCGAGGTCTTCTTGAGCGAGACGTACGATCTCGCCGTCTACGGCGCGGCGCCGCAGACGGTCCAGCCGCGCGAGCTGCTGCTGGAGCCGCTCTACGACGACCCGGTAACGTTTTTCGCGGCGCCGGGCTCGCCGCTCGCGCGGCGCGACCGCGTGTCCTGGGAAGACCTGCGCGACGAGACGCTGATCGGACCGTTCATGGAGCCGCACTGGGAGCAGATCGTCCGCCAGCTGGAGACGCGCGGGCTGGCGGCGGCGCGAGTGATCGACCTACAGGGGCCGGAGGGGGTGAAGCGGCTGGTCGAGGCGGGCGGCGGCATCGGCGTGCTGTTCGGGGCGGCGCTGCGCCGGGAGCTGGCGGAGGGGCGGCTGCGGGCGCTGCCGCTCGCGGAGCCGCCGCCCTCGCGCGCGGTCTGCCTAGTGCGGCGCCGGCACGCTCCGCTCACGCCGATCGCCCGGCAGTTCCGGGCCTTTCTCGTCGGCCAACTGGGCGACCAAGCAAACGCCGTGGAGGGACCCTATGCCTGACGTGTGGACGCCCGAGTGGAGCAACGCCGTCTTCTCAGTGGCCGAGCGCGACCGCCGCTGGGCGCGCGTGCGGGCGCTGATGGCCCGCGACGGCATCGACGTCATCGCCTGCCTGCCGTGTACGAACAACCACGACCGGGGCCAGGCCGACGCCCGCTACCTGACGCAGCTCGGCGAGAACTCGGACGAGACGACCGTCGTCTTCCCGCTGGAGGGGGAGGTGACGGCCTGGCACTCGCGCGGCGGCGTGTGGCCGTCGTCGAACTGGCTCACGGACATCCGGGCGGCGCGGCGCGGCGCCGGGGGCACGACGGTCGTCGCGCGGCTGCGGGAGCTGGGCTTCGAGCGCGGCACGCTGGGCATCGCGGGGCTGACCTCGGGGCTGCTCAGCCACGTCCGCGAGACCGAGGGGGAGGTGAACTGGCAGTCGGTCGAGATCATCAAGCAGGCCTTCCCGAACGCCCGCGTGGTTTCCGCCACGGACCTGCTCGGCGAGGCGCGCTACCAGAAGAGCGCCGAGGAGATCGACTTCCTGCGCCAGGGCACCGCGGTGGCGGAGCAGACCATGCGCGCCGTGCTGGACCACGCGCGCCCCGGCGTGCGGGAGCGGCACGTGTTCGCCCACATGCTGTTCGCCAACGCCGACGCGGGCGGCAGCTTCCAGCCGATGTTCGGCTGGATCAGCGGGCCGCTCGGGAACACCTACCACCGCGTCGAGCAGCCCTCGTTCCGCACCCTAGAGCGCGGCGACGTGCTGGCCATCGAGATCGAGGGGCGCTGGGGCGGCCACATCGCGCAGATCGACGAGACGTTCGCGATGGGGCCCGCCCACCCGGACCTGCGTGATGGGATGCAGCTGGCCTGGGAGGCGTTCAACCGGGTGTTCGCCGCGCTCAAGCCGGGCGTGCGGGTGGCGGAGCTGCTGGAGATCGGCAACGTTACGGCCATGAATGGGCGCGGCGTGGCGAGGCTGCTCATGCACGGGCGTGGCACCGGCGACGACGGCCCGCTGGTGACGGGACACTACTCGCCGGCGCTCCTCGACGTGGAGCTGGCCGAGGGCTGCTGTATGGTGGTCAAGCCGAACGTCTGGGTGGACGACAAGCCCGATTACGGCCACTGGGGCGAGGTCGTGGTCGTGCGCGAAGACGGCGCGGAGCGGCTCGGCACCCGGCCGCAGGAGCTGTACGAGCTGGGCTGACGCGGGCGCGCGGAGACGCGCGTCAGGATGATGGGGGCGCTGCCCCCGGGGAGCAGGGATGCCGCGCACGCTCGCCGTCCTCGGTGCCGCGCTGTGGCTCCTGGCGGCCTGCCAGGGGGCCCCCACGCCCACCCGCCAGCCGGCCGCGGCGAGCCCGACGGCCGACGCGTCGCAGACCCCCGAGGTCGCGCGGCTGCTCGCCGCGGCCCGCGACGCCGGCGAGAACGAGCTTGACCTCTCCTGGAGCGACAACACGCTGGGCGGCAGCCAGGGCGCCCAGCGCCTCGCCGTTCTGTTCAACCAGACCTACGGCACCAGCATCCAGGTCAATTTCACGCCCGGCCCGACGATGACCGAGATGTCGTCGCGGGTGAGCCAGGAAGTGGCCACGGGCCGCAAGAGCGAGACGGACCTGCTGCTCGGCGGCGAGACCCACTACGCGCCGCTGCTCGACCGGGACGTCCTCGAACGCTACGACTACACGCAGCTCTCGCCGCGAATCACGCCCGAGATCGTGGCGCCGAACAACGTCGGCGTGGAGGTGGCGACGCGGCTGCCCGGCATCACCTACAACACCAACCTGGTGCCGCCCGCCGACGCGCCGCACACGCTGGAGGACGCGCTTAACCCGAAGTGGCGCGACATCATGGCCTCCACGCAGAACGCGGCCAACTTCGACCGCGTGGCCGCGCGCCCGGAGTGGGGCCCCGAACGCATGAAGCGTTACGTGGCGCGGCTCTCGGGGAACATCTCGGGGCTGGTGCGCTGCGGCGAGACGGCGCGCTTCATGAGCGGCGAGTTTGGCATGCTGGTGATGGACTGCGGCGGCTACGAGGTACACAAGGGCCAGGCCAAGGGCGGCCCGGTCGGCCACGTCATCCCCGAGGACGCGCCGGTGATCGCGGTCTTCTACCTGGGCGTGCCACGCACCGCCGCGCACCCGAACCTGGCCAAGCTGTTCGTCAACCTGCTGTTGAGCGAGGCCGGCCAGCGCGCGCTCTACGAGACCGAGTACCTGGACCACGTCAGCCTGCCCGGCTCGCAGTCGGCGGCCGAGCTGAACGACGTGCGCGCGAAGGGCATCACGCCGCTGAAAGTGGACGCGCGGTTCGTCGCCGAGCATCCGGAGCTGGAGGGGCTCTCCGAGGAGCTGACCGCGCTGTTGCGCGACCATCGCTGAGAACGAGGAGGCAGGCCATGACCGCTACCGCGCAGACCTATCCGGTGGACCGCAGCCTGGCCGACGTGGACTGGGACGAGGGCCTGGACCCGTACCCGCGCTTCTCGCTCGCGGAGCGCGACCGGCGCTGGGCGGCGGTGCGGGCGCGCATGGCCGCGCAGGGCATCGACGTGCTGGTGACGCCGCAGAACAGCGGCCACTCGACCGACTTCCAGGCGAACAGCCGCTACCTGAGCCACGTCGGCGGGGGCGGAGACGCCGACGTCGCCGTCGTCTTCCCGCTGGAGGGCGCGGTCACGGCCATCGCGACCAGCGCCAAGCTGCGCTGGCCCAACGTGCAGAACTGGGTGACCGACGTCCGCGAGGCGCGGCGCAACTACGGGAGGGTCGTCGTCGAGCGGCTGCGCGAGCTGAGCCCGCGCGTCATCGGCATCGCCGGGCTGGGCGAGGGCACGCGCAGTCCCGAGGGCACGATCCTCTACGGCACTTACCGGCAGATCCGCGACGCCTTCCCGGACGCCGAGCTGCGCGACGCCACCGACCTGCTGGTCGAGACGCGCTGGGTGAAGAGCGAGGAAGAGATCGCGTTCCTGGCCCGCTCGAACGACATCATCGACGCCGGCTACGATGCCGAAATCGCCGCGGCGCGCCCCGGCGCGAGCGACTGGGTGGTGTGGGGCGAGGCGATGGGGGCGATGCTGCGCGCGGGCTCCGAGCTGCCGGTCCACTACAACTGGGTGTCCGGCCCGCGGCCGCGGCGCACGCAGGCGCGGCCGTGCCACCGCCTGCTGCAGCCGGGCGACATCATCCTGAACGAGCTGGAGGCCTCGTGGGCGGGCTATCGCGCGCAGCAAGACGTGCCCGTGGCCGTGGGCCAGCCGGACCCGGCGTACGTCGAGCTGATGAAGGTACAGGACGACCTGTTCCACACGACGCTAGAGGCGCTCCGGCCCGGCACGACGCTCGGGGAGCTGGCGGCACAGTGCGCCGCGCGGGCGGACGCCATCGCGCCCCGCAGCGGCCCGGCGGCGGGCGTGAAGGGCGTGCTGAACATGCACGGGCGGGGCCAGGGCGACGACGGCCCGATCATCACCGACTCCGCCCGCGACCCGGGGCCGCTCGCCGTGCCGCTCCAGGAGCGCATGGTGTTCGTGCTCAAGCCGGGCGTCGTCTCGGCGGACGGCCAGTACGCGATTACGTTCGGCGACACCGTGGTCGTCACGGCCCAGGGCGGCCGTCGGCTCGGCACGCGCCCGCACGGCATCGCCATCGCCGGCGGCTGAGCCGCGGCCGGCGCGCAAGGATTGCCCCGAGTGCCGGCGTGTGGTATCACGGCCATGTCGCGGCCACCGGGCCGGCACGGCCATGAGGGAGGTGCGTCATGGCGCTGGACACGTCGGCGCCCGCCGGGGCGCGGGTACGCATCCGCGGCCTCAACCACTTCACGCTCCCGGTCCGCGATCGCTACGCGGCCGCCCGGTTCTACACGGCGGTCTTCAACTGCGAGGTGGACCACGAGTCGGCGCCGGACCGCGTGCAAAAGGGTCTGGCGCGCAGCCTGCAAGTCGGTGTGGCGCTGTGCCCGGGCATCGAGCTGGACCTGTTCGAGCAGGACTACGGCCAGCCGACGGTCGACCAGTCGCATCCCCACCACGCCTTCGACATCCCCGCCGAGGACGTGGCGCTCTGGGTCGAGCAGCTCCGCTACTGGGGGGTGCCGTTCGTCGGGCCGATGACGCGCGCCGGCACGAAGGGCTGCGAGATCTACTTCAACGACCCCGACGGGAACCACCTGGAGCTGCACTGCTCGGCGTACCCGGACGAGCTGCGGCAGCAGCTTGCCGTCGGCCCCTATGACAAGACCCTGACCGTCATCCAGCAGTGGCCGACGCCGGAGCGGGCGGAAGAGGCGGAGCGCCAGTTGCAGGAGAAGCTCGCGCGGCTGCGCGCCCGCCGGGCTGCGCACTGAGGCGCGGTGGGCAGGGTCGGGGCGCGAGCGCCGGCGGTCGAACGGAGCAAACGGTGTGGCGGCAGGCGCTCGCGCTCGTCGGGCTGGCGTGGCTGGTGGTTGCCTGCCAGGCCGCTGTCCCTGCCGCCGCGCCCACGGGTGGGGCGGGGGTGGCGCCGGCCGGCGCCGCGCCCGCGGCGCCTCCCAGCGGGACCGCCAACACCCCGGAAGTGGAGCGGTTGATCGCGGCGGCGCAAGCGGCCGGCGAGACCGAGCTGAACCTCTCCTGGAGCAACAACACGCTCGGCGGAAGCGAGGCCGTGGGCCGCTGGGAGGCGCTGTTCAATCAGCTCTACGGCACGCACGTGCGGTTCAACTTCACGCCGGGGCCGTCGATGACGGACATGGCGGGGAGGGTCATTCAGGAGGCGGCCGCGGGGCGCAAGGCCTCGACCGACGTGCTGTTGGGCGCGGAGTCGCACTACGGTCCGCTCGTCGACCTCGACGCGCTGGAGCCCTACGACTACACCGCGCTCTCGCCGCGCATCCAGCCGCAGTTCGTCGCGCCCAACAACATCGGCGTGGAGTTCACCAGCCGCCTGCCGGGGATCACCTACAACACCAACCTGGTGCCGCCGGGCGACGTGCCGCAGAAGCTGACGGACACGCTCGACCCGAAGTGGAAGGGGAAGATCGCCTCCACGCTGAACGCCGCGAGCTTCGACCGTGTGGCCAGCCGCCCCGAGTGGGGCGCCGAGAAGATGCGGGCGTTCGTGACCCAGCTCTCGCAGAACATCGCCGGGCTGATGCGCTGCGGCGAGTCCACGCGCATCATTAGCGGCGAGTTTGCCATGCTGGTCATGGACTGCGGCAGCTTCGACGCCAACCGCCTGCGGGCGAGCGGGGCGCCGATCGGCCACGTCATTCCCGAGGACGCGGCCACGGTCCTGTTCTTCTACCTGGGCGTGCCGCGCACGTCCGCGCATCCGAACCTGGCGAAGCTGTACATCAACATGCTCTTGACCGAGGAGGGGCAGCGACTGCTCTACGATATCGAGTGGATCGACCATTACGAGCTGCCCGGCTCCCAGTCGGCCGCCGAGCTGAGCGGGCTGCGGGCCAAGGGCATCGAGCCGCTGCGGATGGACGCGCGCTTCGTGGCCGAGCACCCCGACTCGATCAAGCTGGGCGATGACTTCGCGGTGATTCTCCGGCAACAACATTAGCCATCTCCTTGGGAGGACCAGCCGCCGTGGTGGACATGGAGCGCGATACGTCCCGCCGAATCCCGGAACGCCGGCTGGCGCCCACGGAGGCCGTCACGAGCTTCGACGAGGTGTTGCTCGGCTACGACCGCGAGGCGGCGGTGGCCGAGGCCCGGCGCGGCGCGGGCCTCGCCTACGAGCCGGCCACGCGGGGCTGTCCCTTCGGGGTGGACGTCGACCGGCTCGTCGCGGCGCTGGCGAACGGCGACTTCGACGGCGCGGCAGCAGTGGTGAGCCAGGCCCATCCGTGGGGCGGGATCATGGGGCGCTGCTGCCACAAGTTCTGCGAGGCGGCGATGGCCGACGCTTATCCCACGGGCTTCGAGCCGCTGAACCTGCGGACACTGGAGCGCGCGGCCGCGGACCACGGGCGCCGGCAGCCGACGGTCGTGGAGCGGCCGCCCTCGGGCAAGCGCGTCGCCATCGTCGGCGCGGGGTCGGGGGGGCTGGCCACGGCGCTGGGGCTGCTGCGGGCGGGGCATGCCGTCACGCTGTTCGACGCCCTGCCCGACGTCGGCGGGATGCTGATCGTCGGCTACCCGAACTTCCGCATGCCCCGGCCCGTGCTGCGCCGGGAGCTGCCGATCCAGAGCGCGCTCTTGCGCCTGGCGCTGGGCGAGCGCATCGACCGGGCGCGGCTGGAGGAGCTGCTGGCCGAGTACGATGCGGTCTGCCTGGCGCTCGGCCGCTTCCGGCCGGCGGCGGTCCGCGTGCCCGGCGACGACCTGGCGGGCGTGTACGAGGCGCTGGACTTCCTGGAGCGCGTGACGCTGGGCACGCCGCCCGCCATCGGCGACCGCGTGGCGGTCCTCGGCGCCGGCTACACGGCGCAGGACGTGGCGCGCACGGCGCGGCGGCTGGGCGCCGAGGTCCACGTGCTCTACCGCCGCGGGCCCGAGGAGATGCCGGTGCGGCCGGCCAACCGCGCGCGCTTCATCCAGATGATGGAGCGCGAGGGCGTGCCTTACCAGTTCTACCTGAACCCGCTGCGGATCGTCGGGGAGCACGGCCGGGCGGTGGCGGTGGAGGTCCAGCGCACGCGCCTGGGCCCGCCCGACGCGAGCGGCCGCCCGCGGCCCGAGCCGGCCGACGAGCCGCCGTTCCTGTTGCCGGTGACGGCGGTCGTGAAGGCGACGGGCCAGCGCCCCGACTTCGCGCTGCTGCCCGAGGACGTGCGCGCCACCGCGGACTTCGTGCTGCACGTCGACCGCCACGCCAGCCGGCGCGGCCTGTTCGTCGTCGGCGACATCGCGGGCGACGTGGGCAACGACGGCGCGTTCGTCGGCGGCCTGGAAACGGCCGCGCGGATGAACCGCTTCCTGGCCGACCCGGCCTACGCCTGGCCGGAGCTCCCGCCCGACCTGGTCGTCACGCGCCGGTCGCCTGGCCCCGAGGCGGCGGACTAGGGAGGAGCAGGCACGTGGCCGTGGGCGAGCGCAGCGACACGCTGATCCCCATGTTCGACCGGGCGGAGCGCGATCGGCGCTGGGCGCGGCTGCGCGCGGCGATGGCGCGCGCGGGGCTCGACTGCCTGGTCGGCTTTCCCAATAGCGGCCACTGGGACCAGTTCCAGGCGGCGGTCCGGTACCTCACGCAGATCGGCGGCAACACTACCGAGGCGGCCGTCGTCTTCCCGCTGGACGGCGAGGTCACGGCGTTCGTGCGCGGGCCGAACGAGGTAGCCTGGTGGGGCAGCCAGAGCGACTGGATCGCCGACCTGCGGCCGACGGGACGGAGCTGGGCGCCGCCGGTCAGCGCGCGCCTGCGCGAGCTGGGGCTGGCGCGTGGGCGCATCGGCATTTGCGGGCTGGC
This sequence comes from Chloroflexota bacterium, assembly GCA_035293805.1. Taxonomy (GTDB): domain Bacteria; phylum Chloroflexota; class UBA6077; order UBA6077; family JAJPHF01; genus JAJPHF01. The sequence goes on along the minus strand of DATGMD010000062.1, from coordinate 39,632 downwards.
GGACTCTCCCCGCGCGCCCGAGGGGCTGGTGGCCAGCGGCATCGTGGACGCGCTGCGCGCGGCGCTGCCCGAGGCGCAGTTTAGCTCGGCCACGGCGCTGGTGGCCGACGTGCGGGCGGTGAAGAGCCCTGCCGAGGTCGCGTTCCTGCGGCAGGCGGTGCGCGTGGCCGAGGCGGCGGCGGCCACGATGCGCGCGGTTGCCCGCCCCGGCGTGCCCGAGCGCGAGGTGTTCGGCGCCATGTTGCGGACGATCGTCGTCGAGGGCGGGGAGATCATGGCGATGCTGCACTGGGGAGCGGGCCCGGAGCCGCCCTGGCCGCACCGCCTCATCACGAGCCGCGTGTTGCAGCCGAACGACGTCATCAACAACGAGATCGAGGCCAAGTGGAGCGGCTACGTGGGGCAGGTCGTGCAGCCGATGGTGCTGGGCGAGCCGCCGCCGGCGCTGGAGCGCATGTACGCCGCCTCGCGCGCCATCTTCGAGGCGCTGTGCGCCCGCATGCGGCCGGGCGTGCCGTTCACGGCCATCGTGAGTCTCTACCAGCGGCTGGTGCGCGAGGCGGGCTACCAGCCCGGCGCGGCGCTCATCCACGGGCGCGGCCTGGGCGAGGACCGCCCGCTGGTGATGGGCAACGGGACGGTCGATCCCGCGCTGGCGCTCGAAGAGGGCAACGTCTTCATTCTCAAGCCCGCGGCGTTCCCGTCCGCGGGGGACGTCGTGCAGTCAGGCACCGGGCAGGTGATCGAGCTGGCGGTGCGCGCCGGCGACACGGTGGTCGTCACGGCCGACGGCGCCCAGCGGCTCGGCCAGCGCCCGCTCGCCATCGCCACGCCCTAGGCTGGGCTCGCGCGGTGCCTATAGCCTGCAGGCGCTTCTCGCGCAGCCTTATTCGCATGCCCGGGGGCGCTCGCGGTGCTACAGTTAGGGCCAACGGTAGGCTGCCCCTGAGCGCGCGCCGAGGAGCTGCGCGCCGCGCCAGCGGTGGCCGTGAGGGGCGTCGACCGCGCGGAGGAGGTCGCGGCGAAGGCGACACGGTCGTCACGGCGACACGCCGACCATCTGGGCCGTGGTCGCCGCGGCGGTGCTCTACGTGGCCGGACGCGCGCTCGGCGGCGGCACCGAGGTCGACGTCGCGTCGTGACGAGAGGCAGCGCCCGCCCCTGGCGGGGGGCGCGGGAGGTAACGATGTTCGAAGCCATCCAGGTGAGCGAGCCACTGGAGCGCATCGCGGAGGACTGGGACTTCCTGGCCGAGCGCGTGCTGCCGCACTTCTCGACCTTCAAGCCGGTCGGCCAGAACATCTACGGGATGCGGCGGCGCCACATCGGGCCGGTCGGCGTGACCGATCTCAAGAAGGGCGCAATCACCGCGCACTACGAGATGGGGCCGTCTGGGCTGGTCCACTGGGAGCACAAGCCGTTCCAGCTCCACATCACGACGGCCGGCACGCCGCACCACGTCAGCCACAACTTCGGCTACTGGCACATCAACGACATGGACGAGATGTACCTGCCGATGCCAGGGGCGCAGCCGGACGAGCTGGGTTACTTCATCCTGCTCATGGGCGCACCCCGCGCGGGCGAGTGCGACCGCTTCGCCTGGTACTGCCAGCAGTGCCTGACGCTGATGCACGAGTTCGTCTACCGCACCGGCGACGAGGGCTTTAACGGCTTCTGGAAGGCCGAGCGGACGGCCGTCAACGAGTACAACAGCGATCCGGCGCACCGGCGCTGCCCGGAGTGCGGCGCGCTGAACCCGCCCGGGTACTGCTGGCAGTTCAACAAGGACAGCGCGCTGGAGCGCGAGGGCCGGACCGCCTGGTAGGGGGAGGAACGATGGCCGCAGCGGGCATCCCCGAGCCGATCCCGAGCTGGACGGTCCAGCTGGCGGACGAGATGGGCCACGCGGTGCCCGGCGCGGAGCCTTGGCGGGCGCTGGGACAGCACGAAGTGTGGGTGGGCCGCTACCCGGCGCAGCTCCCGCCGCTTCGCGTGCAGGAGATGCGCCAGAACCGCTGCGTTGAGTTCGCGAAGCCCGGCTACTGCATGCACCGCGTGGCCGCCGGCACGCCGTACCGGATCAGCCATCTGTTCGGCTTCTGGCACATCTCGGATGCGGACATGACCTGGCTGCAGTTCGAACGGGACGCGCTCACGCTCTACGTCGCGCTCGCGGGCGGCAGCACCGGGCTGCCGGGCGACCAGGCGGTCGCCTGGTACTGCGCGCGGTGCGGGGAGGAGATCGCCCGGCAGGCGTTTCCCCGGGCGGGGCGCTACGGGCGCTTCCTGACCCACGGCAGCCAGCCGGCGCTGGACGCCTTCAACGCCAACGCGGACCAGCGCCGCTGCCGCGCGTGCGGCTGGGAGCACCCGCCGGCGTACCCGTTCTCGCCCCTCGGCGAGGGGGGCACGGCAGAGCAGGTCCCAGCCTGGTAGATACGTTCGCCGCGGGCACTCGCGGCGCAACCCGGGTCGCGCACTGGACCCGCGTGCTGGACCGTAGACGGAGCATACGAGCAGTGGGCGCCCGGCCGCGCCTGACCGAATGCAGGGCGGCCATCGGCGAGACGCCGGCTCCCTCCTGAAGAGCTAACGGCACTTGGAAGGGTCACCAGCATGAAGACGGAGAGGCGCGGGCCGCGGCCGCGAACGGCGTGGGTCGTGCTAGTCGGCCTGCTCGTCGCTGCGTGCGGCCCGGCGGCCAGCGTGCCGGCGACGCCGGCCGCGGCGGGGTCGGCCGCTGCGGCCCCGGCCACGGCGGCCGCCGTGGCCGGGGCCGGCGTGCCAGCGGCCGTCGCGCCGGTCGCGGCAGCGCCGTCCACCCCGCCCGAGCGCGTCCCGCTCAAGGTCGCCGTGCAGGGCCGCCCGGATCAGGCACACTTGCAGCTCGCGCTCGACCGCGGCTACTTCACCGCGCAGGGCCTTGACGTGGAGACGGTGCAAATCACCAGCGGCGCGGAGATGGTGCCGGCGCTGGCCACCAACCAGATCCAGGTCGGGAACGGCGCGCCGAGCGCCGCCCTGTACAACGCGCTGGCGCGCGACGTGGACATCCGCCTCGTCGCCGACTACGCGCACGTCGGCCCTCCTACGGACACCGTGCTCGCCATCCTCGTGCGAAAGGACCTCTGGGACAGCGGCACCGTGCGCTCCCTGGCCGATCTCAAGGACGGGCGGGTGTTCGCGGCGGGCACCGTCCCCGGCACGGTCTCCGATCTGCTGTACAACAAGGCGCTGGCCAAGGAGGGCATCAGCGGCGACGGCATCCAGATGCAGTACATGCCCATCCCGGACGTCTACGCGGCGCTCGCCAACGGGCGCATCGACGCCGGCACGCTGACGGAGCCGCTGACGACGCAGGCGGTACAGCAGGGCATTGCGACGGTCCTCTACCCCGCCGGCGCCGTGATCCCGGGCGCGATCCTGTCGGTGCTGCAGTACTCGCCGCAGTTCGCGGCCGAGCAGCCCGACGCCGCGACGCGCTTCATGGTCGGCTACCTCCAGGGCGTACGCGACTACTATGATGCGTTCGTCCTGCAGAAGGACCGTGACGCGGCCATCGACACGCTCATGCAGAGCCTGGCGCCGAAGGACCGCCGCATGTGGGAGACGGCCCACTACATGAGCACCGACCAGAACGGCGCCGTCGACGTGAACGATCTGAGAAGCTCGGCCGAGTTCTACCTGCAGCACGGCGATTTTGGCGGGCCGATCCCCGACTTCGCGAAGTTCATCGATACCCGCTTCGCCGAGGCCGCAGTGCAGATACTCGGTCGGCGCTGAGCGCGCTCACTGGGAGGAGGCAGGCGATGATCGCCACCAGCCGCGTGGAGGCGTCCAACGCGGACGGGGTGCGGCGCCGCTGCCCCGCTTGCGGTTAGGAGCGCCCGCCGGCCTGTCCCTTCACGCCGCTGGATCCGACAACCCCCGCCACGGGAGGGCTGAACTCATGGTAGAGCGTGGTACGCTGGTCGAAGCTTGTGCCATCGACCAATTGTCGGCAGAGCAGGCCCTGCTGGTCATGCTCGCGGGGCGGCGCGTCGGGCTGCTGCTCCACCAGGGGCGGCCCGTGGCCGTGCTCGACCGCTGCCCCCACTTCAGCGGGCCGCTTGCCCAGGGGCCGATCAGCACGACCCGTGGGGAGATCATCTGCCCCTGGCACCGCTTCCGCTTCGACCTCTCGACCGGCCGGAGCGTGACCAAACCAGCCATGGTGGCGACGCTGCTCCCGACCGAAGTGCGCGGCGACCGAGTCTGGGTGGACGTGAGCGCCCTCACGGATGCGAAGGAGTGACTACTATGGAAAGCCGCGAGTATCGCTTTCTCATGCCGGGCCACAACTGGATCACCATCGGGAGCATCCTGGGCCTGGGGCTGGCCGGGTACAACAGCCCGCTTCCCAAAGGCTCGTCGGTCGCGCTGGTGATGAGCGATCCGGGCGTGCTGTGCATGGAGGGACCGAAGATCGTGGGGCGCGGCGAGGCCGACGTCTGCATGACCACCCCGACCTGGTACGGCGAGGCGGCGCACTTCGGCCGGTTCGACTTCGACCGCCCCTACGACGTGAAGGCCATCGCCACCTTCCCGCACGACGACCGCCTGGCGTTCGCGGTGCGCAAGGAGACAGGCATCACCTCGCTGCACGACCTGCGCGAGAAGAAGTACCCGTTGCGGGTCGCCATCCCCTCCAGCCGCCAGCTCCATCCGGCGGGCCTGATCGCCGAGGAGGCGCTGGCGCAGTACGGCGTCACGCTGCGCGACATCGAGGCCTGGGGCGGCGCGGTGCTGCCGCGCATCTCGCTGACGAGCGGCGCCGGCCCGATCGTCGATCCGAGCTTCGACGCCATCTTCGACGAGGCGATCATGACCCGCCGCTGGCACCAGCTCGCGGAGGAGCACGACCTGCGCTTCCTGCCGCTGGACGACGAGGTGCTGGCGCACTTCGAGCGGCGCGGCATCCCGCGGGGCACGATCGCTAAGGGGCGTCTGCGGGGCGTGGACGCGGACGTGCCGACACTCGACTTCACAGGCTGGGTGCTGCTGGCGCGCGGCGACCTACCCGACGAGTTCACCTACATCCTCACGAGGGTGCTGGATGAGCACAAGGACGAGATTCGCGGGCTCTTTGGGCCGCAGAGCGGGCTAACGGGTCCGATCGACCTCGCGCAGAGCGCGCGCGAGCTGAAGATGCCGCTGCACCCGGGGGCGGAGGCCTACTACCGCGAGAAGGGCTACCTCTAGGTGGCGATTCCCGCCGGAGCGCGCCCATTGTCGGGGCGAGGGGCGTGCGGGAAACGTACGGCAGCAAGCGGACGGAGAGGGGAGCACCATGAAGAACAACCCGATGGGCATCCGGGGCTTGGACCACTTCAGCATCCCCGTCGCCGATACCCGGAAGTCGCTGACCTTCTACCAGGCCATCTTCGGCGCCACGGTCTTCGAGGACGAGATCGGGCGCTACGAGTTCGGCTTCTCGGACGAGGACAAGCGGTTGGGGCGGAGCGAGCACATCTTCGTGGAGATCGCGGGCCAGCGCGTCGAGCTACTCGGCCAGGACCCCGGCGGCAAGACGCCGCTCGGCACCCACCACGCCTTCGCCATCGGCCCGAACGACGTGGACGTGATTCAGGCGCACCTCCGCAAGCACGGCGTCCCGTTCTACGGTCCGGCGACCCACGCGGGCACCGCCGCGGTGTCGATCTACTTCAGCGATCCGGACGGCCACGCCCTGGAGTTCGTCTGCTGGGACGGCTACCCGCGGCTGAGCGAGGTGCCCCTGCTCCAGCACGTCGAGCGCATCGACACCCGCTTCGACTGGGACCCGGAGACGCGGCAGGCGCGACCCAAGGCGCCGGCTGCGACCTAGCCGCTCGGTGGCCTCCAAGGGGCCCGGCCAGCCGGTAAGCCTAGCGCCCAAAATCCCACGCGGCCCAATAGGCGCGAGCGCAACGCCCGAGGACTGCTGCCGACCGATTCGCACGATCGCCGGGGCTCACCCGCGCCGGCCTCCGGCCTGGCCGACCGCGGGTCGGTGTCGGGCGCGTTGGCGCGGCGGCGGCTATTGTGTCCGCTCAGAGCCAAAGCGCTGTTTGAACCCGGCGAACAAAGTATTGGACCAGTCGGATCGAATTCCGTAGCATCGACTGAGGCGCTGTCGGGCCACCGGCGATGCCCGGGCGAGGAGTGCAGCGATGGCGAACCGGCCAGCCAGCTTCGACGAATGGTACGTCAAGAGCTCCTATCAGGAGTTCGTGCGCCGCGAGGGGGCGCCGCTGTACGAGGGCAGCGCGCTCGAAGACCTCGCCTCGCTACCGCTCGCCGACTGGGAGCGTCGCGGCGGGAAAGTGGCCTATACGCGGCTCGGCGACCAGGAGGACTACAATCTGCAGATCGTCGAGATCCCTCCGGCGGGCGCGCTCCGGCCCGAGCGCCACATGTACGACAGCGTAATGTACGTCATGCGCGGCAAGGGCGCCACGACGATCTGGCAGGAGGGGGAGCCGAAGCACACGGTCGAATGGGGCGAGGGCGCGCTGCTCACGATCCCGCTGAACGCCTGGCACCAGGAGTTCAACGCCTCCGGCGCGGAGCCGGTGCGCCTGCTGTTCGGCACGAACATGGCGCACGTGATCAACCTGTATCACAACCTCGATTTCGTCTTCAACAACCCGTTCGTGTTCAGCGACCGCTACTCGTACACGATGCAGGACTACTTCAGCGACCCCGGACACCACTGGAACCTGCGGCTGTACGAGACGAACTTCATCCCCGACATCCGCAAGTTCCCGCTAGACACGTATCCGGAGCGGGGCATTCGCACGTCGATCATGCGGCTGTCGATGGCCAGCACGGCAATCGGCATGCACATCATGAGCGTGTCGGAGGGCACCTACGCCACGGCGCACCGCCACCAGGCGGGAGCGCACGTGATCGTCGTGGAGGGGTCGGGCTACGAGCTGATGTTCTTCGAGAGCGAGCGGCAGCACCCGCGCAAGGTGAACGCCTGCCCCTACGCGGTGGTGGCGCCGAAGCTGAACGAGTACCACCAGCACTTCAACACCGGTAAGGGCGACTACAAGATGCTGGCGTTCCGCGGCCACAGCCTGCGCTACGGCATCGGCCAGATGTACGATCCGAACTCGACGTCACAGAGCACCGACCGGGAGGCGTGGAGCTACAAGATTCCCTACGCCGAGGAGGACCCGCGCATCCGCGAGGCCTACTGGGAAGACCTGGCGCGCAACGGCATCGACCTGCGCCTCGAGCCGGTGGACCAGGGGCGCAGCTAGGCCGTCCGGCCGCGCCGCGGTGGTGGCGAGTGCGCCGGCGGGGGCTGATCGCCCGGCCGCAGCGGGCGCGCGGAGGGAGGCATATGGTCGAGCTGGGCGTGTTCTTGCCCGTCACCAACAACGGCTGGATCATCTCGAAGAACTCGCCGCAGTTCCTGCCGACGTACGCGCTCAACCGGGAGATCTGCGCGGTGGCCGAGCGCATCGGCTTCCGCTACGTGTTCTCGATGGCCAAGTGGCGGGGCTTCGGCGGTGAGACGGACTTCTGGAAGTACTCGATCGAGTCCATGACGCTGATGGCGGGGCTGGCACCCGTCACGCAGAACCTCCGGCTGATCGGCTCCGTCGCGCCGGCGCTCATCCATCCGGCCGTGTTTGCGAAGCTAGCCGCCACGCTCGACGATATCGCCGGCGGGCGGCTCGGCATCAACATCGTGAGCGCCGGCAACCGCGGCGAGTACGAGCAGATGGGCCTGTACCCCGAGAACTTCGAGGCCTTCCGCTACGACTACACCGAGGAGTGGCTGACGCTCGTCAAGCGCCTGTGGACCGAGGACAGCGTGACCGTCCAGGGCCAGTATTTCACGCTGGCGGACTGCCAGTCCTGGCCCAAGCCGGTGCAGGGGGTGCCGCCCATCGTCTGCGCCACCTCGTCGGAGCGGGGCTTCCAATTCATCGCCGACCACTGCACTGACGGCTTCTTTGGCGGCATCACCGTGGACGCCAAGAAGGCCACCAGCCGGCGCATCAAGGAGGTGGCGGCCACGCGGGACCGCACGGTCCGCACGCACACGCTGGTCTCGCTCATCCTGGGCGACACGGACGCCGACGCCCAGCGCCTGCTGGAGCACTACGAGGCGGGCGCCGACGTGGAAGCGATTGCCAACGTGTACAACCTGCGCGTGCGCGACAAGGACGCCGCTCAGTCCGCGGGCTACCGCGAGCGGTTCGCGTCGAGCACGCGGCTGTTCTACGGCGGCGTGCCGTTCGTGGCGGGGCCGGAGCGGGTCGCGGCCATGGTCGAGGAGCTCGCCGTCGACGGGCAGGTGGACGGCGTGATGTTCGTGTTCCCGGACTTCGTGGACGGGCTCACGCGTTTCGGCGAGCAGGTCATGCCGCTGCTGCGGCAGCGAGGCGTGCTGGGGCCCGCCCCGGCCGGCGCCGGTGGCGCGAACGGCCACGCCTGAGGCCGGCGCAGGTGCCGCTCTTGCCAGGCCCGGCGGGAGGGGCGGCACCGGGGCGTCCGACGATCGCTAGCACTGATAGCCCGTCGTGCAGTGGATGCCCAGCTCGTGCTGCGCCTCTTCGATCACGCTCAGGTCGACGAACTGTGCCGGCTGGATGTCTACGTCGGGCGGCAGGTCGGGCCGCAGCTCCGTGTCGATGAAGCGCGTCAGGCCCTCGCTGCTCACACCGCCCGGACTGCTGCGGCTCACGGCGCGCAGCGCGCTCTCCACGGCCAGCCGCGCGATCTCCGGGTCCATCCCGAACTGCTCGGCGGCCATCGGGACGACCTCCGCGGTGTGGTCGAGCATGAACTGCAGCCCCTTCACCTGGGCGCGGGCGTAGCGCCTCACCTGGTCGCGCTGCTGCGCGAGCTTCGTGTCGGCGACGCCGAAGCCCGAGAACGGCCAGATCGCCACGTCGGAGAGCGCGACTAGCTCGTTGTAGCCCTGAGCCAGGGCAGTCGCCGTAGTGTCGGTATTGATGATCCCCGAGTCCACCGCCCCGCTCAGGAGGCTCGGGAAGACCTGGAGCCCGGCCGCGACGAGCGTGATATCGCGGTCGGGCTGGAGGCCCAGGTGGGCGGCGGCCAGCCGGGCGGCCACGTTGTCCGAGGTGCCGATGCGGCTAACCCCGATGGTCTTGCCGCGCAGCTGCTCGCCGGTCGTGATCTCGGGACGTGAAACCAAGGACCAGGTGGGGCGCTCGTACAGGAACAGGACCAGCTTCAGCGGTAACCCCTGGACCGCTGCCCGGCCGATCGTGCCCCCGGCGCCCGCGTAGTCCACCTCGCCGGCCTGCAGCGCGGCCGGCTCCAGGTCGCCCCCCACCCCGGCCACCTCGACGGGATCGAGGCCCTCTTCGCGGAAGAAGCCTTGCCGGATGGCGACGAGGAGCGGCAGGAAGCCGAAGCTCTGGCCGGGGGTCGCTACCTTGATCGGCTGCGCGGCGACGGTTGGGACGGCGGCGGGCGCGGGCACGGATCCGCGGTCTGCCGCGGCCGATGCACCGCTGGCGCTCGGGGCGGCTGGGGGCGCGGCGGGCTGCGCTGGCGCGGGCGCGGGACCGGGCGCTGCTGGGGCGCACGCTGCCCCGCGCAGGCCCAGCACTAGGGCGAGCGCGGCGAGAGCTAAGCGCGGCGCCCATCCGCCGGTTCGAGCGCTCGCAATGATGTTCAAGCTGTCGCCCTCCAGGCAGCTGCCTACTCCGCGCTGAGACACGGCCCTGGTGGCACAGTATCTACGGCATCGTGCAGACGATGCCACCGCGCGCCCGGTATGCTACGCTCTGCCCGAGAGCGGCTGGAGCAGACCCCGAGCCCGAGGAGGCGGACCGCGACGGCAGCATCGGCCAACCCGTGTGCGGGTACGGGCTACGCGAAGATCGTCCAGGCGGTTCAGTCGGCCGCGCGGGTACTGCGCGGCGAGCCACCCCTGCCGCCGGGCCCCGAGCCGGCGACCAACGAGGAGGAGTGAGGGATGCACGCGACCGACGCGATCCGCGGCATGCTGCTGCCGATCCCGACCGTCTTCGACGGGACCGGCGAGGTCGACGAGCCGCTCATGCGCGAGATGACCCGCTTCTATCTCGACGCGGGCATCCACGCACTGTTCGTCTGCGGCTCGTTCGGCCAGGGCCCGGCCATGCGCCTCGACCAGCGCAAGGCCGTGGCCGAGCTGATCGTCCAGGAGGTGCGCGGTCGGATTCCCGTCATCATCCACATCGGCACGGTGGACCCCTACTCGGCGGTGGAGCTGGGGCAGCACGCGCGCGCGATCGGCGCCGACGGCATCGGCGTGGTGGGGCCGTTCTACTACAGCGACCGCACGCCCGAGGAGCTAGTGCTGCACTTCCAGATGATCGACGCGGCCGTGCAGCTGCCGATCCTCGTGTACAACAACCCCGGCTACCAGGGCTACGCCATCACGCCGGCGCTGATGCAGCGCCTGGTGGCGGCGGTGCCGCGCATCTTTGGCGCCAAGCTGGCGATGGGAACCATTCCCGAGGCGCTGGAGTACCTGGAGCAGATCCCGGGCTTCGCGCCGTTCATCCTGGGCAACGGCCTGCTGGAGGGCATGCGGCAGGGCATCCGCGGGACGGTGAGCCCGCCGCTGGCCGCGACGCCGGAGCTGGGGGTGGACCTGATCCGCGCGATCGACGAGGGGCGCGACGAGGAAGCGCGGCGGCTGCAGGACCTGGCCAGCGAGGTGAACGACGAGCTGATCAAGTACTGGAAGAAGTACGGGCGCGTCGCGTTCGCGGAGGCGCTGCGGGCGCTGGGCTTCCCGATCAAGCAGTACCCGCGCTGGCCCACGCCCACGATGGCCGAGGAGGACCGACAGGCGATGCTGGCCGTGCTCAAGTGCGCCCGCCCCGCCACCGTCGGATGATCCGGTATCCAGTGGCTAGACGCCCGCGCTGGGGTGCCGTCCCCCACAACGGCTTGCCGGCACGGTGGGGCTGGCGCGCCGCTAACCGGCGTGGCGCGAATCCAGGCGACCGAGTGCTGCGCGGCCCGGCCGTCTGTCACACGTAGAGCGCTGGCCGCCGGCGTGAGCGGCGGGTCACGGCGGCCGGGCGATGGCCCGGCCTGCAGGCTGGCGTCGGCGGCCGGCGGTTCACGCGTGATCAACGTAGTGCCGCGCCGGGAAGGGGGCCATCATGGGCAGTCTGGCAACGAGTTGGCAGCGCGTCCCTGCCGCAGCGATCCTCGCGCTTGGTGCGGCCCTGCTGTTCGGGCTGCCGGCCCAGGGATCGGCGGCCGCGACCAGCGCCGCGCCCCGGGGCGCCGCGCTGCCGCAGGCCGCTCACGTGCGCCTGGGCGTCGTGGGCATCGTGGCGGGCGCGGGCTATTACCTCGCCATCGAGAAGGGCTATTTCGCCGAGCAGGGGCTGGACGTCGAGGCCATCCCCTTCGCCACGACGGCCGACGAGACGGCGCCGCTCGCCGCCGGGCAGCTCGACGTGGGCGCGGGCGCTACCAGCGCCGGGCTGTTCAACGCGATCGCGCGCGGGGTGGACATCAAGCTCGTCGCCGACGAGGGGCACACCGAGGCCGGCCGGCCCGGCAGCGCGCTGGTGGTGCGCCGCGCGGCCGCCGACGCGGGGCAGCTCCGCGACGTGGCAGACCTGCGCGGGCGCCGCATCGCCATCGCCAGCACCAGCATCGGAGTGGTCACCGACCTGCGCGGCTATCTGGCCCGGGGCGGCCTGACACTGGACGACGTCACGCTGGAGCAGATGGCCTTCCCCGACATGGCGCCCGCGCTCGGCAACGGCAGCGTGGACGCGGCTATCGCGGTCGAGCCGTTCCTGACGGTGCTGCAGCAGACCGGGCTGGCCACGCGCTGGCTGTGGGACTACGAGGTGAACCCGGATCACCAGGTGGCGGCGATCCTCTACGGGCCAGGGTTCGTGCGCGAGCAGCCCGAGGCCGCGCGCCGCTGGATGACCGCCTACCTGCGCGGGGTGCGCTATTTCAACGACGCCTTCGTCCGCGGCGACGCGGCGGCCCGCGAGGAGACGGTGCAGGTGCTGATGAAGTGGACGCCGATTCACGACCCCGCGCTGTACGACCAAATGAGCGTGATCGGGCTGGACCCGGACGGCGAGCTGCGCGTGCCCTCGCTGGCCGCCGACCAGGAGCTGTTCCTGGCGCTCGGCCAGCAGGACCGGCCCGTCGACTTCACCACGGCCGTGGACCTGCAGTACGTGCGGGCCGCGCGTCAGGTGCTCGGCCCGTATTGAGCGCCGGCGCCGGCGCGCCGTGCGCCTAGCCCTTGCCGCCCGAGTCGGACCTGATCGATACGGGGCGAGCGCCGCCCGGCTGGTGCCGCCCCAGGGGAGGACGCGATGGCAGACCTGAGGCTGACGCTGGCTTGCTGGGACTACGACCGCACGCGGGCGCTCATGGACGGCAGCATCCGTCCTCAGGGCATCGAGCTGACGTACAAGAACCTGTTCGTCGCGGAGACCTTCGAGCGCATGGTGCGCGACCGGGAATTCGAGGTCTCGGAGCTAGGGCTTACCTTTTACATTGGCACCCTCGGCCTGGATGACCCGCCCTTCGTCGCCCTGCCCGTGTTCCCGCTCCGCTTCTTCCGCCACTCGGCCATCTTCGTCAACACGGCGAGCGGCATCGCGTCGCCACGGGACCTGATCGGCAAGAGGGTTGGCGAGCTATTCACCTATGGTCACGACGCGGGCATCTGGGCGAAGGGCATCCTGAGCGACGAGTACGGCGTGCCGACCGACAGCGTCACCTACTACGTGGGGGGCCTGGACCGCCCGGCGCGCTGGGACTGGCTGCCCTGGGAGCCACCAGCGAACGTCAAGATCCAAGAGCTTGGTCCGACGCAGACGCTCGACGCCATGCTGGAAAGCGGCGAGATCGACGCGCTGTACTCGGCGATCGTGCCACCCTCCCTGCTCAAAGGCTCGCCGCGCGTCCGGCGGCTGTTCGAGGACTACGAAGCGGTCGAGCGCGACTACTTCCGGCGCACCGGCATCTTCCCGATCATGCACACGGTCGTCATGCGGAAAGACGTCTACCAGCGAAACCCGTGGATCGCCCGAGCGCTCTACGACGCGTTCCGGGAGGCCAAGGACAAAGCCGCCAGGCAATACCAGATGGGCGAAGCGTTCATGCACGGGCTGTTCATGATGCCGTGGTTTACGGCCCACCGCGAAGAGAACCGGCGGCTGATGGGCGACGATCTGTGGCCGTACGGCGTCGAGCGCAATCAGAAGGTCTTGGATACATTCCTGCGCTACCATCACGAGCAAGGGCTCTCCCGGCGGCGCGTCAGCGTCGAGGAGCTATTCGCGCCCGAGACGCTCGGCGAGTAAAGCAAGGCAGCGGTAGCCGAGCACGCTCGATGCCGGGGCAGCTTTCGCCAGCGAGGTGACCAAGAGGGTTTGCGGAGCCACGAGTGACGGTGGTAGCATCGTCCACCAGCGAGGCCGGCCGTGGCCCGGCTCTGGCGGCACAAATGTGGCCCCGAAAAAGCCGTTGGCGAGCCCAGGGGAGGAGGTGGCCATGCGCCGCGGACCTCACGGGCTCACGTTGACTGCCCTCGTGGTCCTGCTGCTGGGTCTTGGCCTGGCCTGCCAGGGGCCGGCGCGGGACCAGTCCGGCGCTCCCGCCCCCGGCGTGTCCGGCGCGGCCGCCGTGGCGGCCTCCCCAGGGACCACCGCGGCGCCCGCTCCGCTGCACGTGCGGCTCAGCCAGCCGGTGGCCGGGCTCGGCTACACGAGCCTCTACGTGGCGAAGCACAACGGCTACTTCGCCGACGAAGGGCTGGATGTGGAGACCCTGACGCTGACGACGGGGGGCGGGCCGGATATCCAGGCGCTAATGGCCGGCGACGTCCAGTTCAGCGCTACCGCGACGACGATCCTGATCAGCGCCTATCAGGAGGGCACGCCGCTGCTGGGCGTGGTGAGCTTGCTGAACCGCATGAACATGCACCTCGCCATGCACAAGGACGTGGCGCAGGCCCGGGGCATTGGGCCGCAGACGCCGCTGCGCGAGAAACTGGCTGCCCTGAAGGGGCTGACGATCGGCGTCACGCGGCTCGGCTCGCTCACCGACCAGGTCGCTCGGTACTACGTGCAGCGCGCTGGGCTCACGGTGGGCGAGGACGTGACGATCCTGGCCGTCGGCACGGGCACCGCGATGATGGCCGCGCTCGACAACCGGCGAGTCGACGCGGTCGTCGACTCGACAGCGGCGCTCGGGGAGGCCGTCGACCAGGGCCTGGCGGTACTCGTGGTGTCGGCGGCGTCCGGCGAGGACCCGGAGCTGAGCGACTACCTGCAGCAGCTCCTCGCCGTGCGCCCGGATTACGCGCGCGAGCACCCCGACGTCGTCCGCAAGGTGGTCGCCGCGGTGGTGCGGGCCGACCGCTGGGTGAGCGAGCACTCGGTGGGCGAGATCGCCGACCTGCTGACGGACGACTTGGACGGACGCCCCAGCGACTTCCTGGTCGAGTCGGTAAAGCTCGCGGTGCCGCCCGACGGCCGCATGACGCAGCGGGGCGTGGAGACGAACTACGCCATGATGGAGCTTACGGGCGCGCTGAAGGAGCGGCCGCCCTGGGACGCGCTAGTCACCAACGAGTTCCTGCCGCGCTGAGGGAGCGGGCGCTTGCGCGGAGCCCGCAGGGAGTCGACGATCATGGCAACCGCCTCGCCACCGCAGGGCGCGTCCCGCGCGCGCCGGACGAGCAACTGGCCCCGTTACGACGCCGCCACGCTCGGCTTCCGCCACTACTGGTATCCGGTCATGTGGTCGAAGGACCTCGGTCGCCAGCCGGTGGCCCTCCGGCTGCTCGGCGACCCGATCATGCTCCTGCGGGAGCGCGGCAAGGTCTACGCGTTCTACGACCAGTGCCCCCATCGCGGCATCCCGCTCTCGGTCGGGCGGCAGGACTTCCCGGGCACGTGGTCGTGCCGCTATCACGGCTGGGTGTTCGACCTCCAGACCGGCGCGCTGAAAGCCGCGCTTACGGACGGCCCCGACTCGCCGATCTGCGGGAAGGTGCGCGCCCGGACGTACCCCGTGGCCGAGCGCGCGGGACTGGTCTGGGTGTACGGCGGCACCGACACCCCGCCCCCCGTCGAGGACGACGTTCCGGAGCAGTTCCTTGTGCCGGACGCCGTGGTCTGCGGCCGCATCACGGTGCAGCGGGGGAACTGGCGCTACGCGGCCGAGAACAGCTTCGACGCCGGCCACGCCAACTACCTGCACCGCAACGGCGCCGTACACAGCTTCTTCCGCAAGATGCCTGCCTGGTCGCTCCCGACGGTGACCCCCGACGAGGGAGGCTGGATCACCGTGCAGCGGCACGCGCTCGGCCTGGAGGCCGAGTACCCGGGCCTCGGCAGCTACCCGCCGCGCCAGTTCTGGCGCCGGATCCGCACGCGCAACCGGCTGTCGATCCGCCTGCCAGGCATCGTCCGGCTCAAGTACGAGGGCTACAAGCACTACAGCTTCCTCTGGCTGGAGCCGGTCGACGCGCAGCACTACCGCCTGCTCCAGTTTTATGTCACGCAGGCCCGCGGGCTGGAGGCGCTGCGCTTCCGCCTGAACTACGCGCTGTACATCAAGCCCTTCCACCACATCCAGTTCAACAACCAGGACACGTGGATGGTGTCCCTCATGCCGGAGAGCGCGCCGGAGCGGCTCTATCGCCCCGACGTCTCGATCACCGCCTGGCGGAAGCTGTGCGAGCAGGCGCGGGGCGAGCCGCCCGCCGCGGCGCCGCTTGAGTCGCCGCAGGGCGAGCGGGAGACGACCGGCCCGGCAGCCGTGCCCACCCGATGAAGCCGGCGCTGCATAGCCTCTGCTCCCTCGCGGGAGCGCGCATGCTCCCCGGGTTCGGCGCCGCCGGGCGAGGGCCTGCGTCCACGCCATCGGCACAGCCCGGATTATGAAGGGGAGATCATGAAGGTTGCGGTGATCGGGGGCGCGGGCAAGATCGGCCAGCAGCTGGTGCGCGAGCTGCGGGACACGTCCGACGGCCGGGCGGCGCACGAGGTGACCGTCTTCGACCGCGTGGCGGGACCGGCCGCGCCGGGCGTGCGGTACCTCGTCGGCGATCACAACGATCTGGGGCAAGTCGTTGCGGCCGTCGCCGGGGCCGAGGCGATCGTCCACCTGGCGGCATTGGTGCGGGGCTACCCGGACCCGGTGATCTTTCAGAACAACGTGACCGGCACGTATAACGCGCACGAGGCGGCCTGGCGGCTGGGTATCCAGCGGGTCGTGTCCACCAGCAGCCGGTCCATTCTGGGCTGGACTTACCGCGAGCGCGACTTCCTGCCCGCCTACTTCCCGATCGACGAGGACCATCCCGTGCGGCCCCAGGACCCGTACGGGCTGTCGAAGCAGGTGGGCGAGGCGATCGCGCGCTCGTACACCGAGAAGTGCGGCATGGAGACCGTCGTGCTGCGTCCGTCGGCCGTCATGTCGGCCGATCAGATGCAGGAGCTGCACCGGAGTGGCGGGCGGCCGCCCGCGCGCTTCGACACTTGCACCTACGGCGACGTGCGCGACGTGGCCGCCGCCTACCGGCTGGCGGTGGAGCGGCCGCTGCCCGGCCACACGGTGCTCTGGATCGTCGCCGACGACAGCATCGTGGCCGAGCCGCTGTGCGAGCTGTTCCCGCGCCTGTTGCCCGAGATCGGCGACATGGCGCGTGACCTGACCGGCAGCCGGGCGTCGATCACGAACGCGCGCGCCAAAGCGCTGCTCGGCTGGCAGCCGCGCCGCTCCTGGCGCGACCGCGCCTCGCTCGTGGACCGCGCGTGAGGCACCCCGCGCGCCGTTCCTCTGAGCACTCGTCGCGATCCTTCGGCCAGGGAGATGCCGCGATGACCCTACTCCTGAACAACGACGACGTGCGCCGGCTGCTGACCATGCAGATGACGATGGAGGCGCTCGAGGAGGCGTACCGCCAACTGGCACGGCGCGACGCGGTCTGCCGGCCCCGGATCGACATCCGGATCCCCAATGGCGACGGCGACCACGTGTATCAATGGGGCACGATGGAGGGCGGCTCCAGCACCTCCGGCTACTTTGCGATCCGGATGAAGTCGGACGTGATCTATGAACAGGAGTACGCTGGGGTGCGCACGCAGGAGAAATACTGCTCGCGCCCTGGCCTCTACTGCGGGCTGATCCTCCTCACAGACGTGCGGACCGGCGAGCCCCTGGCGATCCTCAACGACGGCGTGCTGCAGCACATGCGGGTGGGCGCCGATTCCGGGATCGGCGCCAAGTTCATGGCCAAGGAGCGCGCCACGGTCGTGGGCATGCTGGGCTCCGGGGGGATGGCCCGCAGCCACGTCGAGGCGTTCCTGCTGGCCCGGCCGACGATCCGCCGCATCCAGGTCTACAGCCCGACCCGCGCCCACCGCGAGGCGTATGCGGCCGAGATCACCGAGCGGTACGGGGTGGAAGTCGTGCCCGTTGACGACCCGCGCCGCGTGTTCCAGGGGGCAGACATCGTGGCGGGGTGTACGGACTCGTCCGCGCCGTTGCCCATGGCCGCGTGGCTGGAGCCGGGCACCCATGTCACCTCCGTGGGCGGGCGACCCGACGACGAGACGGCCGCGCGCATCGACGTGCTCCTACGCTTCGGGAGCGCGCCGGGGCCGGCGGGGCTACCGGCCTGGGAAGTGCCCAATGAGCACGTGGCCTACCTGGCGCAGCCCACGAATCCCGTGTGGGCGCACCACCGCATGGGCCGCAACGAAGAGCGGGTCGTCCGCTGGGGCGATCGGGCGGCGCGGACCGTGTCGCTGCAGGAGTTGCTGAGCGGGCAAGCGCAAGGGCGCACGTCCGATGCCCAGATCACCTACTCCGAGCGCGGCAACCTGCAGGGCGCCCAGTTCTGGGCCGTGGCGGGCAAGGTGTACGAGGCGGCGCGGGCCGCCGGGCTGGGGCGGGAGCTGCCGACCGAATGGTTCCTCCAGGACATCCGCGACTAGCGACGGCAGGACATCCGCCGCCCCGCGCTAACGCCCGGCCGGCGCTCGTGCGCGCCGGCCGTTGCCAACCATCCGCTACAATAGCCCGCGACTCCGCTGGCACGAGCGAGGGCACTCCCCGGACCGTTCAGCACGCTCCGCTGGGCGCGTCGCCACACCCATCGTGGCCGGCCATGGAGGCAGCGCTGCTAACGCGCTCGACGCGAGCGGCGGAAGGAGCAGCATGATGGTCAGGGTCGGATACAACGGCCGGCGGGCACCCGCCCGACTCCGCTTCGAGGACCTCTACCGTACCGGGCCGGACACGCTCGCCGGGCGCTACTTACGCACGTTCTGGCAGCCTGTCTATCGGCTGGAGGACCTGCCGCCCGGGCGCGCGCTGCCTCTCCGCATCATGGGGGAGGAGTTCACCCTGTATCGCGGGGAGGATGGCACCCCCCACGCCGTCGCCTTCCGCTGTGCGCACCGCGGTACCCAGCTCTCGGTGGGCTTCGTCGAGGGCGATTGCCTGCGCTGCCGCTATCACGGCTGGAAGTACGACGCCACGGGCCAGTGCGTCGAGATGCCGGCCGAGGCGCCCTCGTTCCCGGCCAAGGTCCGGATTCGCGGCTACCCTACCGCCGAGTACCTGGGGCTCGCCTTCGTCTACCTGGGCGACGGCGAGCCGCCGCCGTTGCCTCGCTTCGCCGAGTTCGAGGCTCTGGAGGGCGTGCGCGAGGTGCTCCGCCCACAGATCTGGCCCTGCAACTTCCTGCAGCGCCTCGACAACAACGACGACTCGGTGCACGTCGTGTTCACGCACGGGCAGACCTACCTGGCCGACCGGCGCCGCGGGATGCCGGTGGTCGAGCGCTGGGAGAGCGACTGGGGCACCACATCGCGTGTCCGCTACGCGGAGGGCGCGATGCAATCGTTCCAGTTCGGGATGCCCAACATCTTTTATTTCCGCCTGCCCGGCACCGAGCGTGACGTGCCGTGGGACGAGCGCATCCAGTGGATGGTGCCCATCGACGACGAGCACACCACCGAGTTCCGAGTACGGTTGGTGCCCGTGACCGGCGAGGCGGCAACGGACTATCGGGCCCGCCGCGCGGCCGAGGCCGCTACTGAGGGCCGGGACGTGGTCGAGCTGGGCGAGGCGATCCTGAGCGGCAAGCTCTGGCTGCAGGATCTGGAAGCGGCGGGGACGGTGGGCATACGCGACCTGATCACGCTGCAGGACTTCGTCACGCAGGTCGGGCAGGGGCGGGTCGCCGACCGGCGCCAGGAGCGGCTGGGCCGCTCGGACTCGGGCGTGATCGTGTTCCGGCAGCTCTGGGAGCGCGAGCTGGGCGCGCTGGCCGCGGGACGCCGGCTCAAGCAGTGGGCGCGGCCGGCCGGGCTGGTGCCGAGCTTCACCCCGGCGCCGGCGTGACGACGTGCTACCTGAGCGCAGGGGAAGGGAGACTACTCGGCCCGTAAAGCGTCCCTTCCCGGCGGTCAGCGGGGGGGCGCGTAGGGGCCAAGCTGCTGGAGTGCGTAGTCGGTAAACTGACTGTCCACGAGCTGGTCGACGCTGACCGGGTCGTGCTGCAGGCCCAGCCGGAGATACCAGTCCTGATCTTCCGCCACGCTCGCCTTGAACACGGCGCCATCCGGCTTCAGCCCCGGCAGTGTGATCGCGTCGTAGATGGCCGGATCGGTCACGCCGGTGGCGGCTCCCAGGATCGCAATGATCTCCGCCTTGTCCTTGCCGGCCCGAAAGGCGTCGTTGTAGTCGCGCAGGCCGCGCACGTAAGCGACCATGTAGCGACGGGCCACCTCGTTCCGGTTGGTGGCGAACTGCTCCGAGAACATCAGCATCGCGGCCTGGTGGTTCGGGTAGACGTCGGCCACCGTGCCGAGGCGGACGGCCACACCGCGCTGGATACCGGCCGTGGCGGACGGCTCGTTCGCGATGGCGACGTCGACGCTGCCGTTCGCCAGCGCCGGGATCATGTCGGGAAAGCTCAGGGTCACCAACTCGATGTCTGACTCGCCGAGGCCGCCGCGCTCGAGCATCTTGTCGAGGTCGACGCGGCTCGTGCCAGTGGCCCCCGACAGCGCGATGCGGCGGCCGCCGAACTGGCTGTAGTCGCGCAGCTGGCCGCTGTCGTAGAGGTCCTGCCGGACGAGCACGGGATTCAAGCCGAAGCGATCGTCGAGCGCCGAGCCCTTGTCGGCGACGACGCGCACGCGAATACCCTGCGCAAAGGCATTGAACAGCCCCGCCCCTGGGCCGCCTCCCAGCACGTCGAGCTGCCCGGTGGCGAGAAACTGGACCGCCTCGACCCCGCTCGGGACGGTGGTGCGCTCGACCGCGATGCCCGCCTCCGTGAAATAGCCGCGGGCGATCGCGATTAAGGCTCCGGCGTCCGAGACGGTGCCCAAGATGCCCTGGCGGACGTTCTCGCGTGCGGCGGGCGCGGTGGGTGACGATTGGGCCGGCGACGCCGGCGACGCGGTCGGATTGCTCGGCGCCGGACTGGGGATCGCGGTGCCGGTCGTGCCACCCGGCCCGCCGCCACCGCTTCCTAGCGGGGCCGCGCAACTGCCGACGAGCAGCCCGAGCAGCCCCACCTGGAGCAGCGCCCGCGCGACGCGGCGGGGCGAGCGCGTGGGGGCCCTCACGGCTCGGGCTCGCGCGCCGGCGGGGCGGCATAGGCGCCGCCCTGGTAGTCGGGAAGGCGCGCCAACGCCTGCACGAACGCTTCCTTCATGCCACGCTCCGACATGCGGCCGAATGCGCTCTGGAAGCGCTCTTGCTCCGTCTCCACGCGCGCGACGACGAAGCATAGCTTGTTGCCGGCGACGGCTTCCGTCACGACCTCCCGAAACTCGTCCAGCGTCCGCACCGTTGCCGTCCGCCGGATGCCGGCTCCCTGCGCCATCTTCTCCAGGTCGGTCACCTCCCGAGTGGCCGTCGGACCCATCACCGCGTAGGCCTGGTTATCGAAGACGATAGCCACCAGATTCGGGGGGTTGACCGCTGCGAGCAGGATCAGACTGCTGGGGTCTACCATGAGACCCCCATCGCTGTCGAGGGCGATCACCTTCCGTTCGGGGAAGGCGACGCTGAGCCCGGCGGCAAATGGCAGGCACAGCCCCATGTTCATGCCCAGGAAGGCAGGCCCGCGCTGCCAGAGCGAGCGCCACATATTGGCGTTCGACGACAGGCTGGTCACCGAGAGCGCTTGTTCATCCAGGCAGGCCGCGAGAATCTGCAGGCAGTCGAGGCGTCTCACCAGAGCACCTCCCCGGTTAGCAGCAACACGATGGGCGTGTCGTACTGGCGGCAGGAATAATGGGCGTCGCGCACCATGCGCTTGAGGAGGCTGCGCTGGTTGGCGATGCGATAAGGCAGGCGCAGCGCGCTCAGGAGCGGCTCGCCCACCTGGTTGAAGGTGAACAGCGAGCTACCGGGAATCCCCGTGCGGTCGCCGACATCGCCGCGGTAGGACGCCAGGATGAACAAGGGGACACCATACATCGGCCCCATCTGCGACAGCGCCCAGGCGCCAACCAGCAGCCCAGCGATCCCGGTCACGAAGACGCAGCGCCGCCCGCCGAGGGATGCGCCCGCACAGAAGGTGATCCCGCTCCCCTCCGACGCGACCGTGACCGACGTGAAGGACGGATCCCGGGCGATTGCCCGGGTGAGCGCGCCGGTCGGCTCTTCCGGCAGCGTGACCACCAAGTCGATATCTTCTTCTTTGAACGCCTCAACGAGCGTCTGAACGACCTGCGCGTCCATGCACGTCCTTTCGGCGGTGGCCTCAATTCCTGACGATAGCGTGCCCGGCTAGTCGAGCGTGCCGGCGGCGAACACGTCCTCCACGGCGAGGCGGCGGTGGGTGATCCGCTGCTCGGCCGCGTAGTCGAGCAGCGTGTCCAGCACGACACGGTTCGCCGCGATCGAGTACGCCCAGGGGTCGGCGCCCAGCAGCGCGCGCTCCTCCTCCTGCTCCGCCCCGTACCAGGCCAGCAGCGACCGGCGGTGGTCGGCCCAGTAGCGGTAGGCGATCCACTTCGCCTCTTCGAAGGCGCGCACCAGGTTCGGCGCCACCCACGGGTCGCGCTGCAGGACCTCCTCCTTGACCACCACGAGGTGGCGGATCGGGAAGATCCGCGTACGGCGGTAATAGTCCTGCTCGACCGCGCGGTAGTGCGGCCAGAGCCGGCGCGTCGGCCCATCGGCGGCGACCGCGACGCCCACGTCGGCCACCATCGTGGCATCCAGCGCGCCCGCCTCCAGGAGCCGCTCGGCGGTCTGCCCGGCGGGCGCGCGCTCGATGTGCAGCCAGTCTGGAGGCGTCCAGCCCGGCACGTCCTCGCTGCCGTCGGCGACCCAGTAGATCGAGCCAAGGGCGACGCCGTGCTCGTGCTGCAGCACCCCGCGCACCCAGAGCGCGATCGGGTTGTGCCAGGCATGGAGGCCCACGCGGCGCCCCGCTAGGTCCGCGGGCCGCTCGATCCCCGCGGCGGTGCGGACCATGACGGAGCTGTGGTTGAAGCGCCGGTGCGGGAAGACCGGGATGGCCGTGAGGGGCGCCCCGCGGCTCTTGAGCCCGAGGTACTGGGCGACCTGCAGCTCGCAGGCGTCGAACTCCAGGCGACGGACGAAGCGCTGGTGCCGCTCGGCCGACGGCAAGGGGACCACGGTAAGGTCCAGGCCGGGCGCCTGCACGGCCCCCTCGATGAGGGGCCGGGTACGGTCATAGTCGCCGCAGCTCAGCGTCAGCCGTAGGTTCGCCATCGCTACTTCGATGCCCCCGCGGGCGCTCCACCCGCTCCTCGTCGTGCGCTTACGGCTGCCAGCCGCTGGCATCGAGCCCGTGGGCCGCCTGCTCCAGGTAGCTGAAGTCGAACACCTGCGCGGGCTGGAGGTCCTCGGTGATCTCGAACACCGGCTTCAGCTCGGCGAGCACGGCGCGCTGCTCCTCCTCGCTGAGCAGGCCGTCCTTGGCCATCAGCGGTCGCACCAGATTGAGACCCTTGGCGGCCGCCTCGCGGTCCAGGTCGACCCACTTCAACAGCACGTCCAGGCTGGTGTCCGGGTCGTGCTCCATCACGCGCATGCTCTTCACCGCGGCGACGGCGAAGCGGCGCACCACGTCGGGCTGCGCCCGCAAGCGCTCCGCGATCGACACCCCGCCCTGCAAGTCGGCGTGCTCCTGGGCGAACGAGTAGATCGTGTGGAAGCCCTGCTCCTCGGCCGCCAGGCGCTGCAGGATGTTCCCGGGCATCGCGTCGGAGAGGCCGGCGACGAGCGAGCCGACCAGAATATCCGAGCCACCGCCGCCCGCAGAGCCGCCCGCCACGAACTGCACGTCGCGGTCCGGGTCCAGCCCGGCGCTGCGCACCGCCGACACGGCCAGCAGGTAGTAGGTGCTGGCGCCCAGCGTGGGGACGACGATGCGTTTGCCGCGCAGGTCGGCGAGCGTCTCGATGTCCGGCCGCGTCACGAGCCAGTAGTTGGCCCGCCCCGACTCGGCGAAGATCACCGTGGTGCGGCTCCCCTTGACCAGGGCGGGAATGGCCAGCGAGCCGGCGCCCGAGAGATCCATCTCGCCGCCAATCATGGCCTGGTAGCCGGTGGTGCCCGCGATCTGGACCAGCTCCACGTCGAGGTTCTGCTCCTGGAAGTAGCCGCGCTCGGTGGCGATGTACCAGGGCAGGTAGGAGGTCGAGCGCGACGGCACGTGGAACTTCAGCTTGACCGGCTCGGGGGGCGGCTGCGCGGCGGCTGTGGGGGCTGGCGCGGCCAGCGCGCCGCGCGCCGCAGGCGCCGCCTGCGGCGCGGAGGGAGCGAGGCCACGGCACGCCAGGCTCAGGAGCAGGGCCAGCCCCAGGCCGAGCCCGGCTGTTGCGGACGCCGGTGCGGGCTGCCTGCGTGCCATCATGGTCTCCTCGCCGGGCCGCGGCGGCCCGGCTCGGGCGCAGTGTACTGGACGGACCGCCCGGGCGCAAGCCAGCGCCCCGCCGCGCCGTTCCGTGCCGGGCGCGATAGGGGCCGCGCGGCGATACAGAGGCTTGCCGTTGGGGACGCTACTCCGGTGACGAGCGCCGCGGACTGCACCGGAGCAGTCGGCCGGCCTGGCGGGTGCTATAATCGGGTCGCCTCGCGGCCGGCCCGCCTGTCGCCCCGACAATCGGCGCGAACGCTCACGAGAGCCGCTGGCACGGCTGGGTGCTCGGCAGCTTCATCGGCGGCGTGCAGGCGATCGGCGCGAACGCGCATGAGAGCCGCTGGCACCGCGCGGCGGTCCTGTCTGGCCGGCCGCCATGACGCGCGCGACCCATCGGGGCACGAGTGATGCTCGGCGTCGACCGCCGCGTGTCGTCGTTGGGGAAGGATGGCGGCAATGGCCAAGCTGGTCGAGATCATCGGCGTTACCCATAACCCGGTGCTGCCGGGGAGCTTCCTGCACCGGATGGACGAGGACCCGGCGCTCGCCCCCGCCCGGGACAATTTCACGCTGATGCGCGAGAAGCTCGCCGCCGCCCGGCCGGACGTCATCATCGTGGCCGCGGGCGACCACCTGAACCAGTGGTTCATGGACAACATGCCGCCCTTCGTGGTGGGGAAGGCGCCCCTCGCGCGTGGCCCCTTCCCGCACGAGCTGCGCGCGCACGAGCTGCAGCGGTACCAGGTCGAGGTGGACGTGGACACGGCGACCGCGCTCCTGACCCGCGGCTACGAGCAGGGCGTGGACTTCGCCTTTTCGGACGAGTTCCGGCTCGACCACGCCTTCACCATGCCGCTGTCGTTCATCCGGCCGGAGATGGACGTGCCGATCGTGCCCCTCTGGACGAACGTCATGGCGCCGCCCATTCCGCCGGCGCAGCGCTTCTACAACGTGGGCCTGGCCATCCGCCGCATCATTGCGGCACTGCCGGCCGCTCAGCGCGTCGCGGTGCTGGCCAGCGGCCACATGGCGAACAGCGTCGGCGGCCCGGGCATGCTGCGCATCCGCACCGATCCGGAGCCCGAGTTCGACCTGAGGATGAAGGCGCTGCTCGCCGCGGGCGACGCGACGGCCGTCGTCCAGGAGGCGAGCTGGGACAAGCTGATCGCGGCGGGCAACGGCACCCCTGGCTTCCTGGACTTCGTACTGGCGCTGGGCGTGGCCGGCGGGGCGCGGCCGTCCTACGTCGCCCTGAACTCGACGCGCATCACCACCGCCCAGTTCTTCATGACCTGGGATGCGCCCGACGGGGGTGCGCTGTGAGCCGCTACGCGGTGGATAAGGTGATGCGTGAGCTGATCCAGGACGAGCGTGCCGTCGCCGCCTATGTTGCCGATACGCCAGCCTACCTGGCGGGCCGCGACCTGAGCGCCGAAGAGCGCGCGGCGCTGCTTGGCGGCGATTACGCGACGCTGTTCCGTCTCGGCGCGCACCCGTTTCTCCTCTGGGCGTTCACCCGCGCGGTGCTGCCGCACGGGGGACCGACGCCCCAGGAGTACACCGCGGCCCTGCTGCCCTTGGGCACCCCGGACTTCGCTACGTAGCGATCGCGAAAGCGAGGCAGGCCAGATGAGCACGCTCGACCAGCCGCTCTTGATCGCCAACAGCAACTACCACGTGGGCCAGCAGACCTCGATCCGCGTGGCCGAGGAGCAGGGGTTCTTTCAGCAGGAAGGGCTGCGGGAGTGGGTTTACGACCATCGTGGGCTCATCCCTGGCGCCCTGGAACGTGTGGGACTGGCGCGGATCATGGAGGAGCACGGCGTGGACATCGCCACGGCCGTGGACATCCCCTCCATCCTCTACCAGCGTCAGCAGGGCGCGGACCTGTATATCGTGGGCGGCTGGCGGTTCAACCCGCCCACCAAGCTGTTCGGGGGGAAGCACCTGCGCGAGCTGCGCGACCTCCGCGGCCGCCGCATCGGCACCCGCGAGCCCGGCGGGATGGGCAAGCACGGGGTGGCGACCCAGCTACGGGCGGTCGACGTCAACCCCGACACCGAGGTGGAGTGGGTCTACGATCGCGTGTTCAGCTATGGCTTCGACGAGGCCCAGCTCACCTGGCTGCGGGAGGGGCGCGTCGACGCGATGACGGCCCATGAGCCGTTCGCCTCGATGCTGGAGCGCGAGGGCTTCCCGGTGCTGATCGACCCGCTCAAGATCTATCCTGGGGGGAAGCCGGGCAAGGTGATCGTCGCCACGGGGCGCGTGCTGGAGCATCGCGCCGACGAGCTGGCGGCGTTCCTGCGCGCCAACACCCGGGCCTTTTGGTTCATGCGCGACGCGGCCAACATGGCTTACCTCGCGGACCTGCACGAGCGCTGGCGCGCGGAGAGCCACAACGACGACGAGCGCTACCTGCGCATGGTGACGAGCGTCGACGCCGTGGAGGGCTGGCACGTGCCGATCAACGGCGGCATCTCGCACCCGATCCTGGAGCGGATCGTCGGCGAGCTAGTCGCGTCGGGCGAGCTGGAGCGTCCGATCGCGCTCGACGACGTGCTGCGGGACGAGCTGGTCAACGCCGGCTACGCCGAGCTGAGCGCGCGCCCCGAGCTGCAGGCCGCGCACCAGAAGGCCCTGGAGGTGACCGCCAAGTACGGGTACTGACGTGAGCCGAAGGTAAGAACCGCGGTTGGCTGTAGTGCCGGGTCTCCCGTCGGTTGCCAGGGAAAGGTGCGGCGCGCACGCACGAGAGCAGGAGCGGATGTGGCGGCAAATCACCCCAGGCGTCCTGGCCATCATGCTGGCGCTGGCGGGTTGCTCGACACCGGTCAGTCCGACGCCGGTCCCAGCCACCGCCCCCGCGGCGCCGGCTCCTACGCCCGCACCGGCGCTTACCTCAAGCGCGAGTGCGCCATCCGTCCCTGGGGCCCCAGCCCCGCCGCGCCAGCCCGGCCCCCCGAACGGTGGTGATTGGCCGACGTATCACCGTGACCCCCAGCGCTCTGGGGTAGCGGCCGGGACGTTCGCGCTGCCGGCGGGGACGGTTCAATGGCAGTCCGACGACCTGGACGGCGCGATCTACGCTCAGCCGCTGCTCGTCGGGGAGCAGGTGATTCTCGCTACCGAGAGCGACTCGGTGTATGCGCTCGACGCGGGGAATGGCCAGGTCCGCTGGCGCACCGCGCTCGGCGACCCGGTGCCGCAAAGCGCCCTGCCGTGCGGGAACATCGACCCGGTCGGCATTACGAGCACGCCGGTGGTCGACGCGGGCGGCGGCGTGGTCTACGCGGTGGCGTTCCTGCAGCCGCCGCACCACGAGCTGGTCGCGCTCGACCTGGCGACGGGCGCGCTGCGCTACCGCCAGCCGATCGATCCGCCGGGCGCCGACCCGCATACGCAGCTGCAGCGGGCGGCGCTGGCCCTGTCGCAAGGGAAGGTGTACGTGAGCTACGGCGGGCGGCTGGGCGACTGCGGTGCGTACCATGGGTGGGTCGTGTCCGCGCAGGCGAGCGACGGCAGCTTGGCCGACGTGTACCAGGTGCCCACGCAGCGGGAGGGCGCGATCTGGGCGACGGGCGGCCCCTCGCTGGACGGGTCGGGCAACCTCTACGTCGCGACGGGCAATGGCAGCTCGGATACGGAGTTCGACTTCGGCAACGCCGTCATTCGGTTGGGACCGGATCTCCAGGCCCAAGACTGGTTCGCGCCCTCGGATTGGGCCACCCTCAACCGACGGGATCTAGACCTGGGGTCGACCGGGCCGGCGCTGCTCGACAACGGCCTGGTCTTCCAGATCGGCAAGTCGGGGACCGGCTACTTGCTCCGCGCGGATGCCCTCGGCCACGTGGGCGGGCAGCTCTTCGCGGGCCCGGTCTGCAACGGCGCGTACGGCGAGACGGCCCACCAGGGCACGACGATCTACGTTCCGTGCCGCAACGGCCTGCACGCGGTCCACGTGGGGGAGGCGTCGTTCGCCGCGGCGTGGCAGGGGCCGGCCTTCAACGCCGGGCCGCCGATCGTGGTCGGGGATACCGTCTGGACGGTCGACGAAGGGACCGGGGCGCTGTACGCGCTGGCGGCCGACGACGGCACGATCCAGCAGCAGGTGCCCCCGCCGAGTGGAGCCGGGCCGTTGCCGCACTTCATCGCGCCCGCGGCCGCCGCTGGACGGCTGGTGGTCGCGCGGGGCCGAAGCGCGCTCGCCCTCGGACCGGCCGCGCCCTAAGAGCCCCTCAGGCCCATCCTCGCTGACGAGCAGCCCTGTGCATGCGGTTGGACGCGGCCACCGCAGCAGAGGAACACTCCGCGCGTGGTTCGTAGCCTCTACCGCGGTTTGCTGGCAAGCTGAGCGGGCGGCTGGCGCCGGGGCTGCGGCAGTGGCGCTTGCAGTATTCCGCGCCACAGGCCGCGGGCGGCCACGAGAGCCGCCCCTGCGACATGCTGACTGCTCTCCTCAGGTGCAACCCGATTAGGCCTTGCGACCGGACCACCTACGGTACCCCGCTAGGGTTCCTAGCGCCGCCAAGCCGCCAGCCAGCAGCAGGAGGCTATCGGCCTCGGGAATGACTGGTACTTCCGGGAGCGGGGCACCAGCGATGGCCGGCGCTGGCAGGAGTGGCGGGGGCGCCAAGGCCGGGGGCGGCAGGACCACTGGGGGCGGGGGCGGCAACAACGGCGGCACGAAGCACGGGCTAGAGCGCACGACGCGCAACGACCCGGCGGCGGGGGTGGTCGCGACCTCCTGCACCAACACGCGGCCATCGGGGGCCCGGATCGTCAGCGTAAACACGGTGTTGGGGGGCAGGTTGGTGAAGATGAAGTTGCCACCAGCGTCGAGCAGGGCCGTCTGATACCAAGTCCGGTTAGATGCTTCGCATTCATGCGAGCGCTGGCGGCGCGGGGCCTGGTAGCGCCAGGGCCGAAGCGGAACTAATCACCAGGACTTGATATGATGATTGTTCTGTGTAGGGCGCGGGGCGGCATGGACTTCGCTCGCGATCGGGTCAGCAGGCGGGTCAGCTAGCAATCCCAGTGGTGAGCCTAGAGCTGGAAGGTCAGCTCCTCTCGCTTTTGCCTGGACCCACCTCCGACCCCATCACACGTGCGAACTCCTCTACGCTTCGGGGCTCAACTGCTAGCGCGTGGGCCAGGAGCCGGATAACGCGAAAGCTGGGCCGGGTACGTCCGGCTTCCACCAGGTAGATGGTGCTCGGCGAAACGCCGGCTTGCTGCGCCAGCTCCCGAATAGTCAGCAGCCGGTCGGTGCGCGTTTGTCGCAATGACGCCATAGCAGTAGCCTCTCGAGCCCGGCATGGCGATCTCCTTGCCTAGCCGCGCCACGCGGCTGCCGGGGACTGCCATGCCCTCTGCCGTGTGGGGGCGCGTAATGCAACTCCCGGCAACGCCGGATCCGCCACGCTTCGGTCGGCGCGCCGGCCTCGCCGAGCGCCGCCCCGTACAGGCGCTCAGATTGTCGAGCCCCGTATCACCACTGCGCCTGGAACCTGCTCGTCCACCAACCGGGCCGGGCACGAAGCGGCCGGCCCGGTTGGTGGGTACGTTTGGCGAAGCCAAACGTACCCACTATCCCTGGCCGAGTGCTCAGTTGACTGGTCGGCTACTCGGCCGGAGCAAATACACGTACTGAGTTCCCCAGGTCAGCGGGGTCGAGAAGGGGAGTGTCCGCTCGACCTCGTACCCGGGCATTGGCGCGAAGGCGACCCGATAAGTCGCCATTGTGAGAGCTTTCCGGGCGATCATGACCGGTCGGTTCGGATCGCTGTGATATGCGTCCCAGAATTGCCACCAGTACGTCCACTCGAAACCGGCCTCGATGGTTTGAGGCGGCACGCCCTCGGCCACCAGGGCCTCTGCGGCCTGCCAGGTCACGGCTGCCCGCTGCCCCTTGTCGATCATGAAGGCTATGCTAAGCGACGCGCACAACGTCAAAACCGCCGCCGCGGGCAGGCGGCCGATCGGCAGGGGGCGCAGCGCCACCAGACAGAGCACGAAGGCGAACGGCAGGAGCGGGAAATGGTAGCGTTCATAGAACACTGGGGCGCCGAGCGGCGCCAGCAGCAAAAGGACGCCGGTCGCATAGCAGGGCAGATGAGCATGCCCCCACCAGCGCGCGCCGTTCTGCCACCAGCGCGCGAAAGCCAGTCCAAGAACGAGGCCGCCAGCGCCCCAGAAGAGGCAAGCTACCCCCGTTATGACGCTGTGCCCTATGGCCGCCTCCACCGCCAGCGGCATCTCGCGGACCAGTCCGCGGAGAGGATGAGCCGCGTTACCCAGATACGGGAGGGGCTGTTGCCCTGCCACTCCGAAGCTCGCCAAGCCAATGACCAATCCCATCGCCAGGGCAAGGCGCCCCCGCCCGTCGAGCTGTCTCAGGTACGTGGGCAGCCGCGAGCTGTGAGCGGCGAGCAATGGCAGAGCGAAGGCCCCCAGGTAAGCCATGGCGTGCGCGAGACGCAGGACCAGCTCCCAGAGCAGCTCCCTAGGCTGCTGCCACTGATCCGCGGCGGCAACGAAGGGTTCAGCAGCAAGGGACGGGTCACTGGATCCGTAGCGCCACCAGCAAAATGCTGCGATGACTACGATGGAGGGGAGCAGCAATGCCAGCCAGGGGCGCCAACGCTTCCGCAGGCCGGGCGACCCGAGGACGCCGACCGCCAGCGCCACCACGACGAGCACGCCGATTTGGCGCGTGAGGAACGCCGCGGCCGCACAGCCGCCCGCCGCGGCGAGGAGCCCTAGCTGCCGCTGCCGCAGGCCCGCTAGCCCGGTCGCCAAGGCCGTCAGCACGAACAGCTCGAACGGCATTTCGGTCATGAAGGACACGGACCGCGATACGAACAGCGGCTGGACCGCGAGGGCGGTGAGCGCCAGCGCCCGGGGCCCCCGGTCGAAGTCGAGCTGGCGCAGCAGTGCATCGAAAGCCAGGACGCATAAGACGCCAAGGGCTAACATGGCGCACCGCAAGACCACGAGCCCGCCCCCGAACAGCTTCAGGGCTAGGGCACCCCAGGTGATGAGTGTCACGCTACTTGCCCAGATCTCCTCGTCCAATAGGAGGGCGCCGGTCTGCGCCAGTCGTACCGCCGGCCCCGCATAGTAAGTCTCGTCGTGGATGGGGAACTCCCCGCGCGGCAGAGCTAACAGACCAAGACCCAGCGTAATAGCGACAGCCAGAGCGAGGATCCAGACGTCGGCCGAAACGAGGGACAGGCCCCGAGTCAGACCGAGGGGGCGGAAAGACGCAGCAGCGTCGGCGGCGGTAGTTCTTACGGTTATCACGACGCTATCTTGCCTGCGAATGGTTGGACCGAAAGTAAGGCTGGATTGAGTTTGGGTTGATGAGAAAGTCGTCTAAGGCGGACGCGCCGCTTCTTGCTCGGGGTCGAGTTCGGGATGCGTCTCCGGCGCGAATAGCTCTTCGGGGTCGAAGCGACGTGGGGTGAGGCGCTGCTCGTACAAGTCGGCAAGCACCGCCTCAAGCTCGGCGCGATTGGCGGCGAGGCCGTATGGCCAGTAGTCGCCGCCCATGAGGGCGCGGGTCTCCTCCAGCGTATGCATCAAGAAGGGCGCCGCCGCGGCCAGCGCGGCGCTGGCGCTTAACCAGCGCATGCCGCGGGTTTTGGCGGCGGCGAAGCCCTTCTGCAGCGCCCGAGCGACCCAGCGGTGGCGGTCGTACACCTCGCGGCGCACCACGACGTTGTGCATGATCGGGAAGCGGCGCGTGCGCCGGTAGTACTCGATCTCTCGTTCGTGGTAGTCGGGAAATAAGCGTCGCACGTTGGGGGAGCCGATGAGGAAGCAGCGGGGCCAATCGGCGGCGATGAGCGCGTCGATCTCGCCGGTGTCGAGCAGCGCGTCCAGTGTCTGGTCGGGTCCCAGGACCACCGTGGGGACTCCCTCCGGCACTGCTCCCGCGACTCGCTCCTCTACCAGGGGCGCATCCAGGCCGCCGAGGTACCAGGTCAACTGCTCCTGGCGCACGCCGTATTCGTGGAGGAGCAGCCCACGCGCCCATACGGCCGCCGTTTGCGTGTAGGCAGGGCAGCCCACGCGGCGGCCGGCGAGGTCGGCCGGGCTCGCGATGCCCGCACGCGCGTTGACGAGGATGTGCCCGTGGCGGAACGCGCGGGAGGGGAACACGGGAAGGCCCACGAAGCGATCGTCCCCCCGCCCGAGCAGCACGGCGTAGGTGGCGAGCGAGAACTCGGCCACGTCGAACTCGGCGTAACGGGCCTGGCGCCGGAACAACTCCTCCAGGGGCACGACCATCGGGTTGAGGTCAATCCCCTCGACCGCGACGCGGCCGTCGAGCAGCGCGTGCGTGCGGTCGTAGGCGCCGCAGGCCAGCGTCAGGGTGAGGCGGCTCACGGGCGCACTCTGTGGGGGCACAGCGCGGCTACCCCGGACCGAGACCGGCTCAATCCGCGGCCGCCCAGAGCACCCGATCGGCGGGCAGCGTGAGGTCCAGGTGCTGCCAGCTCTCGCCCCGATCGCGCGTGAGTAGCACCTCGCCCGGGCCGTCGCAGACGGCTGGGACGGTGGGGGCGAGGGGCGCGAGCGGATCTCCTCGGTCGATCGCGCCAACACCGGCGAACACGGCGTTCGGGTCGGTAGGATGCGGCGTGAAACCCCAGACCATCGCGTCCATGATCTCTGGCAGGCCGTGGCCCACACGATACCACGACTCGGCCTCGTCATCGCTGCGGAAGATGGCGGCTCGGGCCGACTTCGCCTCGCGTCGCCAGGCGCCCGGCACGTCGTCCGCGGCACAGACCAGCATCGTAGGGACCTGTTCCGGCCGGGCCGGGGGCAGGAAGAGGAAGCTGTTGAAGTAGTTACGTGTCATGCCACGCTCGGCTCGCACCCACCCGCACGCGGGGTCATCGCTGCGGTAGAAACCCTTGGCGGAGGCCGTGAAGTACGGACTCTTCCTGCCGGGCAGGCAGGCCACCGCGTGCATGTCGACCCAGTCGATGCCGGCCGACACGTCCTCCCAGGTCCCGCCGCGATCGAGACTTCGCACGATGCCGCCGTGCTCCAGGCACAGGTACAGCACGCGTGGGTCCTCGGGATGGACGAAGATGTCGCGGACGTGGCCCGTGTGCGGCGGATAGGGCGTCCACCAGCGCTTGCGCACGTCAGCGGGAAGGGCCTGCAGTGCTGGAAGCTCCTCCCATGTGGCGCCCGCGTCCTCGCTGCGGTACAAGCGTACGGGGGCGGTGCCCGCGTAGACGACCCGCTCGTCGCTCGGGTCCACGGTGACCGCCCGTACGTCGCCGGGGAGCACCAGTGTCCAGCGGTCGCCCGCGTCGTCCGAACGGTACAGGCCATCGAACGTGGCGGCCGCGTACACCCGCTCGGGCCGCCGTCGATCGCCCGCGAGGACGTCCACCATGCGATCCGAGAATTCGCGGGCGGTCTCCTCCCAGCCGTCGCCCCGCGAGCGCCAGATGAAGAGGCCGTGCTGCGTGCCCGCGTATAGGCGCACTCCCTCGGACATCGTCATCGCTCCTTACTCAGCCAGTGATACACCGGCTGTTGGGCGCGCGGCAACGACGCATCACGCCGCGCGCCGCGCGTCCGCGTCGAGCCGCTCCACCGCGTTGCGAGTGTGCGGAAGGTCGCGCACGCGGGCGGTCGCCCCTCGGGTGCCCACGTCTCCGACGTGCTGGATGCGCTCCTCCACTGGCCTCCAACCCGGCGCGGTCGTCGCCGGCTGCGCTGCGGCGCGCCGCCTCGCCCGACCCGGCCGGGAACCAACTCTGCCTTGAGCGTCTCGAAGAAGCTCTCGGCCAGGGCATTGTTATAGACTGCTTGACCTGCTTGGGCCCATTTCGATACTATCGAAAAGATATCAGTTTGAGAGACGCGCGCTGGCCTGGTCAGCGAGCGAGGGCGAGGCTGCGTCCATGGCTGGTTGAGCGGCGCTCAGGCAACGGCAAGACCGGGACGCCGGTTGGAGGCGGTAGTGGACGAGGGGCGGTTTAGCCGGCGACATCATCGCGGCCGGCCGTTCGCCAAGGGACAGTTCAAGTACATCCTCCTGCGCCTGCTCGCCGAGCAGCCAGGGCATGGCTACGAGCTGATGCGGGCCCTGGAGGCGCGCCTCGCGGGGCAGTACACGCCCAGCCCCGGCGTGGTGTACCCGACCCTCCAGATGCTCGAAGACCTGGGGTATGTCCAGCTGCAGGAGCAGGAGGGACGCAAGGTCTATACCGTCACTGACACCGGGCATCGATATCTCGGCGAGCAGCATGCCGCCGTCGAGGACGCCTGGGCGCACTTGATGAGTTGGCTGGAGCCTGAAGGGCAGGACGAGCTGCACGAGCTGATGCACCGCCTGCGCGACCTGGGCCATATCTTAGGGCACCGGGGCTACCGGCGCTGGGTCCCGGCGGAGAAGATCCCCCGCATCCGCGAGATCGTCGCTCGCGCGCACCGCGAGATTGAGGCGATCCTTGCTGAGTAGCCAGCTGTCGGCCGCAACCCATGGAGGCACCCGCTGATGCTCACTAGCGCAGGACTACCACACTATAAGCAGAGGTGCAGACACTCTTGAGTCAATCCCGGACCATCGCCGCGCCGCCGGCCATCCCGCCGCCGGGCCTGGGAGCCTTCGCCGCCCTGCGGCACCCAGCCTACCGCGGCTGCTGCGCAGGCGAGCTCATCTCGATGCTCGCCGACAACATCGAGCACGTCATCACCTACTGGGTGCTCTGGCAGGCGTTCCACTCGCCGCTGCTGGCCGGCTTTGCCGTCATCGCGCATTGGACGCCGTCGCTCCTGCTATCGGTCCACATTGGCCGGCTGGCTGAGCGGTACGACTGTCGGCGCATCATTCAGGTCGGCCAGGTGCTCTTCATGGCCGTGTCGCTGACCTGGGCCGCCCTCTTCGCCACCGGCCGCCTACAAGTGTGGCACGCGGTCATCTTGCTCATGTGCCATGGCCTCGCCGGGGCGGTCTGGAGTCCCGCGAGCCAGCTGATCATCAACGAGATCGTCGGCGCCAAGCAGCTACCCAGCGCGGTGCGGCTGAGCGCCACGTCGCGCCAGCTCGCGATCCTGTTTGGGCCGGCCATCGGCGGGCTGCTGATGCTGCTCTTCTCCCCGCCGGGCGGCCTGGTCGTGAACGCCCTGCTCTACCTGCCGCTTACCCTGTGGCTGCTCCGTCTGCCGTACACCGGTCACGGCCCGGACGCGGCGCGGCGGCCCGCGATGACGCGGCTCCGGCTGCTCGAAACGTTCCACGTCTTGCGCGAGGTCGCGGGCCAGCGCCCGCTCCTGGCGATGATCGCGCTCGGGGGCCTCAGCTCCCTGCTCGTCGGCAACGCCTTCCAGGCGCAAATGCCCGGCTTCGCGCACGACCTGGGGACCGACAATAGCGGCATGGGCTACTCGCTGCTGCTCGGCGCCAACGCGGCCGGCGCGTTCTTCGGCGGCCTCTTGCTGGAAACCACCGGGCTGTTGCGGCCCGGAGCGCGGTCGGCGATCGTCTGCGCCCTGCTATGGTGTCTGACGATCATCGGCTTCGCCGCGGCGCCTAGCTACCCGGTGGCCGTGGCGCTCCTCGTCCTGGCCGGGGTGCTGAACCTGGCGTTCCTGTCTATGGCGCAGGCGCTCGTGCAGTTAGAGGCGCCGCCCGACCGCCGCGGGCGCATCGTCGGGCTGTTCAACACCGCATCGCAGGGGCTGCGGGTGGGCAGCGGCGTGACGGTCGGGGTGCTGGGCAACTGGATCGGCATCCACTGGTCGCTGGGGCTGAGCGCGCTGGTGCTCTTCCTGAGCACGCTGGCCCTGCTGCGGCTGGTCACGGACCACGCGGCCCCCACGCGGCTCACCGAGGCGACGGACCGGTGCGCCGCCGCCTAAGCTGCCGGCTCAGGTAGGGGGGTATGCTTGCGAAGCCAAACACACCCTCTATGCCTGGCCGAACGCTTAGCGCGGCGACCGGGAGCGCACGGAGCGCGGTGCTCCATCAGGTCTACACGCCCGAGGTGGCGGGCGAGTAGCCCGGCGCGCCCGCGCCGCGTACCCCGACGGGACGACGCGGCCACGCGCATTCGGGCTGCGCCCCCAGCCACCGCGCCGAGGTCGTCAAGGACTCCGCTGAGCTTCCCGCCCTCAAGCTACCTGCCCCCAGGTGACGGCGCGATCGGCCGCCTCAGCACGATCTCCCCAGGCCTGCTCGACCTCGGGCTGGTGGGCGGCATGCTCGCCTACCGGGCGGCCCGCGTGGCCCGCCGGGGGCCTGATGGGCCGCCGCGTGGGCCTAGCGGCCACGCGGCAGTGGCCCGCCGGCTCCATAGCACCGGCTCCACGCATCAAGAACACAGGGTATTGCCTCTGGGCGTTTGCCGTAAAGTTGTGGAGCGTTGCGTCATGCCGCTTGGAGAGGGCGTCTCGCCCCGGTATCCCGGCGATCATCCGCGCTCTTGGCCAGCGGGGCGGGCCTCAGCGCGGTCGCCCAGCAGCTCGGCCATGCTGAGGGCAGCACGACACTCCGAGCCTACCGCACCGTGCTCCCGCATCAGGGGAAGCGCCTGGCGGCGCAGCTAGCGGCGCTCCGCGCTCCCCCGAGCGGTGGAACTGAGGATGCCGCTGCGGGGCACAATCCGTCAAATAACCTGTCAGGGGCGGGCCAATGACTCGAACTTTGGCGGAATCACGCGGGAAATGGCCGCAGGAAGAGAGTAAGCCAGATTCTGTTCTAGATGGCCATCTGTCTCGGGCGCGGTGGCGCCCGGCCGCCTCGCGGCGGCTGCCCCGTACCCTGGCCTCGGCGAGCAGCGTCAACGGCCATGCTTCGGGTTGCAGCGGGGAGGATTACCTCTTTTCACTCCGGTCAAGCCGGCGGTTGTCTCTGTGGCTCTAGCTGTCGGTCGCCCGACCCCGGCTTGCGCCGGGCACCCTGCTCTGCGCTGTCTGGACTTTCCTCCGCGGCGGAGCCGCGGCGGCCATCCTTCTTCCTGCGACCACCGAAATTATACCAGGCCGCGCAAAACCCCTCCGGTCGTCAGGGCGGCACGGCATAATGCTTGCATCGGCACTCGGATACTGTCGACCCGCCGGCCGCACGCCCGTACCGCGCGGCCCACGAGGACAGGGCTGTGAGCGTCGCCGCGTCCCAGCAGTCCCGCGCGCTGCTCGCCTCCATCTGGGGCAGCTATCGTCCCGAGGGCACGCGCGACCTGCGCTACGACTTCCTGCGCGGCTTCGCCGTGCTCGCCATGGTGGTCGACCACGTCGGCGGGCCGTCGTGGCTCTACGCTATCACCGGCGGCAACCGCTTCTACACCTCGGCAGCCGAGGGCTTTATCTTTCTCTCGGGGCTGCTCGTCGGCATCGTCTACGGGCGCATCGTCCAGCGCGACGGCCTGGCCGTCGGCATGCGCAAGGCGCTCGAACGCGCGGTCGTACTCTACTTGCTCACCGTCGGCGTCACTTTCCCATTGCTGCTCGTGTCGGAGATGCTCGACCTTCCCTGGGCGACCGGCGTGTTCCTCACCGATCCCGTCGCGCTGGTCGTCGGCATCCTCACGCTGCACCGCACCTATTACCTCATCGACGTCATGGTGCTCTACACGCTCCTGCTCGCGGTCGCGCCGTTTGCCCTGTACCTCCTGTTGCAGGGCCGGACGCGGCTGCTGCTCGGTCTCTCCTGGGCGCTCTGGCTAGCGTTCCAGATCGCCCCCGACCAGGCCGACGTGCCCTGGCCCATCGCCGGCAACTATCTGTTCCACTTCTCGGCCTGGCAGGTGTTCTTCTTCACGGCCATGGCGCTCGGCTACCACCGCGACCGCGTCGCCCGCTGGTTCCCACCCGCGCGCCAGCGCCTACTCCTGGTCCTGAGCGGCCTCGGCTTCGCCGGCCTGCTCGTGCTCTACCGTCTCGGAGATGGCGTCTGGCAGTGGATGGCGATCAAGAACCCAGCGCTGATGGACCCGAGTGATCTGCTGGTGCTAGTCTTCGGGAAGGGCGACGTGCGGCCGGGGCGGGTGGTGGCTTCCGTCATCGTCTTCGGGTTCCTGTTCCTGCTGACGACCGTGGCCTGGCGCCCGCTGTACCGAGCGCTTGGCTGGCTGCTCCTGCCGCTCGGCCAGAACGCGCTCTACGCGTATACGGCGCACATCGTGATCATCGTGCTGCTCGCCATCGCGTTCCTGCCCCTGGGCTCGGTCGACCGCCAGGTGCGTGCCCTGAACACGCTGCTCCAGGTCGTCACGATCCTGCTTATCTGGGTGCTCATCCGCTATCGCGTGCTGTTCCCCAGCCCGGCGCATCGCACCCGCTGGGCGCTCGTCCCGGCGGTGCTCGGCATCCTCGCGCTCGTCGTCATGCCCTTCGACCCCTCGCCCACGCAGCCCGGCTGGGAGGCCCCGGCCGCGCAAGCCGCGGCCAGCGGGCGACGGGCCGCCAACGCCTTCGGCACGCCCATCCCGCGTGGGGCCGGCGCTCAGCCGCCGCCCGGCTACACCGCTGCCCAGCCGCTCCCAGCGCCGCGCCACGCGGCCAGCACCCGCCCCAGTGGCACCAACGCGCTGCCGGAGTACGTCGGCCCCATCCGCGGCCGCTTCCTGGATCAGGCCTTCTACAGCCGGGCGCTCAATCGCGAGATGGGCTACTTCCTCTACCTGCCGCCCGACTACGACGAGGCGGGCCGTTCCTACCCCGTGCTCTACCTGCTCCACGGCGCGAGCGGCTCGGCCGAGGAATGGCCCGCCTACGGCATCGTCGACGCGCTCGACCGCGCGATCACGGCGCACGACGTCGAGCCCTTCATCATGGTGCTGCCCGAAGGCGACTTCGGCTACTGGATCAACCACGCCGACAACGGCGAGCGCTGGGGCGACTACCTCACCACCGACCTCGTGACGCACATCGATACTACGTATCGCACGCTGCGCCGCCCCTACCGGCGGGCGGTCGGGGGCTTGTCGATGGGCGGCAGCGGCGCGCTCGTTCAGGCGTTCACCCACCCCGACGTGTTCGGCATCGTCGGCGCCGACAGCCCGTCGCTGCGCGAGAACAACGAGGTGGTGCCGATCCTGGGCGAGGGCGCAGAGTTCGCCGCGCGCGACCCGGTGAGCCTCGCCGCCACCGCGCCCGGGCTCGACCGCGTGCAGATCTGGCTCGACATCGGCGAGGATGATCCGTGGTATCCCCGCGTGGTCGAGCTAGACGACGTGCTTACGGCGTGCGGCATCGACCACGAGTTTCACGTCTGGCCTGGCGACCACGACGGCGAGTACTGGACTAGCCACATCCCCGACTACCTGCGCTTCTACAGCCACGCCCTCACCAACCGCTAGCGCCACCGCGCTCCCGCCCCGTCCCTCTCCCCCGTCGCGCGTCAGGAAGGCAGCCGGCTAGGGGCGCCGGGGCGGGAGACGACAAGCGCCCGGACCGTCAGTGGGCCCGGCCGCTGGCGCGCGCGATCTGGGGCCGCGGCTAGCGGTTGTCGTAGCCCCCGCTGGGCTGATTCTGCGTCGGGCTGCCCACGGGGCTAGGCGGCGGGCTCAGGCTCGGGCCGCCCCCGCCGCTGCCACAGAGGTCACGATAGTAGCTCATCCAGGCCTGGGCCAGCGTGGAGTAGGCCTCCTGCCAGTCCAGCGCCGTCGTCTGGTAGCTCGCCGAGAGCTGGTAGAGGCTATTCATGTATAGGCCCTGCTGC
>DATGMD010000061.1:0-111167 GCA_035293805.1 Chloroflexota bacterium | reverse complement strand
CCAGCCCCTGCGGCTGACGGGCTTATGGTCGCACGGCCCCAAAGAGGAGACAGTGAACCCGGTCACAGCGCGCCCGTGAATTGCGTTACGGTGTCCCAGCCACCGCCAAGAAGAACACCGCGAGCACCAGGGCGCGCACGGACGCCAGCTCCACCGGTGATGGCCCGGTCTCACGTATCTTGTCGCCGCTCGTCCACTGCGGCGACATACACGACGAGCACAATGATTCCCAGCACCGCGACCACGAAGATGGCCCAGATCACGGGGTCCGCGGGCAGCGCCGGGGAGCCGGGTGGCTCGACGGGTGCCGGGCTGGCGGGCGGGGTGCCTACCACCGCTGCTCCTTCAAGCGGGCCTCACTGTGGGCTCCTGGTGC
The DNA here is from genome assembly GCA_035293805.1 of Chloroflexota bacterium. Taxonomy (GTDB): domain Bacteria; phylum Chloroflexota; class UBA6077; order UBA6077; family JAJPHF01; genus JAJPHF01. Next base: position 110,791 of record DATGMD010000061.1, on the reverse strand, counting down.
TCTCGCTGGACTCCACACCGCTGGCACGTCCAGCGCTGGGTGGGCGCCTCGCCCTCGATCAACTCTACTACGAGTACGAGAGCGCGGAGAGCGAGTACGCCGTCAATATTGTGGCCCAGCGCGGAGTCCGCTGAGAGCGCGCTCAGGTGCTGTCGGGACCCCACTGGCGCGCATAAGCGCGGCGGTCTGGAGACCGTGCGCGAGATGGTCCAGAAGCGCGTCGTCGGCCCGGGCGGGCAGCTTCGGCAGCACGCCCCGCGACGGACGCCGACAGCCCCGAAGGCTTCGAGGTGCTGGAGTGCTTCCAGCGGGGCGGGTCCGTCGAGGAGGGGGTGAATCGGGAGCAAGAGTCAGCGTCTCGAAGCAGCGACGGCTCAGTCCCGTTGCGGCGCGAGCAGCGCGGCGGCTATCCACCCTTCGACCGTGCCATACGCCACTCGCCGCCACGTGAGCCCCTCGGCGGCGACCTCCTGATCGAGGTTGGTAACCACCTCGGCCTTCGGCAATTCTCGCAGGATGCTGGCCGTCTGGCTGGGCGCTTCGCGTAGATTAGCCCCGTCCTCGCCCACTATTCGCCAGTAGGGCGGCTCGGGGCCGGGCTGCGGCGTCGCGGCCGCGAGCCGCCCTTCCGACCCCGTGTCGGGCTGATCGCGGGCGGCTTCCAGCGTGCGCTCGGCCTGGGCCGCGGTCCGGGCCTGCGCCGTCGACAATACCCATCGGTCTTGCACCCGCCGTGTAACCTCTACGCCCGCAAGGGGAACTTCTTTCCCCAGGGCCACCGACCGGGCGACGCCCTGCACACCCACTTCGGCCCATTCCCCGGCGATCGAGAGGACCGAATAGCGCATCTTGCTAAAGATGGTCTTGCTCAGGTCGCTGTCCAGGCCCGTGGTGCTGACGACGACCAGGTTCCCAAACTCCAGCGGGCCGGGCCCGGCCCGGACCGCTGGGTCGATGGCATCGAGGAAGGTCGCCCCATCCCCGCGCGCGAAGGCTTGGTACGCGCGTTCGACCGCACCATCGGGTCCGCTCGGATCGGCGGTCGCGGGCGCGGGGACAATGGTAGCGGCGGCGGCGCGGGTGAGACTGGGGCCGGGCGAGGGGCTGAGAGCGGCAGGCACAGAGCAGCGAAGGAAGGCCAGGAGTACGAGTGCAGCGCCGAGGCCCCAGAGGAGGCTACGGGCGAGGACCATGCGAACCTCCGCCTGTCATCCGCCTATCTAACGAGCAGTGCGGGCGTACGGGGACCGGTCGGTCTGCCCCAGGCTGGCTGCAGCATTGGGCTCACCCAGCCACTCACCATCGCGAGCCATCTCTGGCAAGTGGTTTCCACCCGGAATCTTGTCCACCAGGGAATGGCGCGTTGCCAAGAGGCAGAGGTCACAAAGGAGTTACAGGTCATTTACCTGACCACAGGCTGCCGAGGCGCGTGTGCAGCACGCGAGGGAGGATTTCATCGGGCGCGCGCGGCGGCCGAGGCGGCGGCGCGGCAAGCGCGGCTGTACCAAGCGATCGGTGACCAGCGCGCCGTCCAGCCTTGCCACCGCGCGGGTCAGCACCTTCGCCAGCATGCGGGCTCTCCTCTTCGCTCGTCACACGCAGCGCCATCATACTAGGTCGGCGCTCCACGGTGGCCGAGCGGTCGGAGCGAGGATGGCGCAGCCTGGCGAGCCCGACTGGTGGACCGCGATGAGCGCGGGCGAGCCAGGGCGCCTCCATCGCATATGGCAGCCCTAGCTGGCCCGTGCTCGGGCGGGAGCGCGCTAGCGGCCGTAGGGGACCAGGTAGTCGTCGGGGTTGATCTGGTCGGTGCCCGGCACGCTGATCTCGTCGGGGTAGTTCGCCTTGCGCGTCGCGTCGATGCCCACCTTCGTCACGATGTGCGAGCCGCCGGCCGGGTCGTAGGAGGCCGGGTCGAGCGGCGACCCGCGGGCGTGCGTGACCATGAAGGTGTCGACGTCGGCGCGCACGCGGGTGGCAATGGCGTGCAGCACGTCCGAGTCGTTCAGGATGTCCACGTCCTCGTCGACGACGATCACGAACTTGAGGAACGGGTCGGCGGCGAAGGCGGCCATCGCGGCGTTCTTCGGGTCGCCCTCGATGAGCTTCTCCATCTGGATGTAGCAGATGAAGCGGCAGCGGCCCGACGGCGGCACGTAGACGGCCCGCACGCTGGGCGAGGCGATCTTGACCGTCTTCTGGATGTAGCTGAGGCGCGTCACGCCGCTGAGCAGCAGGTTGTCGGGGTGGCCCACGAACGACGATTGGTAGAGCGCGTCGCGGCGCATGGTGATCGTCTTGACCTTGACGACCGGGTTGCTCCGCTGGGGGCCGTAGGTGCCCGGGTACTCGCCGAATGGCGCCTCGGGCCGGCGCAGGTCGGGCAGGATCTCGCCCTCGATGACGATCTCGGCATCGGCCGGCACTTCCAGGTCGCTGGTCTCGCACTTGACGATGCGCAGCGGCTCGCCGAGCATCGCGCCGGCGAAGGTGAACTCGTCGGTCTCGTAGGGGGTGAAGCTCAGGCAGCCCAGGTGGACGGCTGGGTGGTGGCCGATGAAGATGGCGACGGGGGTCGGCTCGTGCCGCGCCATGTGCTTCTTCAGGATGTAGTGGCCGTGGGCGGTCTCCGAGATCTGGATCCCGAACTCGTCCCGCGCCTGGCGCATGAGGCGGTAGATGCCCGCGTTGCGCACGCGGGTGTCCGGATCGCGCATGGTCTCGAAGCAGCAGGTGATGTAGTAGCCGGCGTCCTTCTCGTGGTAGGTGAGCAGCGGCAGGTCGTAGACGTTGATCTCGTCGCCGCGGAGCACGACCTCCTTGACCGGCGCCTCGTCGCGGGCCACCAGGACGGGGTCCAGCGGGTGGTCCTCGCGCCAGCTATACTCGCGCGTGAAGTCGGGCACGGTGGCGTCGGCCGGCAGCCCGATCGCCATCGCCAGGCGCTGGAAGCTGGCGTGGACATTGGTGACGACCGGCAGCCGCGAGCCTTTCACGTTCCGAAAGATGACGACCGGGTAGCGGCCCTGGCGCTCGAGCTTCGCCAGCAGCGCGGTGACCTCGTACTTCGGGTCCACCTCGCGGTCGACATAGTAGACCTGATCGGGGTGGTGCTGCTCGAGGAAGCGCAGATACCCGCGCAGGTCGCGCCCGGTGGGCGCCGCGGTGCGGGTCGCGCGCTCGGCGACCGGCACATTGCCCGCTTTCGGCAGGACGGCGAAGTCCATCCCGTAGGCGCCTGCCGCCTCGCGTGGGGTCTCGCGTACGCGTGCCATGGTCTCCCTCTCCTCCGCTCGGGTCGCCGGCGAGCGGCGGCCGGGCGAGCTGTGCGTGGGGCGCGGCCGCCGACGCGCACTGGCGGCCTGGCCCCGTCCCTGGCGGGTCAGCGATACGGGCCGAGGGTGCGGTCCGCGGCGTCGGCGAAGCTGTGGTCCACGACGTCGTCGACGTTGATGCGCGTGGGCTGAAGGCCCGTGGACAGCCAGAAGTCCTGGTCCTCGGCGAGGCTCGCCATGTTCATGTGGCCGTCGGGGGCGAGGCCGGGCATGACCATGCGGTCGTAGAGGGCCGGGTCTTTGACGGTCGTGTTGCGCGTCAGGATGGCGACGGCCTGCTCGCGCTTCGCGGCGTCGTGCTTCACGAAGGCGTCGTTGTAGTAGCGCACGCCCTTGAGGTAGGCGACCATGAAGCGCCGGGCCGCGTCCGGCTGGCTCTGGATGAACGGGCCGCCGTAGATCACCTCCGCGATCTGGTAGCCGGGCAGCAGCTCGTCGGTCCGCTGGTACACGGTGCCGGTCCCCTGGTCGACGATGCGCGTCACGAACGGCTCGATCGTCACCGACGCGTCGACGCTGCCGCTCGCCATCGCCGTGACGTGCTCCGGAAAGCCCAGCTCGGTCACGTCGGCGTCGGCCAGGGTGAGCCCCCCCTGGCGCAGCCAGGCGGCCAACGCCACCTCGGTGGTGATGCCGTGCGCGGGCAGGGCCACCTTGCGGCCCCGCAGGTCGGCGGGACTGCGCAGCTGCCCGCTGTCGGCCAGGTCCTTGCGGAAGAGCAGCGCCTGGAAGCCGAAGCCCGGGGGCGACGAGCCCTTGTCGGCGACGAGCTTGAGGTCGATGCCGCGCGCCACGGCGTTGTACAGCCCGGCGCTGTGCGCGCCGCCGCCCGCGTCGAGCTGCCCGGCCCCGAGCGGCGCGACCATGCGCGCGGCTGAGTCGAAGGGTGACATCTCCAGCTCGATGCCTTGCTCCTTGAAGTAGCCGAGGTCCTGCGCGATGAAGAACCCGGCGTCGCTGGCGGCGCTGAGCACGCCCAGGCGCACGGTATCGGCGGCGGGCGGGGTATCGCCCGCCGGCGCGGCGGCCGCGGCATCGCCGCTCAGGGCGGGCGGTGCGCTGGCAGCGGGCAGGCCGGCCTCGGCCGGGGAGCCGGCCGCCTGCGGCGCGGGGGTGGGCACGCCCGCCCCCGCGCAGGCGGCGAGCGCGAGGGCACAGGCGATCAGGCAGCCGGCAGTCCGGGCCAAGCTCATCCTGCCGTGGTCGACCTCGAAGCGCTCACTGTACTGGACACGGTCCGCCGTGGCGGCGCTCACGGTCCTCCACCCGGCCCCCGGCCATCCCCGCATGAGCGATAACACGCCGCGCGGACACGAGTCCGCGGGTAACTTCATAGTACGCGATCGGCGCTACGCACGCGAGTGCGGCGCAACGCGGCTCAAGTCTGGCGGATCGCGGCTCACTACGCACGCCCGGCGCATCACGCGGAAGCCGCCGCGCGCTCGCCCGCGACGGGCGAGCACGGCCGGCTTGCCGCGCGCTTGTGACGGCCGGCGCGAGCGTTGACGGCGCTGGCGGGTGGGGGCTACGATGAGCTTGCGGCCCGCCTCGCACCCGACTCACGCAGGCCAGGCCACGAGGAGGAAAGACGATGGGCAAACGACTCGAGCTGGAGACGACGGCCCCGTTCCAGGGGCTCCCTGAGCTGGTGGCCTACGACGAGGGCCTGTTCGCGGCCGAAGGGCTGGACGTCGTGTTCGTGCAGCGCGGCGAGAAGGCCCCGGTGCGGGTGGACCGCGCGATCACCAGCCCCGTGCAGGTGAGCCCGTTCGGCAGCCACGGCAGCAGCCTGGAGACCGGCAAGGCGGCGATGTTCAACGCCTGCGAGTGCGGCAACTACACTCGCGCCGAGCGCTCCAACGCGGGTGGGCGCCAGCTCGGGCGCCGCGGCATCGTCGTGTTCGCGGCGATCGCCGTGCCGCCGTGGTCCGACGTGTACACGCCGCAGCAGCTGGCCAACAAGGTGGTCGGCGTCCCGTACCACGCGGGGACGCACTACCTGGCGCTCGGCCTGCTGGAAGGCTTCCTGCGCCGCGACGAGATCAAGACCTGCCTGGCGCCCAACAGCGCGGGCCTGCGCTACAAGGCGCTCATGAACGGCGAGGTTGACGCGACGACGCTGACGGAGCCGTACATCACCGTGGCCGAGAAGGCGGGCTGCCGTATCATCCTCGCCGCCCCGTACCACGGCACCGAGGTGGCGACGAACGACGTGGACGCCGAGACGTACCGGGCGTTCAACCGGGCGGTGCGCGAGGCGGTGCGGCGGATCAACGCCGACAAGCGGAAGTACCTGCAGTACTTCATCGACTACCACAAGGACGATCCCGCGGTCGCGGCGCTCACCGTGGACGACCTGCGCCCCAGCCGCCTCATCGTAGTCGACCCGGCGCCGATCCCCGAGGAGGAGGCGCGGCGCACCTACGAGTGGATGCGCAGCTGGGGCCTGCTGGGCGACGTGAGCTGGCAGGATCTGTGCGACGTCGAGCGGCAGATGGCGGCCCACAGCGCCTAAGCTGCTGGCTCCAGGCGGCCTCGACGTCGTCGCCGGGAGCGGCGGGCCACGCCATCGCTCCTGTACGCTGGATGTGAACGGAGGCGGGTGCGAACACGCACCCGCCTCCGTTCACATCTGGCAGTGAGCCCCGGGACGCGGACCGCGGCCGTGCGCGTCAGGGGCGCGGCGGGGCGATGGGGCTGGGCGTCGGCAAGAACGTCGCGTGCGGCGTCGGGCTCGGGCCGGGCGTCGGGGTGTAGGTGGGGGCGGGCGCGACGGCCTGGGTCATGTCCTCGACGATCAGCCACGGGCTGCCGCCCACGAGGTACGCGGTCGGGTCGCGCGGGTCGGAGTTGTTGCGCGAGGGCTCCAGGTTCAGCGGGTAGTAGCCGTTGGTGGCCGCGAGCGGCTGCTCACGCCCGTACTTGTCCACGAGCCGCGCCGAGCGACTCTGGGCCGGCAGGGCGTAGGTGGCCGGCAGGGGCGAGCCGTTCCAGACCACGGTGACGCGCTCGGCGCCGCGGTCGAGCACCACCACGTTCACCGCCGCCGGCCAGGGCCACTGATAGCGGTTGGTGTTGGAGGCCAACAGCGTGGTGATCTCCTGCTCGCTGGGGGGGATCTGCGAGCCCCCCCAGTAGTAGGTCGCCCCGCGCACATTCTGCAGGTAGCGCGCGGCTACCTGATAGGCGAGGTACTCGGGCCGCACCGTGCCGTCGTTGCGCGTCAGGCCCCAGTACTCATCCTCGTTCTCGGGGGCCTCGTCCTTCATCTTGTAGATGCTGTAGCGCTGCACGCCGGCCGCGCGCGCCAAGGCCATCGCCTCGATCACGTAGGAGGCTTGCTCGTCGAGCGTCGCCCGGAACGGGCCCTCGCCGGCGGCTACCCGCGGATCGTCCTTGACGAGCACGTTGCTCTCGGCGATCCAGATGGGCTTGTCGAGGCCCTTCTCGCGGAGGATGCGGCGGAAGACCGTCGGCACGGCGTAGGCGTTCAGCGGGTTGCCGTAGGTGTGGGCGTCCACGACGTCGAAGTACCAGTTGTACCGCGCCGCGTTGGGATCGCCGCCGATGGCGTCGAGCACTCGCTGCAGGTACTGCGGGCGGCCGGCCTCCTTGTCCCAGGAGTAGGTGAACCCGGCCATCATCACCTTCGCGTCGGGGTTCACGGACTTCGCGGCCAAATACGCCGTCTTCAGCACCTGAGCGTAGTCCTCGGGCGTGCCTGCGAAGGTGTGGTAGTCGTTGTCGCGGTACATGTCGGGCTCGTTGTAGAACACCCAGTTGTTGATGCGCCCGCGGTAGTGCCCGACGAGCTGCTTGACGTAGGCTGCCCAGTAGTTCCGCGGATCGTCGATCGGCAGCTGCAGGTTGGCGGGTACGCTGCGCCCTCCAAAGCTCGGGTCGCGCGCGGCCCAGCGCGGCGTGTACACCGTAACGCCGATGATCTCGAGGCCTAGTGCGAGCTGGGCGTCGATGTCCGCGTCGGAGTAGTAGCCCTGCTGGAACTCGCCGCTGTTGTTGGGTTGAATCTGGTCCCAGGGGAAGATCAGCCGCTGCCACTTGACGCCCGCGTTGAGGGCGGCCTGCGGTGCCGAGATCGCCTGGACCGCCCCAAACCACGGATCGTCGCTGCTGACTGGCGGCAGCGGCGTCGGGGCGGGCGGTGCGCCCCCCTGCGCGGCGGGCGGGACGCCCTGCGCGCGGACCGGCAGCTGCCCCACCACCAGTGCGGCGACCACGACGCCGAACAAGAGCCGCCCGAGCATCACCCGCTTCATCTAGCTCCCCTCGCCCCGCCCCCGGCGGGACCATGATCCGGGGCCGATCGCCCACGGCGCGCAGCCGGCTGCCGAGGCACCCGCCAGCGCGACACAGCCGGCCACGCTAAGCTATAGCTTACTGGCCTTGTAGCGAGCGGCGCAGCTATATCGCGGCCGCGGACCAGCCGGCCGGCTCGGGCGCCGGCCCGGCGCACCGCTCCGGCGGGCGCGAGATGCTAGAATGCGCCCGGCGCACCATAGCCGGTCCCGGCCAGGACGCGGCGACGATCGAGCTAAACGGCGAACTACGGTACAGGGAAGCATGGGCGAATTCGTCAAGGTCGCGCGGGTGGCGGACATCCCGTCCGGGCAGGGCCGGCGGGTTGAGGTCGCCGGACGCTCGGTCGCCCTGTTCAACTGCGCGGGCACGTTCTACGCGGTGGACGACACCTGCACGCACGCCCAGGCGTCGCTCTCCGAGGGCTTCCTGGAGGGCGCCACGATCGAGTGCCCGCTGCACGGCGGGCGCTTCGACCTGCGCACGGGCGCGGCCGTCTGGTCGCCGGCGTTCCGGCCCGTGGCCACCTACGCCGTGCGCGTCGAGGGCGACGACGTCCTCCTCGATCCGACGCCGCGCGGCCCCGCGGCGTAGCCCCGCCGCCGCGCCCGGTCACGGCGAGGGACGCCCGACAGCCGATAGCCTCGGGCCGCCTTACTGGGGCAGGTACTCGTTGGTCACCAGCGCGTCCCAGGGCGGACGGGCCTTGAGCGCGCCGGTTAGCTCCATCAGCTCATAGTTCACGACGACGCCCCGCTCCGTCATGCGGCCATCGGCGGGCACAGCGGCCCGCACGGAGCGCGTCGAGTCCAGCAGCGTGTCGGCCGGCATCTGGCTGAAGAACGGCTGCAAGATGGCGGCCGCCTCCTCGGCCGAATGCTCGGTGACCCAGCGGTTGGCCCGCACCAGCGCGCGCACCACGCGCCGCACGATGTCGGGGTGGTCGCGCGCGTAGTCCGGCCGCGTGAGCACCACCTGCTGCAGAAAGTCGGCCAGGTCGGGATCATCGCCGGCGGCGTTGCTGATGAGCATGACGCCGATGCCCTGGCGCACCGCCTCGTCGGGCTCGGGCGGCGAGTTGATGATCACGTCCACGTTGCGCTGCTCCAGCGAGGCGATCATCCCCGCGCCGCCGCCCACTGCCAGGATGTTCACGTCCGTGCCGGGCGTGAGACCGGCCTTCTGTGCCCAGTACGTGGCGATCTGAAACGTCAGCGAGCCTGGCCGCGAGACGCCGAGCGTGAGCCCGCGCAGGGCGGCGAGCTTGTCGCGCAGGGGGCTGGCGGCCGTGATGCCGCGGGCCTGCGCCACGTCCTTGTGCATGACGGCGTTCACGATGGCGCGGTTGAGGATGCTCGCGACGCCGAGCAGCGGCGTGCCCTCCTGGTAGGCGCTGATCAGGAAGGTCGCGGCAGTCGCATCGAACTCGACGTCGCCGGCGATCAGCGCCTGCACGTCGGGGCCGCCGCCGCTGAACGTCACCACGTCCACGTCGAGCCCTTCGTCCGTGAAATAGCCATTGCCGCGGGCGACGTACATGCTGATCAGCGAGAGCGCGTCGAGCGGCTGGCTGAACCGAATCTTGATGGGCGCGGACGCGGCCACGGCGGCGCTCGGTGTGGCGGCGGGCGCCCCCGCAGGAGCGGTCGGGGCGGCGGGCACGCTGCCGGGCGTCCCGGCGGCGCCGGCGGCGGGCGAGCCGGCCCCGCTCCGCGGGGCGCCCTGGCAGGCTATGCCTGTCAGCATCAGCAGGAGTAGAGCGAGGACGCCGAGGCGCCGCGCGAGCACGATCATCGCTGCCTCCCCGCGGGCGATTCGCTGGCGCTACTATGCGCCGCGCCGCCGCGGGCGTCAAGCACGCGGGGCAGCGCGGCGCATTACAGCCGCGGCGTCACGGCTTCATCTCAGGAGGACCCGGCGAGCGCCCCGGGGCGCTCGCCGGGCATGGGGACTGCGCTGACGCGAGGCAGGAGGTGAGCGCATTCACATTCCGCGTGTGAGCGGCCTCACGGCCGGCGGCTGGCTGGCCGATAGATAGTGTAGGCACAGTGAGTGCGCGGCGAGAGGAGTGCTGACCATGCGCCTGGCCTGGACCGCGATCGTTCCCCGCAGCCTCGTGGGCGACCTGGCCCCGGATCGCCCCGCGGAGCAGGGCCTGCAAGTGCTGACGCTGCTGGCTCATCCCGATCCGGGGCTGTGCGTCGTCCGCTGCTATCAGCGCGACTGGCACGCCGAGCGCCCGCCGGCCGCGTAACTCGCGCGGCCGGCGGCTCCGAGCAGGGTATGGGAGTCGGCCGGAGTCGGGCGCAGCCAGCAGCAGGGCGCGTGGACCGGGCCGGGTGGCGACCAGCAGGGCGCAGCCAGCAGCGCCCCTACACCGGCCGTACCGTAAGGACACTACTCGCTTCGCCCTGCCGGAAATGCGACTGCCCCGCCGGTCTGATCGCGGGCGGCTAGCGCCCGGGCGGGTCCTGGTAGACGACGTGGGCGTTGATGAGATCGCTCATGCGCTTGCCCATCGGCTCGCGCACCTCGTCGGCCAGGTGGGCCACGGCGCCGAGCGCGCGGCCGACGATGGCGAAGCCCTTCGCCACCTGCCACGGCAGCCCCAGGTCGCACGAGATGGCGCCCATCGCCCCCGTCACGTTCACCGGCAGCAGCCGCCCGCGCCGCGCGCTCGCCTTCTCGGAGATCAGCCGCAGCAGCGCACAGTGCCGCCCGGCCACGCCCGTCTCGGCGGCGATCTCGAACAGGCGGTCGGCGCGCGGATCGCCGCCGCTGTGGGTGCGGTGGCCCAGGCCGGGCAGGATGCGGCGCTCGGCCGTGTAGCGGTCGACCAGCGACTCGGCGAGGCTGTCCAGGTCGGCGTCGGCGGGCTGACCGGCGAGCGCGTCGGTGAGCATGTGGGCGCAGTCGGTGGCCGAGCCGAGGTGGACGCTGCCGGCGCCGAGGATCGCCGACGCCACGGCGCCTTGCAGTGCCTCGGGCGCGGTGGAGTAGGTCAGGCGCGCGGCGATGGCGCTGGAGGTCATGCCGTGCTCGACCAGGATCACCAGCAGGCTGTCCACCATGCGCCCCTGCTCGGGCGTCGGCATCTGGCCGGTGAGCATCAGGTACGCCATTTGGCCGAACGTCAGGCGACCCACCAACTCGGTACACAGGTCGTAGCCTCGCAGCGTCACGCGGTCCAGCTCCGCCTTGCCCATCGTGGTAACGAACGTCTGCTCCGCCTCGATCATCGCTAGTCCCCTCTCTGCCCTATGCACGTTGTGTAGCAGCTCGCGGCCGGCCGAGCCATGCGATGGCCAGGACTTCTCGTGCGATAGCCCCCGCGCCAGAATTCCCGGACGTGCCCCATCTGAGTCTAGCTGCGCCGTTCTACACCTACCATCTGAAAGCCATACTGCGCAAAGTTGTGGTCGGTGGTCAGGGCCACGCCGATGCGCAGGCGTTCCATCAATACAAAGCTGGTAGCGTCGGTGAAAGAGAAGGTCTTGTCATCGTACTGGAAGACAAGCTGCCGTGCTCGCTCCTGGTCGGCGGGGCGTACTTGAAGGACGACCGTGGCAGTGGCGTCGAACTGCGCCAGGAAGCGAGCTGCCGGGCCGCGGCCCAAACGAGTGAGAAACAGGGCGTGCGTCTCCGCGACGACGTAGTTGCTCGTATATGTCAGCCAGCCTTCCCGGACAAAGGTGGCCCAGGCACGCGCTGCCGTCTGGTGATGAACGTCCCTCTGGCTGGTGACAGCCAGATACCCTGACGAGTCCAAGAATACGTGGCGCGGCAGGCCAGACCGAACATGGGCGTTCACCGCTGCTTGAGCGTGATGGCGTCAGCCAGGTACTCATACTTCTTGCTGGAGTCAGTTGGCGGCGCGTCGGTGACCGACCCTACGAGCTTGCTCATAGGATCATCCGCCGTCATCGGACGAGCCCGCGAGCGTTCGCGCCTGGCCTTCGGTTGGACAGGCTGCGCCAGTTGCTCGACGGCCTCTCTTCGCACACGCACCACCTTTCCTACCTTGACTGCTGGCAGTCTACCATCCGCAATGAAGCGGCGGACCGTCGTAGTGCTTACCTTGAGGGCTTCCGCTGTATCGTCAACGGTCAGCAGCTCCATATCGTCGATCTCCTATCCTCTGCTCTCCTTCAATCCGAGTACTTCAAGTGTAGCGGAGGCTCGCCGGTCGCGCCCGCTTCGAGTAGCAGCTCTGCAGTCCCCTGGGGCCGCACCTACTAATATGTCGGTGGAGCTGCGCGGGGGCCATTTGCGGGGCTGCCCGCGATCGACCCGGACGGTGAGCGCGTACCGGGGACCTGGCTGCCCGCCAATACAGCACAGCGTCGTAGGCAGCCGGCGGGCGGCGCGGTCGGTGGCCCGCAATCTGCTACAGCCGGCCGGCGGGTCACAGGCCCGGGAGCATTACGGCTGGAGGGAACCATGCGACAGTGGATAGCCGGCGGCAGCCTCGCGCTGCTTCTCGCGCTGGCGCCGGTGGGCGCGGGCGCCCAGAGCCCGCACACCGTACAGCAGTGGTCCGGAAACGGGGTGCAGCAGACCACCGATCCCTTCTCGGTGGCCAGCGCCGATTGGACGCTCACGTGGACCGCCCAGGACCGCGACAGCATCCCCGGCTACCTGAGCATCGCCATCTTCAACGCGGACACGCGCCTACCCGCCGGCAGCGTGTCGGGCAGCGTCGGGAGCCCGAATGGCACCGTCACGGAGCACAACGGCCCCGGGCGCTTCTACCTGGTGATCGACGGCGCCAACACTAACTGGTCGGTCCAGGTATCCGACCTGCGTTAGCCCCGGCCCGGCGGCCGCCGAGAACCTGCTTCCGCTACCAGCGCCGGCGCGCTCGGACTCTGCCGCGAGGCGATCCGGGCGCTGCACCAGCAGCGCCCGGGCTCGTCATCCGCAAGGGTAGCGGGGCGTGTCGGCGTCTCCTGCTCACGCTACCTGACGGCCGCTAGCCGACGACGACGGCGCGGCGTCGGCCGTGTCATGGTATGGTGTACTGGGCGTGCTGTACAGGGAGCGTCGCGGTGCCAGGGAAACGAGACTCGCTGCACGAGCGCATCGTTATGGACCCGGCGGTTCTCGTTGGGAAGCCGGTCGTTAAGGGCACGCGGATACCCGTGGAGCTCGTCCTTGCCCGTCTGGCCGAGAACCTGGACCTCGCGGACCTCTACGCCGCCTACCCCCGGCTCACGCCGGATGACGTGAAAGCCTGTCTCGCCTACGCGCAGGTGGCCGTCTCCCGCCGTCGCGCCTCGCGTCCCAGCCAGCGCCTGGACCATAAGCAGCCTTCCCCGGCATGAGGTTCCTGCTCGACGAGAGTGCCGACGTCCGCGTCGGCAACTACCGCGCAAGTCAGGGGCATGATGTTACTTCTATCGTCCGGGACCATCCTCGCGCCATCAGCGACGAGCGAGTGCTGGCGCTCGCGTACAGCGAGCGCCGCGTAGTAATCACTGAGGACCGAGACTTCGGTGACCTGGTCGTGCGCCATGGACAGCCGCACGCCGGCGTGATCTTATTCCGGCTTCCCGCGACCGACCTCGATGGCCGGATCGCGCGCCTGGACGAGATCATTGCTCGGTATCCTGATCGCCTCGACTGCCTGCTGGTAGTGAGGGCGCGCGGTATCCGCGTGCGAATTACACGCCCGGCATGACCTGAGTGCAGTCACGTCCGTCGACTAGCCAACGATCGCGGCAGCGGCGCGCTCGACGCGGGCGTGGAGGGCGTCGATGGCGGCGAGGTGCTCGGGCTTCATGAGGACGCTGCGGAGCACGGTCATCGTCGGCCGGTCCCAGACGATCGCGGGGTAGCGGGCGGCGAGCAGGTCGCGCTCGACGGTCAGCTTGGCGAGGTAGACCGGCTCGGCGGGGTCGGCCATGAGCGCGATGAAGAGAGCGTCGCTGGCGGCGCTGATCGCGGTGGCGGTGGCTGGCTGGGCGGCGGGGAAGTAGGCCAGGATATCCAGGTCGGGCTCGACGACCAGGCGCAGGTAGGGGCTCGCGGCCAGGCGCGCGGCCCAGGTGACCGCCGCCGCGCGCGTGCGCGCCAGGATCGTCCCCAGCCCGGCGTCGGGCGCGAGGGGCAGGCACTGGAGCGTCGCCCAGAAGGCGGCCGCCGCGGCGCCGGCCCGCGAGCACTCCAGGCTGATCTCGCCCAGGTGTAGCTCGGCCGACGTGTAATACGTGGCCGGCGAGTCGTGCTGGTAGACGCGGGCGACGGCCGGGTCGCGGAACAGCACGGCGCCGCAGCCGAAGGGCTGGAGCCCCCGCTTATGGGGATCGACCACCACGCTGTCGCAGGCCGCCAGGGCCCGGAACGGCGCCGCCGCGACCGGGCTCGGCTCCCGCTGGGCGAGGAGTGTGAAGAAGCCGCCGTAGGCCGCGTCGGCGTGGACACGGGCGCCGTGCGCCCCCGCCAGCGGCAGGATCTCGTGCAGCGGATCGACGGCGCCCAGGCCGGTCGTGCCGATGGTCGCCACGACCGTGCCCACGTCATCCTGGGCCAGGTGGCGGGCGAGGGCGGCGAGGTCCATGCGGCCGGCGGCGTCGCAGGGGATGGGCACGCCGCGCACGCCGAGCAGCGCGCAAGCGCGGGCGTGGGTGTAGTGGGCCTGGGCGCTGTAGGCGATGGCGCGGCCGGGCCGCTCCTCGCGGGCCACCCACAGCGCCTCCAGGTTGGCGATCGTGCCGCTGCTCGTCAGGTGGCCGAGGTGTTGCGGGTAGCCGAGCATGCGGGCGACTTCGGCCACGGCCTCGCGCTCCAGCGCCGCCGTGGCCGGGCCGCCATCCAGCGCGTGGTTGTTGGGGTTGATACGCATGGCGAGCGCGTAGGCCAGCTGGGCGACGGGGTGGGGCGCGTTCATCATCTGCGCGGCGTAGCTGGGGTGGAAGAACGGGTAGTTGTCGCGCAGCCGCGTGGCGAGCGTGTCGAGGACGGCCGCCACGCGCTCGGGCGGGACGACGGTGGTGGGGTCGGGCGCGACGGCCGGCCAGCGCGCCGCCCAGGCGTCGAGCGCGCCCAGGCCCGCGTCGAGGGCGGCGAGATACGCGGCGCGGTCCATGGCCCGGCAGGCTCCTTTACCATTTGCACACTGCCAGTGTACCGCGCGGCTTGCCCGCGGGACGGCGTGCTCGTATAGTCCCAAGAGTGGCGCCCGGGCCACGGGCGCTGGAGGTTAGGATGCCGCGCCTGCTCGTCGTCCTCTTCGGGGCCTGTTTGCTTGGCGCCGCCTGCGGGCCGAGCGCGAGCGCTCCCACCGCGTCACCGCCCGCGCCGCCCGCGCCGCCGGGGAGCGGCGCGGCGACCGCCGCGCCGGCGCCGTCGGGCGGCACCACGGGAGCGGCGGCCCAGCCGGCGGCCACGGCCGACGAGACGCCGCTGACGCTGAATGTGGCGCTGCCGGCCATGACGGCGTTCGTCTGGCCGTTCGTGGTGCTGCGCGACGGGCCGGTGGGCGCCCAGGAGCACGTGACGGTCGACTGGACGGTCGTCGAGACCGACGCGCGCGCCGTGCAGGCGCTGGTCGGCGGCTCGGTGGACTTCTCGGAGGCGGCGATGGACGCCGTCGTGCGCGCCGTTGATCAGGGCGGCGACCTGGTCGCCATCGGCGGCAACATCAACCGGCCGCCCTATGCGCTGGCCGTGCGGCAGGGCGTGAATAGCTACGCCGACCTGAAGGGCAAGAAGTTTGCCGTGACGGACCTGCGCGGCGGCAGCACGGTCGTGCTGAAGCTGCTGCTCCAGGCGAACGGCCTGCGGGAGGATGACTACGACCTGCAGCCGCTCGGCGGCACGCCGAACCGCTACGCCGCGCTGGCGAACGGCGTCGTGGACGCGGCGATCCTCGCCCAGCCGGCCGACTTCAAGGCGCAGGACGAGGGCTACAAGCTGCTCGGCTACACGACCGACCAGGACTTCCAGTTCACGACCTACGCCATCCGGCGCAGCTGGGGCCAGCAGAATCCTGAGAAGGTGCGGCGCTTCCTGCGCGCCATGCTCGCTGCCCACCGCTGGCTCCACGACCCCGCGAACCGCGACCAGGCGGTCGAGCTAGGGATGGCGGCGTTTCGCTCGTCGCGCTCGGAGACCGAGCGAACCTGGGACCTGTACTTCCAGCAGAACGGCGACCGCGTGCAGCCGAGCAACGTCGAGATCAACATGCCCGGCGCCGAGACGGTGGTCCGCACGCTCGCCGAGCAGGGCGAGATCAAGGACGCCAGCGGCGGCGCGGCCCGCTACGTGGACGAGCACTACCTGCAGGACGCGCAGCGCGGGAGCTGAGGCGGCGCGAGAGGAGGGAAGGAGGCGCTGATGAGGCAGCCCCCCGCCAGGCCCGAGTACCCTCTCACCTATCAGGAAGCGCTGCGCAGCCTGGGCGCGTTGCTGGACGCCGCCGTGGCCGGGCGGGCAACCCTCCGCGTGGGCGCCGCGGGCATCGAGGTCGAGGCGCCGGGTGGGTTCGGACGTCAGCTGTATAGCTGGCCGAGCGTGGTGGCGCTCGCCGAGGCGCGGGCGCGCCTACGCGGCCAAGGCGCGGCCGCCCCTCGGCCCGACCTGACGAGCTGGGAGTCGCTGTTGCGGCTGGCGGGGCGCGCGCTCGACGCGGCCGGCCTCGCCCGCTTCGAGCTGCACGCGGCGGTGGCCGGCGAGGCCGAGCCGACGCGCTGCTACCTGGAAGTGACGGTCGAGGGCCAGCGCGTCCTGGGCGAGACCGAGGTGATCGCGCAGCTAATGGAGATCGAGGCGATCCGCCGCTCGCGCGACGAGCCCGCCTCCGCCGGCGACGCCTAGGCCGCGCGGGGCTGGGCGGGTGGCACCTGGTCGCCTCCGCCCACCGCCGTCGTATCGACTGCCCCGGCCGGCGCTACCCCCGCCGGCGCCAGGCCAGCCCAGCTCAAGGCCAGCAGGCCCATCCTCACTCGTACGATGCTGTCGGCCTCAGGAATCACAGGAATCTCCGGGTAGGGCGCCCGCGCCGCGCGCGAGCGAACCGGGCCCCGCGGCCCGATATACGGTTGGCTGGTCGAGCCGGTGGTCCGACACACGGGCGAATTCGGGTACAGTGAGGGGACTGCCGAGCAGCCTGCGGCGCGGAGTATGAGGAATGATCTACCGGCACCGCGCGACCTTCGACGAGATGGACTTCGCGCGCATCACCTTCTTTGGCCGCCACTTTTACTGGCTGGAGCACGCCACGACGGCCTGGCTGATCGAGAAGGGCATCGGCTTCGCCACGCTCGACCGCGAGTATGGCTACGGCCTGGCTATCGTCAACGTGGAGTGCAAGTACCGCGCGCCGGTACACATCGAGCAGGTCGTCGAGATCCACCTGGCGGTGCGGGACCTGACACGGCGCGGCTTCACGACGCCGTTCCAGATCGTACGCGAGGCGGACGGGACACTGTGCGCGTATGGCGCCATCACCCGCCGCCTGGTGGACATCAAGCGCGTGAAGGGCGCCGAGGCGCCCGACGGCCTCTACGCCAAGTTCGAGCAGATGCGCGACGAGAGCGCCGCCCTGACGTTCCCGCAGGACGCCGCCCCCGCCCCGGCCCCATGAGTCCGCGCAAGGCCGCCAGCCATCACCGTACGGAATAGCTGCATGATTCAGCCGCGGCCTGGTACGAGACGTAACGACAAGCTGCGTGGCTGCTAGATGGACGCAACCGCCGTCCTAGCGGCGCTGGCGCGGCTGCTCGTCTTCGCCTGCGGGCTGTACCTGGTGGTGCTGACGGTGGGCAGCGCAGTGCGGACGTTCGTCCTGCCGCGCGACGCCGTGGTGAAGCTCACCCACGTCGTGTTCCGATGCGTCCGCGCCTGCATCGGCGTGGCGCTCCGCCGCGCCCATTCGTACCGCGAGCGCGACGCGGTCATGGCGCTCTACGCGCCACTGGCGCTGCTGGCGCTGCCGGTCGTCTGGCTGATGCTCGTGGGGGTCGGCTATACGGCGATGTTCTGGGCGCTCGGCGTCGGCCCACCCGACGAGGCGTTCATGGTCAGCGGCTCGTCGCTGCTGACGCTCGGCTTCGCCACCGCCCACGACCCGCCCACCGCCGCCCTGGCCTTCAGCGAGGCGATGCTCGGCCTGATCCTGGTGGCCCTGCTGATCGCCTACCTGCCCACGATGTACGGGGCGTTCCAGCGCCGCGAGACGGCGGTGACGCTGCTCGCCGTGCGCGCGGGGACGCCGCCGTCGGCCGTCGAGCTGTTCACGCGGTTCTACCGCCTCGACCACCTCGACCGCCTGCTCGACCTGTGGACCACGTGGGAGCTGTGGTTCGCCGAGCTAGAGGAGAGCCACACGTCGCTGCCGGCGCTGGTGTTCTTCCGCTCGCCGCTCCCCGAGCGCTCCTGGGTGACGGCGGCAGGCGCGGTGCTGGACGCCGCGGCGCTCTACAGCTCGACGCTTGCCGTGCCGCGCGAGCCGCAGGCGGAGATCACGATCCGCGCGGGCTATCTGGCGCTGCGACGCATCGCCCGCTTCTTCCGCATCCCCTACGACCCCGACCCGCGCCCCGACGACCCGATCAGCGTCACCCGCGCCGAATTCGAGGCGGCCTGCGACCAGCTCGCGGCGGTCGGCGTGCCGCTCCAGCCGGACCGCGACGCGTGCTGGCGCGCGTTCGCCGGCTGGCGGGTGAACTACGATACGGTGCTGGTCGAGCTGGCGCGGCTCACGTTCGCGCCGCCCGCGCCCTGGTCGGCCGACCGCGTGCTCGTCCGCGCGCCGACGGTCGACGGCCGTTAAGACTGGCGCTTGCTTGCTAGCTTCCAGCGAGCCTCGCGCGCCAGGTAGCTAGAAATACTGGTAGCTGCCCCACATGTCCCAGAGCAGCTCGACCTTGCGCTGCACGATGGCGCGGGCCTGGGCTTGCAGCTCGGGCGTGACGATGTAGCGCTCGATGATCGTCTCGGTGAGCGAGCCGTGCTCCGTATCCGCCTCCTCGTGGGTGCGGTAGAACTGGAGCGCCTTGTCGTCCAGGCCGTAGTGCTCTTGCAGGCCCTGCCGCATGACGATGTTGTTGCGCGCGCCGTCGCCCTCGCCGGCGAG
This sequence comes from Chloroflexota bacterium, assembly GCA_035293805.1. Taxonomy (GTDB): domain Bacteria; phylum Chloroflexota; class UBA6077; order UBA6077; family JAJPHF01; genus JAJPHF01. The sequence continues at coordinate 92,062 of DATGMD010000061.1, read as the reverse complement.
CTGCGCGGCCATCGCCACGAACCACGGCTGGGTGTGGATGATCAGCTCGGCCCAATAGACGTGCGCCGCCGCCGGGGGCAGCACGCGGGCGTTCTCGAGCTGCTTGCGGCTCACGCCCAGCCCGGCGGCCAGGTCGTAGAACAGCTCGACGTGGCCGGCGGTGCCGGTGGACGTGCCCGCCGACTCCTCCTCCACCACCTCGGCCAGGTGCTGGGCGATCTCGGGGTCGGTACACTTGAGGTAGCGGAGCATGGCCAGGCGCGGCACGTGCTTGCGGTAGTAGTAGTCCTGGGTGATCCAGCCCTGGAGCTGGCGCAGCGGGATGGTGCCCGCGGCGATGCCCTTGACCAGCGGGTAGTCGGCATGCGCCTTGCCCGAGGCGCGGATCTGCGCCTTCAGCTCCTGTACGAAGTCCCCGGCCGTCGTCGCCACCATCGCTGCCTCCTTGCGCCGCGCTCCGCCGGCTGTCCCGTCGGACGATCGTGCCGAGTGTAGCACACCCGCTCAGTAGATGCCGCGCAGGCGCATCCAGCGGTAGCCAAGGCCTGCCATGCGCATGCGCGGGTGGGCGGGGTCGATGGGCTCGTAGCGACGGTCGGTGAACAGGTCCGTGACGGTGGCGACCTCGTCCGCGCTGAGGTGCAGGTCCACGGTACACGGCTGACGAGAGATATTGTTGTAGACGACGATCGAGCTGTCGGGCACGTCGTAGCGCAGTCCAAGCACGGCGTCGTGGTCAATGGGCAGCGCTTTCCAGTTGCCGATGCCGATCTCGCCGCACTCGCGCCGCGTTCGCATGAGGGACGCGAGCCAGTTGAGCAGCGAGTCCGGGTCGCCGCGCTGCACCCCCACGTTCACCTGCTGGTAGCCGTAGTCGCCCTTGACGATCATCGGGCGCACGAAGCGGCGCGGCGGCGCGCAGGAGAAGCCGCCATTGTCGTACGGCGTCCACTGCATCGGCGTGCGCACGGACATCCGCTCGGGCAGGTCGAGGTCCTCGCCCATGCCGATCTCTTCGCCATAGTAGATGAGCGGCGTGCCGGGGAGGCTGAACAGCAGGCTGTAGGCGAGCCGCAGCCGGGCTTGGTCGCCGCCAAGCATGGGAGCCAGGCGCCGCCGCAGGCCGCGGTTGTAGAGCTGCATGTTCGGCTCGGGGCCAAAGGCCGCGAAGATGCGCTCGCGCTGGTCCTTCGTCAGCCGGCCGATGTTCAGCTCGTCGTGGTGACGCAGGAAGTTCACCCACTGCCCCAGGTCGGGGATGGGGGGTAGCTCGTTGAGCGCGGTCTTGATCGGATCGACGCTCTCCTCGGCGAGCGCCAGCAGGAGGTAGCGGTTGAGGATGAAGTTGAACAGCGCCTGCAGCTCGTTGCCGCCGCCAAAGTAGTCGGCGAGGGTGCTCAGTCCCACGTCGGTCTCGCCGAGCAGGATGGCGTTGCCGCTGCGCAGGCCGGCAAACTCTTTCATCTCGCGCAGGAAGTCGTGCGCGCGCGGCAGGCCGCGGGCGTCGGAGACACCCTTGGGGGTGATCAGGAACGGCGCCGCGTCAATCCGAAAGCCGTCGACGCCGTACTGGAGCCAGAGCCCTATGATCTTGCGGAACTCCTCGCGCACCTCGGCGTTCGCGAAGTTCAGATCGGGCTGGAAGTCATAGAAGTGGTGCAGGTAGTAGGCCCGGGCCTCCTCGTCGTAGGTCCAGATGCTCTTCTGCACGCCGGGGAAGGCCACTTCCTCGCTCGTGTCGCCCGGGTCGTCCTCGCGCCAGACGTAGTAGTCGCGGTACTTGGAGTGCCGATGGCGCCGCGCCGCCTGGAACCAGGGGTGCTGATCGGACGTGTGGTTGGGCACGAGGTCGAGGATGACGCGGATGCCACGTGCCCGCGCCTCGACCATGAACTCGGCGAAGTCGGCCATGGAGCCGTAGCGCGGATCAATGGCACAGTAGTCGGAAACGTCGTAGCCGTCGTCGCGGTTGGGACTAGGATAGCAGGGCATCAGCCACAGGCAGGTGACGCCCAGCCCCGACAGGTAGTCGAGCCGGCGCGTGAGGCCCATGAAGTCGCCGACGCCATCGCCGTCGTAGTCGGCGTACGTCTCGACGTCCAGGCAATAGATGATGGCGTTCTTGTACCACTGATCGCGCAGTCCCACGGACCGCCTCCCCGCGTTTGTGCCGCGCTCCCGCGGCCGCGCCCGCCGTAGCCAGCAGCCGGCTGCTTGCAGGATTGATACCCGCATCCGGGCTAGCCGCGCACACCGGGGCGCGTTCGGGCGCGCTCCGGTGGGGGCAGGCGAACGGGCGGCCTACGCCGACGGTGGGGCGCCGGGGACGACGAGCGGCAATTGCGGGAAGTGGGTGCGGTAATAGCCGGTATCTCTGGTTAGCAGCGCGTCCGCTTGCGCCGGCGCGTGCGCGCCGATGAGGAAGTCCGTGATGAGGTGCTGCCGCCAGGCCACGGCCGCGCCGCACGCGGGGCAGGCGACGGCGGAGCGGCGCCCGCACCGCGCGCACTCGACCTGCTGGCCGCGCCGCTGCGCATAGGTACGCCATGCCTGGCCTGCCTGCCAGAGAGCCTCAGGAGAGAACTCATCGAGCTCGATCGCCAAACTAGCCAATAGCCGCTCTAGCTCATTAGCCTGGGTAAAGTTGCCGGCAGTTCCGCGTAGACAGCAGGGCAGATCAACAGTGGACCAGCGTCCGCGGCGGTCGAGAGCATGCTCTCTGATGCGGACCTTGACGTGGATTCCGCGCTAAGCACGTCGAGCAGGACGTTCGTGTCTACGGCCGTCCTCACCGAGGTTCACCATCCGGCGGTAGTCGCTCGCCGCGCAACATCTCCATGACCTCGTCCAGGGAGTCCGCGAGGAGCTTGCCTCGCAAGTATCCGCGCCAGCGGTCGAAGACCTCAGGCGGGATGCCTTTCCGCAAGACCACCCGGTTGGGCTCGATGACGAACTCGACATGCGAGCCCGGTACGAGCCCCATCGCGTCGCGCACCTTCTTGGGGATCGTCACCTGCCCTTTGCGAGTCACCGTTGGCATACTAGAGCCTCCTTACCTGGATGGTAAGGGCATCCGCGGGGAGCCGCCAAGCGCGTAAGGGGCGAGCGGGACGCGGGCGCGCGGGGGACGGAGCCCGTAGCTTGGTACAATACGGGTGGCGTCCCTTAGATGGATTGGAGTCGCGCCGCGGGTGTGCGCGTTTCGCCGCGTCAAGGAGTCCCTGCGGGGGCTGGTCGAGAGGCCAGCCCCTAGCGTTGTTGGGCAGCCCGGGCGCCTGATCGTCGGTCTGGGCAATCCGGGGCCGGGCTACGCGCGCCACCGCCACAATGTCGGCTTCATGGTCGTCGATCGCTTCGCCGAGCGCCACGGCTTTCGCTTCGGCAAGCGGGAGGCGAACGCGCTCGTGGCAACCGGCAGCTTCGACGGCGCGCCGCTTGCGCTCGCCAAGCCGCAAGCGTTCATGAACCGGTCGGGCGAGCCGGTGCGCGCGCTCGTGCGCCGCTACACGCGCGGCCCCGCCGACCTGATCGTCGTCTACGACGAGATGGACCTGCCGCTGGGCCGGCTGCGCATCCGCAAGGAGGGCAGCCACGGCGGCCACAACGGCATGCGCGACATCATCGCGGCGCTGGGCACGCAGGACTTCGTGCGCGTGCGGCTCGGCGTCGGCCGCCCGCCGAGCGGCGAGGACACCGTGGACCACGTGCTGAGCCCGTTCACGCCCGACGAGCGCCCGATCGTCGAGAGCATGCTCGACGCCGGGGTCGCCGCGCTGGAGAGCATCCTGCGGGACGGCGTCGACGCCGCGATGAACCGGTTCAACCGGACGAGCGGCCCGCCGCCTGGGCCGAATGCGGAGCCCGCGCAGCCAGCGGCGCCGCGCGCGGCCGGTACCGAGGCCCAAGCCGGCTGACGAACCGACGGCGCGAACGGCCGAGCGCCGCCTGGCGACACCTGATTGCTGAGAGCTGATCGCTAATTGCTGAGAGCCGATGCCCGATAGCTTGCTGAGCCCCTTCCTGCCACTCGTGCGCGACAGCGCCTACGTGCGCGCGCTCCTGGACGCGGTGGGGCGCGGCCAGGCGCCGCGCGCCAGCGCGATCGACGCCGCGCGCCCGGCGCTCGCCGCCGCGCTGCACGCCGCCCACGGCGGCCCGACGCTGCTCGTCACCGCGCGCCCCGGCCGGGCCCGCCAGCTCGTAGAGGAGCTGCGCGCCTGGCTGCCCGACCCCGCGAGCGCCGTCCTGTTCCCCGAGATCGAGGCCTTCCCCTACGAGCGGCTGCCCATCGACCCCGACACCGCTGCCGCCCGCCGGGCGGCGCTCGCGCTACTGGCGGGGCCCGGGGCTTCGCCACTCGTCGTGACGAGCGTGCGGGCGCTGCTCGACCGGCTGATGCCGCCCGACGCGCTGCGCCTGCGCACCCTCGACCTGCAAGTCGGCACGCGCGTGCGGCTCGACCGGCTGCTGGAAACGCTGGTGGCGCTCGGCTACACGCGCGTGCCGCTCGTCGAGAGCCCCGGCGAGTTCGCCCAGCGCGGCGGCATTGTGGACATCTTTCCCGCCGGCGCCGCGACGGACGCGGAGGCGGCCCTGTCGGAAGCGGACGGAGCCACCGCGGAGACGCCGGCCGTCCGCCTGGACTTCTTCGGCGACGAGATCGACGCGCTGCGCGCGCTGGACCCCGTCAGCCAGCGCTCGGGCGCGCCCGTGGCGGCCCTGCGGCTCGCGCCGGCGCACGAGGTGCTGCCGCCGCTCGCGCCCGAGGCGGCCGACGCGCTGCTGGCGCTCGACCTGGACGACCTACGCGAGGACGTGGCGACCGCCTTCGCCCGCGAGCGCGACCACCTGCTGGCCGGCCAGACCTTCCCACTGCTGGAGGAGTACCGCGCGTATCTTGGGACGGCGACGCTGCTCGACTACCTGCCGCCCGACGCGCTGCTGCTGCTCGACGAGCCCGCGAGCCTGAGCGAGACGGCCACGGCCCTGGCGACCCAGGCCGCCGAGGTCCACGTGGACCTGGTGGCGCGCGGCGAGGCGCCGAAGGGGCTCTGGCCCGCCTTCCCCGCCTGGGAGGACGTGGCGCGGCGCTTCGTCCGCGCGGCCGGCGCCGAGGCGCCCCGGCCGCGCGTCGAGCTGATCCTCGATCCGGCCGCGCCCGGCCCGTTCGAGCACGCGCCCAGCTACGGCGGGCGCCTGCGCCAGTTCCTGGAAACCTGCGTCGCCGAGGCCGCGAGCCAGCGCGTCGTCGTCGTCAGTCAGCAGGACGCCCGCCTGCGCGAGCTGCTGGTCGCGCAGGAACGACCCGGTCCCGGCCTTGTCGTCGCGCACGGCGCGCTGCACGAGGGGTGGCGCAGCGCCGCGCTCGGGCTGACGCTGTACAGCGACCACGAGATCTTCGGCTGGTCGAAGACGCACCGCGTCATCCGTACGCGGCGGCCGTCGGCCCGCGAGACGTTCCTGAGCGACTTCGCGCCCGGCGAGTACGTTGTCCACCTCGACCACGGCATCGGCCGCTATCGCGGGCTGGTGAAGCTGGGGGAACCCACCCCCCCCGCCCCCCTCCCGAGGCGGGAAGGGGGGCGGACCAATGCCAGCGGAGCCGGCTCCCCCCTTCCTTCGGAGGGTGCGACGCGGAATACGGCAAGCGTCGCTGGGCCGGGGGGGTTAGGTCAACCTTCTGCCGAGGGCACGCGCGAGTACCTGCTGCTGGAGTACGGCGAGGGCGACCACCTGTACGTGCCGATGGAGCAGAGCAACCGGGTGAGCCGCTACGTCGGCGCCGGCGCGGAGCCGCCCCACCTGACGCGGCTCGGCTCGGGGGAGTGGACGCGGGCGAAGCAGCGCGCCCGCCGCGCCGTGCGCGAGATCGCCCACGAGCTGCTGGAGACCTACGCGGCGCGCGAGGTCGAGCCGGGCCACGCCTTCGCGCCCGACACACCCTGGCAGGCCGAGCTGGAGGGCTCGTTCCCCTACGTCGAGACGCCCGACCAGCTCACGGCGCTGGCCGAGGTGAAGCACGACATGGAGCAGCCGCGCCCGATGGACCGCCTCCTCGTCGGCGACGTGGGCTACGGCAAGACCGAGGTGGCCCTGCGCGCGGCCTTCAAGGCGGTGATGGACGGCAAGCAGGTCGCCATCCTCGTGCCGACGACCGTGCTCGCCCAGCAGCACTACACGACGTTCAGCACGCGGCTGAGCCCCTTCCCGGTGCGCGTGGACGTGCTGTCGCGCTTCCGCTCGGAGCGCGAGCAGCGCGAGGTGCTGGCGGCGCTGGCCGAGGGGAAGATCGACATTGTCATCGGCACGCACCGCCTGCTGCAGAAGGACGTGAGCTTCAAGGACCTGGGGCTGGTCATCATCGACGAGGAGCAGCGCTTCGGCGTGACGCACAAGGAGCGGCTGAAGCGGCTGCGGCGCGAGGTGGACGTGCTGACGCTCTCGGCCACGCCGATCCCGCGCACGCTGCACATGGCCGTGGCCGGCGTGCGCGACATGAGCAGCATGCAGACGGCGCCCGAGGACCGCCTGCCGATCCGCACCTTCGTCAGCCAGTACGACGACGGGCTGGTGCGGGACGCCATCCTGCGCGAGCTGGAGCGCGGCGGCCAGGTGTACTTCGTCCACAACCGCGTGCGCACGATCAGCGCGATGGCCAACCAGCTGGCGCGGCTGGTGCCCGAGGCGCGCATCGCCGTCGGCCACGGCCAGATGGCCGAGGACGAGCTGGAGCGCGTCATGCTGGCCTTTGCCGAGGGCGAGTACGACGTGCTGGTGTGCAGCACGATCATCGAGTCGGGGTTGGACATCCCGAACGTAAACACGCTGATCGTCCACCAGGCGCAGCGCTTCGGGCTGGCGCAGCTCTACCAGCTACGCGGGCGCGTGGGGCGCGGCGCCAACCGCGCCTACGCCTACTTCCTGTACACGCGCGACGGCGCGCTGACGGAGATGGCCGAGGCGCGGCTGCGGACGATCGCCGAGGCGACCGAGCTGGGCGCGGGCTTCCGCATCGCCATGAAGGACCTGGAGCTGCGGGGCGCGGGCAACCTGCTGGGGGCCGAGCAGCACGGCCAGATCAGCGCCGTCGGCTTCGACCTATACTGCCGCCTGCTGGGCGAGGCGGTGGACAGCCTGCGGGCGTTGCGGACGGCCGGCGACGGCCGGGCCGCGGTGCTGGACGGCAGCGACCGCCTGGCGGAAGGGCTGGGGGCGCTGGCGCCGCCGCAGCCGCCGGGCCCGCCGACGAAGCTGACGCTGCCGCTGGCCGCCTACCTGCCCGCCGACTACGTGGCCGACGAGGCGCAGCGGCTGCGCCTGTACCAGCGGCTGGCGGGCATCTGGAGCTACGCCGACCTCGGCGCCTTCATGGACGAGCTGGAGGACCGCTACGGGCCGCTGCCCGAGGCGGCCCACCACCTCGTCTACCTGGTGCGCCTGCGGCTGGCGGCGACGGAGGCGGGCGTGCGGGAGATCGACGCCGACGACCTGCGCATCACCCTGCGCTTCGGCGGGCCGCCGCCCGCACGCGCCGCCGAGCTGGCCCGCCGCCTGGAGATCCCCATCACGCTCGGCTCGAACCAGATCCGCCTGCCGCGCGGTCCCGGCACCGCCTGGACCGACCCCCTGCGCGACCTGGTGGACGCCCTCGCCGACGCCCGCAACAGCGCGGCGCGGCCGGTCGCGCCGGCGGGGGTGTAGCGACCTGCCCCCCCAGCCCCCCTCCCAATGTGGGAAGGGGGAGAGGAGAGGCCGGGGGGCTCCCCAATGCTGATGCGAGGACCGCCCTGCCCCGGCCCGCCTCCCTGAATGGAAGGAGGCGAAAGCGTGAGGCAGCTCACAGCGCGCGGTGCCGTGCGGGGGCTACGCTGACGAGAGACGGTGGCTGGTGGGGGAGCGCGTGGCCTGGCAGCGGATCGCGCCGCACCTGCTCAAGCGGGAGACGGCGGCCGAGCGGGTGGTCTGGTACTGGGACGACGGGCCGCTCGTGGCGGGCGGGCTGCTGCTCTGGCTGGACGGCGCGGGCCACGTCGTCGGCTTCCAGCTCACGCACACGCCGTTTCCGGGCACGCGCGAGTACCTGGCCGACTGGCGCGCGGGCGGCAGCCTGCGGTGCGGCCAGGTGGGCGATGGCGAGGGCGGGCTGCATCGGAAGATGGCCCCGATCGTCCGCTACGAGCGGCCCGACGCGCGCCGGCTGGCCGCGCTTGCCGCATACTTCGCGCGCAACGCGGCCGCGCTGGAGCCGGGGCACCGCGCGGCCGTCGCGGCGGCGCTGGGCGGGGGCGACGAGGCATCGGCGGCCAGGCCGCGCCGCGCGCGCGGCGTGGTCCACGCGGTCAGCGGCAAGAACGGCGGACGGGGCGCCGGCATCGCCGCGACGCGCAAGGCGCTCGCCGCCTGACCACGCAGCCGAGAGGCCCTAGAGGCTGCCCCTCGGAGCTGGCCGGCGAGCCGGGGGGCCGCCCACTGGCCCGGAGCGGACCTCGCCCCCGGCGTAATGCGGGGCTGGCCCCCTACCCGGCGCGTCGCGCAGGGCCTACGCTGAGAGGGGCGGCCGGGCGGCCACACCGGAGCGGCCGCCCGGCCGCCGAACTCGCACTCTTAGGAGGCAAACATGCGTGCTCGCCTTGTCGCGCTCGTCGCCGCGGCCATCCTGCTCGGCGCACCCGGCGCCTCGTCCGCCGCCGCGCAGGGCATCGGCTATCCGTACTACCCCGGGAGCGGCTACGCCGGCTGGAGCTATGGCGTCGGGCCCGGCTTCGCCGCGTATCCGTACGGCTACGCCGGCTACGACTACGGCGCCTACCCGTACAGCTATCCCGGCTACGACTACGGCGCCTACCCGTATAGCTATCCCGGCTACGGTTATCCGGCCGCGGCCTACCCGGGATACCCAGGCTATCTCCCCGTCTATCCTTACGGGGGCTACCCTGCCGGCTATGGCTACGGGGCGTCGGCGTTCGCGCCGGGCTATCCGTATGGGTACGGGTATCCTGGCTATGGGTCGGGCTACCCTAGCGCCGCCGACCCGGGCAATCAGGGCAACTCGTCCGGCCGGGTCTGCATCATGATCTATCCGCCGCCGCCCGGCTGTTAGGGCGGTTTCCAGAACGCTGGCCTGGCACGCGGCCTGCGACCCTGCCGGCGAAGACACTGGAGGGAGCGAGGACGATGCAAGAGAGCCCGGAGATGCAGGACCCGGCGTCGGGCTACGCGAGCGCCGACGTGCTGGACCCGGCGGCCCCGGTGAACCGCGACCGCAGCCGCGAGGGCGACGGCGAGGAGATGCAGGACGCGATGAACGGCTACGCCAGCGCCGACACGCTGGACCTGGGAGCCGACGTCAATCGGCCTGCCCCCGCCCCGCCCGGCGCCGACACGCTGCTCGGCCCGACGTCCAGCTACAACTCGGGCGCGAACGACCCGAACCCGTAGGAGCGTCTCGCGCCTCTACGGTCGGCTCGGCGACGTCACCCTAGCGCCCACAGCAGGTGCAGCGGAGGCTGGGCCTGGCCCAGCCTCCGCTGCACCTGCGCTATCTCTCCTACAGCAGGCGGTCCTGGGCGAGGCGGGCGCGGGCGGCGACGGTGCGGCCGCTGGCGAGCGCATCGGCGCGGCGCGTCGGCTCGGGCAGCCGGACGCCGCGGCCGCAGGCGAGCACGAGCTGAATGGCCGTCTCCAGGCTGACGCGGTGGCCGACGGAGACGAACACGGGCTTCACGCCGGGCCGGGTGCGCAGGACGGCGCCGATCACTTCGCCACGGTCCACGAGTGGCGTCCAGGCGCCGACCTCGTCGGCCGGCTCGTCGTAGTGGCCGACGAGCGGCGACTTCGCGCAGCCGAGCGTCGGCAGGTCGAGCACGAGGCCCAGGTGGCAGGCGATGCCGAAGCGGCGGGGGTGGGCACGGCCGTGGCCGTCGACCATCAGCAGGTCGGGCGGGGCGGGCAAGCCTTGGAGCGCGGCGACGACGGCCGGCGTCTCGCGGAACGAGAGCAGGCCGGGGATGTAGGGGTAGCGCACCGGCTCCTCGATCAGGCTCTCGCCGAGCGGCGCGAGATCGGGGTAGCCGAGCAGCACGGCCGCGGCGCGGGCCACCTCCTGGTCGCCGCGGCGCGGAAAGCCCACGTCGCCGCCGGCCACGCGCGCAATTGCGCCCAGCCGATCCTCGGCGACCACCTGCGCCGCCAACCGCCGCTGTACCGCGCGCGCCTCGCCCGGCGTCAGGTCCCAGGGATGCAGGTCGCGTATCGTCAGCATTCGCTCTCGCTTTCGCGGACTGCGTGCTCGGCACGGCGCCGACAGCCTATTCCGCAGACGACGGGCCACCGGCTAGCAGGTCGCTCTCGGGCGGCGCGTGGCGGGCGGCCGGCGGCCAGGCGCGGGTGAACCACTCGCTGGAGAACAGGTCGAGGAGGTCGGCGCCGGGGAGGGTGCGGAAGGGGTGGTTGGCGGGAAGCTGGGTGGCGTGGGCGCGGATGGCGGCGAGGCGCTGGGCGGCGTAGGGGGCCACGTCGAGGCGGGTGGTCACTAGCTCGTCGGGGACGCCCAGCACGTCGGCGCGTGGGCCGTAGCGGTCGTGGACGCCGCGGGCGCGGCAGCGTGCGGCGACGGCGCGATACCAGCTTCGTGGCGGCGCGCAGTAGTAGAGGCGCTCGCCGACTGGCGCGAGCGGCGGCGGAGCGGTCACGCGCCCCGGCGGCTCCTGGCCCCCGGCCCCTGGCCCCTGGCCTCCGTACAGGAACGCCTCCTTCGTCCAGCGGTGGACGGCCACGTGGTCGGGGTGGCCGTAGACGCCCTCGGGACCGAAGGTCAGCACGATGGTGGGCGGCGATGCGGCCATGATGGCCGCGACCCGCTCGACGCCTTCGAGGAAGGGCACGTCCATGAGCGTGCCGTCGCGGTAGTCGAGCAGGTGGACCGCGGCGATGCCGAGCAGGGCGGCCGCCGCGCGTAGCTCGGCCTCGCGCACGGCGGGCAACGTCTCGGCCGTGGCCAGGTCGGGGGTGGCCAGCTCGCGCGCCTCGCCGCGCGTGGCGCAGACGAGCACGACTTGCGCGCCGGCCGCCGCGTAGCGGGCGAGCGTGCCGCCGCAGAGGTAGCTCTCGTCGTCAGGATGGGCGAAGACCGCGAGCAGCGTTGGGGCGGGGGCGGCGTCTCGTTCTTGCATTGCACCGGAGTCTAGCACAGGGCTTCGGCGGGGCGACTCCGAGCACGCCGCTGCACTTGAGCGGTTATCAGGGTATGGCGGGGCGGCTCGGGCGTCACGGCAGCGGCACGGTGCGGGCGCGCAGCCAGGCGGCGAGCGCCGCGCGGTCGCCGGCCCGGAGGAGAGCGTGAAGGGCAGGCGCGTCAGCGGCGGCAAGCTGGCAGTCGAGGTCGTAGTCGCGCAGGAAGAGGCCCGCCGCGGCGAGCGCCAGAGGGAGGTTGGCCGCGTGGAAGGGGCGGTAGCGGGCGAGCGCGTCGGCCAGGGCGGCGGCCTGCTCGAAGAGGTCGCCGCCTTCGGCGGCGGCGGCGAGCGCGGCGGCGAGCGCGGCAGTGTCGGCCACGCCGGGCGGCACGCCGAGCGCGGCCGCGAGCCGCGCGTGCAGGAAGAGCAGCCGGCTCGGGCGGAGAGGCGTCATCGCGTGGCGCTAGGCATCGGGGGCGGCGCCCGATGGGGCGGTGTCGGCGGCCTCCAGGGCGGCCAGTGCCGGGCCGTAGTCGCGCAGGAACTCGCCCACGACGCGGACGTACTCGCTGCTGACGCCCAGCCGCTCGTAGGCGGCGTGCGGCCACAACAGCAATGCGCCGGCGGCCGCGTCGTGCTCCAGGTGGACGTAGTCGCCCTCGGCCACACCGAGCGCCGCAGCGGCCGCGCCGGGGATGGCGACCGCCAGGCTGTTGCCGGTGCGAAAGAGCTTGCGGACCATCGATCCCTCCGCGTGGCGAGCGCCGTCGGCCGCCACCTACAATACCGGTCGCGAGCGCCGAGCGCTGACGGTACGACCAAAGGGATAAGCGGCACAGGGCCCTCTACAGCAGGGCAGGGAGTCGCACCGTCCCGCCGGCCCGGCTAACGACCGGCAGGACGCGGCCCGCCGCGCCCCGCCTCAGCACTTCGCACTCAGCACTCCGCACGGGAGCGAGCATGGACTGGGCGGCCCTGATTCGTGATATCCCGAATTTTCCGATCGAGGGCGTGCTTTTCAAGGATATTACCCCGCTGCTCCGCGACCCGGCGGGCTTCCGCGCCGCGATCGACGCATTGGCTACGGCGCTCCGCGACGTGCCGGCCGACCTGGTAGTGGGCATGGAGTCGCGCGGCTTCATCTTCGCGGCGCCGCTGGCCTACGCGCTCGGCCTGGGCTTCGTGCCGGTGCGCCGGCTGGGCAAGCTGCCGGCGGAGTCGATTCGCATCGACTACGAGCTGGAGTATGGCACCAACAGCTTCGAGATGCACCGCGACGCCGTGGTGGCCGGCCAGCGGGTGCTGGTCGTGGACGACGTGCTGGCGACGGGCGGCACGGTGAAGGCGACGATCTCGCTGGTGGAGCAGCTCGGCGGCGAGGTCGCGGCGGTGGCCTTCCTGATCGAGCTGCCCGCGCTGGAGGGCCGCCAGCACCTGGCCGGGCGGCGCGTCGTCTCGCTGCTGCAAGCGTAACCTGCGCTCAGCCGGCTGGGCGCTTGCGAGCGGGGGGCGGGGGCGGCTGCGCGGCGTCGTGTAGCGAGTGGGGCGGCCGGCCAGCAGCGCCGTTCGGCGGAGCGGGTCGTGCGGGCGCGTCAGCCGCGGGGCCGCCGTGCGCGGTGGCCTCGCCGGGCGAGGGGGCGGCGCCAATGGCGCCGCCGTTTGCAGGCGCCAGTGCCTCGTCGAGCGCCTGGCGCAACGCCTCGAAGGTGAACGGCTTGCACAGGTAGGCCGACGCGCCCATGCTCTCGACCAACCGCTGGCCGAGCTGCGCGGGAATCGCCGAGATGACGAGGATGGGGACCCGCGGCGTGGTCGCCTGCGCTTGCAGGCGGGCGAGCACCTGGAACCCGTCGAGGCTCGGGAGCGCGGTGTCGAGGACCACCGCGTCGTGCGGCGCGCCGGCGGCGGCCTCCTCTAGCAGCGCGGCGCCGTCGCACAGCTCCTGCACCTGATGGCCCGCCGCTTCCAGGTAGATGCGGAGCAGCGCCCGTGTGCGCGGCGGCCCCGGCTCGGTCCCCAGGAGCACCCTCGCCATCCGCCCCGCTCCGCGCGCCATCCGCCCGTCCGCGCCCCGGGGCTAGTCTACTGTCCAGGGGCGAGGCTGTCAAACGCCGGGCTGCTCGGGTGTGAGTCGGCGAGCCTCTGGTCGAAGCTGTCCGCCGCTCGGCGCCATCGTGCGCAGCTCTCCCGCGACTAGCTCGTGCCGCTGCCCATTGTCTGGCAACAGCCACCGCTCTTCCGCGGTCATGAGCCGGTCCGTGGTTGCCACCTGGGCTGCCTCCTCCGGGGGGCGACGCCCGCGTCTACTCGCTGACGCCGCCGGTCGGGGCGCGGCCGCCGGCGTCGTGGAGCTGGATGTTGATGTGCTTCATCTCGGTGAACTCGTACAGCCCCTCCAGACCGTAGGAGCGGCCGAGCCCGCTCTGCTTGAAGCCGCCCATCTCGGCGTTCGGGTAGAGCCGCCCGAAGGTGTTGATCCACACCATGCCCGAGCGCACCTTCTTCGCCACGCGCATCGCCTTGTTGATGTCGCTCGTATAGACCGCGGCGGCCAGGCCATACACGGTCGCGTTGGCGATCTCGGAGGCTTCCTCTTCGTCCTTGAACGTCATGACCGAGACGACCGGGCCGAAGATCTCCTCCTGGGCGATCTTCGCGTCCACCGGCACGTGATCGAACACCGTGGGGGCCACGAAATAGCCCTTGCCCAGGTCGCCCGCCGTGACGCGCTCGCCGCCGACGACCAGCTCGGCCTCGCGCTTGCCCACGTCCACGTAGTCGAGCACGCGGCGCAGCTGCCCCTCGTTGATGACCGGCCCGACCTGCGTGCCCTTCTGCAGGCCCGGGCCGACGCGCAGCTCGCGCGCCGCCTTGCTGGCCTGCTCGACGAAGCGGTCGTGGACGCTCTCCTGCACGAGGATGCGCGTGCCCGCCACGCACACCTGGCCGGCGTGCCACAGCGAGGCGCCCGAGAGCGCGCTGCGCACGGCGCGGTTGAAGTCGGCGTCGGGGAAGATGATGCTCGGCGACTTGCCGCCCAGCTCGAGCGACACCTTCTTCAGGCCATCGGCCGCCATGCGCATGACTTCCTTGCCGGTGCTCGTGTCGCCGGTGAATGAGATCATCTCCACGTCGGGATGCTTCACCAGCTCGGAGCCGACCGAGCCGCCGGGGCCGATCACGAAGTTCACGATGCCCTTCGGGATCTCGGGGATGTCGTCGATCATCTGGATGAACTCGGCGGTGGCGCCGGGCGTCAGGCTGGCGGGCTTGATGACCACCGCGTTGCCGGTCGCTAGCGCGGGCGCCAGCGAGCGGGTCAGCAGCGACAGCGCCATGTTCCAGGGGACGATGATGGATACGACGCCGACCGGCTCGCGCATCAGGATCGCCATCTCGTTCGGACCGAGGTTGATCGAGCGGCCGTAGACGTTGCGCGCCAGGCCGGCGTAGTACTCCAGGGCGTCGGCGCCGCGCACGACCTCGGCGCGCGAGATGGCGAGCGGCTTGCCCCCCTCGCGCGTCAGGAGCGGCGCCAGCCAGTCCACGCTGCCCCGCAGCGCCTCGGCCAGCTTGTACAGCGCCTTCGCGCGGGCGACCGAGTTGTCGGCCCAGTCGCTGTGCTCGAACGCCTGCTTGGCGGCCGCGACCGCGGCGCGCGCGTCGTCCACGGTGGAGTTGGTAGCGTAGTAGACCAGCTCGCCGTTCGCCGGATCGCGGCTCTCGAGCCGGCCGTCCGCGCTCCCGTCGCGCCACTCGCCGCCGATGTAGTTGCGATAGGTTTTCACGCCCTCGGCGATCATGACTCCCCCTCCGGGTGTCTGTGTCTTTCCAGCCCCGCCCAGCTTGCCCACTGGGTGCAACGCTTCCATTCTAGCCCATTTACGTCGTGCTCCCGGGCGGCCGACCGCATCGTGCCAGCGAGCGGCCACCTGGCCCGCGCCTTGCAGCTAGGCCCATGCCACGGCGCGCGGCCGGCCGCTGGACGGCGCCGGGCGCCGCCACGCGGCAACTGGCGGCGCCCGGCGAAGCGCCCGGCCGACCGGCGATAGCCTGGTAGGAGATGCCGCGCCAGCGGGAGACGGCCAACTCGCCGCCCCACAAGAGGCCCTCAGGGGAGGAGTATTCAGCCATGGCAAAGCTACGCATCCTATCGTCGGCGGGCGACAACATCGTGGAATGGGACGAGGCTGGCGTGCGGCAGGGCGATCCCGACGCGCTGGCGGCGGTCCGCGAGGCGGAGCGCATCTTCGAGGAGCACCGCGCGCGCGGCGCAACGGCCTTCGTCGTCGCGCCGGACCAGCCCGCCCGGCGCATCGACCAGTTCGACCCAGAGGCCGAGCACGTGGTCGTCGTGCCGCGAGTCGCGGGCGGCTAGGCCGTCAGCTTCCTGCTCGCGGGCAGCCCGTGCCCGGCCGCGCCCGCTACGAGCGACCGCCTGCCCGGGGGAGCGCATCCGCCCGGTTGCGCGAGCGATGGGCGCGGAGAACAGCAGGGCCCGACACGGATCGTGTCGGGCCCGCGTTTGCGAAGTCGGGGCGCTCTGCTACTGCGAGCGCACGCAGGCGCCGCCCGGGCCGAACTGGAGGCAGACGCCGCTGCCGCCCGTGCCGCTCGCCGTCGGCAGCGGCATCGTGCCGTAGGGCGAGGTCGCGGGAGCCGTGGCGCCGGCCACCCCGGTCGTCGCGGTCTGGTAGAGGGAGGATTGGCCAGTGGTCGTGAGCGGCACGCTCGCCGGCTGCTGCACTAGGTTCGTCACCGGGCCAGCGCTGCCGGTAAGCGCGGCGTAAGGGTTCGTCGAGGCGAGGCCGGATGTCAGGCCGCTCGCGCCCGCGGTCCCCACCCCGCTCACGCTCGCCGGCTGCAAGCATTGGCCGCTGCCGCCCCACTGCGCGCATCCCGCGCCGCTCAGCCCGCCGGCCAGCAGCGGGTTGGACGCGCCCAGCCCGGGCTGACCGGCGAGGCCCGGCTGGCCGGGCAGCCCGGACGGCGTGGTGAGCCCGGTCGGCGACTGGCCCGGGGCCGCGCCGGCCTGTTGGGGCGGCTGTCCGTAGTACGCGCACTGCTGGCCGACGAAGCGCAGGCAAGTGCTGCCCAGCGGGCCGGCTGCGCCAGCCTGGCTGGCGCACTGGCCGTTGCTGCCGGAGAGCATACAGGTCGGCGCGGTGCCGCCGGCGGGCGAGAACGCGGGCTGGTTGTTCGCCGCTTGCTGCGCCGCGGCCATCTGCGCCTGAAGCTGTTGGATGCCCGTCGGCGCGCCGGGCGCCTGGCTACTCCCCGTCACGGGGTTGCAGGCGCCAGGGGCGTTCGGCTGGTTGGTGGGCACGCAGGGCGTGGAGTTGCCGAAGCCCGGAATGTTGTACCCGGTGAGCTGGCGCAGCAGGTCCGGGGGCATGTTCTGCAGCTGCTGGTTCACGTTCTGTGCGTTGGCCGGGCAGTTCGGCCCTGGACAGGTGTTGCCCTGCCCGCCGACGATGGTCACCGGGCCGGTCTGATACTGCCCGTTGTTGCTCCCGCCTGCGGACGGATCGCTGGCCACCGAGACGCGGATGCCCGCGCCGCTGCCCGTGGGGTCCGCAAGCTCAGGGTCGTTGCGGCCGAGCGAGACGCTGCTCGTCGCTCCCGGGATGATCGGGTCCAGGGGGATCGGGTCGTTGCGGTTGGACACCGTCGTGCGGATCTGGGTGCCGTCGCTCGACGACGCGGAGAACGGGACGTCGCCCGTCGCCGTGCGACCGTTGCCGCCGCCGGCGATGATCGCGCCGTTGCCCGCGCCGTTAGGCGACGGGTTCGCCGTGCGTACCGGCGGCTGGCCGCCGTCCAGCAGCGCGACCGCGCGCGGGTCGGGCCGTACCGAGGCCGAAGCCGTGAACGGGGTAGAGTAGACGACCCAGCCGTCGTCGTTGCTCGCGGTGTTGCGGTGCGCGTAGATCGTCAGCGTGTAGTCGCCCTCGGGCAGCTCGACGGCCAGCTGGAAGCCGCTGTTCGTGAAGCGGCTGTCGCCGAGCGTGCGCGCGACGTCGGGACGCGGCTGGCCAAAGGTCGCGGCGCCCAGGTCTTGTCCGTCGGCGTCGGGGTCGCCCAAGTACACGCGCACGGCGTCGACGCCGACGCCGTCGCCCGTAGGGTCGGCCGCCCAGCCCGCCACCATCAGGCGCGTGCTGGACGGGCTGCTGCTCGTGGGCGACTCGAGCTGGATCATCGTGGTCGCCTGGTCGTCGGCGTACACGCCGGCCGCGGGCGCGATACCCAGCAGCGCGAGCGCGAGCGCGGTGATCAAACTCGACGCTATCCGCCTCAACCCGCTCTTCTGCACCACCGTCCCCCCTTCCCGGCCGCCTGGCCCCAGCGCCGGCGCCCGTCAGGCGCGACAATCCGCCGATTATACGTCGGGCGGTTAGGGGTGGCAAGGAAGATTTCCGCGCCGGCACACGGGGCGCGTCACAAAATACGGTCGATCCGTGAGGCGATTAGATGGCCTGAATCCTGCCATAGCGTCGTGATCGTCACCCGTGTCGTTCGGCAGGAGGCCTCGCGATGGCAGCGCCCACGCCCGCCGAGGACGTGCTCGATCAGCAGCCCGAGGACATTGCGACACGCGCGGAAGCCGTGGGTGAGGAGCGGCTGGGCCGCAGCAACCGCGACATCTTCATCACGGGCCTGGTGGCCGGCGTGGAGGTCTCGCTGGGCGGGCTGGCGGCCATGACCGTGGTGGGCGCCGCGCAGGAGAGCGTCCCCGGCCTGCGCCTCTACGGCGCGCTCGCGCTGGGCGGGCTGGCCTTCCCGATGGGCTTCCTGTTCGTCATCCTGGGACGCTCCGAGCTGTTTACCGAGAACTTCCTGATCCCAGTTATGGCCTTGCTGAACCGCGAGCGCTCGCTGCGCTCGCTCGTCGAGCTATGGGCGCTGTCCTGGCTCGGGAACCTGCTGGCCTGCGCGGGGATGGCGCTGCTGTTGTCGCAGAGCGGCGCCGTGGGCGAGCCGATTCTCGACGGCTACCGCGCCTATACGGAGTACAAGCTGGCGCTGGCGCCGCACGCCGTGTTCCTGTCCGCGATCCTGGCGGGGATGGTCATGACCGTGCTCACCTGGCTGCTGCTCGCCGTACGCGAGCCGGTCGCCAAGATCCTGTGCATCTTCGCGGCGGGCTACCTCCTGTTCGCGGCGAACCTGTCGCACTCCATCGTGGGCGCGGCGGTGCTCTTCGTAGGCTATCACCTGGCCGGACGGGGGCTTGTGGACGTGCTGAGGTGGGTGGGGATGGCCACGCTAGGCAACCTGCTGGGCGGCGTCGCGTTCGTCACGGTCCTGCGCCTCGCCCAGGTGGCCGAGCGGCGGCGCTCTCAGTAAAGCGGCGGTGCGGCGGTCAGGGGCCCCAGGTGAGCCCCGAGGCGCCCTCGACGGGCCGCGCGCTCACCAGCGCCCGCCCCTCGGACGGCTCGACGTCCTGCGCGTCGGCGGCGGGCACCGCGGCCACTCGCACGTCGAAGCCCGTCTCGTTCAGACTGAGGAACGCCAGCCAGCTACCGTCGGGCGACCAGGCGGGCATGCGGTTGCGTCCCGACGACGTGAGGCGCACGGCCCCCGTGCCGTCTGGATGGACGAGCCAGACGTCGTGGTGCGTGCCGTCGCGGACCACGTAGGCGATCCAGTTGCCGTCGGGCGACCAGGCGGGATCATAGGCGCCGGTCGCCGCGTCGGTCAGGCGCCGCGTGCGGCCCGTAGCCACGGACACGACCTCGACCTGGGACGGGCTCCCCTGGCGCCACACCGTGACGGCGATCTCGCTGCCGTCCGGCGACCAGGTGGGGCGATCAATCCCGCCCATCCCATCCGGCGCCGCGAAGACCTGGCGCGCGCCGCGCCCGTCGGTGCCGACCAGCCACAGCGCCAGGTCGTAGGTACGCGTATCGGCGCCGAAGGCGATGCGCGTGCCGTCGGGCGACCAGGCGGGGAGCCTGGCCCAGTCGGAGTCCTGAATACGCAGCCGGCCGAGGTTGTCCGTGAGCCGCGCCTGGAAGTCGCCGTCGGGGCTGAGCAGCACGACGTCGCTGTGGTTCGTGCCGACCATCGAGGCGGCGAGCTGATTGCCGTCCGGCGACCAAGCCGGCCCCTCGTAGCGCGTGCCGCTGGTCAGCTGGCGCACAGCGCCGTCCTGCCACTCCCACAGGTCGCCGTTCACCACGAAGGCGATCCGCCCGGCCGGGGCGGCAGCTCCCTGGACGAGTGGCGCGGCGAGGACCAGCGGGAGCGGAGTCGGGGCGGCGCCGCTGCAGCTCAACACCGTGAGCAGCGCCAGACAGATGGCGAACGCGCCTGCCAGTCGGCCGCCGCGCACGCTCGTCACCATTGCCCCTCCTCCCCTCCCGGCCCGCGATCCGGCAGCGGTACCGCGGTCGTGCCGCCCGCCTGCCATTATAGGCGCGGCGCGCGGCCGAGCGCACCGCTTCGAACAGCCCTCAGGGTGCCCCTTGTGATGCCACGGAGACGCGCCGCCCGGCCCCGCGGCCAGCCCGTTACAGTGCTGTCACAGTACAATGGGAACAGCCCCCGAGCTAGCCGCGGGAGGACCCGGAATGCCGCTTGCCACACGGATCACCCCTCAGCCACCCGACCCCGAGCCGGAGCCGCCAGGCCCCGAGCCGGAAGAGCCCTTCCCGCCCGACCCACGCCCCGCCGGGGGAATAGGGCATAGGGAGTAGGGGATAGGGTTGTAGTATCCTCTACTCTCTATGCCCTATTCCCCATTCCCTAGAAGGGCCACGAGCGCCGGCGGTAAGCTTGCACCGAGCCGTAGGCCCCCGCCTCCACCACCCGCTCGGCGCGCGCGAAGAAGCTCTGGACCTCGGCGCGGCTGAGCAGCTCTTCAAGCTCGGCTTGCAGGGCGGCGCGCCGCGGCGCGCTCTCCAGCAGCTCGCGCACGGCCGCCAGCAGCGCCGGCGGGATCGGCTCCTGGTAGAACTCCCACAGCGCCGAGCGGAGCTTCGGGTCGGTGTGGAACGTGAGCCCGTGGTCGATGCCCCACACCTTGCCCTCGGTGCCGACGAGGCAGTGGCCCACCTTGCGGTCGGCGTTGTTCGTGATGAGGTCATAGAGGGCGATGCAGGCGAGCTGGTCGCGGTGCGCGTCGGTGAACTGCGGACGGTGCGGCGAGCCCTCCGTCTCCACGAAGAGCTGCATGCTGCCGATGCCCTCGGGGCCGTCGCGGATGACCGTGAGCGGCACGAAGTCCCAGCCGAGCGCCTGGGAGGCCACGTAGGCGGCTCGCTCGCGGCGGTAGAGGGTGCCGTCGGGGAAGTCCCAGAGGGGCGCCTCGCCGCGCCGCGGCTTGTAGACGGCGAGCGCCTCGGGCTCGGCGCCGCGCGAGAGCGCCGCGAGGAACGTGTAGTTCGAGCCCCACGGGATCAGCTCGTAGCTCAGCACCCGGCCGTTGCAGAGGATGTCATGAGCGGCCGCGGCCGACGCGGGCCGCGGCACTTTCGGCGGGGGCTCGTCCCAGCGCCGCTCGCGCCATCTCCGACTCACTAGCGATCAGCCATCAGCAGTCAGTTTTCAGCGATCAGCCATCAGCGATCAGCCGTCAGTTTTCAGCGATCAGCCATCAGCAGTCAGGTGTCTGCAATCAGGTGGCAGCCGTCTGCCATTTCTACCGTAGGAGCAACGCGCCCTGCCAGCCGAGCCAAGCTGATGGCTGACGGCTGATAGCTGACGGCTGACAGCTGTCAGCTATAGCCCGCTGACGACCAGCTTGCGCATGCGGAAGGTGGGCGCGGCCGTGCCGGCTCGGAACACCAGGTCGTCGCCGACCATGTCCACGTCTTGCAGCATCTCGACGAGGTTGCCCGAGACGTTGATCTCGCTCACCGGGTAGGCCAGCTCCCCGCGCTCGATCCACAGGCCCGCGGCGCCCTGCGAGAAGTCGCCGGTCGTGATGTTCCAGCCGAAGCCCATCATCTCGGTGAGGTACAGCCCGCTCTCCACCGAGCGGATGATCTCGGCGGGCTTCGATGCGCCGGCCGCCATGTAGAAGTTCGTCGTGCCCGGGCTGGGACTGCCGCTCACGCCGCGGCTCGCGTTGCCGGTCGTCTGGCGGCCGGTCTTGCGCGCCGAGTAGGTGTCCATCAGGAAACCGCGGAAGACGCCCTCGACCAGCACCTCGTTGCGCCGCGAGGTCGTGCCCTCGCCGTCGAACGGCCGGCTGCGCAGGCGCCCGCGCAGCGTTGGGTCGTCGATCAGCGTGATGAGCGGCGAGGCCACCTGCTCGCCTTCGCGGTCGATGAGGAACGTCGCACGGCGGTACAGCGCGTCGCCGGTCATCGCCCGCGCCAGGTTGCCCACGAACGAGCGCGCGACCATCGGATCCCAGACCACTGGCACCGTCTGCGTCGCCACCTGGCGGGCGCCCAGCTTGCGGACGGTGCGCTCGGCGGCGATGCGGCCTACCTCCTCGGGCGACTCCAGGTCAGCGAACGCCCGGGCGGCCGTGTACCAGTAGTCGTTGCGCTTCTTGCCGTCCGTGTCGTCGGCGATCGCTTCCATCGTGAGCGAGCAGCCGCTGGCGCGGTACACGCCGGCGAAGCCCAGGCTGTTCACCAGCACCCGCTCGCCGTACTCGCTGCTGAAGCTGGCGCCGTCGCTGTTGGTGACGCGGGGATCGGCCGCGAAGGCGGCGGCCTCGGCGCGGCGGGCCAGCTCGATCTTCTGCTCGGCGGTCACGTCGCCCAGCGTCGGGTCGTAGGCGGCCAGGTCGGTCGGTTGCGGCGGCGCCCAGGCCTCGGGGTCGGGCAGGCCGGCGAGCGGGTCGGGGTCGGTGATCGCCGCGAGGTCCAGCGCCTGCTCGACGAAGCGCGCGAGCGCGGCGGGCGCCAGGTCGGAGGTGTAGGTGACGGCGCAGCGGCCGCCGCGGAACACGCGCAGCCCCAGCCCGCGCGCCGACGCCTCGATCAGCTTCTCCACCTCGCCGCGGCGCACGGTGACGGAGAACTCCACGCCGCTATCCAGCACGGCATCGGCGGCGTCCGCGCCGCCCTGCCGCGCCAGCTTCACGACGTGCTCGGCGATGTCCAGTAAGCTCTCAGCCATCAGTGATCAGCCTTCAGCACTCAGCCTTCAGCGCTCAGCTCTCAGCCCCGGGAGTTCGTCTGCTGATAGCTGATAGCTGACGACTGACAGCGTTATTGCTTCGTCCCCCCCACGGTGATACTGGAGACGAGCACCGTCGGCATGCCCACGCCGACCGGCACGCTCTGGCCCTCCTTGCCGCAGGTCCAGCGGCCGTCCGAGAGCTTGAGGTCGCTACCGACCATCGTCACCTTGGAGAGCGTGTCGGGGCCGTTCCCGATCAGCGTCACGTTCCGCACCGGCGCCGTCACGTGCCCGTTCTCGATCATGTAGGCTTCCGTCACCGAGAAGACGAAGTCGCCGTTGCTGATGTTCACCTGCCCGCCGCCGTAGGCCACGCAGTAGAGGCCTTTCGGCACGGCGCGCAGGATGTCCTCGGGCGCCGACTCGCCGGGCAGCATGTAGGTGTTCGTCATGCGCGGCATCGGCATGTGCTTGAACGTCTCGCGGCGCCCGTTGCCGGAGGGCGTCACGCCGAAGTGGCGCGCGCTGATGTGGTCCTGCATGTAGCCTTGCAGCACGCCGTCGGCGATCAGCACGTTGCGCGCCGTCGGGTTGCCCTCGTCGTCCACGTTGATCGAGCCGCGGCTGAAGTCGATCGTGCCGTCGTCCACCACCGTGCAGAGCGGCGAGGCGACGGGCTTGCCCACGCGGCCCGAGTAGTTGCTCGTCTGCTTGCGGTTGAAGTCGGCCTCCAGGCCGTGGCCCACCGCCTCGTGCAGGAGGATGCCCGAGTCGCCCGCGCCCAGCACCACCGGAAACTGCCCCGCCGGGGCCTCCACCGCGTCGTGCAGCAGCACCGCCTGGCGGGCCGCCTCGCGCGCCAGGTCCTCGGGCGTGTGCGTGTCGAAGTACTCCAGGCCGAAGCGGCCGCCGCCGCCCCCCACCGCTGTCTGGCGGCTCTTGCCGCGCTCCGACAGGCACTGGATGCTGATGCGCAGCATCGGCTGCACGTCGCCGGCCAGCCGCCCGTCGCTCGTCGCGATCAGCAGGTGGCGCTGCTCGTCGGCCAGCGAGACCACCACGCGCGTGATGCTCGGGTCGTAGGCGCGCGCCGCCTCGTCCGCGCGCCGCAGCAGCCCCAGCTTCTCGGCGGCGCGCACGTCGATCGACGGCAGCAGCACCGGGTAGCGGTTGGGCAGCGCGATCGGCGTCACGTCGATCGGGCCGGGCTCGCGGTTGTGGCGGGCGATGCGGGCGGCCGTGCGCGCGGCCTGGCGCATGCTGTCCTGGCTGAAGTCCTCGGTATAGGCGTAGCCGGTGGCATCGCCGCTGACGACGCGGATGCCGACGCCTTGCAGCACGCCGCCGCCGGCGCGCTTCACCGCCTGCTCCTCGAACAGCAGGCTGGCCGTCTGGCGGTGCTCGAAGTACAGGTCGGCGTAGTCGCCGCCCTCGCTCAGCGCACACGCCAGCAGGTCTTCCATGACCGGCGCGTCGATGCCGAAGCGCGCGGCGAAGAACGCCGCCGCCTGCTGCGACGGCCCGGGCGGCGACGCGCCGTCGCCGGGGGCACGGGGCGCGGGGCTGGCACTCACTGAGGCTCTCCGTGGCAGGCCCGCTCGCGGGGCCTCGCGAACACTATACCGCAGCGCGGCCTGCTTTCGGGGTTGCTGGCCGGTCGGCAGCCCGCCCCGGCGGATGGTATACTCCCCGCGTCACTCTCGGGCGCAAGGGCGCTCCCCTGCCAGGGGTCTGGGGGTGTCTCCGAGATTCCTTCTTCCCGAATTGCATGTGAGGCAAGTAACGTGGGCTCTCGCGTCGCCATCACGGGGCTTGGCGCCGTCACGCCACTCGGCCTGGACGTTCCCACCACCTGGCAGGCGCTGCTCGCCGGCCAGTCCGGCATCGGCCCGATCACCCACTTCGACGCCAGCGCCATGCGCTGCCAGATCGCCGGCGAGCTGAAGGGCTTCGAGCCCGAGGCCGCCATCGGCCGCAAGGAGGCCCGCCGCACCGACCGCTTCGTGCAGATGGCGATCGTCGCCGCCCAGGAGGCGCTGGCCGACGCCGACCTGACGATCGACGACGGCAACCGCACCGAGGTGGGCGTGATGGTCGGCTCGGGCATCGGCGGCATCGAGACGCTGGTCGAGCAGATCAACGTGCTCCAGACGCGCGGCCCCGACCGCGTGAGCCCGTTCCTGGTGCCCATGTTCATCGTCGACCTGGTCGCCGGCGAGATCGCCATCCGCGTCGGCGCGCAGGGGCCAAACTACTCCATCGTCTCCGCCTGCTCGACCAGCGCGCACTGCATCGGCGAGGCCGCCGAGGTCATCCGCCGCGGCGACGCCGTGGCCATGCTGGCGGGCGGCTCGGAGGCCGGCGTCGTGCCGATCGGCGTGGCCGGTTTTGCCGCCATGCGGGCGCTCTCCGAGCGCAACGACGCGCCCGAGCGCGCCAGTCGGCCGTTCGACGCCGCGCGCGACGGCTTCGTGATGGGCGAGGGGGCGGGCGTCGTCGTACTCGAAGACCTGGAGTACGCGCAGGCCCGCGGCGCGCGGATCTACGGGGAGGTGCTGGGCTACGGCGCCACCGACGACGCCTACCACATTACCGCGCCCTCGGAGGGCGGCGAGGGCGCGGTGCGCGCCATGCGCATTGCCCTGAAGAAAGCGCGGCTGGAGCCGGGCGACGTGGGCTACGTGAACGCCCACGGCACCTCGACGCCGCTCAACGACAAGCTGGAGACGCAGGCGCTGAAGACCGTTTTCGGGCGCGCGGCCTACGACGTGCCGGTTAGCTCCACGAAGTCGATGACGGGGCACCTGCTGGGCGCGGCGGGCGCGGTCGAGGCGATCGTCTGCGTGCTGGCGATCCGCGATGGCAAGCTGCCGCCGACCATCAACTACGAGCACCCCGACCCTGAGTGCGACCTGGACTACGTGCCGAACGTCGCGCGGGAGCGCCGCGTGGACGTGGCGCTCACGAACTCGCTGGGCTTCGGCGGCCACAACTGCACGCTCATCTTGGGAAAGGTGTAGGGGCGTTGCCTGCCGCGCCCGCCGCCCCACCGTACGTCCGCATCGCCGGCTGGGGGAAGTACCTGCCCGCGCGCGTCATGCCGAACGCCGAGATCGAGACGCTGGTCGAGACCTCGGACGCCTGGATTCGCAGCCGCAGCGGCATCGGCGAGCGGCGCATCGCCGCCGACGACGAGACGACGGCCACGCTGGGCACGGCCGCGGCGCGCGAGGCGCTGGCCGTCGCCGGCTGGGATGCCGCCTCGCTCGACCTGATCGTGCTCGCCACCTCCACGCCCGACCACTATGCCTATCCGTCGTCGGCCTGCCTCGTGCAGGCCGCGCTCGGCGCGCCCCGCGCGGGCGCCTTCGACCTCAGCGCGGCCTGCTCGGGCTTCGTCTACGCGCTGATCGTGGCGGCGCAGATGCTCCAGAGCGGGGCCTACGCGCGCGCGCTGGTGATCGGCGCCGACGTGAACTCGCGCATCCTCGACTGGCGCGACCGCGGCACCTGCGTGCTGTTCGGCGACGGGGCGGGCGCGGTGGCGCTGGAGGCGACGACGGCGCCCGGCGGGCTCGTCACCTCCGAGCTGGGCGCCGATGGCAGCGGGGCCGAGCACCTCATCGTGCCGGCGGGCGGCTCGCGCCAGCCCGCGAGCCACGAGACGGTGGAGCGGCGGGCGCACTTCATCCGCATGAACGGCGCCGAGGTGTTCCGCTTCTCGACGCTGATCGTGCCCGCCGTGCTGGAGCGGCTGTGCGAGCGGGCGGGCGTGGCGCCGAGCGATGTGGACCTGCTGATTCCCCACCAGGCGAACGCGCGCATCATCCAGAGCGCGGCGAAGCGCCTGGCGCTGCAAGAGGGCGCGATTTTCAGCAACCTGGAGCTGTACGGCAACACCAGCGCCGGGTCGGTGCCCATCGCCCTCTGCGAGGCGCTTGCTGTCGGCCGCCTCCACCCCGGCCAGCTCCTGGCCCTCGTGGGCTTCGGCGCCGGGCTCACCTGGGCCGGCGCCCTCTGGCGCTGGCACGGCTGATTCACAGACAGACACGAAGCCGCGCGGGGTAGGCGCCTGCCCACCCCGCGCGGCTTCGCGTCTGTGATTTCACTACCCCCCGAACAGGCGCAGCAGGCGCGGCCCGAAGAGGAACAGCCCCGCCGCCAAAGCCGCCAGGGCCCCGACCAGCACGCCACCCGCCGCCACGTCCTTGATCGTCGCCACGCGGGGGTCGCGGCGCGGCATGGCGAGGTCGGCCAGCCCCTCGACGGCCGTGTTCATCGCCTCCAATCCGAGCACCAGGCCGAACAGCGCCATCAGCAGCGCCCACTCCGGCGGCGTCAGCCCGAGCCACAGCCCGAGGCCGGTCGCCGCGACGGCGAGCGCGGCGTGGATCTGCGCGTTGGCCTCGTGGCGGAGCAGGTGGCCGAGGCCCGCGAAGGCCGCGCCGAAGCTGCGGCGCAGCCGCCGCGGCGCGAGCAGTCCCGCCCGCTGGCGCTGCTCGGGCAGCAGCGGCAGCGCATCGTCGCCGAGTGAAGCTGCGCCGCTGTGCGGCGGGGCGTCGCCGGGCGCCGCCGGCGCGGCCGTTGCCGCAGACGGACCGGGCGCGTCGAGCCCGGGGGGCAGCCGGCTCCCCACCACGCGCCGCTGCGGTTGCGGCTCCTCCGAGAGCGGGCCGCTGCTCACCGTCCCAGCCCCAGGCGCTCCATCACCGCCTCCTCGTGCGCCCGCATCATGCGCGCGTCGGCCGGCTCCTCGTGATCGTAGCCGAGCAGGTGCAGCACGCCGTGGACGGCCAGATAGGCCGCCTCGCGCTCGACCGTGTGACCGTACTCGGCTGCCTGCGCCACCGCGCGCGGCCACGAGAGGACGATATCGCCGAGATGCACGGCCGCGCCGGGCGGCAGCACGAAGCCGACGTCGCTCTCCCTGAGGGCAGCCGCGTCCTGGAGCGGAAACGACAGCACGTCAGTAGGACGGTCGACGCCGCGGTGCGCGCGGTTGAGCGCGTGAATCGTTGCGTCGTCCGTCACGCGCACGTCCACGGCGTGCCCGTGGCCGCGGCCCTCGGCGGTCAGCGCGGCGGCGACCGCGCGCCGCAGCAGCGCCGCGTCGGCCGCCGCGGCCAGCGGGTCGTCGATGGCAACCGTGACCCGCGATGGCCGCGCGCTCCCGCGTGGTCGGCGCGGCCTGGCGGGCTCAGCCCCCGACGGCATCGACCTCCCCTCTGAATCCGCCGATCGAACTCCCCTCTGATCCAGCCGGGCGAGCACGGCGTACGCCCGGTGCCCACAACAGTGTAGAGCCCGGCCGCCGCTCTCGGCACCCGCCGGAGGGTCGCGCCGCGCACGGTCGCCGTGGCAGCGCCCGCGCGCGTTGCTATAATCCGACGAGCCGGAGCATCGGGTCCGGCGCGCCTGGGGGTGGACGGGCCCCGGTGGGTCTCGCGGTCTTCAAAACCGTTGCGCGGCCGCCCGAGCGGTCGCGGGTGGGTTCGACTCCCATACACCTCCGCCACCTGATTCTGGCGTATTTGGGCCAAGGTTCCCGCATGGACGGGGCCAAAATGGTGGCCCCGGCGAAACCGCCGGGGCCACCATTTTGGCCTTTGACAGCAACCCGGCTACACAGCAGCCAGGACGGCGTCTAGGCGCCGCATCGCATCGGCTTGCCCGCTCACGGAGGCGTGCGCGTAGATGCTCAAGGTCACCGCAGTGTTGCAGTGCCCGCGGATAGCCGCGACTTCGTGCATCGGAACGCCGAGTGCGAGCAGTGTCGTCGCCGTGGAATGACGGAGATCATGGGGGCGCCGCGGCAAGCACGCCGCGGCCAAGGCCCGGTGGAAGGCCTCGTTCACCCGTGCAGGATCCAGCGGTCTCCCGACCGCCGTGCAGAAGATCAGGTTATGATCTTCCCACCTGGGCCCGGCCGCAAGGCGGGCTTCGGCTTGACGAGCGAAGCGCCATCCTCTCGTCGGCCATCGTGTGCTCCTTGCCGTAGGTGTCTTGGCAACCCTTGGGAAAGCACACGGGGGCCGCCGGCGTCAAGGCTCCGCTTTTACACCACGCTCGGGGAATCTATCTCCAGCTGGGGGACTGGGTGGGGTTGAAACTGCCTGGCACCCGCCAAGCGGCGCGAGGACGCGGGTTGCACCGGTTGAGGGACGCGGCGCGGTGTGGCTTTACACGATTGCTGGGGCCGTCGCCCTGGTCTCCCCGGGGGCAGGCCCCCGGCCGCGTGAGGGTGGGCCGTGGGACGTAATGAGGGGCGTGCCCTCTACGAGCCGGGCTGGAGGCGGGCTACGATGGTTGCAGGCACCGAGCCAATCCCGGGGCAGCGCCCGCGCCTGGCGGGCGCGAGCCCCACCCGTCGCGGCCTCGGCAGGGCGGGCACCCGATTGACCGTCCGCCGCCCGTCCTGCCGAGGCCGCCAAGCGGGCTCTTCGCGGCCCTCCCCGCGGCCCGACGATGGTGACCTCACTCGGGGACTGCTCACGCCTACTGCGCGGGTTATCGCGGCTTGCGGTCGGGCTGAGCGCTCAGGCTAGGCCGGGGCGGCGGCCTGTGGCGCTGGCCGGATGCTGCGCCACAGGCCGCGGGCGGGCATGACACTCGCCCCGACGACACCGCGGCCACCCACGCTGCACAGCAAGCCGTTCGTACGACACGAGGACCGGTCGCGTTGCGGACGCAGGCTCCCTGCACGTGCCATCTTTGCGGCGCGCTAGTCACGGTCGCACGCGGCACCGCGGCGCAGGCGGTGGTGGCCCCACTACGCTGGTGGGACGAGGAGGCGCAGGCGTGGCAATGGCGAGTAGCTTGTTCGCGGAGGCCGCGAGTCGAGTGGCCTTGGTTACGGGCGCGGCGTCGGGGATCGGCGCGGCGACGGCGCTGCGACTGGCGCGGGAGGGGGTCGGCGGACTGTTGCTGGTCGATCGGGACGCGGCGGGCCTGGAGCGCGTGGCGGGTAAGCTGGCCCTGCCCCAGGGGCGGGTGCTGATTCGCGCCCACGACGTGGTGGACGAGGCGGCCTGGACCGCGACGGAGGCGTTGATCGGGGAGCGGCTCGGGCGGCTCGATCTGGCGGTGGCGAACGCGGGCGTGGCGGGTGGCGGGGCGATCGTGGACCGCTCGTTCGCTGACTGGCGACACATCCTGTCCACGAACCTGGACGGCGCGTTCCTGACACTGCGGACGAGTATGCGGCTGATGCAGCAGGGGCAGCGGGGCGGCGCGATCGTGGTGGTCGCCTCGGCCGCGGCGGTGAAGGCAGAGAGCGGCACGTCGGCCTACGCGGCGTCGAAGGCGGGCGCGCTGCAGTTGGCGCGGGTGGCGGCAAAGGAGGGCGCGAGCGACCGCATCCGCGTGAACAGCGTCTTGCCGGGCGGGGTGGTCACGCCGATCTGGCGGACGGTGCCGGTGTTTCAGGACCTGGTGGCGCAAGCGGGCAGCGAGGAGGCGGCGTTCCAGGCGATGGCGAAGATGGCGACGCCGCTGGGCCGCTACGCGACGGCCGAGGAGGTGGCGGAGCAGATCGTGTGGCTGCTCTCCGACCACACCGCGGCGATGACGGGCAGCGCGGTCCTGATCGACGGCGGCTACGTGCTGTGACAGCGGGCTCAGCCGCGTGTCCACCAGACGCCGAGGCGGAGGTAGAGCTGCTGGAGCGGCGTGGCGTCGGGGAACGCCTGGGGGATGAGCGCGGCATAGCCCGCATCGGGGTAGGCGCGGGCGGCGCGGGCGAGCAGCGGCGCTAGCGCGCGGCCGTCGAAGTCGAGATCGGGGTAGGGCCAGGGCGCGGCGCCGGTGGCAAACGGCACGAGGTAGTCGAGCGCGGCGCGGATGCCGCGCCCGTCGGGCGTCTCGTAACCCCAGAGATCGACGCCCGCGCGCGCGCCGAGCAGCGCCAGCGCCGTCAGGGCCTCCAGGTTGAAGGCGCTGTAGTGGAAGGGGCGGGTGCGCGCCAGCTCGCGGGGCTGGCGGCCGTCCGGCTCGATCTGGCTGGCGATGAGCGCCGGGCCCCGCTCAGCCGTGGTCGGCCGCGCCACGCTGTCCTGGCCCGTGAACAGCGCGTAGGCGGCGACCTGGGCGGCGTACCAGCTACCGTGGTTGTTCGGCGCGCGCGCCTCCTGCTGGCCGGCCGGGCTCTGCTGGAGCCAGGCGAGGAAGGCGGCGAACCAGGCGCGCAGGGCCGCGTCGTCGGCCGCGCTCCAGGCTAGGGCGCCGCCGAGCAGCGTGGCGGCATCGGTCACGGCGATGAATTGGCGGGCGTCGATGATCCCCGTGCCGCGCTCGCCGGGCCGCCCGGGGACAGTCTGCGAGTAGCGCATATGAGGGTTCATGCGCGTGGCGGGGTCGAGGAACCAGGTGCGGATGAGCAGCGCGGCGTGGTCGGCATAGCGGGGGTCGTCCGTGAGGTAGTAGGCGACGCCGAGGGTGCCGACGCTCTTGGTCAGCTGGTCGAGGGCGGCGAAGTCGTAGGTGTTGTCGCGGGACTGGGGGTTGACCTCGCCGTCGCGCTGGACGTAGGGGAGGCCGTCGGGGGTGTCGGGGTTCGGCCACCAATAGGGGCCGACGCTGTAGTAGTCGTGGGGGTCGCCGCTGGGCGGGGTAGCGGTCTTGTCCATGACGGAGAAGGGGCCGGCGGCCAGGGCGCGGTCGGCCGCGCGGCCGAGCGCCGCCAGGGCGGGATCGGGCGAGCGGTGCGGCGCCTCGCCGCCGGCCGCGGTGGCGCGGCCGTCACTCGGGGTAGCCAGGCTAGCGTCGCGGAGGGATTGGAGCGCCGCCGGGTCGAGCAGCAGGACCGCGGGCACGGCCTGGTCGAGGACGCGCGGCAGCGAGGGCCCGCTGAGCCACTTTGGCCCGCGGACGCGCGGCAGCGAGGCAGTGTCGGCGGGCGGGGCCGCGCCCCCACCCAGGCCGACGACGGCCGCCGCGAGCAGCGCCTTGAGCAGCGCGCGCCGGCGCATGGCCGCTCCTCATTCGGCGCCGCGACCGCGCCCGGCCGCGGCCCTACCCCGGTATTATGCGCGACCCGGTCACGCGGGAAGCTGGAGGCTGCCGTCGGCGGCCAGCGGGAAGCCGGGGTTCCAGGCGACTTCCCAAGGGTAGCCGTCGGGGTCGGCGAAGTAGCCCGAGTAGCCGCCCCAGTCGGCCGCCGTGCCAGCCTTCAGCAACCGCCCGCCCGCGGCGACCGCCTCGGCGAGCACGGCGTCGACCGCCTCGCGGCTGGGCACGTTGTGCGCGAGCGCGATGCCGGCGAAGCCGGAGCCGTCGGGCGGCAGGTGCGCGTCCGCGGCGAGCGCGGCGCGCGACCAAAGCGCGAGGACGGGGCCGCCGGTGCGGAAGAAGGCGACGACGCCGTCCACGCTGGCGCTGGAGAGCGGGAAGCGCAGCCCGTCGCGGTAGAAGCGCAGCGCGCGCTCCAGGTCGGCTACGCCTAGCGTGATCATGCTGATGCGCGGGTCCACGATGCCCTCCCCGTCGGCTGATCTATAGCGGTATGCCGCCGGGCTGAGCGGCCGGCGGACGCCGGGGGCTGCGGCCTGCGGGCCGCCGGCGGCCACGAGACCCGCCCCTACGCGACGACAGCCTGCTAAAACCCGTGCCTACGACTCGGCGGCCGCTCGCCTTGCGGGCAACCTGCCCTTTTCAGAGGCCGGCCGCGCGCGTTGCGGGCCGCCCGCGCGCGCTCTCCAACATGGGCGATGCGGCGGCCCCTGCCGCGTGAATCCACTCCTCGAGGCGCCCTGCCGTCCGGAATGGACAGGCAGTGACGCCGGCTGCCGCCGTGATGAGCCCGCGCTGCCCGGGTCAGGCGGGCGTGGGCGGGCTAGGGCGGCTGGGCGTAGAGCTGGTCGACGAAGCCGCTGGCGTCGAGCTGCTGGACGAGGCTCAGGTCGACGAGGCGGTCGGGGTTGGCGGTCTTCGCGGAGGGTTGCTCCTCGACGAGCGAGTCGAGCACGCCCTGCATGGCGCCGGGCGTGGGCACGGGCACGCGCGGGAGCTGCGGCGCGTAGAACTCGTAGGCGGCGCGGGCGTAGTCGGGGTCGTCGATCTTGGCCCACTCGGCGATGGCCCGCGCGCCCTCGTCGGGATGCGTCTTGAAGTAGTGGATGCCCTCGACGTAGGCGCGCATGAAGCGGTCGTAGAAGTCGGCCTCGCGCGCCAAGTCGCCGCGGCGCGCGGCGACGCCGTTGTTGGCGTAGGCGAGGTCTAGCTTCGTGAGGTCGGCCAGCACGGCGAAGTTGCCCTGGGCGATGGGCGCGGGCAGGGGCACGTTCAGCACCGTGCCGACCGCGGCGCCGTTGACGAGCGCCACCGTGCGCGCGTCGTTGCCCGCCCCGGCCGGCAGGATCGTGACGTCGCGGTCGGGCTCCAGCCCCCACTGGCGCAGGACCAGCCGGATGGCGGTGTCGGCCAGCGCGCCCTTGCGCGTGCCGCTCACCGCCTTGCCGCGCAGGTCCTCGGGCCGGTGGATGTCGGGCGTGGTCACGAAATAGTAGTCGAAGCGGTTGCTCTGGACGGCGATCACGGCGACGTCGGCGCCCTCCAGCGCGGCGCTGACGAACGCCGGCACGCCGCCGACCAGGACGGGCACGGTGCCCGAGACGAGCGCGGCCATCGAGTTCGTGCCGCCGCCGATGTACTGAAGCTCGGGGTCGAGCCCGTACTTGAGGAAGATACCGGCGTCCTTGGTGGCCTGGATGTTCCCGTTCGTGGGCGAGATGGAGCTGAGGCCGAGGACGAACGACACGGGTGCGGGCGGCGCGGGGCTGGCGGGGCTCGCCGCCGGGGCGGCCGCGGCCGGTGCGCTGGCCGGGCTCCCGCCGGGATCGGCGGGCTGGGCGACAGGCGCCGGCGCGGCGGCCGGGCCGCAGGCGGTGAGGCCGAGCGCCAGCGCGAGCAGGAGCGCCAGGATGGGGGCGGCGGGCGCGCGGCGGGTGGACGCGCGGCCGGCGCGCGCGCCGAATCGCGCCCCTACGGCGGCCGGCCGGGGCCGCGCGGTGTCGCGCCGGCCGGGCCGACGCTGGCAGGCGCCGCGCCAGGATCGTGCGAGGTCAGGCTGAGGCGCGCAACGCATCTCGTGCTCCGACAAGTCCGCCGCTACCGCGCCGCCGGCACCGCCAGGCCGTAGAGGCGGAGGGCGTTGTCGCACATGAGCTTGCGCTTCTGGGCGAGCGACACGTCGTCGCGCGCGACCATCGCGCGCACGGTGTTGGGGAACTTGCAGTCGCTGTGGTTGTAGTCGGAGGCGAAGACGACCCGGTCCTCGCCCAGCATGCCGAGCACCCACGGAAGGGTGCGCTCGTCGGGCTCGAACGAGTAGTAGCACTGCTCGGAGCGCATGTACTCGCCTGGCTCGCGGGTGAGCCAGGGCACGCACGGCTGCATGTACTCGTAGTGCTCGTCGAGCCGCTCGATCCAGTAGGGGACCCAGCCGGCGCCGGCCTCGAGGAAGGCGACGCGGAGGTTGGGGTGGCGCTCCAGCACGCCGCCCGACACGATGCACAGCGCGGCGATCATCTGCTCGAAGGCGTGGGTGACGACATGGACCATGTAGGCGTTGGTGAAGCGGTCGGCGGCCGCGGCGGGCCGCCCGGCACCGACGTGGACGCAGACCGGCACGCCGAGGCGCTCGGCCTCGGCGAAGAACGGCTCCAGCGCCGGGTCGTCGAGGTTGCGGCCGCCGCTGTGGGCCGGCGTGCCGACGGCGACGAAGCCGAGGTCGCGCACGGCGTGGCGCAGCTCCTCTACGGCGGCGGGCGGGTCCTGGATCGGCACGAGCGCAACGCCCTTGAGGCGCGCGGGGTCGGCGGCGCAGTACTCGGCGAGCCAGTCGTTGTAGACGCGCGCGGTGGCAGCGGCCAGCTCGGCGTCGTCGAAGAACGGCAGGCTGAGGAACACGCTCGTGCCGAACAGCACGGCCAGGTCGATTCCTTCGAGGTCCATGTCCTGGAGGCGCCGCACGGGGTCGTGCATGCCGGTCGTTTCGGCCGGGCGACGGCTGCGCGCCCCGCCGGCCTGGCCGGTGCCGCGTCCCTCCGGCTTCGGCCACAGCTTGCCCTCGGCGAGGAGGCGGGGGAAGCCGCGGTTGTCGGGGACCACGCGGGGCGCCCGCTCGCGCACGGACGGCGCGATGCGCGCGGCCCAGTCGATGTTCAGCTCCTGCACGTGCCCGTCGGCGTCGACGACGGGAAAACCCAGCGCGCTCATCAGCGTACTCCCGCGGCGGTGTGCGGCCCGCCCCTGGCGCGGCCGTCGGCGCTAAGCGGCGCACCGGCCAGGACAGCAACTCGGTTGGTCGCGCAACTATGCCCCGCGCCTCGCAACGTGTCAAGGCGCAGCGGGGCCTTCCTGGCAGGCGGCGGTGGCATGCAGCCTGCGTATCTCGCCGGGGCGAGCCCCTACGAGCACGACAGGAGGTTAGGACGATGGCGCAGCGCGATCAGAGCACCGACTTCCGCGACCCGGGCGCCAAGAAGGAAGCCCATCTGGCGAACGAGCGCGATGCCCACCGGGCAGCGGGCCCTGACCGCATGCCGACCCCCGAGGAGGAGGAGGCCGCGGAGCGGGCGAAGATGCCGGCCGGCACGGCCAAGGCCTACGAGGAGGCGCTGGAGCGCGGCGCCCACCAGAAGGGCGAGGGGCGCATCGAATAGTAGCTGGCTGGCAGCACAAGAGGGACGCGCCGTAGGCGCGTCCCTCTTGTGCTGCCGGGAACGGGCGAACGGTTAGCTGCCGCCCTCGACGGGCAGGCCGGCGTTCTTCCAGCCGGTGGTGCCGCCGTCGATCATCGCCACGTTCGTGAACCCCATGTCCTTGAGCAGCTTCGCCGCCAGCGCCGCCTGGCCGCCGCCGCCGCAAGTCGTGATGACGGCGCGCCCGCGGTCTTGCAGGCGCTCGTCGCGCATGCGCTCGGGCAGCTCCTGGTCGGCCTTGATGGGAAGGACGCCCAGCGGCACGTTGACGGCGCCCGGGATCACGCCGAGGGGCTGCAGGTCGGTCGGCTCGCGCACGTCGACGACGAGCGCGTTCGGGTCCTGCTGCATGCGCTGCTGGGCATCCTGTGGGCTGAGCACCGTCACCGCGTCGCGCGCCTCGGCGACCATCTGCCGGAAGGTCTTTGCCATGGGGACCTCCTCCTTACCGCGCCGCGCGGCGGGCGCGCGGCGTCCGCGGGCAGGCCTGAATCCGTAAAGACACTATAGCGGTTGTACCTGGCCGGCGCGCGCCGGCGCCAGTGGACGGGCCCGCGCCGGCGCGGACGCGGGACGCGGCAGGCCGGGAAATACGGCTCGCGCCTCTTGACGCCCCCCGGCGGGACTCGCTATCCTTGGTTTAGACTTATTCTAAGATTGGACTAATTCTAGACGATGGCGGCGGAGACACAGCGGTACGCGGCGCTTGCCGACGCGCTAGCGCGGAAGGGCCACCGGCTCACGCCCCAGCGCGAGGCGGTGCTGCGCGTGCTAGCGGCGTCCGCTGAGCATCCGAGTGTCGAGCAGCTTTACGCGCAAGCCCGCCGGCGGTGCCGCTCGACCAGCCGCGCCACCGTCTACAACACGCTCAGCGTGCTCAAGCAATTGGGCGAGATCGTCGAGCTGGAGTTCGCGGGGGGGGGCAACCGTTACGACGCTCGTACCCCCGAGCCGCACCCGCACCTGGTGTGTACCCGGTGCGGGCGCATCGACGACTTCGATCCAGCCGAGCTGCGCATGGCCCTCGCGGCCGCGGCTGCCAGCAGTGGCTACCGCGTGACGGGTCGCCGGCTCGACTTCTACGGCGAGTGCCCCGGCTGTCAGGGCCAGCGCGCTGACCCGGGGCCGGCGGCGGCTCGCGCGTAGCCAACCGAGGGGGAGGGGCAGGCCCGCGTGGGGCGGGTCTGATCCGAGACCAGACTGCCAGAAAGGGAGGACCCTATGCCAAGCCTAAAGGGCACCAAGACCGAGGAGAACCTGAAGGAGGCGTTCGCCGGCGAGTCGCAGGCCAACCGCCGCTACCTGTACTTCGCGCGCGCCGCCGACGTCGAGGGCCAGCCGGAGATCGCGGCGCTGTTCCGCTCGGTGGCGGAGGGCGAGACGGGCCACGCCTTCGGCCACTTCGACTGGCTGAAGGAGGTGGGTGACCCCGTGACGGGCGTGGCCGTGGGCGACACGGCGCAGAACTTGCAGTCTGCGATCGCGGGCGAGACCTACGAGTACACCGAGATGTATCCGGGCTTCTCAAAGGTGGCGCGCGAGGAGGGCTTCGGCGACATCGCGGACTGGTTCGAGACGCTGGCGCGCGCCGAGAAGTCGCACGCGGGCCGCTTCACCAAGGGCCTCGAGAGCGTCCGGGGTTAAGGCCCGCGGCAAGGCGGGGCTCTGGGGCGTCCCCAGAGCCCCACGGCCAGCAACGGCCAGGGTGCGGCCGCGGCGGGGAGCGAGTGGCTTCCCCCGCGGCCGCCTTGTCCTCGCGGAGTCTGGAAAGGTAGCACGAGGAGCGAGCATGGCTACGGATCTCGGCGGGCTCCAGCCGACGCGCGTGGAGCACCTCGACGCAGCGTACTGGGACGTGGAGGCGCTGGACCGCGAGCAGCGGCGCCAGTTCGAGGTCTGCCACGGCTGCCGCCTGTGCTACAACCTGTGCCCGGCGTTCCCGCAGCTGTTTACGTACATCGACGACGAGGTGGACGGCGAGACGGAGCGGCTCACGCACGCGCAGATGCGGCACGTGGATGATCTGTGCTACGAGTGCAAGCTGTGCTTCATCATCTGTCCGTACACGCCGCCCCACGAGTTCGCCGTCGACATCCCGCGGCTGGTGCTGCGCGCCAAGGCGGTGAACACCCGCCAGACGGAGCCGGGGATCGGCTCGCGGCTGCTGTCCAACCCCGACCTGCTGGGGCGGCTGGGCTGCGCGACGGCGCCGCTGGCGAACGCGGCCAACGAGAGCCCGCTTGCCCGCCAGCTAATGCAGCGGACGCTGGGCATCGACCCGCGCGCGAAGCTGCCGCGGTTCGCGGGCCAGACGTTCGCGAGCTGGTGGGCGCACCGCACCCCGCCGGCGACGAAGGGCACGAACGGCAAGGTGGCTTTCTTCTACAGCTGCCTCGTGAACTACTACCAGCCGCAGGTCGGCGTGGCGGCCGTGAAGACGCTGGAGCGCAGCGGCGTCGAGGTGATCTGTCCGCCGCAGAACTGCTGCGCCATGCCGGCGCTGGACGAGGGGCGGCTGGACTTCGCGCTGGGCCACATGGAGCGCAACGCCGCGCGGCTGGCCGCGGCCGTGCGCGAGGGCTACGAGGTGGTGGTGCCCGAGCCGACGTGCGGCATGATGCTGCGCAAGGAGTACGCGGACTACTTGCACAGCGAGGACGCGCGGCTGGTGGCCGAGCACACCTTCGACCTGGCCGAGTACCTGATACGCCTGAACCGCGAGGGCAAGCTGAACAAGGACTTTGCCTACGCGCCCGGCAAGATCGCCTACCACATGCCGTGCCACCTGAAGTACCAGGCGATCGGCCGCCGCTCGGTCGACCTGCTGAAGCTGATTCCGGGCGCCGAGGTGCAGCTCGTCGACCGCGGCTGCTCCGGCCACGACGGCACCTGGGCGATGAAGACCGACTACCACGCCCTGTCGCTGAAGGTGGGCGCCAAGTTGTTCCAGGGCATCCGCGACGCCGGCGCGAACGTCGTTGCCACGGACTGCTCGCTGGCCGCGCTCCAGATCGAGGAGGGCACCGGCGAGCCGGTGGTCCACCCGATTGAGATCGTCTGGGCGGCCTACGCCGACACGGAGGAGCCAACCTAATGCAACCCATTACGCGCACCGACGTGCGCTCGCTGGAAGACTACGAGCTGATGCGGGCGGACTTCCGCCAGCACGTGCGCGACGTGAAGGAGCCGCGGCGGGTGGCGGTGGGCGACGCTATCGCCCTGACCTTCGAGAACCGCGACACGGCGCTGTTCCAGATCCAGGAGATGCTGCGGACGGAGCGCATCTTCGAGCCGCACCGCATTCAGGAAGAGATCGACATCTACAACGACCTGGTGCCCGGCCCGAACGAGCTGGTGGCCACCATGTTCATCGAGATCGCCGACATGGACGAGCTGCGGCGGCGGCTGCCGCAGCTGGTGAACGTCGAGCACGCGGTCTGGCTGGACTTGGGGGCGCACCAGATCCACGGGCAGGCGGAGGAGGGGCGCAGCACCGAGGAGAAGACGAGCACGGTACACTACCTGCGCTTCGCGGTCCCGCCCGAGGCGGCCGCGGCGCTGCGCGACCCGAGCCAGCCGGCCCGCCTGCGGGTCGACCACCCGCACTACCAGGCGACCACCGAGCTGAGCCCCGCCACGCGCCGCGCGCTCGCCGACGACCTCGCGGCGAGCTAACCGCCGCGCGGGCGGAGGCGCTAGGACGCGCCCCCCGGGCCGATGCAGGTGGCCCGGGGGGCGTTCGTCGTGGAGCGGGACGGCGACTACTGCGCGCTGGCGGGCATTGGCGCGGGGGCGACGGTCGGCGCCGCGAAGGGAGCCGTCGCCGTCGGGGTGGCCGCGGCGGCGCCGCCCGCTTGCGTCGCCACCCAGGCGATGAACCGCTGGGTTTGCGGGTCGTCGCGCACGAGGGTAATCCGCAGCGAGACGATGCGGTCGTTGCGCACCTCGGCGGTGATCGTGCCCAGCACCCGCTCGCTGCTCGCCGCCGTGACGCGGTCGCTGCGGATGTCCCAGAGCCCTGTCACGGTGCTGCCGCCCACGTTGCCCACCACGTCGCCGCCGAGGGGCGCGAAGCGAGCGTGCTGGCCGATCTGGCGCTCCAGCTCGGGGCCGATGGCGGCGCGGCCCACGCACGGCGTGGCCGAGCAGTTGCCGACGCCGTCGGAGAACCAGTACGTCCCGTCGTCGGCGAAGAGCGACGTGGCGTCGGCGCCGTTGCCGTGGTTGACCGAGCCGAGCATGCGCAGGTAGGTGCCGAGCACGCGCATCTCGGTCGGGCCTAGCATCGGCGTGGCCCCGGGCATGGGGCCGGGGCCCATCATCGGGAAAGGCCCGAGCAGCGGGCCAGGCATCGGGCCGGAGAAGTCGGTGTCCCAGCCGGGCAGCGGTTCCCAGGGGCCCCAGACCTGGGCTCGGGTGGTGGTTGCCGGGAGCGCGATGGCCGCGCCGAGGATACCGAGCGCCAGCGCGGGGGCCGCGAGTCGCCAGCGCCAGTGACCAAGGAGCCCTGTCATCCCTCACCTCCAGCGAAGCTCCATCCTCCATTGTCTCACCCCGGGCCGTCCGCTCGGGGCGCCTATAATCGTTAGCGTGCCGCCTGGTGCGGCGCCGCGGACGCGCAACGCTCGCGAGCGTGTTCATTAGAAGAGTGGTGGCCGGACGGCGGCAGGCATACCCAACGATCCGAGCGCGTCCCTTAGCCGATGCCACTCGGAGGGAGAGGGCGAGCATGGCCGAGGCGCCCGAGCGACCGCCCCGCCAGGACGAAGGCGCGGTGTTCGTGCCGACCACGCCGGAGCTACTCTACGAGCGCCGCGGGCCTGTGGGCATCCTCACCTTCAACCGCCCGGCGGCGCGCAACGCGATGACCTGGGCGATGTACGAGGGGCTGTACGCCGCCTGTGAGCACGTGGACGCCGACGACCGCGTGCGGGTGTTCGTGCTGCGCGGCGCGGGCGAGCGAGCGTTCGTGGCCGGGACGGACATCGGCCAGTTCCAGGCGTTCGCCACGGCCGACGACGCGCTGGGCTACGAGCGCCGAATCGAGCGGTACGTAGGCCGTCTGGAGGCCGTGCAGAAGCCGACCCTGGCGCTGATCCACGGCTACTGCGTGGGCGGGGGGGCCGTGCTGGCGCTGGCCTGTGACCTGCGCTTGGCCAGCCCCGACGCGCGGTTCGGCGTGCCCGTCGGGCGCACGCTCGGCAACACGCTGTCGATGCAGAACGTGGCCCGCCTGCTGGCGCTGCTGGGCGACACGCTGACCAAGGACCTGCTGTTCACCGCGCGGCTGCTGGACGCGGCGGAGGCCCGGGCCGCGGGGGTCTACAGCGAGGTCGTGCCGGCCGAGGCGCTGGAGGCGCGCGGGCTGGCGCTGGCAGAGCAGATCGCCGCCAACGCGCCGCTCACGCTGCGCTCGATCAAAGAGGCCGTGCGCCGCGTGCGGGCGGCCGGCCGGCCCGCGGGGGGCGATGACCTGGTCCTGATGTGCTACCTGAGCGCGGATTTCCGCGAGGGAGTCCGGGCGTTTCTGGAGAAGCGCCCGCCGCGGTGGCAGGGGCGTTGAGCGGACGGCGCTAGCGCGCCGGCGCGGCCAGTACCTCGTCGACCGGGCTGTTGTCGTAGAGGGTGTGCGGGCCGAGCGTCCGCACGCCGGGATGGTCGGCGGCGAGAAGCTGGAGCAGGCCAGCGAGTCGCCGACCCCCGGTCTGGACCAGGGTCGCCTCGTCGGAGCCCAGGCTGCCCGAGGCGAGCATGGCAACCGTCGCGTAGTGCGACGAGGAGCCGAGGCGCGTCACGCCCAGCGTCTTGCCGCGCAGGTCGGCCGCCGCCTGGATCTCCGGCCGGCTGAGGCCCTCCTGGCTGCACACCGTCATGTAGGCGCCGATCAACACCGCGTCGCCGCCGGCCGCGCGCAACGGCGCCACGTCGCCGCCGCCGATCCCACCCACGTCGAACTGGCCGCCCATCATCGCCTGGAGAATCGCGCTGCTGCCGCCGACGGACTGGAGGTCCACGTCGAGGCCATACCGCTCGAACAGCTTCGCGTCGACGGCGATCCACAGCGGCGTCGAGGACGCCTCGACGGGGGAGTAGGGGAGCGTCAGCCTCGGGAGCGGGGCGGGCGCCGCCGCCGGCGCGGTGGCAGACGGTGGTGAGCGCCCCAGAGCCGCCGGTCGGCGCCATCAACCCCTCGCCGGTGACGGCGGACCGGCTGCCGCTGGCCCGGGAGCCCATATGGCAGGACAGCCTGGCGGCGCGCGCCATGCGCGCGGGCTGAGCCCGGCGCGCGGCCGGAGGGGCGGGGCACGCGCGTGCCCCGCCTCTTTGCGTGCTCGCTGCCCGCCAGCCGGTACGCGGCAGCGCCGCGCCCGCTGTTCCAATGAGATAGACTTAGCATAGTCATGCTGAGTGCTGAGGCCCGAGGCCCATAGCACTCGGCAGGGCGTGGCGAACCGTGTCTCTGCGGCACTCTGCACGTCATCACACG
Organism: Chloroflexota bacterium; assembly: GCA_035293805.1. Taxonomy (GTDB): domain Bacteria; phylum Chloroflexota; class UBA6077; order UBA6077; family JAJPHF01; genus JAJPHF01. Next base: position 50,621 of record DATGMD010000061.1, on the reverse strand, counting down.
CCAGCTCGGCGGCGGGCTGGCCCCCGGGAGGAGCGATGCGCCTCTGTCCGCGTTGCCAGACGGTCGAGGAGAGCTGGGCTAGCCGGTGCCCTGGCTGTGGCGCGCTGGCATTCCGTCCCATCGCCGGCGGCGCCCAGGACGATGCCGATGGCGAAGAGGAGCTGCCCCAGGCGCTCAACATCACCTTCACGCTCCGCTCGGGCGAGGCCGTCGAGGTCCGCGACTTCCTGAACAGCCCGGCCACCGAGCAGGCCATCCGGGCGTACGGCGAGTCGCTGGCCGCCGAGCTGGGCAGCGACAAGGTGCGCACGTTCGCTTACTGGTACGACGACGACTTCTACATGGACGCCGTGCTGATGGACGAGGTCGCGGCGTTCAGCATCTCGGCCGACTGGGGCGAGGAGGAAGACGAGGAGGAGTAGCGCGCGCCGCGGCTGCCGATAAGCTGGCGCTAGCGCAGGCGGCGAGAAAAAGCTATTGGCGTTATCCGGCGACCGCGGGTAGGCTAATACCACGTCGCGCGTCAGGGCCAGCGGGGCCGCGCGACGGGGAGGAAGCCGGCCATGCGGATCGCCGAGATCTACGCCGCCAACCAGGCGCGCGGGCGCCCCACCATCTCCTTCGAGTTCTTCCCACCGCGCACGCCGGAGGCCGAGGCGGCGCTGTTCGCGCAGGCGCTGCCGCGGCTGCGCGCGCTCGGGCCCGACTTCATCTCGGTGACGTATGGCGCCGGCGGCAGCACGCGCGACAAGACGCTCGGCATCGTGGGCCGGGCCAAGCACGAGTTTGGCCTGGAGGCGATGGCGCACCTCACCTGCGTTGGCGCGAGCTACGCGCAGCTACGTGGCGTGCTCGACGAGGCCCGCGCGCTGGGCGTCGAGAACGTGCTGGCGCTGCGCGGCGATCCGCCCGCCGGCGAGGGCGAGTTCCGGCCGGCCCCCGATGGCCCCGCCTACGCGCACGAGCTGGTGCGGCTGGTACGCTCCTACGGCTGCTTCTCGGTGGGCGTGGCGGGCTTTCCCGAGGGGCACGTGCAGTGCGGCGGCGACCGGCACGCCGACTGGGCGTACCTGGCGGCGAAGATTGCGGCCGGCGGCGAGTTCGTGCTGACGCAGCTCTTCTACGACAACGCCGACTACTTCGCGTTTGTCGACCACTTGCAGCAGCGCCTCGGCGTGCGCGTGCCGCTCGTGCCGGGCATCCTACCGATCCTGAGCACGGCCCAGATCAAGCGCTTCACGGCGCTGTGCGGCGCGCGGCTGCCGGCGCCGCTGCTGGCACGGCTGGAGGCGCTGGCCGACGACGACGAGGCCGTCACGCAGCTCGGGATCGAGGTGGCGACGGCGCAGTGCCGCGAGCTGCTGGCTCGCGGGGCGCCGGGCCTGCACTTCTACACGCTGAACCGCGCGCGCTCAGTCACGGCCATCCTGCAGAACCTCGGCCTCGGCGCGGCGCTCGTGGGATGACCTAACCCCCCCGGCCCCCTTCCCTGCGAAGGACGGGGGGGAGGACGCCGGGAGTAGCGGTGCCGGTAGCCCCCGGCCTCTGAGCGGAAGGCGACGATCATCGCTGCGACTGCGCCTGCTCGCCGACCTCGGCGAGGGTCGTGCGGAAGGTGTTGAGCGCGGCCTGGGTGGCGGGAAAGCCGCCGTAGACGCTCATCTGGAGGATGACCTCGATCACCTCGTCCTGGCTCGCGCCGTAGTCGAGCGCGCTCAGCAGGTGCCGCCCGAGGGCGCCCTGCTGGTTGAGCACCGTCAGCGCCGCCACGGCGCACAGCTCGCGCGTCTTCTGGTCGAGCACGTCGCGGCGGTACATGCCACGCTCGACGTAGGCCTGGAATAGCTCGTGCCACCGGGGGTCGACTGCCTCCCAGAAGAAGGCGCTGCGCGGCCGCTTCTGCCCGAGCCGCCCATAGCGCTGCCCGGGCACGGGCCGGTCGTCCTTTGCCATGTCGTCATCCTCCCCGCATCGTTCGGACGCTCGCGGAGCCGCAGGCCGGGCCGCGGAGGGAATGCGCTGGACGCGGGAGCCGGGCGCCCCGCGCGACTGGCCGGCTCCCCTCCCGCTAGTCGCCCCGCTCGGCACCGCTCGCCGTCATGCCGCTCTTCTGGCGCGTGACCTCATCGAGGGGCTGTACCACGCCCGTCGCGCCGACCGACCAGGCCAGGGTCACCGGGCGATTGTTGTCCCAGTAGAGGAAGGTCACCACACAGGTCCCTGACTGCTCCGCCACGTTCCAGTCGACCAGCTGGATGCTCTCCGGGGACGACGGCGCTCCGAGGAGGGTACTCGCCAGGTAGTCGTTGAGCGGGATCTGCGCCGCGGTCACCTTGTACCGCTGTACCGTGGTGAGGGCACGGACGCAGTCGCCGGCTCTTAGCTTCGGTGGAGGCCCTGGCTCCTGGGGTGCCGGGGCGGAGAGCACGGGAGGGTCAGGAGCCGTCGGCTGCTCGGCCATGAGAGGGCGGTCGGTCCCCGCCGGGCCGGTGGCGGCCTCGAGCACGGCATAGGCAACGAGCCCGCACCCAATGACGGTCAAACCCAGACCTGTCCACCTTCCCCGGCGGCGCCGGTGGTGATTCGGCTGGCGGGCTAGCGATCCGGTCGGGGGCGGGGAGATGGGCTCCCTTCGCTCGTCGGCCGACGGCCGGAGTGCGCTCTGCTCGCGTGTGGCCAGCTCCTCCAGCTTAGCGGTGGCCGCTTCCCAGCAGCCCGCCAGCATGTCGGCCTGCGCGGCGGCATACAGCCGCTGCCCATCAGGGTCCAGCATCCTCCCCCTCACCGCCATGCTCAGGATGCGTGCGGTTTCCTGCTCATAGTACCCCGTACACGCACTGTTAAGCCATTACGGCAACGTGAAGCCGTCGGGTCGCGGGCGTTTGCCGCGACCCGCGCCGAGGGACGAGCTCGGGCCGCAGCTGAGGGCCGTGATGACGCAACTTCGCTGCCGAACAGCGCCAAGCCGCCGCGTTGGGAAGTGACCGCGGCCTCGGCCCCAAGGCGCCACGACGCCAACATACCGAGCCCTCAGACTGTCCCCCCGGCCGGCGCGACGCCGCCTCGGCTTGTGCAGCCGGGGCAGGCGAGGAGGCGCCGGCGTCAGGGGACGCGAAGGAAGCTCAAGATGACCAGCAGGCCATGAACTCTTGTAGAGCTTGGATCGACGTATGGAGGCTGGCGAGCTGCGCGCAGGTCATCGTCAGCTCGGACCTTAGGTCTGGGTCCGGGGTGATGCCCGCCAGCCGATCCAACTGCGCGGTCAGCCGAGCCGCGAGGGCATCCACATCGGCTATGACAAGCCCGAGGGCTGGGTCGGTCAGGAGCAGTGACGATCTCTCAAACATGGCCCTAGTGTATGACGAGTTCGGCTCGAAGCGCCGAACTGATGCACAGACCGTGATACGGCCGTAACCGCGGCGAGCAGCCCGCGATGATCCAGGTCCCGACAAGCGCACAGCCGACCGCCGCGGCAGCGGGAGCTTCAGCGGCCTGGCCCTCGGGGAAGGAGCAGCCGAGGTGCAGCTGTGTACATGGAGACACGCTTACGAGCCTAGGCCTGTGAGCCGTGCCACGAACAGCGCCAGCCCCATCCCTACGGCAGTCGCGCTCACGCCTGCGAGCAGCAGCAGGGCCAGCGCGGTCGCGGCAAGCACTGTCCAATCGTCGGGCTCCGGCGACAACCCCGCCCAGGCTCGCGGCGGACACCGCCGCATGCCGGGCCGCATGGTCCCCGGCACACCGCGAGGCACCAGGGGCACGTCGGACGGAACTGCCCGGGCAACAATCGGAAGCGCCGGGGGGATCGGCGCATCGACCCGCGCCAGCCACTCCAGTTTGGCGGTCGCGGCATCCCAGGAGCCTGCTCGCATATCCTGCTGCGCGGCGGCGAAGAGCGCCGCCACCTCGCGGTCGGTCATGGCAGGGCGCGTCGGCATGCCAAGCCCCCTCCTACTCACCACGGGCGCACGCGCCCAGACGCTGAGCGCCTGGGCGCTCCGGGGCGGGCTAGCGGGACCAGTAGTCGGCGATGTCCAGAACGAGCGACAGAGTAGCCAGTAGCGCCGCGACTAGGATGAGAGCGATACCTAGGTCGATCACCCCGAATTGCATGCGACCTTCCCGCGATACGCCAAGCAACGCGCAACTGCCTAGACCGATGCGAGGGGTAGCATATGCTATCGCGGTGACCAGAGGATAGCGCTGCGGTTGTGATCCGGTCGCGGCCGTGGCGCTCGAAGCCTTCGCCGCCGAGGTGCGCGGGCATCCCGCACGCCACGACGGCCGAGCGGGGCCGCATCGGCCACCTGCTCAAGCTGCGCGAGCGCGCGTACCACTAGGGGGTCGGACAGCGTCCCCATCGGCCCGAGTGCATTTGTGATCGACTGGCACGCAGTCGTGGCGCTTGCCTACAGCACGGGTCAGTTCTCGAAGACGTTGCTGCGGACGATGCGGTAGCCGCTGCGCAGGCAGTCGGCCTCCGAGCGGAGCGTGTTCGGGACGTAGGAACGCGGCACGACGACGTAGTTGAACTGCCAGATGGGGCTGTACTTCGCCATCCCGGGGATGGAGTCGTAGATGTTGAACTGGTTGGGCACCCGCGTGGCCGGGCGGACGAGCTTGCCCCGCGCGTCAAGCTGCACGTCGTAGACGATCTGGTATTCCTGCGCTACCTTGACGACGGACGGATCGATGTCCAGCTCGCCGGACTCCGACGCGAAGACGATCTTCCCGTCGAACCAGACGCGCTCGATGTTCAGCCCGTGGGGATTGCTGTAGTCGAGCTGCTCGACGCCCTCGGGGTCGAAGCCCTGGCCGCCACCGTGGAACGGTCGGCCGCCGCGGATCACCCATAGGCCTTCCGGCTCGTCGGCGCCGACCGGCCGGGCCTCACCCTGGGGCGCCCCATACAGACTGCCCACGGTCGAGCGCTTCGCGGTGGTCTGCTCGTCTGCGTCGCGCGGCATCGGCCCTCCCTTCCGGGCGGCGCGGCCTTCCCGCGCAAGCCCTCCGTCCGATGGTAGCATCTTCGCGCGCCAGCCGCGCCGCCGACGGTGGTAGCATCGGACGCGAGCCGGCGGGCGGCGAGCAACGGCGGGTGACGGGCGCGGCGACGAGCGCCGACGATGGCGCGGGGGCGCAAGGATGCTACAGGTGGCGCGCGGGGTGGTGGACGTGTGGGCGCGGCCGGCGCGCGGCGCGGACGACGACCGGCTGACGCAGGCGCTGCTCGGGCAGGCGGCGACCGTGCTGGAGACGCGCGGCGAGTGGGCGCGGGTGCGCCTGCCCGACTACGAGGGCTGGGTCGAGCGCGCGTGTCTCGCAAGCCCGGCCGCCGCGGCGACGGCCGAGGCGCTCGCCGTCACGGCCCTGGCGGCGCCGCTGTACGCTGGGCCAGAGGGTGACGTCGCGCGGGACGAAGCTTACCTGGGAACGGCGCTGCCGCTGCTGGGGAGGGACGGGGCGCGCTGGCGCGTGGCGCTGCCGGGCGGCCAGCCGGCGTGGCTGGCGCGCGACGCGGGCGAGGCGCGGCCCCGCGGGGCGGCCTACCCGCCGCGGCCCGCCGCGCACGCCGTCGCGGTCGCGCGGCAGCTGCTCGGCAGCCCCTACCTGTGGGGGGGCGGCACGGTGCGCGGCATCGACTGCTCGGCGCTGGTGCAGCTCGCCTACGCGGTGAGCGGCCACACGCTGCCGCGCGACGCCGACCAACAGTGGGCAGCGCTCCCGATACCCGTCGCGCGCGACGCGCTGGTGGCGGGCGACCTGCTGTTCTTTGCGCGCGACGGCGCCATCGTCCACGTGGCGCTGGCGCTGGGCGGGGCAGCCTACCTGCACGCGCTGGGCGAGCCGCCGCGCGGGGTCTGCATCCAGAGCCTGGCGCCCGGGGCGCCCAACTACAACGCCCGGCTCGACGCGCTCTACCTCGGCGCGCGGCGCGTGGTCCCGGCGTGAGTGGGGCGGGTCAGGCGGCGGTGCCGTCGCCCAGGTCGGCAGCATACTCGCCGTCCTGCACCCGGCCGCGCAGGATCAGCAGGCGGCTGTACTGCGACACGCTGAACGGATAGGTCCAGCGGACGCTGGGGCGGTAGCCGAAGCGGAACGCCTCATCGTGATCGCCGGCGCCACGGCCGTCCTTGGTGCCGGGCAACATCGCCGGGGGCTGGCTGCTGGGCTGGGCGTGGACCCGTTCCATGGTGCTCTCCCTGTCTGCGCGCCTGCGCGCGTTCCCTACCCTGCTGCGGGATAGGACCCGGTTGGTGCCTCCACGAGGATTGTCGGCCGGGTCCGCGCGCACGGGGAGGGTAGCCGCGCCCGCCGGCAACGGCCGGAGGTACGCCGTCTGGCCAGACGCGAGTACTTGTGGCGGCCTCGCGCGAACGCGGGCGTGAGAGAGCGGGCCGGGCGTCAGTACGGCTCGTAGGCGCGCAGGCGAGGGATGACTTCTTCGCCGAAGAGGCGCAGCGAGCGCATGACTTGCTCCTCGGTGAGGTAGCCGAAGTTGAACTCGCCGAGCAGGGTATTGAACAGCCCCTCCTCGGCGTACTCGCGGAGCTTCGCGGCCACCGTCGCGGGCGAGCCGATGAGGCCGATGCCGTGCTCGCGCATGTAAGGGATGTCGGTGAAATGCTCCAGCATCACGGCGCCGCCTAGCTCGCCGCGCCGCCGCCGGCTCTCGATGAGCCCGGTGACCGGCTGCGCCTCGGTGTAGACCTGCACCCAGCTGGGCCCGGCGATCTCCCATGCCTGATCGTCGGTCTCGTCGACGTAGACGAGGATCCAGTAGTTGATGTCGGGCTTGCCGGGGTGGCCGGCGGCCCGCCACTGGTCGACGTAGGCGCGGTAGACCGGCGCCGCGTCCTGGCGCGGCAGGTAGTGGACGTAGCCTGTGTGGATGCCCTCGGCGGCGCAGTAGGCCAGCGTGGCGGGGTCGCGCGTCTCCAGCCAGACGGGCGGATGGGGCTGCTGGTACGGCGCCATCTGCAGCGGCACGTTGGCGTAGTGGTGGTAGGGGCCGTCGAAGCTGAAGCCGGCGGGGTTGGCGCAGGCGGCCTTCAGCACCTCGTAGCACTCGATCGTGCGCTCACGGCGGTGCGCGTAGTCGCCCTGGTAGGCGCGCAGCTGGTCGGGCGAGACGCCGGAGACGAGCCCCACGTCCAGCCGTCCGGCGGTCACGTTGTCGAGCGCGACCACTTCCTCCACGATGCGCAGCGGATCGTAGAGCGGCGCGAGCCAGCCCATCGCGCCGAGGCGCAGATGCTGGGTGCGCGCGGCGGCCGCGGCGACGAACAGCGGCGGCGAGGGGCTCATGCTCTCGGTCGGGCAGGTGTGGTGCTCGACGGCGAAGGCGTAGTCGAAGCCCAGCTCGTCGCACAACGCTAGCTCGCGCCAGAGCTGCGCGTACCGCGCGGCCGGCGCCATGCCGGGCTTGCGCCAGATGTGGCTCATGTGGGCGAATTTCATGGCGGCTCCCTTCCGCTGCGGCCTCAACGCAGGCTGCGGTGCCCTCTGTTATACTCGGCCACGGCCCTTGGGCCTGCCTCTGGCCAGTGGCGGCAGCTACCGCGGTGCCTGCCTCCCCATGCGGAGAGACCCGGATGCAGCGTTTGCTCGCGCTCGTGACTATCGTAACCCTGTGGGGCGCGGCGTGCGCCCCGGCCGCGCGCCCCGCGGCCCCGGCGGGGGCGGGCGACGCCCGCCCCCGGGCCAGCGCGGCGCCTCTAGCCGGCGCTGGCGCGTTGTCAGCCGGGGCGTCCCCGACCGCCAGCGCGAGCGCGCCGGCCGCGCCGGCGGCTGCCTCGCCGGTGCCGCGCACGGTGCGGATCGCGATGCCGGCCGCGTCGCTCAGCCTGCTGCCGCTTAAGATCGCCGACGAGCGGGGGCTGTTCCGCGCCGAGGGCATCACCGTCGAGTGGGTGCCGCTCGCGCCGGAGCTGGGCGCGACGGCGATCCTGGCCGGCGAGGTTGGCTACACAACCACGCCCTCCACCGTGGCGAGCGCGGCCGCCCAGGGCGCACCGCTGCGCATCTTCCTGTTCTCCGCCAGCAAGCTGCAGCACCAGATCGTGGGCCGCCCGGAGCTGCGGTCGATGGCCGACCTGGCGGGCAAGCGCGTGGCGGTGTTTCGCCAGGGCGACCTGACGGCGTTCGAGGTGCGCTGGGCGCTGGACCACTTCGGCGTGCCGGACGCGACGGTGCTCAGCGTCGGGCGCGAGACGGACCGGCTGGCGGCCGTGTTGAGCGGCGCCGCCGACGCGACGGTGCTGCCGGTGCCCGCCGACATCGTGGCCGAGCGCCAGGGCCTGCGCGTGCTGCTGGCGGTCGGCGACGTGCTGGAGGTGCCGCTGGCGGGGCTGGGCACGAACGAGGACCGGCTACGCGGATCGCCCGAGGAGATCGCGGGGCTGGTGCGCGGCGCCATCCGCGGCGTCCAGTACCTGCGCGACCCCGCGCACGCCGACGACGTGGTGGCGCTCATCGCGGACTGGGTCGGCATCAGCCCGGAGGAGGCGCGCGTCGCACTCGACCGCGTGCGCGGCACGTACGCTCCGGGCGGTCTGCCGACCGACACGCAGCTTCAGGCGTTCCTCACCATGATGCGCGCCACCGGCGCCGTGGGCGACGACGTGACGCCCGACCAGATCAGCGACTTCCGCATCACACGGCAGGTAGCGGCCGACCTCGGCGTCGGCGCTCCGTAGCCCTGCCGGCGCGGCGCGGTGGCCCGTCCCGGCCACGCCCCGGGGTCGGGCAGCGCGGGTGCGGCGCCCCGGGCAGGAAGCGGGGGCCACGCCGCGAATCTCCACAAGACCGCCACACTCGCCCCTAAGCTCACACGGGCTCGCGGCTCGTAGACTGTTCATGGGCGCCCGGACGGATCCCCCACCCGTGCGGGCCCCGCCGGCCGCGGTAGCCCCCACTGCCGCGGCCGCACTTTGTGTGGCGCCGCCGTAACGGCCTGGGCGCGCCTCGACCGCCCACCCTCGGCACGCTCGCGCCATGCGGAGACGCCGCACTCCTCGTCCCAGACCGTCCCCGACGATCCGCCCTAGCGTCGTCTCCCCCCGATCTCGCAGAAGGCTCATGCCGAGCGGCGCACCGGTAGGCCGCGGCGCTCCTGGTTGCGGTCAACGTCGTCGCGCTGGCGCACGGTACATGCTGTGCCTGATAAGCTCTTACAGGACGTTATGTGCGCTCCGGGCCCCGGAGCGCGGTCGCCGTGCGCGCACGACCGCGGCGCGTGGCGGCAGCAACGCACGGCCCCGTCCCGAGGCGCGCCAGGAGGCTCAGCATGTCGCCATTGCCCAGAGTTCGCCCAGGGAGCCCATCGCGCGTGCGGCTCTTGCTCGTCATCAGCACGGTCATGGCGCTCGGCGCGGCGGCGTGCGGGCCGTCCGGGCAGCCGGCGTCCCCGGCCGCGCCGGCGCCCTCGCAGAGCGCGGCGCCCGCGGCGGGGCCGAGCAGTGGAACGCCCACGCTCGACAAGGTGATCATCGCCACGCCCGGCTCATCGCTCAGCTACTTGCCGGCCAAGGTGGCCGACGAGAAGGGCTTCTTCAAGGAAGAGGGTGTGGATGTCGAGTGGACCCAGATGGGGGGCGACCTGAGCGTGACCGCCGTGATGGCGGGCGAGGTCGGCTACACCACGGTCCCCTCCAGCGCCTCGGCGGCGGCGGCGCAGGGCGCGCCGATCAAGACCGTGGTGTTCATGAGCGTCAAGCTGCAGCACACGCTGGTCGCCGGGCCCAGCATCACGACGGTGCAGGACCTGGCGGGCAAGCGGATCGGCGTGCAGCGCCAGGGCGACCTGACGGCGTTCGAGTCGAAGCGCGTGGTCGACATGTTCAACGTGCCGAACGTGACGATCGTGAGCGTCGGGCCGGACGTGCAGCGGCTGGCGGCGCTGGAGAGCGGGGCGGTGGACGCCATCGTCGCCTCGGCGCCCTGGGACATCAAGGCCGAGCAGCAGGGGATGCACGTCTTGCTGCCGATCGGCAACGTGCTGGAGATCCCCCAGGCCGGCCTGGCGACGAGCGATACGAAGATCCAGAATGACGCGGACGAGATCGCCAAGCTGGTGCGGGGCATCATTCGCGGCACGCAATACATACGCGATCCGGGCCACCACGACGAGGTGGCGGGCATCATCGCGCGCTGGGTGGACCTGTCGCCGGAGGAGGCGTCGACCGCGCTCGACCGCGTGCGCGGCACGTACTCGGCGACGGCAACGCCGACCGACGCGCAGATCCAGTTGTACCTGGAGATGCTGCGGGCGACGGGCGCCGCGACGGACAGCACGACGGTGGATCAGATCACCGACTTCAGCATCGCGCGGCGTGTGGCGGCGGAAATGGGGGTAACGTCGCAGTAGGGGGTGTGGGGGGACACCCCCACCCCCCCGGCAGGGGAGTGCCCCTGCACCCCCGAGGAGAGGACGGACCGGGGAGGGGAGGATGCGGACGCTGCGGCTGATTAGCTTTGGGGTGGACGCGGGGACCGTGGCGGCGCGGACGCACGGGGCGTTCGCGCGCCACGACGTCGCGCTGGAGCCGACCGACACGCCCAACTCGACGGTGCAGATGCGCGGGCTGGGCCAGGGCGAGTACGACGTGGCCTCGACGGCGTTCGACAACGTGCTGGCGTGGTCGGGCCGCGACGGCGGTCCCGCGATCGTGGCCGTGCTGCAGCCGAATGCCGGGCAGATGCTGCCGCTGTACGTGCGGCCCGAGATCAAGACTTGGGACGACCTGCGGGGCAAGCCGCTCGCGGCCGACGCCGTGGACACGGCGTTCGCGCTGGTGCTGCGGCGTATCCTGCTGGCGCACGACCTCGACCTCGACCGGGGCGACTACACGCTGGTGCCCGAGGGCAACACCCAGGCGCGGATGGCGTCGATGCTGCGGGGCGCGACGTTCGCCGGCATGATGAGCACGCAGCTCGAAGCGCAGGCCCAGGCGGCCGGCCTGGTGCGCATGGCCGACCACCGCGAGGTGCTGCCGGACTATCCTGGCGGGGTGTTCGCGGTGACCCGGGCGTGGGGCGAGAGCCACCGCGAGCTGCTGGTGGACTTCCTGCGCGCCTGGCTGGAGGGCGCGCGCTGGGTCCACGCGAACCGCGACGCCGCCGTCGACCTGCTGGTAAGCGAGCAGCACGTGACGCGCGAGGCGGCCGCCGAGAGCGTGGCCTTCCTGTCGCCGGACGGCGCCTTCAACGTGCCCGGCCTCCAAAGCGTGCTCGACCTGCGCACCCGCTACGGTTTCAAGCTGCCGATGGGCGACGACCTGGCGGCCTACTACGATCTGTCTTACTATCAGCAGGCAGAGGGCGCGCCCGGGGCCCGCTAAGCGGCCGCGGTTCGGCGCCCGGCGCATTGTGGGAGGCTCGTATGGCTCGGCACCGGGTGCTCTTGGCGTTCGCCGTGCTGGCCGCGCTGGTCGCGCTCACTCCTCTCCTCGCGACGGCCACCCCCGATCCGCAGAAAGGGCTCCAGCCCCTGCGCCTGATCACGTTCACCGTCGACGCCGCGACTCTCGCCGCTCAGGCACAGGGGTTCTTCGCCGCCGACGGGCTCGACGTGGATATCACGATCACCCCTAACTCGACCGTGCAGATGCGCGGTCTGGGCGAGGGCCAATGGGACGTGGCCTCGACGGCGTTCGACAACGTGCTCGCCTGGTCGGGCCGCGATGGAGGCCCGGAGATCGTCGCCGTGCTCCAACCATCGGCAGGGATCAACCTACCGCTCTACGTGCGACCGGAGATCAAAGAGTGGGATGACCTGCGCGGGAAGCCACTGGCGGTCGATGCCGTCGACACGGCATTCGCGCTGGTGCTGCGGCGGATCCTCCTGTCGCACGGTTTGGATCTGGAGCGGGGCGACTATGAGCTGGTTGCCGTGGGCGGCACGCCGCTGCGCCTGGAGTCGATGGAGCGTGGAGAGACGTTCGCCGGCATCATGAGCACTGATCTCGAAGCGCGAGCACAAGCGGCCGGTCTCGTGCGCCTGGACGACCAGCGCCAGGTGTTGCCTGACTACCCCGGCGGGGTATTCGCCGTGACCCGCCCCTGGGCGCAGCAGCATCGCGACGAGCTAGCGCGCTTCCTCCACGCTTGGTTGGCTGCGGATCGCTGGGTACACGCTAATCGCTCCGCCGCGATTGAGCTGGTGTCGGCGAGCCAGGGAACCACCCAGGAGGCGGCGACGCGGGCGGTTGACGAACTCTCGCCCGACGGCGCGCTCAATGTGCCGGGCTTGCAGAGCGTGCTCGGGTTGCGCACTCAGTTTGGCTACCCGCTGCCGATGGGCGACGATGTCGCCCGCTTCTACGACGCGTCGTACTATCAGCAGGTCGTCGGTCGCTGACCTGTCGCGCCACCAGCCAAGCGAGTGAGCCGGCGAGGCGACTGGCGCCTACGGCAGCACGACCGAGGCCGGGTGCCGAGGGGCAAGTATGCGGTTTGGCATCTTCGCGCTGCCCACGTATTTTGCGGAGAGCGATGGCTCGCTGGCCGACTTCTACCAGCACATCCTGGGGCTGCTCACCGACGCCGAAGCGCTAGGCTTCGACAGCGCCTGGGTGAACGAGCACCACTTCCACGCTTACGGCGGCATGATCCCGTCGCCGCCGGTGCTGCTGGCCGCGCTCGCCCGCCGCACGTCGCGCATCCGCCTCGGCACGTCCGTCTCGCTCTTGCCGCTGCACCATCCGCTGGAGGCGGCCGAGGCCTACGCGATGGTGGACCAGCTCTCGGGCGGCCGGCTGGAGCTGGGCGTCGGCCGCGGCTTCATGAAGTACGACTATGACACCATGCAGGTGCCGTTCGACGAGGGCTACGCGCGGCTCCACGAGAGCCTGGACGTGATCCTGGAGGCGTGGCAGCACCAGCCGTTCAGCCATCACGGCCGCTTCTTCAATTTCGACGACGTGTCCGTCTGGCCCACGCCGCTCCAGCGCCCGCACCCGCCGATCTGGGGCGCCGCCACGCGCACGCCCGAGACGTTCCGCTGGGTGGGCAGCCACGGCTACGGCTTGCTGACGGTGGTCTACGTCTTCACGCTGGAGAAGCTGGCCGAGCTGATCGGCCACTACCGCGAGGCCGCCGCGGCCAGCGGCTTCGCACCCGGCGACCTGCCGATCGCCACGCACTACCAGGTGTACTGTTCGGAGAACGCCGCCGAGGCGCGACGCGTTGGAGAGCGGGCGATCGCGCGCTACGTCGCCCAGAACAACCTGGCGCGCGCCCAGGGCACGGTCGCCTTCGACCTGACCGCGGAGGGCATCGACATCGACGCGCTGATCGACGCGGCCCGCGTCTGCGTTGGCACGCCCGACGAGTGCGCGGCGGTGCTGGCGCGGGCCAGCGCGGCGCTCGGCCTCACCAGCATCGACTGCACGTTCTCCTTCGGCGGCATCGACCACGTGCAGGCGCGGCGCTCGCTAGAGCTGTTCGCCCGCGAGGTGATGCCCCGCTTCCGCACGCAGCCTGTCCCGGCGCCGGCCGGCGCGTAGGCTGCTCGGCGCTCGACGGTAAGCGGATGATATCGAAGCCGGGGGTGGCGTTCCCTTACTCCCTCTCCCTCTGGGAGAGGGTCGGGGTGAGGGTCCGCCTCCGTCGGCGAACCTCAGGGCCGGATCGGATATGACTCGTTCACGATCTCCGATCGGCCGGTTCGCGGTTCGCGCGCTCGCCCTGCTAGCGCTGGCGCTCGTCGGGTGGGCGGCGTGTGTGCCGGCGCCGGGCGCCCGCGTGGCGGCGGCTACCGCGGCGCAGGCGACGCCGCGGGCGCCTACCCTCGACCTCGGCGCGGTCGCCGCGCAGACGGTGGCGCTCCACCGCGCCAACCGGGGCGCGACCGTCAACCTCTACCAGGGCGACCTCGCCGGCCAGGACCTGCCGCCCCTCGATCAGCGCCTCCCCCCGCTAAGCAGGGAGCGCCCCGCTGCCTCGGGCAGCGGGGCGCTCGCCGGCCGTGTCGTGGCCTAGCTATTCTGGTAGGTCAGGTACACGCCGTAGCCCTGCGGGCCGTTCATCAGCGTGGTGCCCCAGCCGGGGGTGACCTGCGCGAGCTGCTGGGCCATCAATTGGCAGGTGCCGGCCTGATCGGCGCCGCAGAAAAGGAGCGGGCTGCTGACCGCGTAGGTGTTGCCCTGGAGCGGAATGAACTGCGGCGGGTTCTGCGCGAAGCCGGCGGTCGGGAAGACCTGCTGGAGCGCGGGCAGCACCGCCTGGACCACGGGCACGGGGACCGGGACCGCGGCCACCGGGGCGGGGACTGCTACCGCGGCCACCGGGGCGGCCACCGGTACCGGGACCGCCGCTACCGGCGCGGGCACGGGCACAGCCACGGCCGGCACCGGCGCGGGCACCGGCACGACGACGGGATGGCCGATGCGAAAGCCGTCGCGGAAGCCGTTTCGGAAGCCAAAGTGATGCTGCCCAAGGGGCGCCGCGAGCGCGGCCGGCGCCGCGGCCACGCTGAGCAGCGCCACGGCGCCGAGGATACTGCCAATTCGTACGAGCCTCATGTGGTCTACCTCCCATCCACTCCCGGGCGCCGAGCCGTGGCCGGTGGTCACGGCGCCCCTGTCGAATGTATGGTGGGGCACCGGTATGTTCGATCTGCGAACAATTTGCTAAAGAAATATTATGCGGACCGGGCGGCCAGCGGAGGCAGACGGCGGCCGCGCTATGCTGCAGGCAACGGCAGCCCGGCGATCCAGCACTGTGGTAAGAGCCGGGACGCATAGTGAGGCAGTGGCATGACGACGCGAACGTTTGCAGCGGTATTGCACAAGGAGGAGGACATCTATGTGGCCGAATGTCCGGAAGTCGGCACGGTCAGCCAGGGCTACACTATCGAAGATGCGATAGCCAATCTCAAAGAAGCCACCGAGCTGTACCTGGAAGAGTTCCCGCTACCAGATAGCGGAATTCATCGCCAGTCTTTAGCGTTACTTCCGGCGCAGGCGCCAGAGCAGCTGGTCCCACAGCAGGTGGACCTCGTGGACGCGCAGCAGCGCGAGCAGCGCGACGTAGACGACGGCGCCTAGCGCGCCGCCCGCGACCACGACGAGGGGGTTCGGCAGACGCGCGGCGAGCGCGGGCAGCGCCCACTGGAGCGCCAGCCCCATCACTAGCGCCGCGAGCGCCAGGCGCAGCAGGAACCCGCCGGCCCCGCCGCCAATGTGCGGGAACAGGCGGCGCAGCAGCACGTAGAGCACGACGGCGTGCGCGCTGTTCTGGAGGGCGTTTGCCAGCGCCAGGCCGTTGGCCCCGAGCCGGCCGAACGGCGCGAAGCCGACGCAGCCGCAGAGCGCCGGCGCCGTCGCGATGTACAGCAGCACGGTGCAAACGCCGACCAGGACGGGCGTGCGCGTGTCCTTGCGCGCGTAGAAGGCGACGATGAAGAGCTGATCGAGCGCGGCGAACGGCAGCTGCGGCGAGAAGTACTTGAACGCCTCGGCTGTGCGCGCGGTCGCGGCGGCGTCGAAGGCGCCGCGCTGGAACAGCAGCGCCACGACCGGCTCGCGCAGCACGATCAGCCCCGCCATGGCCGGCAGGATCAGCAGCAGCACGAGCCGCATGGCGAACGTTAGCGTGGCGGCGTAGTCGTCCGGACCTACCCCCCCGGCCCCCCGCCCAATGTGGGAAGGGGGAGCGGACGGGGCCGAGGCCGGGGGGGCTCCCCCCTTCCCTATCAGGGAAGGGCGGCCGGGGGGGGTAGGCTCCCCCGCGGCGCGGGCGAGGGTGGGGAGGGCGGCGAGCGAGACGGCGCTGGCGACCAGGCCGAGAGGGAACTGCACCAGGTTGGTGGCGAAGCCGAGGGTGGCCAGCGCGTCCGGCCCCGCCTGCCAGGCCAGGAACAGGTACCAGCCGACCCCCAGGTTCGTCACGACGAGCCCGGCCACGACCGGGGCGTAGAGGCGCAGCGCGCGGCGCACGCCCGGATGGCGCCAGTCGAGCAGCGGCAGGTAGCGCACGTCGCGCAGGCCGGGTAGCTGCACCGCGGCCTGCAGCAGCGCGCCCAGCACCAGGCCGATGGCGAGCGCGACGATGCTCTCGTCGCCCGCCGGCCACAGGCGGGTGAGCCCCAGGGCGGCGCCGATGATGCCCAGGTTGTAGGCGGCGGTCGCCATGGCGGGCCACTTGAAGTCGCGCCGTGCGTAGCAGGCGGCCGTCACGACGCCGGCGATGCCGAGGAAGAAGACCGAGACGAGCGCCCAGCGGGTGAGCGTGACCGTGAGGTCGAAGTACCGCGGCTCGGCGCCGAGCAGGCGCACGAGCCACGGCGCGGCCACGCCGAGCGCCAGCAGCACCACGGCGAGCGCTAGCAGCAGCGCGTTCAGGACCACCGACACGACGCGCGCGAAGGCGCGGCGGTCAGGCGCGTCGGCGTAGTCGGTGAAGACGGGGACCAGCGCCGCGCTGATGGCGCCGCTGATCAGCAGGTCATACGCCTGGGTGGCGAGCTGGGCCGCCGTGCGGTAGGCGCTGGTGGCCCCGGTCGCGCCGAACAGGGCGGCGATCACCAGCTCGCGCACGAGCCCCAGCACGCGGCTGGCGACGTTCCCCAGGAAGATGATGGCGGCCGCGCCGGCAACGCGTCGCATTGTTAGCCGTCAGCGATCAGCGGTCAGCCATCAGCCGGGTGGCTCTTGCTGATGGCTGACCGCTGATCGCTGATCGCTCGCCAGGCCCAACGCGGCGGGCAGGTCGGTGAGGTCGGCGACGCGCAGGTAATCGCCGGGCGGCTGCGTGCCGAGGCGGTCGATGAGCACGGGCGTCAGGCCGGCGCGGCGGGCGCCCTCCACGTCGTGGAGCACGCTGTCGCCGACGTGGACCGCCTCCTCGGGCGCCACCCCCAAGCTTTCCAGCGCCAGGGCGAAGATGCGCGGGTCGGGCTTCTCGATGCCCGTCGTGCCGGAGATCGTGCGGGTGGCGAAGAACGTGTGGATCTCCAGGTGCAGCAAGAGCTGCTCCAGCCACTCCTCCCAGTTGGAGATGATACCGAGGCGCAGCCCGTGCGCGTGCAGCGCCTCCAGCGCGGGCAGCGAGTCGGGATAGAGGCGGTACGTCTCGTAGCGGATGAACTCGGCGTACAGGCGCTGCGGCAGGTCGCCGGCTGCCGGCTGGCCCAGCAGGTGCAGGAACGTCTCGTAGACCCAGTACCAGAAGCGGCGCGACTCCGCATCCGAGCGCGTGAAGGTGCCGCCTCCCGCCCAGTAGGCCTCGACGGCCTCCCAGACCTTGGGCTCGGCGGCGCGCACCTGCTCGGGCGTGACGTGGACGCCGTGCTCGCCGAGCACGCGCGCGATCACCGCGTGAAACGAGGGATGCGGGTAGGCAAGCGTGCCGCCCACGTCGAAGAATACGGCGCGAATCGGGCTCATCGGCTCCTCGGGCGCACAACCGGCGCCCTCCGAGGCTACCGAGCGCGCCCCACGCCCGTCAAGCGCGCGTCCGCTGGCACGCGGCTTGCACTTGGTGTATCGAACACATGTTCGAGCATGGAGGGCACAATGAGCCAGTCGAAGAACCGCAAGCAGAGCGCGCCGGCCGTGGCCAACGACGCGCGGAGCGACAACCTCCGCGATTCGCCGATGATGGCGCACCTGCTGGACGCCCTGGAGGCCGGGACCGACATCGGCCACTACGGCCGCCTGACGTTCGCCATGATCGCGCGCCACTTCATGGACGAGGACAAGCTCGTGGACCTGCTCGCCCGCCAGCCGGGCTGCGACGAGACCGAGGCGCGCTCGCTGGTCCTCCAGGTGCAGGGCCGCGACTACAACCCGCCCAAGCGCGAGCGCATCCTGCAGTGGCAGGCGCAGCAGGACTTCCCGATCTGCCCGACGCCCGACGACCCGCAAGCCTGCAACGTCTACCGCGAGCTGCGCTTCCCGGACGACGTCTACGAGAACATCGGCGAGTACTGGGAGGAGAAAGCCGAGGCGCGGGAAGCCTGACCCTACGCCTCGACCAGTAGGACCTCCCGCTTGGGCGGGTGGAGCAGCAGCTTGGAGACCTCGGTGCTCCAGCGGTGGAAGGCGTCCTTGTCGGTCACGCCGTGGATGCCCCGCTCCAGGTCGCCGAGGCTCTCCACCTCCTGCTCGAAGAGCAGGTCGGGCGCGCCCGGCGAGGCCATGGAGACGCGGAGGACGCGCGGGCGGCTCAGTCCCGTGCTGACGACCATGTCGGCGAGCTGGCGCAGCCGCTGCGCGACGTCCTCGGTGTGGCCGGGGCGTGTGTAGAACGACAGCCGCGAGACGTACATCGGTCCCCTCGCGTGGCGAAGCTCGCGGGGCCCGCCCCGCGGCCCGGCCTCTGCCGCAGGCCGCGTGCCAGTGACCTACCCCCCGGCCCCCTCCCATTGTGGGAAGGGGGGAGGACCGGCCGAGTTTCCGCCCCCCCCCTCCCGCAGCGGGAAGGGGGAGGAGGCCGAGGCCGGGGTGGCTCCCCCCTTCCCTGATAGGGAAGGGGGGCCGGGGGGGTTAGGTCAGCCGCCGGTCCACGACGCGCACGGCTTTGCCCTCGCTGCGCGGCACGGCGCCAACCGGCAGTACGCGCACGCCGATGGTCAGCCCCGTTTCGGCGTGCAGGGCTTGTTGCGCGCGGGCCGCGAGCGCGGCCGCGTCTACCCCCGCGTGCATGGGCTCGCAGAGGACGGTCAGCTCGTCGAGGGCGCCGGGGCGCTCGACGACGAGCTGGTAGTGCGGCGCCACGTCGCCCAAGCTTAGCAGGATGCGCTCGACCTCCGAGGGATAGAGGTTCACGCCGCGGATGATCAACATGTCGTCGCGGCGGCCGCGGACGCGCGCCATGCGGATCGTCGTCCGGCCGCAGACGCAGGGCGTCGGATCGAAGGCGGTGAGGTCGCCGGTGCGGTAGCGCAGCATCGGCAATGCTTCCTTGGTGAGCGTCGTGAGCACCAACTCGCCCTCGGCACCCGGCGGCAGCGGCGCGCCGGTCGTCGGATCGACGACCTCGGCCAGGAAGTGGTCCTCCTGCACGTGGGCGCCATCGCGCGCCTCGACGCACTCACACGCCACCCCCGGCCCCACGATCTCCGAGAGCCCATAGACGTTGATCGCCGTCAGCCCTAGCTCGCGCTCGATCGCCGCGCGCATCGCCTCGGTCCACGGCTCGGCCCCAAAGAAGCCGAGCTTGAGGGCCAGGCTGGCGGGGTCCACCCCTAGCTCGCGCATCACCTGCGCGATGTTCAGCGCGTAGGAGGGCGTGCAGCACAGCACCTCCCCGCCAAGGTCCTGCAGGAGCAGCACCTGGCGCTGGGTCAGCCCGCCCGACACGGGGATCACCGTGCAGCCCAGCCGCTCGCCGCCGTGGTGGAAGCCGAGCCCGCCGGTGAACAAGCCGTAGCCGTAGGCGTTGTGCAGCACCATGCCCGGCCGGACGCCGCCGAGCGCCAGGGAGCGCGCCATGACCTCCGCCCACACGTCGAGGTCGTGCGCGGTGTAGCCGACGACGGTGGGCTTGCCGCGCGTGCCGCTAGAGGCCTGGATGCGGACGACCTCCTCGCGCGGCGCGGCGAACAGGCCGAACGGGTAGTGCTCGCGCAGGTCGGCCTTGGTGGTGAACGGCAGCCGCTCGAGGTCGGCCAGCGAGGCGATCGCCTGCGCGGACGTCAGCCCCGCGGCGCGCAGGCGATCGCGAATAGGCGGCACCGCAGCGAGCAGCCGCGCGACGGTCGCGCGCAGCCGGTCGAGCTGGAGCGCCGCCAGGCGCTCGCGGGGAAGCGTCTCGGCCTCGCGGTCCCAGATCACGCCTCACCCCCGCGCGTGCTCTTGGGTGCAGCATAGCACCGCGCCGCGCCGGCGGCGAGTGGCACGGCGGGCCGCGCGCGTCATTCGACGCGCGCGGCCCGCCGACCGACCAATAGCCCCTCGTCACGGGTGAATTGCTAGGTGTTGGCAACTGCCAACACCTAGCAAGTGACCGTTGACCGACCACTAGCCCCAGCGGGGCTGCTCGCCGAGGTCGATGCCGAGAGTGGTCTTGCCGACGATCTCGTGGACGAGCGCGGCATTCGCCGGGTGGAAGCCGCCGCAGCGGACATCGCGGTACAGGCGCTCCAGCTCGTTGGCCTTGAACATGCCGGCTCCCCCGGAGATGTCCATCGCCAGGTCGACCACTCGCTTCGCCGCCTCGACGGCATGGTACTTCGCCGAGACGATCTTCCCCGGCCACGCCGCGCCGTGGTCCACGCCGTTCGCCCAGTCCTGCGCGACGCTCTCGACGTGTGGCCCGACCGAGTCAAGTGCCAGCGTCATCTCGGCGACGGCATGCTGGACCTCCGGGTGGTACGCCATGGCGCGCGAGACGGCGAGCGAGGTCTTCTTCCGCGCGGACGCGACCGCCAGGTCCCGGGCGCGGAGCGCGATCGCGTAGTAGATGTTGGCGAAGTTCAGCAGCGCCCAGCCGAAGATGCCGAGGATGAACGCGTCCACCGTGCCCGCCGGCAGGGTGCGGGCCACGTAGCGATCGGGGATGAAGGCCCCGTTCAGGACGGTATCGTCGCTGCGCGTGGCGCGCATGCCCAGCGTGTCCCAGGTTTCGCGGATCTCGTAGCCCGCGGTGTCGCGCGGCATGAACACGTGGACGATCGTGGGCGCGGCCGGATCCGAGGCGTCCATCGCGTGCAGCCCGAGTCGGGTCCAGACGGGCGTGAGACTGCCGAACATCTTGTGGCCGGTGATGCGGTAGCCACCCTCGACGCGCTCGGCCTTCGAGGTGGACAGCAGCAGGGGCAGGTCGTTGCCCGCCTCGCCGTGGCCGGCCGCGAACACCTCGCCCGCCGCGGCCTCCTCGAGCAGCCAGTCGAGCGAGCGATCGCCCTGCCGGTGCAGGTCGGCGACCAGCCCCGTCCAGTAGAAGTGCATGTTCGTGGCGAGCGCGGTGGCCGGCGCTCGGTAGGCCAGCCGCCGCTGCTCGCGGCACACGTCGGCCAGCGAGAGCCCCTGGCCGCCGAACTCCTCGGGAACGGCCGCCAGCAAGTAGCCGGCCTGGCGTAGCTCCTCGAAGTCCTCGGAGAAGAACCGGTTCTCGCGGTCATAGGTGGCGGCGCGCTCGCCGCAGCGGTCGATCAACTCGTCGGTCAGCACCGACCGGGTCGCCAGCGTGGTCGCCATCGGGTTCTCTCCCTGTTTCTAACCGCCGACAAATCGGCAATCGTCGCGCCTGATGCTTGCGATCCGAAAGACCAGCGCTTCCGAAGCAGCGCGACAACATCACTCTACGGGAGTGACGACTTTCACAGTGTGACGGCGATTACACAATCAATGTGAATTACCTGACATATGCTGAGATACGGCGTGAACAAATTCTCGGCGCGACCAAGCGAGAGCGCGGTACAGTGTTCTCAACAGCCGAATCCGCAACGAGGGCGCGCAGTCCGAACCTCTGGCCTGCTGCGATGCGATGGCCCTCGCGGGTAACGCGCCTGCGCGGCCTGGATACTGAGAGTGGCGGCTGTCAAACGAACCACGGAGAACGCCATGCGCACCGATCTCCCGGGGCTCGAGCGCGCGATCGAAGCCGTGACCGCGAACGGCGTGCCGTTCGTCGCGCTCCCACCCGAGGAGCCTACCGACGCGCGCGGCCTCGTGCTGCTCTGGCACGGCGCCGACCCGCCGCGCAGCGACGCGGCGCTGGCGGCAGCCGTGCCCCTGCGCCGGCTTCCCGCGTGGCGCGTGTATCTGGGGATGCCGCTATACGGCCGCCGCGCGCCCGCCGGCGGCTTCGCGGAGGTCGTGCGGCTCGCCTATCAGGACGCGGTCACGCTGGTCTTCCAGCCGAGCATCGGCGGCGCCGTGGCCGAGCTGCCGGCCGCGCTCGACGACGTGCGTGCCCGGCTGGGGATCGACGCCGCGCTGCCGCTGGGCCTGTTCGGCTTCTCCCAGGGTGGCGCGGCGGCGCTGCTGGCGCTCTGCCAGCACGAGGTGCGGTTCCGCGCAGCGGTCACGTGGGGGGCCGCGATCGACCTGCCGGCCGTGGTGGACGCGGTCGGCAACCTGTACGGCGTGCCCTACGACTGGACCGCGGAACGCCGCGCCCTGGCCGAGCGGCTGAGCACGACGCGGTGCGGGCCGGCCCTGGCTGCCAGCGGGGCGGCGATCCTGCTGGCGTTCGGGGCGGACGATCCGTTGCCCGTGCGGGAGCCCGCCGAGCAGCTCGCGGCGGCGATCCGGGCGGCCGGCGGCGTGGCGGAGGCCCGGATGGTGCCGGGCCTCGCACACGGGTTTGTGGAGCAGCCAGGCCAAGAGGCCGCGCCCCAGGGACCGGAGGCGCGGGCCGTGGACGCGCTGGCGACCGAATGGTTCAATCGGTATCTCTTCTGAGCCCGCCGCCGGCGGGCTGTGGCAGTGGGAGGCGCGGATGGCGACGACGCCGACGGACGAGCAGCGTATCCTGAACGCGGCCGGGCTGCCCGCCGACGCGGTGGCGCGCTGGGAGGCGGCGGAGCCGAGCCTGCCGACCGCGCCGGCCGCTGCCGCCGCGACGCTGTGCCGCGACGCCGCGGCGGCGGCCACGTACTACGCGCTGGGCGAGGCGCTGCTGCGCCGGCTGCCGCCGAAGTCCGCCCGCAACCCCACGGAGCAGGCCGCGGCGGCCAGCCTCCTGGAACGGCTGCGCGCGACGCGCACCCGCTTCCTGCGTGCCTACGCCGAGCCGGTCTACGCGAGCCTGACCGACGACTACCGCACCTTCGTCCGAGCCGAGGAGCTGGTCTACAACGCGGCCGAGCGCTACCCGGGCCTGACGCCGACACGCGCCACCGTCGCCGCCGAGCGGACGCGGCTGCAGAAGGACAAGGATGGCGCCGAGATCGACCAGGGCCTGTTCCTGTCGGCGGTGCTGGCGCACCCCCGCGCGGGCGCCCACCTGGTCCACGCCATGCTGCGGCCGCTGCCGGATGCGCTGGACCTGTTACCGGCCTTCCAAGAGAGCGACACGGCCGACTTCGGCGCGGCCTTCGTCATCCGGCGGGGCAAGGCGGGCCACGTCTACCTACGCAACACGCGCTTCCTGAACGCCGAGGACGACTCGACGCTCGGGCCGACCGAGCTGGCGATCGACCTCGTCCTGCTCGACCCCGCGCTCGAGGTGGGCGTCCTGCGCGGGGCGCCGGTAGACCACCCGCGCTACCGCGACCGGCACGTGTTCAGCGCCGGCATCAACCTGACGCGCCTCTACCACGGCCAGATCTCGTACCTCTTCTACATGACGCGCGACCTCGGCTACGTGAACAAGCTCTACCGGGGCCTGAGCGGCCCCGCGTTCCTGCCAGACGAGCCGGAGACAACGCTGGAGAAGCCGTGGATCGCGGGGGTCGAGGCGTTCGCCATCGGTGGCGGCTGCCAATTGCTGCTGGTGATGGACCACACGCTGGCCGAGGACGGCAGCTTCTTCAACCTGCCCGCGCGCAAGGAGGGCATCATCCCTGGCGCGGCGAACCTGCGGCTGCCGCGCTTCGTGGGCGACCGCCTGGCGCGGCAGGCCATCCTGTTCGACCGCCAGTTCTACGTCGAGAGCCCGGAGGGGCAGCTGCTCTGCGACCGGGTCGTGCCGACTGGCGAGATGGATGCCGCGCTCGACCACGCCGTGGCCGCGCTGACCGGCTCGGGCATGGTGAGCGCGGCCGGCAACCGCCGGGCGCTGCGCGTGGCGCAGGAGCCGCTCGCCACGTTCCAGGCTTACATGGCCACCTACGCCCGCGAGCAAGCGTACTGCCACTTCAGCCCCGCGCTCATCCGCAACCTGGAAGAGAACTGGGGCGCCCACAAGCGCCAGCCCTGATCGTCGGCCGCGGGTCAACGGCGTGACCACAACGTCCAGGCCAGCCCTGACGTCGGGAGGAGCCTGTCCAACGGCGGCCCTCGCCCTGGGGCGCCGCGCCTGGTACGATAGTGCCGCAGTCGAGGAGGGCGCGGTGAGCGACGGAGCGGCGGCACGCAAGGCGCAGACGGCGGCGGCTTTCAGCAACCTGGCGCCGGAGTACGATACGACGGGGCCGGGGTGTTTCGCGCACTTTGGACGGCGGCTGGTAGAGCTAGTGGGCGTCGAGCCCGGGCAGCGCGTGCTCGACGTGGCGACCGGCCGTGGCGCGGTGCTGTTCCCCGCCGCAGAGCGCGCCGGCGCAGCGGGCGAAGCGCTGGGCGTCGATCTAGCCGAGGGCATGGTGCAGGCGACGAGCGCCGAGGCCGCGCGCCGCAAGCTGCCGGTTCGCGTCGTCGTCATGGACGCCGAGCGCCTCGATCTGCCCGACGCGGCCTTCGACCGGGTGTTCTGCGGCTTCGGCATCATGTTCTTCCCCGATCTGGACCGAGCCTTGGCCGAGTTCCGTCGCGTGCTCAAGCCTGGCGGGCGGCTCGGCGTCTCCACCTGGCGGATCACCGAGAGCGAGGAGCTTGGGGCTGTGCTCGACGCGCTCGGCGGGCCGTCAGATCGGTCGCCAGGCTGGATCACCGAGCCCGACGACCTGGCACGCCGGTTAACTGGGGCGGGCTTCGCCGACGTTCGCGTGGTGGCAGACTCAGAGACGTTCCACTATGCCGACCTGGAGCACTACTGGCAGGGTGCCCGTGGCACCGGGCGCCGCCGCAGCCTGGATGCGCTAGACGCTGAGCAAACGGCGCGGGTGCGGGCTGCTCTGGCCGAGCGCCTGCGCCCTTATCAGCGCCCGGATGGCATTCACGCCCCGGCCACGGCGCTCCTGGCGGTGGCGAGCCGCTAGCGTCGATCGGCTGCGGCGCTACGCGGTGGGCGAGGGGGTGCCCATCGGTGCGACGTCGTAGCCGCCGAGTAGCTCCACCTGCTGCCGAAGGGCGGGGCGCCGGAGCACGTCGAGCAGCGCGGTCACGGCCGGCAGGTCGAGGAAGTGATTGGGAATGACGAGGTCGTAGCGCTCCTCGCCGAGCGGCACGAAGTCGAGGTCGTAGGCGAGCGCCGCCGCGCGTACCCCCACGCCCACGTCCGCCAGGGCGCCGCGCACGGCTTCGGCCACCGCCAGGTGGCCCGCCGCTAGACGGTCGTAGCCGGCTACGGCGCTCGCGGGGATCCCTGCCTGCTGGAGCGCCGCGTCGAGGACGAGCCGGGCGCCCGCCCCGTCCTCACGGTTCACGAGACGCACGCCGGGACGGGCGAGGTCCGCGAAGGCACGCAGCTGCAGCGGGTTGCCCGGCGCGACGATAAGCCCCTGCTGCCAGACGGCAAAGCCCACCACCGTGCAGGGGAAGGGCACGAGCCGCGTCACCCAGGGCGTGTTGTAGCGGCCCGTCCCGGCGTCGAAGAGGTGACAGCCCGCTACGTGTGCCTGCCCGCGCGCGAGGCCCGCGAGAGCTGCCTTGCTCCCCTCCTGGGACCAGACCAGCTCCACGCCGCGTTGCGCCAGAGCCGTCGCCACGAGGCCCGCGGCCGGATCGCAGCCGAGCATCACGAGCGTACGCTCGGGCGCCGGCCCGGCGCCGAGTAGCTCGACGCGCACGCGGCCGGGCTGCTCGGCGTCGCGCCGGGCGATCCCGTCGGCCCAGGCGAGGCCCGACGCCGGGCCGGCGCTGGCGCTGACCGGCTGCGCCCAGACGCGATCGCCAACGCGGAGCAGGCGGACGGGCTGGGCGGTACGCGGCGGGCCTGCTGCATCGGGCCACTCGGCCACGATGACGGGGCGCTCGTCGTCCGCCAGGGCGAAGAGCCCCTCGACGCTGGTGCCCAGCGCGCGGGCGAGCCGCAAGGCGATCTCGGTCGAGGGCACAGCCGTGCCGTGCTCGGCGGCCGCGTAGGCCTGGCGGCTGATGCCGGCGGCGTCGGCCAGCGCCTGCTGCGATAGCCCGGCGGCGAGGCGTGCCTCGCGCAGCGAGGACTTTAGCGGCTGCATGCTTCCTACGTGATTCCCGGCCAGCCGGTCGAAGCGCCCGCCGCTGCGGCGGGAGCTGGTGCGTGTACCGTTAACTTACCACAATGATAGGCCGGCTTGACACGAGGCGCGATGACGACCTACCATCATGAGCAGAAGTACTCCAGTCCATGAGTATCGTCGGCGCCAGGCGGGCGGCGTCAGGGGGAGCTACGGATGCAGCAGAGCCGGGCGCTACGATGGCTGCTGGTCGCGCTGCTCGTGCTGGGGGCGGGCGCCGCGCTCTCGCTGCAGCGGGCGCGGGGCGCCGCGGAGGCGCAGAGCGGCGACCTGAACGTGTTCGCCGCGGCGTCGCTAACCGACGCGTTCGGCGAGCTAGGCACGCTGTACGAGAGCCAGAACCCGGGCAGCCACGTGGTGTTCAACTTCGGCCCGTCTTCGGGGCTGCGCACGCAGATCGAGCAGGGCGCGCCGGCCGACGTGTTCGCCTCGGCCGACCAGGCCCAGATGGACCTGGCGCAGACAGACGGCGTGGTCGCCGGCGAGCCGCGGGTGTTCGCGCGCAACGCGTTGGTGCTCGTGTTGCCCCACGACAACCCGGGGGGGATCACCACACTGGCGGACCTGGCGCGGCCGGGCCTGCGCCTGGTGTCGACGGCGCCG
Source organism: Chloroflexota bacterium (assembly GCA_035293805.1). GTDB lineage: Bacteria > Chloroflexota > UBA6077 > UBA6077 > JAJPHF01 > JAJPHF01. The sequence continues at coordinate 24,088 of DATGMD010000061.1, read as the reverse complement.
CAAGTGCCGATCGGCGCCTACACCCGCCAGATGCTCCAGAGCATGAGCCAGGACCCCGCGTATGGCGCCGACTTCGGGGACCGCGTGCTGGCCAACGTGCGCTCGGAAGAGCTAGACGTGCGGGCCGTGCTGGCGAAGATCACGCTAGGCGAGGCTGACGGCGGGGTGGTCTACGCGACCGACGTGACGCCGCAGGTGGCTCCTGAGGTCCAGGTTCTGCCCATCCCCGACGCGTTCAACGTGGTGGCCGCGTATCCTATCACCCTGGTCCAGGGCGCGCGCCAGCCCGCGCTCGGCCAGCGCTTCGTCGACCTCGTGCTCTCGGACGCCGGCCAGGCGGTGCTCGCGCGCTACAACTTCCAGCCCGGCCGCTAGTATCTTGTCACAAGTTAGCTGCGGTGTCGTAGGTTCACACAGAGCAATTTCCCGGTGACCGACAATAGGGGTGGCGGATGCTGAGGACGGCCGATCGAGCCGTGGGCGCGAGCGCGGCAGGGCTCCGCCGAGGCGCAGCGGTGCCCGCGGAGGCGGCGCCTCGCGCGGGGCTGTTCGCGCCCCACGGTGGCGTGCTGCTGTGGGCCGCCGTCCTGCCGCCGGTGCTGTTCCTGGTGCTGCCGCTGCTGGTGCTGCTGGGGCGCACCGCCGCGACGGGTGGGCTGCTGGGCTACCTCGCCAGCCCGGTGGTCGTGGCGGCGCTGCGGCTGAGCCTGCTGACCACCGGCGCCACGCTGCTGGTCACGCTTCTCCTGGGCACGCCCGTGGCTTACCTGCTGGCCCGCTACCGCTTTCCCGGCCGCGCCGTGCTGGACACCCTGCTCGACCTGCCGATGGTGCTGCCGCCGGCGGTGGCCGGCCTCGCGCTACTGATGACGCTCGGGCGGCGCGGGGCGTTCGGGCCGGCGCTCTCGGCGTTCGGGCTCGAGATCAGCTTCACCACGACGGCCGTGGTGCTGGCACAGCTCTTCATCGCCGCGCCGTTCTACGTGCGCGCCGCGCGCGGCGGCTTCGAGACGGGCGACCGGGCGCTGGAGGAGGCCGCCGCCGTCTTTGGCGCTTCCGGCTGGCAGACCTTCCGGCGCATTACGGTGCCGCTGGCGCTGCCGACGCTGGTCGGGGGCGCCGTAATGACCTGGGCGCGCGCGCTCGGCGAGTTCGGCGCGACGATCATGTTCGCGGGCAACTTCCTCGGCACGACGCAGACGATGCCGCTGGCGATCTACGCCGCGATGGAGCGTGACCTGGGGGCCGCGCTGGTGCTGGCCAGCATCCTCGTGGTGATCTCCTTCGTGGTGCTGCTGAGCGTCCGAGCGCTGGCGGGGCCGGGCCTGCTGCGGCTGCCACGATAGGGAGCCAGGGTTGCCCCCCAGCACGCGGTCGGTCGCGCGGCCCCGCCGGCTGCGCCGGACGATCACCCCTCGCCAATGCCTTCTCTTGTAGGGGCGCTGCTCACTGCGCCCTACCCGGCCGCGAGGCGCGCCGGAGAGCGCCCGCTAGCTCGCGCGACGCGGTCGCCGTCCCTGCCCGTACACGCCTCCCCCGCACCCGCCGCCCGCGCCCATGCCCGGGGCACGCCCCCGCCGGCCCGGCCCGCCGCGAGCCATCGGAGGATTATCGTACGGGGCAAACGATGCGGCCTTCCGCGCCCGACCAGCACGCGCAGACCCGCGCCCGGCCTAGCAGTTAACCACCCGGTTAAGGAGCATCGTTTGACCGTTCCTCGGACAAACTCATACGCCCGCGAGTGGCTCCGCGGGCGAGATCGCATGGGTTGCTGCCGCGTGCCGCGAGAACGCGAGGACACCCGGTGGCCGTCCGGCGTTTGCGCGGCGCGGCGGGAAGCGGGTAGGCTCAGGCCAGGGCCTGGAGGCACGGTTGGCGGTGGGCGCACCGAGGCTGGGGCGCGGGCTGCTGGGGAGGGCCACGCATGGCAGAGCGTAACGCGATCCTGGTGAGCGGCAACCCGCTGAAGCTGGGGCTGTTCGGGCCGAACTGCTCGAGCGGCCGCACCTACGTCACCGTCCCGGAGCGCTGGGTGACGAGCTGGGAGCACAACGTCACGCTGGCCCAGATGGCCGACGCCGCCGGGATCGAGTGCATGGTGCCGATCGCGCGGTGGAAGGGCTACGGCGGGGAGAGCAACCCCAACGGCACCGCCTGGGAGTGCATCACCTGGGCCTGCGGCCTGCTGGCCGCGACGAAGCGCATCAACGTGTTCGCCACCGTCCACGTGCCGCTGAACCACCCCGTCGTCGCGGCCAAGCAGATGGTCACGGCCGACCACATCGGCCAGGGGCGCTTCGGCGTGAACGTCGTCTGCGGCTGGAACGAGGACGAGTTCGCCATGTTCGGCGTGACGAAGAAGGAGCACGAGGACCGCTACGAGCAGGGCGCCGAGTGGTGGACGATCATCCAGCGCATCTGGGCGGGCGAGGGGCCGTTCGACTTCATGGGCAAGCACTACCAGCTCCAGGGGGTCGAGGGCTCGCCGCTGCCGTATGGGGGAGCGGCGCCGATCATGATGAACGCGGGCAGCTCGCCCGCCGGCCGCGCGTTCGCGATCCGCTACTCGGACATGCACTTCGACGGCGTGAAGTCGCCCGACGAGAGTGTCGAGCGCATCGCCGAGACGAAGCGGCTCGGGCGCGAAGCCGGCCGCACGCTCCAGGTCTGGACTCCCATCGGCGTTCTCTGCCGGCCCACGCGCCAGGAGGCCCAGGAGTACATGCAGCGCCTCATCGACTACGCGGACCTGGGCGCCGTGGGCCACCTGGCGGCGATGCACGAGCGCGACGCGAAGGACCGTATCGACGTCGAGGGGATCTACCGCCGCACCGGCGAAAGCTCGACGGAGCGGCGGGTGCTGGCGCGCGGCTCCTACTGCGCGATCGGCGATCCCGACGACGTGACGCGCCACATCGTGCGGCTGCACGAGGTGGGCTTCGACGGATTGGTGCTGAACTTCGTGAACTACCTCGACGAGTTCCCCTACTTCGTGCAGGAAGTGCTGCCGCGGCTAGAGCGGCTGGGGCTCCGCGAGAAGGCGCTGAGCGCGGTTTGACGTGGGGGATGCCTCCACACCCCCGTCCCTCCGTCGGGCCGGCGGGCGGGTTCTGGTAAACTGGGCTGGAGAGACGGAGGCGGCGTCGGGCAGGGCGCGCGGCCCCGCGCGTCGATGAGGGGCAAGGCATGCCGCCAGGGCGAAGGGCGCCGGTGCGGCAGGTGAGCGCCTTCCTGGCGGCGCTGCCCGCGCTCAGCGGAGCAGCGCCAGGCGCCGCGCTCCAGGGGCCGGGCGCCTGGGTCTCCCTCGCGGGGCTCGACATGCTCACGCTCGCGGTCGCGGCCGGCGTCTTCCTGATCGTCGAGGCGCTGCTCCTGGCCTCCGTGTTCCGCCTGTGGCGCACGGCGCCGCGAGAGACCGACCACCGCCCCGTGCGCTGGGGCTGGGAGCTGCTGTGGACGGCACTGCCGGCCCTGGGGCTGCTGGCCCTGGCGATCCTGGGCGCGCAGAGCTTGTTCAGCAGTCCACCCGGGCCGCCCGCGAGCAGCACGCCCACGCCGGTAGCCCAGCTATGGACGGCGGCAGGGCACGATTGAGGATGGCTTTGGCGTCTCGGGACGCGAGTCAAGCGCGCCCGGCCGGGAGCGACGGCGCGCTGGGCAACACGGGCCGGCCCGCGAGCCACGTGGGCGACGCCACGGCGGGAGACCAGGACAGCATGAGTCGCTACTATCCAGCGCTAGCGGTTGTGACGGCGATCGGCACGTACCTGCTGATCGTGGTGGGCGGGATCGTGCGGGTGAGCGGCTCGGGGCTAGGCTGCCCCGACTGGCCGACCTGCCACGGCCAGCTCGTGCCGCCGCTGGAGGCGACCGCCATCGTCGAGTACAGCCACCGCTTGCTGGGCGCGATCGTCTCACCGCTCATTCTGGCCACGACGCTGGGTGCCTGGCTGTTCCGACGCCGCCAGCCCGCCCTCCTCGTCACCGCCACGCTGGCGCCCGTGCTGCTGGCGATCCAGATCGTGCTCGGCGCGATCGTCGTGCGGCTAGAGCTGCCGGCGATGGTCGTGCTAGTCCACCTGCTGTTCGCCCTGGTCATCCTGGCGCTGCTCATCTGGACGGCGATGCTGGCGCTGCCGGCGCCGCGCGCGGCGCGGCCGCCAGCACCGGGCTGGCGGCGGGGGCCGCTGGTGGCGCTCACGCACGCGACGACGGCCGCGCTGTTCGTGCTGCTGATCGTGGGCGCCTACGTGCTGGCGACCGGCGCGGGCTACGCTTGCGTCGGCTTTCCGGGCTGCAACGGCGAGGCCCTGCCGTTCGGCAGCAGCCGGCTGGTCGATCTCCACCTGACGCACCGTCTGCTCGCCTACGTCGTGGCCGCGCTGGTGGCGGTGATCCTAGTGCAGGCGTGGCGCGGCTGGCGCTGGCTGCCGGCCGTGCCGTGGGCGGCGACGGCGCTCGCCGTGTGCGTGGCGCTGCAGATCGCCATTGGCGCCACGGCCGTCTCCACGGGCCTGCCGGCGGTGGTACGCGGTTTGCACCTGGCCGGCGCCGCGGCGGTGTGGGCTAGCGCCACGGTACTCGTATGCCTGCTGACGCGCGCTCGCGGGCTGGGAGCGCCGGCCGCCGCGGACGTCGAGGCCGCGCGGAACGGGCACGTGCGAGCAGGCTCGCTGCGCGCCGCGGAGACGATGCTCCGCGCCGAGCGCGGGAGCTAGGAGAGCCGATTTGTCGATTACTCGATCCGCGGCAACGCTCCGTTCGGCGAGCGGGTGGGTGGAGGCCGCGGGCTTGCAGCGCTACGTCAGCCTGACGAAGCCGCGCATCGTCGTGCTGCTGCTGTTCACCACGCTGATGCCGATGATCGTCGCGGCGGACGGCTGGCCGGGCTGGGGGCTGGTGCTGGCCACGCTGGTCGGCGGGGCGCTGGCCTCGGGCGGCGCCAACGCGCTCAACTGCTACATCGACCGCGACATCGACGCGCTGATGGGTCGCACGGGCTGGCGGCCGCTGCCGTCGGGCACGCTCACGCCGGCGCAGGCGCTGAGCTTCGGCGTGGCGTTAGGCGTCCTGTCGTTCGTCGTGCTGACGCTGTGGGTGAACGTGCTGGCGGCCATCCTGGCGCAGGTGGGGCTGCTGTTCTACGTCTTCGTGTACACCCGCTGGCTGAAGCGCACTACGCCGAGCAACATCGTCATCGGCGGGGCGGCGGGCGCGATGCCGCCGCTCGTCGGCTGGGCGGCGGTCACCGGCGAGGTGAACCTGCTCGCGGCCTACCTGTTCGCCATCATTTTCTTCTGGACGCCGCCGCACTTCTGGGCGCTGGCGCTGCTCATCAAGGCCGAGTACGCGAAGGCGCGGGTCCCAATGCTGCCCATCGTCGCCGGCGAGGACGAGACGCGCTATCAGATCCTGCTGTACACGCTGCAGCTCGTGGCCGTGACGGTGCTGGTCTACTCGTTCCACCTGGCCGGGCTGTTCTATCTCGGGTCCGCGCTCACGCTCGGCGGCCTGTTCACCTACTACGCCCTGCGGCTGCGCCGCGAGGCCAACCGCGCCGCGGCGCTCAGTCTCTACAAGTATTCGCTCCTGTACCTCGCCCTGATCTTCGCCGCCGTCGTGGTGGACCACCAGGTCTTCCGGTAGCCGCCGGCCGGCTGCCCGGCGTCGACGGGGCGACGCGTTTCCTTCTTTCTTTACGCCCTTTACGCCAGCTGGTCCTTCGCCTTCTGCAGGCCGGCGTTCACACCGGCCTTGAGCGTAGCGATCGTCCGCTCGGGGACCAGGCCTTGCTCGTCGAGGCGCTCCAGGCCCCGTTGGACGAGCAAGCCGCCCGTGCCGGCGGCGACGGCGCTGACGAGCAGGGCCGCCAGCCAGCGGGGCAGGACCGCGGCGAGGATGTTGACCGCCGCGGCCAGGAGCACGAGCAAGCCGCCGTAAGCCAGGGCGCCGCCGGCGGCGACGAGGGCCACATCCTTGCCCGCCATCGATGCCTTCTGGGCCATCTCGGCCTTGGCGTAGTCGGTCTCGAGATCGACGAGTCGGCCGACTGCCCCGATCAAACTCCCGACCGCCGTGCCGAGAGTCGGGCGCTCCACAGGTTGCTGCATCAGGTCCTCCACTCACGCGACCGTGCGGCGCGACGCGCCACACAGTGCGGTGTCCAGCGCGATGCGCCAGCTGCCGCGGCTGCACTCGAAGGCCGCCGGGGGCGTTCGGGGTGCGGGCCGCCGACCTCGTGGCAACGACTGCCGGCGCAGCTCCCGTGCCGGTGCAGGCCGCGTACTGTGGGGGCGGCTCGGCTTTAAGGAAGATTTTAGGGTGCGGCTACGGGCGGTCGGCGAGCAGCGGCAGGACCTGGCTGGCATAGAAGTCCATGACGCGCCGCTGGTCCTGCTGGCCGCTATGGACCCACACCTCGTGTACGCCGGCGTCCCAGAACTTGCGCACGTTCTGCGCGTGGTCCGCCGGGTTGGTGCTGACCGTCCAGTCGCCCCAGACGTCGTGGAGCGTGAGTTCGGCCTCGGCGCGCGCCTGGATGACCCGCGGGTCTGGCTCGTACAGCAGCTCCTTGAAGCCGATGGGCGAGAAGCGCCACAGCGCGGCGGCCTCGTTCGCCTCTGGCTCGCCGCCCACGACCATGAAGCTCTCAACGCGGATGGGCAGCCGAGCGGGGTCTTTGCCGGCCGCACGGGCGCCGTCCGCGAAGGCGGCGCGCATGGCAGGATCGACCGCGCTCTTGGCGTCGGTGATCCAGCCATCGCCTAGCTGGCCGGCGATGCGCGCGCTGTTGGGACCGCTGGCGGCGACGTAGATCGGGATGGGCTGCGCGGGCAGGTCGTAGATGCGCAGGCCGGGCGCGGGGATCGGGTAGTAGGGCCCTTCGCTGCTCACGCGCTCGCCGCTCCACAAGCGGCGGATCAGGGTGATCGCCTCGGCCATGCGCGCCGCGCGCTCGGCGTAAGGGGCAAAGCCGCCGCCGCCCGGCACCTCGTTCATCGACTCGCCCGATCCAATCCCCAGGAAGATGCGCCCTGGATAGAGCGCGCCGAGCGTGGCGAAGGTCTGGGCGACGATCTCGGGGCGGTAGCGGAAGGTCGGGGTGGTGACGCCGGTACCGAACATGGCTCGGCTGGTGCGGCTGCCGATCGCCCCAAGCGCCACCCAAGCTTGGGTGGCGTGGCCCTCGTTCTCCTGCCAGGGCTGGAGGTGATCGGTGACCCAGGCGCCGTCGAACCCCGCCTGCTCGGCCAGGACGGCGTACTCCACGAGCAGGGGTGGGGAGAACTGCTCGCCGCCGATGGCGATGCCGACCTTGTAAGGGCTCTCGTTCGGGGGCTGCTGCCGTGGGGCCGCCGCGCGGGCCAACCGCGCCCCGCCGTGCGACAGCGACACGCCCGCGCCAATAGCAGCCGTTCCCGCCAGTAGCGCGCGGCGGCTGATCCGTGGTCCGCCGGCACCCGCTTCCCTGCGCTCCATGCCACCCTGCCTCCTCTCTGCCGCGGGGGCCGTACGCGGGGCACGGCTCGCGGCAGCCCTGCACACGACCGTGCCGCGGCGACGAGCCTACCGCGGCCGATCCGCGGCGGGCGCCGTAGAGCAAGGTTCGGGCCAGTTGGGGCGGGGGCGCCGGCTAGCGGAGGTAGAGCAGGCCGTAGACGAGCCAGCCGGTGAGCACTACGTAGAGCCAGATGGGGACGGCGATGCGCGCAAGCTGGCGGTGGCGGGCGAAGCGGCCGCGCAGCGCCAGCGTCAGCACGACGACGACGAGCGGGGCCTGGGCCACGGCGAGCACCATGTGAGAGCCCAACACGGTGTAGTAGAAGACGGCGAGCGGTCCCTCACCCACGAAGTGCTTGGGCGCATACAGGACATAGCGGGTCACGTAGACGACCAGGAACAGCGCCGCGAACGCGGTAGCGGTCAGCATGCTGGCGCGGTGCAGCGCGACCTGCTTGCGGCGGATGAAGAGCAGGCCGATGACGAGAAACACGCCGCTGATGACGATGAGCGCCGTGTTGACGGTCGGCAGCCACTCCGGGGCGAGGGGCTTGTCCACGGTCAGGCCCCCTGGCCGCGCCAGACGGCCCAGGCGAGCGCCAGCCAGCCGGCCAGGAACGCCAGCCCGCCGAGCGGCGTGATGGCGCCGAGCCAGCGCAGGCCGCTCAGGCTCAGCCCGTACAGGCTCCCGGAGAAGAGCACAATGCCGGCGAAGAACAGCCAGCCGGCGGCGGTGGTTGCGCCGCCGGGCCAGCGGCCGGCCGCCCAAGCGACGGCCAGCAGCCCCAGCGCATGGTACATCTGGTAGCGCGCTGCTGTCTCGAAGACGTCGAGCATCTCGGGCGACACGCGCTCGCGCAGCGCGTGCGCGCCGAACGCGCCCGCGCCCACCGCGAGGAACGCGAGCAGCGCGCCGAGCAGAGCAAAGGTGCGGTCCATCCGCCGGTCCACCCCGAGGGCTGCGAGCCAGGCTTGGCTGCTCCAGTCTAGCATCTACCGCGCGCTATACTCTCGGGAGCGCGCGGGTCGCGCCATCCCACATCGGCAATGCGACGGAGAGGCGGAGCATGATCGTCGACGCGCACGCCCACTACCTCTCGCCCCAGGTGATCGCCGAGCTGGAGCGCGACGCGGCCAGCTACGGCTGCGAGCTACGCACGACCGAGAGCGGCCTGCCGCAGATCGTCTTTCCGGGGCGGCCGCCGCTGCGACCCGTCGGCCGGCCGGTGCGTGACCTCACCGAGCGCGTGGAGCGGCTCCGTCAGCAGGGGGTGGACCGCCAAGTGCTGAGCACCTGGATGGAGATGTACTGCTACTTCCTGCCGCCGGAGATCGGCGCGCGCTGGTGCCGGTTGCAGAACCGCACGATGGCCGAGGACATCCGGGCGGCGGGCGGCGACCACTATTCGGGGATGGCGGTCGTGCCCCTGCAAGACGGCCGGCTAGCCGCGCAGGAGCTGGAATACGCGGCGACGGAGCTGGGCCTGCGCGGGGTGATGGTCGGGCCGAACTTCAACGAGCACAACCTGGACGATTCGTCGCTGGAGCCGCTGTGGGCGACCGCCGAGGCGCTCGCCCAGCCGGTGCTGGTACATCCCTACGCGCCGCAGGTCGGCTTCCGCCTGAAAGAGTACAACCTGGCCCAGGCGGTGGGCAATCCGATGGACACGACGATTGCCGCCGGCTGCCTGATCTTCGGCGGCATTGCCGACCGCCACCCGGACCTGAAGGTGATCCTGGTACATGGGGGCGGCTTCTTCCCCTATCAGGTGGGGCGGTTCCAGCGCGTGTACGACGTCAGCCCGGAGGCGCGCGTCCACGCCAGCCACCCGCCGTTGGAGTACGCGCGCTGGTTCTACTACGACACCATGCTGTTGTTCGCGCCGGCGGTCCGCTACCTGGCCGACGTGATGGGGGGCGAGCGGGTGCTGCTGGGCAGCGACTATCCGTTCGACGTGGGCGACGGCAACCCGACGGTGGTCGTGCGCGAGGCGCGCTTGGATACGCCGACCGAGGCGCAAGTGCTGGGAGGCACGTGCTGCGAGCTGTTCCAGCTAGGGGGCTAGGTTTTGTGAGGGACACCCCCACCCCCCGGAGATTAAGAGAGAAGGGCAGATGGGGGGACACCCCCCACGCCCCCCGGCAGGGTGTGGCGCGGAATACTGCGAGCGCCACTGCCCCTGCACCCCCGGGGAGAGGCGGGCGGGGCAGCCCCGTGGCAGGGGAGCGCGCCTGCAACCCCCGAGGACGACCGAGGGGGCTAGCGGCCGCGGCTGGGCGGCGGCTCGGGAGCGAACGACATACGGTGCGCGATGACGGCGCAGGGAGCGTGCTCTAGCACGTAGCTCGCGATCTGGCCGATGTGGAAGGTGCCCGAGCGCCGGTCGGGGTCGATGGCGATGACGATGAGGGCGGAGCCGCGGTCCACCGCCTCGTTCACGATGGCCGGGCCAATCTCGCGGGCCTGGGCCAGCGCCGTCTCGGTTTGCACGCCCAGCCGCTGCGCCTCGGTCTCGGCGCGCAGCAGCACTTCGTCGCCGCGGTGGGTCTGCGCCGGCAGCTCGGCGTCGACTGCCAAGGTGCGCGGCACCTGGATGACGTGCAGAAAGCACACGGGGGTCTTCGATTGGCGGGCTAGCACACAGGCTAGCCGCACCACCTCGTCGTCTTGAGCGGTTCCGGTCAGCGCGCCGCCCAGGGGCACCAAGATGCCCGCCACTGCCTGCTCCTCACCGCTGTCTCGCGCTTCCCGCCCGCCAGGCGGCCGCTATTCAGCATCCGTGGTTAGGATAGCACGGGCGCCGCGGTTCGCGGCAGGCAGGCGAGAGGGGCGGCCCGGAGCCGCCCCTCGCCACGCTGTCTCAGAGCCAGCCGGCTGACCGTCTGTCACTGGTCCGTTGCTGTGGGTTGGGATCCCACAACCCACAGGCGACTCCCCGTTGAGGCGCTAGTGAGGTTGCCAGCGGCACACGGGACCGATGTCGGCGTAGAAGCCCCACATGCCGCCGTAGGGCGGGAACTGGTAGCCGCTAAACGTGGGGCCGATGTATGCCCAGGCGTCCGCCTGCGCGCCGATCTGCTCGCGACAGTACTGCGTCTGGCCCGGGACCGCGATCTCGGCGTACCCGGCGTCGTAGCCACCGCCCAGGCCGCGCGGGCCGGGGCCAGGCCCACCGATGAGCGGCGCCATCCCCGGTCCGGGGCCAGGGCCGCCCGCGGGGCCCATCGGAGGGCCGCCGGGGCCAGCGCCGTCCTGGGCATAGACTGCCGTGGACGCGCCGGGCGCGAGCGCCGCGGCCAGGAGCAGAGCGCCGCCAATCGAACCGACCAGGGATGAGAGCCGAGGGCCACGCCATGCTGGCATCGTTGCTACCTCCTCCCTGCGTGCGCTGGACCCCGCGCACGGTCGGTATCGTGGAGCGACCAGCGGGGACCGCGCACGCAGTATACAGCATGGGAGGCGCGCAAACCGCCCGCGGGGCGGGGATAGGCGCCCCCCGCGAGCAAAGATGAGACACCCGGCGACGAGCGGCGGGGGGCCGGGCGCCGGCGACGCACGGGGAACGCGCTCAGGCTTCGCGGTACAACCACTTCCACGCGACGAAGACGGACACGGCGAGCACGAGGTAGCAGACAACCCACATGGACGATGAAGCTCCCTGTGATGATTCCCTTGCCGTGGAGACGCGCGGCGGTCTGAGGGCAGGGTACTCTCCCTCGCGGCACGCTTGGGTCACAGCGCCCGCCGGCCGCGTCACAGCCGCGTCACGGCTGCGGCTGACGAAGGGGACCAAGTAACCAGCCCTTCGGATTGGCCGCAGGAGTGGCCGGGCGCCGCGCTCACCTGGGACGCTGCTGAAGACGCCGGAAAGCGCTAGTATTAGTGTGCAACGGTTCGCGGGGCGAGAGGCGCGGCCGTCGGCTGGCGGCACGCGCCGCCGCTCGCGCCGGGCACGGGGCAGCGGCGCTTGGACAGGGCCGCGAGCGTGCGCGGCGGCCTGGGTGACGTGCTGAGCTGTCGCCGTCAGCGCCACGGTCGCTTACCCGCGGGACCGGGCTAGAAGGGACGTGGACGTGGCTCCCGAAGACGAAGCGCCGCACCGCGGCGCGAGCAACGGGCGGTCCACTCGCGAAGTCAACGACGGGCACGACAAGGGACGCGCCGAGGCGGAGGCGCACCTCGAGCGGCGCGAGCTGCGAACCGGGCAGCGCCCCGGCACGAAGTACGTGCGCATCGAGCGGCCCCACGCCCGGGAGTTTCGCCGCGCGCCCGAGGGCCACATCATCGCTACCGAGCGCGTGCTGGAACCCCACGGGGGCCTCGCGCGGCTGTGGACCCGCCTGAAACGGTTCGTGATCGGCTCGCCGCTCTCCACGGCGATGACGACCCACGAGCGGATCCCCAAGATCAAGGCGCTCGCGGTCTTCGCCTCCGACGCCCTGTCGTCCTCGGCTTACGCCACGGAAGAAATCCTCCTGGCGCTGATGATCGCGGGGACAGCCGTCGTCAACCAGTTCACCCTGCCGATCACGCTCGCCATCGTCACGCTGTTCGCCATCGTGGCGACCGCCTATCGGCAGACCATCCACGCCTACCCCGGCGGCGGGGGCGCGTACATCGTGACCCGCGACAACCTGGGCGACGTGCCGGCGCTTATCGCCGGCTCGTCGTTGCTCATTGGCTACGTGCTGACGGTGGCGGTGAGCATCAGCGCCGGCGTGGCGGCCATCACCTCGGCCGTGCCGGTGCTGCACCCCTATGAGGTCGAGCTGGCCGTGTTCTTCGTCGGCTTCATGACGTTTGCCAACCTGCGCGGCGTGCGCGAGTCGGCCAACATCTTCACCGTGCCGACGTATCTGTTCATCGCGGCGATGCTGGTGATGTTCGCCGTTGGGCTGGTGAAGGCGCTGATCCTGGGCGAGGTACCGCGCGCCGAGCCGGTGGCGCCCGCCACGGTGGGCACCTACAGCGGGCTGGCGCTAGTCTTCCTGCTGCTGCGGGCGTTCTCCTCCGGCTGCTCGGCGCTGACGGGCACCGAGGCGATCTCCGACGGCGTGCCAGCGTTCAAGGAGCCGCAGGCGAAGAACGCCGCCACGACGCTACTCGCCATGGCGATCATTGCCGGGCTGCTGTTCAGCGGCGTCAGCCTGCTGGCGCACCTGTACGGCATCATGCCGCAGGAAGGTCACGAGACGGTCGTCTCGCAGATCGCGCGGCTCACGTTCGGCGCTGGCCCGCTGTACTACATAGTTCAGGCAGCCACCATGGCCATCCTGATCCTCGCAGCCAACACGGCTTTTGCCGATTTCCCGCGCCTGAGCTACTTCCTGGCGCGGGACGGCTTCCTGCCGCGGCAGTTCTCGTTCCGCGGCGACCGGCTGGCGTTCTCGACGGGCATCGTGGCACTTGGCCTGGTGTCCGGGGCGCTGGTGATCATCTTCGGCGCCGATACTCACGCGCTTATCCCGCTGTACGCGGCCGGAGTGTTCATCTCCTTTACCTGCTCGCAGTCGAGCATGCTGCGGCGCTGGCGCACGCGGCGCGAGCCGGGCTGGCAGCGCGGCACGATCATCAACGGCATCGGCGCCCTCACCTGCGGCGTGGTCGCCGTCGTGACGGCGGCGACGAAATTCAGCCAGGGCGCCTGGATCATCCTGCTCATCATCCCGGCGATCGTCCTGACGCTGCACCTCATTCACAGTCACTACCGGCGAGTCGCCGAGGAGCTAGTCCTCGATCCACGAGCGGTCACGCTGCGACCGGCCGACACCAAGCCGATCGTGATCGTGCCGCTGCCGTCGCTGCACCTGGGCGTGCTGCCCGCGCTCGACTTCGCCCGCGCGCTCTCCGACAACGTGACGGCCATCCACGTGACCGACAACCTGGAGGAGGCCGAGGCGCTTAAAGACCACTGGGAGGAGTGGGCGCAGGACATCCCGCTGGTGATCATCGAGTCACCATATCGGTCGTTGCTGTCGCCGCTGCTGGCCTACATCGCCGCGCGGCGCAAGAACGAGCCGCAGCGGCTGGTGACGGTCGTGCTGGCCGAGTTCGTGCCGAAGCACTGGTGGGAATGGATCCTCCACAACCAGACGGCGCTGCGGCTGAAGCTGGCGCTGTTCTTCCAGCCCCACACCGTCGTGGCCGATGTGCCGTACCACCTCAAGCGCTAAGGGGGGCTCCGCCCCCGAGGCTTCTGCCGATGCGGGTGCGTGCGGTGGGGTGGCTCGGCCGGAGAAGACGCACGGACTGAGGTGGCTGCCATGAGCTGGGACCAGGACGCCGCATCCCCCACCGCGCCGGCACCCGTCTGGCGCGGCTATGTCGCGGCTGTCGCCGGTGTGGTGCTGGTCAGCCTCGCCATCGGCGTGATCCTGAGCTGGGCGCGAATCGCCAACGTGTCGATGCTCTACCTGCTGGTGGTGCTCGCGCTGGGCACGCGCTTCGGTAGCGGCCCCGCCGTCATGGCGTCGCTGCTGGCCTTCGTCATCTTCAACTGGTACTTCGTCGGCCCGGCCCACACGCTGACGGTGGCCGACCCCGACGAGTGGCTGGCGCTCCTGTTGCTGCTAGCGGCCTCGGTCGTCACCGGGCAGCTCACGGCCGGCCAGCGACGCCGCGCCGACGAGGCGCACCGGCGGGAGCAGGAGGCCGTCCAGCTCTACGCGGTGGGCCGCTGGCTGACCAGCGCGCCGACGCTCGACGCCGCGCTGCGGCAGGTGGCCGAGTACCTGGGCAGCGTCCTGCAGCTCCAGCTCTGTGCCATCCTACTGGCCGACGAGGAGGGGCGCTTGCAGCCGCGAGCGGTCGTCGGCAGCGATACGGGTGACGGCCGTGAGACGCCGCGCTGGCTGCTGGCGGCCGAGGGCGTGCCGAGCACCCCGGCCGGCCCGCGGCGCTGGGTGCGGGTCGTGCCGCCGGTCCGTCTGGCCGCGGCGCCGGACGCTGCGGCGGCGCGGCGGTTCGATTTGCCGCTGCGGGCGGGCCCGCGCGTGCTCGGGATGCTGCGGGTCGTCGCGGCGCCCGCGCGGGCGCCGTTCACGCGCGAGGAGACGCGGCTGCTGGAGGCCGCCGCCGACCAGATCGCGCTGGCGGTCGAGCGCGTACGCCTGCAAGCCGAGGCCAACGCGGCGGAGGTGCTGCGTCGCACCGACGAGCTGCGGGCGGCCCTGCTCAGCTCGATCTCGCACGACCTACGCACGCCGCTGGCGTCGATCAAGGCGGCGGCGGGCAGCTTGCGCCAGCACGACGTGGCCTGGAGCGACGCCGAGCGCGACGCCTTCGCGGCCACGGTGGAGGCGGAAGCGGACCGGCTGGACCGCCTGGTGGGCAACCTGCTGGACCTATCGCGCATCGAGGCGGGCGTCCTGCGGCCCGAGAAGGAATGGTATCCGCTCTCGGCGCTGGTGGAGGACGTGCTGGGCCGGCTCGGACCGCTCGCCGCCGACCACCCCATCGCCGTGGACGTGCCCGACACGCTGCCGCCCGTGCTGCTGGACTACGTGGAGATCGATCAGGTGCTAAGCAACCTGCTGGAGAACGCGTTGAAGTACACGCCGCCCGGCACGCCGATCCGCGTGGCCGCCCACGTCGAGGGCGACATGCTCGTCGTCGAGGTGGCGGACGCGGGCCCGGGCATCCCGGCGGCCGCGCTGCCGCGCGTGTTCGAGAAGTTCTACCGCGTGACGAGCGGGCCGGGGCACCCACGCGGCACGGGGCTGGGGCTGGCGGTGGCGCGCGGGCTGGTGGAGGCGCACGGCGGCCACCTCGACGTGGCGAGCGCGCCGGGGCAGGGCGCCTGCTTCCGCTTCACGCTGCCGCTGGGCACGCCGCCGGCGCTCGTGCCGGTGGCCGAGGCCGGCTGATGCAGGCGCGTGGCGCGCGAGTCCTGGTGGTGGACGACGAGCCGGAGATCCTGCGCGCGCTGCGCACGAATCTCGCGGCCCACGGCTACGACGTGTTGAGCGCCACCAGCGGCGCGGAGGCGCAGGCGGCGTACGCCACGCGCCGGCCCGATCTGATCCTGCTCGACCTCGGCCTGCCCGACGTGGACGGCCTGGAGCTGGTCGAGCGCATCCGCGCCCACGCGGCGACGCCGATCGTCGTGCTCTCGGCGCGCGGCGCCGAGCGCGACAAGGTGCGGGCGCTCGACTTGGGCGCGGACGATTACCTCACCAAGCCCTTTGGCATGGACGAGCTGCTGGCGCGCGTGCGGGTGGCGCTGCGCCACGCGGCGCACCCGGCGAGCGGCAGCGCCCCCGTGTTCCGCAGCGGCGACCTGGCGGTCGATCTCGAGCGGCGCCAGGTAACGGTGGGCGGCCAGGAGGTGAAGCTGACGCCGACGGAGTACGCGCTCTTGCGCGCCTTCATCACGCACCCCGACAAGGTGCTCACCCGCCGCATGCTGCTACAAGAGGTGTGGGGGCCGGAGTACGGCACGGAGGGGCACTACCTGCACGTCTACGTCGCCAGCCTGCGGCGCAAGCTGGAGGCCGACCCTCAGCATCCTCGCTACCTGCTCACCGATCCCGGCGTGGGCTATCGTTTCAGCACCGAGCCCGCCTGAGCGGACGGACTCGATGGTCATCCATCTCGCCGCCGTTCACGCCGGCATAGAAGCCTTCGCCCAGGCGCGCCGTCTCTGGCGGTGGCCGGAAAGGTGCTGGACCGCCGACCGCCGACTACGCGCGCCTGGGATCTTGAGCGGGCCTTGAGCCTTCTAGCCCGCGGATTGACCGTCTGTTGAGCGTTCGTGCTCTACGCTAGATACAGGGGCGAGCGACGAGGGCCACGAGGGCGGCGAAGGGGCAGCGCGTGTGATCCGGGGATTGCCGAGGCCGACCGCCCTGCGCGCCGGCTGGGTGGGGTACGCAGCGGCGCTCGGGGCGGTCGCGTTGGTCAGCATGCTCATCGGCGCGGTGCTCGGGCGCATGCCCATCGCCAACATCTCCATGCTCTACCTGATCGCCGTGCTGGCGATCGCCGTCGCCTACGGGAGCTGGCCGGCGGTCGTGGCGTCGGTACTCGCGTTCCTGGCCTTCGACTTCTTCTTCGTCGAGCCGGTCCATACCTTCACGGTGTCGGACCCGGAGGAGTGGATCAGCTTGCTGCTGTTCCTGCTGACAGCCATCGTCACGGGACAGCTCGCCGCGGGCCAGCGCCGCCGCGCGCAAGAGGCGGAGCAGCGGGAGCGCGAGGCCGTCGTGCTCTACGACGTGGTGCGGCTGGTGGCCGAGCCGGAGCTGCACCAGGCGCTGCGCGAGGTGGCGGAGCGGCTACGGCGCGAGCTGAGCCTGGCCGCGGTGGCCATCGAGGTGCCAGCAGACACGCACGGCTCGATACGCGTGGCCGCAGGCGACGACGAGGCGCTGCGGATACTGCGCACGGCGCGGGCGGAGCCGGCGCGGGTGCTGGGCACGGGCCGCGCGCCGACGGGCGCCGAGCGCGGGGCGCCCGGCCGCTGGGTGCGGATCGGGACTACCCGTCGGCTCGGGGCGCTGCAAGCCGGCGAGCGGGCCCGGCTGCACCTGGTACCGCTGTCCGTGCAGGAACGGCGCCTCGGGGCGCTGCTGCTGGTTTCGCGGCGCGGCACGCTCGCCGCTGACCCGACGGCAGATCGCCTGCTGTCAGCGGTCGCGGCGCAGATCGGCCTGGCCGTCGAGCGCGCGCGCCTGCGCCGGGAGGCGATGGAGGCCGAGATCCTGCGCCGCACCGACGAGCAGAAGACGGCGTTACTGAATGCCGTCTCGCACGACCTGCGCACCCCGCTGGCGTCGATCATCGCGTCGGCGGGGAGTCTGTTGCAGGAAGACGTCGCCTGGACGCGCGAGGAGCAGCATGAGTTCGCCCTGGCGATCGTCGAGGAGGCGCAGCGGCTCAACCGCATCGTGGGGAACCTGCTGGACCTCTCGCGCCTGGAAGGCGGCAGCCTGCGGCCCGAGAAAGCCTGGTACGATCTCGGCGCTCTCGTGGACGACGTGGTGGGCCGGCTGCGCCCGCTGACCGCTCGCCATACGATCGCGGTGACCGTCCCCGACGACCTGCCGCCCGTCCCGCTAGACTACGTGGAGATCGACCAGGTGCTCACCAACTTGATCGAGAACGCGGTGAAGTACACTCCAGCCGGCTCGGAGATCGCGGTGGTGGTGCGGCGGACGCGCGACGAGGCGCTGGTGACGGTGGCCGACCGCGGCCCGGGGGTACCGGCCGCCGCGCTGCCGCGCCTGTTCGAGTCGTTCTACCGCGTCGACACGAGCGGCGCCCGGCCGCAGGGGCAGGGCGTCGGGCTGGCGGTGGCCAAGGGGCTGGTGGAGGCGCACGGCGGACGCATCTGGGCGACGAACCGGGTGGGCGGCGGGGCCGCGTTTACGTTCGCGCTGCCGCTGGCCGACCCGGCGGTGGCCGCACCGCCGCGCCTGACGGAGGCCAGCTGATGGGCGCGCGGGTGCTGGTGGTGGACGACGAGCCCGCGATCGTGCGGGCGGTGCGCACCAACCTGCTCCGACACGAGTTCGAGGTCGACACGGCGAGCACTGGCCGGGAGGCGCTGGACCACTACGACCGGTTCCATCCCGACGTCGTGCTGCTCGACCTGGGCTTGCCCGACATGGAGGGCTTCGCGGTCATCCGGGCGCTGCGCGAGCGGGCGGGCACGCCGATCGTCGTGCTCTCCGTGCGGGGCGCCGAGCGCGACAAGGTCCTGGCCCTCGATCAGGGGGCGGATGACTATCTGACCAAGCCCTTCGGGGTGGAAGAGCTGCTGGCCCGCATTCGCGTGGCGCTGCGCCACGCGGTCGGACCCTCGCGCGAAGCGGGCGCGATCTTTCGCAGCGGCACTCTGGCCGTGGACCTGGAACGGCGCCGGGTGACGGTGGGCGAGCGGGAGGTACACCTGACGCCCACCGAATACGAGCTGCTGAAGGTGTTCGTGTCGCACCCCAACAAAGTGCTGACCGACCGCATGCTGCTGGAGTGGGTGTGGGGCAGCAGCTACAGCGCGGAGGCACACTACCTGCACGTGTATGTGGCGCGGCTCCGCAAGAAGCTAGAGGCCGACCCGCAGCAGCCGTGCTACCTCCTGACCGAGCCCGGCGTCGGCTATCG
Source organism: Chloroflexota bacterium (assembly GCA_035293805.1). Taxonomy (GTDB): domain Bacteria; phylum Chloroflexota; class UBA6077; order UBA6077; family JAJPHF01; genus JAJPHF01. The sequence continues at coordinate 5,484 of DATGMD010000061.1, read as the reverse complement.
CTTGCGGCTGGACGACGACGCGGGGACATGTTGAGACAACGCGGTCGTCCAGCTGCTGCGGGCTCACGCTGAGGTGGACGTGCGGGGCGTGGCCGCGCGCCCGGAGAAATCCTACCGGGTGACGCCGCGCAGCAGCAGGACGGGACACGGGGCGTGGTCGACGACGAAGCGGGCGACGTGGCCGACCGAGGCTGGCCCGGCGGGCGCCCGGCCGGCGCCTTCGCGCGCGCGCAGCACGATCACGTCCGCGCCGAGCGTGGCGGCCGCGGCGACGATCTCGCGCTCGGGGCGCCCGGTCACGAGGCGCTGCCTGATCGCGCCGCGGTAGTCGGCGCCAGATAGGATAGCCTCGGCCCGAGCGAGCACGGCAACTCCCCGTTCGCGCTCGGCGTCCGCGAGACTGGCCTCGCGCTCCGGGCGGAGGGGGGCGCGTGCCACGAAGCGGCCCCGGGCCTGCTCCCACTCGTGTCGCGGCCCGACGTCCACCACGTGGAGAAGCACTAACTCGCTCGTCTGGGCAGGCAGGAGCGTCACCGCTCGCTGCAGCCAGACAGGATCCGGGTTCGCGCCGACGGCCAACAGCACCCGCACGCTCAGCCCCCGGTCCACCAGAGCGCCAGGCCGGCGGCGAGCAGCAGGCCGGGGGTAGTCGCCACCCCGATACGGAGGTAGTCCAACGACGAGATCTCCACTCCGCGCTTGCGCAGTATGAGCAGCCAGAGCATGGTGGCGAGCGATCCGACCGTCGTGAGGTTCGGCCCCAGGTCAGCCCCCACGATCGTACCGTAAGCGAGCAACGTCTGGGTACGGTCGGCCGGCAGGCTGTCGATGGCGGCGAGCTGGATCAGAGTGGCCGGCACGTTGTTGACGACGTTCGCGCCCAGCGCTCCCGTGAGCAACGCGGCGAACGTCGCCCGGAGGGGCTCAGCGCCGGCCAGCAACGCCAGCCCTCGCCCCAGCCCGTTGACGAGCCCGACGTTCTCGATTCCCTGGACGATCACAAGGAACCCCGCGACGAAGCCAAACAGGCCCCAGGACAACTCACGCGCCAGCTTCTGCCCCGCTAGGTTCCCCCAACGCGCCCAGCCGCCCAGCAGCACCGTCGCCCCCGCCAGGGCCACGAGCCCCAGCGGCCACCCCTGCCAGGCGGCCAGCAAGTAGCCCGCCGCAATGGCTACCAGGGCCCCGCTTGTGAAGCGGAGCAACCGGGGAGCGCGATCCACGACTGCGGGCCGCACGATGGCGGTCGTGTCGAAGTCCCCGCGCAGGTCGCCTCGAAACAGAATGAAAAAGGCGACGACGTTCACGGCAATGGCTCCGAGCGCGGCCGGCAGCAGATGGTGCAGGTAGGTGGGCAGCGAGGCCGGGAAGCGCTGGAGGACCAAGATGTTGATGGGATTGCTTACCGGCAGCAGGAACGACGCCGTATCGGCGATGAAGGTGCAGGCGAACGCGTAGGGCCGCACGGGGAGGGCCAAGCGCACGGCCAGCGTGTAGACCACGGGCGTGAGTACGAGGGCGGTGGCGTCGTTGGAGAGGAAGGCCGTCAAGACGATGCCGATTGCGAAGACGTTGAGCAGCAAGCGACGGCGGCTGCCGGCGGCATGGCGCGCGGCTTGCCAGGCGAGCACGTCGAAGACGCCCGCATGATCGGCCGCCGCGGCGATCAGCATCAGCCCGAGAAAGAAGCCGAAGACGTTCCAGGCGTTCAGCAGCAGCGCCGCCGCCTGGACGGGCGGCACGGCACCCACGGCGACGACTAGAGCGCCGCCCACGAGCGCACTGAGCGCCTCGGCGATTCCGCGGGGGCGCAACATCACGGCAAGCAGCGTTGCCACGGTGATGAGCGCCACCAGGACCTCGCGCGCCTCCACTCGGTTCGTTCTCCACCGCGAAATGGCGACGGGCGGACGAGAGCTTGGCTCCCGCTTGCAGGAATCAGGCCGTCCGCCGCGCGCCAGGGCGGCCCGGAAACTTTGAGCGCATCTTGAGCGCCAGCAGCCGCGTCTTGGCTGCGGCTTGGGCGGCCTATCCCCTACGCTAATGGTAGAGGCCGCAAAGGGGCGCGCCAGGGCAGCCTTCGCGCTACCCGTGCGCCGGCGCCGGCCCCGAGGACCGAGCACCATGCCATTCCCTACTCATTGGGCCGGCGTCGACCTGAGCGCCGTGGCCGTGTTCGGCCTGGCGCTTCTCTGGCTGCTGATCGCCTTCCTGGGCTAACGGTCTGGACAATCGGGTACGGGATGCTCGAAGCGCCCCACGCCTCGCCCCAACGCGTTGACTAGGAAGGAACTGTTGTGACGCCTGACGACGAATCGCCCTCACGGCCCAGTGGGCCGCGCGCGGCCGGCGCTCCCCGGCCCGATCGCGACGACGGCAGCCGCGCCGAGGCGGAGGCGCACCTCGAGCGGCGCGAGCTGCGGACCGGGCAGCGCCCGGGCACGAAGTACGTGCGCATCGAGCGGCCCCACGCCCGGGAGTTTCGCCGCGCGCCCGAGGGCCACATCATCGCCACTGAGCGCGTGCTAGAGCCGCGCGGCGGCTTCGCGCTGTTCTGGACGCGCCTCAAGCGCCTCGTCATCGGCTCGCCGCTCACCACCGCGATGAGCGTCCACGAGCGGATCCCCAAGATCAAGGCGCTCGCGGTCTTCTCCTCCGACGCGATCTCGTCCTCGGCCTACGCTACGGAGGAGATCCTGCTCGTGCTGACGCTGGCGGGCGCCGCGGCGGCTACCAGCCGCACCATGCTCTGGATCACCGGCGCTATCATCCTGCTGCTGGCGATCGTCGCGACCTCATACCGCCAGACGATCTTCGCCTACCCGGGCGGCGGCGGCTCGTACATCGTCACGCGCGACAACCTGGGCGACATACCGGCGCTGCTCGCGGCCTCCTCGCTGCTCACCGACTACGTGCTGACGGTGGCGGTGAGTATCAGCGCGGGCGTGGCCGCGATCACCTCGGCCGCGCCGGGCCTCGTGGCCTTCCGCGTCGAGATGGCGATCGCCTTCATCGTCTTCATGGTCGTGGTCAATCTCCGCGGCGTACGCGAGTCGGCCACGATCTTCATGCTGCCGACCTACCTGTTCATCGGCTCGATGCTGCTGGTGTTCGGCATCGCCGCCTTCAAGTACGTCGCGCTGGGCGAGCTGCCGCGCGCCGAAGCGGAGGCCGTGCCCGCCGTCGAGGGCATGTCGCTGTTCCTCGTGCTGCGCGCCTTCGCCTCGGGCTGCGCGGCGCTCACGGGCACCGAGGCGATCTCCGACGGCGTGCCGGCGTTCAAGGAGCCGCAAGCCAAGAACGCGGCGACCACGCTCGTCTGGATGGCCGCCATCCTCGGCGTGCTATTCGGCGGGATCGGGCTGCTGGCACACGTCTACCAGATCCTGCCTAACCCGGATGGCAACCCGACGGTCATCTCGCAAGTGGTGCGGCTGACACTCGGGACGAACGTCCTGTTCTACCTGGTGCAAGCGTTCACGACGCTGATCTTGGTGCTAGCGGCGAACACAGCGTTCTCCGACTTTCCGCGTCTGAGCTTCTTCCTGGCGCGAGACGGCTTTCTGCCGCACCAGTTCTCGTTCCGCGGCGACCGGCTCTCGTTCTCGACGGGCATCGTCGTGCTAGGCGCGCTGGCGACGATCCTGGTGATCTCTTTCGGCGCGGAAACCAGCGCCCTGATTCCCCTCTACGCGGTGGGCGTCTTTGTCTCCTTCACCTGCTCGCAGTCGAGCATGGTGAAGCGCTGGTGGACGCGCCGCTCGCCCGGCTGGCAGCGCAGCATGGTCATCAATGCCGTGGGCGCGGTGACCACGGGACTGGTGTCGATCATCATCGCCGCTACGAAGTTCTCGCACGGCGCCTGGATGATCCTCATCATCATCCCGGTGATCATCGCCACGCTGTACGCCATCCACCGCCACTACGAGGCTGTCGCCGCGGAGCTGGTGCTTGATCCCCAGCGCGACACGTTGGAGCTAGTGAACACGAAGCCGCTGGTGATCGTGCCGCTGCCGAACCTGCACCTCGGCGTGCTGCCCGCACTGTCGTTTGCCCGCGCGATCTCCGACAACGTGACTGCGGTCCACGTGACCGACGACCTGGAGGCCGCGGAACGCCTGAAGCAGCGTTGGGAGGAGTGGGGCCAGAAGCTGCCGTTGGTGATCATCGAGTCGCCATACCGCTCGCTGCTGCCGCCGCTGCTGGCGTACATCGCCGCGCGGCGTGAGAACGAGCCGAATCGGCTGGTCACGATCGTGCTGCCGGAGTTCGTGCCGAAACACTGGTGGGAGTGGATCCTCCACAACCAGACCGCGTTGCGGCTCAAAGCCGCGTTGTTCTTCCACGCGAACGTGGTCGTGGCCGACGTGCCGTACCACCTGAAGCATTGAGCGGGCCACGAGGTAGGCGCGTGCATAGCTCGGAGCCGATGCCCCTCCCGCTAACGGCAGCGGACGAGCCGGAGGCCGCCGAGCTAGCGCTCGCCTTGCTCGGGCAGCGCACGCCGGGCATCCGCCGGCTGTGCTTCGTCGGCCTGGCCGAGCGGGCGGGAGTGCACCTGGTGGTGGCCGCCCGCGAGCAGGGGCTGGAGTCGAAAGTGTCGCGCGGAGCGAGCGGCCGGCTTACCGTGGTACTCGAGGCGCCGCCCGCGCCGGTCGCCTGGTCGCGCCCGCGTTCCACCCTGGCGGCGCGCTGTCGCCGGCTATTGCAGCGTCTGACGAGACACGAGTAGTGCCGGGGCTGGTGCCGGGCGGGGGAATGGTCCATCCGCTCGTGGGACCGCTCGACCAGCGTTGGAAGCGCGCGACGTCGGCGATCCGCTTGTTGGCCGGCGGGGGGATACGGTATCATTGCGTGTGATTCGGGGCGCGGCCCGGACGGGTTTCTGGCTGCCATCTGCCCTCCCTCGGGAGCCGCTCCAGACGGCCGCTAGCACCCACCGTGCCGCGTGGTGGCGCGGCCCGCAAGCATACCCAGGCCGACGTAGCTCAATTGGCAGAGCAGCGGTTTTGTAAACCGCAGGTTGCGGGTTCGAGTCCCATCGTCGGCTCCGTCCCGGTGGGGTGGCCGAGCGGTTAATGGCACCGGACTGTAAATCCGGCTCCCGGAAGGGATTCGCAGGTTCGAATCCTGCCCCCACCACCGGTCGGCACGTGGTGGTTCGCTAGCATTGGCAAGGCAGCGGGCGCGGTACGCCGCGCCCGTCCGTTTCCCGGCGAGCCCCGCGCGCTGGCGCGGCTCGGCCCACGTAGCTCAGGCGGCAGAGCGCGTTCTTGGTAAGAACGAGGTCACCAGTTCGAATCTGGTCGTGGGCTCCCCCGGTTAGCCTTCAGCCGTCAGCTCTCAGCCGTCAGGAGGAGACGGGCGCGCGTGGGTAGCTGATCGCTGACAACTGAGAGCTGAGAGCTGGAGAGGCCAAATGGCGAAGAAGAAGTTTGAGCGAACGAAGCCGCACGTGAACGTGGGGACGATCGGGCACGTAGA
>DATGMD010000060.1:0-397707 GCA_035293805.1 Chloroflexota bacterium | reverse complement strand
GTCCGGCCGGTGCGCCTGGTACTTCGCCACCGCGTCCCGCCCGTTCTCGGCTTCCACCACCGTGTATCCGTGGTCCGCCAGCATGCGCCCGCAGCGCATCCGCATGAACGCCGCGTCGTCCGCGATCAAGATCGTCGCCATCTCTCCCCCACGTCCCGCCGACCTAGGCAGCCAGCGCTTCGTGGTCGCTCAGCAGCCGGGCCAGATCGAGCAACAGCACCAGCCGCTCGTCGATCTTCGCCACGCCGCGCAGATACAGGCTGTCCGCGCCCGTGACGAGCGCGGACGGCGGCTCCACGGCATCCGTCGGCACCCGCAGCACCTCCGACACGCCGTCTACGACCAGGCCGACCGCGTGCTCGCCCAGCTCCGCCACGACGATGCGGCTCTGCCGCGTGGGCGGCGTCTGCGCCAGCCCGAACCGCTGCCGCAGGTCCAGCACGGGAATGACCCGGCCCCGCAGGTTCGTCACGCCCTCCACTCCTGCCGGCCCGTTGGGCACCCGCGTGATGGACTGCATACGAATGATCTCCTGTACCCGCTCGATCTCGACGCCGTAGGCCTCGCCTGCCAGCTCGAGCACTACCACCTGCTCCTCGCCGTCGCGCTCCGTCGCGCCCATGCCACATCCTCCGTTGCTCGGCGCTCGCTCCCCGAGCGGGCTGCCGCCTGGCGCGGGGCGCACCAGGGAATCTCACGCCCCGCGCGTCCACCATGAGTATCGGCAGCCGCGCGCCGCGCGTTTAGCCGCGCGGCCCCGCCAGGAGCGCGGCCTGGTAAGACGGGCCGCTCCCCGCCCACACGACGAAGCCGCCGCCGGGAGTATGTCCCGGCGACGGCTTGGCAGGTGCCGGCGCGGCGCCGCTACTCGAGCGCCAGGGCCGCGTAGAGCATATCGGTCGCGCCCTCGGCGTCGCGGCGGACGGCCACCCGCACCGGCTCGACCACCTCGATGATGCGGGGCAGGTTCTGGATGCGCTCAAGCAGCGTGGGCGTGACCTCCTGGCCGCGGGCGATGAACAATACCCCGGTCGTCGTCTTCACGTCGTCCGCGAAGACCATGCCTGGCTGCAGCGCGCGCAGCGGCAAATCGTACACCTCGACGTCCGCCTCGCGGATCGACGGCAGCTCGGCAAACGCGTCGAGGAGCGCGGCGTCGTACCAGCCGGCGCGGCCGCGCAGCGTGTCCAGCGCGAGCCCCGTCGAGAAGCCGCGCGCCTGCAGCTCGTCGAAGTCCAGCACGATCCGCAGCGCACGCGCCCCCCACGGAATCGCCTCGCCCGCCACGCCGTCGTAAGGCTCGCCGCTCCCGTCGTAGTGCTTGCGGTGGTAGGCGAGGATGTCGCGCACGCTCTCCAGGCGCGGGATATTCGCGATTAGCCCCTCCGCCACCAGCGGCAGGCGGTCGGCCATCGCCTGCTCCTCGGCGCTCAGCCAGTGGCCGCCGTAGATGCGGCCGGCGATCTCGGGTGGAATCGTCACGCAGCCGATCTGCGACAGCATCGCCGCCACCTCGACCTGCCACTGCCCCGCGACGCCCAGCCGCGCCGCCAGCTCGCCGACGTGCGCTTTCGCCCGCATCGCCCGTCCGAAGGCGGCGGGCACGGCCAGCGCCAGGATGTCGGTGAGCGCCTTGATGCTGCCGTACAGCGTCTGCTCCAGCAGCACGCGCTCAGCGGTGAGGAGCCGATACTGCTCCGCTGCGGCGGCCAGCGCCTGCAACAGCACCGGCTGCGGGCACGGCTTGCTGAGGAAGCGAAAGATGCGGCCCTCGTTCACCGCCGCGATGGCCGCTTCGAGGTCCGCCTGCCCCGTAAGCAGGACCCGCACGGTGTCCGGGCTCGCCTGGCGGACGCGGCTCAGGAAGGCCACGCCGTCCATCTCCGGCATGCGCAGGTCCGAGATCACGATGGCGAATGGCCCCTCGCGCGCCAGCGCCTCGAGCCCGGCCGCGCCGCCCACGGCGGTCGTCACCCGGTACTGGCCCCGCAGCGTCCGCCGCAGGCCCTCTAGGATGTTCGGCTCGTCGTCCACGCACAGCACGCGCTTGTCGGCTGGGTTCATCGAGTCAGCTCCCCCTCCAGGGCCGCCTGAGTTAGCTCGGCCGCCAACGTCCGCCAGGCCGGCACCTGGTCGACTATGCCGAGTGCGGCCAGGAAGTCCTCGTCCAGCGGCGGGGCGCCGCGCCCGGCGCCCCCGCTCTCCGCCGCGCCCAGACCGCTGGCCGCCGCTTGCTCGTCGATCAGCACGTCGGCCAGGTACACCGCCGCCAGCACGTCGAGCCCGCGTCGCGGCAGGCGCGTCGGCGCGTGGTGATACGCCACGGCCTCCACCGTCTGCTGCGGCAAGCCCCATAGCCCCAGCAAGTAGGCGCCGATCTCGGCGTGCGTCACGCCCAGCCGGTCCTCCTCCAGGGCGTGCCAGGGCTGCCCGGTCGCCTGCGCCGCCGCGGCGATCGCCGCCGCCTGCTCGGGCAGGCGCGTCACCAGGATCAGCTTGCCCACGTCGTGCAGCATGCCGGTGACGAAGACGTCGTCGGCCGGCTGGCGCCCGGCCAGCACCTGCGTGGCCAGCCGCGCCACGAGCAGCGAGTGGCTCTGCAGCGCTTCCAGGTCGAACCCGCCCGCGCCGCGTGGCGGCTCGAAGGCGCGGAACACCTCGACCGTGAACACCAGCGCCTTCAGCATGTCGGTGCCCAGGTAGCTCACCGCCTGCTGCACGCTGGTGACCCGCCGACCGAGCCCGAAGAAGGCGGAGTTCACCAGCTGCAAGCACTTCGCCGACATGGCGATGTCCTGCTCGACCAGCCGGGCCACGTCGGCCATCGAGGCCCCCGGATCGGCCAGCGCCTCGGCGAGTGCGAGATAGACCCCCGGCTGCGAGGGCAGCTCGCCCATCTCCGCGATCATGGCCCGCAGCGCGTCGCGGTGGAGCAGCGATTGCAGCGCGCAGGCCCGCTCGACCACGTCCTTCAGCCGCTCCGGGTCGCACGGCTTGGTGAGGAACTGATGCGCCACCGGCACCGTGCGCAGCGTCGCTTCCAGCTCCGTGTAGCCCGACAGGATGATCCGCACCATCTGGGGCCACTGGTCCTTGACCTGTTGCAGCAGCGTGACTCCGTCCAGGCCGGGCATGCGCATGTCGGTGACGATGACGTCGTAGGGCGTCGCTTCGAGCGCGTCGAGTGCCTGCTCGCCCCCCTCGGCGAACTTCATGTCCCACTCGTGGCGCTGGGGCCGCAGCAGGCGCTGCAGCCCGCTGAGCATCTGCGGCTCGTCGTCGACGAAGAGGACGCGCTTCATGCCGCGGCCTCCCGCCCCTTGGCGGCTCCCATCACGGGCAGGCGCAGGTAGAACACCGTCCCCTCGCCCACGGTGCTGTCGAAGCTCAGCGAGCCGCCATGCTGCTCGACAATCACCGCCCGCGCCAGCGCCAGCCCCTGGCCCGTGCCGCGGCCGACCTCCTTCGTGGTGAAGAACGGATCGTACACCTTCGAGCGGATCTCCTCGGGGATGCCGCAGCCGGTGTCGCCGATGGCGATGGTCACCCAGTCCCCCTCGGCGCTCGTGCGCACCCAGATGCGTCCCCGCTCGCCCGAGTCGCCAACGCGATCGGCGATGGCGTGGGCGGCGTTCACGAGCAGGTTCAGGAATACCTGATTCACGTCGCCCACCCGGCAGGTCACGGCCGGCAGGTCGCCGAACTCCGTCTCCACGTCGGCCACGTACTTCAGCTCGTTACGCGCCACCGTGAGGGTGCTCTGGAGCGCCTGGTTCAGATCGGCCGGCGCCTTCTCCTTGCTGTCCGGATGCGCGAATTCCTTCAGCGCGCGCACGATGCTGGCGACCCGGCCCACGCCTTCCAGCGACTGCGCCAGGGCCTTCGGAATCTCCTCTTCCAGGTACTCGAGGTCGGCGGTCTCCTCGGCCTGACGGACCGCCGCCAGCAAGGCGGCGTCCACGGCGCCCGCCGCCGCCCGCGTGCGCAGCTCCTGGTACTGTCGCACCAGGCTCAGGAGGTCCGCGAACGCGTCCTGGAGGAAGTGCGTGTTGTCGCCCACAAACTGAATCGGCGTGTTGATCTCGTGAGCGATGCCGGTGGCGAGGCGGCCCACGGCCTCCAGCTTCTGCGCTTGCCGCAGCTCCACCTCAGCTTGCTGCCGCCGGGCCAGGTCGTGCGGGGCATCCGCGCCGTACACGTCGTCCTCCCTCCCGCTGCGCGTCGGGGCTACTTACCTTATCGGCGGGCTACCCCTCATCGTGCAGACGCGGCGGTCGGGAACCGCGCCCCGCCGCGCCCGCCGGATCTCCGCCCGGCGCGGCAGTCAGCACTCGGCCGGGGATAGTGTGCAAGTTTGGCTTCGCCAAACTTCCACGCCAACCTGGGCCGGCAGCTTAGCGGCGCGCGTTGACGCGCTTCGTCGCGTGGCTAGCGGGCTCGGCCGGCCGGCGTGGGCGCCGGGCGGGCGACGCTCGGCGGCAGGGTAGGCGCGACGGCGGGGCGCGGCGCGGGGGCCGGCGGCGCGGGGACCGGCGGCGGAGGCGCCACTTGCGGGCGCGGCGCGATGGGCACCGCCGGCTGCACCGGGACGGGCGCCGGGGCGCCCCAGGCCGGCGGCAGGGGCGCGGCGCCCCAGCCGGGCGCCGCCGGCAGCGGCTGCGATGGCGGTGGCGGCGCCTGCGGCGCGGGCACGCTCTGGGGCGGATAGGCCGGCGCGTAGCCCGCGTCGTCGCTCGCCGCGTGCGAACTCGGCGCCGCGGGCGCGGGCGGAGGGGGAGGCGGCGCCGCCGTGGGCGGGACGCTCGTGGGCGGGACGCTCGTCGGCCGGGGCGTCGGCGACGCCGGCACGGGCGTCGCCGTGGCCGGCGCTCGCACGGCGGCCAGGGTCGGCACCACCGCCGGCGTGGCCGTCGCCCCCACGGTCGGCGCGGGCGGCACGCTCTGGAGCGTGGGCGGTGGTGCCGCACTACTGTCAGCCGGCTTCGCCGTTGGGGCCGCGGCGGCAGGCGCGGCGGCCGGTGGCGGGGGGGCCGCGGGGGCCGCCACGGGCGCGGCGGCGCGCGCCGGCGCGTCGGCCGGCAGCGCCACGCTCGGGTGCAGGCGCTGCGCCGGCGTGCTGGCCGCGCTGGTCGCCGGCCGCGCACTCCCGGCCGCGGCGTCGGCCGCCGCCTCCTCCGCCGGCGGCGGCCCCGCGGTCGGCGGCGGCGCCGGCGGCGCCACGGTGGGCGACGGTACCGGCGTCACGACGCCGTGCGGCGTTGGCACCAGCGGCACCCCGCCGATCTCGCGCACCAGCGTCACCCGATTGGAGCGCGGCGCGACGACCTGCGCGCGCTGGTCCGCCGACGCCACGTCACGGAAGCCGTAGAACGCCAGGCCGAGCATCAGCATCAGCGCGGAGGCGCCCCCGACCGTCGCCATGACGACCCAGCGCTGGGCCGACAGGAAGTTCTGCATGGTCTTCCCTCCGTCCGACACGTGCTCTCGAAGAGCATCGTATCGGCGGACGGCGCGACAGCTAAAGGACGCGAGTCCCCGCCGGGGAGGCGGGAGGTACCTGGTGCGGCCGGCCAATCGGGCGGCCTTTCGTGAGCGGCGAGCCGTTGGTGCGACCGCGCGCGGCCGCGCCGGGAAGAGCGCGGCGCGCGCGTGTGCGCGGCTAGTCCTTAGAGGGGCTCGGCTGGGCGGCCGCTTGGAGGTCGCGGATCACCCCGCGTAGCGTCTCGACCGCCGCCTGGAGCTGCGGCACGATGCCGCTCAGCTCGCTGAGCGCCAGCTCGCGGTCGCCCGCCTCGATCCCCCGCCGACAGAGGTCGGCCTGAAGCATGGCGAGCGCCAGCGATTGCAGCACGCTGTCGTGGATGAGCTTGGCGAGGTGATCGCACAGCGCGGTGGTTGCCGCCGCGCGCGCGCCGGCGGGGAGGGAGAGGTCCGCCCCGCCTGAGTCGGGTATGCCACTCGGGTGTGCCATCTGCCCACCGCTATCCGGGGTACGAGACCCCCGACGACTCCGCTGCCTGCCCAATGGGCGCCAGGCCGTGCGTGATGGCGTACACGGCGGCCTGCGTGCGGTCGGCCACGCCGATCTTCTGGAACAGCACCGACAGGCGGTTCTTGACCGTGCTCTCGGCGAAGCACATGCGGTTGGCGATCTCCTTGTTCGAGAGCCCCGACGCGAGCAGCTGCAGCATCTTCAGCTCGACCTCGCTCAGCTGCCCGATGTTGTCTTCGACGCCCAGCTTCGACGCCATGCGGCGGAATTCGGTCAACACCTTGTTCGCCAGGCTGGGCGCCACCACCGCGCCGCCCGTCATCGCCGCGCGCACGGCGGCCGCCACCTGATCGGCCGCCGTGTTCTTGAGGATGTAGCCGGCCGCGCCCGCCTGGAGGGCCTGAAAGAGGTGGCCTTCCTCGGCGTGCATGCTGAGGATCACGACCTTGACCTCCGGCCACTGGCGCACAATCTCGCGCGTGGCCGAGATGCCGTCCGTGATGGCCATGCTGAGGTCCATCAGCACGACGTCCGGCGAAAGCTCCTGGACGACCCGCTGCACCTCCAGGCCGTCCTCGGCCTCCCCCACCACCTGGATGTCCCGCTCCGACTCCAGCAGCCGGCGTAGGCCCTGGCGAAAGAGCTGATGGTCGTCTGCCAGCACCACACGAATCACGGTACGTTCCTCCCGCTTGCCCGCCAGTCATTACACATGCCGCGCGCGGGATAGCTCGGTGAGCCGCGCGAACTGCTATTACTTTAGCAGAAGTGCCGCCAATCCGGGCATTTTCTCTGGCGTCTGCCGTCCCGCGGGGCGCTCGCCGCCGCGCGCCGGCCGCTATCTTGCTCGGACCTGCCGCCCGCTTTGCCACACCGGGCGGCGCGCCCAGTCGGGCGGCGCGGGCTCCGCGCCCGCGCCGCCCGACTGGGCGCGCCGTTACGCTGGGATGCCACCGGCTAGTGCTTGATGTTCACCAGGTCTTGCAGCACCTCGTCCGATGCGGTGATGACGCGCGAGTTCGCCTGGAAGCCGCGCTGGGCGATGATCATGTTCGTGAACTGCGCGGCCAGGTCGACGTTCGACATCTCCAGGAAGCCGGCCTTCAGCTCGCCGCGTCCGTTCGTCGCGGCCCCATTGTAGCTGGCCGCGCCGGAGTTCGCGCTAGGTGTAAACAGATTCCCACCCGCGCGGTTCAGCCCCGCCGGGTTCGCGAAGCTGGCGATGGCGATCTGCGCGTAGCCGCTCTGCACGGTGCCATCGGCCAGCGTGAGGCTGATGACGCCGGTCGAGTCGACGTTGAAGCCGGTGACGGCCGAGCCGTTCTGCCCGGTCGCCGGGATAGTGATATCCGAGGTGGGGGCCGTCGTGGTGTCGGCCGTGCCCGCCGCCTGGGGAGGGATCCAGCCCTTCACGTGCAGGCCCGTCGCGCTCTGCACCAGCGGCCGGTCGGTGCCGCCGTTCGGCGCTACGCCGAGGCTGAGGTTGCCGTCGCGCGTGTAGCTATAGGAGGGATTGGTCTGCGCGTTGTCGCTGAGCACGAAGTAGCCGTCGCCCTGGATCGCGAGGTCCGTCGGCTTGTCCGTCGCCTGCAAGTTCCCCTGTGTGATCATCGTGTCGATGGTGCCCACCTGCACGCCGAGCCCCATCTGCAGCGGGTTCTGGCCGCCCCGCTCGGCGGTCGGGCCGGTGCTCTGCCGCAGCGTCTGGCTGATGACGTCCTCGAAGGTGACGCGCGAGCCTTTGAAGCCCGTGGTGTTGACGTTGGCGATGTTGTTGCCGACGTTGTCCATCAACAGCTGGTGGTTGCGCAGGCCCGAGATGGCCGAGAACAGTGAGCGCATCATGGCTGTCTCTCTCCTTAACTATTCCTGCGTGACCGCGCGCGGCGCGGCGAGTGCGGCGCCCTGCGCCGCCGGCGCGGCCGGGGCGCTCCGGGCCATGGCCGCCCGCGCGGTCGCGGCGGCGCTCGCGTTGGCCAGGCTGGCGGGGGCCAGGGCCGGCGGCTTCGTCGCCGGGCCGGTCGCTCCTCCCTTCAGGTCGGTCAGCGCGGCCCCGGCGCCCGCGCCAGCCGTCGTCGCGCGCGCGGCGGCCGCGGGCGCCCCGCCGCCCGTCGACGCCGTCCCCGGCGTAGCGGCGTCGCTGATCGCGTCCGCCGTGTCGCCGATTCGCACGACCTGGCTCATGTCGACGGTCGTGCCATTCACCACGATCGCCGGTTGGCCGTTCCCCGTCCGCACCGCCGTTACCTGGCCGGTGACCATCGTCCCGTCAGCCTGGCCCGCCTGCACGTACTTGCCGAGGAGCCCCGCGGCCTGACTGAGCTGCGTCGCGCTGGCGAACGCATCCAGCCGGTCGTTCAGGTTGTTCAGCGCCTCGAGCGAGCTGAACTGCGCCAGCTGGGCAATGAACTGGGTATCGTCCGTCGGCTGCATGGGGTCCTGGTTGCGAAGCTGGGCGACCAGCAGGTTCAGAAAGTCCTGCTTGCCCAGGCTGCCGGCGGCCCCCAGTCCCGTGGCGAGGGAGCTGCCGCCGCTGGTCGCGGTCGCGCTAGTGGTGCTCTGGATCATGTTCGCCATGCGCTCGTCCTCTCTGGTCGCAAGTCCCTGTCGCGGCAAGGCCGCGCGGGGTTGCACGCTTGTAACCCGTGACAATTCACGCGCGACCGAACGCTAGATGCGGTAATCCACGCGGTGCGCCGACCCCTCGGACGTCTCCGTGCGTGCCGGTGCCACGCTGGCGACGGGTGCTGCCGCCGGCGCGGCCGGGCGCCGTGGCGCCTGCTGGTAGGCGGGCTGCTGCCCTGTGCCGCTCTGGCCCAGCTGGCCCTGCGCCAGCTCGATGAACACGCGGTCGACCGCGACGCCCTGCTGGTCCAACGTCTGCGACAGCTGCGGCCACGAGGCCTGCACGAGGTCGTGGGTGGCCGGGTTGTCCACGGCGATGTGTACGTTGACGCCCCCGGGCGTCAGCCCGACGCGTAGCGCCACGCCGCCCAGCCCCTCCGGCTGGAGGACGAGCCGCACCGCCTGGCCGGGCCGCTCGCTCGCGAGCTGCAGGCCGTGGGCGAGCTGGTCCACGAGCGGCCGGGCTCCCGCCGCCGGCCGCTCCACCCCGTGGGCAGCGCTGGCGGCGGCCGCAGCGTGGGCGGCGCCTACCGCGCTCACGCCGGCGAGCGCCGTGTCGTCGCTCGGCGCGGCCGCGCGGGGCGCCGCCGGCGGCTCGTCGAATCGCGGCCGACCCGTGTTCCCGCCACTCGCCATGGCCCCGGCGCCGGCGTGGGACGCCAGCGCGGCCGGCGGAGGCGGGGCCGTCGCCGGCTGGTCAGACGCCTGCTCGCCGCCGGCGCTCGCGTCCGACTGGCGATCGGCTCCCATCTGCGGCGCGGCCCGTGGCGCTGGCGCGATCGCCGTGGGCGCGCCCAGCTGGCCGGGCAGCGGCGCGTCAGCCCCCGCCGGCAGCCCGTCCGCGGCGTCGGGCAGCGTTTCCTCGCCGGCCGCCGCGACCGTGCGCTCGGCGCCCCTGCCGGCCGAGATGGCCGACGCTGCCGGCGACGGCGGCGTCGCGTCCTCGGCCGTGGCCTCGGCCACGCGCGCCGCAATGTCCCCAGCTCCGGTCAACGCGACCGGCCGCGGCCCACCGGCCGCCACGCGCGCGCCGCCCGCTTCCAGTGGCGGCACCCCGACCGGCGCCGCTGCCGCCGCGCCAACCGCCGGGGCCGCCGGGCCGGCGGCCGTGGGCGCTGCCGCGGTCGCGCCGGCTGGTACCGTTTCCCTGCCAACACCGCTCGGATCGGCGCCCGCGAGCGCGGCCTGGACCGTTTCGGGCGCGTCGCCGGCCCGCGGCAGCGGCGCTGCCCCGGGCGCGGCCGCGTGGGCGGGCGCCGTGGCCGGCGGGGCGTCCGCGCGCCCGCCGGCCGAGGCCGCGGGCACCACGGGGCCGAGCGTGTTCGCTCCCCCGGCGGCTGCCGCGCCGTCGTCCACGAACGCGAGGCTGCCGTCCGGCAGGCGCAAGCCGCCCGCGCCGCCGCCCGCGCCGCGCAGCGCGCGCTCGCCGCCCCGCGGCTGCGCCGCCCCCAGTGGGCTCGCCACCGGCCCAGCGGCCGGCGCGGTCCGCCAGCCGCCCGCCGTGCCGAGCGCGGCGGGGTGCGCTAGGGGCGCAGCCTCGCCGCGCGCCGTCTCGCCCGGCACCGCGGCGGCCGGCGCTGCCGCAGCCCGGCCCCCCCACTCTGGCGCCGGCTCTCCGCTGCCGGTCGGCGGCGGCTGTGGCGCGGCCGCTGGTCGCGCGTTGGCGCGGTCGGTCCCCGGCGGGCTGGCCAGCGCGGGTGTGGCGCCCGGCGGCGGAGCCAGCGTGCCCGCTGCGGGCGCGGTTACGGCCATCGGAGCGGCAGGAGACGCACCCGTGGCCGGCTGGGAGTCCGCGACCATCGGGCCGGCTACGGTGCCAGCCGCCGCGCCCCGGGCCGCGGCCGCGCCCCCCGGCGTCACGCTGCCCACTGGCGCCGCGCTCGTCTCGGCAGGGGCCACGTCCTGCGGCGCGGTCGGCCCGGGCGGCGTGGGCGCGCACAGCAGCGCGAGCAGCGCCAGCGTCGCGGCGGGGGCGGGCGCGTCGGCGTCGGGTGCCGCGAGCGCGTCGGCGTCGTCCGCGGGGTCGGCGCTGGCCTCGCCCGCGGCGGCCGCGCCCGCGCGCGCGCTCCGCCCTGCCCCGGCTCGCGGGGGCTGACCGGCCTGGAGGGCCGCCAGCAGCGTTGCGCGAAAGGCGCGCGCGCCGCTCGGCGCCGCGGCGGGGGCCTCTGCCGTGCCCTCGGCCGGCGCGGCGGGGGCCGCCGTGAGGCCCAAGAGCGCTTGTACGCCCATCTAGCGCGCCCCCGTCACGGCCATTGCCGGGCTTTGGGGTGCGTTCATGATGCGGATCCCCCTCTTGCTCCAGGCCGCCTGGAACTCGTCCCGCGACATGGCGGTCAGGTGATAGCCGGAGCTGTCGACCACGGAGACGCCCCGCTGGTCGGCGCCCGTGACCACCAGCCAGTGCCCTTCAGGGAAGCGGCCGTTGGTCACGTCCACCAGCACCGGCTGGCCGGCGGCCGTCGCCTGCTGGAGCGCGTCGTAGCTCGTCACGTTATCCTGCGCCTGCACGCCGAAGCGCGCCGCCGCGGCCACCAGCGCCGGCCGCGAGACGAGTCCGCGCTCGACGGTGATGCCGCCGCCCATCGCGCGCAGCACGTCCGCGATCGAGGCGGATACGCCGCGGCTGCGCAGCACGGCCGTGAGCGCCGTCGCCGAGCACGTCGAGCCGCCCCATAGCCGCGCTTGCGCCAGGCTGTCGTACTCGCGCGCGTCGGTCTGGTCGATGGCCTGGATGCGCCCGGCCGCCGCGCTCGCCGCGCCGGCCCGCCCGCCCGCACCCGCGCTCAACAGCCGCATGGCCGGCACGGCCGGCGTGCCGGCCCGCGCCCCGAGCGGCGCCGCCCGCAGCGCCGCGGTCTGCAGCGCCTGGCTGAAGGCGCCCGCCCGCGCCTGCCCCGGCGGCAGCGCGCCGCGCGATAGTCCGCTCGGCGCCCCCGGCGCGCCCAGCGCGCCCAGCGACGTATCCTGCCACGGCGCCGTGCGGAGCGCCTCCGGCGGGTCGCCGAGCGCGCTCCAACTCGTGGCCAGCCGCGTCCAGGCGGGGACGCTCGGCGGCTCGGGGGTCGGGTCGGCGGCGGGGCTGCCGATGCGGCTGATCGCGCTCACCTAGCGCCGCCCCTCGTTGATCACCGTCCGCAGGATGCCGAAGCGCGCGCTCGTCAGGGTCGACAGCGCGTTGTAGGTGATGTTGGCGTCGGCCATCTCCAGCATCTGCTGATCGACGTCGACGTTGTTGCCGTCCTCGCGGCGCGTGCTGCGGTCGACGGTCACGGTCGGCTCCAGGCTGCTGGCGTCGGGCGCCTGCCAGCGGCCGTCGCCGCGATAGCCCAGCAGGCGCAGCGACGGATCGCCGCCCTGCGCGCGCTTGAGCGCCGTCTCGAAATCCACGTGCGACGCCTTGAAGCCGGGCGTATCGACGTTCGCCACGTTGTCGGCGATGACGCGCTGCCGCGCCGACAGGCCGTTGAGCGCGGCCTGAATGAGCCGGTCGCTGCTGCTGGTCGCGATCTCCATGTGCGTGCCTCCTCAACAAGCGGGGGGCGGGTGCCGATTATCCGAGTGGGGGAATCTCGCCCTGGCCCTGACGGTAGCGCGCGGCCGCGGCCAGCACCTTCGGCACGTACCGCTGCGTCTCGGCGTAGGGCGGCACGCCGCCATGCTGGTCGACCGCGCCGGGGCCCGCGTTGTAGGCCGCCAGCGCCAGCCGCGTGTCGCCGTGGTAGCGGTCCAGCAGTTGTCGGAGCAGCTTGGCGCCGCCCATCACGTTCTGGGTCGGGTCCAGCGCGTCGGTCACGCCGAGGCCGCGAGCGGTGCTCGGCATGAGCTGCATCAGCCCCTGAGCACCCGCCGCCGACACTGCCTGCGCGTTGAACCCCGATTCCGCCTCGATCACGCCCGCGAGCAGCGCCGGATCGACCCCGTGCTTCCGCGCCGCGTCGGCGATCAGGCTGCCGTACTGTCCCGGGACCGCCGCGGCGGCGCTCGCGCCCCGCGCGCTGGCCGCCATCCGGCCGCTCCGCTGCGCGCTGGCAAGCGCGCCCGCGAAGCTGCCGTCGCCCGCGAGCGCCTGCATCTTCAGCAGCATCGCCAGCGCGCGCGCCGTCGTGCCGCGCGCCGGCGCGCCACGCTGCCAGACGTCAAGGCTCTGGCCGGCCGTCGGGCCGCCGAAGCTCGGCGCGGCCGGCGTCGGGTCCACGCTCACGACACCGCCCCCGCGCGGCGGAACTGCAGCATGGCGATCTCGCTCGCCTCGACCCGCTCCAGCCGCCGGGCTGCCTGCGCCGCTTCCGCCAGATGCCGCTCGCGCAGCTTCTCCAGCGCCTTTTGCTCCTGCGTGGCGACCAGCACCCGCTCGCGCTGCCGGTCCACCTCGGCCGTGAGCTGGCGCACGACCTGCGCCTGCTCAGCGATCCGCTCGCGCAGCCGGTCCAGGTGGTCCACGACCTGCACCACGTCGTGCAGCGCCAGCGCGGCGTCCTTCGGCGTGGCAAGCTGGGTCAGGGCGGCCTGCTCGGCGAGGCGCAGCCCGTCCAGGCGCCCCTCCTCCTCCTGGCAGCGCATCTGCAGCGCCGACAGCTCCAGGCGCAGACGGTCGGCGAGCTTGGTGCGGAAGTCGAGGATGCTCTGCAGGCGGAACTCAGTGGCCATCGTTCGTCTCCGGGAAGAGCGCGTACAGCGCGCTCAGCGTCTCGGCGTAGGTGCTCGGCTCGGTCGCGTCCTGGCGCAGGAACGCCAGGATGCTTGGCATGAGCGCAATCGCCTCGTCCAGCGCCGGGTTCGTGCCGGCCGCGTAGGCGCCGATGCTGATCAGGTCTTCCGAGTTGTGGTAGGTGGCCAGCGCGTCGCGCAGGCGGCTCGCGGCGCGCCGGTGCGCCGCGTCGGCCAGCCCCGACATGCAGCGGCTCACGCTACCCAGCACGTCGATGGCCGGGTAGTGGTTCTCGTGCGCCAGCTTGCGGCTGAGCCACACGTGGCCGTCGAGAATGCTGCGCGCGGCGTCGGCGATCGGCTCCGTCACGTCGTCCCCGTCCACCAGCACGGTGTACAGCCCCGTGATCGTCCCGTGCTCGCCGGTGCCCGCGCGCTCGAGCAGCTTTGGGAGCAGCGCGAACACCGACGGCGGATAGCCCTTCACGACGGGCGGCTCGCCCACCGTCAGCCCGATCTCGCGCTGCGCCATCGCCCAGCGCGTGACGGAGTCCATCATCAGTGTGACGTGCAGGCCCTGGTCGCGAAAGTACTCGGCTACCGCGGTGGCTATCCAAGCGGCCTTGATTCGCTGTAACGCTGGTTGGTCGCTGGTGGAGACGACGACCACCGAGCGCGCGAGGCCCGCCGGGCCGAGGTCGCGGTCGATGAACTCCTGCACCTCGCGCCCGCGCTCGCCGATCAGCGCGACCACGTTCACGTCGGCTTGCGTGTTGCGCGCGATCATGCCGAGCGTGGTGCTCTTGCCGACGCCGCTGCCCGCGAAGATGCCCAGCCGCTGCCCCTTGCCGCAGGTCAGCAGTCCGTCGAGCGCACGGATGCCCAGGCTGAGCGGCTCGCGGATCGGCTGGCGGGTGAGCGGATCGGGCGGCCGGTTGACGATCGGGTACTGCTCCACGGTGCCGAGCGGGCCGCGGCCGTCGATCGGCTGACCCAGGCCGTTCAGCACGCGGCCGAGCAGCGACGGCCCGACCGGCACGTTGAAGCCGTGGCCGCGCGGGAACACCGCGCTGCCGGGCCGGACGCCGTGCGTCTCCGAGAACGGCATCACGATCAGGCGATCGTCGCGGAAGCCCACGACCTCGGCGCTGAAATACGGCCCGTCGGCGTCGGGGTGGATCGTACAGACGTCGCCCACCGCCAGCCGCAAGCCCTCGACCTCGATCGACAGCCCGATGACCTGGGCCACACGGCCCTGGAAGCGCAGCGTCGAGTGCTGGCGCAGCGCCGTCTGGTAGCGCGCCAGATCGCAGAGCGCGGCGCTCACAGCGTCCCCTCCCGGACGGCCGCGAAGGTCTCGGCGACCTGCGCCAGCCGCGTGTCGAGCTGGGCGTCCACGCGCCCGACCGCCGTCTCTACGACGCAGCCGCCGCGCTGCACCCGCTCGTCGGCCACCAGCTGGCCCTGCTCGGCGCCGCGCTGCTGGCGCAGTCGCTCCCAGTGCGGCGCGACGACGGCGTGATCGTCCGGATGCACCCGCAGGCGCGCGACGGTGGCGTCCTGCAGCTCGGCCAGCGTGTCGCGCACGACGCCGACCACCAGCGTCGGGTCACTCGCGACCTCACGCGCAATCACTTTGGCGGCCACGGCCAGCGCCAGCTCCACGAGCTGCTGCTCCAGCGCGCGGGCGAACTGGTGCGCGTCGGTGACGGCCGTGTCAGCCAGCGCGGCGAGCCGCTCGGTGGCCGCGGCTTGCTCCGCGGCCGCCCGCCGGAGCCCCTCCTGGTAGCCCTCTTCCAGCCCCGCGTCCCAGGCCGCGGCCGCGATGGCCGCCGTGTCGGGCGGCGCGGGCGCCGGCTCGGGCTCGGGCGCCGGCACCGTCGCGGCGGCCAGCGGCACCGGGCTCGCCATCCCCAGCACGTCGGGCGCGTCGGGGAACCCGTCGGCAGACCAGGGGCGCAAGTGATCGGTCCCGCAGGATTCGTCGCCGCGGGGGCGCGAGTCGTCGCGCCCGATCCCCAGCGGGCCGAACACGTACGGCCGCACGTCGCTACACAAGGACATCGTCGCCTCCGCGCTGGATCACGATCTCGCCGGCCTCTTCCAGGCGGCGCGCAATGGTCACGATCCGCTGCTGCGCCTCCTCCACCTGGCGGCGGCGCACCTGGCCCGCCACGGCCATGTCCTCGCGCAGCATCTCGGCGGCGCGCGCCGACACGTTCTTGAAAATCCGCTCGCGCAGCTCCTCGGGAGCGCCGCGCAGCGCCAGCGGCAGGTCGCGAGCGTCCACGTCGCGCAGGATGCGCTGCAGGGCCTGGTCGTCGAGCTGAATCAGGTTGTCGAAGGCGAACATGAGCTTGCGCACCTCGCCGGCCAGGTCGGCGTTGTGCTGGTCGAGGTACTCGAGCACGCTGCGCTCGGTGCTGCGGTCCACGTTGCCCAGGATCTTCACCAGCGAGTCCAGCCCGCCCGCCTGCGACGTCTCGCTGAAGACCACGCGGGCGAGCCGCTGGCGCAGCACCTGCTCGACGCCCTCGATCACCTCGGGCAGCGTGCGCTCCATGGTAGCGATGCGCATCGCCACGTCGGCCTGCAGCTCCGCCGGCAGGTGCGCCAGCACCCGCGACGCCGTCGCCGCCGGCAGGTGCGCCAGGATCAGCGCGATCGCCTGCGGGTGCTCCTCCTGGATGAACGTGGCGAGCTGCGCCGGGTCGGTGTCCTTCAGGAAGTCGAAGTGGTGCGGCTGGAGGTTCGCCGCCAGGCGGCTGATGATCTCCGCCGCCTTCTCGTTGCCCAGCGCCCGGCCGAGCATCTCCTGCGCGTAGCCGAAGCCGCCCGAGCTGAGGAACCGGCTGGCCAGCGCCATCTGGTGGCCCTCGGTCAGCACCTCGCGGCTCACGTCGTCCGACACCTGGTCCATGGACAGGATCTCGAGGGTCAGCTGCTCGATCTCCGGCTCGCGGAGCTGCTTGAGCACCGCCGACGACGCCTCCGGCCCCATCGCGATCAGCAGGACCGCGGCCTTCTGCTTGCCCTTCAGCTTGGTGGCCATCGCTACTTCCGGTCCTCCTGGAGCCACGTGCGGACGAGCTGCGCCACCGCCACGGGCTCGTTCTTGGCGATCTCGGTCAGCTCTTCCTGCATGCGGACCTGCTCGCGCTCTTCGTCGCTGAGCTGCGGCAGGGCGGTCGGGCCGCCTTGCAGGCGCCGCCGCTGCTCGCCCAGCGGCAGCTCCGCCGTGTGCCCGGCCTCCAGCAAGTGCGCCTCGTCCACCGACAGCGGCGCCACGCTGATGACCGGCCCGCCCGCGGCGCGCTTGTCGCGCTTCAGGATGCGCCACAGCACCAGGCTCACCAGCAGCGGGCCGAGCGCCATCGCCAGCAGCCGCGCCACCGTCACCACGAACTCGCGCGTCCGCGCGTCCTCCGGGCTCTCGCCCACCCGCCGCTCGTTCAGCGAGCTAAACGGCAGGCTGGTCAGCGTCACCACGTCGCCGCGCTGCGTGTCCAGCCCCGCCGCCGTCGCCACCAGCTTGCTGATGGCATCAGCCTGGTCCGCGTCGTTCACCACGTCGCTGTCCAGCGCCACGGCCACCGACAGCCGGCGGATCCCGCCGGGCGCGCGCACCAGCTTCTCCACGGTCTTCGACAACTCGTAGGTCGTCGTCGTGTCCTGCCGCTGGCTCTGCGCCC
Source organism: Chloroflexota bacterium (assembly GCA_035293805.1). GTDB lineage: Bacteria > Chloroflexota > UBA6077 > UBA6077 > JAJPHF01 > JAJPHF01. Next base: position 380,751 of record DATGMD010000060.1, on the reverse strand, counting down.
CGCCGGCCCCGTTGGCCGTCGTCGGGCCGTAGGTGGGGACGTTGCTGTCCGCGCCGGGCACGCCGCCCACCTGGCCGTTGGCCGACGACTGCGTCTCGGTCACCTTCCGCTCGGTGCGGACCTGCGGCGCCTTCTGGTCCGGCGAGTACGTCTCCGTGTTCGCCTCGTACTGGTCCCAGTTCAGGTCGGCGCTCACCCGCACGAGGGAGCGGTCGGGGCCGACCACGCGCGTGAGCATCGCTCGGATGTCGCCCTCCAGCCGGTCCTCCAGGCTGCGCTGCACGTCCGCGCGGCTGCCCATCTGCCGCGCGCCGTCCGCGCCGCCACGCCCGTCGGAGAGCGTCGCGCCCGCGGAGTCCATGATCGTCACGTTGGCCGGCTTCAGCCCCTCGACGCTGCTCGCGACGAGCGAGCTGATGCCCTGGATCTGGCTCGGGTCCAGCCGCCGGCCGGGCTTGAGCTGCAGCACCACCGAGGCCGTCGCCTCCTTCTGCTGGCTCGTGAACAGCGCCGGCTGCGGCACCACCAGGTGCACCCGCGCGCTGTCGACGGCGTCCAGGCGGCCGATCGTCCGGCTCAGCTCGCCCTCCAGCGCCCGCTGGTAGTTCACCTTCTCCGCGAACTCCGTGACGCCCAGGTGGGGCTGGTTGAACAGCTCCATCCCCACGGTGCTGCCCTTCTGCGGTAGCCCTTGCGCGGCCATCTGGAGCCGCACTTCCTGCACCTGCGCCGGCGGCACCTTGATCGTGCCCTGGTCCGCGAGCTGGTAGGGCGTCTTCGAGTCCTTCAGCTTCGCCACGATGGCCGCCGCGTCGTCGTCCCGCAGCCCGGAGAAGGCGACCGCGTACTCCGGCGTGCGCGCCATGTTCGCGAACAGGCCGAGCACGGCCACGACCCCGATTCCCACGGCCACGAGGACCGTCTTCTGGGTGCTGCTCAGCCGGCCCCAGACGCCTTGCGCGTCGCGGAGCAGCGGGGAGATGGGTGCAGGCAGCAGGTTCGACATCGACTAATCCCTACAACTGCATGCGCATGACGTCTTGGTAGGCCTCGACCAGCTTGTTGCGGACCTGCACGGCGAGCTGGAAGCCCAGCGTCGCCTGGTCCTGCGCGATCATCACGTCGTGCAGCTCGACCGGCTCGCCCGCCGCGAGCTGGACGGCTGCCACGTCGGCCTCCTGCTGGAGGCGGTTGAGCGAGTCCACGGCGCGCGTCAGCGACTGGCCGAAGCCGTCGAGCGCCTTGCCCGCGCCCGGGGCGCCGTAGGTCGGCGTGCCCAGCGTGGCGCCGGGAACGGGAGTCAGGACGGGACTGATAGGCATGGGTCCTCCGCCGCGCGGTACTTAGAGTCGCCCGATGTCGAGGGCGCGCTGGGCCATGTTCTTGGCCACGTTGATCATCGTGACGTTCGCCTCGTACGCCCGGCTGGCCGACATCATGTCGGTCATCTCGGTGACGAGATCGACGTTCGGGAAGGCGACGTAGCCGTCGGCGTCCGCGTCGGGGTGCGAGGGATCGAGCACCTCCCGCGGGGGCGACTGGTCTTGCACGATCGCCTGCACCTGCACGCCCTGCGTCGGCGCCGCGCCGCCCGCCCCGGCGGTCGACAGCAGGCGCAGGCCCCCGGCCGCCGGCCGTGGCGTGAACACCACCGACTCCCGCTTGTAGGGCCCGCCATCCGCGGTCCGTGTCGCCTCGGCGTTCGCGATGTTGCTCGCCGTCACGTCCATGCGCAGCCGTTGGGCCGTTAGCCCGGAGCCGGCGATCCGCATCACGCTGAGCGCGCTCATGGGGCACCTCCGTATCGCTGCTGTCACAGTGCAGTATGCGGGGCGACCGGACGGCGTTGTAGAGCAGCGCATCCCGAAGGCCGTACCCGATGGTACGCACCCCGGTTAGACGGAAGTACTCACGGCCAGATCACAGAGGAAGACGGAAGAGATCGGCGACAGGCGTAGGGACGCCGCTTGCCGCGCGCTGCGGAGGCTGCGCCTACAGCGGATTGCAGCCAGACTGAGCGGGCGGCCGATGCGGGGGCGGCGGCAGTGGCGCTTGCCGTATTCCGCGCCACAGGCCGCGGGCGGGCATGAAACCCGCCCCTACGAATCGCTGGCTGCTCACCTTGTGCGCAAGCTGCTCTAGGCGAGGTTAGATCGCGTCGGCGCGGACCACGAGGCGGTGGGTGTAGATGCCGTCCGGCACGCAGGTGAGGAGCGTCAAGATCGCCTCGGCCGTCGGCTGGATCACCTCGACCGCCGCCGGCGTCACGACGCGCGTGTCGCGCACACGGTAGAGGAACTGCTGCTGGGCCGTCGCCACGATGATCGCGTCGCCGGCCTTCACTTCTGGCAGGTGCTTGAAGATCGCGCCCTCGTGCGGGCTGCTGATGTGGCCGCTCAGCACCACGTTGCCCGGCTCGCCCGGGTTCGCCGTCCCCTGGTGGTGCCCCACCGCGAACGGCACCGTCTCCCACACCAGCTTCCCCGCCCGGTCGCGCGTCGTGCCGAGCGGCACCACTTTCGAGTCCAGATCGATCGCTGGGATGATCAGCCGCGAGGGCGGCAGCGTGCGCGTCACGAACCCGCCCTCCCGCGGCGGCAGCGGCGGCAGCACCGCGCTCTGCGCCGCTGCCTCGCCGCCAGCTACCGCGATCCCGGCCGCGCTCGCCGTCGGCTCGGGCGTCGGGGGCGCGGGCGTGGCGGTCGGCTCCGCCACGGCCGCGCGCGCCGCCGGCGCCGCCGGGTCGCCGCTGATTAGCCCCCGCAACCGGTTCAGCGCGCCCGCCTGCCAGCCCACGCCTACGGCACCGCTCGCCGCCAGCAGCAGGACGCTCCGGCGCGTCAGCAACGGCTCGCTCGGGCGCCGCTCGCGCGGCCGCGCACGGTCCAGCTCGCGTCTCGCTCTCATCGCTCCTCGCCCGTGGGTGCCCGCACCCCGTCCCGCTCGCTGCTGAACTGCTAGCCCTGTCGGTCCAGGCGCGACGGGCGCTCCGCCAGGTAGGCGCCCGGCCGGCTATAGCCGCGCAGCGCGACCTGCCCGTGGCGCACGCGCCGCAGCTGCTGCTCGGTCGCTTGCAGCAGGTCGCGCGCGCGCGCCAGGTTCTGCTCGTCCAGCGCGGCCACGCGCGTCAGCACCGCGCGGAGCCGCGGCTCGGTCGTCCACGGCGCGGCCGCCTCGACCGCTGCCGTGAGCGCGCCGCGCTCGCTGGTCAGCTCGACCAGCGCGCTCACGTCCTGGTTGGCCAGCGCTTCGGCTTGCGCCTCGGCGATCGCCAGGAGCCGCGCGCAGGCCGCGGCCGCCGCTGAAGGCGCCCCGTGCTCGCTCACGACGCTCTCTCCCGTCCGCCGGCGCCGGCGAGCGCCAGCCCGTCGCGCCGCCCCTCCGCGAGGGCTTGCCAGGCGGGCAGCAGCTCGCGGAAGAGCCGCACGACCTCCGCGGCCGGCGCGGCATCCTTACGGCAGTTCGCTTCGACGAGCCGCTGGTTGGCGTACAGGTACAGCGCGTTCAGGTTCTCGGCGATCTCCCCGCCGGCCTTCTTGTCCAGGTGGGCGGCCAGCTCCATGACGATCGCCTGGGCGCGCGTCAGGCCCTCGTGCGCCTGCGCGATGTTGCCCTGCTCGATCCCCTGGATCCCGCGCAGCGTGAAGCGCAGCACGCCCTGGTAGAGCATGGTCACGAGTTGCACCGGGCTGGCCGTCTCCACCGTCATGGCCCGGTATTGCTGGTACGGGTCGCGCATGATCCTGCCCCTCCTTGCGGGTGTCCGTTGATCGCCGCACGAGCGATGCCGCGTCCTCGGTGGGCGCCTCGGACGCCCACCGTCGCGGCCTAGCTCGAGCTGGAGCGCGCCGTCGACGCGCTCGACGTCGTCATGCTGCCGAGCGCGCTGAACAGGCTGCCGTTTTGCGACTGCATCTGCGCCAGGGTCGTTTCGAGCGCCGTGAACTGTGCCATCAGCGCGTCCTGCTTCTGCTGGAGGAGGTTCTGCGCATCGGCGATCTGCTGGTTCAGCGACTGCGTGATCGCCGTCGAGGCGTCCTGCCGGTTCGCGAAGAACCCCGTCGGGCTGAGCAAGCTGTTGAGGTAGTCGCCGAGCTGCACCGCCACGCCGCGCGTGTTCACGGTCATGCTGACGTCGTCCTCCCCGACCGTGAGCGTGGAGTTTGCGGTCAGCGTCAGCCCCGGGATCAGCGTCGTGTTCTGCGCCCCGGGCGTGAGCGTGCCGGTCGCGTTGTACAGCACGCTCCCGCTGTCCGCGAGGTACTGCACGCTCACGTTGTTGCTCGCGTCCAGCACCTTGATTTTGTACGTGCCGCCGCTGTGCGTCGTCGCGGGCGTGCCCAACACGGCGGTGATGTTCCCGGCGCCCGTCGGCGTGCCCATCGTCGCCGTGAACGACCCGAACACGGCCTGGACCGCCTGGGGATTGTCCTGCAGCGCCGCCGTCAGCTTGTTCTGGTCCAGCACCAGGTGGTTCGTGCTGCCCGGCGCGCTGCCGACTGGCCCCGAGCTGATGCCGATGTCGCCGAGCGACCGGTACTTGCCGCCCAGCCCCACCCCGGCGCTGCTCAGGAGCGACCGCAGCGTGCTGGCGATCCCCTGGATGCCCGAGTCCCCCAGGAGGGGCGAGGCTTGCTTCGCCGTGGAGTCGTATTGCGTGGCTGAATCGATGGCGTCGAGCGCGCCGTTGACCGCGGTGATGAAGTTCTGCACCGCGCTGATGGTGGACGCCGTGTCCTGCCCGACCGTCACGGTGACCGGCGTCGCGCTGGCCGCCTTCAACGTCATGGTCACGCCGGGGATGTAGCCCGAGATGGCGTTCGTGTTGCTCGTCAGCGGCTGGCCGTTGTTCACGGCGTCGATGCTGAACACGGCGTTCTGCCCGAGCGTCTGGGAGGCGCCCAGGATGCCCGTCGCGCTCAGGAAGTTGCCGGTGACGTCCGACAGGCTGATCGTGCGCGCGCCGGTCTGCCCCGCGGTCAGCCGGATGCGGTCCTGAATGGGGTCGTACATCGCCGTCACGCCGGCGCTGGAGGCGTTGATGCGGTTCAGCACGGCCGAGAGCGAATCGCCGGCGCTGTAGTTGATGGCCACGCCGTTAATGGTGAACTGCCCGTTACCGTTGCTGTCCAGCCCGGCGATCGCCGTCCCGAGCCGCGAGGCGGCCAGTGGCTTGCCCAGGTCCAGCACACCCAGGTTCGCCGTGCTCACCACGCGGTCGGTCCCGTTCTGGGTCTGGCCCACGGTGAAGCCCGTCGCGCCGTCGGCCGCCGTGATGTTGATCACCTGCTGCGAGCCCAGCGTCTTCTGCTGCAGCGAGATCGTGCCGTCGTCGTTCGCGGTGGCCTGCACGGTCGAGTTGGCAGTGTTGTTGATCGCGTTGGCGATGAACGCGGCGTTCTGCTGGGCGGTAAAGCCGGCGTCGCTCTGACTGATCGCCGTGGTGACGCCGTTGATCGTGATGCTGGCGTTTAACGCCCCCGCGGCCGCCGTCCCGCTGGTCACGCTCGCGGCGGTGTAGCCCTGCACGGTGGCGTCCGCGACGTTCAGCACGCGCAGCATGTTGCTCGTGTCGCCCAGCGAGCCGAGCTGGATCGTCTGGCCAGGAGCTGAGACGAGCTGCAGGCGATTGCTGGCGCGGCCGTCCGGGTCCGCCACCAGGCTCGCCGTCACGCCGGCCCCGGCGGCGTTGATCTTGCTGATCAGACTGTTCGCGGTCCCGTCGTCCAGGGTCGTCGTGCCGTCGACGCTGATCGTCTGACCGTTGATGCTGAACGTGGCGGGACTCCCGTTGCTGGTCGTGACCGGCACGGTCCGAAAGCCGGCGTTCGCCAGCGTCGCCATGCGGTCGATGGGCTGCCCGAGCGCGGCGCCGCTCGTCACCTGCGTGGCGGTCGCGAGCTGCTTGACCGTGACGCCGAACGACCCGTTGACGGCGCTGGAGTTCGCCACCGCCGTGAGCACGGGCGTCGCCGAGTCCGTGGTCACGCTCTTCGCGTTTACCGTGCTGGGCAGGAGCAGCGCGCCCAGCGCCGTCTGCACGGCCGAGATCTGCGTTTCGATTCCCTGGACGGCGCTCTGGCGGGATTGCTCGTCGCTCACCTGCTGTTGCAGCAGCTGGACCGGCTGCCGGTCGATCGCCATGAGCCCGTCGATGATGGACTGGGTGTTCAGACCGGACATGATGCCGCCGAAGTTGAAAGTGCTCGTCATGGGTCACTAGCCTCCCCGGTGCCGGTGCAGCTTCAGATACGCCTGCAGCTCTTCGATAACCTTCATGACCTCGTCCGGCGGCATCTCGCGGATCACGGTGTCCGTGCGCGCGTCGATGATCTTGATGCTCACGACCCCGGTCTCGGGATGCACCACGAACTTGGCATACGTCTGGGCCGCTCGGCTGGCGCTGCGCAGCTCCACGCGGTCAAACTCGTCCAGGCCGGGGACGTATGGCCTGCCGCCCGCGGCCGCGCCGTCGCGGCCCGCGCGGCCCACCGCGCGGAGCCCCGCGCCGCCGACGGCGTGTACGTCCTGAACTGGCCCGATCGACCCGTCGCTCATCTCCGCCCTCGCGCTCCCGGCCCGCGCTAGCGCGCCCCGGGACGGCCGGCACCCGCGATCCGTCGGTGCAATTATCGTCAGAGCGGGCCGCGACTTTAGGCCCCGCGCGCCCGGGCGTCCGCACGAGTCCGCTCACCACCAAGTAGTAAGTAAAGGTAGCCGCACGCCGTAGTCGGGCCAGCCTGGACCTGGCTGCCGAGAGCGAGGTGCGGTGGTGCTAAACATTTCGCTCGGGCCGCCGATAACCCTACTGTCGGGCGACACGCACCGACCTCGCGGCGCAGGGCCGCGAGCGGCGAGAGGGTGGAGGGGAGGTGGCCCCACAGAGCGACCAGGCGAGTCCATCCCACGCGCGGCGCCCCAAGGACAGCCAGGGAGCGTGAGGCAGACCGCCTCACAATACAGGGAGGTACGTTCCAATGCCGATGTTCATCAACACCAACATCATGGCGCTCGACGCGCAGCGCAACCTCAACTCCACGTCCACCGACCTCGCCACCCAGGTGCAGCGCCTGTCCAGCGGCCTCCGCATCAACAGCGCCGCCGACGACGCCGCGGGCCTCGCGATCAGCGAGAAGCTGGAGACGCAGGTCAAGGGCCTCAACCAGGCGCAGCGCAACGCCCAGGACGGCATCTCGATGGTGCAGACCGCTGAAGGCGCGATGAACGAAGTCCAGAACATGCTTCAGCGCATGCGCGAGCTGTCGGTCCAGGCCGCGAACGACACCCTCAACGACTCCGACCGCGGCGCGATCAACACCGAGCTGCAGCAGCTTAAGACCGAGGTCGACGCGGTCCGCGGGCGCACGACGTTCAACGGCAAGGCGCTGCTCACGGGCGCGCTCTCCACCACGCAGAACACCACGACCAGCACCGCCCAGGCGGGCGTCGCCGTGGGCAACGCGGCCATCACCGGGGTGGACGTGTCGGGCGCCAAGGCCAACGAGACCTACACGCTGTCGAACAACGCGGGCGTGCTCACCCTGACGCGGAGCAGCGACAACGTGAGCCAGCAGCTGACGCCGTCGGCCGTCGCGGCCGGCGCCAACCAGGTGCTCGACTTCAGCGCGCTCGGCGTCAAGATCACGCTCTCCGGCGGCTCCGCCGGCGAGACCGCCGCGAACATCGCGAGCGGCCTCGATGGCAAGACCGTCACGACGAACGCGGGCTCGTCGTCTGCCAACTTCCAGGTCGGCGCCAATGCGAGCGACACGATGACCGTGGCGTTCAGCGACGTGTCCATCAACTCGCTCGGCCTCACCAGCGCCCTGAGCAACTTCAACAGCCAGTACAACACCAGCACCGCCGTCACTGCGGCGCAGTCGCTCACCAGCGCCCTCGACACGGCGATCGACAGCCTGTCCAACACGCGGGCCAACCTGGGCGCCAGCCAGAACCGACTGCAGCACGCGATCAACAACATCGCCGTGGGATCGGAGAACATGTCGGCCGCGCAAAGCCGCATCCAGGACACCGACATGGCGGCCACGATGGCCCAGTTCACCCGCGACCAGGTGCTCCAGCAGGCGGGCACCGCCATCCTGGCGCAGGCGAACCAGGTCCCGCAGGGCGTCCTGAGCCTCCTGCGGTAAACGACGCGGACGGGCGCCCCGCGCGCGGGGCGCCCGCTCCTGGCGCTCCGCGTGCAGCGCCCGGCCACCGGCCGGGCGCTGCTTTGTGCTCTCCATCTCGTCTCCGCCGGGCGGCGTTGCGCGGGCTGGCCGCACGCCGTTGTGCCGGCCACCCCACCGCGCCCCAGTACCGATTATGGGCGGCGTTCTCCACCGCCCCCTAGGGTGATTCGTACCGAGTGGGGCAGCCAAACGGCCGCATCTTCCGCCGCGGCCGCTGCGCCCGGAGCTGCTTCCCCGCGCCCGGGATCCGAACACTTTCCTAATACGCGGAGCGGGCCGGACCTGACGGATGGGTGCTATCCTAGCTGTGCTCGATACCTCCCCAAGGTCGGGCAACGCCGGCGCTCCCCCACACGCCGGCTGGTGGCCGCGGTGGGCACGGGGCCGTCCACCGCGGCCACTCTCTTTTGCGCTATCGAGCGCACCGTCACCTCCTGGAGAACTGACGACGGCGCCGGGCCACTGAGGGCCCGGCGCCGTCGTGCCAGGTGCGAGGAAAGGCGTCAGCCGGCCGAGGCGGGATCTCCGTCCGCGCCTACTCGCTGGACGCCTGGGTGGAGCGGTTGAGGTCGAGGGCGGGGCCGACCGGGGTGGACTTCGTTTCGACGCGCACGACCTGCTGGAATTGGGCCACGTAGCGTACCGCGGCATCCAGATAGGTCGCCACTTCCGCGACCTGCTCGCGTACGTCGGCGCCAAGGTCGCCGCGGTGCAGCAGCAGGTCGAGCGACGTCACGGCGATCGCCAGCTCGTTGTTCAGCAAGTGCGCCAGCTCGCGCGCGGCCAGCCGCACCCCCTCCAGCCGGGCGTCGCTCTGCGAGCGCTCCAGGTCCCGCAGCGCCTGCTGCTCGCGCAGCAGCTGCCCGTGCAGGGCCGCCAGCCGCCGCCGCGCGCTCACCCACACCTGCACGCGGTCCAGCAGCTCGGCCATGTCGAACGGCTTGCCAACGTAGTCGTCGGCGCCCGCCGCGAAGCCCTCGTGGCGGTCCGGACGGGTGGTCAGCGCCGTCAGCATGATGATCGGCAGGTAGTCCTCGCCACCCGCTGCCCGCACGCGCCGGCACACTTCCACGCCATCCACCTCGGGGATGTTCCGGTCCAGCAGCACGAGATCCACCCCGCCGGCCTCGATCGCCGCGAGGGCCTCGGCGCCGTCGGCCGCGCCGCGCGGCGTGTAGCCCGCGCCGACGAGTAGGTCGGCGATCAGCTCGCGCAGCGTCTCGTCGTCCTCCACGACGAGCACCACCGGCGGGTCGCCCGCCGGCGGCGCGTGGTCAACCGACTGGGCGGCGTCGGCGGCGGGAAGGTCGCCAGCCAATTCCTGCTCCTCGGGGCGCACCCGGCTCACGGCGCGGGGCACCACGGCCCCGCGTTCCCTATCAAGCTACCAAGAAGCGGTAGCGGCCGGCACGTTCGAACGTACCGGCCGCCACAGACAAACGGCCGCGCGCCGCCACGCGGCGGCGGCTAGGGCTGGCGCGGCTCGCCGGCCGCCGCCGGCCGCGCCGGGCGCAGGCCGGGCGTGAGCCGCGCCAGCGCCGCCGGGTCCGGCTTGGCGACCGCGCGCCGATTCTCGGTCTCCACTTCTTCCAGCAGCTCGCGGCGCACCACCGCCACCTCGCGCGGCGCCCGAACGCCGATCCGCACGTAAGGCCCCTCCGTGCCCAGGACCACCACCTCGACGTCGCGGCCGATGCGGATGCTCTCGCCAGTTCGACGGCTCAGCACTAACATGCCTGCACCACCGCCTCGGCCGCCGCGCCCCGTAACACCGGCTCGCGCAGCGCGTAGCGCTCGTCCGTGCGGATGACCTGTTTGCCCTGCCGCCGCACCGGGTTGATGACGAGCGGGGCCTTCAGGTTCGCGGTCATCGCCTGCACGTCCTTCGGCACGACGACGATGCAGTACAGGCGCGGCTCCGTGCCGGCCTCCAGCCGCAGGCTCTCGCGGTCCTCGTCGGGCAGGGCCAGCTCGTAGTCCGGATCGACGCAGCCCGGCGGCACCAGCAGGAAGCTGATGTACGGGTCGTCGAGCGACTGCAGCCAGCAGAACGGCGCGTAGTACTCGTCTTCGATCAGGGCGAACGCCGTATAGTCCTCGAAGCCAGGCAGGCCCGTCGGGAACGTGAGCCGCGCCTCCTCCGGCAGGGCCAACGTCTCCATGGGCCCCAGCCGCGCGCTGCGTACCAGCATTGGCTATCCTCTCTGGTTTTAGCTCAGGTAGTCGAGCAGGCTCGGCTGCAGCATCTTAGCCGCCGCTTGCAGGCTCGCCTGGTATACCGTGCTCTGCTGCTGGAAGTTGCTGATGGCCGCCGCATAGTCGGTGTCTTGCACGGTGGCCAGCATCCCCGCGAGCTGCGCCTGGCTCTGCTGGAGCTGCGTCTGCGCAGCCTGCAAGCGATTCAGCTTGGCGCCGGTGGTCGCGCGCGCGGTGATCATCGTGTTGAGCGCCGCGTCCAGGCTGCTGAGGTCGTTCGTGCGCACGGCGGCCGAGTCGCCCGCCTGCAGATGGTCGCGCAGGTTGATCAGCGCCGTGAACGCGGGGCCGAACACCGCGCTGCCCGGCGTGTTGATCGTCATCGTCGCGCCCGTGTCGATCTCGCGCTGCATCTGCCCGTTGTCCCCGCTGTAGACCACCGTGGTCGGCGGCCCGGCGTTCAGCGTGAACGGGTCGGCGTCCGTCTTCAGCCCGGCGAACAGCCGCTGCCCCTGCAGCCCGCTGTTGCCAAGCTGCACCATCTGCTGGAGGAGCTGATCGACTTCCGACGCCATGTCCGCTTGGTCGCTCGTCGCCAGCGTGTCGTTCGCGCCCTGCACGGCCAGCTCCCGCGCCCGCTGCAGCAAGCTCGTGGCGCTGCTGAGCGTCGAATCGGTCATCTGCAGCCACGACGTGCCGCTGCTGATGTTGCGCAAGTACTGCTGGCCCGCCGCGATGCTCGTCTGGTAGCTCAGGGCGACCTCGACCGCGGGCGGGTCGTCGGACGGCTGATTGATCCGCTTGCCCGTGGTCAGCTGCTTCTCCAGTTGGCTGAGCGACTCCAGGTTCTGCTGCAGGGCGGCCACCGTAGCATCGCCGATCATCGAGTTGGTAACCCGCATCGTCGCCTCCTACCGCCCCACCACACCGGTGCCGTTGATTAGCTTGTCGAGCATCTCGTCGTTCGTCGTGATCAGCCGCGCGGCCGCCTCGTACGCCCGCTGGTAGCGGAGCATCTGGGTCGCCTCCTCGTCCAGCGAGACGCCCGATACCGTCTGGCGCCGCTGCGTGAGCAGCTGGACCAGCGCCGTCTGGTTGGCCAGCGTGCCCTGCGCCGCGCGGGCGTCGACGCCCAGCGAGGCGATCAGGGCGTTGTAGGAGTCCCCCGTCGACGGGCTCATCGTGTGCTGGAGCTGCGCGATGGCGAGCGCGGTGTTGTTGTTGCCCGCTTGATTGGGCGCGTCGGCCGCCGCCACCGTGTTCGGGTTTGCCGCGACCGTCGGGTCCACCGCGATGGTCGCGGCGTCGGTGCCCGCGAAGAACGCGCGGCCCGTCCCCCCGTCCAGGCCGTAGCCGGCGGCGTGCAGGCTGTTGACCGCGCCGATCAGGTTCGCGGCGATGCTGTTCAACTGGCCCAGATAGTTCGGGATGCTCGTGTCGCGCGCGTCCATCAGCCCGCGGAGCTCGCCGCTGTTGAGCGTCGCCAGCGAGTTGTCGGACGTGAAGCGCACGTCCAGCATCCCGCCCGGGCCGGTGGCCGTGGTAGTCAGCGCGTCCACCGACTGTCCCTGCACCAGCGTGTGCCCGCCCAGCGTCACGTTCACCGAGCCGTCGGCGCTCTCGCTGCTCTGGATCTGGGCAAGCTGGCTCACCTGATCGAGCAGCAGGTCGCGCCGGTCGCGGAGGTCGTTGGCGCGCTGGCCCGTCACCTCGACCTGCACGATCTGGCGATTCAGGGCCGCGATCTGGGTGCTCAGACTGTTGACCTGGTCCACGTCCAGCTTGACATGGTCGTTCAGGTTCTGTTGGATGGTGCTCAGGCCCTGCGCGGCGCGGTTGAAGCCGCTCGCCAGCGCCGCCGCTTGCTGCACGAGCGGCGCGCGGGTAGCCGTGTCCGAGGGGTTGTTGGCCAGGTCTTGCCAGGCCCCAAAAAAATTGCTCAGCATCGCGCTGAGCCCCGTCGACGAGGGCTCGTTGAGCACCGTCTGGACCTGTTGCAGCGCGTCGCTCTGCGCTTGCGCCTGCGACTGCACGCTGGCCTCGGCTCGATACTGGACGTCGGCGAAGAGGTCGCGCGCGCGGTCGATGCCGGCCACGACGACGCCGGTGCCCACCTGGCCGGCGATCTGCGCCCGGTTCATGCCGGGCAAGGTGTAGGGCGCCGTCGTGGCGAAGTTGACGGTCTGGCGGCTATACCCCGCCGTGTTGCTGTTGGCGACGTTCTGGCCGGTCACGTCGAGCGCCAGCTGCTGCGCCTGGAGCGCCCGCAGCGACAGGTCGAGCCCAAAAAACGATCCGGTCATCAGCCGTCCATTCGCCCGGCGCCGCCCGCGATCGCCGGATAGATGAGATCGGCGCCCAGCAAGTGCGCCAGGAACGCCCGCGTGCGCCCGGCCATCTCGGTAGCCGCGGCGAGCAGCTCGGCGGCGCGGCGGTTCTCCTCGTGCAACCGCACCACCTCGAAGCGCAGCGAGTCCACCAGCCCCGGCAGCGCCGAGCGGGGATGCGCGGCGCTATCCGCCTGGGCGATCGCGTGCAGGCCCTGCACTCCCAGCTCGCGCTCTAGCGCCGTTTGTAGCTGGTCGCGGTGCGCCTCCAGCGCGGCCAGGCGGGCGCTCGCCGCCTCCTGGTCCGTCGTCAAGGCGAGCAGCCGGTCCAGGTCGCCGTCCGCGACTGCCTGCCGCTGGAGCACCAGCAGCTCCGACAGCCGCGCCAGCGTCGGCACGAGCTGGCCAAGCGTCGCCTCCAGGTCCACGAGCGGTGGCCGCCGGCTCATGCTACTTGTCCCCGAGCAGCTTGCGGGCCAGCACGTCGGCGGGCACGTGATAGGTCCCGTCCGCGAGGCGCTGCTTGATGTCGGCAACCTTGTCGGCGCGCACGTCGGGCGCCGCGTCAACCGCTTGCTGCGCGTTCGCCAGCTCGCGGCCGCGCGCCGACACTTCCAGCGTGTCGCCGCTGGCGGCCTCGGCGCCCCTGGCGTGCCGGCCGTGGTGGTGGCGCTCCGTGCGCTGCACCCCGGCCTGCTCCGCGACGCTCTCGGTGCCGCGTGTCGGCTGGCTGTTGATGCCCTCGATACCCATGACCATCATCTCCTTCGTACGTCGCGGCCGCGTCCGCACCCGAGCGGCGGCGGATCGGGCGGCGCGGTTCGCGTGCCCGCTGGCCTTGCGGCTCCCCGGCCGGTCCCTGCCGGAAAGGATACCCTATCGTCTCCCCTCGCCGGCTCGGCGTCGTCCCAAGCGCGGGGCTCGCGCCCGGCCCTGCGGCCGAGCCCCCGCTATCTCTATTGTCGGCAGGTAGCCCCCGGTACTTTAGTACCTGCCCGCTCGGTACCCTGCCCGGCCTACTGGTGCTGCATGTTGTTCGCGTCTTGCAGCATCTCGTCCACGGTCTTCAGCGCCCGCAGGTTGACCGCGTACGCCCGCTGCGCTTGCAGCACGCGCACGATCTCCCGGCCGGGGTCCACGTTCGACGCCTCCAGGCTGCCCGGCACCAGCGCGCCCAGCCCGTCGCTGCCCGGCGCGCCCGTCTGCATCGCGCCGGCCGCGTCGGTGGCCACCAGCAGGTTGCTGCCGACCGCCTGCAGGCCATCCGGATTCGTGAACCGCACGAGCTGCAGCTGCCCCAGCTCCTGCCGACTGGCCCCGCCGATGGCCGCCGTCACGCGGCCGTCGGCCTCGATCTGGAGGTCCGTCGCCCCCGCGGGCACCGTAATGCCGCCCGCCACCAGCGCGCCCGAGCCGGTCACTAGCCGGCCCGCGCCGTCCACGGTCAGCGCGCCGGCGCGCGTGTAGGCCGTGCGCCCGTCGGGCAGGCTCACCGCCAGCAAGCCGTCGCCCGCGATCGCCACGTCGAGGCCGCGGCCGGTCGCCTGCACCGCGCCGGGCGCCAGGTTCGTCACCACCCCGCCCAGGGTCACGCCCTGGCCGAGGTCGCGCCGGCCCATGCTCAGGCCGCCGTCCTGCCCCGGCAGCGCGAACGTCGTCGTGCCCGGCGGGGTGTCGACCACGGCGGCGCGGCGGCTCTTGTAGCCGACCGTCTGCAGGTTCGCCAGGTTGTTGCTGGTCACGTCCAGCGCCCGCTCCTGCGCCTGCAGGCCCGACGCGGCGACGCGAAAGGTGCTCCACATAATGCCCCTCCCTTAATTGCCTGGCCGCGCGATCTCGGTCACGGCGCGGGAGAGCAAGTCATCCTGCGCGCGGATCATGCGCTGGTTCGCCTCGTAGGCCCGTTGCAGCCCCAGCGTCGTCGTCAGCACCCCCGTCACGTCCACGTTCGACGCCTCGACGTACCCCTGGCGCACCGTGGTCGCGACGGCCGGCTGCGGCTGGAGGTCGCGCTGCTGTGGTACCAGCTCGTTCCGCCCCACGCGCTCCAGCACGTCGTCCGGCCCGAACTCGACCACCTGCAAGCGGTCGATCGCCGCGTCGCCGGCGCGCACCGTGCCGTCCGCGTCGATCGTGACGGCGCCGCCACCCACCTGGATCGGGCCGTACTCGCCCAACACCCGCGCGCCCGCCTGCGTGGTCAGGTAGCCGTCCGCGTCGCGCGTCAGGCTGCCGTCGCGGGTGTAGCGCGTGCCCTGCGCCGTGTCCACCGCCAGGAAGCCCGGCCCCTCCAGCGCCACGTCCAGCGGTCGGTCGGTCGCCTGGAGCGCGCCCTGGCCCAGATCCAGCAGCGGCACCTGCGGTACGTTCGCCAGCGTCAGCCGGCCGAGGTCCCGGCCGCTCTGCGCGGTGAGCCGCGCCACCAGCTGCTCATCGAACGCCGCGCCCGCCGTCCGCTCCTGCTTGTAGCCGACTGTCTCGGCGTTGCTCAGGTTATTGGTGGCGACCTCCATCCGACGCGCCGTGGCGACCATGCCCGACACGGCGGTGTATAGTCCGCGAATCATGGGGTGGACCTCCTCGCGGCGAACCGCGCCAGGCCGAAGCCGAGCGCCCCGCCAATCACCAGGCAGAGCAGCGCGCCGAAGAACACGACGAAGGGGATCGAGCCGGTCCCCGGCGCTCCCTCGGGCACCGTCGGCGGCCCGCCGGTCCGCGGCAGCTCCGCCGGCTGGCCCTGGCTCGTCGCCGGCGGCTGGATGCGGCCGGCGATCGAGTGGCGGCTGCTGGGCGTCGTCGGCCGACTGCCCTCCGTCTCCACGCTCACCAGCACGATGTCCCAGTCCCGCTCGGGGATCGACTCCGGCAGCACCTCGTCCACCCGCGCCACGCTGCCGTCGCTGTTGAAGCTGGCCAGCGGCTGCCGCACCCCCTGGGCCGTGTCCACGATCCAGACGACGTATTGCTCGCCGCTCAGGTGGGGGAGGCCGGTGGCGCTCAGCCGCACCTCGCCGTCGCGGGTCGCGATCTCGGCCACGCCCGAGGCGCTCGTCGGCCCCCACGTCGACACGCCGTTCAGATACGAGAGCACCACGTTGAACGGCGTGCCGTTCGCGGCCGACGGCGCGGCCGGCAGGCCGAGCGTCAGGGCGAGCCCGAGCACCAGCGCCCGCAGCGGCAGGCTGAGCAAACTTCCGCGTTCCACCACTCGTCCTCCCAACAGCACTCGCTCGCCTCCTCTAGGCCGGCACCAGCCGCGCGGCGCGCAGCGCGCTCCGCAGCTTGAACACCGCTGCGGCGTGAAGCTGGCTGACCCGCGAGGTCGATACCCCTATTACCTCGCTGATCTCTTTGAGTGTCAGCTCCTCGTAGTAATATAGGGTGATTACCAGGCGGTCGCGCTCGGACAGCTCTTCGATCGCCGCCACCAGGTTGCGGAACAGCTCCTGCCGCTCCACCTGCGAGCCGATATCCCCCGGCCCCTCGGCCGCGAGCTGGTCGGCCAGCGTCAGGTGCTCGCCCTCCTCGCCGATCGGCGTGTCCAGCGACACGATGGTCGTGCTCGCCTCCGCCAGCCGGTTGCGAAACTCCGCCAGGGTCAGGCCCAGCTGCTCGGTCACCTCCTCGTCCTCGGGCGTCCGGCCGAGCTGCTGCGTCAGCTGGTCGTAAGCGTCCTCCAGCTCGCGCGCGCGGCGGTAGGTGTCGCGTGAGCGCGGCTGCAACCCGCGCACGGCGTCGATGATCGCGCCGCGGATGCGCTGGATCGCGTAGGTCTCGAACTTCACGCCGTGCGACGGGTCGAAGCGGTCCACCGCCTGGATGAGCCCGATGGTGCCGTAGCTCAGCAGGTCCTCGTGGTTCAGCACGCCGGGCAGGCTCACCGCCATCCGTCCGACGACGTACTTCACCAGCGGCGCGTACTGGAGAATGAGCTGCTCCCGCAGCACCGGGTCGCGCCGGTCGTAAAACTGCTCCCAATCCGTGGGGCCCTGGGCCGTTTGCATGGTTGCCACCTCTCCTAGCTAGGGGATGGGGGGCAGGGACCGGGGGGTACGGGCCGCCCCTATCTCCCGTCCCCTATCCGCCATCCCCTATTCCCCAATCCCTTCGTCGGCCGCCGACGTGTCGTCGTCGATGGCCACGTCCAGCCGCTGGCCGCGCGCGTCGGGCCTGGCGGCGGCCGGCGCCGGCGGGGGGGCGGCCTCGACGATGCCGCGGGCCACGCGCCCCAGCACCGCCAGCAGCACTGCGCCGCCCGTGGCGCGGACCAGGGCCATCTCCGGCTCGGTACCCGCCACCAGGCCCATCACGTACAGCGTCAGGAACACGCCGAGCACGAGCGGGAACAGGTACTCGGTCAGCGGTCGCGTCGGCGCCAGCATTAGACCACTCCTCGGCGTAGCTGCTCGAGCTGGTAGCGAATGGCGTGGCGGATAATGCGCTCGCGCACGACCGTCGCCACGTCGGTGAACATCGCGCCGCACTCCCACGGGTACTCGGCGTGGTCGCGCGACGCCTCGGCGCGCACGATCGACGCCCGCACGGGCACGACGTCTCCGTTGTCGGGCAGGCTCAGGTCCAGCCGCAGCTCCGATCCCAGCGCCAGCGGCGCCGCGCTGCGCAGCCCCAGGCCGCTCGCGCTCAGATCGGCCAGCAACAGGCGCGGCCGCTGCTCCTCCCCGTCGGGCGCGATGACCGTCGCGCCCTTGAGCACCGTCCAGCACGGCACCCGGAAGTACTCGCGCCGCTGGATGCGCTCGCCCTCGAACACCCACACGCCGACGCACGCCTGCGCGCCGCGCTCGACGGCGACGATCTCCGCGCGCACCGCGTACAGCGCGTCGGTCGCGCGCCAGGTGCGGAAGCTCACCTCCTCGCCCACCGCCAGCGCGCCCGCGGGGTCGTGCGGCGGTGCGCCCACCCAGACGGTGTCGTCCTCGCGCCCCATTACGCGGGTCGGGAACCAGCGGGCGCCGTCGCTCTCGTCCACCCGCAGCATCACCTGCTGCCCGCGCTCCAGCGGGATTCGCTCGACCGCCATCATGCCGCACCCCCATCCACCGTCTCCCGGGTGATCACCTCGGTGCCCGCGCTGATCTCGCTGTAGGCCAGGATGACGACACTCGGCAGCGCTAGCTCCGTGAAACGCCGCAGCGGCAGGCGCAGCCGCGCCGGGCAGAGGATGATCGGCTGGTGGCCCGACGCGGCCAGTCGCTCCATCGCCTCGCGGATGCGGAGCAGGAAGCTCTGCGCGACGCCCGGCTCGACGTGCAGGCTCGGGCCGCGCTCGGTCTGGATGACGTTCTTGGCTAGCTCTTGCTGCCACGCCGGCGCAAGGGTGATAACCGACAGCCGGCCGTCCTCGGCGGCGTACTGGCGGGTGATCTGGCGCGCGAGCGCCTGCCGCACGTGCTCGCTCAGCGCGTCGGCGTCGTGCGTCACACTCGCCTGGTCGGTGATCGCCTCCAGGACGGTCACGAGGTCGCGGATCGAGACGCGCTCGCGCAGCAGGTTCTGCAGCACGCGCTGCACCTGGCCCAGCGTCAGCACGGCCGGCACCAGCTCGTTCACCAGCGCGGGATGCTCCTCCTTCACGTGGTCGAGCAGGGTCTGCACGTCCTGGCGCGACAGGATCGTCGCCGCGTGCGCGCGGATCACCTCGGACAGGTGGGTGATGATGACCGACGGCGGATCGACCACCGTGTAGCCCAGCACCTCCGCGCGCTCGCGCTCGGCGGCGTTGATCCACACCGCGGGCAGCCCAAAGGCCGGCTCGACGGCGGGGATGCCGTCGATCTCCTGCTCGACCATGCCCGGGTTCATCGCCAGCAGCCAGCGCGGCCGCACCTCGCCGGTCGCCACCGGCACGCCGCGCAGCTTGATCGTGTACTGGTTCGGCCCTAGCTCCGCGTTGTCGCGGATGCGGATCGTCGGCAGGACGATGCCCAGGTCGAGCGCCACTTGGCGGCGGATGAGCGTCACGCGGCCCAGCAGCGTGCCGCCCTGCTCCGCGTCCGTCAGCGGGATCAGCGCGTAGCCGATCTCCACCTCGATCGGATCGACGCGCAGGTACTTGTGAACGTTCTCCGGCTCGCCGCTCGTGCTCGGGGCCGGCGCCAGCGCCGTCTCCGCGCTCGCCTGGGCCCGCGCGTGGTTGCGCACCAGCACGGCCGCGCCGGCGATGGCGCCGGCCATCAGGAACATCGGCAGCTTCGGCAGCCCCGGCACTAGCGCCAGCGCCCCCAGCGCGCCCGAGGTCATGAATAGCGCCCGCGGGTTGGCGAGCACCTGGGCGGCGATGTCCCGGCCCAGGTTGCCGTCCGACGCGGCACGGGTCACGATGATGCCCGTCGCCGTCGAGATCAGGATCGCCGGGATCTGCGACACCAAGCCGTCGCCGACGGTCAGCAGCGTGTAGGTGCCCAGCGCCTGGCCGATCGGGATGCCGAGCTGGAACACGCCGATCACGATGCCGCCGATGATGTTGACCAGGATGATCACGACGCCCGCGATGGCGTCGCCCTTCACGAACTTGCTGGCGCCGTCCATCGCGCCGTAGAAGTCAGCCTCCTGCTGCACGGCGCGGCGCCGCGCCCGCGCGGTCGCCTCGTCGATCGCGCCGGCGTTCAGGTCGGCGTCGATGCTCATCTGCTTGCCCGGCATCGAGTCGAGCGTGAAGCGCGCGGCCACCTCCGCCACGCGCCCGGCGCCGTTCGTGATGACCACGAACTGGATCACGATCAGGATCAGGAAGATCACCACGCCCACGACGTAGTTGCCGCCGACGACGAACTGGCCGAAGCTGGCGATGACCTCGCCCGCGTGGCCGTGCAGCAGGATCAGGCGGCTGGCCGAGATGTTCAGGCCCAGGCGGAACAGCGTCGCCAGCAGCAGGATCGACGGGAACGACGAGAACTGGAGCGGCTCGGTGATGTACATCGACACGAGCAGCATCACCATGGCGAGCGACACGTTCGTGACGATCAGCACGTCCAGCACGCCCTCGGGCAGCGGGATGATCATCATGCCGAGGATCATCGCCACGCCGACCGCCAGCAGGATGTCGCTGTATTGCATCAGCCGACCGAGCCGGCCGCTCGCCGCCGCGGGCGCGTTCACCACTGCCATGTCATCTCCCAGGGGCTAGGTGGTAGGGAATAGAGGATAGGGGTCGGAAGCATCTCTCCGTCCCCTACTCCCTATCCCCTAGCCCCTACCCCCTTGCCCTTGAGGGCGTAGATGTACGCCAGCACCTCGGCCACCGCCTGGAACAGCTCAATGGGAATCTCGGTGCCGATCTCGACCGCCGCGTACAGCGCGCGGGCCAGCGGCTTGTCCTCCAGCACCGGCACGTCGTGCGCGCGGGCGATCTCCTTGATCCGCTGCGCCACCGCGTCGGCGCCCTTGGCCACCACGCGCGGCGCGCCCATCTCGCCCGGCCGGTACGCTAGCGCAACGGCCAGGTGCGTGGGGTTCGTGACGACCACGTCGGCCTTGGGCACCTCCTGCATCATGCGGCGCCGCGCCAGCTTGCGCTGGAGCTGCCGGATGCGGCCCTTGATCTTGGGGTCGCCTTCCGTCTGCTTCAGCTCCTCGCGGATCTCGTCCTTCGACATGCGGCTGCTGCGGATGAAGTCCCAGCGCTGGTAGCCGTAGTCCAGGATGCCCAGCCCGAGCAGCACCGCGCCCGCCGTCAGCCCCACCCGCATCGCCAGCGCCGCGAGCTGCGGTGCCGTCGCCCGCAGGTCGCCGGCCGCGAGCATCGCCAGCTCCGGCACGCTCTCCGTATAGACCTGGTAGAGCACGAACGCCACGAGCCCCGCCTTCAGCAGCGTCTTGCCCAGCTCGACCAGGCCGTGGAGCGAGAACAGCCGCTGCACCGCGGCCAGCGGGTTCAGGCGGCTGAACTGCGGCGTCAGCCCGCGGCCGCTCAGCGCTAGCCCCGTCTGCCCGACGTTCAGCACCACGCCCACGACCGTCAGCGCCACCAGCGGCGCGATGATCCGGAAGAACAGCATCCCGGTGTTCAGCCACAGATCAGCGAGCGCGGCATCCGTGAAGTCCGGCCGCAGCAGCGTGCTGAACTGGCGCTCCATCTCGCCCCGCAGTTCGGCCGCCGCGGCGCCGCCGAAGCTCTGCAGCACCACGAACCCCGCCAGCAGCCCCCCGGCCATCGCCAGGTCGGCGCTGCGGACGACGCGCCCCTTGTCCCGCAGCTCCTTGAGCCGCCGGGGGGTCGCCGCCTCGGTACGCTCGCCAGCCGCCACGTCCCCTCCTAACCTCGTCCCAGGGGTGCAGGGCCGCTCCCCTACCGGGGGCCTACGCCCTCCCCGCGTCGTCCCCGGGGGTGCAGGGGGAGTGGCGCTCGCAGTATGCCGCGCCACACCCGGCCGGGGGGCGTGGGGGGTGTCCCCCCACCTACCCCTCCTCTTCCTCTTTCCGGGGGGGTGGGGGTGTCCCCCACTCCCCCTCTTACCCCGCCAAACTCAACATCGCCTGCGGCAGCGCGTGAATCAGCGCCTCTAGCCGCGGCAGGATCACCGGCAGCGCCACCACCAGCGCGCCCAGCCCGATCAGGATCTTCGCCGGCAGCCCGATCGCGAACAGGTTGAGCTGTGGCGCCACCCGCGCCAGCACCGCCAGCCCCAGGTCGGCCAGCAGCAGCGCCGCGATCACCGGCAGCGCCATCTTTACCGCCGCCCCGAACAGCGCCGCGGTCAGCGCCGTGAGCTGCTCGACGGTGCCGCCCGCCAGCGTCGCGCCGCCCAGCGGCACCGCGCCGAACAGCTCGTACAGCCCGGCCAGGAACAGGTGATGGCCGTTGATCTGCAGGAAGATCACCATCGCGAACGTGGTGAAGAATTGCTCCAGCGTCTTCTGGCCCAGGTCGGCATGCGGGTCGATCGTCGCGCCGAAGCCGAAACCGCCCTGCACGCCGATCAGCGACGCCGCGAACTGGACCGTCGCGAAGATCAGCGTGACCGCGAACCCGGCCAGCAGGCCCACCAGCAGCTCGCCCGCGATCTCACCCGGCCCGATCGCCACCGGCTCGTTCGCCCCCGGTCCGCCGGGCGGGAACAGCACCAGCGTGATGAACAGCCCGAGCCCGATGCGGCCGGGCAGCGGCACGCGCGCCGAGCCGAGCAGCGGGTTGATGCCGATCGCGGCCAGGACGCGCACCGCCGCGAGCAGCAGCCGGCTGAAGTACGCCCCCGAGAAGTTCACGAGCTGTACCGTGTCCGTCACGTCCGCGCTCCGCCTACCGCACCATCTGGGGGAGCGAGTTGAACAGCCCCACCGTGTAGCCCAGCATCGTGCTCATCAGCCAGCCGCCGGTGATCGCCAGCGCGCCGAACACCGCCAGGATCTTCGGCACGAAGCTCAGCGTCGACTCGTTGATCTGCGTCAGCGCCTGCACGATGCTCACCACCAGCCCGACCACGAGCGCCGCCAGCAGCACCGGCGCCGACAGCAGCAGCGTCATCATCAGCGCGTCGCGCCCCAGCTCCAGCGCCCCCATCTCCGTCATCGCCGCACTCTCCGCTCCCGGGGTCCAGGGGTGTCCCCTGGCGGGGGATGTGGGGGGTGTCCCCCCACATCCCCTCGTTTCCTCTTAGTCCCGGGGGTGTGGGGGTGCCCCCCACAGCCACCCGCCGTTGGACTACATAAAGCTGGTGACCAGCGACTTCACGATCAGGTGCCAGCCATCCGCCATCACGAACAGCAGCACCTTGAACGGCAGCGAGATCGTCGCCGGCGGCAGCATCATCATGCCCATTGCCATCAGCGTGCTCGACACGACCATGTCGATCACGAGGAACGGCAGCAGGATGATGAAGCCCATCTGGAACGAGGTCTTCAGCTCGCTGATCATGAACGACGGAATCAGCGCGTAGGTCGGGATGTCCGCCTCGGTGTCCGGCTGCGGCAGGTTGCCCAGGTTCACGAACAGCGCCAGGTCCTTCTCGCGCGTCTGCCGCAGCATGAACGCGCGCAGCGGCTGCTCCGCGCGCTGGTACGCCTGGTCCAGCGTGACCTCGTTGCGCAGGTACGGCTGTACCGCCTGGTCGTTGATCGTCGTCCACACCGGCGCCATCACGAACACCGTCAGGAAGAGCGCCAGGCCCAGCAAGATCTGGTTCGGCGGCATCTGCGCCACGCCGATCGCGCTGCGCGCAAACGACAGCACGATGGCAATGCGCACGAACGAGGTGACCATCATCAGCACGGCCGGCACGAGGCTGAGCACGGTGAGCAGCAGCAGGAGCTGCACGCCCATCGTGGCCTGGTCGCCCTGGCCGCTACCCATCTGCACCTGCACCGACGGCAGGCCCTGCTGCGCGCTCGTGCAGCCCCCGGCGAGCACGGCGAGCAGCGCCAGCCCGAGCGCGGTGCCGAGCCGGCGCGGGTGGCCGCCACTGTGGGCCGCCGTCGTCGAAGCCACGGGACGGGTCGGGGGAGCGGGCCGTGATTGCTGTCGCATGCTGTGTCCCATCTCTCTCGCAGGGTCACAGCAATCGTACGGCCGGCCGGGCCGTTGCCAACAGACGCTAGGGGCCCGACCGTCCCTGCCGAAAGGCCCAACGCGGCCGGTACCTCGGTACCCTCATCCCCTGCCCCGGACGGCGTCCTCGGCGGCGTCTCGCCGTGGTGTGCCCGGCGTCTGAGCCGGCGACGAGGAGATGTAGGGTAGGACGGGGGGTTGTCCCTCGCCACCCGGCGGCGCGAGCGGCTCGATGAACCTGAAAGCTGCGCGAGGCCAGACCGCTTTCGACGGGAGACTGTCTGACTTCCACCGCAAGGAGCGGAGGGCGACGAGCATAGGCTGCCCCGCACCATAGTTGGACCCGGACTCGCGGACGCCACGATGGCTCCGCGGGGGGCTCAGCATGGACCGCGGAAGCGCTATCGGCACCTGGACCGCCGCGGGCTACTTGGCCGCGAACGGCTCGTCGAGCGCCGCTGGGGCGGTCGCGGGGGTCGGGGCGGGGACGGACTGGGGGACGCCGTCGCCGTCCCAGGCCGCCAGCGTCGTGATCTGCGAGCTAGTTACGCCCAACAGCAAGCGCCGCCCCTCCACGTTCACGAGGTAGATGGAGCGATTGGGCGCCAGCGTGGTGGACTCGATCACTTGGAGCGACCCCGACCGCTTGCCGAGCGTCGCCCCCAGGCTGTAGCGCTTGATCAGCCATAACGTGACGTAAGCTAGCGCGAGCACCGCCACCAGCTTCAGCGTCACGTCCACCGCCGCGCCGGGGAAGTCAAGCGGCTCCGACGCCGCGGGGTGAGCGGGGGCCGCCGCCGGCACAGTCGGCGCCGGCGGCGGCGCGTTCGGCGCCTCGCTCACGCCAGGCGCGGGCGCCGCGGGCACGGCAGTCGCTGCCGACGCCGCGCCGGGCGGAGCTTCACCCGCGGGGGACTCGTCCACGGCCGCCGCCTCGCCCGCGGCCTCGCCGGCCGTCGCACTCTCGACGCCGGTCGTCCCGGCCGGCGTCGGATCCTCCAGGGCGGTCGCGTCGGTAGCCGACTCGCTAGTCACCGCCGCGTCGTCGGACGCCTGGGCCAACACCCCGGCCGGCGCCGGGCGCGCGGCCACGGCAGCCGCGGCCGGCATCGCCTGGGCCACGGGGGCCGCCAGTCCGAGGCGCCCGAGCAGCGCGAGCCCGATCAGCAGCACGGCGAGCGCGGGGCGGTGTGCGCGCATCGTCATCCCATCGTCGCCAGGCGCTTCGCCGGCGACACGATCTCCAGGACCCGCACGCCAAATTTCTCGTCCACGACCACGACTTCGCCGCGCGCGATTCGCGTGCCATTCACCAGGATGTCCGCCGGCTCCCCCGCCAGCTTGTCCAGCTCGATCACCGAGCCCGGCCGCAGCGCCAGCAGCTCGCCGATCGTCATGCGCGTGCGCCCCAGCTCGACGCTCACCTCCAGCGCCACGTCGAGCAGCAGGTCGATCCCGGCGCCCTCGCCCGCCGCGCTCTCGCCCGCCAGCGGCCGGAACTCGGGCGCGCCCAGCGCCGACCCGCCCGCCGCGGCGGCCGCGAACAACGCCTCCGCGCCCGCGGCAGCCCCGGCGCCCACCGCCGCCGGCTCGTCGCCCAGCAGCTCCGGCTCGTCGCCGCTCAGTCCCTGCTCGTCCGCCATCGCCGCTCCCCTCGTCCCTCGTCCGTCATGAATTGCTACCGGATGAGTACGACCACCCTCTAGGAATGTAGCATCGTCTGCCCCTAAGCGGACGGCCCAGGTGGGTGTGCATGTCTGGCTTCGCCAAACCTACACGCTATCCCTGGCCGAGTGCTTAGCCACGCACCCCCGTGATCTGCACGGCGAGGTTCTTCCCGGCCAGCCCGGGGCGCGCGTTGAACTTCACGTGCTGCCCCACGCGCACGGCCAGGCTGCCGTTGGCGGGGGTGTCCAGCTTGATGACCTGCCCCTCCGTCAGCGCCAGCAGGTCGCGGAGGCTCAGCCCCACGCTGCCCAGCTCGACGGTGAGCGGCAGCGCCACCGGGTTCAGCCGCTCGGGACGCGTCAGCGTCGGCTCCGCCGTCTCCGGGCGCGCCGCGCCCGCCGACCACACCTGCGACGTCAGGCTCTCCATCACCGGCTGCAAGACCGGGTGCGGGATGCACAGGCTGAGCGTGCCCGTCGTCTGGAACAGGCTGATCTCGAATACCAGCATGACCGTCGTCTCGGTGGGCAGCGTCACCTGCACGAACTCGGGGCTGAGCGTCGGCTCCTGCACGGTGGGCTGCAGGCTCGCCACGTTGCTCCAGGCGTCGCGCAGGTTGCTGATCAGCAGCCCGCCCACCGTTTTCAGGAGCGCCATCTCGATCTCGGTCATCTCGCCGCTGGCGCTCTGCGCCGAGCCGCTGCCGCCCAGCAGGCGGTCGAGGATCACCCGCGCCACCGGCAGGTTCATCTCGATCACCATGTTCCCCGGCAGCGGCTGCGGCGAGACGACGTACATCACCGTCGGCGTGGGCAACGACCGGATGTACTCGTCGTAGGTCGCCTGCTCCACCATCGTCAGCCGGATCTGGATTGCGCTGCGCAGGTACGACGCCAGCGCCGAGGCCAGCCCCCGCGCGAACGACTCGTGGGTGATCCGCAGCGCGCGCAGGTGCTCCTTCGAGAACTTGTCCGGCCGGCGGAAGTCGTACAGCTTCACCGGCCGCGACGCGACCGCGTGATAGGCATCCGTCGCCGTGGCCGCCGCCGGCTCGTCCGGCTCGACGGTCAGGCTCGACATGAGCGCCTCGATCTCTTGTTGGGAGAGCAGCTTGTCGCTCATCTTCGCTCGCCGTGGCGGTTATTGAATGATGAAGTCGGTAAAGTAGATCGCCAGGATCTTGTACTCGTCCAGCGGCTCCTGGAGCCGCTCTTTCAGCTCGTCCTTCAGGTGCTCGCGCCCGTCGGGCCGGGTTAGCTCGGCGCTCGTCTTCGAGCCGAGCAAAGTGTTGATCGTGTCGTCCACGATGGCCGCCTTGCCCTTCAGCTCCTTCGCCAGCTCGTCCTGGGCCTTCTTGTACTCCTCGCCCTTCGGCGCCGGCCCCTTCTTCGCCGACGACGCCAGCTCGATGACGACCGTCGTCTTCAAGTAGCGCATCGCCCCCGGGTCGGCCAGGTTCACCACCCGCTCCTTCGTGACGTAGCCAATCCCGTCGCCCGGCTGCGGGTTCCACGGCGGCGCGGCCGTCTCCCCCTTGCCCAGCACCTTCGACGCGCCGAAGAACCCGCCAGCCCCCAGGGCGAGCCCCCCGACGACCAGCAAGATCGGGAACAGCAGCTTCTTCAATGGAGTCCTCCGGGCTGGGCCAAGGCTCCGCTGCCGGCCGTGGTGGCCGACGCGGGCGCGTTCAGGATCACGATGTCCACGCGGCGGTTGCGCGCGCGCCCCTCGCGCGTCGTGTTCGGCGCCGCCGGCCGAAACTCGCCGTAGCCGGCCGCCGTCAGCCGCGCCGGCGCGATGCCGCCGCGCTCGCTCAGGTAGCGCGCCACGCTCGTCGCCCGCGCCGCCGACAGCTCCCAGTTCGACGGATACAGCGGCGTGCTGATCGGCGTGTCGTCCGTGTGTCCCTCGATGCGCAGGTCATTCGGCATGACCCGCAGCCGATTCGCCAGCGTGTCCAGCAGCTTCAGGCCCTCCGGCCGCAGGTCGGCCTTTCCCGAGTCGAACAGCACGTTCCCCGCCAGGCTGATCACCACGCCGTCGGCGGTCGTGCCGACGTCCACTTGCGCCCGCGCCTGCACGGGCGGGGGCAGCTGGTTCAGCGCCCGGCGCAGGTCCTCCACCGTGCCGATGAGCTGGCTATCCGCCGCCTCCTGCGGTAGCGACGAGCCGCCGTCCAGGATCGAGCTGGGGTCGCCCGCGCCGTCCTCGCCCTTCAGGCTGGTCGGCACGCTGCCCTTCAGCACCTCGACGTTGAACGCCCGCTGGAGTGCGGCCTGCAAGCGCGCGAACTTCGCCACGTCGGCGCGGCCCAGCGAGTACATCACCACGAAGAACACCATCAGCAGCGTGATCAGGTCCGCGTACGTCAGCAGCCAGCGCTCGGCGTTCTCGTGGCCGCCCTCGTGGGGCTTCTTCCGCCGCCCGGCCACGGTGCGCTAGCCTCCCGCCGGCGCGGCCGCGCGCTCGCCCGCCCGCTCGCCGGCGCCGCTGGCCTTCGCCGCCGCGCCGCGCTGGCTCGGCGCCAGCTGCGCCTCCAGCTTCTGCCGCACCACCCGCGGGTTGTCGCCCGCCTGCACGCTGAGGATCCCCTCCACCGCCAGCTCGCGGACCCAGGTCTCCTCGGCGCTCTTGTTCTTCAGCTTGTTGCCCAGCGGCAGCCACAGCACGTTCGCCGACGCCACCCCGTACAGCGTGGCGATGAACGCCGTGGCGATCGAGTGGCCCAGCTCGTCCGGGTTGTCCAGGTGGCCGAGCACGTTCACCAGGCCCATCACCGTGCCGATGATGCCCATCGTCGGCGCGAACCCCCCCATCGCCTCCAGCAAGCCGCTGCCCCGCTTGTGGCGCTGCTCAGTCGCCGCGATCTCCGCCTCCAGCACCTCGCGCACCAGCGACGGGTCGGCGCCATCGACGACCATCATCACCCCCTTCTTGATGAAGGGGTCCAGCCCATCGGTCTCCTGCTCCAGCGCCAGCAAGCCCTCTCGCCGCGCCTTGTCGGCCAGCTTCACGAACACCTCGACCGTATCCGCCGGGTTCGGCACCTTGTCGAAGAACGCCTGGGGCAAGAACTTCGGCATGCCCATGACGGCGTCGAACGGAAACGACATCATCGAGACGCCGATCGTGCCGCCGAACACGAGCACCGCCGCCGGCACGTTCACCAGCGCCGCGGGCGAGCCGCCCTCCAGAATGACCGACAGCAAGAGGGCGACGATGGCCAGCGCCAGCCCCGGCGCGGTTGCCTTGTCCATGGCTGCTCCGCTCCCTACCCTTACGCCGGCGGGTCGGGCATCCCGTGGACGGGGAGCGCCGCGTACGCGCGCCGCCGGTAGGCGATCACGCGGGCGACGACCTCGTCGAGCGGCTCGCGGACGATGAACTTCGCGCCATCAGTCAGCGAGAGCACCGTGTCCGGCGTCGTTTCGATCAGCTGGATCAGCTCGGCGTTCACCACGAACTCCGTGCCGTCCAGCCGTGACACTCTAATCATCGGCGCCCTCCCTGCGAGCCGCTAGCCCGTCTCACGCAGCCAGTGTACGGCCGGCCGCCCGCGCTTCGATAGGACGAACCGCCCGCCCCGCCCTGCCCGAACGTCCCGCCGTCCTCCCGGCCCGAGTACCCTTCTCCCAGCCCCCCGCCCGCCGCCCAGTCGCCGGGCGGGGACTCGTGCCCCATCGCCTTGTGGGCTCCTCCTCGGTTCCATGCGATTGTGACGTTCGCGCGCTTGTGACGGATCGTTCACGTTCGCTAAACTGTGCAGGTCGTTTAAGTGATGGGCGTGGCCGCTACCAGACTGGAGGCGCCGTGACGCCGAGCGAGCCCGAGCCGGTCGGGGCCGCGTTCGCGCGGCTCATGCGGGCGCTGTGCCCGCTGCTCACCGAGTCGTGGGTGGAGACCGAGCTGACGATGGCGCAGCTCAAGGCGCTGGCGCTGCTCCACGCCCGGGGCCGCGCCAGCGGGCGCGAGGTCGCACAGGCCATGAGCATCGGTCCGTCGGCCGTCTCGCAGCTCGTGGACCGGCTCGTCGGCGAGGGCTACGTCCGCCGGGAGGAGGACCCGCACGACCGCCGCGTCACCTGGCTCGTGCCCACGCCGCGCGGCCGCGCCGCCGTCGAGCAGCTCGTCGTGGCCCGCCGCGAGCGCTTCGCCGCGGTCGTCGCCGCCCTCGATACGGCGCCGCTCAGCCGCGCTCAGGTGGCCGCGGCGCTGGAGGCGCTGGCCGCCGCCGCCGAGCGCACGGCCGAGCCGCTGCCCGCGGCCGCCGTCTGACCCGCCGCGCGTAGACCCGCCCGGCCGCTGTGGGGGCGCCGCTGGCAGCGCCCTGCCGGCCGCCGCGGGGCCGGTATGAGGACGCTGCGTGCCGGGTCGTGCTCGGACCCGACCCCGCCGGTCCACGGGCGCCGCGTGCCGCGCCCGCCTGTTGCCCAGTCCCGCAGCCCGAAAGGAGCCCTGGAGCGCATGCATTCGACGACTTTCCCGGCGCTGCCGCGCCGGCGCCTCTGGCTCACGATGGCCGGCCTCGTGCTGGCGATGTTGCTGGCCGCGCTCGACCAGACCATCGTCGGCACCGCCATGCCGCGCATCATCGCCGAGCTGAACGGCTTCGACCACTACGCCTGGGTTACCACCGCCTACATGCTCGCCAGCACCGCCGTCGTGCCGATCGTCGGCAAGCTATCGGACATGTACGGCCGCAAGGTCTTCCTGGTGGGCGGCGTGGCCTTCTTCCTCGGCGCCTCCATGCTCTGCGGGCTGAGCCAGGACATGGTGCAGCTTAGCCTCTTCCGCGGCCTCCAGGGCCTGGGCGCCGGCGTGCTGATGGGGACGATCTTCACCGTGATCTCCATCCTCTTCCCGCCGGCCGAGCGCGGCAAGGTGCAGGGCATTTTCAGCGCCGTGTTCGGCTTCGCCAGCGTCGCCGGGCCGCTGCTCGGCGGCTACCTGACCGACAACCTCACCTGGCGCTGGGTGTTCTACGTGAACGTGCCCGTCGGGCTGATCGCCTTCGCGGTGCTGTGGCTCGCCTTCACCGACGTGCGCACGGGCCACGCGCGGGGCGGCGTCGACTACTGGGGCGCCACCACGCTCGTGCTGGGCGTCGTGCCGCTGCTGCTCGCGCTCACCTGGGGCGGCCACGACTACCCGTGGGCCTCGCCGCAGGTGCTCGGGCTGCTGGCGCTGGCCGCGCTCATGCTCGGCAGCCTGCTCGTGATCGAGTCACGCGCGGCCGAGCCGATCATCCCGCTCGACCTGTTCAAGAACCGCGTCGTCACGATGTCGATCGTTGCGTCTAGCCTGATGTCGGTGGGCATGTTCGGCGTTATCGTCTACCTGCCGCTGTTCATCCAGGCCGTCATGGGCACCAGCGCCACCACCAGCGGCAGCGTGCTGGCGCCGATGATGGTGGCGATGTTCGGCGCGAGCATCGGCGCCGGCCAGATCGTCAGCCGCACCGGGCGCTACAAGGCGATGGGCGTCGGCGGCCTGGCCGTGGGCACCGTCGGCCTGTTCCTGCTCGCCGTCATGCCGGCCGACGCCGACTACGCCACGATCCTGCGCAACATGCTAATCGTCGGCCTCGGCATCGGCTGTACCTTCCCGGTGTTCGTGGTCGCCGCCCAGAACGCGATCGGCCTGCGCCAGATCGGCGTGGTCACGTCGCTCACGCAGTTCTGCCGTCAGATCGGCGCCACCCTCGGCGTGGCCGTCTTCGGCAGCGTGCTCGTGACGCGCTTCACGCCCGCCTTCCACGACGCGCTGGCGCCCGACGTGGCCGCGACCGTGCCGCCCGAGTGGCTGGCGCGCTTCGACAACCCGCAGGCGCTGGTGAACCCCGAGGCGCTGGCGCAGATTCGGCGGGGCATGGCCGCGCTGGGCCCCGGCGGCGCCGATGCCTTCGCCGCGGTCCTCGACGCCACGCGCCTCGGCCTGGCGACGGCGCTGCACGAGGTGTTCCTGGCCGGCGCGGTGCTGCTGACGCTCGGCACGGTGGCGGCGCTGTTCGTGCCCGAGCTGCCGCTCAAGCGCTACGAGCGCGGCGGCCCGCCCGTCGAGGCGATGGCCCCGCCCGCCCCGGCCGCCGCCGATGGCGAGGCCGCCGAGCGCGCCGTCGCCATGCGCGGCAGCGCCCCGCCCGCCGCCTGATTCGGCGAGTTCGCCGGCACGACTAGGCGGGGTTGCAGCCGCGCCACAGCCTGCGCCTCGGCCCGAACAGCCGTGCTACAATGGCCGCGCGGCGGTGGGCAGCCTCCGAGCGCGTCACGCGCCGCGACCGGGAGCGCCCGCCATGCCGATCCGCGTCCTGCCGCTGACCGTCGCCGCCCGCATCGCCGCCGGCGAGGTGGTCGAGCGCCCCGCCTCCGTCGCCAAGGAGCTGCTGGAGAACGCTCTCGACGCCGGCGCGCGCAGCGTCAGCGTGGAGGTCGCGGGCGGCGGCGTCGAGCTGCTGCGCGTGGCCGACGACGGCGCGGGCGTGCCCGCCGCCGAGGTGCCCCTCGCCTTCGCGCGGCACGCCACCAGCAAGCTCGCCGACCTCGCCGACCTCGACCGCCTGACCACCCTCGGCTTCCGCGGCGAGGCGCTGCCCAGCATCGCCGCCGTCGCCGAGGTGAGCTTCCTCACCCGCCCGGCCGACGCGCCCGCCGCCACGCTGCTGCGCCTGGCCTACGGCGCGGTCGTCGAGCAGCGCGCCGCGGCGCGCGCGCCCGGCACCACGATCACGGTGGAGCGCCTCTTCGGCCAGCTGCCCGCCCGCCGCAAGTTCCTGAAGGCGCGCAGCACCGAGGCCGGCCACGTCGCCCACGTCGTCACCCAGCTCGCCCTCGGCCGGCCCGACGTGCGCTTCGACCTGCGCGTGGATGGCCGCCCCGTCCTCAGCACTCCCGGCCGCGGCGACGCCCGCGAGGCCCTCGCCGCCGTCTACGGCCCCGCCGCCGCCCGCGCCATGCTCGCGCTACCGGAGCCTCCCCAGACCGGAGGAGTCAACGATGCGCTCAGCACTCAGCACTCAGCACTCGGCGCTCAGCCCCCAGCACTCGTCCGCGGCTACGTCAGCCCGCCGGCCCTGCACCGCGGCACGCGCGGCGGGCTGACGCTGTTCGTGAACGGCCGTGTGGTCTACAGCCGCACGCTGCTCTACGCCGTCGAGGAGGCGTACCACACGCTACTGCCGGTCGGGCGCCACCCGCTGGCGCTCCTCTGGATCGACGTGCCGCCCGACGAGGTGGACGTGAACGTCCATCCCACCAAGCAAGAGGTGCGCTTCCTGCGCGAGCGCGCGGTGTTCGCCGCGCTCCAGCGGGCCGTGCGCGCCGTCGTCGCCGAGGCCGCCGGCGTGCCGCTGCTCGCCGGCGCCGGTCGCGCCGCCCCCGCCCCGCCGCTGGCCCCTGCCGCCCACGGCCCCCTCGCCGTCCCCGCCGCGCCCGACGACGCTCAGCCCCGCGGCCTCTGGGACGCCGCCGACCTCGCCGCGACTGACTCACTCAGCACTCCGCACGCAGCACTCAGCACCTCGCCGCGCCTGGCGCAGCTGCGGGTGCTGGGGCAGGTCGCGATGACCTACATCACGGCGGAGGGCGACGCCGGCCTCTACCTGGTGGACCAGCACGCGGCCCACGAGCGGGTGCTACTGGAGCAGCTGCGCCGAAACGCCGCCCGCCGCGACCGCATCCAGTACCTGTTGGAGCCGCAGAGCGTGGAGCTGAGCCCCGCCCAGGCCGAGGCGCTGCGCGACCGCGGCGCCGACCTGGGCGAGCTGGGCTTCGTCGTCGAGGACTTCGGCCCGCGCACGCTGCTGCTGCGCGCCATCCCGGCCGCCCTCAAGCCGACGACCATCGCCCGCGTGCTGCAGGAGACGTTCGAGGCGCTCGCCGCCGAGGCCACCGAGCGCGGCGCGGCCCACGCCGCCGACGACCCCGACGCCGCCGACTGGCGCGAGCGCCTGTCCCTGCTGCTGGCCTGCAAGACCGCCGTGAAGGCCGGCCAGCTCCTCTCGCACGAGGAGATGCGCGCGCTGCTCGAACAGCTCGACGAGGCCGAGCTAGGCCGCACCTGCGCGCACGGCCGCCCCACCGCCGTGCTCCTCACCCACGGCCAGCTCGAACGTGAGTTCGGCCGCCGCTGATCAGGACCAGAGGTCGTCGAGGGGAATCTCCAGGCCGGGGAACAGCGCCGGGCGGAAGAGGCTGCCCGGGCCGTGGCGACCGACCAGCTCGTAACCCTCCGCGCCCAGCCGGTACGCTTCGAGCGCGGGCGCGTCCAGGTCCACCAGCCAGTAGTGCGGGACGCCAGACGCCGCGTAGCGGCGCATCTTGATGCCGCGGTCGCGCGCCTCGGTGCTCGGGGAGAGCACCTCGACCACCAGGTCGGGCGGGCCCTCGACGCCCCGCTCGCTAATCAGGTGCAGCCGCTCGCGCGAGAGGAACAGCAGGTCCGGCTCGACGCCCGAGCCGCCCTCTAGCACAACGCCGGTAGGCGCCGTCACCACCTCGCCCAGCCCGCGCGTGAAGACGGAGTGGGCGATTGGCGCATTGAGCCGATTGAGCGCGCGCTGATGGCGCCAGGCGGGTGCCGTTGTCACGTACAGCTCCCCGTCGATAACCTCGTAGACGTTGCCGTCCTCCGGCGCGTCCCAGATGTCCTCGGCCTTGAAGCGGACGCCGTGCGCTACCATCGTCGTGCCCTCCTGCCGCCATTATAGGTGCGCCACGCCCGCGGAGAGAGCATGGGGCCGCGCTACGAGCCATTCACCTGGTACAGCGTGAGGACCGGCGCGTCCTGTGGGGAGCGGATCTGCTGCAAGGCGCCGTCGGGGTACCATGCGCGGACCTGCTGTAGCTCGCCCGTGCGCTCGGGCAGGAAGGCGAACACCGTGGGGCCGTTGAGGGCCAGCGGCGGGGCGCCCGCAGGCAGGGATTGCTCCACGTCGATGCCGTTCGCGCCCGGCGCGATGAACGGCACGGTCGCGAAGCTGCGGTAGTAGATGCGGGGCGCCCCGAACAGGTACACCGTCGTGCCCGGCCCCAGGCCGCGCAGGTAGTATGCTAGCTCCGTGGCCACCAGCCCGTTTTCGGTGCCGTAGTAGGCGATCGGATCGGGGTTGTGGAACACCGTCTGGAAGTTCCACACGCCAAGCCCGAGCAGCACCGCGGCGAGCGCCGTGTTCGTCACGGCGGGCGGCAGGTCGCCCAGCCAGGCCGCCAGCCGCAGCGGGCCGCACAGGCCGAGCGCCGTAATCACCGCCATCACCGACGTGACGATCACGAACCGCTGGGGCTGGCCCGGATCGTCGCTCAGCCCGAGCACGAGCGCGATGCTCCAGTAGGCCGCCGCCAGCCCGAAATACCGCCGCCGCCACGCGCCCAGCGTGACCACCATCAGGCCGATCGCCGGCAGGAGCGCCAGCGGCACGGCGACCGTCGGCGTGATGCCCATGTACCAGCCGCTCGGCACCGCTGTGATCGGCAGCAGCACGGCGTGCGCGACGTGCTGCGCCACCAGGGCCACGGCGCCCTGGCCCGTCGTCTGCTGCTCGTGCGCCAGCCAGCCGCTGCGGAAGATGCTCACCTGCTCGACGCGCGCCGTGTACTCTGTCGGGAAGTCGGCGTAGTGCGCCAGCAGCGGCAGGTACACCAGCAGCGCGCCTAGCACGGCCCAGCCAGCCGTCGGCGCCAGATGGCGCCAGTCCGCGCGGCGCGGCAGGCACGGCGCCAGGCGCTCGGCGTCCCACAGCGCCGCGTACAACAGATAGGCGACGCCCACGAGCGGCAGCACCCGCGCGGCGACGGCCGAGGCGTACTCGCCGAGTCCGATCGCCAGGCCCGCGGCCAGCGCGTCCAGCGGCCGCCGTTCCACCAGCGCGCGGTCGAGGAAGTACAGCGCGGCGACGATCAGCAGTGAGTCGGCGATCGGCACGGTCGCCAGGCGGCTGTACAGCACGGCGTAGTGGAACACCGCCAGCAGCACGGCCGCCGTGAGCGCCACCGTCCGGTCGAACAGCCGCCGCGCCAGCAGGTAGGTGACCAGTACGGCCAGCGCCCCGACGACCGCGCTCAGCAGCCGCACGCCGCCCACCGTCTCGCCGCCGACCGCCATCGCCGCGGCCTGCAAGAAGAAATACAGCGTCGGCAGCGCGAACCAGCCGGTGCCGAACGGATTGCGCAGCCCGCCCCGCACCACGTCCAGCGCGGCCAGCGCCTGCGAGCCCTCGTCGCCGCCGAAGACGTAGGGGACGTGGTTGATCCAGACGGCGCGCAGCAGCAGCGCCCCCAGCGTCACGCCGCCGAGCAGCAGCCAGTCGGTGCGCGGCAGCGCCCGCAGCCCGGCCGCCCACCGCCGCGGTGCGGGCAGCGGCCAGGGCGCGGCGGCCACGGCCGCGGCGGCGATGGCCGCCAGCCAGGTGGCGACGACCGGCCCGTAGTCCGCGCTCGTCGCCCGGCCGCGCATCTGCACCCATACCAGCACGCCCAATAGCAGCGCCGCCCGCAGCCACCGTTCGCGTGGGGTGGCGCCCAGTAGCCACCACACGTCGGGGACGGATGCCGCCTTTGCCGCGGCGCGCGGCACGCGCGCCGCGGCCACAAGGCGCGTAGCCGCCGGGTCCGCGGCCGCGGCCGCCCCTCCTGCATCCGACAGGGTCGGGCCGTCACTCAGGATAGCCGCGGTTGGCGGCGCGGGATCGCCCGCCGCGCCGCCAACCCGCTCTGGCGCTAGCGAATCGGCTAACTCGGGCGCTTCCTGCGCGGTCCGCGCTTCGACGGCGGGTGCCTGATCCCCGCTCAGCGGCGCGACCGGCGGGCGGCGCAGCGGCGGCGGGCGCCGGGGTTGGGTGAGCAGGCGCAGGGTGAGCAACGCCGCCGCGCAGGCGCCCAGCACCGGCACGACCAGCGGTCGCTGCCCGAGCAGTTGCTGGCCGATCACGGCCACGAGCAGGGCCGCCGCCAGGCCGATCGCCTCGCCGGGCGTCCCGGGGCCCACGCGGCGGGCCACCTCGCGCAGCGTCGCCGGTCGGGCCGCCGGCTGCTCAATCGTGGAGACAACGGGAACGGTAGGCGGAGCCGCGGCCAGGTCGCCGCGCATCGTATCGCCGAGGTTACTCAAGACGCAGCTCGCTCTGCGGCCCCGCGCTCCGGGCGCGGCCGCGTGGTGGATTGTACACACAACAACAGGGCCGGGCGCCAATACGCCCGGCCCTGCAGCCTGGTGGAGACGGAGGGGAGTCGAACCCCTCGTCCAGAGCGAGTCGGTCGGAAATGTACTACAAGCTTAGTCGACACTTTGGTCTCGCCCCCGCGCCACCTATCGACGGGTTGCGCGTGAGCCAGCCCGCTAAGTCTTTGGCGCGCCCTAGCCGGCGGTCCGGCGCGCCGCACTCTGACTTAAGTGGCGCCTGTTACCGGCCCATCAGAGGAGGCCGGGCAGACGCTCGCGGGTGTTAAGCCGCGAGAGCTAGTTCAGGAGTGCCAGTTACTGGCGTGCCACCGGATTAGCGAGGGAGATGGCATCCTCGGCTTGCAATTTCGCGACGTTCTCCCCTGTCGAAACCCTGCGTCCCCTCAATGTTCCCTCACCGCAGCCCTCTCCCAGAGGAAGAGGGCATTTTGCTCCCGCTGCCCCTGGGAGAGGGCTGGGATGAGGGCCTACGCCCGCGTCAGCTCCTTCACCGCCCGGTCGATTTCGCGCGCCGCCTCCCGCTTCGCGAGCGACTGCCGCTTGTCCCACAGCTTCTTGCCCCGGGCCAGCCCCACCTCGATCTTCACGTAGCCGTGCCGGTCGTACACGCGCAGCGGCACGAGGGTCATGCCGCCCTCCTGCACCTTCCCGGCCAGATGGGCGATCTGGTCGCGGTGCAGCAGCAGCTTGCGCGGCCGCACGGGCTCGTGGTTGTACCGGTTGCCCTGCGCGTAGTGCGCGATGTGCGCTCCCACCAGCCACGCCTCGCCGCGCTCGATCCGGACGTACGCCTCGCGCACGCTGATCCGGCCCTCGCGCACCGACTTCACCTCGGTGCCGCTCAGCACCAGCCCGGCCTCGACCGTCTCGAGGATGTGGTAGTCGTGGAACGCCTTTCGGTTGTTGGCGAATTGCTTGTCGGACACTTGGAATTATACTCGATGGCGAGCAATCCCGGCAGACGGCCGGCCCCGCCGCGCGCCGCGCTTCCCGCGCGCGCTAGTCTTGCCCGCGCAGGTACTGCACCGCGCGGTCGAGCACGGGGTCCGTGCTGCCGCTCCCCGCGGCCACGACGATGTCCGGCGCCAGGCCCACGCCGTCCAGCGGCTGCTCGTTTGGCGTCAGCCAGCGGGCAATCGTGATCCGCACCGTGGAGTGATCGGCTAGCGTGTGAACGTGCTGCACGGTTCCCTTGCCGAACGTCCGCTCGCCCACCAGCACGCCGCGCCCGTGATCGTGCAGGGCGCCCGCCACGATCTCCGCCGCGCTCGCGCTCCCGTGGTCCACCAGCACTGCGACGGGGATCTGCGTCGCCCGCCCGCCCTCCTTCGCGCGGAACACCTCGCGGCGCCCGTCCGCGTACTCCTCCGTCAGCAGCACGCCGTCTGGCACGAACTCGCTCGCCACCTCGAGGGCCGCCTGCAAGTAGCCGCCCGGGTTCGCGCGCAAGTCCAGCACCAGCCCCTGCGGCCGCGCCGCCAGCAGCCGGTCGAGCGGCTCGCGCAAGTCCCGCGCCGTCGTGCTCGCGAACGTGCTGATCCGGACGTAGGCCACGTCGCCGTCGAGCAGCCGCGTCCGCACCGACTCCAGCTTGATGTCCGAGCGCGTCACGTCGAACGGCCGCGGCGCCGGCCAGCCGTCGCGCTGCACCATCAGGCGCACCGGCGTGCCGCGCGGGCCACGGATGAGGTTCACCGCCTGGAGCAGCGACAGCCCGGTCAAGTCCTGGCCGTCCGCCTGCACGATGTAGTCGCCCGCGCGGATGCCCGCCTTCTCGCTCGGCGAGCCCTCGATCGGCGACACCACCCGCAGCTTCCCGTCTACCAGGTCCACGTGGACGCCGATCCCCTCGAAGCCGCCCCGCAGCTCCGCGTCGCTGACCTCGCTCATGTCCGGGTCGAGGTACACCGTGTGCGGATCGCCGAGCGCCTCCAGCATGCCCTTGATCGCGCCGCGCGTCAGTTTCTTGCTGTCCAGCGCGCCGCGATCGTAGTACTCGTGGTCCAGCAGCGACCACGTCTCCCAGAACGTCTGGAACTGCTCCTGAAGCTCGGGGGACACCGAGGGGGGGGTGCCGGACCGCGTGCCGCTCGCCGCCGCGGCCGGGGACGCGCCCCACGGCACCAGGCTGGCCAGCCCAACGCCTGGGCCGTTCGTGCCCTGGCCCCGCCCGGCCGCCAGCCCCAGCGTGTAGCCGGTGCCCAGGACGAACGCCAGCACGAACAGCACGAAGAGCGCGGTGGTTACTCGCCGCATTCGTCCGCCACCAGTGACCAGCGACCGGCCGCCAGCCGCCGCACGAGGATCGGCGTGCCCCGCGGAGCACGGGGCGAGGGACAACCCACCAAGACAGAACTACCAGCGCATTGTAAACGCGCGCCGGAGGCTTGGGCAAGGCAAGCGCGGCGGCCGGCGCGCAAGCTCGCGGAGCGCGCCGTCCCGCCGGCGCCCCTTCCGCCTGCTACAATCACCGCGCACCGACTCCATAGTATCCGATCCCACAAAGGAGGCCCCGTGCAGCGTGCCGCCCACCTCAGCCGGCATCCCGCGGCCCGTCGTCCCGCGCCGCCTCGCGTGGGCGCCTGGGCCGCGCTGGCCGGCCTGCTGGCCACCGGACTGCTCGCGAGCTGTGCGCCCGCGCCGGCCGCGCCCGCCGCCCCGGGGGCGCCCCCCGCCGCGCGGCAAGCCAGCGCGGCCGCCAGCCTCACGCCCACGCCGCTCAAGCTCCGCGCCGGCTTCACCTCGATCTCCGGCACGATGGCCCCCCTCTGGGCCGGCGCCGAGGGCGGCTACTTCGCCCGCGAGGGCCTCGATGTCGAGATCTTCTCCTTCCCCAGCGGCAACGAGGGTGTGCAGGCGCTGATGGCCGGCGAGGTCGATTTCCTCCAGATCGCCGGCGCTACCACCGTCTCCGCGGCCCTCGGCGGCGGCGACACGCTCGTCCTCGCCACGATGGTCCGCACGCTCGTCCAGAGCCTCGTCGCCCGCCCCGAGATCACCCAGCCCGACGACCTGCGCGGCAAGGCCGTCGGCATCTCGCGCCTCGGCACCACGATCGACACGGGCGCCCGCCTGGCGCTCCGCCACTTCGGCCTCGAGCCCGACCGCGACGTGGCGATCGTGCAGGCGGGCGCGATGTCCAACATCCTCGGGTCGATGGAGGCGGGCCGCGTGCAGGCCGGCATCCTCTCCTACCCCGGGGTTTCGCAGGCCCGCAAGCTCGGCTTCCCCGAGCTGCTCGACATCGGCACCCTCGGCTTCCCCTACGCCTCGACGGGCGTCAGCGCCCGCCGCAGCTACGCCAGCCAGCAGCCCGACGTGGTGCGCCGCTACCTCCGCGGCCAGATCGCGGGCATTTACCGCCTGGTCAACGACAAGCCCTTCGCCCTCACCCTCTACCGGAAATACCTTCAGACCGATGAGCCGGACGTGCTGGACGAGACCTACGAGGTCTACGCGCTGAAGTACCTGGAGCGCGTGCCCTATCCCGACGAGCGCTCGATCCAGGGCGTGCTCGACGAGCTAGCCGTCGAGGTCCCCCGCGCGCGCGACGCCAACCCGCGCGACTTCTTCGACGACCGCTTCGTCCGTGAGCTAGACGAGAGCGGCTACATCCGCACCCTCGCCCAGTAATCC
Source organism: Chloroflexota bacterium (assembly GCA_035293805.1). Classification (GTDB taxonomy): domain Bacteria; phylum Chloroflexota; class UBA6077; order UBA6077; family JAJPHF01; genus JAJPHF01. The sequence goes on along the minus strand of DATGMD010000060.1, from coordinate 341,053 downwards.
CTCCCCCTCTCCCCTTGGGAGAGGGCCGGGGTGGATGCCCGTCTTACTCCCTCTCCCCCCGGGAGAGGGCCGGGGTGAGGGGGTCTCCGCCTCCCTCTACCGGAACGCCAGGTCCGCGACGACCGGCAGGTGGTCCGACCCGCCGTCCGGCCCGACGGCCGCGTGCAAGGCGACCAGCTCCGGCGAGTGGAACACGTAGTCGATCCGCACCAGCGGCACCGACAGCGTCCAACCGCCCCAGCGCAGGTGGCTTGGGTAGGTGTGCCCGAAACCGGCGCCCGCCTCGCGGAAGCTGTCGCCCAACACGCTGTGCAGCCGCTCGTAAGGATAGCTCCACTCCGTCTCGTTGAAATCGCCCGTCAGCAGCCGCGGCCCGTCAGTCGCCTGTAGCCGCGCCACCAGGTCCTCCACCTGCGCGTCGCGCCAGCCGGGGCTGAAGCCGCGCACCAGCGGCACGAGCCCGCGCCGCCAGCGGACGCGATAGCTCGGCCGCGTCACGTGGACGTTCGTGTGCAGCAGCGTCCGGTCGCCCACGCTGACCGCGACCTGATGGGCTAGGTAGCCCGCGTCCTGCAAGCGGAACTCCCCCTCCGCCTCCAGCGGCCAGCGGCTGAGCACCAGCGTGTCGGTCGTGCCGACGTGGTACGGGTACGTCGCGGCCAGCGCGTCCGGCAGCGCGTCCTCCGTGGCCGGGGGTACCTCCTGGAGCGCTACCAGGTCCGCGTCTACCGCCTGGATCGTTCGCAGCAGCGGCGCCTGCTGCCCCCCGCCGACGTTCCCGCCCGTGTTGAACGTCAGCACGCGCAAGTGCGGCCCCGCGACGGCGGGCGGAGACTGCGGGACGAGCTGCGGCCCATATGCCCAGACGAACGCCGCGAGCGGCAACAGTGACAGCACGAGCGCCGCCCGCGCCCGCAGCACGAGCGCCGCGAGCAGCAGCAGGGGCAGCGGCGTGAACAAGTACAGGGTGAACTCGCGCAGCAGCGCCAGGCTGCCGCTGCGCCCCAGCCCCGCCGCCAGCCCCGCGAAATAGGCCCCCATGCCCAGGGCGTAGCTGAGCGCGGCCACGGCCAGCACGAAGCGCAGCAACCCGATCAGCACGCCGCCTCGGTCCTCCCCCATCTCGGACGGCCTCCAGTCGCCGCCTCGCTGCTCCGGGAGCACCATACGCGCTCCGCCGCTCGCCAGGCGAGGGATTGGCGTCGCGGCCACAACCTGGGGCGGCCGCGCGGCCGCCGGGGCGCGCGGGACCAGCCTGCCTCGCTGGGGGCCGACGACCGCTCAAGCCTTGGTCACCGCCCGCCGCGGGGCGCCACGGGCGGCGGCCGCGCGGTGGCCGTCGCAGCCGAGTCACAGGTAGCGGCCCTCTCCTGCGCTCACCCCCTGACGCGAATTGCAGACTATCTCTATCAAGGGTTGGCACCCATGCCGACCGCGGGGATTACAGCAAGGGAGTGACAGTTTGCGTCTGCTGGCCTGCCTCACGTTTCTGGTCCCGCTCACCACCCTCGCCCGCGCTCCCCTCGTGGCGGCGCAGGAGTGCGACGTGCGAGGTGCCGTGGAGCGACCGGTAGCGGATGCGGTCATCACCGATCAGCCCATCACGATCAGCGGCTGGGCAGCCGACGTCGCGGCCCCGAACGGCACCGGCATCGACGAGGTCCGGGTGGCCCTCGACGCCGACCCCTGGGCGGGCGGCGTGCCGCTGCCGGCGCTGTACGGTTGGGAGCGCCCCGACGTGGCGGACCTCCTTGGCACGCCGCGCTTCCGGCCGAGCGGGTTCGCGCTCGCCTGGGATCCCACCGGGGTGCTGCCGGGCCGGCACACCCTGTACATCCAGGCCCGCAGCGCCTGCGGCTGGATCCGGAGCACGCGCAACGTCGTGGTGATCGGCCCGCGGGCGCCGTCGCTCGGCGCGCCCCCGAGCAACAGCCCCGCGTGGGGCGCGCCCGCCATCCCCGCGCCTGGCACGATCTCCCCCAGCACCCCCGCCGCCGCCCGCTGATCGCCCCGCAGCCTACTCCTCGCCGCTCGGCGCGCCGGTATGCGCGTGGAGCCGAAATGGCGCCACGCTTCCGTTGTCGAGCGCCCCCCTGTACTAGCGGCGCCCGCCTTCGTTCCTCGGCCACCTGCGCTGAGCCGTGCATGGCATCCGCGCCCGCGGCCAGGACGGAGGTCGCTTGTCCGGGCGGGGGGCGGCGCCCTATCCTAGCTGTCAGTTGCCAGTCGTCCGCCCGGAGGCTCGCCATGAACGATGCCGAGTTTCGCCTGCCGCGCTACGTGCGCCCCGAGCGTTACGCCGTCCACCTGGCGCCCGACCTGGAGACCTGGTCCTTTACCGGCGAGGAGAGCATCCTCCTGACCCTCGACCGCGACGTGCGGCGCGTGGAGCTCCACGCGCTCGACCTGGACATTACCCGCGCCGAGGCCGCCGTCGGCCGACGGCGGCTCCCCGCCAGCGTCACCTACCAGCCGGGCCGCGAGACGGCCGAGCTGCGCTTCGCCGAGCCGCTGCCCGCCGGCCGCGCCACGCTGCGCCTGGAGTTCCGCGGCACGATCGGCACCGGCCTGCGCGGCCTCTACCGCGCCGAGGCGGGCGGCCGACGCTACGCTTTCACGCAGTTCGAGGCGACCGACGCCCGCCGCGCCTTCCCCTGCTTCGACGAGCCGGCCTTCAAGGCCCGCTTCGACCTGTCGGCCACCGTCCCGGCGGACCTCGTCGCCATCTCGAACGGCGCGCCGCTGCGCGAGGCCCCCGGCGCCGAGCCGGGCACCAAGACCGTCACCTTCGCCACCACGCCGCGCATGTCCACCTACCTCGTCGCGCTCGCGGTCGGCGCGCTGGAGCCGACCGCAACGGCGCTCGCTCGCGGCGGCACGCCCATCCGCGTCTGGACCGTGCCGGGCAAGACCGGCATGGGTGGCCTGGCGCTGGAGGCCGCCGTCGCGTCCCTCAACCGCCTGGAGCGCTACTTCGGCGTGCGCTACCCTTACGGCAAGCTGGACCTCCTCGCCGTGCCCGACTTCGAGGCCGGCGCGATGGAGAACTCGGGCGCCATCTTCTTCCGCGAAACGGCCCTGCTCTGCGATCCCGCCACCGCCTCCGTGGCCGCCCAGAAGCGCATCGCCCTCGTCGTCGCCCACGAGATCGCCCACCAGTGGTTCGGCAACCTCGTCACGATGCAGTGGTGGGACGACCTCTGGCTGAACGAGGCGTTCGCCACCTGGATCGAGTTCCGCACCGTCGGCGACTGGCGCCCCGACTGGGACATCTGGGTGGACTTCCAGCAGGAGAAGGCCGCTCCCTTCGCCACCGATGCGCTCGCCTCCACCCGCCCGATCCACGCCCCCGTGAAGAGCGCCGCCCAGGCCAGCGAGATGTTCGACGCCATCACCTACGAGAAGGGCGCGGCCGTCCTGTTCATGCTGGAGCAGTACGTCGGCCCGCAGGTCTTCCGCGCCGGCGTGCGCCAGTACATCCGCGACCACCGCGAGGGCAATGCCACCGCGAACGACCTCTTCGCCGCCCTGGAGCAGGCTTCCGGCACGCGCGTGCGCGCCATCGCCCGCGACTGGATCGAGCAGCCCGGCTTCCCGCTCGTCCGCGCCACCGCCCGCCCCGCCGGCACCCGCCCCCACCTCCTGCTCGAGCAGCAGCGCTTCTTCGCCAACCCAAACCTCAGTGCTGAGTCGACAGTGCTGAGTGCTGCGTCCGAGGGGAACGGCGCCCAGCACTCAGCACTCAGCGCTCAGCGCGCGATCTGGCGGGTGCCCATCGTCCTGCGCTACGCCGACGGGCGGCGCCCGCTGGTCCAGCGCGCGCTACTCTCCACGCCGCGCGCTGAGCTGGCGCTCGAAACGCCGCGGCCGCCGCGCTGGCTCTACGCCAACGCGGGCGGCAGCGGCTTCTACCGCGTGCTGCACGATCCCGCCACGCTGTCGGGCCTGACGAACGACGTGGGCACGGTCCTCGACGCCGCCGAGCGTGTCGCCCTGATTGGCAACCAGTGGGCGCTCGCGCGCGCCGACTACGCCGGCGTGGACAGCTTCCTCAGCCTGCTGGAAGGCTTCCGCCACGAGCCGCACCACGCGGTCGTCGAGTCGATCGTCGACGCGCTCGCCTCCATCGACTACTACCTCGTCGAGCCCGACGACCGGCCCGCCTGGTCGGCGCTGGTGGAATACCTGCTCGCGCCTCAGATCGAGGAGCTTGGCTGGCAGCCCGCGCCGGGCGACGACGACGGGCGCCGTCTGCGCCGCGCCGCCACGCTCCGCGCCCTCGGCCGCCTGGCGCGGCTGCCCGCCGTTGTCGGCGAGGCCCGGCAGGGCGTCGAGCGCTACTGGGCCGACGCCAATAGCGTGGACCCCAACCTGGTCGACGTGTTCATCGCCGTCGCCGCGCAGGACGGCAGCCCCGCCCTCTTCGACCAGTACCTCGCCCACATGCGCGAGGCCCGCACGCCCCAGGACGAGACGCGCCACCTGTTCGGGCTGGCCACCTTCGAGGACCCCGTGCTCGTCCAGCAAGCGCTCGACCTGAGCCTCACCCCAGCCGTGAAGACGCAGGACGTGGGGCCGCTGCTCGCGCGCCTGCTCGGCAACCCGGTCGGCAAGCACCAGGCCTGGAACTTCATCCGCGTCCAGTGGCCGGCCGTCGAGGAGCGGCTGCCGCCCTTCATGCGCCGCCGCTTGGTCGCCGCCACGGTGAACCTGGCGACCGCCGAGGCGCGCGACGAGGTCGCCGCCTTCTTCGCCGAGCATCCCGTCGAGGGCGCCGAGCGCACGCTGCGCCAGACGCTGGAGCAGCTCGACATCGTCATCGGGTTCCGCGAGCGGGCCGCGCCGCGCTTGCGCGACGTCCTGCGCAAGGACTATCACCAGGCGATGCCGGGCGCCGGCCGTTGAGGAGGCACGACACGAGCCGGAGCAGCCGCGACGGAGCCAGCCTGCCTGCGGAGGCGGGCGCCGGCCCGGGCAGTCCCAACGCGGCCATGCCGGCGCCGGCGGCGGCCGCCGCGCACTCGCCCCCGGACGGCCGCTACACCGCGCTCGGCGCCGCCGCCGCGCCGGCCACCCCACCCGGCACTCAGCACTCGGCGCTCAGCACTCGCCTCGGCGCGACCTTCCGCGCGCTCCGCAACTACAACTATCGCCTCTTCTGGGGCGGCCAGTTCATCTCGCTCACCGGCGACTGGGTGCAGCGCGCGGGGATGGCCTGGCTGGTGCTCGACCTCACAGGATCGCCGCTGGCGCTGGGCACCGTCACCATGCTCCAGTTCCTGCCGATCTCCCTGTTCGCGCTCTTCGGCGGCGTGCTCGCCGACCGCCTGCCCAAGCGCCGCGTGCTCGTGCTCACCCAGATCGGCATCTGCACGGATACCGTCGTCCTGGCCGCGCTGGTCAGCAGCGGCACCATCCAGCTATGGCACCTCTACGTCCTCGCCATCATCCAGGGGCTCTTTCAGGCCGTCGACGCCCCGACCCGCCAGGCGCTCGTCATGGAGCTGGTCGGGCGCGACGACCTGGCGAACGCCGTGGCCCTCAACTCGGGCAACTTCAACCTGTCCCGCATCCTCGGCCCGGCGCTGGGCGGCGTGCTGATCGCCAGTATCGGCACGGCCGCGTGCTTCTGGCTGAACGCCTCCAGCTACCTGGCGGTGATCGTCGCGCTCGCCCTCATGCGCGCCGCCGAGTTCCACGCCGTGCCGCCGCCCGCCCGCGGCCGCGTGCTCCGGCAGCTGGGCGAAGGCATCGCCTACGCCGTGCGCACGCCCGCGCTGTGCGGCGTCTTCATCGTCGTCTGGACCTTCGGCGCCTTCGGCTTCAACTTCATCACCATTCTGCCGCTGCTCGCGCGCTACGCCTACGAGACCGGCCCCGAGGGCTACGGCGTGCTCAGCTCGTTCCTAGGGGTCGGCTCCCTGGCGGCCGCGCTGATCGTCGCCAGCCGCCAGCACGCGACCCGCCGCCTGCTCCTCGGCGCGGCGGCGACGTTCGCGGCGCTGCTCGCGCTGCTCGGCGCCAACCCCTGGTACGGCGTCGGCGCGCTGTTGCTGCTCGTCATGGGCGTCGCCAGCATCGCCTTCAGCGCCACCGGCCAGACGCTCATCCAGTACGCCGCGCCCGGTCAGCTGCGCGGTCGCGTCATGGGCGTCTACACCGTGCTCGCCATGGGCATGACGCCCATCGGCGCGCTCGCGCTCGGCGGCCTGAGCGAGCTAGCGGGCATTCGCGCCGCGCTCGGCGTGGTGAGCGCCCTCTGCGCTCTGGGCACGGTCGTGAGCTGGCTTTACCTGCGCCACCACTTGGGCCGGCAGGCGTTCGCCCACGAGGCGCTACTGGTATAGGCCCGCGACGTACCCGCTCGCCTCCAGCTCCTGCAGCAGGCTGGAATCGACCAGGCTGGCCGCCACCTTCAGCGGCACCAGCGCCGCCATCCGCGCGCCCCCCGCCGCCTGGCCGCCGCGCCCCAGCGGCCCATTCGTCGCCGCGTTAGCCACCCCGGCGCTGGCCTCGCCCGCCGCGCCACTGTTCGCCAGCTTGGTCCCCGCAGCCATCGGCCCACGCGCCGGCTGCGCCGCGGGCCCGGCGCGGCCCCTGCCCGCACACGCCGCGAGCAGCACGGCCACCACCCACGCGACCAAGAGGCCTAACCCGCCCCGCGTAGCCCGGCCTCCCCCATCCGGTACGGGAGCAATATAGGCCGTTGGCGGTGGCTGCAAGTTACCAGGCAGCGGTCCACCCGCGTATGAGCAGCGTGTCCGGCGATGGGGGACGCGCTGCTATCCCCGGCCAGGCGGAAGATCGTGAGCGTCCAGCGTTGCCTTCAAGAACTGAATAAGCCAGCGGGCCTCGCCGCGCGCTGCATAGCGGAGAAGCAGGTATAGCCCGCCTTCCAGAAGAACCACCACGCCCACGAAGATAAGGAAACCAAGAAGCGCCTGGGGAGCACGTGGATCCCCGATTTGCCCAGCAGCAATCGCGATGCATATCACAAAGGCGTCCAAGCCGACGGCCAAGAGAATCGAGTGCAGCGGTGGACCGAACCCCACCACCAAGCGGGTGCCTGATGGCTCGCGGACAAAATGCCCGATCGCTCGCGTCTGATACGGCTGGTGTATATACGAGCGCAACCGCTTTACGAGCCGGAATCTATCCGAGGAAACCGTGCCCCAGACTGGGTACTGCTCGACCGGCCCCCTCGCCCAACCAGGCCGCTGAGGATCATCCGCGATAAGGCGCGCGATGCGCCGTGAACACTCGGCCGGATCAAGATGCGTCTTGAGGACTCGCTTCTCGGCCGCGAAGAACTTGACCTGGAAGGCCATTCCTACCAGGTCTTGCCGCGGAGCACGGCGTCGTCGAGGTCGGCGAAGTAGCGGCGCCGCAGCTCCAGGCTCATAGCGACGGCCTTGCGAGCGCGGCGCTGGCTCTCCTCGGTGGTCGCCAGGCGCGCGATGACCTCGGCCGGGTAGTTGCCGTGCTCGGCCTCGTCCTCGTGGATCAGCCGGTACGGGGCCTTCAGCCACTCGGGCACGTTCGGCGCGTCGAGCATCAGCTCGATGAGGAAGTCGGCCACTCCCTCGCCCGCCAGCGAGAACGCGGCGACGCGCTCGACCGTGTCCTGCAAGCCGGCGAACGAGTTGAACATGGCGATCTGGCCCGGGACCGGGTCGTAGTCCGCCGGATCGCCGCCGCCCAGCTCGCGGATGCGCTCGGCCAGGAGCTGCGAGTGCCGCCCCTCCTCGCCAATCGCCTCCATGAACTGCAGCTTGACCTGGAGGTCGGTAAAGCCGCGCAGCCAGCTGCCGAACACCTCGCCCGCGCGCAGCTCGTTGAAATAACGACTTTTCATAACGTGGAGCCGCTGAGCATCGGTTGTGAGCGGCACGTAGCTGTACGCCGGGGGATTCGCCTCCAGCGTGCGGCAGAACTCGCGCACCTGGGCGACCAGCTCGTCCGCAAACGCTTGAGCGGGAAGTAGCATTGTCGACATCGTCCCTCCGCCGCGCGCCCCGCGCGCTAGCACGTGCCGCCGCAGCCGTAGGTGACCATGGTGCTGACACCCGAGTAGGGCGCGGCAGTGGCCGTGCCGTTGCCGAAAGTATAGTAGGTCGGGCCGGAGCCGGACCCATTGTAGCTGGGCGAGGGGCCTGCACTCGCACCGTTGCCGCTCGGAGTGTTGGCGGTACCCACGCTCGTGCCGAAAGCGCTGTAACTGGCTGAAGCGCCGGCACCGCTCCCCGCCCCGCTCGGGCTGGCATTCGCGCCGCCGTAGTAGATCGGCACGCCCGCCGCGTTGTAGTAGTTACCGTTGCTGCTGCCGCCAAACGGGCTGGCGGCGGGGCTATAGCCGCCGTAGGAGCTGGTCGCGCCCGACGTGTTCGCGGCCGTGCTGGTGGCGGCGGCCGGCGAAGCCGCACCCGTCGTGCCGGCAGGCTGAGTGCCCGCGCCGCTGCTACCGACACTGCTGGTACTGCCGCTGCTCATTCCCGCGCTCTGAGTCGCCGCGCCGGTAGACTGCGCGCCGGCGCCACCGGTACTGCCGCTGCTCGTCCCCGCGCTCTGGGTCGCCGCGCCACTCGTGCCGACCGTGAGGTAGCCGGACGGCGCCATGCCGGGGAAGCCAGCATAGCCGTTGTAGAGGCCGGCGGCGCTGTAAAGGCTGCTCTCACTCGCCGCGGCGCTGCTGCCGTAGCTGGCGAAGGGGTACGACGCCGCGTTGGTCAGTCCCCAGCCGCTGTATGGGTTGTACACGTTCGAGGCGACGACGGCGGAGTAGCTAGGCGCGGCGGTCGTGCTGCCCGACTGATTGACCGGATTGGCGCCGCTCTGGGGCGCCGTGGGCGCGCAGCCAGTGTAGGGGTTCGTGCTGTAGCCGGACGGCAGCACGCCCGACGCCATCGCGCCGGGGAAGCTGGCGAAGCCGGTGTAGGACGTATAAGCGTTGGGAACGTACGACGCGTAGCCGCTGCTGCCCGCGGCACTGCCCGAGCAGTAGGTTTGCGCCCCCACGCCCTGGGGCGCCGCCAGCGCCAGGACCGCCAGGCCGACCACGATCGCTAGCCGCACCGCGCACCTCCTTCGCCCCCGCGCGCCGCGCCGGGGCCTTGCCGTGCGCCCACATGATAGCCGGCGAGCGGGTCCACGCGAAAGGCTACTCCGCAGCGCCCGCGTCACCGCTCGCCTCGGCCCACAGGCGCTCGACAGCCGCCGCGCTGACGCCATAGCTGAAGCCGCGTCGCTGGAGATAGGCCCCCATGCGCTGCCGGAACGTGAGGTGGTCGAGCTTGCTCAGGCTGCGCAGCCGCCGCAAGCCCGCCTGATACGCCGCGGCGCTCTGGTCGCCCTCGGGGAGCGCGGCCGCGATGTCGGCCGCGCCCACGCCCTTGGCGCGCAGCTCGGCCCGCAGCGCGGTGGGGCCGCGGGGGTTGAACGCCTGCCGCTGCTCGACCCAGTAGCGGGCGAACGCCGTGTCGTCAACGAGACGGAAGCGGTCCAGGCGCTCGCGCGCCGCGGCGATCGCCCCCGACGAGTAGCCCTTCTGCTGCAAGCGCTGCTCCACCTCCCGGGCGCTGCGCGGCCGGTAGGAGAGGAGGGTATAGGCCGCGTCGAGGGCGCGGGCGTGCTCGTCGGCCGCCGCCAGCGACGCCAGCGCGGCCGCGTCTAGCTCCTGGTCGACGCGCAGCCGGGCCGCCAGGCTGGCGTCCAGGCTAAAGGCGAACTCGCCGTCGACGTACACGTTGAAGCGCCGACCGCCCCGGCGGCGCTGCGGCTCGATCGCGGTGATCGTGCCGCCCGAGCATCGGTCCGCCGCCGCGCGACGCGCGGGGGGCGCTCGCCGCGGCAAGCGCCCCCCGTCTGCCAGGCGAGTCACGGCTAGAACGCCGGTTGTTCGACCAGCTCGGCCAAGTCGGCCGGCAGGCCATCGGCGGCGGGCAGCTCAGGCGCGGGCAACGGGGCGGGCGCCCGGGCCGCGGCGGTCTGCTGGCGAATCTGCCGCTCGATCTCGGCGGCCATCTCCGGGTTCTGGCGCAGGTACTCGCGCGCGTTCTCGCGGCCCTGGCCCAGCCGCGTGTCGCCGTAGGAGTGGAAGGCGCCGCTCTTCTTCACGATGCCCAGCTCGATACCGATGTCGAGCAGGTTGCCTTCCTTCGAGATGCCCTCGGCATAGAGGATGTCGAACTCGGCGATGCGGAACGGCGGCGCCACCTTGTTCTTCACCACGCGCACCTTCGCGCGGCTGCCGATCACCTCGGTAGCTTGCTTCAGCGACTCGGTGCGGCGAATGTCGAGGCGCACCGATGAGTAGAACTTCAGCGCGCGGCCGCCCGGCTGGGTCTCCGGGTTGCCGAACATCACGCCCACCTTCTCGCGGAGCTGGTTGGTGAAAATGACGGCGGTCTTCGAGCGGCTGATGGCGCCGGTGAGCTTGCGGAGCGCCTGCGACATGAGACGCGCCTGAAGGCCCACGTGGCTGTCGCCCATGTCGCCTTCTAGCTCGGCGCGGGGCACGAGCGCCGCCACCGAGTCGATAGCCACGACGTCGAGCGCGCCGCTCCGCACGAGCGCCTCGCAGATCTCCAGCGCCTGCTCGCCCGTGTCAGGCTGCGAGACGAGCAGGTCCTCGACCTGCACGCCGCACTTCTGCGCGTACTCGGGGTCGAGCGCGTGCTCGGCGTCGATCAGCGCGGCCACGCCACCGCCCCGCTGGGCCTCGGCGATGATGTGCTGCACGAGCGTCGTCTTGCCCGACGACTCGGGGCCAAAGATCTCGGTCACGCGCCCACGCGGGATGCCGCCCACGCCGAGCGCCAGGTCGAGCGCGATCGAGCCGGTCGGGATGACCTCGACCGACATGCGCGCACTGGCCTCGCCCAGCCGCATGATGGAGCCCTTGCCAAAGCTGCGCTCGATCTGGGTCAGCGCGAGGTCCAATGCCTTCTCTCGATCCTTATCCATCCGTCTGGTGCTCCTCAACTCCGCATCGCACTTCGAGCTATCCCAGCGAGCCGGGGGCAGCCGCGGCCCGCGCTCCGATATTGTAGCACACCTGTTCTATTATGGCTAGCCTGCCAATCGTCACGGCGCCGGCTCGGCGAGCGCCCAACCCCCCTCGCATTGTACTCGCTCCGGCCGCCCGCCAGCGCGGAAACGTCTCGCCCTGTGCGCCTGGGCTACCGGCGGCCCCACGTCACGTCAATCGCCTGGCCGGGCGTGCCCAGGCGCCCCTGCGGCTCGCCGTTTACGAGCACCTGCACGGCTCCCGCGTTGCTCACCCGCATCTGCAGGCGATCGTTCGCCGTGAAGGTTCGGCTGTTGCCGGGCTCCACGGTGTCCGCGAACACTTGCTGCCCATCCGACCACACCTGCAAGTAGCACCGCTCGGTCACGCGCGCCTCCACGACCACGGCCGCCCGCGGCAGCGGCGACGGCGTGGGGCTAGGCGGCGGCGCGGGCGTCGCGGTCGGCGGGAGCGGCGCCGTGGGCGTGCCGGGGCCGGGCGTCTCGGCCGGCTCAGGCGCGTCCGGGGCGTCGGCCGGCGCCTCCGCGGCGGGCGACGCGGCCACCAACAGCGGCGGCACGGTGGCGCGGGGCAGCGGCGTCCAGGGCGGGATCAGCGGCTCGGGCACGTCCAGGCCACCGGATGCCGCCGGTCGCTCGGGCGCTTGCAAGCTGTCGCTGAGGGCCACGTACTGCCCGTACAGGTAGACGGCAAGCAGGGCCGCGCCGAGCGCCACCAATAATCCGACGAGTAGGGACCAGGAGAGCGGCGGACCGCTAGGCGCCAGCGGCACCGCGGCCCGGATGGGGCCCGGGTCATCACGCGCGCGGGCAGGGCGGAACTGTGCGAGGAGCGGCTCGGGGTCAAGCTCCAGAAAGTCCGCATACGCCCGCAACACGCCGCGCGCGTAGACGGCGCTCGGCAGCGCGCCGTAGTCCTGGTCTTCCAGCGCGGCCAGATACCTGAAGGGAATGCGCGTCTCGCCCGCCGCCGCCTCAAGGCTGAGGCCGCGAGCGCGCCGCGCCTGCCGGAGCGCTTCGCCGAAGGTCGCGGCCGCCTCGCGCGGCGGGCGCCGCCACCGGGCCGGCCCGAACGTATGTCGCGTGCCCCCACGCGGAGGCCGATTACTCGCCATCGCGTTCGCGCTCACCCCGCCGGCCCGCCGCTTGCCCACCCGCGTGCAGCACGGCCCCGGCCGCCCGCACTATACCGGCGGCCTTACCAGGGTATCAAGCGCGAGACGATGCGCTCACGCCATGTCGAGCGATGCGAACAGCATCCGCGTCGCCCCTGCCGCCGCTACGCCGGCGCGGGACCGGTCGCGCGGCGGTCGGCGAAGCCCTTGAGATGGAAGGCAAGGGCGAGCAGCACGACGCCGAACAGGATGGCGTAGGCGCCGAGTAGCCAGGCGAGGGCGAGGATCCCGCCCAGGGGCGAGATGACCAGGAGTACCGCCAGGATCACGGAGAGCACGCCGCTGAGCGCCAGGCGCCACTCGCCCTCGATCTGCTCGCGGAGACGGATGGCCGCGATGATTTCCATGATCCCCGTGATCAGCGCCCAGGCGGCGATGAAGTAGATCAGCACGAGTGCTGCCAGCCCCGGCAGTGCCCAGACGATCAACCCGGCGACGATGCCGGCGATCCCCTCGATCAACAGCGCCCACCAGTGCGGCACCGTGGCGCGCTCCTGCACGGCCGCGACCACCGCGAAGATGCCGTCCAGGAACATGAAGACGCCGAACAGCATGACGAGCGCCGCGACCGCGATACCAGGCCAGATGAAGGCGATCAACCCGATCACGATGGCGATCACGCCGCGAATCGCCATCGCCCACCAGTGCCGCGCCAGCTGGGTGACCATATGGCACCTCCCTGCCCCCGCTCGCTCGTCTCCGCGAGCGTGCTGTCCTCGCGCTCAGCATGGCACGTGCCGACCACCACGTCAATACGTCGAGCGGCACAATTTCGGCAGGAAGTATTCGACTCCCAACGCCGTGCGGCCCACTCAGGCCTCGCAGCCGGAATGGAACACAACCACGCGAGAGGAGGGATTCAGTCGGGCAGAATCTGGAAGGCCGCGCAGTGGCGCGGCCGGATAGCGGCGAAGTGGCGCCGGTCAAGCGTAAGCACCACGTCCGATCTGAGGCGTTCGGCCAGCGCGACCACCGAGGCATCCGCGCCGCCGAGCGGGAAGTCGGCGTACTGCTCTACCAAGTCGGCAATACGCAGCCAGTCGGCGGCGATTGGCGCTTCAGTATCCAGGTCGGCAAGTCCACGCAGGAACTGGGACTCGGCCCGCGGCCCTAGACGCAGCCCAACCATATAGCTGACTTCCGCCACGACCAAGGTTGGGATCACGAGCTGGAGGTCACGGCGGCGTAGCACGGCAGTGGACCGGTCATGCGCGCGATCGTCGTTGTCGACGACTGCGTAGAGCGGGCCGGCATCAACAATCGCGAGGGCCACCCCACTCCTCGGCTAGGATCTTCTTGATGTTTTCGGCAGTATCGTGGAAACCACTCCGCCCGAGTGACTCGAAGGGGAGACGGCGTGGCTCGTGACTGTTCAGACCGAAATGGGCAGAGAATATCTCGCGGGCCACTTCAGAGACCGATGTGGACCGGCGGCGCGCTTCGCGCTCCAGCCAGCCGGCAATGTCGTCGGGTAGCGAAATCGTGGTGCGCTTCATACATGCATCATATCACAAGGTGGCCGTGGAGGTGCCAGCAAGGTCCATCGGAGACACGGGGCGAGTACAGGCTGGCCGAGGCGATTGGCCGTAGCCTATAAGGAGAAGAGGGCCGGCGCACCGCCGGCGACCAGGCGCACGGGATGGGGCATGGCGGAGTACGCGATCGCGCTCGACGTGGGCGGCACGTTCACCGATGTCACGCTGGTGGAGCTGGAGAGCGGACAGGTCTGGAGCCTGAAAACGCCGACGACGCCGGGCGACCCCTCGGCCGGCTTCACGACCGGCGTGCAAGAGGCGCTGGCCGCGGCAGGGATCGCGGGCGCCGACCTCGCGCGCGTCTTCCACGCGACCACCACCGCCACCAACGCGATCCTCGAGGACAAGGGCGTCAAGACGGGGCTCATCACCACCGAGGGCTTCCGCTACGTCCTGGAGATCGGCCGTCACGACGGGCCGCGCCGCACCAACAAGTATCTCTGGGTGAAGCCCAAGCGCCCCGTGCCCCCCGAGCGCGTGCTGGAGGTGCGCGAGCGCATCGACCAGCATGGCCAGATCGAGGTGCCGCTGGACGAGGCGCGCTGCCGCGAGATCGCCGCCCGCTTCCGCGACGACGGCGTCGAGTCCGTCGCCATCTGCCTGCTCTACTCCTACGCCAACGCCGCCCACGAGCGCCGCGCGGCCGAGCTGGTCCGCGAGGTCTACCCCGCCGCCCAGCTCTCCCTCTCCGCCGACGTGCTGCCCGTGTTCCGCGAGTACGAGCGCAGCATGGCGACGGTGCTGAATGCCTACGTCATGCCGCTCGTCGGCAGCTACATCGGGCTCCTGCGCCGCCGCCTGGCGGAGCTGGGCGTGCGCGCCCCCTTCCATGTCATGAAGTCGAACGGCGGCCTGGTCAGCCCCGAGGTCGTCCAGGTCCAGCCCGTCTGCACGGCGCTCTCCGGTCCCGCCGCGGGCGTGATGGGCGCTACGCAGCTCGCCCGCGCCGCCGGCTACGACGACCTCATCTCGATCGATATGGGCGGCACCAGCGCCGACGTGTGTCTGGTGGACGGCGGCCAGCCCGAGACGACCGAGGAGGGCCAGGTGGGCGCCTGGCCGCTCCACCTGCCGATGATCGACGTGCACACCATCGGCGCGGGCGGCGGCAGCATCGCCAGCGTGAACGCCGAGGGCGTGCTGGAGGTCGGCCCGGCCAGCGCCGGCGCCCGGCCCGGCCCCGTCTGCTACGGCCACGGCGGCACCGAGCCCACCGTGACCGACGCCAACCTGGTGCTCGGCCGCATCCCTCCCTACCTGCTCGGCGGCACCATGCCGCTCGACCGCGACGCGGCGCTGGCCGCCATCCAGCGGCGCGTGGCCGAGCCGCTGGGCCTCGACGTGTACGCCGCGGCCAGCGGCATCCTGGAGATCGTCGACAACAACATGATGGGCGCCATCCGCGTGGTGTCCATCGAGCGCGGCCACGACCCGCGCGACTACGTGCTCGTGCCCTGCGGCGGCGCCGGCCCGCTCCACGGCGCGGCGCTCGCCGACCTGCTGGCGATGCCCGCCGTCGTCGTGCCGGCCCGCCCCGGCGTGCTCTCGACGTTCGGCCTGCTGTTTAGTGACCTGCGCAACGACTTCGCGCGCACCCACGTGCGGCCGCTCGCCCAGTGCGACCCCGCGGAGCTGGAGGCCATCTTCCGCGACCTGGAGGCCCAGGCTCGCGCCTGGCAGGACACGGAGGGTATCCCCGCGGCGGCGCGCGGCTACGAGTGGTTCGCCACCATGCGCTACGTCGCCCAGATGTTCGAGCTGACCCTCCAGTGGCCCGTGCGCGCGGTGAACGCCGCCGTCATCGAGCAGATGACCCGCGCCTTCCACCAGCGCCACCAGCAGACGTACACCTACTGCTCGGAAGACGCGCCCGTCGAGATCGTCACCCTCCGCGTCCAGGCGACCGGCGCCCTCCAGAAGCTCGCCGTGCCGCGGGGACCTACCCCCCCTCCCGATGCGGGCGGGGGGAGGACGGCCGGGGCGGGTTGCACCAGCTCCCCCCTTCCTTCCCAGGGAAGCGGGGCCGAGGAGGTTCGGTCACCCGGCCCCGCCCCTGTCGGCAGCCGCGACGTCTACTTCACGCGCGCCGCGGGCTTCATTCCAACGCCGATCTACGCCCGCGACCGCCTCGCGCCCGGCGCCGGGTTCGCCGGCCCCGCCGTCGTCGAACAGATGGACTCCAACACCCTCGTCCCCCCCGGCTGGGCCTGCCGCGTGGACGAGTACGGCAACCTGATTCTCACTCGGCAGTAAGCCGTCAGGCTCCGTTGGCACGACTCCGCCACGGCGCGAAACTTGCGGAGGGCCGCACGGCGCGGCGGACGGCCCGGCAGCCTTGCCGGCCTCCGCGCGTTCGGCCCGACGAAAGGAGGCGACGCATGGCGGCGAAGGGGCTCGTCGAGGCGCTTGGCAATCAGGCCTGGCTGGAGCCGCTGGCCAACACGCTCCAGCAGGCAGTCGGAACGGCCTTCACCGCCGCCGGCTCGAACGGCCAGGCGGTGAAAGATTTCCTGCACGGCGTCTGGCTCGGCCACCCGCTGCACCCCGCGCTTACCGATGTGCCGGTCGGCGCCTGGACCGTCGCGCTGGCGCTCGACGCGCTGGAGGGGCTGAGCGGGCGCGACGAGCTAGGCCCCGGCGCGGATGCCGCGGTAACGCTGGGCCTCGTCGGCGCCGCGGGCGCGGCCGTCACCGGCCTGACCGACTGGCACGATACCGACGATCCCGCGCGCCGCGTCGGCCTCGTCCACGGCCTGCTGAACACCGGGGCCGCGCTGCTGTACACCGCGTCGCTGCTGAGCCGGCGCGGGGGCAATCGCGCTGCGGGCCGCGGCTACGCGGCGCTCGGCTACGCGGTGGCGACGGTCTCGGCCTACCTCGGCGGCGAGCTGGTCTTCCAGCAGCGCATCGGCGTGGACCACGCGGCAGGCGTACAGCCGCCGGCCGACTGGACGCCCGTGTACGCCGCGCCCGACCTCCCGTCCGACACCCCGCGGGGCGCCGAGGTGAACGGCATGCAGGTGGTGCTCGTGCGCAAGGACACGAGGGTGTACGCGCTCAACGGCGTCTGCTCCCACCTGGGCGGCCCGCTCGCCGAGGGCCACGTCGAGGGCGAGGGGATCGTCTGCCCGTGGCACGGCTCGTGTTTCGCCCTGGACGACGGCCGCGTCCTGAGCGGCCCCGCCACCTTCCCCGAGGTGTGCCTTGAGACGCGGGTGCGCGATGGCCAGATCGAGGTGCGGGCGCTCCAGGCGCCTGGGGACGGGAGTGAGGCATAGAGGGTCGGGGGCAGCCCATCCGCGCAGGGCGTGCCGCTGGGCCCCTAAGTCCTGGCCTCCGCCCCCTCGCTGCTCGCGCCTGATCCCTGAACCTCGCAGGCGCTCGCCGCCAGGCCCAGCTCGCCGGTCAGGTAGTCGACAAACTGGCGCGCGGTGCGGCCCGAGCGGCCCTTGTGGCGCAGGGCCCAGGCCAGCGCGCGGCGCCGCAGCTCGTCCGCGTCGATCGGCAGGGCGCGAGCGGCGGCGAGCGCGCGCACGATCGTCAGGTAGCGGTCCTGGTCGGGCGCCACGAAGGTCAGCGTGATGCCGAAGCGATCGCTGAGCGACAGCTTCTCCTGCGCCGTGTCCACGCCGTGCAGCTCGCCGTTGACGGCGCCCGCGCGGTCCTCGAAGCGTTCCTGCACCAGGTGGCGGCGGTTGGACGTGGCGTAGAGCAGCACGTTCGGCGGCCGCGCCTCCAGCCCGCCCTCCAGCACGGCTTTCAGCTCCTTGAACTCCGTCTCCGTCTCGTGGAAGCTGAGATCGTCGACGAACAGGATGAAGCGCTCGCGACGGTCCCGCAGGAGGTCGAGCAGCCGCGGCAGGTCGGGCAGGTGCGCCTTGGCGACCTCGACGAGGCGCAGGCCCCGGTCGCTATAAGCGGTCAGCAGCGCGCGCACGGTAGACGACTTGCCCGTGCCGCGGTCGCCGTAGAGCAGCACGTTGTTCGCGGGGTAGCCGGCCAGGAAGTGCTCCGTGTTGCGGAGCAGTAGGTCGCGCTCGGCCTCGTAGCCCACCAGATCGTCCAGGCGCGGCGTATCGGGATGGGCGATCCCCTCCAGGTAGCCGCGACCGTCGGCGCGCTCCCAGCGGAACGCGCGGTAGCGAGCAAACAGCCCCGTGCCGGCGCGCGCATAGTGCTCGGCGAGCGCGGGCAGCAGCGGACCCCAGTCGGCGGCCGCGAGCAGCCGCTGTTTAAGCGCGTGTGCCGCCGGGTCGCGCGGCGCCGTATCGGCCCCCAGCGGGCGGAACCCGTCCCAGCCCAGCCAGCGTTCGTGCGGCGCGACCCGGAGCGCCGCCGTCTGGAGTGCATGGGCATCGAGGGCGATCAGGCCGTGCAGCGCCGCCAGCTCCACGTACGCCTGGCCTACCAGCGCGCTCCCCATCGCGTCCAGCGGCGCGCGCTGCGCCTTGCGGCTGAATGGGTTGTCGTCGGCCAGTAAGCGGTCGAGGAGATGATTCTGCCAAGCGTCGCCGACCAGCGGCTCGGCCGCCAGCTCGGCCTCGGCCGCCAACAGGGTGAACAGCCGTCCCCAGCAGGCGCGCGCGCTCCGTGAGCTGGTCTGCTCGGCCAGCGCGACGAGCAAGGCCCGGAAGGCCTGGCCCACCTCGTCGTCCAGCACGGCACGGAAGAGCGCCAGCTCGTCGGCGCGCGCACTGATCGCGGCCAGCTGGCTCGCTTCCGCCGCCGTCGCCCGCATCGTTTCGGCCACACGTGCCCCCGGTGCTCGTAGTCTGTGGCTGTTGGATTCTACACTGGCGTGCGGCGGCCCCCAAACGGGCCGTCCCGCGATGTGTGCCCGGCACGGAAAATGCACTGCAGCGCGGGGCCGCGGACGGGCCGAGCGCGCCGGAATTCACACCGCACACGTACAGCATCGGTATAATGGGTTGGCGCGTTGTTCGGCTGGCGCTTCGGCTCACCTCAGGGGTCGCGACACGCTTTGGAAGAGGGAGGTGTCAACCGTGAAGCTCCGACTCGCTTCAATCCTAGGGGTGCTCGCCCTGACCGCCACCGCTACGGTGGTGCCCGCCTCGGCGGCCGGGACGAGCACGGCAGCGAACCCATCCAGCCCGGCCGCGGTACTGACCCCCGCGCAGACCGGCACCAGCAACCCGGCCCAGTCCGACGGCTGGGGCTATATGTCCATGGACGGCACGGGCATGACGCCGTGGGCGACCCTGCAGCAGGCGTCGTCGGACGACCAGTCCACCGGCTCGAGCAGCGACGACGCCGGCCGCATGCGCCGCCACCACCGCCGCATGTGGAGCGGTTTTGGCATGCCGGGCGGCATTGGCATGTTGCCCCCGACGGGCTCGCCGTGGCCCTGGTGGGCGGGTATGCCGCTGTGGCAGATCAGCGCCATGACCGGCGGGACCTGGCCGTGGGCGTACGGCCCGCCGCTGTTCCTGGCCCCGCCGCTGCCGCCGCTGCCGCCGCTGGGGGTGACCCTGTTTAACGTAGGTTTGCTGAGTGGGCGGACATGCACGCCCAGGCTGCTGGTCACGATCTGCCGGTAGGCGCGGACGCCGGTCGGCGTCGACGGGGCCGCTGGCTCCCAGCGGCTCCCGTCGACGGAGGCCCCTTGGCTTACCCCTGAGTCACCGCCGCCAGCTGTCCCAACGCGGTCTCTTCACTGGCGACAACACGGAGCCCCCTCGCCGGAGTTGGCGAGGGGGCTCCTGGCGTTCGGGGCAGCCGCGCTCAGCTCCGCGGCGCGTCGTCATCCGGGCGCCGCTGCTGCTGGCGCAGGAACTCCTCTAGCTCGGCCACCACCGCCTCCGGGCTGGGAATCTCGGCGGGCGGCTCGTCGGCGGCCGGCGCGGGCTCCTCGTCGCTCGCCAGCGCGCCCGCATCCAGCTGGCGCACGTACTCCCGCAGCTCGGCGTTGTCGGCGAGCAGGCGCTCGACGCGCACCTCCAGCGCCTCGGCCGCCCGGCGCAGCTCTTCCAGGTCCACGGGCAAGTCGAGGAGCGCCGACAGCTTGCGCAGCATGCCGTAGCATACCTTCACGTTCGGCGCGGCCTGCAGGTAGTGCGGCGCATGGCCCCATAGGCTGCCCGAAGGCAGCCCGCGCTGCTGGCAGGCGTCGCCGAGCGCCGAGTGGATGCTCGTCGGGCCCTCGTAGCGCGAGGGCGACAGCCCCATCCTCTGCATCGCCGTGCGGAGCGCGGCGTCCATCGCGGTGCCGCTCACCCGTGGCTCGCCCGTATGCGTGACCTGATCGAAGGTGCCCCCCAACGACACCACGCGCTCCACGCCGCACCGCTCGGCCAGGCCCAGCACCACGTCGATGTACGTGCGCCAACGCAGGTTCGGCTCGCGCCCTAAGAACAGCACGAAGTCGGATCCCTCGCCACGCCGCACGTAGTAGTGGAACTCGTTGCGCGGCCAGCGAATGTCGCGCTGCCAGGGCGTGCGCAGCTTGGTCGTCGGGCGCGTCTCGGTGAAGTCGTAGAACTCCTCGGGGTCGATCGAGGCGAACTTGCGCGCGCGCAGCTTCCGCAGCAGGTAGCGCATCGAGCCCGAGGCGACCTCGCCGGCGTCGGGCCAGCCGGCGAAGGCCACCAGCATGGTCGGGTTGCGCAGTTGCGGCTGCTCGTCGACGGTCAGGTACTCCGCCATCCGTCCGCCTCCCCCACGACTACCCCGCCGTCACCGGCGCGCCCAGACCGTAGAACCGCAGCGCGTTCTCGGCCAGCACCTTGCGCTTCAGCGCCTCCGGCATGTCGGTCCGGTCGCGGATGGCGGCGACGCTGTGCGGCCAGGCCATGTCCCAGTGCGGGTAGTCGGAGGCGTAGAGAATCTGGCCCTCGCCGATCCACTCGGCCGCCAGCGGGATCAACGACTCCTCGGGCTCACAGCCGATGTACACGCGGCCGCTCTTCACGTACTCGCTGGGCTCACCCTTCAGCAGCGGTGCCTCGTGGGGCCGCTTCTCGTACTCCTCGTCCATGTGCTCCATCCAGAACGGGAGCCAGCCACAGCCCGCCTCCATGAAGCCCACCACCAGCCGCGGAAACCGCTCCAGCACGCCGCCGAGCACCACGTTGGTCAGGCTGATCATCTGTTCCGGCACGTGCGAGAACAGGTGCAGCCCCAGGAACGTGTCGAAGCGCGCCTCGCCGCGCTCGCTGCCCGTCGCGTGGTAGGCCACCGGCACGCCGAGCCGCTCGCATGCCGCATAGAGCGGGTCGTAGTACGGATCGCCGACGCTGCGCGGGCCGTAGCGCAGGTAGGTCGGGAACATTGCGCCGACCATGCCCAGGTCGGTCACGGCGCGGTTGACCTCGCGGACTGCCGCCTCCACGTCCTGCAGCGGCAGCAACGCCACGCCCTTCAGCCGCCGCGCGTCCGCCTGGCAGTAGTCGTGCAGCCAGTTGTTGTACGCCTGGCACAGCGCCGCCGCGTAGTCGCGCTCGCGCACCTCGCCGATGAACAGCGCGTTCGTCGGATACAGGATCGATACGTCGATGCCCTCGACGTCCATGTCCTGCAGCATCGTCCGGACGTCCACGTCGCGCTTGCCCAGTTGGCCGCCCAGGTCGCGGTCGTGCGCGTCCTTCGGGAGGAGCAAGGTCCGCCGTGCCCATTGGGGCGCCAGGTAGCGCTTCAACTCGCTCTCGTTGTCGCGGACGTGCCCGTCCGCGTCGACGACGAGTAAATCCTTCATCGCGCTCCTCCAAGCAAGCGGCAATACGGTACCCGCGCGGGCACCCGCCCGTCCTATGCCTCCAGCGTAGCACACCGGCTCTCAGGCGGTCACCAGGCGGCGATAGACGGCGTCCAGGCGGGCGGCCGCGGCGTCCCATGAGAGGTGGGCGGCGGCCCGGGCGCGCAGCGCCTGGCCGCACGCCCGCGCGGCGCCGGGGTCGCGCAGCGCGGCCAGCAGCGCGTCGCCGAGGGCGCCGACATCGCCGAGGGGCGCGTACAGGCCAAGGTCGCCCAGCAGCTCGCGGTTCACCGGGGCGTCGAAGGCGACGACCGGCAGCGCCATCGCCATGTAGTTCAGCACTTTGCCGTTGCCCTCGGTCGCCGACACCTTGGGCGCCACGGCGACCGTCCCGAGCGCCAGGTAGTCAGGCGCCTGCTCATAGGGCACCCGGCCGGGCAGGACCACGCGCGCGCCGATGTCCAGCGCAGCCGCCTGCGCGCTATAGTAGGCCTGGCCCGGGTAGCCCAGCAAGAGGAAGTAGACGTCCGGCTCGGCGGCCAGCACCCGCCGCGCCGCTTGCAGCAGCAGCGATAGGCCCTGGTACTCGGCCAACAGCCCCAGGTACACGACGACCGGCGCCCCGGGGGGTAGGCCCAGCCGGCCGCGCAGCGCCGCCACCCGCGCCGCGCGCGCCGAGCCCGGCGCGGCCGGCGCGAATCGCGCCACGTTCACGCCGTCGGGCACGACGGTGATGCGGCGCGCGGGACAGCCGAACTCGCGTACCAGCAAGTCCGCCGCGTGGCGGGTGCTCGTGACGACCGCGTCGGCCAGGCGGTTGATCGCCGCCTCCAGCCGGCGCATGGGGCCGTACCAGCGGCTCGCCGGACGCAGGAAGCCGTGGTCCACCATCTCGGCGGTCAGGCTGCCCTGAAAGTCGAACACCAGCGGCGCGCGCGCCAGCCGGCTGAGCGGGTAGCCAATGAAGGCACCCTCGTGCAGGTGGCCGTGGACGACGTCCGGCCGCGTGCGCCCGAGGCCACGCAGCGCCGTGGCGCCCAGCAGCGCGTCGAGGTAGAGCTTGTGGCGCGACGAGCCGGGCCGCGCGTGCCAGCGCCCAGGCGGGCGCGGCGTGCGGCGGACTACCACGTCCGCCACGGCTCGCCCGTAAGGGTAAGTGTATAGCGTCGGGCGGTGGCCGGCGGCCTGGAGCGCTCGCATCTCCTCCAGGATGCGGACGTGGCAGCCGTAATCGCCGAAGAACGGCGTGGGAGCAATCGTGAGGACGCGGCAGCCAGCAGCCGTGTGAGACGTGCCGTGGCCCCGGGGCGCGCTGGCGGCGGTCGGCTGCGGGGCAACGGGCTCGGCGGGGGCCGACGGCAGGGCCGTCGGCGCGCGCCGGCTCAACCCGGCTCCGCCCCCCCGCCCTGGGGCGGCACCCGCCCGTAGGCGGCCAGCGCCGTGGCGGGCGGCGTCCGGGGCGGCAGGCTAAGGCGCAGGCGGAAGAGATCGCGGAAGGCGCGCAGGATCACGTCGGGCCGAGCGCCGGTCGCCCGCCCCGCTGTACGCGGCAGGTGCGTGACGCGGCGCTCGCGCAGGCGGAACCCGGCGCGCCGTGCCTTGACGAGGAACTCGGCGCTGAACGTGGCCCCGCCCGATTCGACCTGGACCGCCTCCCACACCTCGCGGCGGAACAGCTTGAACGCGCAGTCCACGTCCCGGGCCACCGGCCCGAACAGCAGCCGCACCAGCAGGTTCCACCCCCAGCCGTTCAGGCGCCGCGGGAGCGGATCGCGGCGCGGCTGGCGGACGCCGACGACCAGGTCGGCATCTTGCATCTCGGGAATGAACCCGGCGATCTCGCGCGCGTCGAACTGCTTGTCGCCGTCGGTAAGAAAGATCCAGTCCTTCGTGGCGGCCGAGAAGCCCGTCGCCAACGCCGAGCCGTACCCGCGGTTCACCGCGTGGCTCACCAGCCGCACCGCCGGCAGCTCGGCCGCGACCGCCGCGACGCGCGCCGCGGTGGCGTCGCGGCTGCCGTCGTTGACCACGATCACCTCGTAGTCGTCGACCAGATCACGCAGTACGGTCACCATGGCGCGCGCCGTCTCGGCGATGATCGCCTCTTCGTTGTAAGCGGGCAGCACGGCCGAGATACTGGCCAAAGATACTCTCCTTGAAGAACGCCGAATTCTACCCCGCGCTTTGATACAGCGGCAACTCACGCCGCGTGGGCTATAATCCGCGCGATGAATACCGATCGCGCGACCCCGCCGGACGACCGGCACTACACGCTACCCGCGCTGGCGGCGCGCGTGGCCGCGCTGCGCGCGAGTGGTGGCCGTCTCGTGCTGACGAACGGTTGCTTCGACCTGCTGCACGTCGGCCACGTCCGCTACCTGCAAGCCGCCCGCCGCCTGGGCGACTTCCTCGTCGTGGGCGTGAACGCCGACGCCTCCGTGCGGGCGCTCAAAGGTCCGACGCGCCCGCTCGTGCCCGCCGCCGAGCGGGCCGAGGTCGTTGCGGCGCTCGGCTGCGTCGACGCCGTGGTCATCTTCGACGCCGCCACCGCCGAGCCGCTCGTGTCCGCTCTGCGCCCCGAGGTCTACGTCAAGGGCGCCGACTATACCGAGGCCACGCTCCCGGAGGCGCGGCTGGTGCGCGCCTACGGCGGCACCGTGGCGCTCCTGCCCACCGTGCCGGGCGCCTCCACCACGGCGCTCCTGGAACGCGCCGCCAGCCACCAAGCGGCCGGCCGTGACGAGGGGGAGTGATACCGAATCCGGGGGTGGCGTTCCCTTACTCCCTCTCCCTCTGGGAGAGGGTCGGGGTGAGGGCCCGCCTCCCTAGGCGACCCCAGGGCCGGATCGGATATAAC
Organism: Chloroflexota bacterium; assembly: GCA_035293805.1. Classification (GTDB taxonomy): domain Bacteria; phylum Chloroflexota; class UBA6077; order UBA6077; family JAJPHF01; genus JAJPHF01. The sequence goes on along the minus strand of DATGMD010000060.1, from coordinate 316,750 downwards.
CCCTTCCCCCCATAGGGGACGGGGGCTACCGCTCCGCCGCCCTCGCCGCAAGCCCTCCCTTTCCCCTGTGGGGGGAGAGGGGGCTGAGGGGAGAGGGGTTAGCGCTCCGGTTGATCGCCGAGGCCGTTGTCCAGGGCCTGCTGCACGAAGTGACGATCGCTCAGCCGGATCGGGTCCAGCGTCGCGGTGTCGGGGTCAGTGTCGGCGAGCAGAGGCAGGAATCGGCTGATGCTGCCGGCAGTGGCGGGATAGGGGGCACGGGGCGCGAGCTGGCGCACGAAGAGGTCATACGTGTCATCCAGCGCCGCATCGTCGCTCACGTGGAGGTACTCGGCCAGGACGCGCCGCGCGACCGCCGGGTCGCGCTTGGCCAGCGCCGTCGCCTCCACCAACGTGTCCACGAACCGCTGCACCAGCGTCGGCCGCTCCTGCAGCAGCCGCGCGGCCACCACCACCTGCCGGGCCGGTCCCTCGGCGCCGACCGGCCCGAAGTCGAGCAGGCTATGGAAGTCCAGCCGCTCGAGAAAGACGGTCTCGGGTGGCACCACAGCCGCCCCCAGAATCGCCCCGTTCTCCAGCGCGGCCTGTCGCTCCTGGGCCGCGCTCACCTGCAAGAGCTGCACGTCCTTCCCCGGCTCTAGCTCTAGCTCGCGGAGCGCCAGGCGCGTGGCCACCTCGGACGCCGAGCCAGGGCGACCCACCCCAAGCCGGCCGCCCCGCAGGTCGGCCGGCGTCTCGACGGCGGGATCGACCAGCAGCCGATAGGGGAAGCTGTTCAGCAGGCCGGCCACGAAGCGCACGTCCGCGCCGCCCGCCGCGGCGACCAGCGCGCTGGCGCCGTTGCCCACCACCACGTCGGTTTGACCAGCCACCAGCTCGTCGAGCGCCGCCCGGTCGGGCTCCTGCGTCAGCGTGACTTCCAGGCCGTGTTGACGGAACAGGCCCAGGCCATACGCGACCCACAGCATCACGTTGCCCGCGTCGCGCTCGGTGAAGACGACGCGCAGCGCCGGGAGCGGCGAGGGCGCGGGCGTCGGCAGGAGCGGCGCGGGCGAGGGCGCGACCGGCGGCGCCGAGGCGACCAGCGCGCCGCAGCTGGTCAGGGGCGGGGCGCACACCACCAGGCACAAGAACAGTAGCCAGCGGCCGGGACAGGGCACCGGTGGCCTCCCAGTCACTGTTTGGGTCATTGTACCACGCGAGCGACTGGCCCCCGCGCTACGGGCGACCAGTCAGACGCTCGCACAGACCCTGCAGCTCTTCGTCTGAAAAGTAGTGGATGACGATGCGCCCGCCGCGCCGCGAGTGGTAGAGCTGGACCTTCGTGGCCAGAGCGTCGCGCAGCTCGCGCTCCAGCGCGGCCACCTCCGGCGAGGTCGGCTCGGGCGCCGGCTCCACGCCCGCCAGCCGCGAGGGCGGCATGGGCCGCGCCGTGCCACGCCGCACGGCCTCCTCCGTGGCGCGCACGCTCAGGTCCTCGGTCAGCACGCGCGCCAGCAAGGCCTCCTGCGCCGCGGCGTCGGGACACCCCAGCAGCGCCCGGGCGTGGCCCGCCGTGATGCGACCCGCGGCCAGCGCCTCGTGGACGGCTGGCGCCAGGTGGAGCAGGCGGAGCGCATTCGCCACGGCCACGCGGCTCTTGCCCACTCGCGCCGCGACCGCCTCCTGGGTCAGGCCGTGCTCGGTCAGAAGCTGCCGGTAGGCGACCGCCTCCTCCAGCGGCGTGAGGTCCTGGCGCTGCACGTTCTCGACGATCGCCAGCTCCAGCCGCTCGCGGGGCGCCACGTCCTTCACGATCGCCGGCACCGTCTCCAGCCCGGCGAGTTGCGCGGCCCGCCAGCGCCGCTCGCCCGCGATCAGCACGTAGTCGTCGCCGGTGCGCGACACGATCACCGGCTGCAGCACGCCGTGGACCCGGATCGACGCGGCCAGGTCGGCCAGCTCGTCCTCGGCGATGCGCGAGCGGGGCTGGTCGGGGTTTGGGCGAATGGCCGCCACGGGCAGCGCCAGCGCCCCCGCCGGCGGCGTCTCGCCGGTAGGCGCCGCCGGCTCGTCGGGTGGCGCGGTCGGGCGCGCCGGGAACAGCGCGTCCAGCCCACGGCCCAGGCCGCCCGGTCGCCGCTTCATGCGCGGCCGCCCGCGACGGCGCCGTAGCCCCGCCCCACCAGCTCGTCGGCCAGCGCGGCATAGGCCGCCGCGCCGCGCGACGTGGGATCGTAGCGCAGGACCGACTGGCCGTGGCTCGGCGCCTCGCTGAGGCGCACGGCGCGGGGGATCACGCTGGCGAACGTCAGGTCGGGGAAGTGCTCGCGCACCTCGGTCTGCACCTGCGCGCTCAGGTTCGTGCGCGCGTCGGCCATCGTCAGCAGCAAGCCCAGCACCTCCAGGCGCGGGTTCAGGTGCTCGCGCACGCGCTCGACGCTGGCCAAGAGCTGGCCCAGCCCCTCCAGCGCCAGGTACTCGCACTGCACGGGGACCAGCAGCGCGTCGGCGGCCGCCAGGGCGTTCAGCGTCAGCAGCCCAAGCGACGGCGGGCAGTCCAGCAGGATTAGCTCGTACTGGTCGCGGATCGGCGCCAGCGCCTCGCGCAGCCGCAGGTCCCGGTCGGGCGCGTCGACCAGCTCCACCTGAGCGCCCGCCAGGCCGTAGCTGGCCGGCGCCAGCCAGAGGCCCTGCTCGCCCGTGGGCCGCACGACCGCCGCCAGCGGCGCCTCGCCCAGCAGCACCTCGTACACCGAGGGCGCCACGTCGCGCGGGTTCTGGCCGAGCCAGCTAGTGGCGTTCGCCTGCGGGTCGCAGTCCACCAGCAGCGCCGGGCCGACGAGGCCCAGGTACGCGCCCACATGGACGGCCGTGGTGGTCTTGCCCACACCGCCCTTCTGGTTGGCGATCGCGATTACGCTGCCCAACGCGCCAGTCGCTCCTCGATCTCGTCTGCCGTTGGCACCCCGGCGAGGCCCGGCTGCTCGACCGCACATGCCGCCGCGCACGCCGCGTAGCGCGCGGCCGCCACCGGACTGTCCCCCCGCGCCAGCCGCCCAAACCACACGGCCGCGAACACGTCGCCGGCGCCGGTCGGGTCGTCGGGCCGCGCCGGACAAGCCGGCACGTCCTCGGCCACGGCGCCCTGCCACAGCCGCACGCCCTGCGCGCCGCGCGTCAGCGCGACCAGCGGCCCGGCCGCAGCCAGCCGCGCCGCGGCTTCCGGCTCGGCTGCCAGATCTTCCTCGCTGAGCGCCACTGCCTGCACGCCGCGCAGGCGCTCCGGCAAGTCGCCGCACGGCGAGGCCACCACCGCGCCGGCCCCATCCCACTGCCGCAGCCACCCCTGGGGCGTGGCCCCGACCAGCCGGCCGGGCGCCGCGAGCGCGGCCGCGAGCGCCAGGTCCACTTCCCGCGCCACCGGCGCCAGGTGAACGATGCGGGCCGCCCGCCAGGCGGGCGGCACGTCGGCCCAGCCGAGCGGCGCCGCGCGCGCCAGCAACCGCTGCCGCCGCGCGCCGGCCGCGTAGGCGTTCCGAAAGCGCGTGGTGGCCGTTGCCGGGACGCGCTGGATAGCGATGCCGGGCAAGTGGGCGGCCAGGTCCAGCCCCGGCGCGGCGCTCGTCACGATCCCGACGCGCCAGCCCTGTCGCTGCGCGGCCAGGCCGGCGTACGCCACCGTGCCGCCCAGCCGCTCCCCGTCCGCCGTCTCGTCGAGGCAGACGTGCCCGATCAGCAGGTAGTCTACACGAGTGCTGAGTGCTGAGTGCTGAGTGCTGAGTGGCTCAGGTTCAGCCCCAACAGCCTCGCCGCCTACACTTGCGGCGCTGGGGAGGCGGGCTCCGCCCAGGACCGGGGAGCCGGACGCTGCACTCAGCACTTGCAACTCGGCACTGGCCTAGGCGCGGGGGGCGACGACGACGCGCCGCTCGTCGCCCGCCCCGATGCTATAGGTCATGACGTCGGGGTGCTCGGCCAAAGCAATGTGGACGATGCGCCGGTCGGCCGGCCGCATCGGCTCCATCGCAATCGGCGTGCGCGCGCGCTGCACGCGCTCGGCGGTACGCTGCGCCTTCGAGCGGATCAGCGCCGCCTGCCGGTCGTGATAGTGCCCCACGTCCACGTTCACGCGGACCCAGCGGCGCAGGCGGCGCTGGACCAGCATGCCGAGCGTGTACTGGAGCGCGGCGGCCGTCTCGCCCCGGCGCCCGATCAGCACGCCCAGGTCCTCGCCCTCCACGTCGAGGACGATGCTGGGGCTCGCCGACTCGATGTCCACCTCGCGCACCGACACCTGGCCCTCGATACCCATTAGCTCCAGCAGGTCGGTCAGCATGTCCTCGGCCACCTCGGGCAGCCGCTCCAGGGGCACCGCTTCCTGCTCGGCCGGCGGCCCGGCGGCCTCGCCCTCGGCCTCGCGCACCGTGACGCGCACCCGGGCCTCCTCGGCGCCGATCCCGAAGACGCCGCGGCTGCCCTCGCTCAGGACCGTAATGTCCACCTCGTCGCGCTGGCGGCCCAGCCGCCGCAGCGCCTGACCAATCGCCTCGTCGACGGTTTTCCCGTGGGATTCAACGCTTCGCACTGCGTTTCTTCTCCTTGCCCGGGCGTGGGGAAGCACGGCCATTGCCCCCCGGCCCCGGCCCCCCGGCGCGCGCCCGCGGCCCCGGCCGCTCGGCCGGCGGCTCCTCCTCGTCGTCCAGCGCCGCGCCGTTGGTCGGCGGGACGGCCGGCAGGCCACCCGGCTGCCACGAGCCCGCGAACGGGGTGCTGGGCTGATAGCCGCCGGGGAAGAGCCCACCCCAGCCGGTCAGGAAATACTGCTGCACGAGGCTGAATAGGTTCGAGGTCACCCAGTACAGCACGAGGCCGGCCGGGAAATTGAACGAGAAGAACAGGAACATCAGCGGCATGAACTGCATGGCCTTGTTCATCTGCGCCTGCTGCGGGTCCGGGTTCGGCGGCGTCATCATGCGCTGGATGACGAGCTGCGTCACCGCCGTCAACACCGGCAGGACGGGGTTCGGAATGGGCGCGGTCGAGTTCGGCAGGGTGAACGGTAGGTAGTCGGGGTGCGCCAGGCTGGAGATCCACAAGAAGCCCTGCTGGAACACCGGCTCGGTGGCGGCCAGGTGCTGGAGGCCCTGGTACAGGGCGTACCAGATCGGCATCTGGATGAACAATGGCAGGCAGCCCGCGGCCGGGTTGACGTTCGCCTCCTTGTAGATCCGCATCGTCTCTTCTTGGAGCTTGACGCGGTCCTTGGCGTACTTCTTCTGGATCACCTTCAGCCGCGGCTGCAGGACCATCATGGCGCGCTGCGACTTGATCTGCTGCCAGGTGAGCGGGAACAGGACGATCTTGACGATGATCGTGAACAGGATGATGGCGAGGCCGGCCGAGCCAGTGAAGTCGGCGAGATAGAGGAGCGCCTGGCTCAGCGGCTGCACGAGCACCGCTTGCCAGAGTTGGCCGATGTCCAAAGAGCCTCCCGACGGCGCGGCGCGGACTAGGGCACGGGATCGTACCCGCCCGCGCAAAACGGATGGCAGCGCGCCAGGCGCCGCACGGCAAGCCAGCCGCCGAGCGCGACGCCGTGGCGCTCAATCGCCTCGAACGCGTAGACCGAGCACGTGGGGACGAACCGACAGGCCGGCGGGAGGAGCGGCGAGATCACCCGCTGGTACAGGCGAATCAATCCAAGCGCGAGCGCGTCGATCATCGTCACGTAGTCATGGCCGCGGCGTCCGCGGGCCCGGCCGGCGGCCGCCTGCGCGCACCGCGCTCCGCCGCTCGTTCGGTGGCCGGCCCCACCTGGCCGGGCCTCCTGTCGCGCAATAAGCGTGCCCGGCGCAGCAGCTCCTCCACGGCAGCCGCGATGGCGGCGAAGTCGGCCACCGCGATCGGCGGGCGCGCGCTCCAAACCAGATCGACGCCCGGCACCAGTGCCGGAGAGCGCGCCCGCACGGCTTCCCGCAGGCGCCGCTTCACGCGGTTGCGCACAACGGCGTTGCCCACGCGCCGGCCGACGACGAAGCCGCTGCGCGGGGGCCCCGGCTCGCCCTCGCGCGGCGCCGCGTACAACACCAACAGCGGGTGCGCCCAGGACCGTCGCCGGGCCCGCACCCGCTGGAAGTCCGCCGCTTTCCGAAGGCGCTGCGCTCGCTCGATGCCGCGTCTGTCCTGCCTGCGCCGGCGCCCGCGAGGGCGCCCAGTGGCTCGTCATCGCTCAGCTACGGTCGCGGCGCGTTCCTGTGATCCCCGCCGGGGCTTAGACCACAGTCAAGCGCTTGCGCCCGCGCAGGCGGCGGCGCCGTAGCACGTTGCGCCCGCCGGGCGTACTCATCCGCTTCAGGAAGCCGTGCTCGCGCTTGCGCGGGATGCGCTTCGGCTGCCACGTCCGCTTCGGCACTGGTTACCTCACCCTCTATGCGTGGAGCGGTCAAATTATAGCGGCGCTCCGGACGGGGTGTCAAAAGCGAATAGACGGCCTTCGCGTCCACCCCCCGCCCCCTCGCTCGTCGCCAAGGGGCCGCGCTCGCCGCATGCTCCCCACGCCTCGGCTCCCGCCAGGTAGACGATGGCACGCCCCGGAGCGGCCGGGCGCGACGAGCGGGCCGAGGGTAGCGGTGGCGCCGCGGTATAACGAAGGGGGGCGCTGCGCGGCGCCGCACGCGCGACCGGGGCACGAGGAGCGCGGGTGAACGTCCTACTGTTGTCGACCTACGAGCTGGGCCACCAGCCGCTGGCGGTGGCGCGCCCGGCCGCGCACCTGCTCGCGGCGGGCCACCGCGTGCGCTGCCAGGACCTGGCCGTCGAGCGGCTGGACGAGGCACGAGTGCGCGAGGCGACGCTGATCGGCATCTCCGTGCCGATGCACACCGCTACGCGGCTGGGAGTGCGGCTGGCGGAGCGCGTCCGCGCCCTCAACCCCGATGCCCACGTCTGTTTCTACGGCCTGTACGCCGCGCTGCACGCCGACGTGCTGCTCGGGCCGCTGGCTGACAGCGTGGTAGGCGGCGAGTTCGAGGCGCCGCTCGTGGCGCTCGCCGCCGGGCTCGATGCCGCTGGTCGCGCGCCGCGCGCCGCCCTGCGGGATGCGGCGCCGCCCGAGGGCGTGCTCACCGCGCGGGGCGGCCGCGTGTATCTGGGACGCCAGGCGTTCCTCGTGCCGCGCCGCGACCTGCTGCCGCCGCTCGGCCGCTACGCCCGCCTGCAGATGGCGAGCGGCCAGAAGCTGGTCGGCTACGTCGAGGCGAGCCGCGGCTGCGCCCACCAGTGCCGCCACTGCCCGATCACGCCCGTCTACGGTGGGCGGCTCCGCATCGTGCCCGCCGACGTGGTGCTGGCCGACGTGCGGCAGCTCGTGGCCCGCGGCGCCGAGCACATTACGTTCGGCGACCCCGACTTCTTCAACGGTGTTCGCCACTCATTGTGCATCGTCGAAGCGCTGCACGCCGAGTTCCCGGCGCTCACGTTCGACGCGACGATCAAGGTCGAGCACTTGTTAGAGCACCGCGCCTACCTGCCCGCGCTGCGTGCCGCCGGCTGCCTGTTCGTGGTCTCGGCCGTCGAGGCGGTGCAGGACGACGTGCTGATGCACTTCCGCAAGGGGCACACGGCGGCCGACGTCGAGGTGGCGCTCGGGCTGGCGGCGGCCGCCGGCATCCCGCTGCGGCCGACGTTCGTGCCGTTCACGCCCTGGACGTCGCTCGCCGACTACCTGGATCTCCTCGACTTCGTGGCGCGGCACGGGCTGGTGCGCCACGTCGATCCGGTGCAGTTCGCCATCCGACTGCTTGTGCCGCGCGGCTCCGCGCTCGTCGGCACGCCCGCCATGACGCCGCACCTCGGCCCCTTCGACGCGGCCACGTTCTCCTACCGCTGGACGCACCCCGACCCGCGTATGGATGCGCTGCAAGTTGCCGTGGCCGCGCTGGTGGAGGAGGCGGCGCGCGCCGGCGAGGACGCGGCGGCGACGTTCGCGCGCATCCACGCGCTCGCCCGCGCCGCCGCCGGCCGTCCCCCCGCGGCCAGCCCGCCTCCCGAACGGGCGCCCGCAATGGCCGTGCCGCGCCTGACCGAGCCGTGGTTCTGCTGAGCGGAGCCGACCACGGACCAGTTCGGTCCGCTGACGACGAGCGACCACCCCCGGCTGGAAGCGAGAGTATGAGGCCCAGATCGGGGGTGGTCACAGCGGGGTCACACGGCTAGCGAGCAGCGGTGGCCTCCATACCGTCGGCTTTGAGCGCCATCGTGTAGTTCAGCGCGTGTGGGTCCGCGGCGCTCCGCCCCAGGAACTAGTGGTGCTCCGCCAATCCTCAGATTCTCCTCAGCTTACGTTCAGCTACCGCTTCCCCGCGGTGTGCCATACTGGCCGCCTAGGTCAGCCCGTGCCCGGAGCCCGTGGCCCGATGCGAGGGCAGGCGAGGCTATGCGCTACCGTCGGCATCCAGAGGACCGGCGCAAGCGCTAGGAGGAGGGGCATACGCCGTCTGAGGAGCCCGTCGGCGGGCGGGTCCCTAGCGGAGTGGCTGACGCCAGCGAGTCTGCGTCCGCTAGGGCGGCAGGCGAACGGGCATGAGCAACTACAGCGGGACCGCCGCTCTCCGCGCCGCGGAGAATCACAGGAGGGAGAACCAATGCCCAAGTTGCCGAGTCGCGTCGCTTTCTCAGGGTCCGTTGTCGGCGGTTTGGCCGCGCTGCTCGTCCTGACCGCCGGCCTGGCGTGGGCAGCCGCGCCCACGGTAGTGTTCAAGCAAACGATCAACCCGCCCGCGACCAGTAGCTTCGACATTAGCTTCGTCAAGAACGATGTCGGCGCCTATATCCTCGCCGACCGGACTAACAACGCGGTCGACTTGTTCAATGCCGCGGCGCCCTCGTTCACCGGGGGCATCGGAAGCGGCGGCTTTGTCGGGAACCACCCCGCTTGCGCGGTGTTCCGCGCCTGTTCGGGTCCCAATGGCGTGCTGATCGACAACAACAACCACGTCTGGGCAGGCGACGGACCCGCGGCGGATTGCAGTACCGCAGACTGCCGCTGCTTCCCGAACGAAACGCAAAGTATGGTCAAGGAGTATACGCTGGCGGTCAGCAGCGGGGCGACGGGACGCCTCGCCTGCCTCGACACCGGCGGCAACTTCCGCGCGGACGAGATGGCGTTCGACCCGCGGGACAACTTCTTGCTGGTTGCCAACGACGCCGACGGATTCCTCAGCCTGATCCAGACTGCAGGCACGCCGGCGATCGTTGACCAATTCTTCTATGCGGATAACGACGTCGGGAAACCAGCATCCGCTCGGGGGCTCGCGACCGCGGGCGGCGGCATCGAGCAGCCGGTCTGGAACCCGCAGCAGGGCTTCTTTTACCAGGCGATCCCCCAGGGCACGACGGTGGGGCGCATCGATATCTTCAACCCGAAGCCCGGCAAACTGGTCTACCTACGGAGCATCGACGTGCCCAACTGCACAGGCGGGCCGACCGGTCTGGCGATCGACCCGGCGACGCGGCAACTCCTCGGCGCGTGTGGCAACGGTGCGGCGTTGATCGACGCTAACAGCGGCAGGGTCAGTATCATCGGCTCAGCCGCAACCACCGGCGGCGCCGATGAGATCTGGTTCGATCCGGGCTCCAACGCCTGGTACCTTGGCATAAGCTCGCCCCCGCAATTGGGCGTGGTAAGCGCGGGCCCTGACCATGCGGTCCAGGATGCTACGCAGGCCGGCTGCTGCGGCCATTCCGTGGCCGCCTACACGGCCAGCGCGACCCAGAGCTACGTCTTCGATCCCAACTCCACAGGCACGGGCATCAGCGTCTTCAGCGCCACGCCGTAATGCCGAAGCATCGTGGGCGGCACTCGGCAGGCTGTCTCCGGCCCGCCCAGTGCCGCCCCAGCCCCTTTCTCCTGCTCTGGCTGGGAGGGGGCCAGTCCGAAGCCGAGCCCCCAGCCGTATGTGCTCGGTTCGGGGCGGCGGGCCTGACGGCTGGCCGTGCGTGACCTGGGAGGCGGCGGCACTTGGGGGCGGCGAATGCAGCCGAGCCGCCGTCACGGCCGGCCGCGCGGCGTCTCCGGGGGCTTGGGGACCTCGGGCGGCGCCGGCGGCGCGGGGACGGGCGGGATAGCGGGCGCCGCCGCCGGTGCGGCCGGGCGCTCCTGCGCCGCGGCGACGTCCACTTTCTCGAGCCGCGGGCCGGCGATGTCCTTGCGCTTCGCCACCACCCGGTAGCTGAACGCCACGTTGCTCGTCCCGCCCTTCAGCTCCCGGACCTCGAAGCTCGCGGGCGACTGGCCGCTGACGTACAGGCCGTTGCAATCGCCCTTGAGCGTCAGGAACACGTCGTACTGGTCCCCGCGGACCAGCGCCGCGAAGTCGCGGTCGAGCCGGATCGTCGCCTGCCCGTTCGCGAGCTGCCCGCGTCCGAAGTCCTCGAACCAGCTCTCGGGCGATTCCACACAGTACAGGCGCCGATAGGAGCCATCGGGATGGGGCACGGCCGCCGACTTGGGACCGCCCAGCACGGTGAAAGCGCCGTTCACCTGCACCGGGCCGTCGAAGCGCGCGGCGAAGCCGTTGGCCGGCCCGGTGCCGTAGACGCCGGTGCCGCTGCTGGAGGAGCCGAACACCCCGATGCTGGAGCTAGAGGTGCCGAGCACCCCCACGTTGCTGGTCGAGGACCCGTAGACGCCGGTCCCGCTGTTCGAGGTGCCGATCGCCGCGTAGTTGTTCGGAGACGTGGCGTAGAGGCCGTACTGCTGCAGGGAGTTGGCGTAGACACCCACGCTGGTGTTGGACGTGCCGAGCACCCCCACGTTGCCGTTCGAGCTGCCCTGGCAGCCCACGCCGGTGTTCGAGCTGCCGACCACCCCGGCGTTGCTGGTGGAAGTGCCCTGGACGCCGATACTGCTCGAGGACACGCCGTTGACGCCGATATTGGTGTCCGACTGGCCCAGAACCCCGATCCCGCCGCGAATGAACGACCCGCCGGGCAGCCCACCGAGGCCGAAGACTCCCGTGCCGCCCGTCCCCCCGTGGGCACCCTCTCCTACCACGCCCGTGCCCCCGGCAACCCCGCCACCGACGTTGCCCCCCAGGCCGTAGACCCCGCCGCCGGAGCTGGTAGTGCCCGTGCCGCCCTGGGCGTAAATCGCCGTGGTCTGCGAGCTGTCGCCGAGCGAGGCGAACCCGTAGACCGCGTTGGAGTGCAGGGTCGTCTGCTTGTTCTGGTTGTCGGTGTTGACGTCGCCGACGATGAGCGCCTGGCCATCGCCGCCCCCGACGGCCTTCGCTTGCTCTGGGGCGGCCAGTTTCGCCAGCCCCGCCCCGAGCAGCGCCGCGGCGCCCGCCAGCAAGCCCCGCCGCCGCAGTGGTCCGGCTGCCCGCTGCCCCGCTCCGCTCTGCCCGCGCTCCTGGTCGCTCATCCTGCCCCTCCCATCACGTAATGTTTAGGCTCGGTCGTCCTATGCGGGCGGCCCCCCGGTCGCCGGCCGCGTGCCCACTGTACATCAGGCGCGATTTCTCGTCACTGCCAGCCAGAACCGGCACGGCGACCGCGGCAGGCCAGGCCGTCGTAGAATCGGGCACGAGCGGTCGAACAGCGCGCGGTGTCGACCTGAGGGCCGGCCCGGTGGCGGCTGGCCGTCGCCCCCGCGCGCGGGACATAATCCGGGGCTTACGCGAAGCGAGGGCCATCAGCCGACGAATGAGCGATGGAGACGGACCATGTTTCATCTGCTCGAAGCGTCCATTGACGACATCCACACAGCGATGCGCGCCAGGGAGGTCAGCTCCCGGCAGCTGGTCGAGCTGTACGTCAACCGTATCGAGGCGTACGACCACAAGGGGCCGGGGCTGACCGCCGTCCAGACGGTCAACGAGCGCGCGCTAGACGAGGCGGAGCGCCTGGATCAGCGGTTCGCGGCGACTGGTCCCGTGGGGCCGCTCCACGGCATTCCGGTGCTGGTGAAGGACCAGGTGGAGACGGTGGATATGCCGACGACCTACGGGTCGGCGCTGTTCCGCGGCTTCCTGTCGGGCCGCAACGCGACGGCAGTGGAACGGCTCCGGGCGGCGGGCGCGCTCATCCTGGCCAAGACCACGATGGGCGAGTTCGCGTCGGGCTACTGCGGCAGCGCCTTCGGCGTCTGCCGGAACCCCTACGACCCGGAGCGCGAGCCGGGCGGGTCGTCGTGCGGCTCGGGGGTCGGGGTGGCCGCGAACTTCGGCGTCGCGGCGATCGGCGAGGACACCTTCGGCTCGATCCGCAACCCGGCCGCCCGCAACAGCCTCGTCGGGCTGCGCCCGACGGTGCCGCTCGTGAGCCGCTTCGGCATGATGCCGGCCACGCCCACTCAGGACACGCTCGGCCCGATCGCGCGAACGGTGCGCGATACCGCGCTACTGCTGGACGCGCTGGCCGGCTACGACCCGCGCGACCCGGTCACGGCGGCCTGCGTGGGCCACGTGCCACCCACGTACACCAGCTTTCTCGACGCGGAGGGGCTGCGCGGGGCGCGGCTGGGCGTGATTCGGGAGCCGGTCTCCGACGACACCGACCCGGCGACCGAGGACTTCGCCCAGGTCCGGGCCGTGCTCGACCGGGCGCTGGGCGAGCTGGCGGCCGGCGGCGCCGAGATCGTGGACCCGCTGACGATTCCTGACTTGCGGGACCTGGTGCGGCGCTCGGCCGGCAGCTTCGAGGGGGAAGCGGCCATCGACGGCTACCTGGCCACGCACCCGAACGCGCCAGTCAAGAGCGTCCGCGAGATCCTGCTGTCGCCTGAGGTGGTGCCCAGCCGTCGCGCTCGGATGCTCGAGGACGTGGGCCACACGACGAGCGACCCCGGCTACTTGCAGCAGCAGCTGGCGCGCACGGCGCTGCGGCAGGCCGTGCTGGTCGCCATGGCCGACCACGGGCTCGATGCGCTGGTGTACGCCAGCCTGGACCACGTACCGGAGCGGATCGCCCCCGACGTGCTGACGACCACCCGGCGGGTCACGTCGCGGGGCGCCAACCGGGCACTCGCGTCGTACATGGGCTATCCGGCCCTCACGGTGCCGGCAGGCTTCGTCCCGGCGGGGCTGCCGGTGGGGCTCGAGCTGCTGGGCCGGCCGTTCACGGAGGGCACGCTGCTGAAGCTGGCCTACGGCTACGAGCAGCGCACGCGGCACCGCCAGCCGCCGGCGAGCGCGCCGCCCCTGCCGGGCGAGCCGTGAGCGGGGCTGACCTAACCCCCCCAGCCCCCCTTCCCTCTCAAGGAAGGGGCGAGAGGGACAGCGCCGGCGCCAGCGCCGCTCCATCGTCGTCTTCCCCCCTTCCCGCATCGGGAGGGGGGGCAGGGGGAGTAGGTCCACCTCCCCGCGTGCTGCTGCTGATGGCGACGCGGACCTATCGGGCGACGGCGTTTCTGCAGGCGGCGCGACGGCTGGGCGTGGCCGTGGTGGTGGGCTCCGAGCGGCGACAGGCGCTGGCACGGCACGCGCCGGGCACGACGCTGGCGCTCGACCTGCGCCACCCCGACCGCGCCGCCCGCCAGATCGCCGCCTTCGCGGCCGCGCGGCCGTTGGCGGCGGTGGTCGGCGTGGACGACGACACGACGCTCGTCGCGGCGGTCGCCGCCGAGGCGCTCGGCCTGCCGCACAATCCGGTCGCCGCCGTGCGGGCCAGCCGCGACAAGTACGTCGCCCGCCAGCGCTTCGCCGCCGCCGGCCTGCCGTCGCCGCGCTTCGCGCGCGTTCCGTTGGACGCCGACCCGGGCGAGGCGGCGCGCGCGGCGCCCTACCCCTGCGTGCTGAAACCAATCGCGCTCGCGGCCAGCCGCGGCGTCATCCGCGCCGACGACCCGGCCGAGTTCGTGCAGGCCTTCCGGCGCATCGCCGCGATGCTGGCCGCCGACGGCGCCGGGCAGACCCACCTGCTGGTGGAGTCGTTCCTGCCCGGGCCGGAGGTGGCCCTGGAGGGCCTGCTGCTCGACGGCGCCCTGCGCGTGCTGGCCCTGTTCGACAAGCCCGACCCGCTCGATGGCCCGTACTTCGAGGAGACGCTGTACGTTACGCCGTCACGGCTGCCCGCCACCACGCGGGCGGCGATCGCGGCGACGGCCGGCCGCGCCGCCGCCGCGCTGGGCCTGCGCGACGGGCCGCTGCACGCGGAGCTACGCGTGGGCGACGGGGGGCCGTACGTGCTGGAAGTGGCGGCGCGGTCGATCGGCGGGCTGTGCTCGAACGCGTTGCGCTTCGGGACCGGGCTCAGCCTGGAGGAGCTGATCTTGCGCCACGCGCTGGCGGCCCACGCGGGCGCCGGGGAGGCGGTCCTGCCCGAGCGCGAGGCGTGCGCGGCCGGCGTGCTGATGCTGCCCATCCCGCGGGCGGGCACGCTGCGGGCCGTGCGGGGCCGGGCCGAGGCGCTGACCGTGCCGGGCGTGGAGGAGGTGACGATCACCATTCCGCTCGGCCAGCCGGTGGTGCCGTTGCCGGAGGGCGACCGCTACCTGGGCTTCGTGTTCGCCCGCGCGGCGACGCCAGCGGCGGTCGAGGCGGCGCTGCGCGAGGCGCACCGCCGCCTGGGCTTCGTGATCGCGGCTCCCGGCGAGGCCGCCGACAGCGCCGGCTGCCTGCCCGCCACTCCCACGCGGCGCTTGCTGCCCATCAGCGGGCAGTAGGCGCCGGGCGGCGAGCGACGTTGAGAGGTCGCACGTCGCTCACCGCCCCGCCGAGGAAACCCTAGCCCTTCGCGGGCTGATAGAACGGGCTGGCCGCGTCCGCGCCCTTGGCGGGCTGGTAGTACGGGTTGGTGCCGCCGGCATGGTCGGTGGTGTCCACCACGCCGACGATCTGCGGATAGTGCTGCTTGATCAGCGCCTCGATGCCCTGGCGCAGCGTCACGTCGACCATGCCGCAGCCCTGACAGCCGCCGCCCAGCCGCACGTAGACGACGTTGTCCTTGAAGTCGATCATGTCGACATGGCCGCCGTGGCTGGCCACGCCGGGGTTGATCACCGTGTCGATCAGCTTGGCGATGCCCGCGGCCGTGGGGTCGGTCCAGACGGGGTTCGGGTTGTGCATGCGGAAGCCGCCGCCCATCAGCTCGTCCGCGTAGTCCACGGTGGCGCCGCGCAGCAGCGGGTAGGACTCGGGGTCCACGAAGACCTGGAAGTCGCCCTCGTCGAGCACGACATCGTCGGCGGCCTGGCTGCCCGGCTCCTCCACCGCCATGGCGTACTCGAAGCCGCCGGGGCCGCGCCCCTGGATGGCGACGCGAATCGCGCCGCGCCCGGGCACGCCCTGGTCGGCGAAGACCTCGCGCAGCTTCTCCCGCGCGGCATCCGTGAAGATGAGCGGCGGCCCCGCGTGGGCCTGCTCCTGCTCTGTAGCCATGTCGGTCACCATCCTTCGCAGCCGTCAGTGGTCCGCTATCAGCCGTCAGCTATAGGTTGGCCCCTCCCGGCGCCGGCTGACCGCTGATACCTGCTACCTGCCTAAATCGTAGCACGGCACGGGCCAGCTACTCGCTGGCCAGCTGCTGGCGGCGCTGCTGGTGGTAGTCAGCCAGGGTGGCGTTGGCCGCGGCGATCTCGTCGAGCGCGTCGGCCAGCCGCGCCAGGTCCTTGCCCGGCACGACCGCGTACAGCTCGTCCTCGCCCACGTCGGTGTACACGCGGTTGCCGACGCAGCCCGCGCTCACGATCACGCCACTCGTCAGCGCCGCCGGCAGCGCCATGCAGGTGGGCCGCCCGAGCAGCGGCAGCGCGGCGGCCACGCCGGCCCGCATGGCCGCCTCTTGCAGCAGCATCAGCCGCCCGGGCCGGCCGACGAACAGCACCACGTCGGGCGCGACCGGCGTCTCGCCCAGCGGGGCGTAGACGATCGCCCCCGGCGGCGTCGGCACGCGCGGGATGCCCGGCACCTCCTCCATGCGGACGTAGCCGATCTCGGTCATGAGGCCCAGCACCTGGTCCAGCTCGGCGGCGCGCTCGGCCGGCAGCGGCGTGTTCTGAGTGTAGCTGCCGATCGGGCAGTTGTAGTGATCGGCCGGCACGGTCGCGAACACGCGACCCTCGTCCGCCAGCCGCCAGAAGCTGCAGCTCGAGGGCTCGCTGCCCGCGAACCGCGCGACGCCGTCCGGCACCGCATCGCGGTAGGCCACCGCCACCGGCCGTCGCGTCAGGCGTAGGGCGCCCTGCAGCCGCTGCTCCAGATCGCTCCACTCGCTCATCGCTACACTCCTCTGCATCGAGCGGGCGCCGCCAGCCGCGCCCGACAGGCATCAAGCCCAGCGCCGGTCAAGCAAGAAGCTCCCGCGGCAGACTAGAGGCGCTCACCCGCTCTACGTCGCCCAGGAGCTTCTCTTGAGCAGCGTACCATAGTTGCCAACCGTCCCGCGACCGGCGCTGACGACGCGCGCCGCCGCGTGCGTCCTCGCCTCAAGCCTTGCCGCGCCCGTCCCCGCGCCTCAGCCCTGGTTCGCCCCCAGCTGGGCTATCCTTACCTTGATGCCTGTCGAGCGCCATGCATCCAAACAACGCGCCGCACTGCGCACACGGAACACGCACGCTATCCTTACCTTGATGCCTGTCGAGGGCCATGCATCACGCCGGGCGCCTGCGTTCACCCGCGCCATCATTGGCGTGCGCCCGGCCACGCCTGGTCCCTATCCGAGAAGGAGCGAGGAGCCCAGATGCCTAGACTGGATCGCCTTCCGGAGGCGCAGCGCACGTCGCTGCTCGCGCACGAGTCTATCGAGAACGAGTCGGCCCCCTGGACGCCCCTGGCGAAGCCGCTAGCCGACGCCCGCCTGGCGCTCGTCACGACGGCCGGGCTGCACGTGCGCGGCGCGGCGCCGTTCACGGGCGGCCACCAGGGCTACCGCGCCATCCCGAACGACACGCCGCTCGCCAACATCATGCTCAGCCACACCAGCATCGGCTTCGACCGCAGCGACGTGCAACGCGACCTGAACGTCGCGTTCCCGCTCGACCGCCTGCGCGAGCTAGTCGCGGCGGGCGAGCTGGGCAGCCTCGCCACCACCCACTACGCCTTTCTGGGCGCCCAGCGCACCTACGACGGCATCCTGAAGGAGTCGGGCCCCGAGGTCGCCCGCGCGCTGAAGGCGGACGGCGTGGACGTGGTCCTGCTGACGGGCGTCTGACCGCTCTGCACGCACACCGTTGGTGTGATCGCCCGCGTGCTCGAAGCGGCCGGCCTGGCCACCACGTCGATCAGCCTGGTGCGCGAGCACACGGAGCGCGTGAAGCCCCCCCGCGCGCTGTTCGTGCCCTTCCCCTTCGGCCACCCGCTGGGCCGGCCCGACGACCCGGCGCTCCAGCACGCCGTCATCCGCGCCGCCCTGGCGCTGTTCGACGCGCCGGCGGGGCCGGTGCTGGTCGACTACCCCGAGGACGCCTTCGCCGGCGAGGATCTGAACCTGCCCCAGGCCGCGAGCGTGCCGCCGACGACAACCTCCACCGACGTGGCGGGCGAGGTGGCGGCGCTCCAGCCGCACCACGCCGCCTGGCTGGCGGCGCACAACGACCGTACCGCCATTGGCGTCTCGGGCGTGACGCCCGCGGAGATCCCCGCCCTGGCATGCTTCCTGGCCGCCTACGCCGCCGGCGAGGACCTGAGCTGGCCCGAGCGGCCGGCCGACGCGCCGCTGCCGCAGTGGGTGCGCTGGGCGACCGACGACCTGAAAGCCTACTACTTCGAGGCGCGCATGGCGGCCGCGCCGGACGAGGGCTTCCAAGCGCGGCATCGCTGGTTCTGGGGCGAGACGGCCGCGGCCAACGTCTGCCGCGCCATTCGCGACCGCCTCAAAGCGGCCGGCGACCCGCGCCTCGACGCCGTCGCCTTCGGCATCGCCCGCTAAGGGGCCGCTGCGGACGTCGTAGGGCCGGGGCGCGTCCCCTGCCGTCCGGTCTGCGAATCATTCACCGGCGCCTTTGCCGCCCGCTGCCGCGGTCAGCGGCAGCGGAGCGCTTCCTGCCTATTATCCGCAACCCGGTCGCGGTCGGCGGGGCCGGCTTGCGCCCCGCTAGCCCCGCGCCGCCCGCCGGGCCAACCCGCGCAGGATCAGCGGGCGAGTCGTCATGGCCGGATCGCGAATTCGAGCGCTAGCCCGAGGTCGATGACGTAGGACAGGCACATGCCAAGCCCGTTGACGTCGAGCGACTCGTCGTCGCCGCGCAGCACGAACACGCCCTGGTTGGCCGAGCCGGCCAGCCACTGTTGGACCTGAGGCGTCACGTCCCAGGCGCCGCTATCGCCGGTGGTAGCCCCCTGCACGCCGGCTACCGCCGCGGGGCGCGTCGGTACCACGCCGTCGAGGCTCCCGCTCCAGCCGTCCGCCGGCACCCCGAGGCCCGTGTTGCAAGTGGGGAGGATCCCGTACTGCGCATCGCCGGTCGGCGAGCGGCGCACGGTGCTGGCCTCGGAATAGCCAAGCGTCGCCCGCCTCAAGGTGGCGCCGGACGGCAGCCCGCGCAGCGGCGAGAGATCAAATGTGGCCACCGTCTGGAGCACGTGCTTCTCGCCGAGGTCGCGGTTGTTCTCGTAGCCGACGACCCACAGGTCGGGCAGGGACCGGACGTCGCGCCCGTCGAACCCCCGGCAGTTCACGCCCAGGGTGGACAGTCCCATTGAGCCGCAGCGGCTCTGGCCCGCGGTCCCGACGCGCGTCGGCGTGAGGCTGACGGCCTGGACCTGCTGCGCCGCGGGCGCGGCGAAGGTCAGGCCCGAAACGGTAGGCAGGAGTCCGCCCAGCATCCCGCCCAGCAGGAGCCAGGCCGCGATTCGCTTCGATCGGCACAGTGTCATCGCGTTCTCCTCCCGTGAAGCTCGTGCGAGTCGCCGTAGGGCGTGAGGAACACGTGGTAGCAGTCGGGGTGCACCACGGCCGGAAGCCGAGGGCAGCCTGGCTGCCCTCGGTCCGGCGAACGGGTGGTCCCTCAGGACTCACAGGTCCGGTGCGGGAGCCCCGTGCGATCGGCTATCGGCCCTCCGCGTGCACCTGGTCCCGCCTTTCAGGCGGGACGCACACGCCATCCCCATCGTAGGCATCACGCCAGACATAACCCGGCGCGCACCCTATGGTGCCGGCCGGCCTATTCGGGTCGCGGTGTAGATTCGGGTCTGCTGCCTGCGCGACGTTTTCCATCTGCGTCTCAAAGGCCGACAGGGCCGTGACGCACACATGATCCTGCGGGCGGGTCAGGCGCCAGACTAGGCCCCCGCCGCACGCGTCCGAGGGGGGCGGGTTGGCGGGAACGCTGAGCGCACCGGGCACGGTCACCGGCACGTCGGCCCAGTTGCCACAGTCGTCGCTGCTAAAAGTGTGTTTCACACAATACTGCACGTGGAAGGTGATGGTCGTGAGCGGGGGGAAGTTGAGATTGTCGTAAGTCCGCTGGCCGATCCCCGAGCCGTTGTCGCCGATCTCGACCTGCTGTGACCTCTGGCCGTTGCTCGCGTCGTAGTAGACGTGCCAGGCGTCAATCGAGCGGGGCCAGGTGCCCGTGTCGCCGGAGCCGGGCATCGAGAAGCGGACGGTGACGCTGGGTGGGGTCCCGTCGACGGATGCGTGCGGGGGGCGCCAGTCGTCGCGGTGGTCGGCGTGGGCCGGGATGGCTGGCAGCGCGAGCAGGCTGGCCGCCAGTACCGCCAGTCCTAGGATGCGTAGAGCGGGTCGGTGCATCTGCGTGTGCCCCTATCTTGCTCGCCGGTGTACCGCGGCTCAGGCACCGGTCGAGCAGCAGTTTGCACGCGGCGCTGGGCTTCCGAGCGCTCCCTCCCCCCGAGCGCACGTCCAACGTCTTGCCGCGGTTAGGACTAAGCGTATTCGGGGGCTTGATTTTCGCGCATCAGGGGAATCCCTGATCTTCGCCGCGCGGCATCCCGGATTCCGCCGTCGGATCTCGCCGCAGGGGCTCGCTCGACTGGGCCCCCAGCAACCCCTGCTGGGCTGCCCAGGCGGCGAGGGCGGCGCGCGAGGGGAGGTCTAGCTTGGACAGGATGTGCGAGAGGTGCGATTCGACGGTCTTCTCGCTGATGACCAGGGCCGCCGCGATCCGGCGGTTGCTGAGCCCCCCGGCGACCAGGCCGGCAATCTCCCGCTCCCGTTCGGTCAGAGGGCCCTGGCCCGCCGCGCGACGGGACCGCGCCGGCGGCGCGTCGGACTCGAGCGCGTATTGGATCGCCCGTTCGACCGACATCGCTCGGCCGGCGGCGAGCGCGCTGGCGAAGGCCTTCTCGCCAAGGCCGTTCCGGCAGGCCGCGGCCATCTGGTCGCGGTCGAGCTGCCACGGCGGAAATGCGACGCTGTTCGACCGGTCGTAGAGCATCTCCGCCGCGCCCAGGAGCCGCGCCGCCCGCTCCCAGTGCTCCCCGGCGCCAGCCACGCAGGCCAGATGCTCCACCTCGCACCCGTAGCCGCGCAGGTGCCGATAGCGCGTGAAGCTCGCCAGCGCTTGTCGGAAGAATGCCTGCGCGGCCGCCGGATCGCCCCGCCGGTAGGCCACGATTCCCCGACTGTCCGTGGCATAAGCGCGTATCAGCTCAACCGCGCTGGTCTCAGCCGCCATCTCGAATAGCCGCTCCGCCTCGTCCAGCTCTCCCACGGAGAGCTGCGCCATCCCGACGTACCACGGCAACAGGTCGTCTCCAAGGGGCACCGGCTGTTGCCGCTGGTCAGCCAGCCTGGCTCGTCCGACAGCCGGACCACTCGGGTCGCCGATCAAGGTGAGAAACTGGACCTCGAGCGCCCCGCACCAGAAGGACGCGGCGCGATCGTTCACGGCGGATTCCAGCGTGAGGGTTTCCTTGAAGAGGGGAACCGCGCGCGCAAAGTCGCCCTGCGTCCCGAGCGCGTGGCAATAGAGCGACTGGCCAATCACGCGCCCGGCGGTTGGGGGGCCGGCCGGCAGAAGCGCCAGCAGCTCTGCGAACCGCTGGCGTGACTCGTCGATATGGCCGCGAACGTCCCAGTACATCCAAATGCCGGGCGAGGCGCGTAGCACGCGTTCGGTTGTGCTCGGCTCGACGCGGCACCAGTCGAGCGCCGCGCGCACGTTGTCCAGCTCCGCGTCCATCTGGCCGAGCCAGCCCAGTAGGTTGTTCCGGGCACGGACGTCGCTCGACTCCAGGAGCCTGAGGCACCAGTCCTGGTGCCGCCGCCGCACCGCCACCTCTTCCCCGGCCTCCCGCAGCCGCTCCCCGGCGTACGCGCGCATCGTGTCCAGCAGCCGATACCGCACGCTCCCGCGCCAGTCGTCCATCAGCACCAGCGAGCGGTCCACCAGCGCGCTCAGCATCGGGGCCACCTCGCCCGCGGGCAGATCGTCGGCCGCGCACACCTGCTCGGCGGCCTCCCGCGTCCACCCCCCAGCGAAGACCGCCAGGCGCCGCCAGAGCGCTCGTTCCGGCGCGCTCAGCAGCTCCCAGCTCGAGTCCACCATCCCCCACAGCGTCCGCTGGCGGGGCTGCGCCGTGCGCCGGCCGCTCGCCAGCAGGCGAAAGCGGTCGTCGAGTCCCCGCGCGATCTCGGCGGCGCTCGTCGTCCGCATTCGGGCCGCCGCCAGCTCCAGTGCCAGCGCGATCCCGTCGAGCCGACGACAGATCACGGCCACGGCCTCGCTGACGTCCTCGGTCAACGCGAAGTCGGGCCGCACTGCGCGGGCCCGCTCCGCGAACAACCGGGCCGCCTCGTTGGCTCGCAGCCGCCGCGCGTCGCGCTCCCCCTCGGCCGGCACTGTCAGCGGCGAGACCTCGAGGAGCTGCTCGCCGCCGATGGCGAGCGGCTCGCGGCTGGTGGCCAGCAGGCGCAGCCGCGGGCACGCCCGCAGCAGCCGCTCGACCAGCCCCGCGCAGGCTTCGATCAGATGCTCGCAGTTGTCCAGCACGAGCAGCAGATCCCGCTCGCGGAGCACCCGCTCCAGTGCCGCCGCGAGCGGCCGCCGTGGGCCTTCGACAATCCCGAGGACCGACGCTGTGGCCCGCGGGACCAACATGGGATCCGCCAATGGCGCGAGGTCCACCAGCCAGATGCCGTCGGCATGATGAGGGAGCCGTAGCCGGGCCGCTTCGAGCGCCAGGCGCGATTTCCCCACGCCCCCTGGCCCAACCAGCGTCACCAGGCGGCTCGAGTCCACTGCCCGCCCAACCCGGGCAAGCTCACGCTCACGGCCAATGAAGCTGGTGAGCGCCGCCGGTAAGTTGTGCGGCGGTAGCTGGCGCGCGGTGGTCAACTGCGTCGGCCGTGCGCCCCTCGCCTGGTGCTGCGCCGCCTCGGTCATCGGGTCCACACTGCCCTCCCGCTGGGACCACCTGCCGAGGGCAGCCCCGGGGCTCGCCGGGGCCCCGACATCCACGCGGGCCTCCCGGGCAAGGGACGGGCGCCCATGACCCAGCCCCGGGGCGGACGATGGGGGCCCGCTCGTTGTTGCTGCCGGTGCGTCCGCCGGTGAGCAGTCAGGTTGGGCCGCGTCAGCGCAGCCAGCCGCCGGCCGCGTTGAGGCTGGCCTGGCCGCGAATGTAGGCCGCGACGTGCGTGAGGAGCTGCTGGCAGTGCCGCCGCGCCGCGGGGCCTTGCCGGCTGATGGCGCTGATGAGGTGGGTGATCTCCAGCGCCTCCTGGTACTGCGCGCTCTGCGCCGTGCGCTCGGCCTGCGACAGACTCTGCGCCTCCAGCGCCTCCCGCAGTGCCTCCGCCTCCGACACGCCCGGCAGCAGCGCCTGCAGGATAACGCAGAAGAGCTGCGCCAGGTCGCGCACCACCCGCGATTGCTCGATCGCCACGGCGGCGAGCGACGCGAAGTGGCCGAGCAGCGCCATGTCGTTCGCGGTGAACGGCTCGCCCCCGTGCTTGTCACAGAGCTGCAGCACGCCGATCACCGTCTCCTCGGAGCGGAGCGGCAGGCACAGCACCGATTTGGGCACGTAGCCCGCCCCGCGCGAGATGCTGCCGGCGAACCGCGGGTCCTGGCTGGCGTCGGAGATGGCCAGCGGCTGGCCCGTGGCCGCGACCCAGCCGACGATGCCCGCCCCCAGCGGCACGCGAAAGCCGCGCGCCGCCGCCGAATCGATCAGCGCCGCCATGCAGACCAGCTCCTCGGCGTCGTGGTCGATCAGGAACAGCACCCCGGCCTCGGCCGCCAGCGCGTGCGCCGCCGTGTGCAGGATCCGCTCGATCAGCTCGCTGTGCGCGCCGAGCGCTAGCCGCACACCGCCCGCGCTGCGCCGCAGAAGCGCCTCGCGCAGCTCGTGGGCGAAGGCGGCGTCGGCCGCCAGCCCGGCGTCAGGCGCGGGGGACGGACTGACGGACGTCATCGGACCTCCCGGACATGACAGCGGACGGGGCCGGTCCCCGCCCGCCGATCATAGCATACCCTCGCGCGAGGCCGGGCGCGGGCCAGCGCCCGGCCGGCGTCCGATTCGCCGCGAAGCCGGTGGCCCCGGTTCCAGTGGATTTCCGGCCGCCGCCGTGAACGGCGGGCCAGCCGATCAGAGTCAGGCCCGCCGTTCACGGCGGCGTTGCTCCGGACAACCGGGGCCAGCTGCTTAGCGGACCATCTGGCGCGCTTCCTCCAGGTAGCGCAAGTCCACGTAGCGGTCGGGAGACGGCAGCGGCTGCGGCAGATCGCCGATCGACCCAAGCTGCTCGATGATCGCGGCGATGCCGTCGAGCGAGACCTCGCCGTCGTGGACATGACTGTCAAGCTGCTCGATCGCGTACTCCCAGGTGCGCCGCGCGGCGTCCGGCGAGGTGCGCGTCGCGTCCGCCAGAATGGCGATCCCCTGCTCCTTGTTGGCGGGGTCGGCGATCCAGCGGTCCGCCTTCACGATCGCCGCCAGGTAGCGCACCACCGTGTCGTGGTTGCGCTCGGCCCAGTCGCGCCGCACCATGTGGTTGCTGAACGCGTACTCCGACACGTAGTCGGCGCTCCGCCCGAGCAGGTTCATCCCCTGATCCAGCAGGCTGAAGAAGGCCGGCGGCGCGATCATGCCCGCCTTGGCCACCCCGGCCTGCATCGCGGCCACCCGGTTCGGCGTCCCGCCGACCACCTGCATGTCGTAGTCGCCGTCGTGGAGGCCGTTGGCCGCGAGCATCCGCTTCAGCAGCAGCGTCGTCCCGTCGTTCGGCCCCACGACCGCCATCACCTGGCCGCGCAGCGAATCGAACGTCGGCGCGTCGGCCGTGCTGATGAGCGCGAACGTCGAGCGGTGCTCCTGCCCGGCCACCACCGCCACGTTGTTGTTCGTCTGCTCGGCGGCGCGGATCATGTAGTCCAGCCCGATGTTACCGAAGTCCAGGCTGCCGCTCACGAAGGCGCGGCTCGCGGTGCCGGGATCAGGAAAGGTCGTGGACTCCACGTCCAGTCCCTGCTCGGCGAACAGCCCCCGCGCCAGCGCTACGTACACGTCGATGTACGACGGCGTGAACACGACCGCGCCCTGCTGCACGCGCGTCATTCCCTGCGGCACGGGCCGCGCCGGCGCCGCCTGCGGCCGCGGCGCCGCGCTCGCCGTCGCCCCCCGCGGCGCGCCCGCGCCCGCCCAGGCGCCCGCCAGCACGATTGCCACCGCGACCACGGCGACGCGAACAGACCGCCGTACCCTCTTCATCCCCACACCCTCCTCATCTCGCGCTCGCGCCGAAGGGGACGGAACCCCCTCCCCCAACCCCCTCCCCCCGCAGGGGGCGGGGGCTATCCGGCGGCGCCGGGGCCGTCGTCCTCCCCCCCCTTCCTTGGCAGGGAAGGGGGGCCGGGGGGTTAGGTCCTCCCCGGCGCCCGCCCCCCTTTCCCCTATGGGGGAGAGGGGGGTAGGGGGGAGAGGGGTCATCGCCCCGTCCCGCGCAGCACCGTCCCCGGCCGGGCCTCGGTCAGCACGCCGTCCTCGACGATCGGCTCGCCGTTCACGATCGTGTAGTGGACGCCCTCCGCGCGCTGGATCATGCGCGGCTCGCCGCCCGGATAGTCGTTCGCGCGCTCCGGCTCCAGCGCCCGCACCCGCGCCGGGTCGAACAGCACCACGTCCGCGGCCTTGCCTGGCGCGAGCGTGCCGCGGTCGTCCAGCCCGTAGATCTCGGCCACCTGGCCGGTCAGCTTGTGGACCGCCAGCTCCAGCGGCAGCACCTGCTTGTCGCGCACCCACTCGCCTAGCAGCGTCGTGCAGTACCCAAAGCCCGCGTCGAACTGCACGTGCGCCCCCGCGTCCGACTCGCCAACCAGCGCGTAGGGGCTGCTCAGGATCGCCGCCGTGGCCGCGTCGTCGCCGTTCGACGCGCTGTGGCAGAAGCGCGTCTCCAGGTCCTCGGCCAGCGCCAGGTCGAGCAGCGCGTCGATCACGTCCTTGCCCTGCATGGCGGCCACGGCGGCCACGCTCTTGCCCTGGTAGGCGCGGTGCTCCGGGCGGGCCACCTCCTGCACCCACACCAGGTCCCACCGCTTGTGGAACGCCACCCCCGGCGTCGGGTCGTCCACGACCTCCCAGCGCAGCTTGCGGCGCGTCTCGGGATCGGCGAACGCCTGCTTGCGCGCCGCCAGCGGCAGGAACATCACCGCGCGCCAGGTGGGGAACTCGTCGAACTGCTGCGCGTTCTGCAGCGTGTAGCGCCGCATCAGCGGCACGCTGTTCGCCAGGCCATACGCCCGGGCGCCGCGCGCGAACTCGGCCTCGACGGCCGCGAGCTGCTCGCGCCAGAGCGTCGGGTAGGCCCAGAGGTGTACGAAGATCTGCCACAGCACCGGCCGCCCGGCGTGCTGTGCCAGGTCGCCCGCCCAGCGGATGTACTCCGGCGTTGCCGCCGTCTTGATCGTCTGCACGACGCCGCCCGGAAACTCGCCGACCACCCCGGCCAGCGCGCGAATCTCCTCCTCGGTGGCGAGGCGGCTGGGCACTGGCGCGCCATCCGTGCGGATGTGGCGCGGGTTCTGGTTGGTCGAGAACCCCAGCGCGCCCGCGGCCAGGCTGGCGCGCATCACCTCCTGCATGGCCGCCACTTCCTCGGGCGTGGCGGCGCGCTCGACGGCCGCCTCGCCCATCACGTAGTAGCGGACCGCGCAGTGCCCGACGAGCGACCCGATGTTCACCCCCAGCGGCCGCGCCCCCAGCGCCCCCAGGTACTCGGCGGTCGTCTCCCAGCCCCACGGCACCGCCGATTCCAGCACCGCCAGCGAGATCGCCTCGACGCGCGACAGCGTGCTGGCCATCGCGTGGCGGTCGCGGGGACGGCACGGGTGCAGCGTGAGGCCGCAGTTGCCGTGGATGGCGCTGGTCACGCCGTGCAGCGGACACGAGGTCGCCAGTGGGTCCCACCAGATCTGAGCGTCCATGTGGGTGTGGTGGTCGATGAACCCCGGCGCTGCCACCAGCCCGTCGGCGTCGATCACGCGCCGCGCCGTCCCCTCCGCCGCGCCCACCGCGGCCAGGCGGCCATCCTGAACCGCCACGTCGCCGCCGAACGCCGGCCGCCCCGTGCCGTCCACGATCGTCGCATTCCGGATCAACAGGTCGTATGCCATCCTCGCCTCCCGCTGCGGCTACGCCGTGACCTCGGCCGGGATGCCGTAACAGGCGGCGACGTTGTCGCACAGCACGCGCTGCTTCAGCGCGTCCGATAGGTCCTGCCGCTCGCGCACGATGCGCACGCTGTTCGGGAATGGCGAGTCCCAGTGCGGGTAGTCCGACGAGAATAGGAGCGACTGGTCGCCCAGCAGCGCGGCCACCTCGGGCACCTGCTCCTCGTCTGGCTCGAAGGAGAAGAAAGCGCGCCCGCTGCTCAGGTACTCGCTGGGCAGCGCCTGCAGGTACGGCACCTCCGGCCGGCGCAGCTTCACGTGCTCGTCCAGGTTCTCCACCAGCCACGGCACCCAGCCCACGCCCGCCTCCAGAAAGGCCACCTTCAGCGTCGGAAAGCGGTCGAACACCCCGCCGATCACGACGTTGGACACGGCCGTCGCCAGCTCGAACATCGGCACACACGAGTGCAGCGCCGTGAAGTTCGTGAACCGCTCGAAGCCGACCGCGCCCGAGCCCGACACGCGGTGGATCGCCACGGGGATGCCCAGCCGCTGCGCCTCGGCGTAGAAGTCGTCGAGCTCCCGCCCGCCCAGGTCCTTGCCCGGGTACACGTACGACGGCACCATGACCGCGATCATGCCGCGCTCGGTCACCGCCCGCGTCATCTCGCGGATCGCCCCCGGCACGTCCTGCAGCGCGACGACGGCCACGCCCTTGAACGCTTGCGGGTTGGCCTGGCAGAACTCGTGCAGCCACTCGTTGTAGGCGTGCGCCAGCGCGCTCGCCAGCGCGGCCTCGCGCACGCTCCCCAGGTTCAGCAGCCCCGTCGGGAACAGCACCTGCACGTCGATGCCTTCCTGCTTCATGTCCTCCAGGTGCTGGGCCGGGCTGAGGCCGTGCTTGCCCAGCGTGTCGCCCAGCTGGCGGTCGAACTCGTCGCCGTTCAGGAAGCGCTCGCGGTACTGGAACCGCTCAGCCAGCCAGGGCCGCAGGTTGGCAATCGAGTCCGTCGTCACGTGGATGTCGGCGTCGATGACCATGCGCTCCTCCTCTCGTGTAAGGGCGCCGCTTGCTGCGCCCTCCCGGTCGCCCCCCCTGCCGCCGTAGGGGCGCTGCTTGCTGCGCCCTGCCAGCGTGGCACCCGGCTCGGTATCCGCCTGCCGGCCGCGCCTTGCCGCATCTCGCCCGGTGGCCGCCTACTGCGGCAGCCGGTCGAGGAAGCCGCTCTGCCGCAGCGCCTCGGCGAACCGCGTGTCGGTCACGTCCTCCGGGCGTGTCGTGCGCGCGGCCGGGTTGTCCTCCTCGTCCAGCACCGCCTGCACGGTGTCCCGCTCGGGATACGGGTCGAGCGGCCACAGCGGCCGGTAGTAGTCCACCGTCGCGCCGAGCAGCTCCGGGTCCTCCAGGTTCGTGTACTTGCCGATCACGTCCATCGCGAAGTCGCGGTCCGTCTTCAGGCGGCTCACGCCCTCGGCGATGGCGCGCAGGTAGCGCTCGCCCAGCTCCGGCCGCTCCGCCAGCACCGCCTTGGTGGCCCCGATCGCGCCGATCAGGAACGGGATGCGCATCGCCGCCAGGCTCAGCAGCTCGTGGTAGCCGCGCTTGCGCGCCTCGAACACGACCGGCACGGAGATGCTCGCGGCGTCGAGCGTGCCCGTCTCGATCCCCGCCAGCGACTCGGCCAGGCCGCCCGTGCGCCGCGTGAACACGTCCACGTCCGGCTCCAGCCCGACGTGCCGCATGGCCAGCCGCGCCGCCGTGTCGGAGATCGCCTTCAGGTTCGTGACGCCGATCGTCTTGCCGCGCAGGTCCTCGACAGTCTCGATCCCGGGCCGCACGAAGATGCTGGAGTCGATGTAGTTGGCGGTCGAGCCGATGATCATCGTCTCGATACCCTGGAGGTTGCCCAGCACCAGGCTGGTCCCGCCCGCCGAGACGAGGTCCAGCTCGTTGTTCGTGAGCGCGGCCAGCAGCGGCGCGCCCGCGTCGGTGTGGATCAGGTCGACGTCGAGGCCCTGCTCGCGGAAGTAGCCGCCCTCCAGTGCCGCCCACCACGGCGCCACCGACGCCGCGATGGTCGTGTAGGCCGAGCGCGTCTTGAGCGGCGGCGGCGCGGAGTCCGCGGCCGGCCCCGGCTCGCCGCTCGCCGGGACGGCGGGGGCCACGGCCGCCTGGTTCGCGGGCGGCCTAGTGCCAGCAGGCCCGGCGCTGCAGCCGAGCAGCAGGCCTGTGGCGACGAGCGCGAGCGCCAGCCGGCGCCGCGGTACGCGAGGCGTGTCGGTGCGCATGGCTCCTGCTCCTCACCGCGCTCCCCTCGACGATCCGCTCCAGGTGGGTGGAGCGTACCCCCGGGCGCACGGCCTGTCAAGCAGCCGGCCCCCTCGCGGCGATATGGTCGCCAGCAGCTAGCCAGGACTTTGCATGGGAGAGAGCCTTCTGGGAGCGCGGGCGTCCCGCCCGCCCGGCGCAACCCGCGCCCGCAACGCGGCCGAGACGGCCGCGCTCGCAGGCCGGGGCATCATCCAGGCTAGCCGGCGGGAGAAGGACGGTCGACACACGGGCCAAGACAGGCCGAGGCGGGGCCGACCCGCGGCAGGAGCGACGGGCGGGGAGGTCGTCAGGGGGTGTGGTGGCTAGGGCTCTCCACGACGGCGCGCAAGTGCCCGACGAACCGCTCCACGGTGGCCCCGTGCTTCGCCCACTCGGCCTCGAAGCGCGGCGCGGCGTAGATACGGAACTCCTCCAGCGCCTCCAGCGAGTCCCAGCCGCGGAACAGCAGCAGGCGGGTAGGATCGTCCTCGTCCTGCCCGAGGTAGCGCAAAACGAAGCCCGGCGCGACTTCCGGGATGGGCCGCAGCCGTTGTTGGAGGTCGGTGACGAGCGCCGCGACGTTGGCGGGCGGGCAGCGCAGGATGGCGCAGTCCACCACCTTGACCGGGGGCCCCGGCACCGCGTCCAGCGTCAGCCGGCGGAAGAAGTGGCGCTCGGGCTCCCCGACCGCCAGGGCGTCCAGCTGCTGCTGCGCGCTATCGGCCCGCACGCGCGCCCAGTACGCCTCACGGCTGTCCCAGACGGACACCACGAGCACGTCGTCCGGCGAGCTGAGGCTCTGGAAGACGCGCGCGATGCTGAGGGGCTCGGCCTGCGTGACGCGCTCTTCCAGCA
The DNA here is from genome assembly GCA_035293805.1 of Chloroflexota bacterium. Lineage (GTDB taxonomy): Bacteria > Chloroflexota > UBA6077 > UBA6077 > JAJPHF01 > JAJPHF01. The sequence continues at coordinate 287,090 of DATGMD010000060.1, read as the reverse complement.
GGTGGGTCGCGAGCGCCACCAGCCGGGGCCCCTCGCCCCGCCGCGCCCGCCGCCGTACCACGGCCGTCACGCTCATGCTTTGCCCCCTCTAGCCGCGCGTCGAGCGCGGGCGCGCGGGCGCCTCAACGAGTGTAGGTCATCATCAGCGTCCAGAACTGGGGCTCCTCGAGGAGGGCCATCGCACCCGCGAGCGCCACGGCCAGCGCCGAGACGGCGAGCACGCCATAGAAGACGAACTGGGGCAGACGATCACCCATCATGGTCCTTCCCCCACCACGCCGCGCGCACCGAGTGCGGCTAGCATACCCTGTCGCCGACTTTCTGGCAAGCAAGCGCCGCGCGTTGCGCATCGCCCGTCAGCCGCGTCGCCCCGCCGACACTGGCGGCGGCCCAGTGCGGCGTGGTATGGATTGACCGAGCCCGCGGCGCCGGGGCCAGCGGGCCGCGTACGGGAGGAGGCCTCGCGATGCGCCGATACGACTGCCTGGCCGTGCTCGCGCCGCTCGTCGACGACCAGCTCGTCGTCACGAACGTGGCGCGCAGCGGCTTCGAGTGGCACGCGCTCAAGCCGCGCGAGGGCAACATCTACACGATGGCGATGGGCCTGGTCACCCCGCTGTGCCTCGGACTCGCGCTCGCGCTGCCCCACCGCCGGGTCATCGCCATCGACGGCGACGGCAGCTTGCTCCTCAACCTGGGCGCGCTCGCCACGGTCGCCAATGCCGCGCCGCCCAACCTGATCCTGCTCGTCTTCGACAATCAGTCCTACGCCTCGACCGGCGGCCTGCCGACCGCCACGGCGGGCGCCACCGACCTCGCCGCCGTCGCGCAGGGCGCCGGCATCCGCCAGGCGCTGACCGTCCACTCCGTCGAAGCGTTCCGCGATGCCGTGGAGCGGGCGCTTGCCGGCGACGGCCCCTGGGTCATCGTGGCGAAGGTCACGGGGGCGACCGAGGCGGTCGGGCCCAAGCTGATGGATGGCCGCGAGAACAAGTACCGCTTCGTCCGCTACGTCGAGCAGACCGAGGGTCTCACGATCCTCAAGCCGTCCGTCGTCGGCCGCCGCGACGGCTAGCGCCCCGCGCCGCCCCACCATCGCGCGTCGAGGAGAGCTACCATGCGGGTTGCCGAAGCGGACCTGATCGTCGAAGGGTTGCGGGAGGCCGGCTTCAACTTCGTGGCCAGCCTGCCGGCGACGCAGCTCCACGTCCTCCAAGAGCGGCTGTGGACTCACCCCGCCTTCGTCCACGTCGGCGTGGCGAACGAGGGCGAGGGCGTCGCCATCTGCGCGGGCGCCTGGCTGGGCGGCAAGATGCCCGTCATCGTGATGGAGACCTCGGGCATCCTGGTCGCTACCTACGCCCTGCTCCGCTGCCATGCGACCTTCGGCATCCCCACCCTGCTCCTCTCCACCTACCGCGGCGACCTGGGCGAGCAGGAGTGGTACGCCGTCCACACGGGCGCCGCGATGGCCCCGCTGCTGGAGGCGATCCGCGTGCCGTCCAAGGTGGTGCGCGAGCCCGACGACCTAAAGCCAGCCCTGCTCGAAGCCCGCCGCTCGATGGACGTCTCGCTCCAGCCCGTCTCCGTCGTGCTCGGCGGCCGCCTCACGCGCGGCGAGTAGCCTCCCCCCCGCGGACACGCGCCGGCCGACACGCCGCGCCGGGGCGTGGCACGCGCGGCAACGCGGGCGACGGTCAGCCGTAGCGCCCGCGCAGGTCGTGCCAGCGGACTCGCAAGATGTCGCGCACGAACGGCAGCAGGTGGCGCCCCGGCGAGTACGTCGAGCCTTCACGCCGCTCCACCCGCACCGGCACCTCCGCCACGCGGTACCCCAGCTTGCGCGCGAGAAACAGCACCTCGAGGTCGAAGGCAAACCCTGCGATGGTGCAGGCGCCGAAGATCGCGCGCGCGGCCTCCCGCCGGAAGCCTTTGAAGCCGCACTGCGTGTCGCGGAACACCGGCAGCAGGACGCTCCGCCGCACGACCTGCACCAGCAGCCCGGCCAGCACCCGCCCGACGCTCCGCTCCGTCGCCGAGTACTGCCGCGTGCTGCGCGTGCCGATCACCACGTCGTAGCCGCCGTCCAGCAAGGCAAGGAATGGGACCAGATGCGCGGGCGAGACGTTCAGGTCGGCGTCGGCGTAGAAGATGCGCGCGCCGGCGGCGGCCAGCATCCCCGCCCGCACCGCCGCGCCCTTCCCCTGGTTCGCCCCCAGCTGGAGCAGGCGCAGGCCCGGCTGCGCCGCGGCCATCGCCCGCACGACCGCCGCCGTTGCGTCGCGGCTGCCATCGTCCACGACGAGCACCTCCGCCGCGTACGACTGGCGCGCGAAGAACGCCAGCCAGCCGTCCAGCGTAAGCGGCAGCCGGCGCGCCTCGTTATACGCGGGGATCACGACCGACACGTCCACGGATCCGCCCCAGCCCCCGCGGTATTCTCCGGTCCGCGCCCGACAGCGCGGATAATATAACGAGCGAGCGTCATCACATGGCATTGCGCGCGCAGCTGGAGGGGCGCTGCTTGCTGCGCCCTACTGGGGTGCCGCCCCCGGTCTGGGAGCGCGGCTTGCCGGGTCCTGCCGGAGCGGCGCCCGGCCCGGTCGCGCGGCACCGTTCCTCGCATCTCCAGCGCGGCTGATCCTATAGCATGGCAGGTGCCGGCATGAGGTGGGCGCTCGGGCTGATCGCCGTCGGGGCGGCGGCCGTCCTCACGGCCTTCTTCCTTGGTCCGGCGCTGGCGCTCCCGGTGGCGCTGGCGCTCGGCGCCGCGCTGCTCGCGCTCCGCCGGTCGGGCGCCTTCGCCGGCGGCCAGCGGCTCTCCCGGGGCCGCGCCGCAGCCAGCGCCAGCCTGACGGCCGGGCTGGGCGTCTTCTTCGCCCGGGTGCTCGTCACCAACCCCCAGGACAATGCCTACCTCTGGATCGCCCTGCTCGGCGGCCTGCTCGTCGTCGTCGCCGTGCCCTTCGCCCTCGCGGCCGTCGCGCCCTCCGGCCCGCCGCGCGGCTGGCTCGCCCGGATTGGCGTCGCGCTCATCTGGTGCGTGGGCGTGGCGGGCGCGCTGCTGTTGCTGCTCGGCGGCCCCCTCTACCTCGCGAGCAGCGGGGCGGTCCCCGGCGCGGCGCCCGACGGCCGCGTGCCTGCTTACCACCTGCTGGCATGCCTCGCGCTCGTCCTGCTCGTCTGGCTGGCGGGCTATCGCTGGCCGCGCCAGAGCGCCCGCACGCCGCCGGGCTAGCTCGCGCCGCCGGTCCACCGCCGCCGCCCGCCCAGTCCGCGCCGCCCGCCGCGTGCGCCTCCGTCCCATGCGGGCGCGCTTCGCGCGCCGCGCCCCCACCACGGGCCTGGTGCGGCCAGCCCTATGCTATACTCCGCGCGCACTTGCCGTCCGCCGCCCCCCGGACGTTAGAGAGGTGACCGCCGTGAAGCGCAGCACGGATCGGATACTCACCACCCACGTCGGCAGCTTGCCGCGCCCGCCCGACCTGATCCCCCTGCTCCTGGCCAAAGACTCCGGCCAGCCCTACGACGCGGACGACCTGGCCCGCCGCGTGCGGGACGCCGTCCGCAGCGTGGTCGCCCAGCAAGGCGAGCTGGGCATCGACGTGGTGAACGACGGCGAGCACAGCAAGTCCAGCTTCGTGGCCTACCCCTACACGCGCCTGGGCGGCTTCGAGCCGACCGACCAGCCGATCGGCTCCCGCGTCACCACCCGCGACGCGCTGGCGTTCCCCGCGGTCTACGAGGAGCAGCGAGCGATGTACGCCGCGCGGCCGTCGAAGCGCGGGCGCCCCGCATCGCGTCCGTCGCTCGTCTGCACCGGCCCCATCACCTACGTCGGCCAGCACGACGTCCAGACCGACGTCGAGAACCTGCGCGCGGCCCTCCAGGGCGTGCCGGCGGCCGAGGCGTTCATGACCGCCATCTCGCCGAACAACCTGGCGCTCAACTACCGCAACGCGTACTACCGCACGCACGACGAGTACCTTCTGGCGCTCGCCGACGCCATGCGCGAGGAGTACCGAGCGATCGTCGACGCCGGCTTCGTGCTGCAGATCGACGATCCCTGGCTGGCCACCCACTACGACCGCTCCCCTGGCGCGAGTATCGAGGAGTGCCGCCGCGCGATCGCGACCGGCGTCGAGGCGGTGAACCACGCGCTGCGCGGCATTCCCGAGGACCGGGTGCGCTTCCACACCTGCTACAGCGTCAACGTCGCGCCGCGCGTCCACGACTTCGAGCTGAAGCACTTCGTCGATCTCATGCTCCAGATCCGTGCCGGCGCCTACTCGTTCGAGGCGGCGAACCCGCGCCACGAGCACGAGTGGGTCGTCTGGCAGGACGTGAAGCTGCCCGACGACAAGCTGCTCATCCCCGGCGTCGTCTCGCACTGCGTCGCGCTGGTCGAGCACCCCGAGCTAGTAGCGCAGCGCATCGTCCGCTTCGCCGGCGTCGTCGGCCGCGAGCGCATCCTCGCGGCGAACGACTGCGGCTTCGCCACCTCCGCGGCCGGCGACGAGCCCCACCCCGACGTGGCCTGGGCCAAGCTCGGCGCCCTGACCGAGGGCGCGCGCCTGGCCTCGCGGCAGCTCTGGGGACGCGCCTGATGCGTCCCCATGGCCCTCGCAGGGGCAACGCCCAACGCCGCCCCGGCAGCTCGGCCGCGCCCGCGAGCAACCGCGGGAGCACCCTCCGGCACCGGCACACCCCGCGATGGCTGCTGGGAGCGCTGCTGCTAACCGCCGTCGCCTGCGCCGCGCCCGCCGCCCAGCCCCCGCCCCGCGAGCCCCCCGCGTCCGCCGCCGTGCCAACCGCGGCTGCCGTCCCGTCCGCCGCGCCGACCTCGGCGCCCACCGCGCCGGCGCTGCGCCCGCTGCAAGTGCCCCTCTCCGCGGTCAGCGGCGCCGCGACCCCCGTCTGGGTTGCCGCCGCGGCGGGGCTGTTCCGCCGCCACGGGCTCGACGCCGAAGTGGTGAACGTCTCCCCGGCCACCGCGATCCAGGCGATGCTCGCCGGCAGCGCGCCCGTCGCCCCCACCGGCTCCGGCACGGTGACCGCCTGGGTGACGGGCGCGCGGGACCTGGTATTCGTCGGCGGCGGCGTCGACCGCGCGGTCTTCAAAATCGTGGGCCGGCCCGATGTCGCCAGCGTCGAGGACCTGCGGGGCAAGGCGCTCGCCAACACCGCGCCCACCTCCAGCGGCACGCTGGCGATGTTCGAGACGCTGCGCCGCTACGGCCTGGAGCCCGACCGCGACTACACGATGACCTACCTGCGCGAGCAGTCGGCCGTGCTCGCCGCGCTGCTCAGCAATTCGATCCAGGGCACCGTGCTCGGGACGCCACTGAGCGAGGAGGCCGAGGCGCAGGGCATGCGCGTGCTCGTCGACATGCGCGACCTGCAAATCGACATGATGTCGTCCTACGTCACGACCACGCGGTCGCTCCTCGCGCGCGACCCGGACCTCGTGCAGCGCTTCCTGATGGCCTACCTCGAAGGCATGCAGCTGGCCCGCGACGACCCCGCGCTGGCGACCGAGGCCATCGTGCAGGGCTCCGGCGACGCCAACCGCGCCCACGCCGAGGCTGCCTACGCGGTATACCGGCCGGTCTGGGAGCCCTGGCCCACGCCCGCCGCGATCCAGGGCCTCCTCGACTACCTGGACGAGCCCGCCGCGAAAACCGCCCGCCCGGAAGACATGATCGACCTCGGCCCCATGCGCGCGCTAGAGCAAAGCGGTTGGCTAGCCGCCCACGTCCGCCCCAACTGAGCCCAGGGGCGACCGGGCGCGGCTGTAGCTAAGCGGGAACGTAGGGCAGGAGCTCCCCCCCTGCCGCTCGGCGATCGGGAGAGCCCAATCGTTGGGCAACCCGCTGTACAGACAACTGGCCCAGAGAGGAGAGAGCGGTGATCAAGCTACGACAAGCCGAGCGCATCATCGACGCCGTCCTCGCGCGTGCCCGCGAGCTGAAGTGCCGGCCGATGAGCGTCGTGGTCGTTGAGCCTGGTGGCCCCGTGAAGGCATTCAAGAAGGAAGACGGCTCCTCGATGATGCGCTTCGAGATGGCCTTCGGCAAGGCCTACGCGGCGCTGGCGCTCGGCCGCTCGTCCACCCTCGTCCGCCTGCGCGCCGAGGAGCGGCCGTTGTTCATGGACTACCTCATCCGCGCCTCGGACGGCCGGCTGTTCCCGGAAGGCGGCGGCGTCCTCATCCGCGACGAGGCCGGCGAGGTCGTCGGCGCCGTGGGCGTGACGGGCGACCTGCAAGAGCGGGACGAGGAGCTGGCCATCTACGGCGTTCGCGCCGCCGGCCTCCGCACCGACGAGGACTGCGCCGACCTCGACGTGCCGGTCAGGCTCCAGAACTAGCGTGCTTCGCGACATAACGGGAGAGCTACACGAGGATGACCGACAGCAGTAGCGGCCCGGCGCCTCACGATGCTGCAGAGCGCCGCACCATCGAGACCCGCCTGCGGAAGATCCCAAACGTGGGTCCGCGCATCGCCGCGGACCTCGTCAAACTCGGCATCCTGCGCCTGGAAGACGCGGCCGGGCGGGACCCCGACGAGCTATACGCCACGCTCTGCGCGGCGGACGGCGTGCGCCACGATCCGTGCGTGCGCGACGTGTTCGCGGCCGTGGTCGCCCACGCCAACGGCGAGCCCGCGCGGCCCTGGTGGGCCTTCACCGCCGCGCGCAAAGCCCGCGACGCGGCGACACAGGCGCCCATCCGTTCCCGCACGAAGCCCCGCGACGCCTAGCGCGGCTCGCCGACGCGCCGAGCCGCCTCGTGTGGTAGGATCGGGTTTCACGCCGGGCCGCGGCCCGGCGTGGCTACGTCCGCCCCACCACTGCGCGCCGCCGGCCGGTAGGGGCGGCTCTCGTGGCCGCCCGCGGCCCGCAGGCCGCAGCCCCGGCCCCCCCTCGCCAGGCTACACACCACTGTGGGGGCGCCCAGCCCTAGCGGGCCGCCGCGGGGTGGAGATGCCCGTCCTTGATCGTGGCGACGAGATGGCCGGGGCGGAGTAAGTAGTCGAGGTCGTCTAGCGGGTTCGCGTCGAGCAGCACCGCGTCGGCAATCTGGCCCGGCGCGAGCGTCCCCACGCTCGCGCCCCGGCCCACCTTCTCGGCGGCGTGCCGCGTGGCGGCCACCAGCACGTCCCCGGCCGGCACGCCCGCGCGGGCCAGCAGCGCCATCTCCCGCAGCGTCGCCGCGGGCCGCGACAGGGCGATGGCCAGGTCGCTCCCCACCGCCAGCTTGACCCCCGCGGCGTGCATCGCCGGCAGGAACCGCAGCGCCGCCGCTAGCCGAGCCCGACACTCGGCCTTCGGGTGGTGCGGGAACTCGTCCTGCCCCCAGCGCGCCTCGGGCGCCGTCAGCCGCGCGATCTCCTCCCGCGACAGGAGGCCCGCGGCGCCTAGCTCGTCCAGATAGCTCCCGTCGCCCGCCCGGCCAAGCTGCTCCCAGATGGCCAGCGTCGGCGTCAGATAGGCGCCGCTCTCCGCTAGCGCGGCCGTCACCCGCTCCGCCTCGGCCGCCTCGTGGCCCGGCGTCGGCAGGAAGCTGTGCTCCACCCCGTCCGCCCCCGCCTCCAGCGCGTGCAGCGTGTCCTCCGCCGAGTGGACGTGGACGAGCGCCCGCAGCCCGTGCGCGTGCGCCTCCGCGATCAGCGCGACCAGCGCCTCGCGCGGCAGCTTGTCGCGCCCCGGCTCGCCGTCGTACATGATCTTGACCACGTCCGGCGCCCGGTCCAGCAGCGCTCGCAGCGCCGCCAGCGCCGTGGGCACGTCGCCCGCCTGGTGCGTGCAGGTCGGGTCGTGGTGCAGCACGAACGGCCAGCCGTTGATCCCCGTGAAGTTCGGCCCCGCGAACAGCAGCCGCGCGCCGTCGCCGGCCCCCGACCGCTGCTGCCGCTCCCGCGCCTGACGGTACACCTCGACCGGCCCGCCCAGGTCCACGACGGTCGTGATCCCCCGGCCCAGGTAAGCCCGCAGCAGCGCGTCGATCGCCGCCTGGCGCTCCGCCTCGTCGCCGCCGCGCAGGCTCGACCGCAGGTGCGTGTGCGACTCCCACAGGCCGGGAATCAGGAAGCGCCCCTCCCCCGCCACCGTCTCGGCGCCGGCCAGGTCCGCCCGGGCGCCCGCCCCGCGGCCGATCGCGGCGAACACCCCGTCGCGGACCACCACGTCCACGCCGCAAGCCGGCGCACCGCCGGTCCCGTCGATCACCGTCACGTTGCGGATCACCAGATTCGCCGCCATCGCCCGCGCCTCCCGCGTGTTGCTCCGCCGCGCGCTTTGTGCTTTAGTTCGACCGACGCCGCCGCCTACCGTCCGCGCGATCCCGCCACCTGGGAGGCTCCGCCGTGCCCGAGCAAGACGCGCTCCACTGGGTCGGCACCTGGACCACGACGCCCGCCCCCGTCGAGGGCGTGGCCCTCCGCGCGCAGACGCTGCGCATGATAGCGCATCTCAGCATCGGCGGCCGGGTCCTGCGCGTGCGCCTGTCGAACGCTTACGGCGCCCGCAAGCTCGCCATCGGCGCCGGCCACCTCGGCCTGCGCGGCGACGGCGCGCGCCTCGTCCCGGGCTCCGGCCGCCCGCTCACCTTCAACGGCTCGCCGTCCACGACCATCCCCGCCGGCGCGCTCGTCGTCAGCGATCCCGTCGACCTCGACGTGCCGCCGCTCGCCGACCTGGCCGTGAGCGTCTACCTGCCGGACGACGTGCCCGAGACGTTCCAGGTCACCGGCCACGGCAACGCCCACCAGACCAACTACCTCTCGCCGCCCGGCGACTTCGCCGCCGCCGCCGACTTCCCGGTGCAGCAGACGACCGAGGCCTTCTTGTTCGTGAGTGGCGTCGAGGTGCTCGCGCCGCGGGCGACCGGCGGCATCGTCGCCCTCGGCGACTCGCTGACCGACGCCAACATCTCGCGGCTCGACGCCAACCACCGCTGGCCCGACCAGCTCGCCCGCCGGCTGGTGGCGCGGCGGGATGGCCGCGCGCTCGGCGTGATGAACCAAGGCATCGGCGGCAACCGCATCCTGCACGACGGCCGCGGCGACAGCGGCCTGCGCCGCTTCGACCGCGACGTGCTCGCCCAGCCCGGCGTGACGCACGTTATCGTCCTGCTCGGTATCAACGACATCCGCAACCGCGGCCAGGACCCAGCGGAGGTCGTCACCGCCGACGAGATGATCGCCGGCCTCCACCAGCTCACCGTGCGCGCGCACGCCGCCGGCCTCCCGATCTTCGGCGGCACGCTGCTCACCTTCGAGCACGAGACGTTCAACCCCGGCTTCTACACGCCGGAAGGGGAAGCGAAGCGCCAGGCGGTGAACGCCTGGATCCGCGAGAGCGGCGCCTTCGACGCGGTGATCGACTTCGAGGCCGCGCTGCGCGACCCGAGCCACCCGACGCGGATGCTGCCCGAATATGACTGCGGCGACCACCTGCACCCGAGCGACACCGGCTACCTGCACATGGGCGACGCCATCAACCTCGCGCTCTTCGACTGACCCTCGGCCATCTCCTCCACCCGGTGTCCAACTCCCTCTCCCTCTGGGAGAGGGTCGGGGTGAGGGCGGCCTACTCCCTCTCCCCCTGGGAGAGGGTCGGGGTGAGGGCGGCCAACTCCCTCTCCCTCTGGGAGAGGGTCGGGGTGAGGGCGTCCGCCCAACCCGCTAGTCGCTCAGCCGCCCCCAATCCACCCACTGCGCCAGCCCCGGCGCGGCGGGCAGCCGCACGCGGCCGTCCTGGATCGTCAGGCGCTCGACCGTGTACTCCTCGGTCAGCATGAGGAAGAACGTCAGCTCGGCGGGCAGGCTCCGCTCGCGCGCGGGCAGCGCCCCCGCGACCTGCAGCCCGATCAGCGCCCCCAGCGTGCTCTCGGCCACCACCCCGACGTGGACCTGGCAGCCTGCCGCGTCGGCCAGCGCGGCCATGCGCCGACACTCCGTCGGGCCGGCCTTGCTCAGCTTCACGCTCAGCGCCCGCGCGCCCTGCTCCAGGAACAGCGCCGCCTCTCCCACGCTGTTGCACGCGTGGTCCACGACCAGCGGCATCGGGCTCGCCGCCTGCAAGCGGGCAAACGCCCGGTTCGGCTGCAGCGGGCACGGGTCCTCCGCCGCCACGACGCCGTGCTCCGCCAGCCGCTCGACGTACGCCAGCGCCTCGTCGGGCGGGTAGGCGCCGTTCGCGTCCACGTACAGCGCCACGTCCGGCCCCACCGCCGCCCGCACTGCGCCGAGCATCTGGAAGTCCCGCTCCCAGCCCTGGCCGCCCTTCAGCTTCAGCGTGCGGAAGCCGTACTGGCCCACCATCTCGGCCGCCTCGCGCGCCATCGCCGCCGGCGCCTGCCGCGTCACCGTCCACGACACCGGCACGTCCGGATCACCGCCCCAGAGCTGCCACAGCGGCACCCCCGCCGCCTGCGCCCGCAGGTCCCAGCACGCCGTGTCCACCATCGACCGCGCCAGCCGGTGCTCCGGGATGCGGCCGAGCGCGCGCTCGACCGCCGCCTCGTCCAGCAGGTCCACGCCCTCCAGCCGCGGAATCAGCAGCTCCTCCAGCACCACGGGCAGCGAGCGCGCCGTCACCCCGTTCCAGAACGGATTGATCCCGCCCTCGGCGATCCCCACCCGCCCGTCGTCGGCCACCAGCCGCAACACCACGAACTCCGCGCCCGTCACCTCCGTCGACGCCCACCGCACCGCGCGCCGGTACGGTATCCGCGCGACATGCGTGCTCCACCCCGCCAACCGCATCTGGCACCTCCCGCCGCCCAGCTCGCGCCGCCCGCTCGCCCCCGGCACCGTCGCTCGCCCCAGCATAGCAACGTAAGCCGCCTCTAGGCACGGCCTGGCGCACGCGCCGCCCTTCAGCTCATTTGCGGCCCGCATGTGGAGGGCGTGGCACCGACGTACTCGGCGAGGTGCTGGCCGGTGAGGGTGCTACGGGCCGCGGCGAGGTCGGCCGGCAGGCCCTCGAACACGACCCGCCCGCCGTCGTGCCCGGCGCCGGGACCGAGGTCGATGATCCAGTCGGCGTGCGCCATCACCGCGAGGTGGTGCTCGATCACGATCACCGACTTGCCGGCGTCCACCAGCCGGTCGAGCAGTTGGAGCAGCTGCTCGACGTCGGCGAGGTGCAGCCCCGCGGTCGGCTCGTCGAGCACGTAGATACCACCGTCCGTGGCCATCTGGATGGCCAGCTTGAGCCGCTGCCGCTCGCCACCGGACAGCGTGGTGAGCGGCTGGCCGAGCCTGAGGTAGCCGAGCCCGACGTCAGCCATCCGGCTCAGGATCTTCTGGGCGGCGGGCGTCTTCGCCGGCCCGCCGAAGAACGCCAGCGCCTCGGTGACCGACATCGCCAGCACCTCGCTGATGTCCCGGCCGGCCAGCTTGTACTCCAGCACGCTGGCCTGGAACCGGTTGCCCTCGCACTCCTCGCACACCGTCGCCACGCTGGCCATCATCGCCAGGTCCGTGTAGATGACACCGTTGCCGGCACAGTTCGGGCAGGCCCCCGCGGAGTTGGCGCTGAACAGGTCGGGCTTGACGCCGTTCGCCTTCGCGAACGCCGTCCGGATCGGGTCGAGCAGCCCGGTGTAGGTGGCGGGGTTGCTGCGCCGCGAGCCGCGGATCGGCGTCTGGTCGATCGCGACGACACCCGCCCCCTTGGGCATCGACCCATGGATCAGCGAGCTTTTGCCCGACCCCGCGACTCCCGTGACTACGCAGAGCACGCCCAGCGGGATGTCCACGCTCACGTCGCGTAGGTTGTGCCGGGTCGCGTGGCGGATCTCCAGCCGGCCGGTCGGCTTGCGGGGGTCCGGCTTGAGCGTGGCCCGATAGCCGAGGTGGCGCCCGGTGAGCGTGCCGCTGGCCCGCAGGCCGTCGACGGTTCCCTCGAAGCACACCGCGCCCCCCTCGGCGCCCGCCCCGGGTCCGAGGTCGACCACGTGGTCGGCGATCGCGATCGTCTCCGGCTTGTGCTCCACGACGAGCACCGTGTTGCCCTTGTCCCGCAGCCGCAGCAGCAAGTCGTTCATCCGCTGGATGTCATGGGGGTGCAGGCCAATAGTGGGCTCGTCAAAGACGTAGGTGACGTCGGTGAGCGAGGAGCCGAGCTGGCGGATCATCTTAACGCGCTGCGCCTCGCCGCCCGACAGCGTGCCCGACGGCCGGTCGAGCGAGAGGTAGCCCAGCCCGATCTCCACGAACGAGTCGAGGGTCTGCTGGAGCTTGGCGAGCAGCGGCGCCACCGACGGCTCGTGGAGGCCGCGGACCCATTCGGCCAGGTCGCTGATCTGCATCGCGCAGGCGTCGGCGATGTTGATCCCCTTGATCTTCGACGACCGAGCCGCCTCGCTGAGCCGGGTGCCGCCGCACTCGGGACAGGCGGTGAACGTTACCGCGCGCTCGACGAACGCCCGGATGTGCGGCTGCAGCGACTCCCGGTCCTTGGCGAGGAACGACTTCTGGATCTTGGGGATCAGCCCCTCGTAGGTGAGGTTGACGCCCTTGATCTTCACCTTGGTCGGCTCGCGGTAGAGGAAGTCGTGCAGCTCTTTCTTGGTGTAGTCGCGGATCGGCTTGTTCGGGTCGAGGAAGCCCGACTCGATGAAGATCCCCGTCGTCCACCAGCTATCGACCTTGTAGCCGGGGATGGTGATCGCGCCCTCGGCGAGCGACTTGCGGTCGTCGAAGAGCTGGGTCAGCTCGATGTCGTTCACCCTGCCCATCCCCTCGCAGCGTGGGCACATGCCGCCGAGGCGGTTGAACGTCGCTTTCACGGCCTGGCGGTTGCCGCGCTCGACCGTGATCGCGCCGCTCGCTCGGACCGAGGGGACGTTGAAGGAGAACGCGTTGGGCGGGCCGATGTGCGGCTGCCCGAGTCGGCTGAAGAGGATGCGCAGCATCGCGTTGGCGTCGGTGGCGGTCCCCACCGTGGAGCGGGGGTCGGCGCCCAGCCGCTGCTGGTCGACGATGATCGCGGTCGTCAGCCCTTCGAGCACGTCGACCTCTGGCCGCGCCAGCGTCGGCATGAAGCCCTGCACGAAGGCGCTGTAGGTCTCGTTGATCAGCCGCTGCGACTCTGCGGCGATCGTATTGAACACCAGCGAGCTCTTGCCCGAGCCGGAGACACCGGTGAACACCGTCAGCCGGCGCTTCGGGATCTCGATGCTGACGCCCTTGAGGTTGTTCTCGCGGGCACCGTGGACTCGGATCATATCGTGAGAGTCGGCAGGGTGGCGCCGCACAACCCTGTGGCCCTCGCCCACCGGTGTCTTGCCGTTGCCCATCTCGCGGCCAACCGCGGCCACCTCGTCCACGATGTCCTTCACGCCATCTCCCATAGGTCCTCTACCCTACCCCTGCGCCGGCATCGGCTCGCCGGTTTCGAGCAGGGTCTTGAGGTTGCTCAAGATCCAGGTCCAGCCGCCGCCGGCAAGCCCCTTGTACGTCGCCGTCTCGCCGTCGAAGTCCTCGTGGATCACCGTCAGCCTGGTCACGTCGTTCGGCATCGCCTCTAGCTCCCAGGTCACCCGGGTCGGAGCGTCCGCGGCCAGCGGACCCCAGCGCGAGCGGTAGCTGTGCACCAGCCGCCGCGGCGGGTCGCAAGCGAGCACCTGGCCCTCGATCATCGTACCGCTGCCATCCGGCGTGAGATAGGTGAAGGAGCCACCGACGACGAGATCGGCCTTGAGGACGCACCCATAGAAATAGCGGGCGGTGAATTCCGGCTTCGTGATGGCCTCCCAGACGCGCGCCTGGGGCGCCCGGATGAAGACCTGGTTGACCAGCTTGGGCCGGTACGTCGCTTCGGTGGTCACGATGGTGCCTCCTTCGAGCACATGCTTGAGGTCGGCGAGGGCGCTCACCCGCGCCGCGGCGTACTTGCCGATCCAGCGGTCATAGATCTGTTGGATCGGCAGGGGATTCAGGAAGTGGAGCTTCTCCCGTCCCACCTTCCGGGTCGTGATGAGGCCCGCGTCCTCCAGCACCCGCAGGTGCTTCATCACCCCGAAGCGCGTCATCGCCAGCGGTGCCTGAAGCTCCCGAAGCGTGCGGCCGTCACGCTCAAAGAGCCGGTCGAGCAACAGCCGGCGGTTCGGGTCGGCAAGGGCACGAAAGACCTGCTCATCTTCCACGGTCAGCATTATATGTGACCATATGGTCACATAACAAGCACCAGGGGTGCTTGGAGCGCCTCCGTGACGCCTTCGTGACGACCACGCCGGGCGAAGTCGCCCGTCAAGCGCCGGCGATGACAGGAGCGCGGGAACCGCTTCGCCGCCGCCACCCAGTCCCAGCACAACGATGCAGGAGCGCGGCGCCCGGCCGAGCCGCTTGCTCGGGTGTCCCCCGGCCGTTTGCGGTCGGTCTCGCGGCCCCGCCGTCTCTGCCGGACGCTGGCTCCCCGCCAATAGCTTCCTCTTTAGACAGGCCGCGAGGCGCGCCGGAGAGCGCCCGCTATCTCGCGCGACGTGGTCGCTTACCTTGCGCCGTACACGCCTCCCCCCCGCCCGCCGCCCGCGCCCGACCCGGGGCCTCCCCGCCGGCCCGGCCCGCGGCGGGCTACCGGGGGAGTATCGTACGGGGCAAACGATGCGACCTTCCGCGCCCGACCAGCCCGCGCAGACCCGCGCCCGGCCTAGCAGTTAACCACCCGGTTAAGGAGCATCGTTTGACCGTTCCTCGGATAAATCGCTGTGCCCGCTGGCGCCGCCAGCGGGGCCGCGACGCTCGCCGCCCGCCCCCGGTTGGGCTGGCGCCGCCGCGGTTGGAGCGCCTTCCCGGCCGATGCTATAGTCCCGGCCAGAATCGTGTGGAGTCCTATTCTCGCCAGCGAGGTGCGCCATGTGCGGCATCGACGACCAGCAGGCAGTCAACGCGCCCGTGCAGGTCACGGAAAGTGGGCTGCGCGTGGCCGATTTCGACGATCTCGTGGAGCGCGCCCGCTACGTGGCCACCCTGCCCGAGCTACGCAATTCCCACGTCGGCTTCGTCGGCTACGGCCAGACCAAGCCGGGCGACCGCGTGCTGATGGCCGTCGATAACCACTACGACCCCGACGTCGTGCAGGCGCTCGTCACGGCGCTGCGCGAGCGCGGCGCCCACGTCGACGTGCTGACCGTCGACGCCGGCCCCGATCGCCCCTTCGACCTGCTCGACGAGGTGCGCGTCACCATGCGCCGCCGCCCCTGGGCCGACGAGCCGCGCCGCTGGGAGGGCCTGCCGTGGGTCGAGGCGCTCGCCGAGCGCGAGCGCTACGACCTGCTGATCCACGGCAAGGGCGGTCCCACCCCGCGCACCGACTACCGCTACGCGCAGTTTCCCTGGCTCGGCCGCGACCACTTCACGCAGGGGGTCGCGGTCTATCCGCAAGAGCTGCTCGCCCTCATTAACCAGAAGACCTGGGACGTGATCTGGAAGAAGGGCCGCGGCGGCCGCGCGCACATCACCGACCCCGAGGGCACCGACATCTCCTACACCTACCTCGAGGACTACTACGACGGCACCCATTACGGCTGGGTGCCCGAGCCGCGCCACGTCTACGGCCACCTGATGAGTCATCCCACGCCGCCGCTGGTGAAGAACGCCGACGCCGAGGGCGTGGTCAAGGGCACCACCAGCCACTTCTCGCGCGCCTTCACGCCCATCACCCTGACGCTCGACGGCGGGCAGGTGCAGCGCGTGGAGGGCGGCGAGGCCTACGGCAACGCCTGGCGCGACCTGCTCGAGGAGAGCCGCCACCAGCAGTACCCCTGCTTCCCGCGTCCCGGCCTGTTCTACCTTTGGGAGGCCGCCATCGGCGGCCATCCCAAGATCCAGCGCCCGCACAACATCGAGTACCTCAGCTCCGGCGGCTTCGAGTGGGAGCGCCGCCGCTCCGGCATCATCCACCTCGGCTTCGGCACCCTCTGGCGCGCGCCCGAGGAGGCCTGGGCCGGGGAGCGCGGCATCCTCTACGGCCACCTGCACGTCCACCTGCTCTTCCCGACCTACGACGTGATCTCGCCGAGCGGGGAGGCCACCCGTATCATTGAGAACGGCCGCATCACGGCGATGGACGATCCGGAGGTGCGGGCGCTGGCCGCGAAGTACGGCGATCCCGACGAGCTGCTGCGCGAGGACTGGCAGGCGCCGATCCCCGGCATCAGCGTCCCGGGCAGCTACGACGACTACGCCCGCGATCCCGCCGAGTGGATCTACCGCACGGCACTCCTGCAGCAAGACTGACGAATCATGACAGATACAAGCACTCCGCACTCCGCACTCCGCACTCCGCACTCGCCCAACGCCCTCGACGTGCTCAAAGAGCGCGGCTACGTCAAGGACGTGACGGACGAGGCCGGGTTGCGCCGCGCGCTGGAGCAGCCGATCACGCTCTACGCTGGCTTCGACCCGACCGCGAGCAGCCTGACCGTCGGCCACCTGGTGCCCGTCATGGCGATGGCGCACCTCCAGCGCTGCGGCCACCGCCCAATCGTCGTCGTCGGCGGCGGCACGGCGCTCGTCGGCGACCCATCCGGCAAGACCGCCACGCGCGCCGTCCTCTCGCCCGAGCAGATCGCCGCCAACCTCGTGCCCATCCGCGAGCAGCTCAGCCGCTACTTCACCTTCGACAACGGCCGCGCGCTCATGGTGAACAACGCCGACTGGCTCGTCCCGCTCCACTACATCGAGTTCCTGCGCGACGTGGGCCGCCACTTCAACGTCAACCAGATGCTGCACCACGATACCTACCGCGACCGCATCGGCACGGAGGCCGGCCTGAGCTTCGTCGAGTTCAACTACATGCTCGTCCAGTCCTACGACTTCCTGCACCTCTATCGTGAGCACGGCTGCGTGCTCCAGCTGGGCGGCAGCGACCAGTGGGCGAACATCGTGGAGGGCGTGGGGCTCATCCGCAAGACGGAGGGCGCGACGGCCTACGGCCTCACCTGTCCCCTCATCGAGACCGCCTCCGGCGCCAAGATGGGCAAGACCGAGGCCGGCGCCGTCTGGCTCGACGCCACGCGCACGTCGCCCTACGACTACTACCAGTTCTGGATCAACACCGAGGATCCCGACGTCGAGCGCTTCCTGGCGCTGTTCACCTTCCTGCCGATGGACGAGGTCCGCGCCCTCGGCCGTCTCCAGGGCGCGGACCTGCGTCAGGCGAAGGAACGGCTGGCCTACGAGGCCACGGCCCTAACGCATGGCGAGGCGGCGGCGCGTGAGGCGCAGGCCGCCGCCCGTGCGCTGTTCCAGGGCGGCCGCGGCGACGGCGGCGCCGCGTTGAGTGCCACGGCCCTGGCCGCCGTGCCCCAGACCGCGGTGCCCCGCGCCGAGCTAGCCGCCGGCATCGAGGCCGACGATCTTTTCGCCCGCGTGGGGCTCTGCAGCTCCAAGAGCGACGCGCGCCGCCTGATCCAGCAGGGCGGCGCCCACGTTAACGAGCAGCCGGTCGCGCGCCACGACGCCGTGTTCACGCTGGACGATCTGCGCAATGGCGCATTCCTACTCCGCAAGGGCAAGAAGGGCTACCATCGCGTCGTCCCCGACTAACGGCCGGCCGATGTCAGCGCGGGTCGCCATTGCCGCGGGCGCTCGCCCCGACGCCGGCCGCATCCGGGCGCCCGGGTGGTGTACCCTACCGTCAGGGGCCGCGCCGCGGGGCGAGTCGCGGGCGGCGCGGCTGGGGGAGCAGCATGCGGGCACAGTTCGAGGTGGGCTGGGAGGACGTGGACTACGCGCGCGTCCTCTACTACGCGCGCTACTATTTCTTCGTGGACCGTGGCTTTAGCGCGTGGATGCACGCCCACGGCTTGTACTATCGAAAGATGCACGAGGAGTGGAGTGTCGCCACGCCGATCGTCACCTCGCACTGCCGCTATCGTGGCCCGCTCCGCCTGGAGGACCGCCTTGAAGTGCGCCTCGCCCTCGCCGACCTGACGCGACGCGGCTATCGCATCAACTTCCAGCTCATCCGCCTGCCCGACGATGCGCTGGTCGCCGAGGGCTACACCGAGCATCGCTTCGTCGATCCGGCCGTCCGGCGACCCTGCGAGCCTCCAGCGCCTCTATACGCGGCGCTGGAGGCGATGGCCGCCGAGAGCCGGGGCAACCTGGCCGCGCCGGAGCCTGGCGCATGACCCCACGGAGTGCCGCGCGCGCTCTCGGTCGGCGCGCGCCCGGCCGCGCCGCGCCCGCCCCGCGCCCCGCGCTCGTCGCCCCGCCGGAGCGCCCGCCCGCCGCGCCAACCGGCGCCGTGCCGTCCGACCAGGCGGCGCTGCCGCCGGCGCCGCGGCCCGGCCCCGCGGCCTCCAGTCCTGCCGCGCTCCTACGGCGCCTCGGCCTCCGTCCGCGGAAGGGGCTATCCCAGAGCTTCCTGGTGGACCGCCGGGTCTGTGCCACGATTGCTCGCGCCGCCGCGCTCGACGCTGCGGACGCGGTGCTGGAGGTCGGCCCCGGGCTCGGCGTCCTGACCGCTGAGCTGGTGCGGCACGCTGGCCGCGTCGTCGCGATCGAGCTCGACAAGCAGCTGGCCACGGCGTTGCCGGCGCTGCTTGGCCAGCCGGCTAATCTCCGCGTCATACAGGGCGACGCGCTCCACATCGCGCCCGAAGCCTTGTTCGACGACGGCTATAAACTCGTGGCGAACTTGCCCTATCACATCACCTCGCCGCTGCTGATGCACGTGCTGCAAGCGGCGCGTCGGCCGCGCCTGGCCGTCGTGATGGTCCAGCGCGAGGTCGCCGAGCGCATCGCCGCGCCGCCGGGCGACCTGAGCTATCTAGCGGTAGCCGTGCAGCTCTACGCCACGCCGCGCATCGTCCGGACCGTGCCGGCGGCTGCCTTCTACCCCCGCCCGCGGGTCGAATCGGCGGTGCTCCGCCTGGACGTGCGGCCGGCGCCAGCCGTCGTGCCCGATGCGCCGGCAACGTTCCTGCGGTTCGTGCAAGCCGGCTTCAAGCAGCCGCGCAAGCATCTCCGCAACTCGCTGGCCGAGGGCCTGGGATGTCGCCCAATCGAGGCCGAGGCGTTGTTGCGGCAAGCCGATCTCGACCCAGCGCGCCGCCCGCAGACGTTGACCCTCGACGAGTGGGCGCGTCTGTACGAGGCGTGGCGCGCGACAAGCCCCGGGGAGGGCGCACGCAGCTTGGATCACCAACCCGTCCAGCCGGGGTGATAGCCTGACTTTGGTCCGTCACCAGGCTGGCATCGTGAGGACGGAGCCTTGACCCGACGCCAACCAAGCGTGGCGGCCGAGCTTGCCGGCCACGCTGTCCACGTGCGCGCCTACGCCAAGGTGAACGTGGTCCTGGAGGTACTGGGGCGCCGGCCCGATGGCTATCACGAGCTGTACACGATCCTTCAAGCGATTGGGCTCTACGACGAGCTGTGCTGCGAGCCGGCTGCCGACCTCACCCTTGATGCGCCGCCGCTCGCCGACGACGCGCCCAATCTGGTCATGCGCGCGGCCACGGCCCTGCAGGAGGCGACCGGCTGTCAGGCAGGGGCGGCGCTCACCTTGCGGAAGGGTATTCCCCTCGCCAGCGGCCTGGGCGGTGGCAGCGCGGACGCGGCGGCGGCGCTCGTGGCGCTGAATGACCTGTGGAAGCTGTACCTGGAGCCAGCCGAGCTAGCCCGGATCGCTCCCAGCCTCGGCACCGACGTGCCATTCTTTCTGCTGGGCGGCACCGCCCTTGCCCGCGGCCGCGGCGATGAGCTAGAGCCGTTGCCCGATCCACTGCCGCGCTGGCTGGTGATTCTGGTGCCCGAGACCATCCTCCCTGAAAAGACGCGTCAGATTTACGCGATGCTCGATCCGCGCTGGTACACGGCGGGAGGCTTCGTGCTCACGCTCGCGCAACGCCTGCGCACCAACCAGGCCACCTCCTGGCGCCCGCTCGGCAACGGCCTGGAGCCGACGGCGATGGAGGCCTTTCCCGACCTGCGCGCCGCGCGCAACGCGCTCGTCGAGGCCAGTGAGCAGGCCTGGCGGGAATTCCCTACCCCTGCCGGGGAAGACGCCGAGCCCGACTGGAACCTGTCCGGGGCGGGGCCTGCGCTCTTCACCTACTTCGGGGATCGGCGGGGCGCCGAGCGCTGTCAGGCGCTCCTCGCGGAGCGCGGCTATCGCGCCTACGTGGCGCCTACCCTCTCGCGCGCCGCCAGCCAGGCTGCTATCGGGCTCGTCCCGCGCGAGACCGCCAACACGCGCGCCTGAGCGGCCTGTCGTGGCTGTGCGCCCACCTGGCGGTCCTCCACCAGTGGAATGAGCCGACCGTGCTCGACGAGGCCCGTCGTGCGCAGCTCGCCGTGGTGGGCGCGCGGCGGTTTAACGATGTCGACAGGACCGCGCGTCTACGGCTTGAGCCGAGCGACATGGAGGTGCCGACGATCCCGCTGCTCGATCTATTCCTTGGCCAGGGCGTGTATGAGGCGGTGCGGCCGCCGCGTGCCGAGGAAGAGGCCGTGCTCGCGCGGCGCGCTCATGCGGGTGCAGCCCTCGGCCGGCCTACGCCTCGCTCTCCTGCCGCTGTGCCACGACGGTCCTCAATAGCTGTGCCAGATCGTCGTTCGTGAACACCTGGTAGTAGCCCTCGCTGCCCTCCACGACGACCGTGCGCCGCGTGATGAGCAGCGCGAACGACTGGCTGGGCTGGTCGTCTAGCACGCTGCCGACCGCGCGGAGCCGCGTCTCATAGCGCTCGGTCGCGGTGGGGTCGGCGGGGGCCACCTGACCGCGCAGCGCAGCGCGTGCCGCGATCTCCTGCTGCAGCTCCCGAGCGCCCAGCGTTGTCTGCGCCAGGTCCCCGAACGTCTGTACCTGGATTGAATCGGGCTCGATTACCACGTATGCGGCGCGCGCCAGCGCCTCGTCGAGTCCTCCGCCAATCGCTCGTAGTGCCTCGGCGAGCGGGGGCATCGGCTCGCGGGTGACGCCCGACCGCCCGCGGAGCCAGGACCGCTGCAGCAGCGTGGCCGCCTCGGCGATGCCTGCGCGGGCGTCGCTCGCGTAGCGGGCGAGCAGGTCCGTGAATACGGGCGCGCTGGGATCAAGCTCAATGAAGTAGGTCAGCAGCATCTCGAGGTCGCCGGCCTCCGGGCCCTCGACCTTACGCTGCAGGAGCGACGTGAGAATGCGGCGGCACCACGTCTGTGGACTGAGCGCCGTGGGGTCGGGGTTACTCAAGAGGTTCCTCGCCGGGGCTCGCGCCGCCAAGGCGTGAGCGTCACACTCGCCGCCAGCCGCCATCGCGGTGAAGCGCCAGTCCTCGCGCCATTCAGCATAGCAGGGCCATCGTTCCCTCGCCAACCGGCAGTGCCTCATCTCGCAAGCTCGCCATGACCGTGCTGTAGTCGCTTCGTGACCTGGTCCGTGCCGATTGTGAGTCCGACGTAACGTTGCGCCGGCTAGACTGCCAGCGGCAGGCCGCGGCGTCGAGCTACGGGGCTCGGCCGCCAGGCTGAGCGCGGCTGCCACGTATGGGAGGAAACGTGCCGCCGATTTTCAACAAGCGCGCGGAGCTCGAAGCCCGCCTCGGGTCCTCGGGAGCGGTCCGCCGCCCGGAGCCGGAGGACCAGGTCGAGGAGCCGACGGTCGTGGAGACGCCCACTGAGCCCGCGCCGCCCGCCGTCGCCGAGCTTCCCGAGCGTCCGCCCGAGCGGCGGCCTCTACCGCGCACGTGGGGCGAGGATGAGGGGACCGTCCTGGCGCCGGGCACAATTCTGGAAGGCACGCTGCGTGCCGCCGAGCCGGTCAAGTTGGGCGGCACCCTCCAGGGTGCGCTCGAAGCTGAGGGTCCCGTCGTGGTGCAAGAGGGCGGGCGCCTGATGGCACGCGTGGTGGCGCCCGAAGTGGTCGTGGCAGGCTTCGTCGACGGCCGGGTCCAGTGCCACGGTCGACTGGAGGTGCGCGCGACCGGCTTGGTCAAGGGCAAGCTTCACGTCGGGACGCTCCGCATCGAGGAGGGAGCGCTGTTGGATGGCCAACTCCAGATGGCGGGCGCCACCACCGCTGCCGCCATCCGGACCCCCGATCCGCAGCCGGTACCGGACCTACCCCGCCCGCGCCCGAGCAAGGCGCCCCGCGTGGACGAGCCCGCCGGCGATGCGGCACCGGAGCCGATCGCCGTTAGTCAGTAGCCGCGCCGCCAGCGGCCCGGTACACGGGTGCTCGGCCGTGTACCGGGCTGCCCTCACCCGGCACTCTCGACTGGCTGAGCCGTTGCCCCAGCCACGTCCACCTTTGCCTTTTCCCCGTCCGCGAACTCGCGAGCATTGCTCGGTCATCTCTGGTTCGCCACAGCCGCTCTATCCTAGGCCGCAGACTGCGCCCTGGGCATGAAACCGGCGACCGTTCCACCCCGTCCTGCAGCCCACTCCTCATCATCTGGATCTGTCAGGCCGCGCGGCTGCCGGCTGCCGGCTGCCTGGCCTGTTCGCTCCCAATGGAGTACGATGCCGCGCCTTGCGAGTCGGCAGAGCGGTGAACTCCGTGGCAAGCGCTACGATCCCCCACGGCCTGCAGCCATCTCCGCACGCCGCGCGCTATCTGTTTAGCGCCGCTGCGTCGCCCAAGCGCCTCGCCGTGCCGTCATGCTGTGGCAGACGCATCCGTTTGGATTCCCCGAGCCGCCTGTTATAGATTTGACTCCAGGCTGACTTTAGGATAGTCTCTAGCAGCGCATTAGCCTATGCCACTATTCCCCGCGCGCCGCCGTCTCGCTCGTCAGGTCTCGCCGGACGGTGCGTCGTGAGGGAACGGAGGAGCCGACCGTGTCTCATGCAATCTCGCGTCCCTGGTCGGGTGCCCTCGTGGGCGTCGCGGTCCTCGCGCTTGTCGCTCTGGTACCCACCTGGGCTCATGCGAGCCCCTCCCTGGCGCCCGCCGCGGCGGTGAGTGCTCAGGACGACTCGGCCACCCTCGCGGCCGGGCTGCGGTCGTTGAACGGCTTCGCGGCGGCGAGCGCGGCAGCCCTCGCGGCGGGCGATCCTGCGGCGGCGCGCACCGCCTATGCGCAGTTCGACAGCGGCTGGGACGCCATTGAAGATGGGGTCCGGGAGCGCTCGCGCGACGACTATCGCTCTATCGAGGACGCCATGCGCGAGGTCGACCGGGCACTTCGCGGCGATTCCGTCGACGCTGGCACGGCGACACAGTGGCTAGCGGAGTTGCAAAGCCGCGTGGAAAAGTTCGTGGCTATGCTGCCGGACAGCTAGCGATCGACAGGCGTACATCGCCCCCGGCAAGCCTCGCTGCCGCCAGGGGCCTAGGAGCCAATCATGGGACAGAAGTATCGCGCTCGGACAGCTCTGCTGGTGCTGCTCGCGCTGCTAGCCCTGGTCTGGGCTGGCCGCCCGCGAGCCGCCGCTGCCGCTGACGACGATGCCGCGCTCGCGAATGGCCTGCAGACGCTGGTCGGCCACGTCGACGCGGCCTCCGCCGCGCTAGCACGTGGGGACATCGCCGACGCCCGCGCCGCGTACACGCAGTTCGACAACGGCTGGTTCGACATCGAGGATGGCGTCCGCGAGCGGTCGCGGGATTCCTACCGTGCCATCGAGCGGGCGATGGACGACGTGCAGTTCGGGCTACGTCCCGACCAGCCCGACGTGGCGGCCGTGCAGGGCAGCCTGGGCGTGCTACGCCAGCAGGTCACGGCGTTTATCGCCACGCTCGGCGCGGCTCCCACTACGGCGGATGCTCCGGCTCCTCCGGGCGCCGCGGCTCCGGCGGATGAGGCGACCACCGCCGCGCGCGATGCCTTGCGACCCTGGGCAGCCCACGTCGACGCCGCACTTAGCCGCTTGAACGCCGGCGACCTCGCGGGCGCCGACCGTGAGTTCGAGAGCTTCCGTACGGCCTGGCCCGATATCGAGGACGCGATTCGCCCAGTCAGCCGTCCCCACTATCGTGAGATCGAGCGCGCCATGGGTGACGCCCGGGCCGCGTTCAGCGCGCAGCCTGCGGATGCGGCTGCGGTGCGCGAGCCGCTCCAGCGGCTCCAGGTCGCCACTAGCTCGTTCCTCGCCGGCACGCCGCTGCCGGCCGACGCGAACGAGGCGACGACGTCGCCGAGCGTCGCGAACGCAACCCCCGCGACCCTGCTAAGCTTGCTCGACCAAGTCCTCGCGGCTCTGGACCGGGGTGATGTCGCCGCCGCGCGCACGCAGTTACGCACCTTCCAGGACGTGTGGCTCGACGTGGAGGGCCTAGTCATGACGCGGTCGCGGTCCGTGTACGTCGACACCGAGAACCGCACTGCTGAGGCCGCGGCAGCTCTGAACGCTCAGCCCGCCGACGTCGCCGGGGCGCGAGCCGCCGTGACCGCGATGCGGGCGGACCTGGTCCCGATCGCGGAAGCCGGCTCGTCCTACGGCATGTGGGACGCCGCCATTATTCTCTTCCGCGAGGGGTTCGAGGCGCTGCTCGTCGTGGCCGCGCTGGTCGCCTTTCTTCAACGGTCGGGCAACGGCGACAAGCGGCGCTGGATCTGGGCGGGCGGCGCGGCCGGCATCGCTGCCAGCATCGGCGTCGCCATCCTCGCCCAGCTGGTGCTCAACCGCGCCATCGCCAACGTGAGCCGCGAGATTATCGAGGGCGCTACCGGCCTGATCGCGGCGGCCATGCTGCTCTACGTCGGCTACTGGCTGCACTCAAAGGCCAGCCTGGCCGGCTGGCAGGAATATATCCGAGTGCGGAGCACGGCAGCGCTTCAGCGCAACAGCCTCTTCGGGCTGGCGTTCATCGCGTTCCTCGCGGTGTTCCGCGAGGGCGCGGAGACTGTGCTCTTTTACGTGGGGATCGCACCGAGCATCAGCACGGGCGATCTGCTCGCCGGCCTGGGTATCGGCGCCGGCGGGCTGGTGGTGCTGGCGCTCATCATGCTCGTCGGCGGTGTCCGACTGCCGATCCGCCCGTTCTTCCTGGCGGCGACGGTGCTGATCTACTACCTGTGCATCAAGTTCGTCGGGACTGGCATCCACTCGCTGCAAGTCAGTAGCGTGCTGCCGGCCACCCCGGCGCCGTGGGTACCGTCGTCTGACCTGTTCGGCCTCTTCCCGACCTGGGAAACGACCGTGGCGCAGCTAGCGGTACTGCTCCTGATCCTCGGCTGGGAGCTGGCGCCGCGGCTCCTTCACCACCGCGCGGCCCCCGCTGCGGCCCGCTAGAGCGGCGCGGCGCCCGGCCCGGCCGCCAGGCGGCCGGGCCGGGCGCCCGTCGAGCGTGCTCCTACGCGACACAACCGCGTTACTGCACGAAGCGAAGCACCCACAGCCCGCTGTTGATGTCGCTAGCCACCACTAGGTCGCCGTCGACGGCCACGCCCCACACCTGTGCCCCCTCGCCGAGATAGTTGCGTACTGCCTCGGGCGCGGTCCCCGGGGGCGGCACCCAGGCCGCGATCTCGCGCGGCGCCGCGGGATCCTGAATATCCAGAACCCGCACGCCGTCCGAGAACCACGAGGCGAACAGGAGGTCTCCCCGCACGACGGGGTTGTGGGCGGAGAAGCGACCCGGCTCGGTGGGCCCCGTCGTGGGGTCCACGAGGGAGCGCGGAGTAGCGTATGTGCTGATTGCGCGAGGGGCGGCAGGGTCGCTGAGGTCCCAAAAGCGGAGCCCCCCGAAGTTCTCGTAGCCCCGCAGCTCTTCCGATAGCGTGACGGTCACCGGCTCACCGCGCGCCAGCTCCGCCTTTAGTCGCTCGCCCGCCGCGTGGCCGATGCCGAATGCGCCCAGTGGGCCATCGGCTGAGTTCGGGGTGAGGGGCGTGTCGAGAGAATTGATGATCACCGCCCCTACCGCGCCGGCGGCTTTGGCCCGCTCGATCTTGTCCGCGAAGGGGCATGTTCCGCGGTCCAGCAGCGCAATGCGGCCGCTGGGGTCCGCGGGGTAGGCGTCGGACGCGTCCACCCGTCCCCCCCCGCTCACCCGTCCCTCCCAGTCGCCGGCCGGACAGCCGCGCCCAAGATAAGCGAGCTGCCCGCTCACGGTCGGCGTGTCGCCCCATGGGGGCGCGGGTAGCGTGCCACCCGCCGGCACCATTCCCGCGATCTCCGCTGGGCTGTCCACCCGCAGCGCGTGTGATTCGATGTCGAGCACTTCGTCGCCCTCGATCATCAGGCGGCCATCCGGCGTCACGTCAACCGAGTGGGCGTTGCCCTCGGCGTCCGGCGGGAAGCTCGTGCGCCCCAGGAGGACGGGAGCGCTGGGATCGGTCAGATCGAAGATCATGACCCCGGCGTCCCAGTACGAGACGTAAGCGCGCATGCCGTCCGGGCTCGCATGGGCGCCGTGAGCATAGACGAGCGTGTCGATACCCTGGCCATCGTACTGACCGAGTCCCAGGTTGGCCCGCGCCCCCCAGTCGGCAAGGGGTACTGGGGCCCTTGGGTCGGTCACGTCGACGATGCGGAAATCGCCCAGATGATCGGCCTGGCTAGCCTCGGAGAACGGCACGGTTAGCAGCGCCAACACTCGCCCGTCGGTTCGCTGCACGAGGTCTAGCTCGTGTACCCCGCCGGTGCCCGGGCCCACGTCTGAGAACCCGAGGCGCTGGGGGTGGTGTGGATCGGTCACGTCCCACAAGTCCACGCCGCGCAGGGCGTCGCCACTGCACGCCTGAAGGCCCACTGCAAGTAGGTCGCCTTGAAAGGACGGCGTGTCCACGCTGCGCACGCGCATCACTTCCGCCGAGGTGCCCTCGTGTTCGGCCAGCGTGCTTACCAGGACCGGGTTGGCTGGGTCCGCGAGATCGACCACCTTCACGCCCGTACCGGGGCAGCCGCGCAGGCGGTCGTTGCCCGCGGCCCACGTGCCCACGTACGCGAACCCGTGGTGCAGCCAAACATCGGCATTCAATCCGCGGCCCCCCAGTGCGTCGTGGGCCAGCACCTCGAGCCGCGGCGTTTCCAGCGCGGAGCTGGTCGCTGGCGCCACCGGCGAGCTGGCCCCGTTCCCTGTCCCGTCGCTCGCGGGTGCGACCTGGGCCGCTCCCGCAGCCAGATTGGCTGATAGCCCGCTACCGCGCGCCAGACTGGCGCCGCGGCCGGTGGCCAACGTAAGGCTCGTCGCGATTACAGCCGCTACTGCGGCCAATTTCCCTGTGTGCATGACTGCCCCTCGGCGCCTGCGGGCGCGTGCGCCCTATTATCGGCACCGCAGAGCGCGATGGCAACGCGCGTTGAGGGCGGGAGGCATTAGAGGAGCGACAGCCGTCTGCCGCTGTGAGGCCGGGTGCGGCGTTCAGCGCGCGCGAGGCAAGCCAGCGCGCCAGCCGGCGCGGCTGACGTGGAGGCGGCGGCGCGCGGCCAGGTAGGCGTCCACCCGCTGAGCGAACGGTAGGTCGATCCCGAATCGCGCTGCAGTGTCCTCCAGCGAGTGTGCCCGGCCGTCGGCCCGACCTTCGCGGAAGGCAAGAAACTGGAGCGGCAGCCGCAGACGGTCACCAACGTGGGACAGTGCGCCCGCCGCGGCCCGGTCCAGCGGCGCAGTATGGCCAGAAAGAACGTGGTGCCGCCATGGGAGAGGCACGCTCATGGACCAGCCCCCTGCGCGATTCGGCCTCCTCGGTAAGGAGGTCGCTCGTGGTTCTCGCTGCGCCGAACCCGTCGCCACTGCGTGACCTCTCGCGCGTCCAGCACTGGCGGCTGTTCGACTGGCTTAGAGCGCTCGGCCACAGTGCATCAGCGGGTACTAATGTCTGGAGCTAGTATAGTGATGTGGCCGCCAACCGTCAAGGCGAAGCGATTGGCCATCGGCCCGAGGGGTCCCCGGCTCCTGGCGCGACACTTGGTAAGCCGCAGGCGAAGCCCGGCGTATCGGTGAAGATTTGCGTCGCAGGCTCGGCGGCCGCTATGTGCTTGATCGCGTATGACGTACAATGAGAGCGCCGGTACAGCTGGGAGCTGGTCAAGGCATCATGCCCGCGGCGGCACGCGACGGACCGGGCGGCGGAGCGGCCTAGTAGAACGTCCCGGATGCTATCATCAATATTCATCTCTCATCATCACGGCTGTTCGCCCGCGGCGGGCATGGCGCACCTGGATCGCATCCCGGGCCCGGCCCGTGACGCTCCCGGGGAAGCTGCACATCCCCGGGATAGCCTGGAGGGCTGCATGGGGAACTTACGCGAATGGCTGGAGCTGTGGAGGGAACGCCTAGCACAGCGTGAGCCCGGACAGGGCTTGATGGAGTACGGGCTGATCATCTCGGTGGTTTCCATTGCCGCGGTCGTTTTGATCATGGCGATGGGGCCGCGTGTCGCCTCCATGTTCAGCTCCGCGGCCGCCGGATTCCCAAGCGATCGGCGGCGCAAGGGCGGCTTCGGCGAAGTCAACAAGCAGGAGGTGCTGGCGCGGGTCGCCGCCTTGCCAATCCTTGCCTGGACCTCCGACGGCCAGCCGGCGGTCCAGCGGATTGGTCCCGCGCCACGGCATTTCTACTCTGCCTTCAGGTTCGGCGACGACGAAACGCGTATCCCATCGGTTGACGCCAACGGCGTTGCCTTGGCCGCGATCCAGGGGCTATATCTCGGTGCCGACGAGCGCCGTCGCCGCCTAGAGTCCCTTTCCGCCCGCTTCAGTACCATCGAAGCGTCGCTAGTCAGCGCCACGCGTACGCGTCGCAACCTGCCGCCCCTCTGACGTCCCCTTCCCGACCAAGCCCCAAGAAACGAGTGACAGCCCGCCTGATGGCGGGCTGTCACTCGTTTCGGCATAGCCCGCGCCATGCCCGTTCCTTGACACGACGCACCACGAGACCATCGCAGACCCCAGAAATACACATAAACAAAGCACACTCCTCTGCTAGTTCATATAGGAACATGAACGTCTAGTACTGGTTTGTTTATGTGCATAGCCGCGCGGACCCCAGACCGGCCACTCGCGCGGCTGCTTCCTTTGGCTGCCCTACTGGAACGGATCGAAGCCCACGTCTATCGCCGCCTGCAGCGCCTCTTGCGCCTCGCAGCCCATCCCGTGCATGCCACACCCTTCCTGAAGCCGGATGGCGTGCTCGACCTCCCGACTGTAGGGAGCCCACGGATGGTAGATGACCAGTGTGGTGTCGTGCGTCTGCCGGCGCACGAACTCGTACCGGGAGCGAGGCGGGTAGACCAGCCAGCTCTCACGACGCCCCTCGTCGAACAACACCAGCTCGTTGTGTGACCAGCGCGCAATCTTGAACCGCGGCGGTCCACCCTCGAACTGCTTTTGCACCTTGCTCCTCCCCGGCAGCCCCCGCTGAAACCTGCTCGCGGGCGCGGCTCGCCGCGTGCCGCCAGTCCGCGCCCCGACACCGTAGCGCGAGGCGGGGGCAGAGAGTAAGATAGGATCACCATACGGCGGGAGGCGTAGACATGGTACAGGCAGAGGGAATTCAGTCGGTCAACTGGAACGCGCCAGACCCCGCGGCGGCCGAACGGTTCTACGTCGAGGTGCTGGGGGGCAAAGTAACCAACCGACATCAGGTCCGCGGGGTCGACGTCGTCCGCGTCCGGGTCGGCAGCACCGGCCTCGGCCTCTTCGACGCCTCGCACGGCCCGGCGTCCGGCGTCCCTCACCACACCTTTCGAATGACGTGGCAGCCCGACCAGAGCCAGGCCACGGCGGCCATCGAGGCCACCGGCGTGCCCGTAGTCAACAGCCGCCCACACGGCGACGGCCCGGGCTATTCGCTCTACGTTACCGACCCCATCGGCAACTATCTCGAGCTTAGCTTCGACCCACCCGCCTAGCGTTGCGCCGCACTGCACCGGTCAGGCGACCACCGTTTCCAGCACGGTGGTCGCCTCGCCGCCGAATATGTCCACGACCTTCACGGCGATCCGATACGCCCCACCGCGCGCGTAGGTGTACGCGGGTGCCTCTAGCTCAAGCGCGTCGGCCGCCCGCCCGCGAAAGCTACGCCACGCGTCACGAAACACTTCGCCGTCGTGCTCGTAATCGACGGCCCAATAGTCGACGTAGGCCGTCCCCTCCGTGCCCCGGGCCCGGCGCTCACCAGATCCATGGGCCGGCCGATAGCCGCGGAGGCGCACACTCACCCTCCGCTGCATCGTCTTTACCGTGATCTCCGGGCATGCCGCCACCTTGCGATGGGCGCCGGCCGCCAACCGCCAGTCCGCGCCCCGGCAATCGGTGCAACCCTGGACCAGGAAGGGCGCCACGCCAGGCGTCCCCACTAGACGCTTGCGCGCCGTGTGAACCGCCCGCCCCTCGCAGTCACAGCCGATCCAGCGCCGCCCTAGCTGCTCGGCAACGACCAGCGTAGTACCCGAGCCACAGAAGAAATCTGCGACGAGGTCGCCCGGCCGAGACGACGCGCGCACGATCCGTCGCAGCAAGCTCTCGTTCTTCTGCGTGGGGAAGCCCGTCTTCTCGGTAGAGAAGCTCTTGATCTGGATCGAGTCGAGGCTGTCTGCTCCCGCAAGCGCTTGTTCCGCCGGCGTCGCGTTCCAGACGTCCTCGATCG
Organism: Chloroflexota bacterium; assembly: GCA_035293805.1. Taxonomy (GTDB): domain Bacteria; phylum Chloroflexota; class UBA6077; order UBA6077; family JAJPHF01; genus JAJPHF01. The sequence continues at coordinate 256,610 of DATGMD010000060.1, read as the reverse complement.
GATACCCCCGGCCACCACGGCGGCCACTGCCCCGCCGCCGGTAACCTACGGGGTAGGCAAGATACTCCTTGTTGAACACCGCCGGCCGGCCCTTAGTGTAGTACAGAATCGTGTCATGGTTGCGGACCCAGTTGGCAGCCGCGCTCTTGTAGCCGGAAACCCAGCCAATTCGCCACACGATCTCGCGTTGGAAGCCGGCCGGACCGAAGATCTCGTCCAGCAGCAGCCGCACGTACGGGCTCACGGTAGGATCGACGTGTACGTAAATGGCGCCACCCTCCGCCAGCAACGCATGAGCGAGGTGCAATCGCTCGTACAGCATCTGCAGGTAACTGCCCCGACCGGGGCCCCAGCTGTCCCGGTACGCGGGTACCGGTAGCACTCGCGGTGGTCGGCGGCCGCCCGCGTCCGCGACGGCGATCCGCTGCATATAGGCCGCGCCGGTATCGAACGGCGGATCGACGTAGACGAGCTGGATCTCGCCTGCGTAAACGGGGAGGAGTGCGGCCATCGCTCGCAGGTTGTCGCCGTGGATCAGCCGGTTCCGCCAGCCTTCAGTCCCTTGCCCCGGCCGCCCCGCGGCACGCTCGGCACCCACGACCTCGATGGTCGCCAACGAGGCGTCCCGCGGCACGACCGGGCCCGCCTTCCCGGGCCAGATTAGCTCCGGCGCCTGCCGATCGCTTCCCACCGGCAAGCGCACCCGCCCGGCTGACATCATCGCGGCGCCCTCGTGAGGGGAGTGCGACAGCCCTGCCCGACACCAATCCAGTACTCTGAACGGAATCTAGACAAGCCGTCCATCGTGGATTCTAGGAGAACGGCCTTCGCCCGGACAACCGCCGCCCGCCCGGTCCGGATGGCCACGGCGAGTTGTCGGGCGCCGCGCGGCGCTCGTACACTCCCGGAGAGATCACACTATCCAAACCGCCGCCCGGGACGGCCGGCACCTAGGGGCAGCGTCGAATGCCAGTCGGTCCCACGAACGGCGAGTCCATCCCATTGGCCACCGGCTCCGCCCTAACCGATCAGGTGCGAGCCTCGTGTGCCGCCGTAGCGCGCCGTGCCCACTTCGTCCACCTGAACACCGACGCGCTGCCCGGCTACGCCCGGCGGCTCGACATCGACGCGCTTGCCGCGCCTACGATCGATCCCGCCTATCACGTCCTTGCCGATCCGGCCACCACCGTCAGCTACTTCCTCACGCTCGACACCATCAACTTTGGCTCCGGATATTTCCCGGCCATGCGCAAGCGGCCAGGGCTGAGCGGCTACTTCACCGTTGCGGTCTCGCTGAAGGAGGCGTTCGCGCGTGACGGCGCCTGGAGCGCCGAGCGCCTTGTCAGTCTAACGGCTGCCGACTGCGCCACGGTCTTCGGTCAGGCCCCCGACTTCCCGTTGATGGCGCTCTTCGCCCGCGCGCTGAACGACCTTGGCCGCTTGCTACAATCGTCGTACGCAAGCGACCCGTTTCAGCTGCTACGCGCTGCCGGCGGCTCCGCCGAGCGCTTCGCCGCCCTGTTGACCGCAATGCCCTACTACCGCGACGTGGCGACCTATGCTGGCGAGTCCGTGGCGTTTTACAAGCGCGCGCAGCTTGCCGCGGCAGACCTCGCGCTGGCGCTCGCATCGCCCGAGGTGTGCGCCCGCGCTGCCGGCGCCGATCCCCTCGCCGCGCTCGACGGTTCCCCGCTCTTCCACGACCTGGACCGCCTCACGATCTTTGCCGACAACCTCGTGCCCCACGTGCTGCGCGTCGACAGCCTGCTGCGCTACGACGCGGGACTCCTGGCCCGCATCAACGCCCAGGCGCCGATCCCCGCCGGTTCGCCTGAGGAGGTCGAGATTCGCGCCTGCGCCGTTCACGCGGTCGAGCTGCTCAAGGCCGAGTTAGCTCGTGCGGGCCAGGAAGTCACTAGCAGCCAGCTTGACTATTACCTCTGGACCCGGGGCGGCGGCGCTATCTACAAAGCGCAGCCCCGGCACCGCAGCCCCAGCGTGTACTATTGAGTAAGTAGGCGAGCCGCGGTCCGCCATCACCGCGCCGCAACCCGCACGCGGCAGCCTCCACAAAACCCGCGCTCCTGATGGCTGACCGCCGACAGCCACTGCCGGAGGCGACATGGCCGAGATTCTGTTCGTTCACGGCGCGGGCGACAGCGCCGCCGTCTGGGAGCACCAGCTTGCCAGTCTCGGCAGAGAGCACCGCGTCGTGGCAATCGATCTGCCCGGCCACGGCGCGCGGCTGGGCGAGCAGGCACACGCCGATCACGCCGCCAACGCGGCCGAGGTCGCGCTGGCGCTCGACGCCGCCGGCCTGCGTCATCCAATCCTCGTCGGCCACTCGATGGGCGGCGCGGTGGTGCTCACCTACCTCCTGGGCAGCGACACGGGCGGCACAGGCAGCATTCCCCAGGGCACCGTGCGCGGCCTGGTGCTCGTGGCCAGCGGCGCGCGGCTGCGAATGCATCCCGCCTTCATGCAGGCCGCGCGCGAGCGCGCCGAAGCGACGCCGTCCGCGCCTCTTGCCGAGCCGCTGGTGCCCCCGGAACGCTGCCTCGGCCCGAACCCCTCTCCCGAGGTCGTGGCCTGGCTGGCCGCCCATTCTGGCCGGGCCACGGCCCAGGCCGCCTACGCCGACTTTCAGGCGAACGATGCCTTCGACGTGATGGCCCGCCTCGGCGAGATCCTGGTGCCCACGTTGATCGTCGGCGGTGCCGATGACACGATGGCGCCGCCGAAGTTCCAGCAGTACCTGGCCGACAACATCCCGAACGCGCGCCTCATGCTGCTGCCCGGCGCCGGGCACTACCCGATGGCCGAGCAGCCGGCCGCCTTCGACCGCGCTCTAACCGAATTTGCCCTAGCGCTCCCATAGCGCCCGGCACAGCCCTTGCGTCCACCTGGCTCTGACGATCTGACCGACTGGGCTCTGCGAGCCATGACGGGAGGGCCACATGACACTGCATCGGACGATGGAACCGCTGTGCATCAGCCAACGGGTAGAGAGCTGCGATGGGCAGTATCTCGGGAGGGTCAGCGAGGTCTGGCCCGATGCCGGGGTCGGCGAGGCCTGGGGAGCGATTGGCGCGCAGCCGATCGCGGGCGCGGATAGTGCCGACCCAACGCAGTTCGCCTTTTCTGAGGCGATGCCCGGCGAAGGCGAGAGCTACTTCCGGCTCGAAACCGCCGGCCACGACCTCTTCGTGCCCATGAGCTACGTGGACGCCGTCCGCGACCAGAAGGTCGTACTGTCGCTTGCTGCCGCAGATGTGCCGGCCATGCAGTGGGACATCAGGCCGGATTTCCTGGCGAATCACCACGTGCCCGACAGCGGCGCTCCGTCCCACCGGGCCTGACGCCCGCGGCCGCGCCGCTGTGTGGCAGGGATGCCCGGCGCGCGGCACTTCGGGCGCCAGACCAAACGAGTCACGAGCCGCGAGGCTTGGCGCCGGTCCCGTCAGGAGGAGACGCGGCATGGCCATGTTGAAAGTGATCGAGGTCGTGGGCCTCTCGGCAGACGGCTGGGAGGCCGCGGCGCGCGCGGTCGTCACCCAAGCAAGTCGCTCGGTGCAGCACATCGAGAGCCTGGAGGTGACGCGCTGCACCGCCGTCGTCCGCCAGGACGCTATCCTCGAATACCGACTCCACGCGAAGCTCACGTTCCGCGTCGAGGACGATGTCGAGTCCGACCTGGCCGTGGAAGCGGTCCAGACCATCCTCGCCGCGCCCGCCGCCGAGAACGAGGAGTTGCCCTCGCTGCTCGAACGACAGATCGACCAAGCCCTCGAAGAGACCGAATCCGACGCGCGGCCGTAGCGTGGGGTGTCCGGTCGGGCCATCGCCCCAGGGGAGGCAGGGCGCATACCATACGGGAGGCGGGCTTGAACGACACTCGCCCCGAGGCACCTCGCCCACCGCTTGAGGTGATCGACGATGGCGGTCGCCCGGCGCTCGCGATCGACGGCACGGTGCAGTCCGTGGCGGTCGGCAGCGGCGCAGCCCCCAGCGGCTACTGGCCCGCGATGCTGCCGGACCGGGCGCCGCGGGAGGCGCTGCTGCTCGGGCTGGGCGGCGGTACCATCGCCCACCTGCTCGTGGGCACCCACGGCGCCCTGCCCATCGTCGGCGTGGACGACGACCCCGCCGTCGTCGCCCTGGGGCGAGCGCGGTTCGGCCTCGACCTGCCGAACTTGGAGATCGTCGTCGCCGACGCCTTCGCTTACGCCGCCGCCTGCCCGCGCCGCTTCGACTTCGTCTGCGTCGATCTCTTCCGCGACGGCCGGATCCCCGCACGCGTCTGCGCCTCCGCGTTCCTAACCAGCGTGCGACGCCTCCTGCGCCCCGGCGGGCTTGCTACGTTCAACCTGGCACGCGACCGCCGCGCGGGCGACCGGCTGCGCCAGCTTGAACGCCACTTCCTCGTCGTGCGCCGCATCCTCGTAGGCTTCAACCTCGTGGTGCACTGTGCCCTCACGCCGGCGACACCGGCGTCCGAGACTAGCAGCGAGGGGCACGCAGGCGCGGCACGCCCGCGCCGCGCGCGGCCAGCGCGCGGCCGGCGGCGCGGGCCCTGATCCTTGGACCGAGCTGCCCGCGGGCAGCCACCGACCGCCGCTCCCAGCGTCGCTACTCCGCGCGCCCGGCGCCGTAGTTTGGCCCGGGCGGTGTGAAGCGGGGGCTGTGTGTGTCGAGCACCTCGTCCATACCGTGCTCCGCCTCCGCGAGCGCGTACCCCTGCGCCAGCGCGCGCTGCTCCAGCGCGCGGGCCAGGCGCAGAACCTCGTCTACCTCGGCATCGGTCGCCCCGGCGCGCTCCAGATACTGCAGCACGTACAGCCGCGAGTGGACGCGCGGGTCGTAGGCAAACGCGGGCAGCGTCGCGGGGCGGATCCACCAGTCGCCGGGCGGTAGTTGCTCCGTATCGATCATAGCCCCTCCCGTGGCGCCGGACGCCCGCCCCGGTGTCCTTGACGCGGCGGGCGCGCGGTGCCACACTTCCTGAGTAGTCGCGCATTGCAACAGTATCGCATGCCCACTGCGCAGACACCGCCCCGGCCGCTGCGTCATCGCTAAGCCAGCGGCGCCCCGGGGAGAGTTGAGAAGGATACCGTGGCGAACGTCACCTTCGGGCTCGGCCTGTTTCCCACCGAGTCCCCGCGCCGCATGGTCGAGCTGACCAAGCTCGCCGAAGACCTCGGCTTCGCCTGCGCCTACATCGGCGACTCGCAGATGATTTGGCGCGAAGCCTACGTGATCCTCGGCGCCGCCGCGATGGCCACCTCGCGCATCACCCTCGCCACCGGAGTCACCAATCCCGTCACGCGCGATCCCACGGTCGTCGCCGCCGGCATGGCTACGCTCCACGAGCTGATGGGCGGCCGCACCCTGCTGGGCATCGGCACGGGCGATAGCTCCGTCGAGACGCTAGGCAAGAAGCCCGCCCGGCTGGCCGCGCTGGAGCAGGCGGTCCAGACTATCCGCGGCCTCGTCGCCGGCAAGACCCTCCCTCACCACGAGTCCGGCGCCGACGTGCGCCTGACCTACGCCCAGGTCGGCACGCACGTGCCGATCTACGTCGCCGTCAGCAGCCCACGTATTCACCGTCTGGCCGGCAAGATCGCCGACGGCGCCATCGTGCTCGTCGGCGTGGACCCGCACTTCCTCGCGGCGTCGCGGCGCGAGCTAGAAGCCGGCGCCGCCGCAGTTGGACGCGACTTGTGGGCGGAGGGCTTCCGCGTCGTCTGCTGGACGCCGTGCTCGATCCTTGCGGACGGCGCGGCAGCGCGCGACGCTGTGAAAGCCCACGTCTCGCGCGTGCTCAAGCGCGACCTCCCCTTCGAGCTGAGCCCCGACGACATGGCGCTCGTCCGGGAGATCCGCGAGCAGTATCAGTATTACGAGCACATGGTCGCCGGCACCTCGCACGGCGAGATCGTGCCCGACGCCCTGGTCGAGAAGTTCGCCATCGCCGGCACGCCCGCCGAGGCCCGCGCCCAGATCGAGCGGCTAGCCGCGACGAGCCTGGTGGACGAGATCGCGCTGATCCCCCACGCCCACGACCCCGCCGCCCGCGAGAGCATCGTCCGCCACCTCGGCGACATCCTGGGCCAGGTGGGCGCCGCGCGCTGAGCGCCCGCCCGGCCCACAGGCTGGTGCGCCGGCCGCCCGCCCGTTATCATCCAGCGATAGGCCGCGGCCGCCGCGAGGCGGAAACGGTATCGACCCACGTGCCAGCAGGGAGGACTCATGGCAGGGGCGCTCGACGGAATCGTGGTGCTCGAGGTCGCCAACTTCATCGCCGGACCGCTCGCCGGCTCCTTGCTGGCCGACCTGGGCGCCGAGGTCATCAAGGTCGAGAACCCGACGGGCGGCGACCCGTTCCGCGCCTGGGACCTCGGCGGCGACCAGCCCACCTTCTGGGCCTACAATCGCGGCAAGAAGAGCGTCGCCCTCAATCTGCAGGCGCCCGAGGGCGCGGAGGCCTTCCGCAAGCTCGCCACCGCCGCCGACGTGGTGCTGGAGAACCTGCGCCCCGGCGCGATGGACCGCCTGGGCCTCGGCTACGAGCAGCTGCGGCTGCTCAACCCGCGCCTGGTCTACTGTGCCATCACCGGTTTCGGCCCAACCGGCCCGTACGCGCAGCGGCCCGCCTACGACGGCGTCGGCCAGGCAATGGGCGGCATGATGAGCCTGCTCACCGAGGCCGACGCGCCGCGGCCCATCGGCCCGGCCTTCGCCGACAACCTGAGCGGCATGTTTGGCGCCTACGGCATCCTGGGCGCTCTGGTCGCGCGCGCCCGCACCGGCCAGGGCCAGCTGGTGGGCACCTCACTGGTCGGCGCCATCGTCGCCTTCAACGTGAACGCCGCGACTACTGCCCTCGCCGGCGAGCCCGAGGAGGGGCCAACCGGCCGTCCCCGCGCCTCCCAGACCTATGCCTGGACCGCCGGCGACGGGCTGCCCTTCGTCGTCCACCTGTCGTCCCCGCCGAAGTTCTGGCAGGGGCTGACGCGGGCGGCAGGCCGGCCGGAGCTGCAAGAGGACCCGCGCTTTCGCACGCGCGGCGACCGCCGCAAGCACTACGAGGAGCTACGCGCCGAGCTGGCCGCGGTGTTCGCCACCCAGCCGCGCGCGTACTGGCTGGAGCGGCTGGAGGCGGAGGAGGTCCCGCACTCGCCGATGTACAACTACCGCGAGGTCTTCCAGGACCCCCACATCCAGCACATGGGCCTGGAGATCGCCATCCCGCGCCCAGGCCGGCCGACGGTACGCACGGTGCGCTCGCCGGTCACCTACTCGGACACGCAGACAACCTTGCCGCTACCACCCCCCGAGCTGGGCGAGCACACCGACGCTATCCTGGCCCGCGTGGGTTATGATGCGGCGGCCATCGCGGCGCTGCACGAGGCAGGCATCGCCAAGTAAGCACGCGCACCGCTGAGGATCCAGCTATGGCGCTATATGAGTTCGACGGCCGACGGCCCACAATCGGGCGCACGTCGTTCGTGCATCCGGCCGCGACGGTGATCGGAGCCGTCACGATCGGCGAGCGTTGCTACGTCGGCGCGGGCGCGGTGCTGCGCGCCGACTGGGAGGAGATCCGCGTCGGCGACGGCTCAAACGTCCAGGACAACGCGGTGATCCATATCCGCGGCGCGATGCTCGGCCACCCGAGCATCCCCACCCTCCTGGGGCCGGATAGCCACGTCGGCCACGGCGCCGTGATCCATGCCGCAACGCTCGGTCGCCACGTCCTGGTCGGCATCGGCGCGATCATCCAGGACCGCTGCGTCCTGGGCGACGACGCGATCGTCGGCGCGGGGGCGGTGCTGCTGGAGGGCATGGAGGTGCCGGCGCGCAAGGTCCTCGTCGGCGTGCCCGCCCGCATCGTCGGCGAGGTCAGCGACGAGCAGCGCGACTACTGGCTGGAAGCCACCCGCATGTACCAGCGCCTCGCCGCCGACAGCCTCGCCAGCCTCCGCCGCATCGACGCCTAGCCCCGCCGTCCGCCACCCCCGACTAGCCAGCATGTCGTAGGAGTGGCTCTCGTGGCCGCCCGCGGCCCGCAGGCCGCAGCCCCGACGCCGGCTGGCAACACACCGAGCTGCAAACCCAGTACGCCGCCGTCCGCCACCCTCAACTACCGGAGCCGCTCCAGCAGCCAGCTCACCATGATGTCGCGCGTCTGCGGCGTATGCCCCATATGCCCGCTTGGGAAGAAGCGCGCGTCCTTCGGGCTGCCGTGCTCCAGCAACGCGTACATGTCCTCGATAGGAAAGACGCTGTCGTACAGCCCATTCACCAGCAGCAGCGGCGCGCACGGCTGGTCGAGCACGCCCTGCGCCACGAGAGACAGCCGCGGCGCGTACTCCACCCAGTCCTCGTACGTCGCGCGGCCGAACGCGCACGCCAGCGTCTCCGCCAGCTCGAACGGGTACTCGCCCAACTGCGCCTTCGCGATCCACTCGGGCGTAAACGCGTGGTGGGCCGGCCCGCCCTGGTTGATCGCCGCGCGGATACGCTCGCGGTGCGTGTGCGCCACCTTCGTCGCCCAGTAGCCGCCCGTGCTGCCGCCCAGGATGGCGATGCGCTCGGCGTCGAGATCGGGCCGCGTGCCGATCCAGTCGAAAATCGCGTCCCACAGGCGCTCGGCGTCCTCCGAGCCAACAAGCGGCGCGTCCGCCACACCGGGCATGTCGATGGTCAGGCTCGCCAGGCCGGCCTCCAGAAAGCCGGCGTCGCGGCGCTCCTCCTTGAACGAGTCGATGCCGCCCCAGCACACCAGCACCGGCGGGCGCTCGACACCCCGCGGCTTCCGCAGGTAGCCGACGGCAACGCTGCCCTCGCCAGGCCGACCCCGGAACGGCATCTCCACCCGCTCCAGCGGCGGGTCGAAGTAGCGGGCTGCCGCCAGGTACATCGCCTGCGACTTCGGGTAGGCGCGGCGCTTGCTTGGCGAGTTGGGCGCCGGGTACCGCGCGACGTGGTAGTAGTCGTAGGCCAGCAGGTAGTTCTCCTGCGCGGCCTGCGCATCGCCGCGTGCCTCGGCCTCCCGCGCCCGCTCCTCGTACGGTGCGCCGACGGCCAGGAACGCCTCGGCCCAGGCGTCGCGGTCCACGGAGCTAAGCTGATTCAGCGCGCGCTCGACGTCCTCGTAGCGCGAGTAGGTGAACGGGTTACGGTGGCCCCGCGCGCGCTCCAGCATGAGCTGGCGCACTTCCTCCCAGGGACGCGCGCGCACGGTGCTCGGCGCCTCGGCCATGGACTCCTCCAGTTCCCAGCAGTTAGCGATTAGCCTCGCCTGACTGGCCTCGGGGGTTGCCTCATCCGACAGCCCGCCGAATCGCTCAGCGCTTGCTGCAGCCAGCGCGCGATGGTCGGCTCGATGTCGGGACTGCCGCCCATGTGGCCGCCCGGATAGAAGCGCGCCGCCTTCGGGCTGCCGTGCTCCAGCAGCAGGTACATGTCCGCGATCGGGAAGATGCTGTCCCGCACGCCGTTTACCAACAGCAGCGGCGCGCACGGCCGATCGAGGATACCCTGATCGAGCAGCGAGAGGCGCGGCGCGTACTCCACCCACTCGTCATAAGTTGCCCGACCAAAGGCGCTGGCCAGCGTCTCGGCTAGCTCGAACGGATACTCGCCGAGCTGCGCCTTGGCGATCCAGTCGGGCGCGAAGGCGTAGTGTGTGCAGCCGCCGTGATCGACGGCCGCCCGTAGCCGCTCACGGTGCGTGTGTGCCAGCTTCGCCGCCCAGTAGCCGCCGGTGCTCTGGCCGAGCACGGCGACCCGCTCGTCGTCCAGCTCCGGGCGCGTGGCGATCCAGTCGAAGATCGAGTCCCACATGCGCTCGGCGTCCTCCGACCCTACGAGCGGCGCGTCGCCCACTCCCGGCATGTCGATCAGCAGCGTCGCCAGGCCCAGCGCCAAGTAGGTCTCCGCGCGCCGCTCCTCCTTGAAGCCGTCGATGCCGCCCCAGATAACGACCACCGGCGCGGGTGCGTCGGTCGGCGCCCCTCGCGGGCCTCTCGGCAGCCGCAGGTAGCCGACGTTCGCGCTCCCCTCGCCGGGCCGGCCCGCGAACGGCATCTCGACGCGCTCCAGCGGCGGATCGAAGTAGCGCGCCGCTCGGAGAAAGTTCTCCTGACACTTGCGGTACGCCTGCAGCTTCCCGGGCGAGTTCGGCGCCGGGTACCGCGCGACGTGGTAGTAGTCATAGGCCAGCAGGTAATTCTCCCGCGCGGCGCGCGGGTCGCCACGCGCCTCGGCCTCCCGCGCCCGCATCTCGTATTTCGGCGCGAACGCGCTGAACGCTTCCGCCCAGGCGTCGCGGTCCAGCGAGTCCAGCCGGTCCAGCGCCCCCGCGACCTCGTCTTCCCTCACGTACAAGCACGGGTTGCGGTGAAACCGCGCGCGCTCCAGCATCCCCTCGCGCACCTCGGCCAGCCGCCGCGGCCCCGGATCGGCCATCTCTCCTCCGGCATTGAGTCTCGATTTGGGTCGTCCCACTCAGCACTCAGCACCCAGCACTCGGCACTACGCCGTCACCTGGCTGCGGCGGCCATACCACCAGAAGATGGCGATGAGCGGCACCAGCACGACCGTCATGATCAGCGTTACGGCCGCCGCCATGTTGCGGTTCCCCGAGAACCAGTAGCTCCAGACGACCGCCGGCAGCGTGATGCTGTCCTGGCTGGACAGGAACACCGCCACCGTTAGCTCGCGGTAGACGAGCAGCGCCGTCCAGATCCACACGGAGAGCAGCGTCGGCCGCAGCAGCGGCAGCATGATCCGCCACGCGGTGCGCCACGTCGACAGCCCCGCCGCGTAGGCCGCCTCCTCTAGCTCGCGGTGGATCTGCAGCAGCGAGCTGTTCAGCGCCCGCGTGGCGAAGGCGAGGCGCGCGATGACGTAGACGATCGCGATCAGCCACACCGAGCCGTACAGCGGCAGCCAGCCGCGCACGACGAACAACGCCATGAGCAGCGCGCTGATCGCCAGGATCACCTCCGGCAGCGCGTGCGGCAAGAACGCCACGAACTCCAGCAGGTAGCGCGCCCGGGTGCGCGAGCGTACGACGAGCCAGGAGATGCAGAAGCCGAACAGCAGGACCGCGAGCGGCACCACTAGTACCAGCAGCGCCGTGTTCCGCAGCCCGCGTAGTACCAGCGTCCAGTCGATACGCTCGAACTGCGCGGTCGAGAGCTGGCTGAGCATGTCCGCCGACGGCGCCGCCAGGTACGGCGTGAAGGCCACGTAAGCCAGCAGCAGGAACGGCAGCACCTTGGCCGCGAGCGCGTAGAGCGCGATATACACCCAGCCGCCGATCGCCCACCGCCCGAGCTTCACCGGCGTCGGCCGATAGCCCTTGCCGGTCACCACCTGGTAGCGGTGCCCCTGCCGCAGCACCTGGCCGTACCACAGCGTCAGCGCGACGGCGATGACGATCATGAACACACCCGCCGTTGCCGTGATGCCGTGCTCGGGCGTGCCCGCACCGGACGGATTCGCCTTCACGTAGATGTAGGTGCTGAGCATGTACACGCGGTTGCCCAGCCCAATGATGGCCGGAATGTCGAACGTCGCGATCCCGATGGTCACGATGTAGATCACGGCTGCCATGATGCCCGGCTTGGCCAGCGGCAGGGTGATGCGGCGCATGGTCGTGGCGAAGCCCATCCCGTGGACCTGCGACGCCTCTTCCAGCGACGGGTTCATGGCGCGGAACATCTGAGCCGTGAGCACGAACCCCAGCGGGGCCAGGCTGAGCCCCTGGATGAAGCCCATGCCCACGGGCGTCGCGATGTCGATGGGCGCGTCGGCCAGCCCGAAGGTACCCATCAGCCACTGGTTGAGCAGGCCGATGCGCGGATGGGCGATGAACGTCCAGCCCATTGCCGTGTAGATGCCGGGGATCAGCAGGCCGAGGGTCATGATGGCGTAGATCGCCGCCTTGCCGCGCAGCGTGGTGCGCTCCACGAGCCAGGCAATCGGCAGGCCGATGGCGAGCGACACGAGCGTCGCCGTCGCCGCGAAGACGGCCGTGTTCAGCACGACCCGCAGCACGAACGGGTCGCCGAACAACGTCGCGTAGTTGTCCAGCGTATAGCTAGCGCTCGCCGTGCCGATCGTCCCCCGCTGCACGCTCACCCACAGCAGCACACCCACGAACAGCACGATCACGACGATCGGCGCCAGCGCCACGAGCAGCAGAGGCGAGACAGTCGGCAGGCGGCCCACCAACGGCCGCGGGATGCGCAGCGTTGCTTGCATCATCGCCTCCAGCCAGAGTCAGGGAGCAGGCAGCCGCCCAGGCCGCCCCGTCCCCCGTCACCTCGCCCCGGGTCCCCGTGTTAGTGCGCCCCCTCGCGCAGGATCTTCTCTAGCTCCTGCTGCTGCTCGGTGAAGCCGGGGCTCGAGAGCAGCCACTGCGGCGAGTTGTACGCCACCTTGCCGCCCGCGCTCTTCACCTGCTCCACCTGGTCCCGCAGGTGCGACTCGGGGAACAGCGGCAGGTCCATGCCGTCGAGCTTCCACAATAGCTCTTGCCCCTCGGGCGTGAGCAGATAGGCGACGAGCAGCGCCGCGGCATTCGGCGCGCTCGAGTTCTTCGGCACCGCGCCGTACCGCATGTGCAGCACGGTCGCCTCTTGCACGATGGCGTAGTCGATCGGCGCCCCGCGGCGCTTGAGGTCGAGGATGTCGTTGCCGCCGCAGCTAAACACGAGCATCGCGAACTCCCCGCTGGTGAGGCGCTCGTTCTCGCCACAGCGGATCAGCCCGCTCACCTGCTGCGACAGCCGCCGCGTGTAGTCCAGCATCGCGTCCCGCCCGAGCATGTCCGGCATGGCGAACTCGCGCATCCCCGCGGCGTAGACGGTCGAGGCGATCTTCCCCTTCCACTTCGGCGCCAGCGGGTCTTCCAGGTGCCGTGGCACGTCGTCGCCCCGCACCAGGTTCGTGTTGTAAGCGATGCCTACGAGTGTGGTCCCGAAGGCCACGCCCGTGCCGTCCGGCGCGTATGGGTCGAAGGCCGGATCGGCGGGGATCGGCCGGTCGAGAATCGCCGGCCAGTCGATTGTGCGCAGCACGCCCGTGCGCAGCGCGTCGACCATGGCCGGGGCGTTGCCGAGGTAGACGTCCGTGCTGGCCGGCTGGCCGGCGGCGTTCTCCTGGGCCAGCAGCTCCATCAGCGCCTGCATGTCGCGGCCCGGGGTGAACTGCGCCTGGATGTTCAGGCCATACTTCTTGTTCATGCCCGCGACGATCTCGTTAAGGCCCGGCCCGCCGCCAAAGCTCGACGACGACCACTGCGCCTTCAGCACCGTCTCGCCCTTCGCGCCGTCGATGAGCGCTTGCAGCGCCGGCGATACCGCCTCCCCCTGTACTGATGTCCCCGCCTGGGAAGCCGCGGGCGGCGGGGCGGCCGGCTGGGCCGCCGTCTGCGCGGGCGCCGCTGCGGGCGCACGCCCACAGGCCGCGGCCAGCAGCAGGAAGACCCCAAGTCCGCTCACGATAGTCGAGCGCCGGATCGGCTTCATCGCCCCTGCCTTTCTCCACGGCCCGCGCGGCCCAGAATCTCCTCTCGGCGCGGCTGGCCAACGTGCCTGGCCCCCTACGGTCTGCTCTGCTGGAGGATCCCCTCCAGCTCGCGCTGCGTCTCCGCGAAGCCGGTCGCCGAGGCGAGCCACTGCGGCGAGTCGATCGCCAGCTTGCCGTGCGCCGCCCGCACCTCGTCCGCCAGCTTCTTCGTGTTCGCCTCGGGATAGAGGTGGTAGTCCACCGCGTCCAGCTTCCACAGCTCCGCCTGCCCCTCCGGCGTCTCCAGATAGGCGATGAGCAGCGCGGCGGCGTTCGGCGCGCTGGAGTTCTTCGGCACGCCGCCGTACATCATGTGGAAGACACTCGCCTCCTGCACGACCGTGTAGCCCACCGGCGCTCCCAGCTCGCGGAGCTTGGTGGCCTGCTGCCCGCCGCAGCTAAAGACGAGCATGGCGAACTCGCCGCTGCCCACCCGGTCGTCCTCCCCGCAGCGAATGAGGCCCCCCACTTGCTGCGACAGCCGCCGCGTGTAGTCCAGCATCGCGTCCCGCCCGAGCATGTCCGGCATGGCGAACTCACGCATCCCTGCGGCATAGGGCGTCGAGGCGATCTTCCCCTTCCACTTCGGCGCTAGCGGGTCTTCCAGGTGGCGCGGCACGTCGTCGCCCCGCACCAGGTTCGTGTTGTACTCTACGCCGACGATGATGGTGCCGTAGGCGACCGCGATCCCGCCGGGCGCGACTGGATCAAAGCCGGGCTCGGATGGCGGCATGCGCTCCAGGATCGCCGCCCAGTCCATTGGCCGCAGCGCCTGGCTCTGCTCCGCGTCGAGGATGGCTGGGGCGTTGCCGAAGTACACGTCGGTGCTCGCCGGCTGGCCGGCCGCCTGCTCCTGGGTGATGAGCGCCATCACGCCCTGCATGTCGCGGCCGGGAGTGAACTGCGCCTGCACGTTCAGGCCGTACTTCTGGTTCATCTGCGCGACGACTTCGCTGAAGCCCGAGGCGCCCCCGAGCAGGCCGCCGCCCCAGGTGCCCTTGAGCGTGGACTCTTTGCGCGCGCCCTCGACTAGGGTCGCCACCACCGGCGGCAGCGAGGACGCGGCGGGCGCTGCGGCGGCGCTGCCGGCCGCTGCCTGCTCCACGGGCACGGGCGCGGCTGGCCGGCCAGTGGTGCATCCAGCGATCAGGAGCAGCACCGCGGCGTGGAGAGGGAGCCATGAGGCGCGGCGGGAGTGCTGCATCGTGCCCTCCAGGTAGGCCCTTGCCGCTCGCAGTTGCCTGATCTTACGTCCGCCAGCCCCTCGGTCGCCAAGCCTCTGCCCGCGGCCCGGCTGCGCGCCCGGCCCGGCGCCCGCTCAGCCCGGTGCGCCCACCGCGCCGACCTCCTCGCCCACCACGCCCGCCAGATCGTCCGCCTGCGCGGCGGGGAAGACCAGCACGTCGGCCGCCGCGACTTGCAGCCGCACCCGCCCGCCGTCGGCGCTGGGCAGCACGCGCCCCTTGCCCACCAGCGGCTGGCCGCACACCAGAACGGTGTACAGGAACTGATCGCCCAGGAACGTGTGCGCCGTCAGCGTGCCCGCCAGCACCGTGCGCTCGGCGCCCAGCGCGTCCTCGCTCGCCGTTAGCGCCTCGGGGCGGAACCCGACCAACACGGCCTCGCCACGGCTCGCCGCGCCGCCCACGCGGAGCGGCCCGATGGCCGTCTCCACGACGCCCGGCTCGACCACCCGGCCGCCCAGCCAGTTCACCTGGCCGAAGAACTCGGCCACCTCGGCGCGCGCCGGCGCACGGTACAGGCTCATCGGCGAGCCAACCTGCAATAGCTCGCCACGCCGCATCAGCGCGATCTTGTCGGCGACCGCCATCGCCTCCACCTGGTCGTGCGTCACGTAGAGCACGGTCGAGCCCAGGCGCTTCGCCAGCTCCCGAATCTTCCCCCGGACCTCCTCGCGCAGCCGCGCGTCGAGGTTGCTCAGCGGCTCGTCCATCAGCAGCAGCCGCGAGTTGACGGCGATGGCCCGCGCCAGCGCCACGCGCTGCTGCTGGCCGCCGCTGAGCAGCGTGGCCGAGCGATTCGCCAGGTCGTCAAGCTGTACCAGCCGCAGCGCCTCGTGGACGCGACTGGCCACCTCCCCGCGCGGCACGCGCTGCGCTCCCTCAGCCAGCGGCAGCGCCACGTTCTCATAGACAGTCAGGTGAGGCCAGACCGCGTACGACTGGAAGACCATGCCCACCTTGCGCCGCTGGGTGGGCACCCAGGTCGGCGGCTGGTCGGCGAACACCGCCTGGCCGTCGATCCAGATCTCTCCGCGCTCCGGCGTCTCGAGCCCGGCCACGCAGCGGAGCAGGGTGGTCTTGCCCGATCCGCTGGCCCCCACGATGACGAAGAACTCCCCCTCGGCCACGTCCACGTCGAGGCTCTTGAGCGCGGTTACCTGGCCGTCGGTCGCGCTGAACTGCTTGGTCAGGGCGCGAATCGAGATCATCATGGCGGCTCGCTCCCACTCAGGCCGACCGGTTGGGTAGCAGTATAGCCGGTGTCACGGCGCGGTAGGCGGGATTCGCGCCCCCGGGGCGGCGCGAACGTGCACGCCGAGCCCGCAATTTGGTATCATGTTGCACGGCGAGAGCGCCTCCGGGTGCCCTCGTCGCATTATGCTCAGGGCGCGGCCCGACGGACCGCGTATTTTTGTGCGCCGAGGAGATACCCAGAATGGCCAACGATGGCAAGCTGAACAAGAACGCCCTGGCGGGAAAGCGTGGCGCGTCGACGGCGCTGACCCCACACACGTGCCCGACCTGCAGCGAGCGGGTGCCCGAGAATCAGCTCCTGGTCGTGATGCAGCACACCGGTGGCAAGCGCGGCCGCACCCAGGGCTACCACCGCGCCTGCTACAAGCTGGTCGGCTAGCCCCACCGCGGCCCCGGCCCAATAGAAGCCATGGCGGCGCGTCCGCGCCGGGCCATGGCTTCTTTGTGTCTGGCGCCGCGCGCGTGGCACGCTATACTCCGGTGCAGGCGCAACGCGGGCCAGCCGACTGCGGTCGCCGCCACGCGCGTGCGTGTCGGCGCCGAGCCGCGAGCAGGCGAGGCGCCGCAGTCTCGACTGCAAAGGATGGGATCGATCATGCCACGACAGAGCGCACCGCGTCTGGAGGCGGCGAGCCGTGAGGCGTCCCCCAACACCCCGTTCGGTATCTCGCGTTCGCCGAGCCAGCGCGTCGAGCTGGTCTTTGCGCTGCGCAACGGCGGCGTGTTAGCCGTCACCCACGACCTCGGCACGCCCGTGACGGCGGAGAGCCTGGAGAGGTTCTGCACCGAGCTACGGCAGAGCCTGGGGGGAGCGGGGGATTGGCGGGAGTTCGGCGACGCCTGGGCCGGTACCGGCCAGCGCTCGTACGTTCAGCTTAGCGAGGTCATCGGCTTCACCGCCCGGCCCGCGCGCTGAGCTACTCGCGCGGCGTGCTGCTCAGCAGGCGCTGAGCAGCACCGACCGCCGCCGCGCGGCGGTGCGCCCATTGCGACTCGGGGGCCGCGATGCCCAGCCGGCCGATCTCTTCCAGGCCATAGGTTGCCACGAAGAGCCAGTCGAGGAGCCCGCGGCGCAGCCAGGCCACGTTGCCCTCGCCGCCGACGAAGAAGCTCACGTGCCACTCGCCCATCTGTTGGCTGATGGTCAGCGAGCGCTCGAAGCCGGCCTTCGTCTGGGGGTTCGCGCGCCGCTCCAGCAGGTCGTACAGGTCGGCGCTCTCGGGCAGCAGTTGCCCCTGCGCCTCCAGCGCACGCCGCGCTCCCTTGGGGCTCTGGCGGCCGCCGCGCAGCCAGCGCCCCGCCGCGGCAGGCTCGCGCACGAAGTAGAGCCCCAGCCAGAGTGTCTCCAGGAAGTCCTGCCAGAGCCGGTTGGCCTGCAGGTACAGCCCCCGCTGGGTCAGGTAATCCGTCGCCAGCAGGTCGTCGAACAGCCGCAGCAGGCACGCCAGAAAGCCCAGCCGCGACTCCTCGGCGGGCCAGGACATCCGATACTCCTCCTCCACGGCGCCCAGCAAGTCGAGGTAAACCGCCAGCACTTCCTCGACTTGCGCCAGCTCCGGGCGCAGCTCGGTCCGCGCTAGCCGCAGGATGCGCTCCTCACGGGGCGCCACGGGATCGTAGCGGCGCGCCGCCGACGGCGATAGCGGCGCCGGGTCCCGGGTCGGGGCCGGCTCGCCGGGGCTCGCCATGTCGTCTCCCATCGTGCGCTGTGCTCGCTCGTGGATCGCTGTGCCCGCCCCGCCGCGCTCAATAGCGGCGGCCGGCCTGGCGCGCGATGCTGAACTGCGCGGTGTCAGCCACCGCCATCACCGCCATCACGCCCGCCTGCACCGGGTCGGACACCACCAGGTCCGCCGCCTCGGGCACGCTCCCCGCCATGTTCAGCGAGATGACGATGAAGCCCTGTGCGCGCAGGTCGCGCACGGCGCGCGTGATCTCGCCGCCCATCAGCGCGCCCGCCAGCACCAGCGCCCGGGCCCGCGGCAGCCGCGCGACCGCGCGCACGGCGTCCGCCAACGCCGCCTCGCCGACCAGCGGGATCGTGTCCACGGAGATGCGCTCGCCGCGAATATTGTGGCGGTCGGCCTCCGACACGGCGCCGATCATCACTTGCCCAACCTGCGCGCCCCCGCCGATCACGATCACCCGCTTGCCATAAATCTGGGCGAACGGCTGCGTCTGCTCCACCCCGTGTACCGGCGCGAGCGCCGTTAGGTCCCGCACGACGGCGGCCTCGTCCGCCACCGACTCCAGCTCGAAGTACAGAAGCGCCCGCCCGCCCCCGCGCTCCACGATATCCACCCGCGCGATGTTCGCGCCGTGGTCGGCGAGCACGCGAGTCAACTGGGCGAGTATGCCCGGCCCATCGGCCGCACGCACGAGGAGCGCCACTTGTTCGGCCGGCTCGGCCATCTACAGATCTCAGCCTTCGGTCTTGGTGGGCAGCCGCCGGCCATCGGCCGCGCGCCGGCCGCGCTGGACGGGGCGGGCGCTTGATAAGCTGATACCTGATCCCGGAACGGAGTGTCAATGCGCCCGCCGCCTGGTGGATGCTAGAATCCCCCGATGAAGATCCTGCACGCGCTCACCTACTATCATCCCCACCTCAGCGGCCTGACCATCTACGTGGAGCGCCTGGCGGAGACGCTCGCGGCGCGCGGCCACGAGGTCACGGTGGTCGCGTCGCGGCACCTCCCCGAGCTGCCACGCACCGAGCGGCGCCGTGGCGTCCGCGTCGTGCGCGCGCCGGTCTTGTGGCGGCTGCACAAGGGCGTCGTCTCGCCGGCGTTCAGCGCCGAGGCCTGGCGCCTGCTGCAGAGCCACGACCTGCTTAACCTACACCTGCCCCTCTTGGAGGCGGGGGTGCTCGCCTTGCTCGCCCGGCGTGTCGCGCGGCGCCCCGTGGTCCTGACCTACCACTGCGACTTGCAGCTGCCCCCGGGGCCGGCCAGCCGCCCCATCGAAGCGGCGATGACCCTCATGCACCGCCTCGCCGGCCAGCAGGCCAACCGCGTCGTGACCTACACGCGCGACTACGCCGAGCACTCGCCGTTCGTCTCGCGTTACCTGCCCAAGGTCGAGACGGTCTACCCGCCCGTGATCGTCGGCACGCCCGACGCGGCCGCGGCAGCGCTGCTGCGCGCGCGCCTCGCGCCCAACGGCGAGCGGGTCGTCGGCTTCGCCGGCCGCGTCGCCACCGAAAAGGGCATCGAGTACCTCCTGGCGGCGCTGCCGATGCTCCAAGCGTCGGTCGGTCCGGTGCGCGTCGCCTTCGCCGGGCCCTACGAGGGTGTGGTGGGCGAGCGTTACTACGAGCAGCTTGGCCCGCTCATCGAGCGCCACCGGGACCAGCTCACGTTCCTGGGCGAGCTGCACGGGCCGGACCTGGCCAATTTCTACGCGGCCATCGACTGCCTGGTGCTGCCCAGCGTGAACTCCACCGAGTCGTTCGGGCTGGTTCAGGTCGAGTCCATGCTCTGCGGCACGCCGGTCGTCGCCTCCGCGCTCCCCGGCGTGCGCCAGCCAGTCGCCGTCACGGGCATGGGCGAGCTTGCCCCGATCGCGGACGCGCCCGGCCTGGCGGCCGCGCTCACCGCGGTGCTCGCCCACCGCGACCGCTACCTGCGGCCACGCGCGGAGATCGCCGCCCGCTTCGACCTCGCCGCCACGGCTGCCTTCTACGAGCGCCTGTACGGCGACGTGCGCTGCGAGATGGGCGCGGCGCCCCTGAGCCGCCCAGGCGCGGCACCCGGCCCGCCCGCCTACAGCGGTATTCGCGGCCGTTGAGCTGCTGTCCCGCGGCCGCGGCGTAGGGCAGGGCTCATCCCCTGTCGCCCTGGCCCGGGGCAGCAAGACGCCAGTCCCCGGCCTCCGGTCGGTAGGCCTGCGCCACACCTGCACTCCCTCCGTCGGAACCAGCTCAGTGCTGGGCGCCGAAGCGCCGCTCCAGCGCCTCGACGGCGGGCAGGTCGACGAGCGCCTGGCGCGCGGCGAACGACAGGATGCGGTCCTGCATGCCCGAGGGATCGCCGTGCTCGGCCAGGTGGCGCAGGGCGTCGCGCACGGCCAGGGCCGCAGCTTGCAGCGCGAGGCCCGCGTACAGGATGAGGCGGAATCCCAGCGCCTCCAGCTCGGCGCGCGGGAGCACCGGCGTCAGCCCGCCGACGACGACGTTGACGATGTGCGGCACCCCCGGCAGCTCGCGCGGGATGCGCCGCAGCTCGTCCACCGTGCGCGGCGCCTCCACGAACAGCACGTCGGCGCCGGCCGCCACGTAGGCGCGCGCCCGCTCCACCGCGGCGTCGAACCCCAGCACGGCAGCCGCATCCGTGCGGGCGATCAACACGAGGCCCGAGTCGCCGCGCGCCTCCCGCGCCGCCTCCAGCTTTGCGATCATCTCCTCGGTCGGGATGACCTCCTTGCCCGTGAAGTGGCCGCACCGCTTCGGCGTGACCTGGTCCTCCAACTGGATTGCCGCCACCCCCGCGCGCTCCAGCTCGGCGACCGTCCGCATGACGTTCAGCGGGTTGCCGTAGCCCGTGTCGGCGTCCACGACGACCGGCAGGCGGGTGGCGGCGGCGATCCGCGCGGCCTGCTGCGCCACCTCGGCGAGCGAGACCAGCCCCACGTCGGCGATCCCGAACTGCGCGTTCGCGATGCCCGAGCCGGTCACGTAGCACGCCTCGAAGCCGGCCTCCTCGACTAATCGCGCGGTCAGGGCGTCGGCAGCCCCCGGCAGGAGCGTCGCCGTCGGCCGCGCGAGGAGCGCCCGCAGCCGCGCCCGCGCCTCGCACGGCGCGCCCGCCCGCAGCGGCCTCGGCACCCCGCCGGCGCCCGCGGCCATCAGCGCGCGCTCGCCACGGCCTGCAGCGCGTCCTCCGGCCCCCGCTGCGGCAGGTCGCGATAGTGGCTGCTCTGCGATACTGGCGGCAAGCGCAGCGCCACCGCGGTCCACGATGCGCCGCCGTCGTCGCTGCCAAACACGTCCCCGTCGGTCGTCCCGAGGAACAGGCTGAAGCCGCCCGGCCGGGCGTGCAGCGCCATCGCCTCGATGTTCGCTCGCAGCGGCGTCGGCAGGCCCCGCTCCGCGCGCTCCCAGGTGCGTCCCCCGTCGCGGCTGCACACCACGCCCGCCCGCGCCGCGCCCGTGCGCCGCCACGCCGGCGGCCCGGCGCTGCCACCCGCCATGAACAGCGTGCGGTCGTCGTCGGGCGACAACAGCAGCGCGTCGGGATAGCCGACGAGATCGGTCGGGCCGCTCAGGTGCTCCCACGTCTCGCCGGCGTCCTCGCTCGCGTACAGCCCGTCGCCCCCGGCCATGTAGATGCGATGCCGGTTCACGGGCGACACGACGAGGCGATGAACGTCCTTGTAGTACACGTCGTCGGGCGAGTAGTAGGAGTCCAGCTCGCGCCAGCTGCGCCCGCCGTCGGTGGACTTCAGCAACGCGCCCTGCTCGATGCCGACGTACATCGTGTCCGCGTCCACCGGATCGAACGCCACGTTCTTGACGTGCGCGATGTGCGGCGCCGGCGGGAACATCCACTGCTCCTGCCCCGGCACCGCGAGCAGCCCGTCTAGCTCTTCCCAGCTCGCCCCGTAGTCCGTGCTGCGATACAGGTGGGCTGGCTCGCTGCCCGCGTACAGCACGATCTCCCCGCCGCGCTCGCGACCGGCCAGCGTCCAGATCTGATCGTGCGGCAAGCCGCGCGTCGCGCGCTGCCAGGTCCCGCCGCCGTCCAGGCTGCGGTACAGGCCCCCCGCATGGATGCCGGCGAACAGCCCGCCGCGGCGTGGCTCGAACAGCAGCGCGCTCACGTGCTGGCCGGCCAGCGTGTGGCCCGCCACCCGCCACGGCGCCTCGTGCGACGGGCGCTCCAGCGTCACGACGCCGTCGAGCGTCCCAACGTGCAGCCGCGTGACCGGTGCCGCGCCGGCATAGGTAGTACGGCCGTTAGGCGATAGACAGGCGACCATCCAGGAGCCCCCTCTCGGCTGCGCCGCGACGTTCGGCTGCGCTCATTCTACTCCGCCGGGGTGCCGCGCGTCCGGTCCGCTCGTCGCGTGCCGCTGGCGGCTGGTGGCTGGCGCCGGCCTGAGGCGGTGCAGGTCGCCATAGCGTTAGGCGAACAGGGCGCGGTTCTCCTGCACCCATTGTAGGAGCCGACTAATGCCCTCGCGGGTACTGATCGTCGGCTGCCAGCCAAGCTCCGCCGCCGCCCGTCGCACGTCGGTCACGTACACCTTCTGGTCGCCGGGACGCCACGGGCCATACTCGACGGGGATCGGGCGCCCGAGCAGCTCGGCCAGCAGCGGGCCGAACTCCGTCCAGATGGCGAGTGCGTTCGCTGGCCCGCCGCCGATGTTGTAGACCCGCCCCGCCACCGTGTCCAGCCGCTCCCAAGCCAGCTCGAACGCGCGCACCAGGTCGTCGACGAACAGCAGGTCCCGCACCTGCTTGCCATCCCCATAAATGGTGATCGGCCGGCCAAGCACCGCCGCGATCAGGAAGTGCGCCACCCATCCCTGGTCCTCGTTGCCGAACTGGCGCGTCCCATAGATGCAGCTCATGCGAAACACGACCGTCCGGAGACCGTAGATCCGCGCGTAGTCGTGAACGTACTGGTCGGCCGCGCCTTTCGAGCAGCCATAGGGGGAGTGGAAGTCCAGCGGCTGCTGCTCGCTGGCGCCCAGCGGCAGGTCGGCGTACGCGTAGCGCGTCGGCAGCTCGACCACCGGCACGTCGTCCATGCCACCGTAGACCTTGTTGGTCGAGGTGTAGAACACGGCGCAGCCGTGCTGCCGCGCCGCCTCCAGGACGTTCAGCGTACCACGGGCATTGACCTCGAAGTCGTGGACCGGGTCGGTCACGGAGCTGGTCACCGCGACCTGGGCGGCGAAGTGAAAGATGGCGTCGCAGCCCGCGGCGGCGCGTGCCACCGCCGCGGCGTCGCGCGAGTCGGCCTGCACGAAGTCCAGGCCGCCCAGCGTCTCGCGCAGCCAGGCCAGGTTGCGCTCGCTGCCAGGCCGCGCCAGGTTGTCCAGCACCCGCACGGCGTGGCCGCGACTCGCCAGGTAGCGCGCTAGGTTGCTGCCAATGAAGCCGGCGCCGCCAGTAATGAGGGCTCGCATCGTCACCTCGCGGGGGCCGCCCGGAGTCTACCAGACCCCCTGGCGGCCTCACAACGGCCGTCCACGGCACGCCTACGACCCGCACGCGAGGTCGCGCGCCACGAGGCGGCAGGTTAGGACCGGGCCGCCGTCCGCGTCGCGCAGCGTCGCCAGCCACCCCGTGTCGGTGCGCTCCAGCGTCAGGAAGCCCCACTCGTGGCGCGTGCTGCCGGTCGCCACGGTGGTCCCGCCAACATCCAGCCCGCCTAGCGGCGTGGTGATCGCTGGGTCCAGGTTCGTGCCGCTGTTGCCCACGACGACCTGGGGCGGCCGCCCGTCGGCGAAGGTCAGCGCCTCCCAGAGGTGCAGGTGGCCCGACAGCACGAGCTGGACGCCCGCGGGCAACCGATTGTCGCTGGCCGCCTGGAGGGTCGGATTCGTGCGGAACAATCCCGCCGGGCCCGCCTCGCCGGGGGTCTGGCCGATGGCCCAGAGCGGCCGGTGCAGCACCAGCCACGTGTTCGGCCCGGCGAGCTCGCCCACGCGGGCGAACTGGTCCCGATAGAGCGCGGCCTGCTCCGGGCGTACCGCAAAATCGTCGGCCTCGGCCGAGTCGAGCACCACCAGCCGCGCGTCGCCCAAATCCACCGCATACGGCTCGGTGTAGTCCGTGCAGGCCCCGGTATACGGCCGCGGCTCCAGCAGCCGGAACCACCCGTCGCCGCCCCGCTGGCACACCTCGTGGTTGCCGCGCGTGAACACCCAGGGCGCCGCCCGCAGCAACGGGGCGGCGGGCGCGAACACATCCGCCTGCCAGGTCGCCCAGGTGTCGCCCCACGGGCTCCCCGCGCACGCCGCGAGTTTCGGCGGGCAGGGCGTCTCGCGGTAAACGTAGTCGCCCACGTGGATGACCAGGTCGGGCTGCCACGCGGCGGCGCTCGCGGCCACCCGCGCGAAAGGCCACGCGGCCGGGCTGTTGCAGTCCTGAATGGGGTCGCCCTCTTCCAGCCGGCAGCCGGCGTCGCCCACCACGACGATCCGGCGCGGCTCCGGCCGCGGCAGCGGAAGGGCCTGATCCTCGACAGCGACGGCGCTCCCGCCGGCGGGGAGCGCAGCCTCGCAGACCGCTTGCGGAAAGGCGGGAGGCGCCGCGGCGGCTCGAACGGCCATCGGCTGCCGATTGCCGTCAACCGTGAGTGCAGGGCACTCGGCTCCGCGGCTCACCGTACGCACCAGCGCTTCGCCCTCCGGGCCAAGCTGCACCCACGCCGCCCCCGGCGCCGTCGCCTGGGCGCCGGGCGCCGCGGCGGTCCCTCGCGCCCCGACGAGCGGAACCGCGAGCGCCGTCACAAAGCACAAGCCAACCGCGAACACGATCGGCCGCGCGGACCGCCCCAGACGCCCGGGCCTGCTCTGCACTTGCCTGCCTCTCCTTACGCCTGTTCCAGGGTGTCCCAGGACTCGGGCGGGATCGATTGGAGCCGCGCCCAGAGGGTCTCTAACGCCTGGATGCGCTCGACAGGACGCGCGCCACGCCACCAGGCCTCGTTCACGAGCAGCCGCGGCGGCCCCCCGCGGTACACCACGTACACGCCCTCGGGGAGAGTGTCCGTATACACGACGCGTACGCCGGAGGCGCCGAGCGCCGCGCTGGTGTCCGCCAGCGCCGACTCCTCCCGCGCTATGGCGTCGGCGCCAGGGCGCACACCCTCATCCCGCGCGTCGTCGGCTGCCGGGTCGCTCATGTGGTGGCCTCCTGTTGGAGCGGCAGGACTTCCTCCTAATCGTGCAACGCCCGTGCCCCGTCGGCGCGCGGGTGGCTGGCGGTGCGCGCTCCCGAGTATGCGCCCGTCAGTTGGCGCGCGGCAAGCAGCGGCACCGTTCTCAGGGCGTGTGCATCCGCAGGAAGAGGTCCACCGCACCACACACCAGGGGCAGGCCCACGCCTAGCAACCCTAGGAGCACCCCCACGCGGCGTGCGCTCGGCGCTTCCAGCGTGTGCAGGGCCCACTGGCCGGCCATCGCGCCGGCGGCCATCGCCGGGCCGGCCGCTAGCGCGAGCAGCGGGGGCGCGCCCCAGCTAGCCGCCGTCGCCCCACCAAACGCCAGACCCGCAGCCGCCCAGCTCAAGGGCTCCGGCAGTCTGACTGCCCGCGCCAGGAGCAGCGCGACCGTCGCGGGCAGATACGGGAGCGGCAGCCAGGCCCCCGGCACCGCGGCCAGGCCGAGCGCCCGCGCGACGCGGTAGTCGCCGCCCAGCGGCAGCAGCGAGGCCGCCAGCACGACGAGCAGTAGCAGCCAGCGCCGGTGCGTGAGCCCGCCGGCCACCGCCAGCCCTCCGCCCACGACGAACGCCGCGAGGGGCGCGAACGCCGGATGGGCGCGCGTCAGGTTCCACGCCTCGTAAATGCGAAAGGTATGCTGCGCCGACTCCTGGTCGGCCAGCACGGGCAGCCGCGCGATCGCCGCCACCCACGCCACCGTGTGGTTATGCCCGAGCGGGCCGAGCGGCGTCGGCGCGAACAGGAGCGCGAGGAAAGCCAGCAGCGCCGCGCTGTAGGGCGCCAGCGGCCACCGGCGGACCAGCGCGAGGCGACAGGCGACCAGGCCCAGAAAGGTCAGCAGCAAGCCCTCCCCGAGCGTCGCGTGGGGCAGCGACCAGCCGGTTTCGTCCAGCCCGAAGGCCGTGTGCCATACGCTATCCAGGGCCCCGCCCAGCCAGATCGTCGTCAGCCCGCCTGCCGCCAGCGCCAGCGCGCCGGGCAGCGGGAAAGGCAGCGCCGGCACGCGCACGCCGGCGCCCAGGCACGCGCGCAGGCGCCGCGCGCGCGCGACGTGGGCGAGCGCCAGCGTGGTCACGCCCAGCACCGTGTAGATGAACAGGTGCGGCGGCGACCAGAAGCTCTCGAATCGGTGCGAGGCGTGCCAGCCACGGTCCCACGCCAGGCCGAGCGCGGTGCCGCCCACGAACAGTCCGAGCGTGGCCCAGACGAGGCGGTAAACCTGCTCCGCCGCGCGCCCGTCGGGCCGGTCGGCGACTCCCATAGCCACGCCGGCCAACTCCTCTCTGTCGCGTCGAGCACGATCGTCGTGCCCGCCACCTCACGTGCCGGACCCGCCTTCACCGCCAGTGCGTGACTCAGCGGCCGGCCGCCTCAGCTCGCGGCGGCGCTGCCCTAAAGTGCCGGGCCCGCCCGCAGCCGCCAGTGCCTGGCCGCCGCGCGGTCCCGCGGAGCGTTCAGCCGGTGCGCACACCGTGTCCCGCTGCGGGCCGCAGCCCCGCGGCCGCCACCAGCGGCGCCGGCAGGCGATCGATCGCCCAGGGCACGAGCACTAGCGCGATGATCGTGGGCACGGCGGCCAGCGCCAGGCTCCCGAGCACGTCGGACAGGTAGTGTACGCCGGCCGCCACCCGCGCCGCCCCGACCAGCACCACCACCAACATTAGCCAGACGCCCTCGCGTGGTCGTCGCCACAGCAGTGGTCCGGCTAGCGCGGCGCCGAGCAAGGCGTGATCGCTCGGAAACGACGAGCTTGCGCTATGGGCGAACAACGGTTGGACCGACAGCGCCACGAACGGGCGCGGACGGTAGACGAGGTGGCCGAGCACCAGCGCCAGCCCCAGCGCGATCACGAAGGCGACGCACCCGGCCAGCACGGCTTGCCGCAGCAGTGGCTGGTCGCGGCCGGGCCATAGCCAGAGGGCCACGAGCGCCAGCGGCACCAGGTAGATCGCTGCCTGCGCGCATACCACGACCAGCGGGGCGACCTGCGGATGTGCCGCTAGCCACTGGTTTACCGACAACGCGAGTTGACTATCCATGAATAATTGACTCATCCTCCGTGCGCGTTACGCAAGTGCCAACGCGCGGACAGCCCCCGGATTGCTCCGGGGGCTGTCCAGGTTAGGCAAGGAGACGCGGTTCGCCAGGCGCTAGTCCTGGCGGCGGCGCCGCGCCCGCCAGCCGGCCAGCGCACCGAGCGCCGCGAGGCCGCTCAGCAGCAGCGGCAGGCTGTCGGCCTCGGGGATCACCGGCACCTCCGGGAAAGCTGCACGCTGCGAGATCGCACCCGCAGGAGCCGGCGGCGGTGGAGGCAGCAGCGGCGACGGCGGCGGCGGCAGCAGCACCGGCGGCGGGGGCGGGAGCAGCGGCAGCGCGGCAGCGGCGGCGGGGGCAACCGCGGCCGCCGGGCCAGGGCCCGTCACGATAGCTGGGCCAACCGCTGGGCCCGCCGCACCGCCGACGCCCGGGAACACGAGCACCGCCGCGGCGCCCTGGAACGCGTTCCCCACCGTCGTCGCCGTGCAGTTCACCACGCTGCCCGGCGCCGGCGCGCCGGCCGGCCCGCCCGTGCATGGCACGGCCTCGACGCCAGCCGTGGTGTTGATCACGAAGAACGGCGTCCCGGCGCCCGCCGGCGGAGCGGGCGGAAGCGTGGCAGTGACCGTCCAGGTCATGCTGCTGGTCTGGATCCCACTCACCTGCAGGCCGTTCGCGTTGCCCGTGCACGGCCCACCGCCCACGTGCGTGCACGGTACGCCCTGCTGGCCCGTCACGAACCCAGGCAGCGCCTGCGCCTGCGCGATCGCTTGCTGTGCCGTCAGCGTGGTCGGCGGCACCGTGCCACTGGTGGTGTTGCCCTTCACGACGACCGCGCCGTTCCGGCTGAGAGTCACCGGGGCCCCGGCCAGCGGCAGGCCCAGTACGGTGCCGTTGCACGTCACGGTGGTGGTCCCCCCCGTGCTGGCGCAGGGCACGACCTGGTTGCCGACCGTCGTGACGACGAGCAGCTGGATTGTCCCGCCGCCGCTCACGCCGGTCAGAGTGGCTTGCACCGTCGTGTTGCCGCCGGAGGGCGTCAAGCCAACAGTGCCGTTGCTACCCAGCGTCGCGTTCGCGGCACCGGTCAGCCCCTGGCTTGCGCTGTTGTCCTTGAACACCAGGATGCCGATCACTGGGGCGCCCGCCGGCACGTAGATCTGGTTGCGGATCGGGTCGACCCCGGCCGTGTGCGCCCCGTTGCCCGTGCATTCCACGCCGACGATGCTGGGCGTGCCGCCGGAGATCGTCGCGCCCTGGAAGACACCGAGCACCGGGCGCTGCGCGGGATTCAGCGGGCTAGCCGGACAGGGCACGCCCAGGTTCGTGTTCCCGCTGGAGCCGGTGTACCAGCGGAGCGTGTTGTTGTTGAAGTATAGACCGTCCGTGGCGTTCACCTGTGGGAAGCTCGCTACCACGGGGATCGGCGCCAGCGGCACTGCTAGCGTGCTTGGCGCGTTCAGGTTGACCACGGCCTGCGGCCCAGGGTTCGAGCCGAGCAAGGCGTGGTTGGTCAACGGATCGACGTCGATGCCGTTTTCCTGGCTGGGCGTGCTCCAGGCGCTCACGATCTGACCGAACGCCCCCGCGTTCGGGTCGATGCGCAACAAGACCTGATCGGCCGAACAGTTCTGGTAGATCATGCCGTCCACCGGGTCGAAGCGCGGCTGCTCCATGGTGGTCGGGCAGAACTGCGTTACCGAGATCTGTCCGAGCAGGGTGTTCGTCACAGCGTCGATTACGGCCAGGAAGAACGCGCCGCCCGTGTTCGCAACGTAGAGGCGGTGGTTGATCGGGTCGTAGGTCAGCTCGTCGGGCTGCAGCTGGTTGTTGGGCAGGTTGATCCGGGTCAGCATCGGCGCGTTCGTCGGGGAGGCGCCGATGTCGAAGATCTCCACGAAGTTCTGCCCCGCGTTGCCGCGGCTGGTGACCGCGACCTTGCGGAGGTCCGGCATCACCTCCACGCCGCTGGGGCACTGGAAGCTGGCGCGCTGCACGTTGACGGCGTCGCAGTCGGGCACCGACAGCTCGCCGATCAGCGTGTTGGTCGTCGTGTCGATGGCCAGCAAGCCAGGACTCGAGTTCCCAACGGTCGGGCCGCCGGGGTTGCGCGCGGCGACGTAGTTGATGTTGCGGACCGGGTCGAAGCTCTGGATGTCGAAGCTCGGCGCATTCGTGGCAGTCCAGCCCGGCACGTTGATGGTGGTCAGCCGCTGCAAGCCGGACAGCCCCACCGGCACGTTGGGCGTAGCCTGCCCCAGCACGCTCGCCTGCTCGAAGCCAAAGTGATGGCTCGGCCCGTCGACGGCCGCCAGTGCGTCGGCGGCCCCTACCACATTACCGCTCGCCAGCAGATCGCCGGGCCTGACCTCGCTGACTGGCACAGCAGCAGCGCCGCTCGATCCGCTCGCGGCCGCCACGGAGGCCGTCCCCGCGTCAGTCGCAACCGCGGCGCCGGCCGCCCCTGCCGTCGGCGCCGCCATGCTGAGCACGAACATCAGCGACAGCAGATACCTGGCACCTATCCGTCGAAGCATACGCGCCACCCCTCCCCGTAAATGGTGCAGAAATCGCTATGAAGCCACCTTCCGCACTAACGAACGGGCAAGAGGCCCGGAAGTTACAACCACCCCCCGTCCGTTCAGGCAATCTTAAGGAAACATTAAGCAAATCTTAAGCATCGCCGCTGCGGGGCCGGCGCCGCTGTTCGCTCGTGGCCCAGATGACCGCCCGTCGGCCGCCCTTGGCGCCGGGCGACAGCCTGCGCGATGATACTGTCGGCAGCTATCGGTACAGCTATGGCTGTACCGACAGAGACTCACCGGGGGCGGCACGTGGCGCGGCTCGAGTCCGAGCGCACCAATGGCGGAGCGCCAACGCCGGCGCGGCAGCGCTCCTCTCTGCCCGATCAAGTAGGGCAGTTCGCCGAGGATGTGATGCGCGGCTACGAGGGGGCGCCGCCGCGCCGCGCCAAGTACCTGCGCGACGCCCTCCACGGCTCCATCGTCGTCGAGCCCCACGAGGTACCGTTCGTCGACGCGCCGCTGTTTCAGCGTCTGCGCGGCATCCTGCAGACCGGGCCCGTATACCTTACCTATCCCTCCGCGCGCCACGCGCGCTTCGAGCACGCGCTAGGCGTGCTCCACCTCGCGGGCCGCATGGTCGCGCGGCTGGCCGAGCTAGCGTGTCCCGCCCTGCCGGTCGAGCACCGCCGCGCCGTCCGCCTGGCCGGCCTGCTCCACGACGTCGGACACGGCGTGTTCTCGCACTCCAGCGAGAAGGTGATGGTCGCCACGCCCCTGCTCGCCGGCCAGCTCGATCCCGCCCTGCCGGGGCACCAGCCACACGAGAAGGTGGGCGCGCTGTTGCTGCAGAGCGCACCCATGCGCCGCCTGTTCGAGCAGGCCGACGTGGACGCCGACGCCGTGGTCGCGCTGATCACCGGCGACTCGGCGGCGCTCCGGGCGCGGGGCCTCCCCCCGTACCTGGCCGGCGTCATCAGCGGGCCGATCGACGCCGACAAGCTCGACTACTTCGCTCGGGATTCGCTGTTCTCCGGCGTGCCCGCCATCCTCGACTACGACCGCCTGCTGCAAAGCCTGGTGGTCGGCGCGCCCGGCATTCAGCTCTCCATGGCCGGCGCCGGCGAGCTGGAGAAGCTGCTGTTCAACCGCATCACGATGTACCAGGCGCTCTACAACCACCACAAGGTGCAGACCGCCGACTGCATGATCCAGGGCGCCGTGGAGGCGATCGTCGGCCCCGCCTTCGGCGCGGCCCCCGCCAGTGACGGCTTGCTCGCGGTGGTGGCCGACAGTCCCGACGGCAGCGCGCGCACGCTCGACTTTCGGCGCGTCATCGACTTCCTGCGCCTGAGCGATGAGGCGCTGCTGCACGCGCCCAGCCACGATCCCTACGTCAACGACGTGCTGCACCGCCTGCGCACGCGGCGCCTGCTCCAGCGCGCGTTCGTGCTCCAGCGCGACACGGTGGCGGCCATCGACGACGATGCCTACCTGGACTTTGCCGAGGGCGTGCGCCGCTGCGCCGACCTGGTGCGGCAGCGCATCTTCGAGCGTGTGCGCGAGAGCGTCCCCACTCTGCACCCGGGCGACGTCTGGGTGCGTCCCTCGGTGGTCCCGCGCGTGAGCGACACCGACGTCATCGCCACCACGCCCGGCGACGCGACGCACCATCCGACCATCTTCTCGGGCTGGAACCCGGACCTGGCCGACCGGCGCGTCACCAATCCGGTGCAGCGGAACTACCTGCTCTACAAGGCGCCGATCTACGTCTTTGCCCCGCCGGCCCACCTCGCCGTCGTCGAACGCGCCGCCACCACCGTCCTGCGCGAGCAGTTCGACCGCCTGCTCCCCCGCGTCACCTTCGTCCCCCGCCCGCGTCCCTGACCAGCTTCGGCTACGGGATCAACGCGTCGTAGATCAGCGACTCGACGTCCAGGCTCTTCGCCCGCGGGTCCTGGTCGTACTCGATGACCGCGCGCACCGCGTCGCGGGACACCGTCGGCCGGGCCGGGTAAACGTCCTTGAACGCCTCGTACGACTCGCGTAGCTCCTCGGGGTCCTCGACCGCGGTGTAATTCGCGATCGCCTTGATCGCCACGTCGCTATTCGTGCGCGTGGTCTCGATGCCCCGCACGTAGGCGCGCAGGAAGCGGCGGCCCACGTCCTGATTGCTCTCGATCCACGCGCGGCTGGCCACCTGCGCCGCGTGCTCAAAGGCGAGCTTCAAGTCGGCGAGCGCCACCAGCCGCGTGTAGCCCGCCTTCCGAGCGTTGAGCGTCGTCGGCGCCGAGAGGATCGCCGAGGTGATGAGGTTGTTCTGCAGCGCGGCGAGCAGCCCCGGCATGCTGCCGACGTAGTTCACTTGCAGGTCCTGGCCAATCGTTAGCCCGACCCGCTTGGCGTAGGCTTGCGCGGCAAAGTCGGTCGTGGCGCCGGCCTGGGTCACCCCGATACTGCCCCCCTTGAGTCCCGCGGCGTCGTGGACGTTCGGCTGGGCGTACACGTCGAACACGAAGTAGGGCACGAGATCGGCCACGTAGACCAGGTCCGCGCCGCCCAGCCGCGCGTCGATCACCTGCGGGCCGGTCGACTCGATCTGGAAGTCGCCGGCGATGAGCGCCTGCGCGCCCGGCGCCGGCTGCACCGAGGTCAGCGTCACCTCCAGCCCTTCCTCGCGGAAGTACCCCTCCTCCTGCGCGACCCAGTTGGGCGTGAATGCCGCGCTCGGGCCAGTGTAGGCGTAGGCCACGGTGGCAGGCTGCGGCGCCGCGGTCGGCGCGCTTGCCCCAGCCGCCCCCCCGGGCGCTGCCGAGCCCGCCGTCCCGGCCCCCGGCCCGCTCGTCGGGCTGCCGCCGGACGGTGTGGCCGCGGGCGTGCCGCCGCTGCAGGCGACGAGCAGGGCCGCGAGCCCGATCAGGACGCTCCACCGCCACCGCGCCCGCCTCACCTGCCGCGTCAAGGCGACCGAAAGCGGGGCGATCCCGGGC
The DNA here is from genome assembly GCA_035293805.1 of Chloroflexota bacterium. Taxonomy (GTDB): domain Bacteria; phylum Chloroflexota; class UBA6077; order UBA6077; family JAJPHF01; genus JAJPHF01. The sequence goes on along the minus strand of DATGMD010000060.1, from coordinate 224,085 downwards.
GCCGCGTGGCGCCCCGTGCGCGGGACGGGCGGGTTGGGCTGACGCACGATGGGTCCTCCTCGAACGGTTCGCGCGCTGGGCTGACGTGCCAGGATACCACTCGCGCGCCTCGCAGCCGCCGTGCCACATGCCGCCGCTCCCGACCGGCCGCATCCCGTACACTATCTCCGTGGGCCGCCCACCTCAGCGGCCGGCACGCGAGCGGGAGGTGCGACGTGTACGACCTGGTCATCCGCGGCGGTCGGCTGTTCGATCCCGGCATCGCGCTCGACGCGACAGGCGACCTCGCCATCGCCAACGGCAAGATCGTCGCGCTCGGCCCGGGCCTGGCCGGCGAGGCGCGCGAAACGATCTCCGCCGAGGGCCTCTGGGTGCTGCCGGGCCTCATCGACTTGCACGTCCACGCCTTCGAGTACGCGACCGACTACGGCGTGCCGCCCGACGCCGTGGGCGTGCGCTCGGGCGTGACGACCATCGTAGACCAGGGCAGCGCCGGGCCGCTCAACCTACCGGCCTTCCGCAAGTTCATCGCCGAGCCGGCCGCGACCGAAACGCTGCTCTTCCTTAACATCAGCGCCGTGGGAACCGCCAAGGGCAGCATGCTGCCGGCCCTCCACGGCCCCGACTCAGTCGAGCTGGACGCAACGATTGCCGCCATTGCGGACAACCGCGATCTCGTGCGAGGCATCAAGACGCACGCCGAGATGGGCGGCCTGGCTCGCTGGGGCACCGCGGTGCTGGCCCTTGCCCGCCAGGCCGCCGACGCCACCGGCGTCCCGCTCTACGTCCACACCGGCCAGCTGATCGACCCCGGCGACCACCCGCTCCCCCCGCCGGACACGGTGCTGCCGCGCGCGCTGCCCCTGCTGCGCGGCGGCGACGTGCTCGCCCACTGCTTCACTAAGGAGGCGGGCGGCGTGGTGAGCGGCGACGGCGCCGTGCAGCCTGCCGTCTTCGCCGCTCTCGCCCGCGGCGTGCAGCTCGACGTGGCGCACGGCGCCCACTTCAGTTTCGCCGCCGCGGAAGCGGCCCTCGCCGCCGGCGTGCGGCCCGACCTCGTCAGCAGCGACGTGCATGCCGACTTCAGCCGGCCCCACAGCCGCACCGCGTATTACGGCCTCACGCAGACGATGTCCAAGCTGCTCGCGCTAGGGCTCAGCCTAGCGGACGTGGTGGCGATGGCCACCAGCCGGCCGGCTGCGGTACTCGGCGAGGCGGGCCGGCTGGGCAGCCTGGACGTCGGCCACCAGGCCGACGTGACGGTCGTCGCGCTGGAGGAGGGCGACCACGTCTTCCGCGACATGGCCGGCCAGACTCGGGTGGGGCGCCTCCGGTTGGTGCCCCGCCTCGCGGTCAAGCGGGGACGCATCCATCTCGCGGGCGAGCCGGCCGCGATCTTCGTCGCGCCCACCGACGCCGCTCAGCGGTCGCCCGGCGCCGATGACAGGAAGCCGCGCTAGCGCGCCGCCACGGGGGGATAGCGCTTGACGGTGCAGTGGGAGTGATCGGGGTCGTTCAAGCAGATGCTGAGCTGGTTGACGTTGTTGGCCGGGTCGCGCGTGTACACGCCGACCCACGCCGGATACACCTCCCGCCACTCCGGCGGGTCGCCCTCGTCCTCGTTCTTCGCGTAGATCCCCGCCGCGATCAGCTCACGGCGCCGGCGCGCGGCGGCGGCGTCGGTGAACACGTTCATCCGCAGCAGGCCCGGGGGCGAATCGGCGGCCAGCGCGGTCACCAGCGCCTCGATCCGCTGCGGCGTGGCGTCCGCGGGCGCGATCACGAAATCGCGGCCCAGCTCGGCGTTGCGTTCACCGACCGTCAGCTCCTGGTAGCTGGGCGCGCCCCCGGCCGCGTCGTCGCGGCCCAGCAGGCCGTTCAGCCCCCGCAGGCCACCCGTCACCAGGAGCGCAATCGCGACGAGCGCCACCGCCCATACGGCCAGCAGCACCAGCCCAAAGGGCAGCCGCTCCCACCGCGCGACCTCGCGGGCCTGCCACTCGCCCTTGGCCTCCGCGATACTCGGTCCGCTACGGCTGGTGCTCATCGCCTGCTCTCCGTATATGCGCCCTTCCAAGCATAACTTTTGGTCTTGCGCGCTACTTGAAGAGCCGATGAAGGCCGGCTTAAGCTTAGCTGAAAACGTCGAGCTGGGACGCCCCCAGGGCAGGCGCCCCACCGGGGCAGCGCGCTGGCTGTCGGAGCACGCCGTATGCTCGCCGATCCTGCCGTAGTCCTGCTGGTCGACGACGACCCGCTCATCGTGCGCTCGGTCTCTTACCTGCTGCGGCAAGAAGGCTACCGCGTCGTGCCCGCGGCCAGCGGGGCCGAAGCAATGGCCGCCGTGCGCGAGGCGCCGCCCGACGTGGTCCTGCTCGACGTCGCGCTCCCCGATCTCAGCGGCGTGGAGGTCTGTCGCCGCCTCCGCCAGGAGACAGGGGTGCCCATCATCATCCTCAGCGCCCGCCGGGGCGAAGCCGACAAGATCGTTGGGCTAGACGCCGGCGCCGACGACTACCTCACCAAGCCCATTGGCGCGGGCGAGCTGGCGGCGCGCGTGCGGGCGGCGCTCCGGCGTGGCCGCGCGGCGGGCGGCGCGCCGGCCAGCGACCGCCTGACGGTCGGCGAGGTCGTGGTGGACAGCGCGGCCCACCGCGTCTACGTCCGCGGCCAGGAGGTGGCGCTGTCCCCGCGCGAGTTCGCGCTCCTGCACCTGCTCGTCAGCCACGCGGGGCGCACGCTAGAGCGCCAGTTCATCTTCGAGCGCGTCTGGGGCCAGCACTTCTTCGGCGACCAGAGCGCGCTCGACGTGTACGTGCGCCAGCTGCGGCGCAAGATCGAAAGCGACCCGAGCCGCCCCGTGCTCATCGAGACGGTACGTGGCGTGGGCTACCGCTTCGCCGACGTGGCGCCGTGAGCCGGCCAGCCGACCTCGTTCGTTTCGCCGCCGGGCGGTTGCCCACGCTCAGCTTGCGCGAGAAGCTGCTGCTCAGTCACCTCGGGCTCGTCTTGCTCGCGATGGCCCTCGCCGGCCTGTATGTGCTCGACCAGATGGAGCGCTTTTATCTCGTCCAGCTCCACGATGACCTCGTCGTGGAGAGCACCCTGCTCTCGGAGCCCGCCGCCGATGCGCTGGTGGCGAACGACTTCCAGCCCTTGCGAGAGATGCTGGCTGCGGTCGACCGCGAGAGCGCCGTGCGCGTCCGCGTCTTCGACGCCAACGGCCAGCTGGTGGCCGCCACCGAGCCCGAGGAGGAGCGCGTCGGCGAGCCGCTCAGCCCGCCGGGTCTCCAGGCCGCCTTGCGCGGCGAGCGGACCGTCTCCGTCGTCAACGACGGCACCGGCCCCGAGGTCCTCTACATCGTCGCCCCCGTCATCCACGACGGCCAGGTGCGCGGCGCCCTGCGCCTGGCCTACGCGCTGGCGGATGTGAGCGGCGAGGTCGCGCACTTGCGCGGCGCCCTCCTGCTCGGCCTGGCAAGCGTGGGCGCCGTCGCCGTGGCCGTGGCGCTCCTCCTCGCGGGCAGCCTGGCCGCCCCGGCCCGCCGCCTGGCCGGCGCCGCGGGCCAGCTCGCCGCGGGCAATCTCGCCATTCGCTGCGACGTGCAGGGCAGCGACGAGGTCGCCGCCGCCGCCCACGCCTTCGACGACATGGCCGCGCGGCTCCAGGCGCTGGAAGGCGCACGCCAGGAGCTGATGAGCGCGGTCGCTCACGACCTCCATTCCAGCACGATGGCGCTCGGCATGGCCGTGGAAGCCCTCGAGCGCGGCGCCGCCGACGACCCCCCGCTGCGCGCCGAGCTGTTGCACGGGATCGGCGGCCACACCCATCGTCTGACCCGGCTGGCCGACGACCTCCTCCAGACGGCACAGCTCGAAACCGGCGGACTGCGCCTGGAGCCCGAGCCGCTGGCGCCCGCCGCCCTGCTCCGCCAGACCGCGGCCGAGTTCGCGGCCGAGGCCGCCGCGCGCCGCGTCGCCCTCGCCGTCGAAGCCGCCGAGCCGCTCGCCCTCGTCGAGGGCGATCCGGCACGGCTCGGTCAGGCGCTGGCGAATCTCGTCGAGAATGCCCTCCGCCATGCGCCGCCCGGCAGCACCGTCCACCTCCAGGCGCAGATGGCGAACGGCGAAGTGGTGCTCGCGGTGGCCGACGAGGGCCCGGGCTTCGTCCCGCCCACCGGCCAGGGCGAACGCTCTCGGCCCGACGGCCCGGCCGCGGCGCCCGCGCCCCGCCCCCGCCCCGGGCGGCTGGGCCTCGGCCTGACTATCGTCCGCGGCATCGTGGAGGCCCATGGCGGTCGGCTGGAGATCGCCTCCGCGCCCAACGCCGGCGCGCGCTTCGCGCTCGTCCTGCCGGCGCTGCCCAGCGGCGACGTGGAGTGGCTGCCGCCCGCCGCCCCGCCGACCACCCTGCTCCGCGAGCCGTAAGTTCGCGTTCCCGAGAATTGCGGGCGCCGGGGCGCCGCGCGCGCTATAATTTCCACTAAACGGGAGAAAGGGCGCGCGGCGCCCCCAGGCCCGGCGGCGTCCCGGATCGACGAGGAGGTGTCCATCATGTTTGGCAGCGGACTGATCCAGCCCGGCCACCTGCTGATCATCCTAGTGATCGCGCTAATCGTGTTCGGTCCGGGCAAGCTCCCCGAGCTAGGCAGCTCGCTCGGGAAGGGCATCCGCGAATTCAAGCAGTCCGTCAACGGCGACGAACCTTCGCCCGCCGGGACGCTACCGCCCGCCGCCGCGACCACGACGGTACCGCCGGCTGCCCCGTCGGCCGCCGCCGCTGCGACGACCGGTGCCGTTTGCGCCCAGTGCAACAGCCCTGCCGCCGCCGACGCGCGCTTCTGCACGCGCTGCGGTCACCAGCTCGCCGCCTAAGCGGCCGGCCCAGGTTCGTGCATAAGATTGGCTCCGCCAAACTTATCCACCATCGCTGGCCACATGCCTAGGCGCGCCTAGGTCTGCGCACCCGGATCCCTCGCCCTGGTGACACTGCTCGCCGGGGTGAGGTAACCTTTGGCACGATAACCAGCGCCAACCGTTAGCGGCGTCGCCCTCGCGGCGCGTGAGCCCGCGCCCGCCCCGGCCGCACGGCGCCGCTAACCGCCAGGAGCGAGACGGTGGAAGCACGGGAGGTGCTCGAACGCGTCGAGGTAGCCGAGGAGGCCGCCGAGGGACGTGAGCAGTTCGGTCGGCACGCGGCCGTTCTCGTCTCCATCCTGGCAGCGCTCCTCGCCATCGCCACGCTGGCGGGCAACCGCGCCGCCACCGAAGCCCTCCTCGCCCAGCAGAAGGCCTCGGACGCCTGGAACGAGTTCCAGGCCAACTCCCTGAAGCGCCACGTCAACGAGGGCGAAGCGGCCATCTTGCGCACGCTCGCGGCCGGCGGGCCGGGCGCCGCGGTCGCCGAGCAACGCGCCGCCGACCTCGACGACGCCGTCGCCACCAAGTACCGACCCAGCCAGGACAGCCTCCAGCACAAAGCCGAGGACCTGGAGCACGAGCGCGATCTAGCCGAGAGCCGCCACCGCAATTTCCAGGTAGCGGAGGCGGCGTTTCAGTTGGCCATCGTGCTCGCGTCCATCTCGATCGTCGCCCGCGCCCTGCCGCTGCTCCTCGGCGGCGTCGGCCTGGGCCTGCTGGGGATTATCCTGCTCCTCAACGCGTTCGCCCTCGCGGTGCCGCTACCCGTCTAGCCCCAGCGCCTCGCCTATTTCTATTCCCACCCGGAGGAGGCTGCCCCCGTGCTTGACGAGCTCTGGCGCAACCTGCTGACTCTCGGCAACGCCGACACCGTCACCTGGCTCGAAAAGATCGTTCGACCGCTGATCGTCTACGTCGCCCTGCTCTTTCTCCTCAAGATGTTCGGCAAGCGCGAGCTGGCCCAGCTCAATCCATTCGACCTCGTCGTACTGTTGATTCTCTCCAATACCGTCCAGAACGCGATTATCGGCAACGATACGTCGCTCGCCGGCGGCCTCGTCGGCGCGTTCGTGCTCCTCCTCCTCAACTACGTCGTCGTGCGCTACTTCTATCGTCATCCCCGCTTCGAGGAGTTCTTCGAGGGCGAGCCAACGGTGCTGATCGAGAACGGCCACCTGGTAGCGGCCGCCTGCGACCAGCAAGAGATCACGGAGCCCGAGCTGCTGGCGGCCTTACGGCGCCAGGGCTACGCCGAGATCGACCAGGTGCAGCAGGCGATCCTCGAGACGAGCGGCGCCATCAGCGTGATCCCCAAGCAGCCGACGACCGAGATGAAGGTCGACCAGATCCTAGAGCGCCTCCAGCGCATCGAGCAGGCGCTCGCCGCCGCGCCTCCCCACCCGCGCGGCGCGTAGCGCGGCCTGCGCCTGCGCCCGGCCGCCTCCGCCTACGTGGCGTCCAGCGCCTCCGCCAGCTGGTTCATCGGCCGGACCTCGCCCGTCGTCAGGTTGACCTCCCACTCGGCCCGCAGCCCCTGCCGGTTCTCACGCAGCACGAACGTGACCTCGTACACCTCCGTGCTGCCCTTCAGGCTCGCCTGCCAGCCTTCGACCTCGATGGTGCTGCCCGCCGCCTGCGCGCGCGCCACCGCCGCGTCGATCCGCTCGCTCAGCCGCGCCGCGCCGGGGCTCTTGCGCGAGTCCTGCGCCAGCTTGATGGCCCCCGCGTAGTCCGCGCTGCCCGTGGCCTGCACGGCGCTGCCGAGCGACGGCGAGCTAGCCAGCACGTTCGGCGTCGGCGTCAGGGCGATTTGCAGCCGCGCCGAGGGCGGCAGCACCGCCGCCGTCGGCCCGCCAACCGGGCCGGTCGACGCCTCCCCCGCGCCCGCCAACGCCCCGATCTCGTCGGGAGGCGTCACCGCCTCGAGCGCAACTGCCGTCGGCGTGGGCGGGGACGGGAGCGGCGTGACCGCGCTCGGGACCGGCGCCGGCTCGGCCGGCGCGCTCGTCGCCTCGGCCAGGGGCGCCTCGCCCGGGGCGGGCGGCTCGGCGGCAGCGGTCGGCTCGGCGACCACGGCCGTGGACGGCGCGGCCGCGGTCGGCGGCGCCACCGACAGCGTGGCAGGAGCGGTTGGCGCCACGGCCGCCGCCGGCGGAGTGGGCGGCGGCCCCGGCTGCGGCGCGCTACAGGCTGCCAGGGCCAGCAGCGCAAGGCTGAGAGCGCGACGGACCATTGGAACCCTCCGGGGAATGCCTGAGTGTGGGACTGGTTGCCGCGGTGTAGCGCCTGCTGGCCACCGCCGGGCGCGGAGCGCCGAGCCGGCGCGCCGCTCGACGAGTTTAACCGACCGCGCCGCCACGCAGCTGAACGCCGGCTGAGTAGTCGCTGAGCATTGGGCGAAAAACGCCGCGGCCCGAGCGCCCCCGATTCGGCAGCCTTGCGTCTGCGGCCCGCGGTGCGGAGCGCGCGCCCGCGCCCAGCCACCGCCACGTCCGGCCCGAAAGCGCCAGCTCGTCAGGCTCCGAGATCGAACGGCGTGCCGTTCACCGTCACCTCGGTGCGGACCGGCGTGGGGCGGCGAAGCGCCTGTATCGCGTAGCAGCCATTCTCGGCCGCGCGCAGTACCGCGGCGACCTTGCGGGGATCGTCCCGCGACTCAATCTCCAGCTTGCTCGTGATCTCCGGCACCGCCGCCTGGATCGTCCCGGCCAGCACCGAGCCCTCGCGCTCGAACCGCCCGCCCACGCTCACCCGCGCCTGGTCAATCTGCACCTTCGCCATGTGCGCGTACCGCGCCACCTGGGTAAGGTGTCAGAACGCCACACCGAGCAGAAAATAGCCGAGCGGGTTGGGGGCGCTATTGTCGCCGCCTGCGTTCTCGCCCTCGTCGCAGTACACGGTGAACCCGCGGACGTGCCCCTCCTTGCGCATCCGCTCCAGCTTGCGCGCATCTGCCTCCACCGTGAACTCGTGGCGCCCCGCGCTCGCCGCTGCGCCGCGTGCGGTCCCCCTCGCGGCTTGCTCCGTCATGGCTCTCCTCCAGCGCTCGACGATCCGCCCACCGTTCCGCGTCCTCGCCAACGGGCCGCGCGGCCCTCGCCCGCCGCTATGCCGTCGTCGTGGCATAGTACGGCCCCGCGGCGGCGCCGAGCAACCGTAGGCGCTCGGCTATAATGGGCCGCTGGCCAGCCGCCCCCAGCTCGGAGCGGAGGTACCCGCATGGACGATCTCAAGGCGCGCGTCGGCGCCGTCGTGGACGGCTGCCGCGAGGCGCTCTACGCCTTCGCCGACGCTGTGGCCGCCCGGCCCGAGCTAGGCTTCCACGAGGTCGAAACGGCGCGGCGCTTCAGCGCCGCCCTCACGGACCTGGGCATCCCGCACCAGACGGGGTTGGCGCTGACCGGCGTGCGAGCCGTCCTCGAGGGCGGTGCGCCCGGCCCCACTGTGGCAGTGCTCGGCGAGCTAGACGCGCTGCCGGTGCCCGGCCACCCGCGTGCCGATCCGGCGACCGGGGCGGCGCACGCCTGCGGGCACAACGCCCAGCTCGCGATGGTGCTCGGCGTCGCCCACGCGCTGGTCGAGAGCGACGTACTGCCCCGCCTGGCCGGGCGCGTCGTGCTGATGGCCGTGCCCGCCGAGGAGTACGTCGAGCTAGAGCGGCGCCTGGAGCTACGCCGCCAGGGCCGCCTGGAGTTCCTGAGCGGCAAGGCCGAGCTGTTCCGCCTCGGCGCCTTCGACGACGTGGACATGGCGCTGATGGTCCACACCATCAGCGGGCGGCAGTACGGTGCCTTCGCCATCGGCAGCAGCAATAACGGCGTCGCCGCCAAGCTCGTGCGGTTCGTGGGCCGCGCCAGCCACGCCGGCTCCTCGCCCGACCAGGGCATCAATGCCCTGAACGCCGCCCACGTCGCCCTCGCCGCCATTCACGCCCAGCGCGAGACGTACCGCGACGTCGATCACGTCCGCGTCCACCCTATCATCACCCGCGGTGGCGACGTGGTGAACGCCGTGCCCGCGGACGTGCGCCTGGAGATGTTCGTGCGCGGCGCCTCGCTCGAGGCAATCGCCGACGCCAGCGCCAAGGTCGACCGGGCGCTGCGCGCCGGCGCGCTGGCTATCGGCGCTCGCGTCGAAGCGACGACGCTGCCCGGTTACCTGCCGATGCGCCATGATCCGACGCTGCTGCGCCTGTTCAAAGCGAATGCCGAGCGCCTGGTCGGTCCCGACCAGGTGACCGACGCCGGCCACCGCGGCGGATCCACCGACATGGGCGACCTCAGCCAGGTCATGCCCACCGTCCACCCCTATGCCGGCGGCGTCATCGGGCAGGGCCACGGCGCCGACTACGAGATCGTCGACCCCGAGCGCGCCATCGCCAATCCCGCCCGCGCGCTCGCCATGACCGTCGTCGACCTCCTGGCCGACGACGGCGCCAACGCGCGCCAGGTGCTCGCCACTGCCCGTCCGCCCCTCAGCCGCGACGCCTACCTCGCCTTCATCCGTGGCCTCATGCGCACCTGGGAGTACGCGGAAGAAGCCGCATCCTAGCCGGTACAGTGATCTTCGCGCCCATCGCGTCATACCGAAGCTGGGGGTGGCATTTTCTTACGCCCTCTCCCTCTGGGAGAGGGTCGGGGTGAGGGCCCGCCTCCGTCGGCGAACCCCAGGCCCGGATCGGATATGACCAGCCAAAAGGTAGGGCCGGGGCTCGTCCCCCGCCGCCCGGTCGCCGCACCTAGCTGCCACCACGCCCTGCCCGATGTCGTAGGGCAGGGGCTCGTCCCCTGCCGCCCGGTCGCGGCCGTGGTTCGAGCCTCATGACCATCGCTCTTGGCAAGCTGGGCAGCCAGCGGTTCGCAGGCGCGGGTCTCCTACCCGCCAGCGGCGCGCAGGCCGCAGCCCCCGGGTAGGCCGCCCGCTCAGCCCGACCGCAAACTGCGTTAGGCGCCTCGGCGCTTGTCCGCCCCTGTAACCAGTGCTAGTATTTCGTAAGTAGCGCGCCGGCCAGCCCGGCCGCTCTCGCCCTGGCGGTGACGCTTGGGCCGGCGGCCTGGGCTACCGCAAGCCCGGCAGCACAGGAGGGGATAAGATGGCGCAGCCCGAAGGCCCGCGCATTCAGGTCCGGAACAACGGCCCATACCTCGTCACCGGCGTGAAAGTCTACGACCAGTACGGCAACCTCGTGGAGACACCCGAGAGCTTCGCGATGTGCCGCTGCGGCCAGTCGTCCAAGAAGCCCTTCTGCGACGGCACCCACCGCGCCTGCGGCTTCGCCCACGAGATGCCCGCGCCCGCCGCGTCTTAGCGCTCGCTGACTCCGCACCGCACGCGAGCCGGCAGTGCTCGCTATCGGCGCAAGGCGCGAACAGGGGAGCGAGTCAAGCGCCTTGCTCCCCTGTTCGCGCCTTGAGCTTGCTGACGCGCTCTTCGTCCCGCCGCGCGCCGGCGCCGCGTCACGCGCCGATGAACCGCGGCGGGCGCTTCTCTCGAAAAGCCCGCGGGCCTTCGGCCCGGTCGTGCGTCGTGCGAAGCACGCCCGCCAGCGCCGCCTCCAGGTGCAGCCCGTCCATCAGGCTCAGGCCCGCCCCCTCCTGAATCGCTCGACGCGCGTAGCGCAGCGCCAGCGGCGCGTGCGCCGCCAGCCGCTCCCCCATCGCCTGCAGGGCGTCGGCCAGCTCGGCTGCGGCCACCACACGCGTCACCAGCCCCCACTCCAGCGCCGTCGCCGCGTCCACCCGCTCCGCGGTCAACACCAGGTGCAGGGCGCGCGCCTCCCCGATCAGTCGGGGCAGCCGCTGCGTGCCGCCGCTCGCCGGAATCATGCCCAGGGCCACCTCGGGCAGCCCCAGCCGCGCGTCCTCGGCCGCGATCCGCAAGTCGCACGTCAGCGCCACCTCCAACCCGCGCCCGATGACGTAGCCGTGCAGCGCCGCGATGGTGGGCTGCGGCTGCCCCGCGAGCAGCGCCTGGAAGTCGCCCCGTCGCTTGCCCTCGATGCTGCTGACCGCGCTTTGCGGCTCCTCCTCCTCGCGCAGGTCCTGGCCCGCGCAGAACGCCCGTCCCGCGCCCGCGAGCACCACGGCACGCACCGTGTCGCTGTTCTCGCCGCACCACGTGAGCAGCGCGGCCAGCGCGTCGCGCATCTCCCGGTTCAGGGCGTTCAGGCTCTCGGGCCGGTTCAGCGTGATCGTGGCGACGGCGTTCCGCACCTCGCAGCGTACAAGCCCCGAGGTAGCCGGCGGTGTGCTCACGTTAGCGGCCTCCCGTCCCCAGCGTGCGCTGCGCCTCGTCGATGTAGCTGAGGTCCACGAACTCCCCCGGCTGCGGCGGCGAGTTGGTACCGAACGTTCCCTGCTCGGCCAGGATGTCGATCACCTTGGCGAGTCCATTCGTCGTCGGGCGGCCGTCGCGCGGCCACACCCGCTTGCCCGTGTAAGTGTCCCAGCCAACAGCGGCGTAGCGCGGCTCCAGGCTCAGCAGGCGCGCGGCGATCGGCACGAACTCGTCCCGCTGCGTGTACACCCAGTCCAGCGTACGCAGCAGCCCGCGCAGGTACCGGACTAGCACCGCGCGATTCTGGCTGCCCCACTCGGCCCGCACGGAGATCGGCGAATTTTGATACTCCTTGATGTAGTCGGCCGCATCGCCTAGGTTGGCGTAGCCCTCTTCGAGCACGCGCGTGCTGTCCGGTACCGGCAGGGTGGTGGCGCTGATGACGCCCGCCCGCAGCGCCGTCACGCGCTCCGACGCGCCGCCCGTCACCAGCGCCTGGTAGTCGCGGTTCAGCTCCAGCCCGTTCGCTCGCATGATCTCGAACAACACCGTGCTGCTCCCCGACGTGAGGTCCACTACCCCAATCGTCCCGCCGCGCAGGTCGCCAAGCGCGTGGAACTGCGGCTGCGCGACGATGTTGTAGGTAATGGCGTTGAGCACGGCCGCTACGATTGGCAAGCGAAGCCCCTGGTCGCGCGCCCGGATCACGTCCTCGGCCGTCCCCAGCATGATTTGCGCGTCACCCGACACCAGCGCCGCCAGGCGCGTGTCGCCGCGCGGGGCCGCCGTGAACTCGACGTCGAGCCCTTCCTGTGTGAAGAAGCCCTTCTCCGCGCCAGCCCGCGGCACCACGAGCCCCACCGTCTGCCCGGGCTCCACCTCGGACAGCTTTACAGGCGCGGGCACGGCCGTCGGCGCGGCCGACGCCGCGGGCACGCTCGTCGTCCCGCTCGCGCCAGCGGGAGCCGTGGCCCCGGCGCGCCCCGCCTGCGGAGGGCCAGCCGCCGGGACCGCGCAGGCGGCCAGCCCAGCCATGAGCGCGAGCAGCGCAGCGCGCGCGTCGCGGAATCCGATTCGCATTGCACCACCCCAGGCGCGAAAGCCACGCGCCACCCGCCGGCTCCTCGGGCGCCGATGCTCCCGGCACGCTCCCGCTCGGCGGGCACCCCCGGCCGGCGCTCTACTATAGTCGCGCGACGGCACCCGCACCAGCCGGGCGCCTGCCGCCTCCGCCGGCCGTTCCCTGCGGGCCGGTCCCCGCCGTGCCCGCGCCCCGCCTTCGCGGCCCGCCGCGCCGCCGCCGCCAGCGCTTACCGTTAGACCGAAAGGCGATGGCGGTCTTATCATCCCGCTGGTTTAGTCCGATTGTCGTACTATGGCGAGGTGCAGGTTCGTCGTTACGATGAGCGCCATTCGTCACGGCGGCGGATGTGGCAAATGACGCCGCGTGGTCTGATGGACGCAGCGAGACGCCGTGCGGCGGGCAGCCGGCGCTTCGGTCCGGGGCTCAGGGAGGAGTCGCGGCGGGGGTAGGCTGCGCTTGACTTGCCCCCGCGGGGCGTGGCGTGGAGCGCGTAGCACCCGCGACGACGGAGTCGCGGGGCGCGGCAAGGAGGCCGACGTGTCCTACCGGGTGTGGGTCCGATCGTGGGTCCTGCGCGACGAGGTGTTCGACGATCGCCATGATGCCGAGATGTTTCGCCTGAAGCTGGCGGCAAGCTGCCCGACGCTGCGCCCCGCCGATGTGGTCGTGGCGCCGGACCGCCCCGCCGGCGGCGAGCCGTCGGCCGCCGAACCGGCCACGGCGTAAGCCGCGCGAACCGGCGGCCAGCTGCGCCCGGCGGGAGTGGGGTGCTGTGCCAACCCTCCACTCCCGCCGGGTAAACCATCTTAAGAGCGCGCGCCGGCCGGCACGCGGCTCAACACCTCCAGCGTCGCCTTGCAGAACGCGGGCAGGTCGGGCGGGAAGCGCGAGGTGATGATCTTGCCGTCCACCACGGCTGCTTCGTCCACGTAATTCGCCCCGGCGTTGCGCACGTCGGTCTTGATCTGCGGCGCGCACGTCGCCCGCCGGCCGCGCAGCACGTCCGCCTCGATCAGCATCTGCGGCCCATGGCAGATCGCGGCCACCACTTTGTCGCGCGCCACGGCGTCCTGCACGATCCGCACGAGCCCCGGCACGGTCCGCATGTGGTCGGGCGCCTTGCCCCCCGGCACAATCACCGCGTCGTAGTCGTCGATTCGCACGTCATCCGGGCCTAGGTCGGCCGTGAACGGCAGGCCGCGCCCCCCGGTGTAGGTCTTGCCCCGCTCCGGCCCAACCACCTCCACGGTGTAGCCCGCCTCCTGCAACCGGTAGTACGGGTAAGCCATCTCGCGGTCCTCGACCGCCTCGTCCGTCAGGATGAGCACCTTCGGCATCCGTATCCTCCTCCGTGTCTGCCACTACGCGCCTCTCCTCCATCTACCCTAGCGCGTGCCGCCGGCCACGACAAGCCCGCAATCCCGCCGCGGGTCCGCCCGCCGTCACGCCCGCGCCTGCCGTTTCCGCTTGTTCGCACCGCCCCACCGGCTCCGATCTCGCTGCCGCCCAATACCGAGTCCGGCGACAGAGTTCCCTGACCCCCACTCCGCCAGGGCGAGGAGCAGCACTCGCACTATTCCGCGTCGCAGGGAAAGGCCGTCCCCCTCGTCCCTCCCCCTCTCCCGCGCAGGCGGACCTCGTGGGCCGGCAGAGCGTTGTCACTCCACGTCGGTCACGACCAGGTTGCCAAAGCGCGCCTCTGCCGGGCCATCGCGGCGCTGCCCTACCCCAAGGACTAACATGCCCTCGCGAATCCCGTCTTCCCGCGCTCGGCCGACCTCCTGGCCATTGATCAGCAGCCCGATCTCCGGCCCCCGCGCCCATACCCCGAGGCGGTTCCGCGCGTCGCCGGGTTGGATGGCCGAGCTGGCTGTCCAGTCGATCAGGACGGTCGTGTGGTCCCCTTCCGTGTGCGCCAGGAGAAAGGCCTGCGCGTTCGGGTCCACCACGAAGGCGTAGAAGGCATTGTCCTCGACGCTGCTGTAGCGAAACCCGAGGTACACATACGCCTCATCGGTCGGCGGGACCAACCGGGCGTCGACCTCGACCCGGAAGTCGTCGAAGCGGCGAGGGTTCCAGGCCCAGGCCGTGGCGCCGGTGCCCGCGGGCTTCGTCACCGCGTACTCGCCGTCCGCGTAGCCCCCCTCGGAGGTGAAGGTCCGCCAGGCGCCTGGCTGCCAGCCACTGTCCCGGGCGGTGAAGTCGTCGCGGAACAGGACCCGCCCGGGGGCGCCCGGAGGACTCGCCGTGGCGGCCCCGTTCTCCCCTGTCCGGTCCGGCCCTGTAATGGCGGCCAGGGCGTAGGGCGGCCCAGGAGTCGAGACGATGAAATGGGCGAATTGCGCCTCTTGATTGTGGTCGGGGGACAAGTTGCCGGCGCCCCAAGCGACCCGCCCCCAGGGGCGGGTGGTGTCGTGGACCTCGCCCACCTGCTCTCCGTTGATGAACAAGCGCAGCCAGTCGTCCTGGACGATCACGCCGAGGCGGTTCGGCTGCGCCCCCCGGCGGATGGCGGGCGACTCGGTCAACGGCAGCAGGATCTTGGCCGTGTTCGCGTCGTCGTTCGGGGCGCGGTACACTAACAGGAAGGTGCCGCTGGCCGGCTGGACCCCGAACGCATAACCGATGAGCCCAGTCCTTTCCGTCGGGCTCGGCACGCCACGAAAGACGAGCGCGTAGAAGCATGGGACCTCGGCCTCGGTGCACCGGGCGTCGATGCCCGCCGCAAAGTTGCCGAAGATCGCATCGACGTAGTCCGCCCCCGTCCCCCCGGGCGCCAACTCCTGTGTCTCGACCCCGCCGGGGCGCGCCGTGAAGTCATCGCGATAGAGGCCCACGCCATCGGCGCAGCCTTCCAGGTTGACGTCCACCGTCGTGAAGTTGCGGCCGCCCGGCTGGACCAGGCTGGAGACGTACACGATGAGCTTGTGAGGGCCGGCGGGGAACGAGCAGGTTTGCCAGACATCCTGGAACCCGACGTGGTCGAACTGTGGCCCGAGCGCGGCCGCCGCCTCGGGACTGTCCTGTCCACCCGTGGCAAAATCGAACAGGTGCCATTCGTCGCTGGTATCGTCCAGGTAGAGTTGGATATCTGCCTCGTTCAGCCCCGAGCCCCCCGTGCTGCGGCGGTCGGCCGCGTAGCCGCGGATCGTGACCGGGCCGGACAAGACCTCGCCGGGGCGCGGGCTGGTCAGCTGCACCACGATGTCGTCGTCGGTTTGGGGCGCGGGCGCGCTCGCGAGCGCCCGCGCTGTGGCCAGGCCGTCCGCAGTGGCGCCATGAGCGAAAGGGACGAGCGCCAGACCGAGGCTCAGAAATACCGCCAGGCGCATAATGGGTCCAAGGCCAATCCGGTCCATTTCCCACACTCCTGCTACCCGCTGCGCGGCCTCTACCGTTGATGACCTGTCCTGCCCGCGAAGGCGGCACTCCAGGCGCGGTGTCACTCGGTGGGTGCATCGTGACGCTTGATCAGGTCTTAGAGCCTGCCCGCGAAGGCGGCACTCCAGGCGCCGTGTCACCGCCGGCTCGGCCAGGGGCGCTTGCTCCAGCGCGGGCAACGGTGCCCACCGCTCGGGTGCCAGCGGCAGCGCCGTCTCGACGATGCCGCCGTTGTAGCCTATCGCGTGCGTCTCGGCAAGCTCTGGGCGGGGTCTGCAGTCCGGGAGCTGCTTGCTGCGCGCGGGCGGCTCCCCTCGTCCCCCGGACGACCGCCCATCCCCAATGCCTTCTCTGGTAGGGGTCCAGCAAGCAGCGCCCTGCCCGGTCGCCACCTGGCCCGGCGTCTTAACGATACCGGCGTTGGCGTTCCCGTACTCCCTCTCCCTCTGAGAGAGGGCGGGGGTGAGGGCAATCGTCGTCCCCCTCTCCCTCTGAGAGAGGGCGGGGGTGAGGGCGGCCCCTCGTCCCTCCCCCTCTCCCCCTGGGAGAGGGGCGGGGTGAGGGCGTCCCTCTCCGGCTAGCTCGCGAGGCCGGCCCGGTCTCAGGCCGCGAGGCGCGCAGGAGAGCGCCTGCTAGCTCGCGCGACGTGGTCGCTTATCGTACGCCGTACACGCCTCCCCGCGCCCGCCGCCCGCGCCCGGCCCGCCGCGAGCCATCGAGGGAGTATCGTACGGGGTAAACGATGCGACCTTCCGCGCCCGAGGAGCACGCGCAGACCCGCACCCGGCCTAGCACTTAACCACCCGGTCAAGGAGCATCGTTTGACCGTTCCTCGGATACGTTGCTGCGCCCGCGGGCAGCGCCCCGGGCGCGATCGAGCGGGCCGCGACCATGCGCCGCCACGAAACGCGCGACACCCGCTGCCGCGGCGCGCCACGGTGTGGAACAATACCCGCGGCGAGAGGAGCGAGCCAGTGGCAGCGCGAGCAAGACGAGCGCCGGCAGCGGGTGCCGAACCATATCCGGCCGCTCCGCGAGCGGTCGGCGTCGTGGCGGCGGTCGCTGAGGCGCTCAACAGCACTGCCGATCTCCGCCAGGCGCTCACGCGCACCCTCGCGCTGACGGCCCAGGCCCTCGACCTGCACACCGGCTGGGTGTGGCTGCGCGATCCCGACGGCGGCCAGTTCTACAGCGCGGCCACGCTCAACCTGCCGCCATACTTGCAAGAGCCCGTCCGCATGACCGGCCGCTCCTGCTGGTGCATCGAGGCCTTCCAGGCCGGTGAGCTGACTCCGCGCAACGTCGACGTCATGGAGTGCAGCCGCCTGCGCCCCGCGGTCGCCAGCCCACGACAAACGCTCGGCCTGCGCTACCATGCCAGCTTGCCCCTCTACTTCCAGACCAAGCCGCTCGGCATCATGAACGTGGCGGGCCCCGCCTGGCGCCAGCTCGCCCCCGCCGAGCTGGAGCTGCTCTCGGCGGTCGCCTACCAGGTCGGGCTGGCAGTCGAGCGCGCGCGCCTCGCCGAGGCCAGCGCCCGCCTCGCCCGCGCCGAGGAGCGCACGCGCATCGCCCGGGAGATTCACGACACGCTCGCCCAGGGCCTCACCGCCATCGCGCTCCACCTGGAGAGCGCCCTGCGCCACCTGGACGATGCGCCTGACCGCGCGCGCGAGCGCGTGGAGCGCGCGCTGGCGACCGCCCGCGAGAGCCTCGAGGACGCCCGCCGCTCCGTGCTCGACCTGCGCACCGCGCCGATCGCCAGCCAGCCGCTGCCCGAGGCCCTCGCCGCGCTGGCGCGTGGCTTCACGGCCGACACCGGCGTGCGCGTGGACGTGCGGACCACGGGGACCGTCGCGCTGCCGCTGCACGCCGAGGCGGAGCTTTACCGCATCGCCCAGGAGGCGCTGACGAACGTGCGCCGCCACGCACGCGCGCACGTCGTCACCCTCGACCTGCGCGCCGCCGACCGCGCCGTGGTCCTGACCGTCCGCGACGACGGCGCCGGCTTCAACCCACGTGCGGTGCCGCCCGGCCGCCACGGCCTTGTCGGCATGCGCGAGCGGGCGCGGCTGCTTGGCGGCCGGCTGCGGCTCGCCAGCCAGCCGGGCCGCGGTGCGACGCTCCGCGTCACCCTCCCACTGCCCGAGGCCGCACCGTGATCCGCGTGCTCGTCGTCGACGACCACCCCGTGGTGCGCGAGGGGCTCATCGCCGTGCTGGAGGACGAGGCCGACTTCCAGGTCGTCGGGGCCGCCGCCACGGCCGACGACGCGGTCGCCCTCGCGGCGCGCGAGCGGCCCGACGTGGTGCTGCTCGACCTCGAGCTAGACGGCCAGGACGGCGTCCAAGCGCTCCCGCGTCTCACGGCGACCCCGGGCGAGCCGCGCGTGCTGGTCTTCACCGCCTACGACGCCGACGAGCGCGTCTTTGGGGCGCTCCAGGCCGGCGCCGCCGGCTATCTGCTGAAGGGCGCGCCGACAGCCGAGATCGCGCGAGCCATCCGCGCCGTCGCCGCCGGCGGCTCCTACCTCGCGCCGCGCGTGGCCGCGAAGGTGGTGGCGCAGGTGGGTCGGCCGCGCGTGCCCGCCGGTCGCCTGAGCGCGCGCGAGCGCGAGGTGCTCCGCCTCGTCGCCGCCGGCCAGTCGAACAAGCAGATCGCCCGCACTCTGAGGATCGCCGAGCGCACGGTTAAGTTCCACGTCACCTCTCTCTTCCAGAAGCTTGGCGCCGACAACCGCGCCCAGGCGGTCGCCCGCGCCGCCGAGCAAGGCCTCCTGTAGCCCGCCCCACGCCTGCCGATCGGCTGCGTCGTCAGGTCCGCTCGTAAGCAAGCGCCTGCGCAGTCGCCGATTCCCGGCCCCTGTCCGAAGGGACAGGGGCCAACCTGACCCGTGGCCCGAGGCGAGCAGCGACCGACCGGCCGCATCCTGTAGGCAGAGCCACACGGAGGAGGGCCAACGATGAATCACCAACCACGAGTCGTCCTGATCACGGGCGCCTCCCAGGGCCTCGGCCGCGAGCTAGCACGCTTGCTGGCCCGGCGCGGCGATCGCCTCGTGCTGACGGCGCGCGGCGCCACGGCCCTGGCAGCCGTCGCCGACGAGCTAGCCGCCATCACCGAGGTCGTCGCGCTGCCCGGCGACGTGGCCGACCGCGCCCACGCCGACCGGCTGGTGCGCACGGGGCAGGAGCGGTTCGGTCGCATCGACGTCCTGGTCAACAACGCCTCGGCGCTGGGACCAAGCCCCATGCCGCCGCTCGCCGACTACCCGCTCGACGCCTTCGCGGCCGTGCTGCGCACGAACGTCGTCGCGCCGCTGCACCTGATCCAGCTGGTGCTGCCGGGGATGCGGGCGCACGGCGCGGGCGTGATCCTGAACGTCACGTCTGACGCTGGCGTACAAGCCTACGCCGGCTGGGGCGGCTACGGCACGAGCAAGGCCGCGCTCGAGCACCTGTCGCGCGTCCTGGCCGCCGAGCTAGCGGATAGCGGTGTGCGAGTCTACGTCGTCGATCCCGGCGACATGAACACCCAGATGCACCGCGACGCCGAGCCGGGCGTGGACCTCTCACACCTACCCGGCCCGGAGATCGTCGCCCCCGCCATCGCCGACCTGCTCGAACGTGAAACCGCGCCCTTCGGGCGCTTCGAGGCCCAGGCGCTACTGCCCCTGGGCTGCTGAGGAGAACTACGATGATCGCCACTGAGCTGGCGCCTACCCGCCCGCGCGGTCCGACCGCACCCACGCCGCGCCTGCGGCTCCCGCAGGGCCTCCGCGACGTGCTCGACTTCACGCTGCCGCCTGAGCTGGAGGCGCACGAGCCACCCGAGGCCCGCGGCCTCGCCCGCGACGGCGTGCGGCTGCTGGTGAGCTACCGCGCCAACGACTGGATCGTCCACGCCCGCTTCCACGAGCTGCCGAGCTTCCTGCGCGCCGGCGACCTCGTCGTGGTGAACGACTCCGGCACCCTGCCGGCCGCGCTGCCCGCCGCGACGACCGACGGTACGTCGCTCGCGCTGCACCTCTCAACCCACCTGGTAGCCGACCTGTGGGTGGTAGAGCCCCGCCACCTACCGGCGCCGGCCCCTCAGACGCTGACGCTGCCCGGCACGGGGCGGGCTGCGCTGCTCACGCCTTACCACGACTCGCGGCGCCTCTGGATCGCGCGCCTCGACCTAGGCGCCCCGCTCACCGCGTACCTGGCCCGCTGGGGCAAGCCGATCGCCTATCCTTACGTCCGAGGCGAGTGGCCCTTGGCGATGTACCAGACCGTCTACGCCGGGGAGCCCGGCTCGGCCGAGATGCCCTCGGCCGGCCGCGCATTCACCCACGACGTGCTGGACCGGCTGCGCGCGAAGGGCATCGGCGTGGCGCGGCTGACGCTGCACACGGGCGTCGCCAGCCTGGAGCACGACGAGCCGCCCTACGAGGAGGCGTACTACGTGCCCGCCGAGACGGCCGAGGCCGTCCAGGCGGCCAAGGCCGCGGGCGGGCGGGTTATTGCGGTCGGCACGACAGTCGTGCGCGCGCTGGAGAGCGCCGCAGACGCCGACGGGCGGGTGATCGCCACGCGCGGTTGGACGGACCTCGTCGTCACCCCCGAGCGGGGTGTCCGCGTGGTGGACGCGCTCCTGACGGGCTTCCACGAACCACGCGCCTCCCACCTGGCGATGCTCGAGGCCATCGCCGGCCGCGCGCACCTAGAGCGCACGTACCGGGCCGCGCTCGCCGCCGGCTACCTCTGGCACGAGTTCGGGGACCTGCACCTGATCCTGTGACCTACGACCGAGACTTCTTGCGGCGACGGGCGGGCGGCGGCTCCTCGTCCTCCAGCCGCTCGATCACGTCCCGGATCGAGCGGCGCAGGTCGGCCGTGGAGGACCGTTGCCGTGCCGCCAAGTCCTGCAAGCGCGCCTCTGTCGGCAGCGGCGTACCCATCTCGGCGGCCGCGCCGCCGCCAAGACCGCTCGCCGCTGGCGTCGGGCCAAGCCCCGCGTTCGCGGCCGTCGACCCGCGCTCGCCGTCGCGGTCGTCATCCCCCTTCGCCCGATGCTCTGGCGGCAAGCCGGGTGGCGCCGCCGCGAGCGGCGGCCGCGCGGCCGCCGCGGCCGCGCGACCCGGCGGGGTCGCCGCCGGGTCGGCCACCGGCCGAGCGGCGGGCGATGGCGTGGTGATAGGCGCTGGCACTGTACTCGGCCGCCGTTCGGTGAGGCGGGCTGCGGCAGCCGCCGGGGCCGGCGCGTCTGGCGGCGCGGCGCCAATCGGCGCAGACGCGGCGGAGATAGGAGTGGCGAGTCGGCCGGTCCGCGCGGCCGGCTCGGCACGAGGCGCCTCGCCCACCCGGGCGGTTGCCCTTGCCGGCCGCGCCAAAGCTGCGCGCTCGGCTGCGACCGGGCGCTCATCGCCCTCGGACCGCGTGCGGGGGCGAGCCGCCAGGCTCTGGCCCGCGGCCCAGCCGCCAGCCGCCCCGAGCGCCAAGACTATCAGACCGCGAAGGTCGCCGCTGCCGAGCGCGAGCGCCGCGCCGGCGATGAGCGCGACGACGGCGACGACCAGCCCAACGTTGCGTGTGTTACCAGCAGGAATCAGACTGTCCCTCCGGGTACCGGCCCGCACATGACGGCGCCGGGGTGTCGATGTTGGTGGCAGCGGGGCCGGCCGCCAGGACAGGCATCCGAGCCGAGACAAGTCTACCATCCGTCCGGCGGGCCTTCGGACGACGCAGCGGCACGGCCATGCCACAAAGCAGGGTCGCCGCGTTCAATCCTCTTGCGGCTCGAAGCCCGGGGTGTAAATCGCATCGCCGTAGTGCGCGGCCGGCTGGAACTCCAGCACGTGGCCGTCCGGATCGACCGCGGTAAGCTGCGCCACCCCGGCCGGGCTGTTGGTAGCCTCGGTGTATCGCACCCCGTGCTGCGCGAAGCGCTGCTTCAGACCCTCGTAGTCCTCGACCAGGAACGCCGTGTGGCGGGCCGTCGGGTCGGGCCGGGCGTCGACGCCGGGGACGGGCGCCTGACTGACGATGAGGTGGATCTGCGGCACGCCGCTCGCATCGGCCAGCCAGACGCCTGGGCCGAACGCGGGGCGCGGCAGCGTCTTCAGCCCCAGCACGCCCTCGTAGAAGGCGCGGGAGCGGTCGAGGTCCTTGACCGGAATCCCCTCGTGCTGGATCCGTGTCAGTCGCGCCATCTTCCCTCCTCGGCAGGCGTCAGCGATGACGCCCGCTCGCTGCCTGTCGCACCTCGTTGGGACACGCGCCCCATTCTACGGACGCGCCTGCTAGGAATCAAACGTTGACCCGCTTCGCGCCGCCACCTAGCCGGGCAGTTGCTTGCCAGAACGCGACGCGCGACGTACGATGCAGGGGGAGGCGGGCGCCCCGACGAGGGAACCATGACGATCCAGGTCGCGCTCTGGTTGTCGCTTCTCACGCTGCTCACGGTGCTCACGTTCTACGAGAGCCTGCACGATGGGCTGCCCGACGGCGTGCTGAGCGTCGCCTGCATCGGCTACGCGGCCGCGCTCGTCCTGCTCGCGGCAACGCCCGAACAGCTCGTTCACGGGTTCGCGGCCGGCGGCGCCGGCTTCACGCTGGGCCTTCTCGGGGCGCCCCTCGCCGCGCCCGTGGGCCGCCGACTCCTGTGCGGCCGCGCGCCCCTCTGCGTGGGCCTCGTCGTCGGCTGGCCGGGCATTGTCGTGGTTGGCGTGGCGTGGGGCTTTCTAGCGAGTGTCGTGGCCTTCTACTTCCTCATCACCAACCGCAGCCGCGAGCTGCTCCACGTCTCCTACCTGCCGTTCCTGACCCTCAGCGCCATCATCTTCTTCGCCCTACGCGCCACCGTCTTCCGCTGAGAGTGCCTGGGCAGATCGAGGCCGCCGGGATGGATTCCCCCCTCACGAATGCGCTCGCGCTGGGGCTCATCGTCGGTATGCTCGCGGTGACGTGGGTCAGCGTTTCGGTCTTAGCTGTGCTCTGGCCCTTCGGACCAGTCTCGCCAGCCCTCTTCATTCCATGGACTGACGTGGCCGTGCGCACCGGAACACAGCGCCTCTTTTCCGGTACGCGGAGTTTCGCTTCCCAGGGTGCCAGGAGTGCCCTTGCGGCTATCCACCCGGCTCGCGCGCCGCGTGGCGCACGCAGCAGGCAACGCCTGGCCCGGCGATCCTCACGATTTGTGATTGGATAGGCACCGGACGTCAGGGAGGGATGTGAGGCCGCGCGCACGGCGACGGACCGGCCGTCAGGAGGTGAGGCGCCCCGTGAGCACGAGCCAGCGCAGGAAACGCAGGCGGGCCAGCTCGGCCTCGCTGAGGTGGACGAGCGGCGGGCGCGGACGGCCAGTCCCCCAGCGCCAGTAGGCGAGGTCAATCTCCGCGCTCATCTCCCGGCTCCGCTCCGCTGCCGCGCGACCGTTTCCCTTCATTCATAGAACATTTGTGCGTATCTGTCAAGCAAGAGCGCATGCCGCCGTCTCGCCAGGTGGTCAATGGGGAGGACTGGCAGCTCCCGCTATGACGGGCGCCGCTCGCGGGCCATGCGCTCGCCAGTCGCGTAGTAGTCGCCGCGGACGGCGCGCGCCGCCTCCTCGCGGTCGGTGGCCGTCCACACGCCCTCCGGGCGCCCGTACCATGGCTCGCGCAGTCGCAATTCGGGCAGGCCTGCCGCCTGCCACAGGCGCAGCGCGTCCTCCATGTACTCGCGCGTGGGCAGCGACTGCGGCGGGTAGGGCCACTTGCGGGTAGCGTCGATCAGCAGCATCGACGCTGCCTGGCCCTCGGCCGTGCCGACGCCCTCCGCCGGGGGCATCACCGAGTAGTCCATCTCGTGCGGCGGCACAGACCGCACCTCCAGGTCGCGGTGCGGCTGCATGCGCCAGGCCATCGCCCACAGTACCGAGTCGGCGTCATGAGGGTCCACATCCTCGTCCACGGCCACGACCATCTTGCCGCTGCGCGCGTCCGGCTGCGCCATCGCCGCCAGGATGGCCGGCGGGTCGGCGCCATCAGCGCGGCTCACCTGGATCACCGTGAAGTTCTGGCTGCTGGCGCTCTCGTGAACCGCCACGTCGCGAATGCCGCTAAAGCCGCGCTCGACGCTCAGGAAACGGCGGATCGTGTTCTCCATCGCAATCTGGCGAATCTTGCTCGACTCGCTCGGCGGGAACTGGCTGAGGAACAGGTTGTAGATGGCGTCCCGGCGGTGGGTGATCGCCGTGACCTCCAGGTAGTAGGTGAACTCGCGCCGCGCCATGAATCCCGTGAACTCGCCGAACGGCCCCTCCTCCTCCAAGTAGTCGGTGGCGATGCGCCCCTCGATCACGATCTCGGCAGCCGCCGGCACCTCCAGATCGACGGTCTGGCAGCGCACCAGGGGCAGCGGCTCCCCCGCGAAACCGCCCGCGACCGCCAGCTCGTCCACGTCGCGGGGCAGGAAGGCGACGGCCGGATAGGCGACGTGCGGCGCCGCGCCCAGCACCACCGCCGCCTCCAGCGGCACGCCGCGCGCCCGGGCTTTTCGCCAGTGGACGGCCACGCCCTTCTGCGGGCTGGCCGGGTAGCAGCCCAGACGCAAGGGGCTCTTGAGCTGCCCGCGATAGGTGCCCACGTTGCGGATTCCCGTCTCGGGGTCCTTCGTGATCCAGTAGGACGCGCTGGTGTAGGGCGCGTTGTCCATGCCAGGCGTGGCCAGCGGAATGGGCAGCATGTCCAGCCCGCCCGCTTGCTGCAACGCCGCGCCCGTGTACACCACCTCCTGCACCGGGCCGTGCGCGAGCACCTCCGGCGGGACGGGATGCGCCAGCGCCTGCGCCCAGCGCGCCCCGATCCGGTCAGGCGCACAGCCTAGGCCGAGGGCGTACATCGCCCGCGACGCCGCCATGCAGCAGGCTGCCACGGGCATGGTGAAGCGCCGGCCGTTGGCGCCGGTCACCTGCTCGAACAGGAACCCCTTGCGCTGCGCCTCGGACAGGCCGCGGAACTGCAGCCGCACGAGCGGCTGCAGCTGCGTGTCCTTGTCGATGGGTTCCGTGTAGCGGACCAGCATGTCGTGAGCTTCGAGCGCGGCGAGAAACTCGCGCAGGTCGCGGTAGTACTGTGTCACCGCTCCTCCCGGGGCTTACGGCTGGTACGGCCCGAGCTGCTCGCGCGCATGGTCTACCCAGCGGTTGTCGACGGCCGTGGCCACGTCGACGGGCTCGGTCAGCGCCCCCGCCGTGCGGTAGTAGTCGATGGACGCCGCCAGCGCGTCGGCGGCGATGTGGCCGTCGGGGTCGAGGCCCGTGGGCACCATGCGCTCGTACACAGCGGGGTCCTTCACATCGGTGTTGTGGGTGAGCGCCGCGATAACGGTGTCGCGGTTGCGGCCGTGGTCCATCGCATCGAGATACAGGCGCACGGCGCGCACGTAGGCGACCATGAACGCGCGCGCTACGTCGGGCTGGCTCTCGGTGAAGCGCGTGGCGTAGGCCATCAGGC
The DNA here is from genome assembly GCA_035293805.1 of Chloroflexota bacterium. GTDB lineage: Bacteria > Chloroflexota > UBA6077 > UBA6077 > JAJPHF01 > JAJPHF01. Next base: position 198,946 of record DATGMD010000060.1, on the reverse strand, counting down.
CGAGCGGCAGGTTCGGGTAGATCTCGTCCACGCCCCGCCAGCGCACGATCAGGCCGTTCTGCACGCCGGCCGACACCAGCGGCTCCAGCAAGAACGAGCTGTCGATCGCGCCGCCCGCGTAGGCGGCCGGCATCTCGCCGAACGGCAGCGGCTTCACGTCCACGTCCTCCAGCCGCAGGTTCTGGCTGGCAAGCAGTCGCTGGAAGGCGACCATGCTCTGCGTGGCCTCTAGCGGCGGCGTCATGGCGAACGTTAGGCCCCGCAGGTCGCCGTCCGCGCGGAAGCGGCCGCTGTCCACCAGGTCCTTGCGCACCACCCAGGCGAGAAACCCGTGCCCCGGCGTCGTCGAGCCCTTGTCGGCCACCAGCTTGAAGCCGGCCTGGCGGCCGACCGCGTTCAACGTGCCGCCGTTGATGCCGACGCCCGCGGCCTGCACCTGCCCCGAGAACAGCATGGGCAGCATGTCCGGCAGCTGGCGCACGATCACCGGCTCGACCTCGATGCCCGCCTCATGGTAGTAGCCGGCTTCCATGCCCACGAACACGCCTGCATCGCTCGCTGCGCCCTGAAGGGCCACCTGGACCTTCACTGGCGCCGCGCCCGCGCTCGGGCCCGGCGGGCTCGTCGGCGCGGCCGCGGCCGCACTCCCCGTGGCGGGCGCGGTCGCCTGTACCACCGTGGTGGCCGCGGGCCTGGCTGGCTGCCCCGCCGGGGCGCAGGCCGCCAGCGCCAGCGCCAGGGTCGCGGCGCTGACGAGCGCGCCCCGGGCCAGCGCGCGGCAATTCGGGAACATCATGGACCCACTCCGTACGCTCGGGACGCGGGGGCGGGACGCGCCGTCCGGTCGTGGCCTATCACTCCGAGTATCTCACGCGCCGCAGCCTGGGCCAGCAGCGGCGGCCCCGCCGAGCAGGCCAAAGCGCGCTTTCACCGCCAGCACGTGTCGCACCGCATCGTCCACCCGCTGGCGGCTGAGCGCGCCGGAGGCGAGCGCGCCGAGCAGTGCATCGCGCGACTCGCGCTGGCGCGGCACGCCGCCGCCGATGATCAGCATGTCCACCCCGGCCCCCACCGCCTGGACGGCCGCCGCGCCGGGCGCAAAGTTGTCGGTAATGGCGCGCATGCCCGCCAGGTCGTCGCTGATGACGAGCCCGTCGAACCCGAGCTTCTGCCGCAGCAGGCCGGTGATGATCGGGTAAGACAGCGTGGCCGGCAGGCCCGACGGATCGACGGCAGGAAAGACGATGTGCGCGGACATCAGGGCCGCGATGTCGGTGTCCGGCTCGATCGCGCGGCGGAACGGCACCAGCTCGATGTGCTCCAGCTCCGCCTCGGTCTGTGGCAAGCTCGGCAGCTGGACGTGCGAGTCGACCGACGTATTGCCGTGCCCCGGAAAGTGCTTGCCCACGGCCGCGATGCCGCCGCCTTGCAGCCCGCGCACGTAGGCGCTGCCCAGCCGCACCACCAGCGCCGGGTCGGCGCCGTACGAGCGCGGCCCAATCACCGGGTTCGCGGGATTGTTGTTCACGTCCAGCACCGGCGCCAGGTTCATCGTGAAGCCCATCGCGCGCAGTTGCCGCGCGTGCTCCTGGCCGCGCAGGCAGGCGTCGCGATCCGAGGGGGCGTTAGCCGCGAACTCGGCGTTCGAGCCGAGATTCGGCACGTCGCGGATGCGCTGCACGGTGCCGCCCTCGTGGTCGACCGCGATCAGCGGCGGCAGGACGCCATACTCCTGGGCGATGCTCGGCAGCGCGGCGTTGATCGCTCGCGCGTCGTCCGCCAGGCGCGCGTTGTCCACGTAGACGATGCCGCCCGGCCGCAGCTCGCGCAGCGTCGGCCGCGCGGCCTCCGCCGTATCGCCGATCCACCCGAGCAGCAGCAGTTGCCCAACGCGGTCCTCGTCGCTGGCCAGCGCGCCGAGGGCGGCAGCGACCTTCGGATCGTCGGACGGTGGCGCGCTGGATGCCTCAGTTGTCGCGGTGGATCGGTCGGGAGTGGCGAGTGACCGATCCCCGACGGACGCTGGTGCCGGCCGCGGGACGGGCCGCTCGAGTGGCGGCGGATTCCCCGGTGGGAGCACGTCGACGGCAGGCGAGGCCGATCCAGCATCGGCCCGGGCGCTCGCGCAAGCGGTCGCGGCGAGCGCGAGCAGAAGGACGGAGACTAGAATTTCCGCCTTGCCGACGCGGCGACCGTGAGCGTTCAGTCGGCGCACAGGCTCTCGATCCACTCCACGAGGCCGTTGCTCACAGAGTCGAGGACCAGGTCGGGGCGCTGGTCGGGCGCGAGGGCCGCGACGTGCTCGCGGGTGGCCACGCCGGAGAGGACGAGCGCCGTCCGCGCGCCGAGCCGCTGGCCAAGGACCACGTCCTCGCCCAGCGAGTCGCCCACGACGACGGCCGCGCCCGGCGGCGCGCCTAGCAGCCCGAGGGCCGCCTCCACGGCGAGCGGCGAAGGCTTGCCGAGCACCTCCGGCGTCGCGCCGGTGGCCCAAGCCAGCGCCTGCGCGACGGCGCCCGTGCCGGGCGCGAAGCGCCCGGGGCCGTAGGGCACGCGGCGGTCCAGGCTGCTCGCGTACAGCTTCGCGCCGTGGTGCCAGATCGCCTCGCAGGCGACGGTTAGCGCCTCCGGAGTGAACAGCCGCGCGCCCGAGACGATCACCGCGGCGGCCGGAGGCTCGTCCACGACCTCGACACCCTCCGCGCGCAGCGCCTCGCGCAGGCCCGCGCCCGCGATCGTCAGCACGCGCTGGCCGGCGTAGCGCCGGCCCACGCGGCTGGCCGCCACCTGGATGGCGCTTAGGACGGCCCCCGGCTCCACGGGGAAGCCGGCCTCGAGAAGACGCGCGCCGATCGCCTCGGCGCCGCGCGGGTCGTTGCTGAAGTAGCAGACGCGCAGGCGGCGGCTGAGTGCCGTGAGCGCCGCCGCCGCGCCCGGAATCGCCTCGCCGCCCAGCACCAGCGTGCCGTTCACGTCGAACATGGCGACGCACGGGCGCTCCACCGCCCGCTGCGCCGGCCGGGCAGCAGCCGCTGGCGTGCTGGCCGTCATCCGTGGGCGGAGCCCGGCGGGTCCCAGGCAAGCTCTAGGGCGTTGCCGAGCGGGTCGGTGACGTAGAGCGAGAAACCCGGGCCAGGCCCGTGGACGCGCGAGCCCTCGACGGTCACGCCCGCCCCCTCCAGCTCCGCCCGCGCGGTCGCCTCGTCGTTCGGCCACGCCATCTGGAGCGTGTGATGCGGCACGCCCGGCGCCGGCTGCGCGGAGGCGTCGAACAGGCCCAGCACGACGTTGCCCAGCGCCACGTCGGCGACTTCGGTGCCGCGAATGTGCATCCGCCGCAGCACCTGGCCGTTCAACACCTCGGTGTAGAACCGCTCCGCCGCCCGCGGATCGACGGCATTCCAGTTGATCGACCGGAGGCTCTCGACCTTCAGCGTCATGATTCCTCCCTGACCGTGCCCGTACTGGGCGCCTCGCCGCGCCCTCGCCCCGACGGGGAGTGTAGCACAGGGCCGAGAGCGGACCTACCCCCGGCCCCCCCCCATTGGGGGAAGGGGGAGGAGGCCGAGGCCGGGGGGGCTCCCCCCTTCCTTGAGAGGGAAGGGGGGCGGGGGGGTTAGGTCACCCGAACGCCCACGCAGTATCCTGGCTATAGCAGCGGAGTGGCAAGGAGCAGGACGGTGGGCGAGGTCGCGCTGGCGGACGCACGGTCGCCCCTGGTGCTGACGCTGGACGTGGGCACCTCGTCGGCGCGCGCGATGGTGTACGACGCCGCCGGGCGCGCGGTCGCGGCCGCGGCGGCGCGCGGCTCCGTGCCGCTCGACACCACGCCCGACGGTGGCGCCGAGGTCGACGCCGACGCGCTGGTCGCCTGCACCGCGGCGCTCCTCGATAGGCTGGCGGCGGACGCGCCGGCGGCGGTGGATGGCGTGCGCGCCGTCGGCGCCGCGACGTTCTGGCACAGCCTGCTTGGCGTGGACGCGGAGGGGCGGGCGATCACTCCCGTGCTGCTGTGGGCCGACGCGCGCAGCCACGCCGCCGTCCGCGCGCTCCGCGCGACACTGGACGAGCGCGCCGTCCACGCCCGCACCGGCTGCGTGCTGCACTGGAGCTACTGGCCGGCCAAGCTGCGCTGGCTCGCCGAGACGCGGCCCGACGTGGTGCGACGCGCGCGGCGCTGGCTGTCGTTCGGCGAGTACCTCTACCTCCAGCTGTTCGGGGAGACGCACAACAGTGTGTCGATGGCCTCGGGCACCGGGCTGCTGGACCAGCATACCTGCGACTGGGACCCGATGGTGCTCGCCGCCATCCCCCTCGATCCGGACAAGCTCGCGCCGCTCTCCGACGCGCCGCTCAGCGGCCTGCGGCCAGCGTACGCGGCCCGCTGGCCCGCGCTGCGCGGCGTGCCGTGGTACCCGGCGCGCGGCGACGGGGCGTGCAGCAACGTGGGCTGCGGCTGCGTGACCTGCGACCGCTTCGCGCTGATGGTCGGCACGTCGGGAGCGCTACGCGTGGCCTGGCGGGCGCCCGAGGTGGCGATTCCCTGGGGCGCCTGGTGCTACCGCGTGGACGCGGCGCGGTTCGTGATGGGCGGCGCGCTGAACAATGGCGGGAACCTGTTCGCGTGGCTCGACGACACCCTGCGCCTGGAGAACGGCCCCGCGCTCCAGGCCGCCGTGGCCGCCCTGCCCCCCGACAGCCACGGCCTGACGGTGCTGCCGTTCCTGGCCGGCGAGCGCAGCCCCGGCTGGGCGTCGGTCGCGCGCGGGGCCGTCGTCGGTCTGACGCTCGCCACGAAGCCGGTAGACATCCTGCGAGCCGGCCTGGAGGCGGTGGCGCTGCGGTTCGCGCTGCTGGCCGGCATCCTCGACGCGGTCGTGCCGGGCGCGCAGCAGCTCATCGCCACGGGCGGCGCGCTGCTCCGCTCGCCCACCTGGACGCAGATCATCGCCGACGCCGTGGGCCGCCCGCTGACGCTCTCCGCCGAGGGCGAGGCGTCCAGCCGCGGCGCGGCGCTCCTCGCGCTGGAGGCGCTGGGCGCCATCCCGAGCGTGGAGGCGGTGCCGGCCGAGCTGGGCGCCGCGTTCGCGCCCAACCCGGCCCACCACGCGCGCTACCAGGCGGCACTCGCCCGCCAGCAGCGGCTGTACGACCTGCTCGTGGGCACGGACACTGCCGCGGGTCCGCCGCCCGTGTCGTGCAGCCTGATGCTGGGCGAGCACGAGGGCGAATCGCCGACAGGCGGCTGAGCGCGGCGCCGGACGTCCGGCCCAAAAAGTGCGTTGTATAGTACTTGAGGATCCCAGCAGGAGGGGGAGCCGCTATGGTCGATGCCGCCCGCGCGCAGGCCGCTTCGACGAGCCCCACCACCGCCTCGCCCGCGCCCGACGCGCTGGACGCCGCGCTTCTCGCGCCGACTCTACACGGCGAGGAGCCCAACCTGCTCCGCGAGGGGTTGCGCCGCGAGCGCACGGCGCCGCCGTGCGCGCTGGTCATTTTCGGCGCCTCGGGCGACCTGACCAGCCGCAAGCTGATCCCGGCCCTCTACGACCTGGCGTTGCAGCGGCTGCTGCCGCCCGAGTTCGCCGTCGTCGGCGTAGCCCGCCACGCCTACACGGACGAGTCGTTCCGCAACATGCTGCGCGAGACCGCCGAGGAGTACGCCCGCACGCGCCCGCTGCGGCCGGAGGTGTGGGAGAGCTTCGCGGCCGGCATCTATTACCTGCGGGGCGACCCGAGCGAGCCGGAGACGTATGCCCGGCTGGGGGCACAGCTGGACGAGCTCGACCGCACGCGGGGCACCTGCGGGCGCCGTTTGTTCTACATCGCCACGCCGCCCACGGTGTTCTCGGCGATCGTCCGCGAGCTGGGCGCGGCCAGCCTCAATCGCTCGGAGGCCCCCGACGGCTGGGTGCGAATCGTCATCGAGAAGCCCTTCGGCCGCGACCTGACGACCGCCCGCTTGCTCAACCGGACGGTGCAATCGGTCTTCCGCGAGAACCAGATCTTCCGCATCGACCACTACCTGGGCAAAGAGACCGTCCAGAACATCATGGCGTTCCGCTTCTCGAACCGGCTGTGGGAGCCGCTCTGGAGCGAGCAGCACATCGACCACGTGCAGATCACGGTCGCGGAGAGCATCGGCGTCGAGGACCGCGGCGGCTACTACGAGCAGGCGGGCGCGCTGCGCGACATGGTGCAGAACCACATGCTGCAGCTCCTGACGATGGTCGCCATGGAGCCGCCCGTGACGTTCGAGGCCGAGGCCGTGCGCGACGAGAAGCTGAAGGTGCTGCGCGCGCTGCGCCCGATCTCGCCGGCCGGCTTCACCCAGCAGGTCGTGCGCGGACAGTACGGCGAGGGCTGGATCGGCGGCCAGCACGTGCCGGGCTATCGGCAGGAGCCTGGTGTGGCGCCCAACTCCGACGTCGAGACCTACGTGGCGCTGAAGCTGTACCTGGACACCTGGCGCTGGGCCGGCACGCCGTTTTACTTGCGCCACGGCAAGCGGCTGCCCAAGCGCTCGACGGAGATCGTCGTGCAGTTCAAGCCCGCGCCGCACGTGCCCTTCGGCGGCGCCGCCGCACTGGGGCTCGACCCCAACTTGCTCGTGCTGCGCGTGCAGCCCGACGAGGGCATCACGCTGCGCTTCGGCGCGAAGGTGCCAGGGCCGGTGATGCAGCTGCGCTCGGTCAACATGGACTTCTACTACGGCAGCAGCTTCCTGGTCGAGTCGCCCGACGCGTATGAGCGGCTGCTCCTCGACTGCATGCTGGGCGACCGCACGCTGTTCATGCGGGCCGACGAGGTGGAGCAGGCCTGGAGCTTCGTGACGCCGATCTTCGACGCCTGGGCGCGGGAGCAGCCGGCCTTCCCGAACTACGCCGCCGGCACCTGGGGCCCCGCCGCGGCCGACCAGCTGATCCGCCGCGACGGCCGGCACTGGCACCGGCCGTGACGCGTGCTGCGTGCCGCGTACCGAGTGCCGGGCGGGGCGGGCGCCTACTGGACCTGGCCACGACACCCCGATCGCTCCGGCCCGGCGGGAGGAGAACAGAATGAGCGTCGAGCAAGCGCCCGCCGCGCGGAACCCGGCACGCAGCACGCACCACTCCGCCCATGAATCGGCCGTCTGGGAGGCCCAGAACGTCTCCGTGGCCGATGTGGAGCGGCAGCTCCAGCGCAACCTGCGCGAGCTGTCGACCCCAATCGCGCACGGCACGGCGGCGCACCCGCCGCCGCGCGCGAGCGTGCTGAACCTCGTGGTCCACGCCGACGAGGATGGGGAGGCCGACCGCGCTAGCGAGGCGATGGCCTCGCTGGCGATCCGGCACCCGTCGCGGACCCTGCTGCTCGTGACCGCGCCCGACGCCGCCACTGACGGCCTCGACGCGAGCGTGCGCACGCAGCGGGCGCGCGGCCCCGGCGGCCAGACCCAGCTGTGCTTCGAGGAGGTGCGGCTGCTAGCCCGGGGCGCCACGGCGCTTCATCTTGCCAGCGTCGTTGAGCCGCTGCTGATGAGCAACCTGCCGACCTATCTCTGGTGGCTCGGCCGTCCGCCTGGCTCCAACGACCCGCTGCTGCGCCTCTGCGACCGGTTAATCGTCGATTCGGCCGAGTTTCCCGACGCGCTGGCGGGGCTAGCCGCGCTCGACGCCTGCGCCGCCGGCAGCGACAAGAACCTGGAGCTAGGCGACCTCGGCTGGCGGCGCATCGCGCCCTGGTGCCAGCTCATCGCCCAGTTCTTCGACCCGCCCGACGCCCGCCCCTACCAGCACCGCCTGCGCCGCGTGACGGTCGAGTACGCCTTGACGCCGAGCGGCGTGGTCAGCGCCGCGCCGCTTCTGCTCGTGGGCTGGCTGGCCGCGCGCCTGAGCTGGGAGCCGGAGACGGTCACGACCGCACGGGGCGCCCTCGACAGCCTGTTCACGCCGCTCCAGCCGGGCGCCGATGGCGAGGGCATCACGGTCCGCATTCGGCCGCGGCCGAGCAGCCACCTGCCCGCTGGGGCGTTGCTGGCCGTGACGCTGGCCGCTGGCACCGACGCGACGGCCGCGAGCTTCGAGGTGCGGGTGGGCGACGACGCGGCTTGCGGTATCACCCGCGCCGTGCTGCCGGGAGTGCGCGAGATCGAGCGCACGGCGCCACTCGGCAAGGCCCGCCCGGCTGAGCTGCTGGCGCACGAGCTGGAGCGGGCCGTCGCCGATCCAATCTATGCCGAGAGCCTGGCGATGGTGGGGCGGCTGGTTCGGTAAAGGGGGAGACGCGATCGATTCTATGCCGAGAGCCTGGCGATGGTGGGGCGGCTGGTTCGGTAAAGGGGGAGACGCGATCGATGGTACTCAAGCCCGAGGCGGCCCGCTGATGACGGAGCATCCGACCCGCAGCGTGATTGTCGCCGCCGACGCGGAGGCGCTGAGCCGTCAGGCCGCGCCCTACATCGCGCAGACGCTGGCCGCGGCGGCCGCGCGGGGCACCTGCGCCGTGGCGCTGTCCGGCGGCTCGACCCCGCGGCGCACGCACGAGCTGCTGGCCGCGCCGCCGCTCTGTGACACGGTCCCCTGGGACCGGCTGCACGTCTTCTGGGGAGACGAGCGCTGCGTGCCGCCCGACGATCCGGACAGCAACTACTACATGGCCTACGAGACGCTACTGTCGCGGGTGCCCATCCCGGCGCGCAACGTCCACCGTGTGCCCACCGAGGCCGGTCCGCCCGTCGCCGTGGCGGCCCACTACGAGCGCGAGCTACGGGGCCACTTCGGCCTGGAGGTCGAGGACCTGCCCATCTTCGACCTGATCCTGCTCGGCATGGGGCCCGACGGCCACACCGCCTCGCTCTTCCCGGGCGGCGCGGCGGTCGACGAGACGCGCCGCCTCGTCGTGCCCAGCGAGATCGACTACATGCCGCATCCGCGGGTCACGTTCACGCTGCCCGTACTCAACGCGGCGCGGGCGGTCGCGTTCCTCGTCGCGGGCCGCGACAAGGCGCCCGCGCTCGCCCGTGCGCTGGCGGGCGACCCCGGCGTCCCCGCCGGCCGGGTCCAGCCCACGGCGGGCGAGCTGCGCTGGTACGTGGACCGGGCCGCCACGGGCCAGTAGCAGGCGCGGGATAGCGCGCCGCTCAGCGCTCCCGTTCCTCGCGGCCGGGGACCGCGGGCTCCCCGGCCACGGCCTCGCCGGCAACCGGAGCGCGCGCCGCCGCGAGCAGCGTCGGCAGGTCGTACGCCAACAGATCGCCGATGTGATCGATGCTCACATCCGCCGGCGGGTTCGCGGCCAGAATCTGCGGGTCGTGGGCATAGTGTCCCTGGCGGGGGAACACGGTCGTCACGCGCGTGCCCCAGGCGGCCTTGATCGCGGCGAGGATGTACAGCTTGTCGTCGACCAGGATGTAGTGCTCGGCCGGGTAACGGGCCGCGACGTCGTCCAGCTCCCGCTCCTTGTGGACGTAGATGAGGACGTTGCCCTCAACGGCGTCCCAGATGCCCGAGCGCTGCACCTTGCGCGGCTGGAACACCACGTCGCCGTCCGAGAGGATGACGGTCGGCCCCCAGGTGCGCAGCCGCGCCAGCACGTCGAGCGCGCCCGGAAAGAGCCGCTTGGCGAACGGGTAGTCCACCAAGAAGAAGGAGAGGGCGCATAGCTCGGGCTCGTGCGGGTGCTCGATGCGGTAGCGCTGCAGCGCGCCAAGATAGTCGCGGTAGCCAAGCTCGTCGGACAGCGCCATCAGGATGGCCCAGTAGCGCTCCCAGCACGCTGGCCCGAACGCTCGTTCGACGTACTGTCGCAGGTCGTCGACCACGCGGTCGTTGTCGAGGAGCGTATTGTCCACGTCCACCAGGGACACGACCGGAGCGAGCGTGTGCATGTGGTGACCTCCGGACGGCGTGGCGCGCGGCACCCGCTACACTATAGCCCGCGCCGCGCCAGCCGCTCGGCGCCCCGCCGGCGGCAGCGCCGTCGAGCGCCGTGGCCTCGGTCGACGCGCGGTCCGCTAGGCTACCGCATCGACCTGCGCGAGCGGCGGCGTCGCCGCGCCGGCCTGCGTGGACCCGTTGGCTCCGTAGGGCATGAAGCCCTGCACGACTTGCTGGACCGCCGCGCGCAGGTCGTCGGTGGAAAGCCCCTTCTGCTGGAGCAGCTGGCCCAGGTCCTGTCCCCCGGCCAGCTGGGACGTGAGGTCGCTCGCGCTCTCGCCCAGCTTGTCCGCAATCGCGCCCAGCACCTGCTGCCCGATCTGCTGATCGATGCCGCCGGTTGGGTCCGCCTGCTGATGGTGGTGATGATGGACGGGGACCGAGGCGCCGCCGCTGCCGGCTCCCGCGGCCTCGGTCGTCTTCTCCCGAGCCGCCTCGATCGCGGTGCGCAGGTCCTGGGTGGACACGCCATGGGCCTTGGCGATGTCGCTCAGGTGCTGCCCACTCTGTAGCTGGCTCTGTAGGCCCTGCACGCTCATCCCGAGCGTGTCGGCGACGGCCCGGGCCACGTCGGGCCGCAGCTGGTGTTGGTGCGAGGGCCAGGCGCTCGGCGCGCTGCCGCTGGCGGTGCTGGGGTCGATCGCCACGAGATCCTCCTCGGCGGTGCGGGCCGCTCCACCAACTGCAGCCGGCCCCGCAGCCCCGGAAGGCCGTCGCTCGCTGCTTGCACCATAGCGGCTCCGACGGCCGGCGCGACAGAGCCGTTCGAACTCTTCTCGCCAGTCCGGCGTACCGTGCGCCACCGAGGAGCACGGCCCGAGGCGCCGCACGGGCTGGCCGGCGGGCCGGAGCGGGCGGCGGAAGGCCGCGAGCAAGGTGATTCGTTACGTGTCGTAATTCTTTACGCGCTGCCGGGACCCGGTTAGACTGGGGCAGGTCAGGCGTCTGCACGCTGAGGGAGGCTGTCCATGCGGTTGGCCCGAACGCTCGTCGTCCTGGGATGTGTCGTGGTGTTGAGCGGCGTGGCACCGGCCGCGAGGACGGTCTCCGCGGATGTGTCGGACCCCGCGGATGGCCCCGGCGTGGCCCAGATACCGATCGTGCCCCGGCACCGCCGCCACCCCCTGCCGGTGCCCGTGCCTGGGCCGTTGCCGGTGCCCGTGCCCGTCACGGTCCCCGTGCCGGTCCTGCCGCTCGCCCCGCCGCCCCCGCCGGTCCTCTTGCCGCCGCCGCCCCCGCCGGCCGCCGGCGTCCCGGCCGTGCCGATTATTCCGGAGGCGGACAGCGGGAACCTGCTGGCTCTCGGGATAGCCGCGCTCGCCCTGCTGGAAGGCGTCCGCCGGTTCAGGGGGCGGCGACAGCAGATGGCGCTGGCCGCTGCCGCGGCGCGGCCGACTGCGGGCTGACGAGCGACATCGGGGCATGTCCCCGCGTAGCGCCTGTTGCCGTGAGCCGCGGACTCCCGGGGCATACTATTGGTGCGTCTCCGGCGGGCGGGGGGCCGCGCCGATGTGCAACACGTAGAGTGGCTGGGCCCGCAAGTGGAGCGGGGTCCACACATAATACGTTCTCTCGACGACGTAGCCGGGCAGCAGCGAGGGCGTGACCTGATAGGGACGATTTGCCCACGGCCGCACCCGGCCCAGGCTGCCCTGCACGCCTTCACCGACCGGGTAACTGGGCCAGAGGCTCCACCATACCGCCCACTCGAGTCCCGCGTCGATGTCGTTGGCTCGTACACCTGCCTCCACCAAGTCCGCTGCGGCTCCCCAGGCCGCCGATAGCCGCTGGGTCTTGTCCAGCATGAAGGCAGTACTCACGGTGGCCGACAGCGCCAGGACCAGGGCGGCTAGCGGCAGCGATGGCCGTACCGCACGGGTCCCCGCCAGGCAGACGATCATCGCGAGGGGCATCAAGGGGAGGAAATAGCGATCGTACACGACATAAGACGATAGCGCCGCGACAAGTAGCAGACCGCCCGCAAGGTACAGGCAGAAGTGCGGATGCGTGAACCAGCGGCGGACTGGCAGGCGTGTGGTCCCGAGAGCGAGGCCGAGGGTGAGGCCGCCCGCAGCCCAGAGGCCAAAGGTCAGGACCGCCGTTAGTGCTTCTCGGGGCAGGGCGCGACCGCCGGGCAGTGGCAGGGCGATGAGTCCCCCCACGGGGTGATCGGGACTGCTGAGGTACGGCAGCGGCGGGACGCCTCCAGTCCAGGCGAGAAGGTAAGTGGCCGCGGCGATCAGCAGACCCGCGCCTAGCGCTCGCTTGCCGTAACGGTCAAGGCCTCGTAGGTGCCGCCACAGCCCCGGTGCGTGGATCACGAGCAGTGGCAGGCTGAACACGCCTAAGTAGGCGATCGCCCGCGCGACGCGGCGGGCCATTTCCAGCGCAAAGCCGCTATCCTGGCCCCACTGCGCGATGGCTCGGCTGTAGGTGAACCCGGTGCCCGAGGGCGCGCCCGGTCCATAGCGCCACAGCACGAAGGCGGTGACCGCGAGCAGAGAAGGGAGCACCCACGCGAGCCAGAAGCGCGCCGAGCGGCGTCGCCGTCGGGCGCTGAGCAACCCTACAGCCAGGGCGGGCACGAGCAGCACCCCGATCTGACGCGTGAGGAACGCCAGGGCAGCCAGACATCCGGCGGCAAGCACGAGGCCCAGGTGATTACGGCGTAGCCCTGCCATGCCGACAACGAGAGTGCCCAGCACGAGCGCCGTGAAGGGCACCTCCGTCATGAAGGTTACTGAGCCCGAGATGTACATTGGGTTGAAAATGAGCACCCCGAGCGCGACGGCCGCGGCTCGGCGCGCGCAGCCGAGCTGCCGGAGCAGGAGATAGAAGCAAACAGCCCCGAGCGCGCTGGCCACAAGCACCGCCACGCGCACGGCTATGAACCCGCCGCCTAGAACCTTGCTGAAGAGCGCCCCCCAGACCACCTGGGACACCAGGCTCGGTTGGATGGACGGCTCCAGTAGGAGATGGCCGGTCTCCGCCAAGCGAATGGCCGGGATCACGTAGAATGCCTCGTCAAGCAGCGGGATGCTGATGCGGGGCAGGACGACGAGGCCCACCGCGAACATCACCAGTCCGCCGAAGATGGCGACCGGGAGATCGCCCGAGAACCGAGAGAGGGCGGTTTTCCGCAGCGTCTGCCCCGCAGCAGGGAACGGCAGGTACTCGATGCTCAAGGCTTCCTCGCCTCTCGGAATCAGAGCTTAGCAACAGCTGCTCTGTCGACTTGGCTCTAGGCTAGCGGGCGGAGGTAGATGGAGCATCAGCCGCCGATTTGGAAATGGTTGAGTCGCCCGCATGACCCATCAGCCCCTCGCCAATCACCCGTCCGGTGGCCCCGTGGTCGTGGCGCTGGCGGACAACGCGGTAGCGAACCTCGTAGGCATCTAGCTCGCGGTCGCGAACAAGCCGGACCACGCGACCACGGTGATGCTCAGCAGCTCGCTCCAGCTGGCCCTGGTGCTGGCGCCGGCGTGACCGGGTTCACTCGGAGAGTGTGAGCCGCGCTACTGTGCCGCCAGGCGGGCCCGCGTAGACTGGGCGCGTGGAGGAGGCAGTGCAGCGCTTTCACGCCGCCTTCATACACGTCCAGGGCGCGGGGCTGTCTGGCGGCGCCGCCAGGCGGCCCGCCTGGCGACCCCATGCCGGGCCTGCAAGCAGACTGGAGAGGTACATGCTACAGGTGCGCCGGGCGCTTGGCGGGATGGCCCGGCAGGCCGCACGCGGCTACGCTTCCGACGCGGCGTTTCAGGCTGGCGTCGCGGTGGCTCTGGTGCTCGTCGCGATGCTCTGGGTGCTGGCGCTGGGACTGCTCTACAGCCCCACCACGCCGCTGCCCACCGAGGACCTGTCGGGCTGCCAGCCAGCAGGCATGGAGTGGGCGCCAGCGTGCGCGCAGGTGGCGCCATCGCTGGCCGACCCCGCCCTTATGGCGAGCAGAGCGTTTCCGGGGCGGCGCGCGCTTTAGCCCTGTGTCGGCCTCAGAACGCCCGAGCGAGGGCGAGCTGTGAACGCGCGCGCAACCCGTCACGCCCTCGTGGGCAGGCCGTGTACCTGGGCGGGCGGGGCGCCGCAGCTGGCGGCGGCGCGGGCGCAGTAGCCCGCGTCCACGTCCGCGCCGATGGCTCGCCGGCCTAAACGGCGGGCCACACGACACGTCGTGCCGGAGCCGAGGAACGGGTCGAGGACCACGTCGCCCACGTAGCTGTACAGCTTGATGAGACGGTAGGGCAGCTCCTCGGGGAAGGGCGCCGGGTGGCCCGCGCGCCGCGGGTTCTCGCCGGGGAAGCTCCAGACGCCGAGGGTCCAGTCCAGAAACTCGTCGCGCGTGAGGTCGGTGGCGCGGCCGGCGGGTGGCCGGCGCCAGGGCCCCTTGTGGAAGACGGCGACCATCTCCACTGGCGCCGTGACGAACGGCGCCGACGGCGACAGCCAGCTGCCCCACGCGGTGCGGCGCGAGATGTTCTGCTCGTTCCAGACGATCGTCGTCTGGTAGGTCCAGCCCGCCGCGCGGAAGCGCTCGACGTAATCCACGTAGACGGCGCGCTTGCCGCCCTTGTTCGAGTCGAGCGGCACGTTGATGCAGGCCCGCCCGCCCTCCACCGCCACGCGCCACAGCGCTCGCGCCCACAGCCCCACCCACTCTAGATAGCGATCGTAGGGGAGCGCATCGCTGTAGCCGTCGTAGGCCACGTCCAGGTTGTAGGGCGGGCTGGTCACCGTCAAATCGACCGAGGCGTCCGGCAGAAAGGCCAGGTGGGTGCTGTCGGCCTGGTAGATCGCCAGGCCGTCGGCGGCATAGTAGGGCTGCAAGGCGGCTCCCGGAGCGCAAGCTGGCAGGCTGCGGATGGCGCTTCACCTGGAGGGAGACCGAGCGATCCCGCCCCCTCACTCCCAAGGGGAGCGGCGCTGGAGGTGAGAGTCCCTCACGCCCATTCTACAGCCACTCGCGGGACAAGACGCCTGGCGCTAGCCGGCCAGCAGTCGAGGTGGGACGGAGTTGAGACGAGGCGTCAGGTGGTGCGGTAGCGGATGCGGCCGCTCCAGGGCTCGATGACGGGCCGCTGGCGGCGGGGGGGCGCGGCCACCCAGCCCTCGCCGTGCTGCGCCACAACGGCGAGCAGCGCCTGCACCACCGCCGGGTCGAACTGCGTGCCGGAGTTGCCCACTAGCTCCTGGAGCGCGTCGCGGACGGGCCGGGGCGCGCGGTAGGGGCGCTCGGCGGTCATCGCGTCGAGCGCGTCGGCCACCGCCAGGACGCGCGCCGACCGCGCGATCTCGGCGCGGGAGAGCCCCTGAGGGTAGCCGGTGCCATCCCAGCGCTCGTGATGCTGGTGGACCATCTCGATGACCTCGGGCGACTGGTCCAGCGCGGCGAGCAGGCGCGCGCCCGTCCAGGGGTGCTCCTTGACCCGCTCGTAGTCCGTGGCCGACAACATCTGCGCTCGGTTGTACACGTCGGCGTGGCCCAGCTCGCCCACGTCGTGCAGCAGCGCCCCCAGCTGCAGCGCGACCATCTCGTCGTGCGGGAGGTCCAGCTGCTCGCCGATCGCCAGCGCGAAGCGGGCGACCTGCTCAGCGTGAACGTCGGCCTCGGGCCGCCGCAGCGCGAGCATGGCGAGGAGGCCTCGCGGGAAGATATCCGCTGACTGCGCCGCCTCCGCCGCCGCCCGGCCGCCATACAGTGCCGCGGCGAGCGCGGGCGCCAGCAGCTCGAGAAACGCCTCGTCCTCGTCGGCGAACGGTCGCCCGCCCTCCTTGTCGTACGCGAGCAGGGCGCCCAGGGTTTCGCCGCCCGAGCGCAGCGCGACGCCCAGGAAGCTGGAGGCGCCGCGGTCGCCGAGGATTTCGACGATGGGCAACGGCTCGCGCTGCCGGACGAGCCGTAGGCGGCCCTCCCGCACCACACGCTCGGGCGGCGTCGTGCCATCGCGCCGCAGGACGATCGGCTTCGATTGCGCGTCGCCGCCGTTGAACGTGTAGACGTGGCCGTCCTCGGGCGCCCCGTCCAGCAGGGCGACGGCGGCGCGGGTCGCGCCCGTGTGGGCCAGCATCAGCCGGTGCGCCTCGCTCAACAGCTCCTGCCGCTCGCTCCGCTCGCCCAGCGACTTACCGAGCCCTTGGAGCGCCCGCACTTGGTCCGTGCGCACGGGGACCCGCCGCTCCAAGTAGTCGGCGGGCAGCGGGTCGCCGGCCAGCAGCCGCGTGAACAGCACCACCGCGCCCGGAAGCAGCAGCTCCACCGGCGCGGCAATCAGCTCCAGGCCCTGTGACCAGGCCGCGGCCCCAACGGCGACGGCCAGCGCGGCGTAGCCGAGCGTGGGCGCCCAGCGGAAGCGCCGCAGCCCGATCAGCACGGCGACCGCGAGCAGCGCAACGTATACCGGCAGCAAGAGATCTGGCGCCAGCACCAGCGCCGCCGTCACCAGCCCCAGGTCGCCGATGCTCTGCACGTGGGCAAACCCCACCGTGCCCGCCCAGGCGCCGATGAACACGATCGTCAGGAAGAGCGCGTATAGGCCGAGGGCGCCGACGAAGGGCAGCGGGACCGGCAGGTCGGGCAGCTGCAGCATGGCGTACGTCAGGCCGCCAAAAACCGCCCAGCGCGCCAGCACCAGCGTGAGGTCTTGCACGCGTCGGAAGTCGCGCACCATAACGCTGACCCATCCTGTTCGGGAAGCGTGCGAGAGCACCAGGGCGGAGGCCGCCACGCTCACGGGCGGGTACGGCGCCAGTGAAACGCGCAAGCCGCGCGCCCGGCGCCTGGCGCCCATTACAAGCAAGGGCCGTGCCTCTATTATGGCGCACGGCGCCTATTCGGGGAAGATTGGCCGCTCCGCGCTAGGCCCACGCTAACGCGGTCTGAACGAAGGCGTTAGCGCACCAGGGTTGCCGCGGCGGTCTGCGCCGCCCCGATGAACGGTCCGGCGAACGGCCCGAGGACGAGCATGCCCAGCACGCAGAGGGCGAGCGCGAGCGCGTGGGCGGGCGGAATGACGACCGGCTTCTCGGAGGGCGCCGGCACAAGGTACATCTGGCGGATGATCTTCGCGTAGTAGTACAGCGACACGGCCGAGTTCACGACGCCTGCCAGCACCAGCCAGTAGATCGCGGTCCAGGGCGCCTGGGCGCTCTGGATCGCCGCCCAGAAGAGGTACAGCTTGCCGAAGAACCCGGCGAACGGCGGCAGCCCGGCGAGCGAGAGCAGGCTGACGGCCAGCGTGGCGGCCAGCAGTGGCGAGCGGAAGTGCAGCCCGCTATAGCCCTCGATCGTGTCGTCGGGCGCGAAGCGCACGTCGCTCACCACCGCCAGGAACGCGCCCAGCTGCGTGAACATGTACGCTAGCAGGAAGAACGCCACCGCGGCCGTGCCCTGCTGCGTCGCCGCCACCACGCCGACGAGTGCGTAGCCCGCCTGCGCGATGCTGGAGTAGGCGAGCATCCGCTTGATGTTGCTCTGCGCGAGCGCCAGCAGGTTGCCCACGGTCATGGTCAGCAGCGCCAGCGCCCAGAAGACGCCCGTCCACACCCCCGGCACGTCGCCGAAGGTCAGGCCGAAGACCCGCAGCAGGACGGCGAAGCCCGCCGCCTTCGACGCCACCGACAGGTACGCGG
Organism: Chloroflexota bacterium; assembly: GCA_035293805.1. Lineage (GTDB taxonomy): Bacteria > Chloroflexota > UBA6077 > UBA6077 > JAJPHF01 > JAJPHF01. The sequence goes on along the minus strand of DATGMD010000060.1, from coordinate 181,406 downwards.
TGATCGTGGTCGGCGCGCCCTCGTACACGTCGGGCGTCCACATCTGGAAGGGGACCGCCGAGATCTTGAAGCCGAACCCGGTGACGACCATCGCCACCGCGAGCATCACCGCCGGCGAGAAGTTCCCGCGCAGCAGCGTGGCCACCCCGGCCAGGCTCGTCTGCCCCGTCAGACCGTAGAGGAACGCAAAGCCGTAGATCAGGACGGCCGACGACAGCACGCTGATGATGAAGTACTTGAGCGCCGCCTCGGTCGACTTCAGGCTGCTCTTCGACCAGCAGACCAGGAAGGCGTTCGACAGACTGCTCAGCTCGAGCGCCAGGAACAGCGTGATGAACTCGCCCGCCGACGCCAGCGTCATCAGCCCGATCGTGCCGAAGAGCAGCACGGCGTAGTACTCGGCCTCCCAGCGGCGTAGGCGCTCGGCGTATAGGCCCGAGCTGAGCAGCACGAGGCCCGTCGAGATCAGGAAGAGCAGCTTGAAGAACGTGCTGAAGGTATCGATCAGCAGCGCGCCGTTGAAGATCGGGCGGTTCTCGGGCAACAGCCCCACGGCCGCGCCGCCGGCGACGATGACCGCGAACAGCGCCAGATACATGAGCGGCCGACGGCTGCGGCCGGCGGGCATGAGCAGATCGAGCAGGATCACCAGGAAGGCGCCGACGAGCAGCCCGATCTCCGGCGCCAGCAGCGTCACGTCACGCGCGTCGACCACGGCAGTCTCCAGTGCTAAGTGCAAAGCGCTGAGTGTTCAGTGCTGAGCGAGGTGACTGCTCAGCACTCAGCACTCAGCACTCAGCACTACGTCGGTATCTTGCTCACAATCGGAGCCACGCTGTTGGCGATCATGCCGAGCAGCAGGTTCGGGTACACGCCGACCAGGACGATCACCGCGACGAGGGCGCCTATCGTGACCATCTCGAGCCGCGTGGCGTCGGGCAGCCCCTTCCAGCGGTCGCTCAGCGGCCCGTAGAACACGCGCTCCAGCATCCACAGGATGTAGCCGGCCGCCAGCACCACGCCGAACGTGCCGAGCACGGCGAAGCCCCACCAGGCGCCGTTATGCGAGTCGAAGGTGCCGACGAAGGTCACGAACTCCGCCACGAACCCGCTCAACCCGGGCAGGCCCAGCGACGCCAGGCCGGCGATGACGAACACGGTCGCGATCTTCGGCATCTGTGCCGCCAGGCCGCCCATCACGCCGACCTCGCGCGTGTGGGTGCGGTCGTAGACCAGGCCCACCATCATGAACAGCAGCCCGGTGATCGTGCCGTGGGTGAACATCTGCAGCACGGCGCCCTCGAACCCGATCTGGGTCATGGCCGAGGCGCCGAGCACCACGAAGCCCATGTGGCTCACGCTGGAGTTGGCGATGATCTTCTTGAGATCGGACTGGCCCAGGGCCAGCATCGCGCCGTACAGGATGTTGATGACGGCCAGCACCGCCAGCACGGTGGCCGCTTGCTGGGCCGCCGCCGGCAGCAGGCCAATGGCGATGCGGATGAGGCCGTAGCCGCCCATCTTCAGCAGCACGCCCGCCAGCAGCACGCTAATCGCCGTCGGCGCCTCGACGTGCGCGTCGGGCAGCCAGGTGTGGAACGGGAAGACGGGGATCTTCACCGCGAAGGCGATGTACAGCAGCACGAACGCGCCAAGCTGCACGGCCGGCGCGAAATTGTACTGCTGGAGCGCGAGCATGTCGAAGGTGCCCAGCCCCGAGGCGAAGTACAGCACCAGAATGCCCAGCAGCATGAACGCGCCGCCGAGCACCGTGTAGATCAAGAACTTCATCGCCGCGTACTCGCGGCGCGGGCCGCCCCAGACGCCGATGAGCAGGAACATCGGCGCCAGCTCCAGCTCCCAGAACAGGAAGAACAGAAACAAGTCGAGCGACGAGAACACGCCGGCCACGGCCGTCTCGAGGATCAGGACGAGCGCGAAGTACTCTCGCGGGCGCACCCCCAGGTTCCAGGAGACGAGGATCGCCAGGAAGGTGAGCAGCGCGTTCAGCACGACCAGCGGCAGGCTGATGCCGTCGATGCCGATGTGGTAGCTGACGCCGAGCAGGCCGATCCACGGGACGTTCGTCTGGAACTGGAAGCCGCCGAGCGCGCGGTCGTAATTCACGAACAGCACGAGCGACAGGAGGAGCACGAGCCCCGACACGAGCGCCGCCACCGTGCGCGGCGTGTTGGGCGGCGCGACGGGCGGCCCATGGTGTACGTCCGAGCCGGGCTCCGGCCCGACCGGACCAGCCGCCGGATTGGGCGACGGCAGCAGCCAGACCAGCACCCCGCCGGCCAGCGGCAAGAAGATCACGAGCGTCAGCAACGCGTCCATCAGCTATCAGCCCTCAGCGATCAGCTATCAGCCGTCAGCTATCAGCCGTCAGTTCTCGGCCATCAGTCGTGTTGGTCTGCCGCACCCTCTGCTGACGGCTGATAGCTGACACCTGACTGCTCGTTACACCCGGAAGCCGAAGACGACCGGCAGCACCACCGCCAGCGCCACGACGATCAAGCCGCCAAAGACCACCCAGGCGTAAGTCTGCACCTGGCCCGTCTGAATGCCGCGGAACGAGCGGCCTAGCTCGACCGTGCCCTGCGCCAGCCCGTTCACCACGCCGTCCACCACGCCGCGGTCGAGCAGGGCCAGCCCGTTCGCCAGCCCGACGACCACCGTGCCGACCAGCCAGTTGTAGAGGTTGTCGAAGCCCCACTTGTCGACCGCCCAGCCGTAGAGCGGCCCGAACAGCCGCGTGACGGCCGCGGCGCTGAGCTGGCGCGTGCCGTACATCAGCCACCCCAGCAAGATGCCGATCAGCACCAGCGCCGTGACCAGCCCGACCAGCGACCAGTTCAGCTCCTCGACCACCGGGTGGCCCTCCAGGAAGCTCATGATGCTCCAATTCGGGATCACCGTTCCGCCCCAGATCAGACCGACGAACACCGCCGGCAGGATCAGGATCAGCATCGGCCAGAGCATCGTCCCGGGCGCCTCGTGGACGTGGTCGAACGCGTGCGCGTCGCCGCGCCACCGGCCGAAGAACGTCAGGAAGATCATGCGCGCCGTATAGAACGCGGTCATGAACGCCGTGACGACGGCGAAGAACAGCAGCAGCGGGACGATGTTCACCGGCAGCACGGCGTGCGACACCGCGCCGACGATCGCGTCCTTACTCCAGAAGCCGCTGAACAGCGGGAACCCGGCCAGCGACAGGCCCGCCAGCGTCATCGCCCAGAAGGTGCCCGGCATCTTCGTGCGCAGGCCGCCCATCTCGCGCATGTCCTGCGAGCCGGTGCCGTGGATCACGCTGCCCGAGGTCAGGAACAGGAGCGCCTTGAACCACGAGTGAGTGAACAGGTGGAACACCCCGGCCCCAACTGCCCCCACGCCGATAGCCATCATCATGTACCCAAGCTGGCTGACCGTCGAGTAGGCCATCACGCGCTTGATGTCGTTGTTCACCAGGCCGAGCGTCGCGGCGAAGAACGCCGTGAAGCCGCCGATCACCGCCACGACCACCATCGCGTCCGGCGCGTGCTCCAGCAAGAACGCCGAGCGCGCCATCAAATAGACCCCCGCGGCGACCATCGTGGCCGCGTGGATCAGCGCGCTGACGGGCGTCGGGCCTTCCATCGCGTCGGGGAGCCAGACGTGCAGCGGCCACTGCGCCGACTTGCCGACCGCGCCGCAGAACACCAGCAGCGCGGCGATCGTCGGCACCCAGGTGGGCATCCCGCCCACGGCCGCCTCGATCGCCTCGAAGCGGAAGGTGTGGAAGTGCGCCCAGATGAACAGCAGCCCCACCAAGAAGCCGAAGTCGCCGAGGCGCGTGGTCAGGAACGCCTTCTTCGCGGCCTCGGGCGGCGAGAGCCGCTCGTCGGTCATCCCCTCGCTCGCCGCGGCGCCCAGCAGCGGGCGGCTCAGCGTGCGGCCGCGGTAGTACCAGAAGCCGATCAGCAGGTACGAGCAAAGCCCCACCAGCTCCCAGAAGATGAACAGCCCCAGGTAGCCGTTGGCGAGCACCAGGCCGAGCATGGAGAAGGTGAACAGCGCCATGTACGTGAAGTAGCGGGCGAAGCCGGGGTCACGGTGAATGTGGACGTGGCCGCGCTCGTCCAGCTCCGCCTCGTGCAGGTAGCCCCAGGAGTAGACCTGCACGAGGAAGCTCACGCCCGTCACGGCGAGCAGCATCAGCGCCGTCCACTGGTCCACGCGCACGCCCACGTCGATGAAATCGCCGAGGCCGGGCGCGATCGTCAGCCAGGGGAAGCTCTCGTCGATGCGCGCGCCGCCGGCTACCAGGAGAAACACCCAGCAGCTCGCCAGGAACGAGACGAAGACGCCGACGATCGTGAAGAGCCCCGCCGCTCGCCAGACGCGCTGCACGACGAACGAGTCCAGCAGGAACGCGATGAACGGCGCGAGCAAGATCACCAACGCGAGCGTGCGGAGCAGTTCCATCTCGTACCCTCAGCGATTAGCAGTCAGCTTTCAGCTTTCAGCTTCCCGTCCAGACTGGTCCTTAGCTTCCGACCACACGGCACTTGATCAGCCGCCTCGTCACCATCCGCTGATGGCTAACGACCGACCGCTGACCGCTAGCCACGCAGCATGTCCAGCTCGTCTACCTGCACCGTGCGGCGCAGACGGTACACGGCGATGACGATGGCCAGGCCGATGGCCGCCTCGGCGGCCGCGACCGCGATCACGAACAGCGCGAAGACCTGCCCGGCGAACAGCGAGCTGGCGGCCCCCGTCGGCGGCTGCAAGTAGCGGTTGAACGCGACTAGTGTCACGTTGATGCCGTTCAGCATCAGCTCGATCGCCATCAGCACGGCGATCACGTTGCGCTTCGCCAGCGCGCCGTACATGCCGACGCAGAACAGCGCCGCGCCCAGGATCAAGAACTGCTGCAGCCCAACCATTCTCCGTCCTCTTGCGGGGTGCAGGGGCGCAGCGCCCTGCCGGGGGCATGGGGGTGTCCCCCAAAGCCCGCTCCTCTAATCCTCGCGCGCCAGCAAGATCGCCCCGATCATCGTCGCCACCAACAGCACCGAAGCCAGCTCGAACGGGAAGATGTACGTGGTGAGCATGGCCGCGCCGATCTGCATGGAGGTCGGCTGGTCGAGCGGCCGGGCGGCGAGGGGCCACGCGCTGCTGTAGATCACACCCGTCACGAGCAGGAATAGCACGACCGACAGCACCCCGGCGGCGAGCCGCTGGCCGCCGGCCGCCAGGGCCGGCAGCTCCACCTGCTGCGGCGTGAGCATGATCGCGAACAGCATCAGGATGACGATGGCGCCCGTGTAGACCAGAACCTGCACCGCGGCCAGAAAGTCCGCGCTCAGCAGCACGTAGATCGCCGCCACGCTGGAGAGCGCGACCACCAGGAACAGCGCGTTGTGGAAGATGCGGCGGGCCATCACCGTGCCGAACGCCCCCGCGAGCGCGACAATCGCGAACACCCAGAAGGCGATGTTCGCAATGATCTCGGTCACCCACGCACCTCCTGCCTACCCCCCCGCCCCCCTCCCGGTGCGGGAAGGGGGAGGACGCGTGTCGGCCGAGCCGGCTCCCCCCGTCCGTGATAGGGAAGGGGGGCCGGGGGGGTTAGGTCGTCTACGCCCGCGCGCCCTGCGTGGCGGCGAGCGCCGTTTCCAGTAGTGGCGGCGCCGTGTTGGTCCGCGCCGCGCGATAGAGCCGGTTGTACAGCCAGTAGAGGGCCACGACGACCACGATGTTGATGACGATCAACGCCGGCCACGGGATGACGTTCATGAGCTGCCAGTACTGCACGATGGCGCCGAGCACGAGGTTTACCAGGGTGATCGGCAGCAGCACTTTCCAGGCGAACGCCATCAGCTGATCGTAGCGCAGGCGCGGCAGTGTCCCGCGCACCCACACCATGACCAGGAATAGGATGTACGTCTTGAGGAAGAACCAGAGATAGCCGGGCAAGATCCAGCCTTGCCAGCCGCCGAAGAACAGCGTGGTCGCGATGGCCGACACCGTGAAGGCATTCGCATACTCCGCCAGGAAGAACAGCGCGAAGCGCATCCCGCTGTACTCCATGTGGAAGCCGGCGATGATCTCCGACTCGGCCTCGGGCAAGTCGAACGGCGAGCGGTTGATCTCCGCGATGCCGCTGATGAAGAACGTCACGAACGCCAACGGCCCGACGACCGGCGCCAGGATGAACCACGCGTTGCGCTGCGCATCGGCGATCCCCCAGAGAGACATCGTGCCGGCGATCAGCACGATCGGGATCACCGACAGCACCTCGGGCACCTCGTAGCTGATGAGCTGCGCCGCGGCGCGCATGCCGCCGAGCAGCGTGTACTTGTTGTAGGCGGCCCAGCCGGCCATGATGATGCCCAGGGTGGGGATCGTGGCCAGCGCGAGCACGTAGAGAATCCCGATGTCAAGCCGCGTGATCGTCGCGTCCCAGTTGAACGGCAGGACAGCATAGATCATCAGCGACGGCACTATCACGGCCAGAGGCGCCAGGACGAACACTACACGATCGGCAGCCCGTGGGATCAGGTCTTCCTTGCCCAGCAGCTTCACGGCATCGGCCACCGATTGCACGAGGCCGAACGGACCGACCCGATTCGGGCCGACACGGTCTTGAATGCGGGCGATCAGCTTGCGCTCGGCCCATATCTGCGACATGACGAGCAGGGCGACGAACGTCACCGCGACGGCGATGCCGATTAGCGCCAGGATGATCTGGACGATCCCGAACGGCAGCACGGCCGAGAGCAACGTGTTCAGCGCGCCGCTGATGCCGCCGAGCAGGTTGTTGAGAAATGAAGGCATCCTTCACCACCGCCGAGTGCTGCTAGCTGAGCGCCCGAGAACACGTAATCGCGGCCGCGCGGCGCGCGCCACCCCGCATCAAGCGTGAGCGTCGCCCGCGTCGACGTAATCGAGTTGCCCTTCGGCCCCGCGTGCCAGGTGTCGCACTAGCACGTACTCGGGGTCGATCGTGAAGTCCTTGCGTAGCGGAAAGCCCGGGAAGTCGTCGTCCAGCAGGATGCGCCGCAGGTCCGGGTGGCCCACGAAGCGGATGCCGAACATGTCGTACACCTCGCGCTCCTGGAAGTCCGCCCCGGGCCAGACCGAGATCAGCGAGACGACGCGCGGCTCGTCGACGCGCGGCAGGTTCACGCGCAGCACGATGCCCTTCGGCCCTTCCGGGTCCTCGGCGACGTGCCGCTGCCAGTCCTGCAGGTGGTAGAGCGTGTAGACCAGCTCGAAGCGGTCGGGCCAATCGACCGCCGTCACCTGGGACAGGTAGTCGTAGTCGAACTGCTCGCGCAGCATCCGCGCCGCCTCGAGCAGCCGCTCCGCCGGAATGACCATCTCCAGATAAGAGTGCACGAAGCGCGAGTCGATGTTGGGCGCCAGCGGCGCCAGCGCCTTGCTGATCGGGTGCGCCAGCGCCTTCTCGTCGGGCGGCGGCGGCGCCGCGGGCTGCTGGGCGCGCGCCGCCGGCCGCGCCGGCGCCGGTCGCGCGGGCGCCCCCTCGCCGGCCGCCGCGGTCGGTCGCGCCGGCCGCGCGGGAGCGCCCCCCTCGCCCGCCGGAGCCGCGGCGCCACCTTCGCCCGCCGCCGGGGCGGGCCGAGCGGGCCGCGCCGGGCGCTCAGCCGCCGGGGCGCCCTCCGCGGGCGCCGGGCGTGGCGGGCGGGCGGGCCGCTCGCCCGCGGGCGGGCCGCTCGCCACCTCCGCCGCGGCGCTCTCCTCCGCGTCGACGGACGGCTTGGCGGGCGGCGCCGGCGCGCTTGTCGCGCCCGCGCCCTCGCCGGCCGGGGCCGACGTTTTCCCCTGGCCCGCCGCCGGCGCGGCCGCGGGCTTCGCCGGCGGCTCGCTCCCGGCGTTCGGCGGCGCGGCGACCTCGCCCCCCGGGGCGCCTGGCTCGACCGGCGCCGGGGGCGTCGTCCCCGCGGCGCGCGGCGCCCGCGGCGCGGCCTCGCCCGCCGGCGGCGGCGCGCTCCGCGCCGGCTCGCCGCTGGGCGGCGCCTGCTCGCCGACCTGCTCGGGCGGCGGGGCGCTGCTGCTCTCGCTGTCCGGGGGCCTCTCGGAGCTTGCCATCTTCCTACCGTCGTTCGCGGGTCACGGTCCGGCCCTGGGTGAGGGCCGGCCCCGGCTACTTGCGCTTGGGGGCGCCGATGGTCTGCTGCCGCTTGACCTTCTCTTGCAGCCGCATCAGCCCGTACAGCAGCGCGTCGGGCCGCGGCGGGCAGCCGGGCACGTGGATGTCGACGGGCACGAAATTGTCGATGCCCGGCACCGTGCTGTACGAGCCCTGGAACGGCCCGCCGCAGATCGTGCAGGCGCCCATCGCGATGACGTACTTCGGCTCGGCCATCTGGTCGTAGATGCGCCGCACGACCGGCGCCATCTTCGTCGTCACCGTGCCCGCGACGAGCATCACGTCGGCCTGGCGCGGGGAGAAGCGCACGACCTCGGCGCCAAAGCGGCTGATGTCGAAGCGGCCCGCGCCCACCGCCATGAACTCGATCGCGCAGCACGCGGTCCCCAGCGGGAACGGCCACAGCGAGTTGCTGCGCGCCCAGTTGAACAGCGTGTTCAGCGACGTCACGAAGACGTTCTGCTTGACCTCGGGCGGGATCGGCACCAGCGACTCCGTCTGGAGCGGCTCGGCCGGCGCCCGATCGACTGTCTGTGCCATGCTCGCTATTCCCTCCCCGGCCCGCTCGGCAGCCGCCGCACCGCGGCCGCCCGGAGCGCGCCGGGAGCTACCGCCACTCGAGGGCCCGCTTCCGCCAGGCGTAGGCGAAGCCCACCAGCAGGATCAGGATGAAAATCACCATCTCCACCAGGGCGAACAGCCCCAACCCGCCGTACGACACGGCCCAGGGGAAGATGAAGACGGACTCGACGTCGAAAATCGCGAAGATGAGCGCGTACAGATAGAACCGCGTATTGAACTGGACGTGCGATTCGCCGATCGTCTCAACGCCGCACTCGTACGGCTCGAGCTTCACGCTGTTGGGGTTGTGCGGCGTGACCAGGCGGGCGATCACCAGCGGGATGATCGCAAAGGCGATGGCGACCCCCAGGAAGAGTAGCACCGGGCCGAAGGAGTCAAGCATCGTGGCTCTCCCGCGTCGCGCCAGTCCCTAGCAGTCGGCAGCGGCCCCCCACGCGACCCGGGAACCGGGAGCTTTCGCGCTAGAAGCCGCTGTGGCGCTGCCAATGAAAGTATATCACGTGCTCCCGGCCCAGAAGCGGTGCCGCCCTGAAGGGCGGCTCCCGGCCAGTCGGCGGGGGGCAGCGCTTCAGGGCGGCGATCGCCAGGAGGCGCGCGGTTGGCCCGCGGTCAGCGGCTGCCCACCTCGACCAGCCGCGGCGCCGCCGGGCCGGCCACCTGCGTGTAGATCTGGGTCGTCGAGATGCTGGCGTGGCCGAGCTTCGCCTGCAGCGAGCGCAGGTCTTCCCCGTCGCTCAGCCGGTGCGCCGCGAAGGAGTGGCGCAGGGTGTGCGGCGTGATGCTGGTGGTGATGCCGGCGTCGCGGGCGCGCGCCTTGATGATCAGCCAGAAGCCCTGGCGGGTCAGGCGTTGGCCGCGGTGGTTCAGGAACAGCGGGCCGTGCGAGCTGGGCGCGCGCAGGAGCGCGCTCCGCCCGCGCTCGACGTACTGGCGCACGGCCTCGCCCGCCGTCTGGCGGATAGGCAGCACGCGCACGCGCCGCCCGCGGCCCACGCAGCGCACGCGCCCCTCGCTCAGATCGAGGTCCTCGATGTCCAGCGACACCAGCTCGGTGACCCGCATGCCGGTGGCGTACAGCAGCTCCAGCATCGCGCAGTCGCGCAGCGCGTCGGGAGTAGTGCGGTCGCGCCCGTAGCTGAGCAGGCGCTGGACCTCGCTCACCGAGATCGCCCGCGGCAGCGGCTTGCCGACCTTCGGCGCTTCCAGGTGGACAGTCGGGTCTTCGGCGATGATGGAGTTCTTGTGCAGGTAGTGGAACAGCGACTTGATCGCGGCGATCTTGCGGGCCACCGTGGCGGGCGCGTAGCCGCGCTCGCGCAGGCCCAGCACGAAGTCGGTGACGGCGGTTCGGTCCGCGGCGTCGAGCAAGTCCGCGTGGCTGGCGTGGCCGTTGCCGTTGCCGCGCGCGTGGCGCGCGTGCAGGTACTCTTCGAACTGGCGGAGGTCGTTCTGGTAAGCCGCCACGGTGTTGGGTGTCAGCCCTCGGTCGTCGTTGAGGAAGCGGAGGAAGCGGATGATGTGCTCTTCCATTGGGTCCTCCAGCCTGAACGGCCAGCCTGGTTCCCCGCCGGGCCTGCGGTGGAGTCTACCACGCCGCTCGCCGGCCCCGCCACGCCCGCGGGCGTGGCGGGGGCCGCTCGCCCTCGGGCGCGACGCGCCCAATCCGCCGAGCGCCGGGCCAGGCGTGGCGCGCGTTCGCCGCGCTCGCGACTCCATTCCCGGAGAGGGTTCCCCTTAAGGCCGTTGGTACTCGCTGCCTTCGTCTATGCGTCCTGGGGCGCCGGCTAGGAGGTCTGCCAGACGGTGGCATCCGGGCGCGTCGTCGCGCTCGCGGCCATCGGCGCCAGAGACCGTGGCAGCTCGCCGCTGAGATGCCGGCTGATGGCGGGGTGAGGATCATCGTCGCGAGCGCCGGGGCGCCGCCCCCGCCGTCGGGGTGCGTCGCCAGGCTCCAGGCCCGTGGACGATGCCGCGCCGCGTCCGCGGTCGAGGTGGACGCCTTCCGGCGTCTGAGCAGGCCCGCCACGGGCTTCCCTCGCCCTCGGAACGTCGCCCGCCGAGCGCCCCGTTGCGCTCGGCGCGGCCCCTACAGGGTAGCTGGCGGCCGCGGGCACCGGCAAGGCCGCTGCACCCCGTGGGTGGCGCTATTCCACCAAGCGGCCTTGCAGGTACAGCCAGCGCATGAACGTGAGCCGGCGCGCCTGCGGCACCGCAAACCCGTCGGCCTGCAAGACGTACCGCCACTTAAAGAACGTGAGCCGCTCACGGTCGGTCGCGGTGAGCGGCACCTCGGCCGCCACCGCGGGCCCGGACTCCACACGCTCGTCCGCGCACGCGCGTTCCTCCATGTGTACTCCTCTCGATTGGACGGTCAGCTCGCGTGCGAGGCCGCCCCCCGGCAGCGGGCCGGGGACGCGGCGGGCGGTTCCCGCGGGCGGGTCGCGTGCCGCGGCGGGCTGACACCACCAGACGAACGCCGCCATTGTACGGAACATCGATCACAGGGAGGTCACGGACCCAACGTTATGTGTCACGTCCACATCACAGGCCACTTGACAGCAGCGTACCCAGCGGGTGCCGCGGGCGCCAGAGGGTGGCCCCCCGGCGCGGCGAGGGGTGTGCCCCACGTGCGCCGCGCGGCCCGGGGTCCCCGAAGTGGTGGCCCGAGCCGAGCTGGCCACCCAGGAGCGGCCCACCCGGCCGAGGCTCAGTCGTCTGAGAGGTTGAGGGGTTGGCCGCTGGCCGCCAGGGGGAGGGTGAAGCTAAAGGTGCTGCCGGCGCCGGGCTCGCTCTCGGCCCAGATGCGGCCCGCGTGCGCCTCCACGATGCCGCGGCAGATGGCCAGCCCCAGTCCGCTGCCGCCCACCTTCCGGCCCACCTCGTTGTCCACGCGGTGGAAACGTTCGAACACTTTGGGCAGGTCCTGCCGCGCGATGCCGATGCCCTGGTCGTGGACGCTGATCACCACCCATTCGGCGGACAGCGGCCGACCGTCGGGCGTCGCGGGCCGGAACGCCTCGTCCTTCCCCGGCCCCTGGCCCCGCGTCCCGGCCCCCTGGCCCCCGGTCCCGGCGCCCCGCACGGCCTGCACGTGGATCGTGCCGCCATCCGGCGAGTACTTGACGGCGTTCTCGAGCAGGTTGTGGAGCACCTGGCGCACGCGCCGCGGGTCCACCTCGACGTACAGATCGGAGGGGACGGACGCCTGAAAACGGTGCTCGGGCGAGTGGCTGGCCACCGCCTTCACCGCGTCGGCCACCAGCTTGGCGAGCGACACGGCCTGCCGGTCGAGGAGCAGCACGCCGGCCTCGATCTTCGTCATGTCCAGCAGGTCCTCGATCAGGCCGCGCAGGCGGTCGCTCTCCTGGTCGATGATCTCCAGGAACTCGCGCTTCTCCTCGCGGCTGAGGCGCCGGTCGTGCTCCATCAGCGTCGTCGTGAAGCCCTTGATCGCGCCCAGCGGGGTGCGCAGCTCGTGCGACACGGTCTGCAGCAGCTCCGACTTCAGCCGGTCCAGCTCGCGGTACGTCTCGATCTCCCGCGCCTCCTCCGCCAAGTAGAGGTTGCGAATCCGCAGGGCGGTGGCTGCCGCGAGGGAGAGCACGGTCCGACCGCCGACGCCCGTGTACGCCTGGGGATGGCTCGTCTCCAGGTCGACGACGCCGAGCACCTGGTCGCCCAGCTTCAGCGGCACGGTGAGCCGCACCTGCATGCCGTCGTGCAGGAAGTGGTGCTCGCCGCGCGCCACGCCGTCCAGCCGCGCGGGCTCGCCGGTCGTCGCCACCTGACGCAGCGTCGGGTCGGTAAGGTGGGTGCTGAGGCCCGGCGTCCGCCCGCCGCGACGCCCCTCGACGGACAGGATCGGCCCCTCGTCCTCGGCCACCGCCACGGGGACCAGCGGGCGAGCGATGCCGTCGGTGCGGTAGACGGCGGCGTGGACGAAGCCCAGGCGATGACGCAGCACTTCCAACAGGGCGCAGGCCACGTCACCGGCGGTTCGCGCCTGCTGTGTGGCCTCGCTCAGCTGGTACAGCGACTCGGCCTCGTGCGCACGCCGCGCCAGCTCGCCGTACAGCCGCGCGTTCTCCATCGCGCCCACGGCCTGCGCGGCCAGCAGCTCCGCCTTGATCACGTCGTCCGGCACGAAGGCATCGGGGTTCTCGGAGCCGAACACCAGCACGCCGAGCGGCCGCCGGTTGGACACCAGCGGCACCGCGAGCAGCGCCTGCGAGCGCGTTGCGGTGGTCAGAAACCCGTCGCTGCGCTGGCCGGGCAGGGCAGGCGCCACCCGCTCGGTGCGCGCAGTGTTGAACACCCGGACGGCCAGCGCCTGGTCGTTCTCCAGGTCGAGGCGGCGCCCCTCCCGCGCGAAGTCGCGCGCCGGATTGCCCACCGCGGCCACCGCCTCCAGCGTGTGCTGGCGGGCGTCCGCGCGCCAGAGGATCACGGTATCGGCCTGAAAGACCCGCTGGCCCGCCTGGCAGACGAGTTCGAGGACTTCCGGCTGCTCCAGGCTGCGGCTAACCGCCAGCCCCACCTCGCGTAGCCGGGCCTCCAGCTCCCCCGCCACGCGCAGCCGGCCGATGAGCCGCGCGTTGTCCACGAGCGTGATGAACTGCCGGCTGACCACCAGTGCCAGCAGCCCAACGGAGCCCAGGTAGATCGCCGGCCGCACGTCGTGGACGACGAGCAGCTCCAGCGTCGCGATCACCAACACGCCGGCTGCGGCGGTGGTCCCGGCGAGAGGGAGGTTCCAGCTCGGCCACCAGGTCGGCAGCAGCTCGCGGCCGGCCGGCGGCCGGCGCCCGCGCCCCGCCGGCCGCGCAGCCGCCCCGCTGGGCCGCGCCGCGGGCGGCGCCCCCACGACCATCGTTTCGAACGCTTCGAGGCCGATGAGCGCGAAGCTGGTCAGGAACGCCGCGTAGGCGCCCAGCTCGAGCAGGCCCCCCGGCGCCAGCGTGTCCCAGGCCAACAGCAGCGCGCCGGGCACGAACGCGGCGGTCGCCCAGACGAGGTAGCCGCGCGACGCCGCGGCCGCCGGCGGCAGCCCCCACGGCAGCGCGGTCCCGGCGGCGCTCGGCGCCTGGCGCACGGCGGCCGCGTCTACCCGACGATAGCCCAGCACCGCGCCGAGCGCCACGGCGCAGTAGGCTACCGGATAGGCCACGACCAGTAGCAGGTGCAGGTCGCCGTTCGAGGGCGCGCTGCTGTCGTGACCCAGCGCCAGGTAGGCCAGCAGGCCGAGCGCGGCCGGCAGCACGACGGCGTCGATCACCAGCCGCGCGCGGGGCAGCGTCGACGGGGTCGTTGGGAAGGCCAGCGCGATGCCGGCCAAAAAGCAGGGCGCCAGGCCAAGGAAGCCCACGTCGGCCAGCAGGAGGGGATCGACCGGGCTGCGGACCGGCCCCGCGGCGAACGCCCCCCAGGAATGGCCGCTTGCGGGCAGCAGCCAGCGCGCGAGCATTCCGGCGGCCCAGAGCGCGCAGCCGGCGGCGAGCCAGCACCACGGGCTGGCCAGGATGGCGAGCGCGCCCCAGCGCGCGAGGCCGGGCGACAGGCGGCCGGGCGCCGTGCTGTTGACCGCGCTCCAGGCGGCCAGCGCGGCCGCGGTGCCCGCCGCGGCCAGTAGACACAGCTCGCGCCACGGCCCGAGCGCGTGGCCGATGAGGAGCTGGAGCAGCTCGCCGGCGAGCAGCACGCTCAGCGCGCCGCCGACGATCCACAGGGGCGCCTCGCTGGCCCGGAGCAGCGGCAAGGCCACCTGGCTTAGCGGCCGGCTCCGCCGGCGCTCCGCGCCCCGCTCGGCATGTGTGGCCGCCGGACCGTGGGGGGCCCGCAGGCCGCTGCCCCAGGGCCGCTGGGCGGTGGGCCGCTCGCGCAGCGTACCAGACGGCCGGCGCTCGCCGCCCCGCGCGGTGCTTCGCGCGCCGGCGCTCGCCAGGCGGACGCTGCGCATCGGCACCGGCTGGGCCGTGCGGGCGGCGCTCCTATTTTCCCGCGGCGGCCGGGCCTCTTCCATACCGGGCGGACCTATCGGTTCAGGCGCGTGGACCAGTGGTCCCCGGCCCACGGAGGCGTTTGCTGGCTCCCAGGGCTCGCGCCGTGCCGCGCCCGGCCGGGAGAGGCGGGCAGCCCCGGGGCGCGGCGCCGGCCGAGCGGCGAGGCTAGCGGCAACGACGGCGTCGCGAGGCGCATGATACCCCGTGCGACGCGCCGCCGACAACCGCGGCGCGCCCGGCGGCCCACGAAAATCGCCAGGGCGGCGTGCCGCTCACCAGGGGAAGTCGCGCAGGGCGCGCCACTCCTCGGGGGTTGCGGTGCCCCACTGGAAGAAGCTCGTGCCGAGCGCGCCCGCGTCCTTGCTCGCTTGCAGCGCCGCGGTGATCTCGGCCGCCCCCGGACTGTAGGCCCCAATGCCGTTGCGGCCAAACGTGTCGTACATCTGCCCAATCGGTGCGACCGGATAGCTCGGGTCGCCGGCGTCGAGGCGTAGCTGATCGACGGCCCGGCTGACGTAGCGCGCGACCTCGTTGCCGCTAAACTCCCGCCGCGCCTCGCTCCAGTAGGTCATCGGCGCCAGCACGTCCACCCAGCCCGCCATCACCTTGTGCTGCGGGTTGCGACGCGCGAACTGGTGCGACGGCGGGAACACCGTGCCGACGAGCAGGTAATCGGGGCCAAGCTGCGTGCGCAGCACCTGGATGTAGGCGCGCACCTGATCGACGTCCATGCGCTCCTCGAGGTCAGGTGCCAGGCCGTCGAGCCGCTGGCCATCGGGCGTCGCGTACTGGGCAACCGCGACGCTCAGGGCGACATCGGCCAGCGGATCAGCCAGCGTCGGCCAGATCCACCCCACGATGCGCAGTCCGCTCGCGTGCGCCAGCGGCAGCAGCGCCGCCAGCGCGTCCCGGCTGTAGAAGCCGCCGCGCGAGCTGGCCACGTCCACGTAGAGGTGGGTGAGGCCGAGCGCTTTGGCCGCCTGCACCAGCCGCTCGGGGTTGGCCATCGGCAAGAACGGCCGCGATACCCACATCCCCTTCCCCGCCAGCCGCGCGGCGGGCTCGCCGTTTGCCGTGCCGGCGGGCGGATCGAGCGAGAGGTTCACGCCGTAGACCCAGCCGCTGCCCTCGTCCAGCTGTAGCTCGAACCAAGCCTCCGTGTCGTCGTCCGTCGCCCAGGCCGTGACCGTCCCGCTGGTGCCGGCCGGCAGCTCCGCGAGCAGTGGCGCCCGCTCGTTCGGCGCGGCGCGCCAGCGAGCGCTCCAAATCGTGTGGCCCGTGGTCGCGAGCGGCGCCGGCCCGGTGGGGCCTGCCAGCTCCAGCCGCGGCGCGGCGCTTCCGCCGCCCGCGTCCGCGCCGCGCTCCCAGGGGGCTGGCACGCTGGGCGGCGGCTGGTCCACCAGCACCTCGGCGGCGCTGATCCAGCCCTGCAGCACGCCCCACAGCTCGACCTGATACCAGGCGGGACTGCCCGCCTGGTCGATCTCGCCGAGCAGCGGCAGCGGCGTATCGTAGAAGAGCTGCGACACCAGGTCGGCGTCGGGGCTCGGGGCCGCCCGCACGTAGGCGCCGCCGCGGCGGGCGTAGGCCGTCTGGCCGGGCGCCAGCGCCCGGAAGCCGGGGGGCGTCTGCGCCGCAACAGGGGGCGGCTCCGCCGTGAATGGCAGCAGGTTGGGCGGCGGCGCGGCGGGCGGACCCGACGCTAGCCCCGCCTCTGACGACGGGGGCAGTGGCCGCGGCCCAAGCGCCAGCACGAGCCCCACGAGGGCGCTGAGCCAGAGCGCGCGGTTGGCAAGCAGCCCATTGCCTCGCTTCAGACGGCGCCTCCTCCAGCTCGTGCGGCCCCACGGCGGGGCCCTCCGAGCCCACACGGCACTGTACCAGAGCCCCGAGCCGACGAGTAGCTTTGCCGGCATCAACGCATGGCTCGCTCCCTGCACTCTCAGCACGGAGTGCGGGCGGCGGAAAAGCCGCCGAGCCCCGCGTCCGCCCCCCCTTCCTTCCCGGGGCAGGGGCGATGTCCGCAATGACGTCGGGCACGATGCCGCCCGCCCCCCCACCCCCCTTCCCTTCGAAGGGAAGGGGGGTGGGGGGTAGGTTCGTCGGCCGCGTTGGCCGCGCGGGGAGCAATCCGGTACCGTACATAGTAAAGGGGTGGCGCAAGCGCCGCCTGACCGACGTATGGAGAGCACCATGGCGAGCGAGCCGACCGAGACGGCGCCGACTGATGGCGCCCAGCCTGTCAGCCCGGCGAGCCCCGACGCCTCCACCGCGAGCGCCGAGAGCGAGCCAGCGGTGGCCCAGGCCCCCACGCTGGAGAGCGTGACCGCGGAGCGCGACGCTGCCCAGGAGCAGGCGCAGAAGTACCTGGAGATGGCCCAGCGCGCGCAGGCCGACTTGCAGAACTTCCGGCGCCGCGCCGAACAGGAGCGCGCCGAGGCGTTCGAGCGCGGCCGCGGCGAGGTCCTGCTGCAGGTGCTGCCCGTGCTCGACGACTTCGAGCGCGCGATGCAAGCCCTCCCGGCCGAGCGGCGCGAGGAGGACTGGGTGCAGGGGCTCGCGCTCATCGAACGCAAGCTGCGGTCCGCGCTGGAGAGCACGGGCCTGGAGCGCATCGCCGCCGAGGGCCAGCCGTTCGATCCCTGGGAGCACGAGGCGATCCTGCACGAGGAGCGCACGGACGTGGCGCCGGGGACGGTAGCCACGGTGGCCCGCCCCGGCTATCGGCTCGGCGGCCGCGTGCTCCGCCCGGCCCAGGTCGTCGTGGCGAAGGAGCCGTGACGCCAACGGACCCCTCGTATCCCCATCCCCCCGCCGAGGAGCAGGGTGCGCGGCCCGCGAGCACGATTTACGACGGCTGGCGCGCTAACGACAGCGCCGTCTGGCAGGTGCGACCGCGCCGGCGCCTCGCCCCGGCGATCGCGCGCTTCGTGGCCGGGGTGCTGCTGAGCGGCCTGCTGGCCGCGGGACTGGTGCTGGCGCTGCTGTACCTGGCACCCCCGGCCGCGCTCCGCCGCGACACGGCACCGCTGCCCGAGCCGCGGACCACCGCGCCCGCGCTGGCCGCGCCCCGCGACGCCGCGGCCCTGCCGCCGCCCGCCCCCGCCGCCGTCCTGGCCCCGCTCGACGACGCCATCGCGCGTATCTACGAGGAGGTCAGCCCCTCGGTGGTGAACATCACGACGACCGCCTACGCCTACGACTTCTTCCGCTTCTCCGTGGTGCCCCAGCAGGGCAGCGGCTCGGGCTTCCTGCTGGACGATCAGGGGCACATCGCCACCAACGAGCACGTGATCCGCGACGCCAGCACGCTCGAAGTCACGCTCGCCGACGGGACGAAGCTGCCCGGCACGCTGGTGGGCCGCGACGCGACCAATGACCTCGCCGTGGTGCGCGTCGAGCTGCCCGCGGGCACCGTCGTGCGGCCCGTGCGCTTCGCCGACTCCAGCACGGTGCGCGTCGGGCAGGCGGCGATCGCCATCGGCAACCCATTTGGCTTCGAGCGCACGGTCACGACCGGCGTGGTCAGCTCGATCGGCCGCACGCTGCGCACGCCGCAGGGGCGGGCCATGCGCGGGGTCATCCAGACCGACGCGGCCATCAATCCGGGCAACTCGGGCGGGCCGCTCCTCAACGCGCGCGGCGAGGCGGTGGGCATCAATACGATGATCTTCAGCCCCAGCGGCGGCTCGGTGGGCGTCGGGTTCGCCATCCCCAGCAACACGGCCCGCCGCTGGCTGCCAGAGCTGGTCACGCAGGGCCACGCCAGCCATGCCTGGACGGGCTTCGAGGGCCAGCCGCTCACTCCACAGATCGCCGGCGCGCTGCGCCTGCCGGCGCAGCAGGGCATCCTTATCGCCTCGGTCGCCGCCAACGGGCCGGCGGCGCAGGCCGGCCTGCGCGCGGGCAACCGCCAGGTGCGCGTGGGCAACCAGCAGCTCGTCATCGGCGGCGACGTGGTGACGGCCGTGGACGGCCGGCCCGTCGCCGATCCCGACGCGCTCGACGCCTATGTGGACGACAAGCGCGTCGGCGACACCGTGCGGCTGGACTACCTGCGCGACGGCCAGCCCGCCAGCCTCGACCTGCGCCTGGGCGAGCGCCCGCAGTGAACTGCGGGAGCGTCGGATGGGTGGCAACAAGCGGCGGCGCTCAGAGCCGTCCCTCCCTGCGTCCCACGGCGCCCCCCCGCTGCACGTTGCCTGGACCGGACATCGGCCCGAGCTGTTCGCGGCGCCCGACGCCGTCGCGGCGGCGATTATCGCCCGGTCCCGCGAGC
Organism: Chloroflexota bacterium; assembly: GCA_035293805.1. Classification (GTDB taxonomy): domain Bacteria; phylum Chloroflexota; class UBA6077; order UBA6077; family JAJPHF01; genus JAJPHF01. Next base: position 162,385 of record DATGMD010000060.1, on the reverse strand, counting down.
TACAGGCCGCTCACGGCGCGGCGCTCGCGTTTCACTGCGGCGGCCAGCGCGGCGTGGACACCTGGGCCGCGCTGGCCGCCGAGCGCCTGGGCATTCCCCTCCACCTCTACCTGCCGCTGCCCCTGTCCCGCTTCGCCGCCGACTGGCCCGCTCAGGATCGCGCGCTGTTGGAGCAAAGCTGGGCCTACGCGAGCGAGCAGGTGGTGAGCGATCCGCATGGCCTCCTCGGCGCCGAGGCCTACCGCCGGCGCAACCGGCTGCTCGCCGCGCGCTGCGACCTGCTGATCGCCGTCTGGACCGGCCTGGGCGGCGGCGGCACCGCCGAGACTATTGCCTTCGCCCACGACCTCGGGCGCCCAGTCGAGGAGCACCGCTTCGCCCCCTCCGGCCGCCAGCCCGCGCCGGGCGAGCGCGGTGTCTAGCAACTAGACAGGGCGCGGCCGGCATAGGCCGCGCCCCGTTCACACGCCGTCCGGCGAGGCTACACGTCGTAGCCGTGCTCCTTGAACCACTGCGCGGCGCCGGGGTGGAGCGGCACGTCCATTGGCGTCGCGTCGGACTCGCGGCCGAGCTGCCCAATGCCGGTGTAGGCCCCCTGCTCCCACGGCACCTCGTCGGCGCGCTGGGCCACGGCGTCGCACACCTTGTAGGCGATCTCGTCGGGCAGCGACGCGCGGGTGTACAGCGGCCAGCCGCTGTAGTCGATCCCCCAATGGTCCTCTTTCAGGTGCGGGAAGCGCCCATTGGGCCCGCCGGCCGGGATCATCGCCCGCCGCCAGCCGATCGCCTCGAGCTGCCGCATCAGGTCGTCCTCGAGCGTGATCGGCCGCATCCCCGCCGCCAGCGCCTTGTCGAGCCACAGCGGAATGCCCTCGTCGAAGACCGCGTCCACCTCCCCCTTCTCGATCGCGTCCAGGCGGCGCTGGTCGCCGGGGCCGCCGTTCAGCTGCAGCTTGCCGCCCCACGACACGATGTCGTCCAGCGTGAAGCCGAGCAGCGCCAGCTCCTGGTCCAGCAGCACGCGCGTGGAGTGCGTCGCATCCTCGCGGATGGAGAGGCGCAGCGGGTACTTCTGCTCCTTGATCTGCTTCAGCGAGGTCAGGCCCGTGCGCTCCGAGATGCAGTGGACGTAGCGGTCCCACGAGGGATAGCTGACGACGATGCGCACCGGCAGTGGCTCGGCGAACAGGCCGGTGCCCCGGTATGCCTGGGTCACGAAGGCGGACGGGTTGACGAACGCCATCTCGATCTCTTCGCGCACTACCGCGTGGGCCAGGATCGGCGAGCCCACGGACATCCGCAGGTACGGCTTGTAGTGCTCGCCCGAGGCGTTGCCCACGTCGATCTTGATGTCGCGATTGCCGTAGTAGGGGATGTTGATGTCGCCCGCGACGCCGAGCGCGATCTCCCACAGCATCTTCGCGCGGATGAACTGGGCGCCTCGCGGTAGCGGCTCCATGCTGGCCTCCTCGCGGTGAAGTTGGCGACGGCGTGCGTGCAGGGCGCCGCCGGCTGTCAGTGTACACCACCCGTTCGGCCCGCGCCGCCGTAGCCGCGGCAGTCGCCGACTGCGCGGCGGCCCTTACTCGCCCGCGAGCGGCTGGTGGCCGTCGTTCGGGCGGTACGCCTCCTCCCGGTAGAGGCCGAACGGCTCCAGCACCGGCAGGTCGCTGTAGCGGAAGAAGAGCGCGTCCTGGCCGGGATCGACCACGTGCTCGGCCCACGCCCACGCGGGCACGACGACGATGTCCCGGTCCGTCCAGTCGTAGCGCTGGCCCGCGATGATGCTGTGACCGCTCCCGCGAATGCTGAACATCACCGTGCTGTTCGTCTGGCGGCGGGCCTTCGTGTGCTGGCCCGCGCGGAGCGCCTGGAGGTAGCAGGCCATCGTCGGCAGCACGTGGCCACCCGTGATCGGGTTGACGTACTCCAGCAGCGTCCCGTCGTACTCGTCCTCGTCGCCGGCCGCCTGCATGCGCCGCAGCCCGTCGTAGGCGTGCTCCCACTTGTACAGGTTGAGTGGCGAGTACAGCGAGCGCGGGCGGTTCTTCGCCGGCAGCACGCCCGCCGCCCCGAAGTGCTCGTACGAGATCGGCCCACCGTACTTTACCGGCTGCGCCTGCCGACCGGGAAAGTCCTGGAACACGCAGCCCTTCAGCGCGCGCACGAACGGCACGTCCAGCCCGTCGAGCCAGACCATCGGCCCCTCGCCCTCGCTGCCGTGGTCGTGCCAGGTCCAGCCGGGCGTGAGGATCAGGTCGCCCGGGCTCATCGGCAGCTTCTCGCCGTCGACGACGGTGTAGCCGCGCTGGCCCTCGATGATGAAGCGGAAGGCGGCCATCGTGTGGCGGTGCGCCGGCGCCACCTCGCCGGGCAGGATGAGCTGCAGCGACGTGGTGAGGGTGTGCGTGGTGCCGAGCAGGGGCTTCATCCCGGGATTGATGAGCGTCAGCACGCGGCGCTCGCCGCCGGTCTCCAGGTCCATCATCTCGGTGGCGCGGGCCAGCCGTGGGTACAGCTCGCGCCAGCGCCAGACGCCCGGCCGAATCGAGTCCGGCGAGCGCGCCGCCCCCGACTCGTCCACCCGCCACAGCGGCGCGACGTTGAGGTCCTCTAGCTCGGCGTAATACTGCTCGGCGTCAACTGCCTGCACCATCGTTCGTCCCTCCCGTGCGCGGCGCAGCCCGGCCGCGCCCGGCGGCGCCCCGGGGCGCGCGCCGCTCGCCGTGTCGCTGGGCGCCGTCCTTGCCCGAACGGTAGCAGCCCCCCAGGTGCTTGTCAACCGCCGGCGCGCGTCAATACAGCAGCGCCGGGTCCAGCTTTTCGCGCCAGAGCGCCTCGAGCGTCGCGAGGTCCGCCTGGACCTGCTCCCGCGTCATCTCGGGCGTGACCGCCAGCGTTTCTAGGATCTCCAGATGGAAGGCCTCCATGCCGACCGCGCGGGCGTCCGCCACGAGGCGATGGTCGAGAAGTTCTTTCCGACGCGCTTTGTCGACCATGAGCCGTTTCCCCTTTTAGAGAGACCGAAGTCTACCCGTTGTGCATACGGGCGGCGAGCCTCGCTCGGCAAGTCTTTACGGCGGCACGGGCAGGAAGTAAAAGGCGAGCACGGCGACCAGGTACACGGCCAGGAGCTGCATTCCTTCGAGCCAGTTCGACTTCCCGTCCATGCTCACGTAAGCGAAGATGGCCGTGGCCAGGCCCAGGATGGCCAGCTCCAACGGCGTGAAGATCACATCCATGGGATGGCCGAGCGCCAGGCTGAGGAACACGAGCACGGGCGCCACGAACAGTGCCACCTGGGTGCTCGACCCCGCGGCGATGGAGAGCGTCACGTCGAGGCGATCGCGCCAGGCCATCTGGACCGCGCTGAAGTACTCGGCCGCATTCCCCACCAACGGTACGATGATGACGCCCACGAACAGCTCGCTCCACCCGAGCTGCGCGATGACCGGCTCCACCGAGTCGACCAGCAGGTCGCCGCTGATCGCCGCGCCCGCGCCCGCCGCCGCCAGCACCAGCAGGCCGCGCCGCCGGCTCCAGAGCGGCGCCCGCGCCGACGACGCCGCGCCGCCGGGCGCGGCCCGCGCGCCCGCCGTGGCAACGCCGGACTCCGCTCCGACGTTGGGAACGATATCTTCCGCGGAGTGGCCCTGGGTCACGGTGTAGGCGACGTACCCAGCGTAGGTGACGAGCAGGACCCCGGCGATGAACAGGCTCAGCTCCTCGATCACGGCGTGCTCGCGCACCGAGCTGGCAAAGATGGCAGGCAGGTAGAGGCTGGCCACGGCCAGGATCATCATGGCCGCGTTCAAGCTGGTATCGCGGGAGTCGAACCCCTGCCGCCCGTTGCGAAAGCCGCCCACCAGCAGCGACAGCCCGAGGCTGAACAGCGTGTTGGAGATGATCGAGCCCGTGATCGACGCCTTGACCAGCGTGAGCAGGCCGCGGTGGATCGCTAGCGCCGTGATGATCAGCTCCGCGGTGTTGCCGAACGTGGCGTTGAGCAGCCCCCCGTAGCGCGGGCCGAGGTGGTGTGCGACCTCCTCCGTGGCCCTGCCGATGAGCCAGGCCAGCGGCACCAGGCTGGCCGCCGACACCGCGAACACAACCAGCGGCGGCAGCCGGGCCGCGCCCGCGGCGAGCGCGGCCGGCGTCAGGAGCAGCAGCGCGTAGAACCACCTGGGCAAGCCGCCAGTTCTCCCTATCACGAGCACTCGCTGGGGCCTCGCCCGCTGTGCACGTCGTATGCCCGCGGCCGGCCTGCGCTGCCGCGGGCCGGCGCCGCCTGGCACGGTGTCTGCGCCCAGGCATCACAGCTTGCCCTCGGGATGACGCGGCAGCAAGCGGGAGGAGAGACGACGATGACCGACGAACGGAAGGCGGCGGTGGGCGTGTTCCGCGACCGCGCCGCGGCCGGCAACGCCATCGAGGCGCTCAAAGACACGGGGTTCGCCGTGGACGACATCAGCATCCTGATGCCGGATACGGACCACGCCCGAGCCGGCGAAGAGAAGGACAACGCGAACTTCGGCTCCGCCGGGCCGGCGGTGGCCGGCGGCGTGCTGGGCGGCGCCGCGGGCTGGCTGGTCGGCCTCGGCTCGTTCGTGATCCCCGGCGTCGGGCCGTTCATCGGCGCGGGCGCGCTGATCGCCTCGCTGGTGGGCGCCGCCGTCGGCGCCAGCATCGGCGCCCTGGCCAGCGGCTTGGTGAACATGGGCGTGCCCGAGGAGGAGGCGCGCTGGTACGAGCAGGAGGTCCACGGCGGCCGCACGCTCGTGACCGTCCGCGCGGGCGGGCGCTACGACGAGGCGCGCGCGCTGCTTCGCCGCTACGGCGCCTACGACGTCGAGCAGCGCGAGCCATCCACCATCGGCGATCCGTACTACGGCCTGCCGCATCGCGGAACCTAGTCGGCCCGCGCCCCGCCCCCCGCCCAGCCAGGCCCCCCGGGCGCCGGCTGGTTTCCCGCGGCCATCGACCACCGGAGGCAGCCGTGAGCGCGAACGCTCTGCCCACTACCGCACCCCTCGCGACGGCCGGCCGGCTGAGCCACCGGCAGGTGCTGGTCATCTTCAGCGGGCTGCTGCTCGGCATGCTGCTGGGCGCGCTCGACCAGACGATCGTCGCCACCGCGCTGCCCACGATCGTCGGCGACCTCGGCGGCCTGGAGCACCTGTCGTGGGTGGTGACCGCCTACCTCCTCGCCTCGACGGCGTCGACGCCGCTGTGGGGCAAGCTGGGCGATCTGTATGGCCGCAAGCGCGTGTACCAGACCACCATCGTCCTCTTCCTGGTCGGCTCGGCGCTGTGCGGGTTGAGCCGGACCATGTGGCACCTGATCCTGTTTCGGGGGCTCCAAGGGCTGGGCGGCGGCGGCCTCATCGTCACGTCGCAGGCGATCGTCGCCGACGTGGTCTCGCCCCGCGAGCGCGGCCGCTACCAGGGCATCTTCGGCTCGGTCTTCGGCGTCACCAGCGTCGCCGGGCCGCTCCTGGGCGGCTTCTTCGTGGACCACCTGTCGTGGCGCTGGGTGTTCTACGTGAACCTGCCGATCGGGGTGGTGGCGCTCGTGGTGACGGGCCTCACCCTGCCAGCGCTCGCCCGCCACATCCAGCACCGCATCGACTACGCGGGCACCGCGCTGCTGGCCGCGGCGACGACCTGCGCGGTGCTGTTCACCACGTTCGGCGGCAGCGTCTATCCCTGGGCCTCGCCGCCGGTCGTGGGCCTGGCGGTGGCCGCGGTCGTCTTGGGCGTGCTGTTCGTCATCGTTGAGCGGCGCGCGGCCGAGCCGGTCCTGCCGCTCGCGCTGTTCCGCCGCCGCGTGTTCGCGCTGGCGAGCGCCATCAGCTTCGTCGTCGGCTTCGCGCTGCTCGGCACGACGACCTTCCTCCCGCTGTTCCTGCAAGTCGTGCAGGGCGTCAGCCCGACGCTGTCCGGGCTCCGCATGGTGCCGCTGATGGCCGGCCTGCTCGTCACGTCTATCGGCAGCGGGCAGCTCATCAGCCGCTGGGGGCGCTACAAGCTGTTCCCGATCGTGGGCCTGGCCACCATGGCCGTAGGGCTCTACCTGTTGTCGCGGATGGACGCGGCTACCAGCGCGGTGCTCACGTCGGCCTACATGCTGGTCCTGGGCCTCGGCCTCGGGCTGGTGATGCAGGTGCTGATCATCGCGGTGCAGAACGCCGTGGACTACCGCGACCTTGGCGCGGCGACGTCGGGCGCCACGTTCTTTCGCTCGATCGGCAGCGTGTTCGGCGTCGCCCTGTTCGGCGCGATCTTCAACAACCTGCTGGGCGCCAACATGCAGCGGTTCCTGCCCCCGGGCGCGGCCGCGCCCGGGGCGGGGCTGGACGTGGCCGCGACGGACCCCGCCACCCTCGCACAGCTGCCCCCGGCGATCCACTCCGGCTTCGTCCAGGCGTACGCCGCGTCGCTCCAGCCCGTCTTCCTGGCCGCGGTGCCCTTCGCGCTCCTTGGGTTCCTGCTCGCCCTGGCATTGCCCGAGGTGCCGCTGCGGCAGACCGCCGGGGCGACCGATCCGGGCGAGACGTTCGGCATGCCGCAGGACCGCGACTCGCTCGACGAGATCGCCCGCGCCCTGAGCGTGCTCGCCGGCCGCGAGCAGCTCCGCCCGATCTACGAGCGCCTGGCGGCCCGGGCGGGCGTGGATCTGCCCCCCGGCTGCTGCTGGCTGCTCTTCCGCCTCGACGAGCAGGCCCCCGCCACACTGGCGTTCCTGGCGAAGCGAGCACGCGTGCCCGCCGCGAAGCTCCTGCCCTACCTGACACAGCTGCGAGAGAATGGCCTGGTAGAGGTCGACGACAGCGCGCGCGGCGAGGGCCCGGTCTGTGTCGCGCTCACGCCTCACGGCCGTGAGGTGCTCGACCGGCTGCTCGCGGCGCGGCGCGAGGGGCTGGCCCAGCTGCTGGCCGGCTGGGCGCCGGAGCGCCACGCCGAGCTGGCCGCTGCGCTCCGGCAGCTCGCCCTCGGCCTCACGGCCGACGACCGCGCCGACCAGGTCATCGCCGCCTGACGCTTCCGCACCCGGCCTCCGGGGCATGCCGCGGAGGAGCCGCTTATACCGAATCTAGCGCTGGAGTTCCCGTACCCCCTCGCCCCCCGGAGACGGCCGGGGTGAAGGGCGCGCCTCCGTCCCCTCCCCCCCTCCCCCTGGGAGAGGGCTGGGGTGAGGGCGGTCCCTCGTCCTACCCCCTCTCCCCCTGGGAGAGGGTCGGGGTGAGGGCGCGCCCCGGTAAGCGTCCCGCCGGGCGGGCTCGCGTATCACCGCTCTACGCGGCCGCCCGCTGCGCCCCGCGCAGGCGCGGCAGCACGTCGCGCCCGTACCGCTCCAGGAAGGCCCGCTGGTCGGGGCCGGCCGAGTGGAAGAACAGGTGCGTGAAGCCGAGCTCGACGTACTGCTGGGCGAAGCGGCGGTGCTGCTCGGGATCGGGCGAGATGCACATCATCTGCTTCAGCGTGTCGGCGCCCACCACCTTGCCGTTCTTGGCCGACATGGCCGGCGTGTAGATCTTCTGCGCGAAGAGGGCCGGCACGAAGGCGCCCGCCCAGTACTTCTGCTGCGCCTGCACCGCGCTCGCCTCGTCGTCGGTGTAGGCCACGTTCAGCTCGATCAGCCGTGGCATGCGCGCCGGGTCCTTGCCCGCCTCCCGCGCGCCCGCCTCGAACTCGCGCAGGATCTTCTGATAGGTCTCCGGCTGGTCGCCGCCGACGGTGATCAGGCCGTCGCCGTGGCGGCCGGCGAAGCGCGCGCTTTCGGGCACCATGCTGGAGACGTAGAGCGGCACCGGCTGGGCCGGGCGGGTATAGAGCTTCGCCCCGCGCGTGCGGTAGTAGCAGCCATCGAAGCTCACGGGCTCGCCCTGCCACAGCTCGCGGATCAGCGCGATCGCCTCGGCCAGGCGCTCCTGCCGCTCGGAATACGTCGGCCAGACGTGCGTGGCCGCGTACTCGTTCAGCGCCTCGCCCGTGCCGACGCCGAGATAAGCGCGCCCGGGCGCCATGCAGCCGAGCGTGGCCGCCGCCTGCGCGATCACCGCCGGGTGGTAGCGGATGATGGGGCAGGTCACGCCGGTCCCCAGGTGTATGCGGCTGGTCTTCACCGCCGCGGCGCCGAGCCAGGTCCACGTAAAGCACGCCTGGCCCGACTCGGACCAGGGGTGAAAGTGGTCGCTCACGTCGATGATGTCGAAGCCGGCCTGCTCGGCCGTCACCGCGTAGTCCAGTAGCTCCATGGGCGGGTACTGCTCCGGTCCCGCCTTCCAACCTAGCTGCACCATGAGTCCCTCCTGCTCGCCATGCGCGTTGGTCCGCGCGTCTCCGGAATCGACGCAGGCCGCATGCCACAAGCCGAGGGCGCCCGCGAAACCTCCGCCTGCCCGCGCCGTGTCGGTACACTCCAGTAGGAGGCCCGCGGCCGAGGCATGACCAGATTCGCCAGCGGACGTAGCCCGACCATCGCGGCGCCCACGCTCGTCGCGGCGTCGCTGGCGCTCGCCGCCAGCGGGCACGGCCACCCCGCGCTGGCGGCGACGGGCGCCCCGCCCACGCCGGGCGACGTGTGGACGGCGTGGGCCTGGGACCCGCTGGTGCTCCTCGGCCTGGTCGTGGCGGCAGCCGTGTACGCGCGCGGGCTGCGCACCTACTGGCGCCGGGTGGGGACCGGCCGCGGCATCCGCACCTGGCAGGCCGCCGCCTACGCCGCCGGCCTGGCGGCGATCGCGGTCGCGCTCGTCTCGCCGCTGGACGCGCTGTCCGATGCGCTGTTCGCGGCGCACATGGTCCAGCACCTCATTCTCATGCTGGTAGCCGCGCCTCTGCTCGTGCTCGGCGCGCCGCTGGTGCCGGCCCTCTGGTCGCTGCGCCGAGGCCAGCGGCAAGCGGTTGGGCGCTGGTGGCGCGGCGCGCGGCCGGTCCGCGCCGCCTGGCGGTGGCTGAGCCAGCCCGGGATCGTGTGGGGGCTGTACGCGGCGGCGGTCTGGCTCTGGCACCTGCCGGGCCCCTACCAGGCGGCGCTCGCCAGCACGCCGATCCACGCCCTGGAGCATGCCTCGCTGCTCGCCAGCGCGCTGCTGTTCTGGTGGACGGCCCTGCACCCCGGACGCCCGGGCCGCCTCGGCCACGGCGCCGGCGTCCTGTACGTGTTCACGGCCGGCTTCCAGGGCGGCCTGCTCGGCGTGCTGCTCACCTTCGCCCAGACGCCCTGGTACCCGGCCTACACGTCGCGCGAGGCCGCCTGGGGGCTCAGCCCGATAGACGACCAGCAGCTCGCGGGCCTGCTGATGTGGATCCCTGCGGGTCTGGTCCACCTGCTGGCGGCGCTGGGCCTGTTCTTCGCCTGGCTCAGTGCATCCGAGCGCGAGGCGCGGCGCCGCGAGCAGGCCGCCGAGGTCTAAGCGGCCGGCCCACGTTGGTGGGTACGTTTGGCTTCGCCAAACCTACCCACTATCCCGGGCCGAGTGCTCGGGCTGCTCGCCAAGACTGGTGAGGGAGCGTGGCCGTGCCCCACCGGCGACCATCCTGGCCCTGGCGTTGACGCGGCCGCGTGCTCGGCGCCTACCGCAGCACCCCATAATCCCCCGTTTCGCTATGATGGTGGAGAGCAGCAACACCGCCGCCGAGGTGGACGGAGCGCGATGCCGGCGCCGTTCGTGTCGATCGTGATCCCCGCCTACAATGAGGCGGAGCGCCTCCCGGCCACGCTCGCCCAGCTCGGCCAGTTCCTGCGCGGCGAGGCGTACAGCGCCGAGATCGTCGTCGTGGACGACGGCAGCCGCGACGCCACGGCTGCGGTGACCGAGCGCGCCGCCGTCGCCGACCCGCTCGTGCGCCTGGTCCGCGCGCCCCACCGCGGCAAGGGCGCGGCCGTGCGCCGCGGCATGCTGGAGGCGCGGGGCGCCCTGCGCGTCATGTGCGACGCCGACCTCTCGATGCCCGCGCACGAGCTGCCGAAGCTCCTGGCACCGTTCGCCGCTGGCGCCGACGTGGCGCTGGCGACGCGCGAGGGCGCCGGCGCCCGCCGCATCGGCGAGCCGTACCGGCGCCATCTCATGGGACGCGTCTTCAATCTGCTCGTGCGCCTGCTGGCCGTGCCAGGCCTGCACGACACCCAGTGCGGCTTCAAGGCGTTCACCGCCGCCAGCGCCGCGTCGCTGTTCGCCGCCAGCACGGTGGACGGCTTCGGCTTCGACGTCGAGGTGCTCTACCTGGCCCGCAAGCGCCGGCTGCGCCTGGTCGAGGTGCCAATCGCCTGGTACTACCAGGCCAGCAGTCGGGTCAGCCCGCTGCGTGATACAATCCGAATGATCCGCGACGTCCTGCGCGTGCGCTGGAACGATTGGCGCGGGCGCTACGCGTAGCGGTCAGCCATCAGCGATCAGCCGTCAGCTTTCAGCCCCACGTTCCACGGCCGGCCCTCGGGTATCCCCATGCGGCGGCTGACCGAGCGTGCAATGACCGCTGAAGCCTGGCGGCTGACTGCTGATCGCTGACCGCTGATCGCGGAACGCTGATCGCTCACCGCCGAAAGCTGACTGCTGATGCCTGATCGCTACCTCGTCTGCGTCGCCTGGCCCTACGCCAACGGCTCGCTGCACGTCGGCCACATCGCCGGCGCCTACCTGCCGGCCGACATCTTCGCCCGCTTCCACCGCCTTCAGGGCCACGACGTGCTCATGGTGTCGGGCAGCGACGAGCACGGCACGCCGATCACCGTGCGCGCCGAGCAGGAGGGCGTGCCGCCAGCCGTCATCACCGACCGCTACCAGACCGAGTTCCTCGAGTGCTGGGCGAAGCTCGGCATCAGCTTCGACCTGTTCACGCGCACGGGCACCGACAACCACCGCGCCGTCGTTCACGAGGTCTTCCGGACGTTGCTCGACCGGGGCCACATCTTCAAGCAGACGATGGTCTCGCCGTACTGCGAGGTCGACCGCCGCTTCCTGCCCGACCGCTACGTGCAGGGCACCTGCCCGCACTGCGGCTTCGAGGGGGCGCGCGGCGACCAGTGCGACAACTGCGGCCGGCCGCTCGATCCAGACGAGCTGCTCAATCCGGCCTGCCGCTTCTGCGGCACGCCGCCCGTCTTCCGCGAGACCGAGCACTTCTTCCTGAACCTGACCGCCTTCAACGAGCAGCTCCTCGCCTGGGTGAAGGACAAGGACTACTGGCGGCCCACGGTCCAGCGCTTCACGCTCGGCCTGCTCGAAGCCGGCCTCCAGCCGCGGCCGATCACGCGCGACATCGAGTGGGGCGTGCCGGTACCGGTGCCGGGCTTCGAGGACAAGCGCATCTACGTGTGGTTCGAGGCCGTGCTCGGCTACCTCTCGGCCAGCGTGGAGTGGGCGCAGCGCCAGGGCACGCCCGACGCCTGGCGCTCGTGGTGGGAAGACCCGGACGTGCGCAGCTACTACTTCATCGGCAAGGACAACATCTCGTTCCACACGATCATCTGGCCGGCCATCCTGCTCGGGCGCGGCGGCCTGAACCTGCCCTACGACGTGCCGGCCAACGAGTACATGAACCTGGAAGGCCAGAAGATCTCGACCAGCCGCGGCTGGGCCATCTGGGTGCCCGAGCTGCTCGCCCGCTACGACCCGGACGCCATTCGCTACATGATCGCCGCGAACCTCCCCGAGACGCGCGACACCGACTGGTCGATGGACGAGTTCTTCCGCCGCAACAACGACGAGCTGGTCGCCACCTACGGCAACCTCGTGCACCGCAACCTGACGTTCCTCCAGCGGTACTTCGACGGCCGCGTGCCCGACGGCGGGCCGCCGGAGCCGGCGGTGGTGGAGCGCGTCGCGGCCACCTTCGACGCCGTGGCGGCGGGAATCAGCGCCGCGCGCTTCAAGGAGCCGCTGCGCGAGATCATGACGCTCGCGCAGTACGGCAACCGCTACTTCGACGAGCGGGCGCCCTGGAAGCAGGTCAAGGAGGACCGCGCGGCCTGCGCGGCCACGCTGACCAGCCTGCTCTACCTGATCGACGGGCTGAAGGTGCTGTTCGCGCCCTACCTGCCGCACTCGTCGGCGCGGCTGCACGCCCTGCTCGGCCATCAAGACGACCTGGCGACCCAGGGCTGGCACGCTCGCAGCCCCCAGCCCGGCCAGCCGCTCCCCGCCCCCAAGCCCCTCTTCGTCAAGCTCGACCCGGCCGAGGGGTAGGTCCGCGCACCCTGCGAAGCCGAGTTCCCGGCTCCACGGCCGGACACTACGTGGTCGCTACCAGCAGCTCCTCCGAGCGGCCCGGCCGCAGGCCGTCTGGGCTGGCAGCGAAGTAGCGCTCGGTAAGCGCGACTCCCGACACGTGCTGGACTCGTCTAAACCCCGCCTCGTTGGCCAGTGCCAGCATCTCCGGCGGGGTAAAGAAGCTGATAAACGGCGTCCCGCTTGCTCTGGCCCCTTGCTCCGCGGCCTCACGCCCAGGTCGCTCCTCCGGGTCAGTCCAATCAAGCGGCAGGATGAACGTCATGGCCAGCGTGGAGCCTGGCGCGAGCCCCGCGACCTGGCGCAGCGTGGCCGCGATGGCGTCCTTCGTGAGGTACATGCTGACGCCGGTGCAGGCCACCACGGCCGGCTGCTCGGCGTCGAAGCCAGCGCTAATCAGCCGCTCCCACCACGACGCGCCCGCCTCGAAATCGACGGGCACGAACCGCAGCCACTCCGGGATGCCGAAGCCCAGCTCAATCAGACGCTGCCGCTTCCAGGCCTGGGGGCCCGGCTGGTCGACCTCGAACACCGTGAGGTGCGAGGCGACTTCCGGCCGGCGCTGCGCGAAGCTGTCGAGCCCAGCGCCGAGGATCACGTATTGCCTGACGCCGCGACCGGCCTGCTCCACCACCAGGTCCTCGATGAAGCGAGCACGGGCCACGATGGCGGCGCGGAAGAGGCGCGTGGCCTGCAGGTCCATGTCAGGACGCCGACGCCAGCCGTTGTCCGGGGCCACCAGCCGCAGGCCGATCTCGTCTTCGAGCACGTGCGGCGGCGGGTCCACCTGGACGTGCAGGGCTCGCCATAACGCGACCCGTACGGCCGTACTGTCGGGCGCCGCGGTTCGCTCGTCGTACATGCGGTGCTCACTCCTTATCAAGCGTAGCTACATCAAGGGAAGCTGGGGCACGCCGTGCGCCGCCGGGGGCGGCGTGCGACGAGGCCCACCAGGCGGTGGCCGCGCTTAGCGCGGCACCGGCCGGGCGGCCCGCGGCGCCCGGCGCCAGGCGCGGGCGCCGCGGGCCGGGGCGAGGAGCGCCCGGCGGCGCAGCGCCAGCCACGACGCGGCATATAGCGCGAGCGCGATCAGCCCGAGCGCCCGGAAGCCGGTGATCATCGCGGCGTATTCTAACAGGCCCCCCGCCAGCGCCCCCAGCAGGTTCGAGCCGAACGCGTGGCTCGGCGCCGGCGTCCGCGCGAACAGGGTGGCGAACACCACCCCCGCGAACAACAGCGGCAGCGCCAGCAGCAGGCCGCCGAGCGCCGCCCGCAGCAGCGGGTCCAGCGTACCGAGCGCCCCAAGCGGCACGAGCTGGTCGGCCACGAGCGCCAGACCCAGCAGCGCGTAGGCCGGGCCGACGCGCGCCGGCCGCCGCCAGCCAACGTACAGGTTGGCCGCGAGCGCCATCAGCAGGATGGCCGAGATGATGACGGCGTTCACCAGCCAGGTCGAGCCAAACAGCAGCGACAGCTGGCTGATGCTCTTCGTCTCCAGCAGCATGAACGCCGCCCCCAGCAGGAACATGGGCACGTCCAGGAGTGCGGGCGTCGGGACCGCCGGACGCGGCGCCGCCTCGGCCGCGCGCAGGCGATGGGCCATCGCGGGGCCGTGCGGCGTCTCCGGCGCCGGCGCCTCGTCCCCGGGCGCCCGCAGCGTCAGCAGCACCAGCCCGCCGCCGAGCACCAGCAGCAAGCCCAGCATCACGCCATAGGGCAGCAGGGGCACGCTATGCTCGCGCAGGTAGAGGAACGGCCAGTCGTCGGTGGCCGGCGCGACGGGCACGCGAAGCGGCGCGGGATCGACGGCCAGCGCCGCCAGGTCGGGATCGGCCGCCAGCCGCTCGTGGACGTCCGGCCCCGCGACGTACAGCGTGCTCACGTCGTAGCCCAGGCTGAGCGCCACCGGCTCCGCGTCGAACGTGGCCGTCACCATCTGGTACAGCCGTGCGGCCAGCCAGTCCCAGCCCCCCACCGAGGCCGCGAAAGTCAGCACCAGGTGCCCGCCCGGCGCCAGGTGCGCGCGGGCCTGCCGCAAGCTCTCTAGCGTGTAGACGTAACTGTCCAGGCGCAGGCTGGACATGCTGGAGAGCAGGGTGTGCGAGTCGAGCAGCCCAAACACGATCAGGTCGTACTGCTCGTCGGTGTGCGCCAGGTAGGCGCGCGCGTCGTCGTTGATCGCCCGCACCCGCGGCGAGCCGTAGGGCCGCTCGGGGTGCTGCTCGCGGCCCAGCGCCTGGATCGCCGGGTCGATCTCCACGGCGTCCACCCGCTCGGCGCCGTGGCGCAGCGCCGCCGCCACGTCGTTCCCCATGCCAGCGCCCACCACCAGCACCCGCCGCGGCTCGGCGAAGCGGTACGGCAGCTCGTACGCCAGGCGGGGCGTGTCGAGCGCCGGATGGGCGCGCACGAACGCCTCGCTCAGATCGAGCGCGTTCTGGTGGTAGTCGTGGTTCACGGTCAGCTTCTGCCCGGCCGCGTCGAGCCCGCCGCTGGCGTTCGGCACGAGATAGGGGCTCAGGTCGATGCGGTAGTACGGCGACCACCGGGTCGCCCCCGGCGCCAGCGCGACCAGCGCCACCGTCGCGCCCAGACAGACAAGCGCGAAGGCCGGACGGAGGAACCTACCCCCCCGGCCCCCCTCCCAATGTGGGAAGGGGGAGAGGGACGAGGACGAGGCCGGGGTGGCTCCCCCCTTCCTTCGCAGGGTGCGACGCGGAACACTGCAAGCATCGCTGGGGCCGGGGGGGTTAGGTTCCCCCGCCACGAAAAACCGCAGCGCGGCCACAATGCCAAGCGCGAACCAGCCGGCCGGCGGCCAGCCGAGCCACGACAGCGCCGCGAACACCCAGATGCCGGCGAGGCTGGCCGCCAGGTTGACGGCGTAGGCGCGCGTCGGCGGCAGCGCGTCGAACAGGGCGCCCAGCCGCGCGCCCAGGCTGGCGAACAGCGCGACCACCAGGAAGAACAGCCCCAGCACGACCGCGAAGAAGCGCACGGCCAGAAGTGTCGCCGGCAGCTGCTGCGCCTCCCAGTTCGCGTCGTTCCAGGCCCAGAAGTCCTCCTGCGGGAAGTAGAGGTGTACCAGGCCCAGCGGCTCAGCGCAGGCGACGATCGCCGCGAACGCCAGGCAGAGCGGTGGGAACCACCAGATGGCCGCGCGAGCGCGACCGGGCATCGCCCCGGCGCGCGCGCAGCCCAGCCCCAGCCCAAGGAACGCGGCGAGCAGCGGCAGGTTCTTGAGGTAGGCGAAGACCCGCACGTCGGAGGCCAGCCAGCGGATGGCGATCATCTCGAAGTAGAGAGCGACGAAGCTGATGAGGGCGAGGTCGAGACTGGGGCCGAGGCGGCGCGCGGACCGAACGACGTATTGGCGCACGCGCCCTCCTCGCTCGGCGCTCGTCGCGCGGGCAAGCGCCGCGTGGCGAGGCCCGTGGCTGCTCCGGACGCCTCTCGCGCCCCTCAGCTTAGTAGGTGAGGCGCGGGCCTGTCCAGCCTAGCGCCTGCTCGGGCCGTATCGCCCCTGCTATATTGTGACAACACCGGTCCGGCCGGCCGCCAACTGCTGCCCTGCTACGCCTGGCACACGCGGGGGACCCGGGCTGCCGGGCCGCATGCCCGGGGCATCGCGCGGCCGCCGAGAGGAAGAGACGCCATGACAACGACTAGCCCGCTGAAGCGCCAGAGCCGCGAGGTGACGGAGGGCGTCGAGCGCGCCCCGCACCGCGCCTTCCTGCGCGCGATGGGCCTCGGCGACGACGATCTCAGCCGGCCATTCGTCGGCGTGGCGAACACCTGGAACGAGGCTACCCCCTGCAACCTGGCCCTCGACCGCCAGGCGGCCGCCATCAAGCGCGGCGTGGCCGAGGCCGGCGGCACGCCCCGCGAGTTCGTGACCATCGCCGTGAGCGACGGCATCGCCATGGGCCACGAGGGCATGAAGGCCTCCCTCGTCAGCCGCGAGGTGATCGCCGACTCGGTCGAGCTGATGATGCGCGCCCACTGCTACGACGCGCTGGTCGGCCTGGCCGGCTGTGACAAGAGCCTCCCCGGCATGCTCATGGCGATGGCGCGGCTGAACCTGCCCAGCGTCTTCCTCTACGGCGGCACCATCCTGCCCGGCCGCTTCCAGAACCGCGACGTGACCATTCAGGACGTCTACGAGGGCGTGGGCCGGGTGGCCGCGGGCAACATGACCGAGGCCGAGCTGCACGAGCTAGAGTGCGGCGCCTGCCCGGGCGCCGGCTCGTGTGGCGGCCAGTTCACGGCGAACACGATGGCCTGCGTGGCCGAGGCGATCGGCATGGCGCTGCCGGGCAGCAGCTCCCCGCCGGCCGTCGAGACGGCGCGCGACCGCTACGCCGAGGAGTGCGGCCGCCAGGTGCTGCGCCTGCTCGAGTTGGACCTGCGCCCGCGCCAGATCCTGACGCGCGAGGCGTTCGAGAACGCCATCGCCATCGTCGCGGCCACCGGCGGCTCGACGAACGCCGCGCTCCACCTGCCGGCCCTCGCTCACGAGGCGGGACTGACGCTGACGCTGGACGACGTGGAGCGGGTGGCCCACCGCACCCCGACGATCGCCGATCTGGTGCCCGGCGGCCACTACATGATGCTCGACCTGCACCGCGTGGGCGGCGTGCCGGTGCTGCTCAAGCTCTTGCTCGACGCGGGCCTGCTGCACGGCGACTGTCTCACCGTCACCGGCCAGACGATGGCCGAAAATCTCGCGGCCTTCACCACCGGGCCCGACAACCGCGTCGTCCACCCCCTCGACCGGCCGCTCAGCCCGACCGGCGGGCTGAAGATCCTGCGCGGCAACTTGGCGCCCGACGGCGCCGTCATTAAAGTGGCGGGCGTGAAGAAGCTGCACCACCGCGGCCCCGCGCGTGTCTTCAACAGCGAGCAGGAGGCGTTCGCCGCCGTCGAGCGGCGCGCGGTCAAGGCCGGCGACGTGGTGGTCATCCGCTACGAGGGGCCAAAGGGCGGGCCGGGCATGCGCGAGATGCTCTCTACCACGGCGGCCATCGTCGGCCAGGGGCTGGGCGAGGAGTGCGTCCTCATTACCGACGGCCGCTTCAGCGGCGCCACCAAGGGCCTGATGGTCGGCCACGTGGGGCCGGAAGCGCAAGTGGGCGGCCCCATCGCCCTGCTGCGCGACGGCGACGTGATCGTGCTCGACGCCGAGAACGGGCGCCTGGAGGTCGAGCTGGACGAGGCCGAGCTGCAGCGCCGCCTGGCCGCCTGGCAGCCGCCCGCGCCGCGCTACCCTGGCGGCGCGCTCTGGAAGTACGCCCAGCTCGTGCGGCCCGCCAGCGAGGGCGCCGTCACCCACCCGGGCCTGCCCGCCTGACGGGACTCACGCTATCACACCATTACGCCGCGGCGTGGCAACGGGCCGGCCGCGCTCGGGGGAGCTGTTGGGCAGGACGCGGCTCGTCGTTGACGCGCACGGGCAGGGGTGGCGGGAGGTGGCCAAGCTCGACCAGATCAGCGAGCTGCTCGCGGATCACGCCAACTTGCTCTGGCTCGACGTCACGGACCCCGGCCCGGCAGACCTGGACTTGCTGCGCCGCGAGTTCGGCTTCCACGAGCTGGCCATCGAGGATGTGGCGCGGGCCCACCAGCGGCCGAAGTGCGACACCTACCACGACTACTACTTCATCGTCGTCTACGCCGCCACGCGCTCGGCCGACCGCTTCGCGCCCACCGAGCTGCAGATCTTCTGGGGCGAGCGCTACGTCGTCACGGTCCATCGCGGCGCCCTGCCGCAGCTCGACGACGCCCTGACGCGCTGGACCGCGCACCAGCAAGGTCGCCTCGACGGCGTCGCGTTCCTGGTGTACACCCTGCTCGACACGGTCGTGGACGGCTATTTCCCGCTGATGGACTGGGTAGCCGAGCAAGTCGACGACATCGAGGAGGTCATCTTCGCGCGCGCCGACAACAGCGTGCTCTCCGACCTGTTCCAGTTGCGGAAAGAGCTATTGCGCATGCGGCGGCTGCTCGCGCCGACACGCGACGTGCTGAACGAGATCATCCGCCGCGACCTGCCGCTGTTCCCGCCGACGATGCACCCGTACTTCGCCGACGTGTACGACCACGCGCTGCGCGTGCTCGACGGCCTCGACGTGTACCGCGACCTGCTCAGCTCGGCGCTCGACCTGCACCTCTCCGCCGTCTCCAACCGCCTGAACCAGCTCGTCAAGCGCATGACGGCGCTCACGCTGATCGTCATGGCGCCGACGCTGGTCGCCGGCATCTACGGCATGAACTTCAAGACCCCCTGGCCGAGCTACGACAGCGACTGGGGCTTCGCCTACAGCATGGCGCTCATGGCGGCCCTCATCCTCGGCGGCATCTACCTCGCCCACCGCGCCGACTGGCTGTAGCCGGCGACATCTGTTACAGGTAATGGGCCTTGCTGGTGGTCGGGCCTGCGATTTGCGCCAGGGCGGCGAGCGAGAAGCCACGATCGAGGCTACGTTCAGGGCTCGGTTCTGTGACGTAGCGACTGACCGACATGCGGCCAGAAATTGGTCCCCAACAGGAACAGGATACCGATCGCGCCAGCTATGATGACGGCGTCGATGCTCTCCCGTCCCTGGGGCTCCCAGTACACATCCGCCAGCCGAAGCCACAGCGCAAACTCGTCCAGAACCAGCGCGGTACCCAGACCAAACAGGACGGCGAGCAAGCGCGTAGGCGCATGAGTTCCCAGGACGATGCTGAGATACCCCGCGAGAAGGGCAAGCAGCATGCCCGGCACCATGTGGTGAATGTGAAGCCCGCCGGCCGACACGTTGTGGAGAAACGGGAGCCAGCCATCCTTCAATCCGTGCGTGATAAGGCGGACGACTGCAAAGGTGACCAGGAAGGCCAGCGTCACTAAAAACGCGGGTTCTCTGCCCTGCGCTGCCACCCGCTCCCGATAAGCCGAACGGACGTGTGCCCAGCGGCTAGTCGCGTGCCCGACGCGAATTGCAGCCATCGCTGCCTCCTCTCGGCTGAGGGACAGATCCGGGACGTCGTGGCCCTGCACCCAAGCGAGCGGCTAAGCAAATCGCGTGCCAGCAGCCATAAGACTTTCTCTGGGATCGCTCGCATGAATGTCAGGTTCAGGGCCAGTGCGACGCCACTCCACCCACACGATGAGTCAGCGGGGCCGTTCGTCAGGTTCGCCATCCCAGGTTTTAACCAGGACACCGACCAGGAATTTGACGATGAAGGCGCGCGACATCCAGCCGTGGAGCGATGGCTGCGGGCCGTAGAGACAGTGCACGGGCCAGTCGAGGCGTTTGATCGTCAGCGTGATCCTGTGTTCCAGGGCACGAGCCGACAGCTTCACCCTGCGCTCAAGGAGCACCTGACGGCGAGTTTACCGAAGGAGTACAGAGACCAGTTCCGTCTACTACGCGCGTGGGGCAGCGTGTGGCTGCGACCGGCGAGGATCAGTAAGTAAACGTCCGACTGGAGCTAGGGCGGCCGCGCCACTGGATTTGGTGGATCAAACCATCACGCGCGAGGAACGTTAGATCAGCGTATTGATCAGGCGTCGCTGCGTACTCACCGCTGTGGCGCAAAAGCATCTGAGCCTCGACTCTCGTCGTGTTACTGAATGCGTCGTAATCCGAGTCCGTAATCGCCGTCTGGACCTCGACCTGCTGCCATAGAGCGTCTGGCACCTGAAGCATAGGCAGGAGTTGGTGGCGATACGCGGCCTTGCCCGAAAGGACCTGCCCACGGTGGAAGCCTTCGATCACCACGTCGTCAGCCAGGTAGGCCAGGTGCCGCTCGATGTCTCTTGACCACAGAGCGTCCATTGCCGCCAGGACCACATCCTCGGCGTCCATCATCTCACTCGTCTGCGCCATCGCCACGACTGACTGCCCGTGAGTGCCTCCGCCTGTGAAAACAAGCAGAGCCGCGAGCAGACTCCATGCGAACAGCGTCCTGCGGCAGCGCATCACGCTCACCCTCCAGGCTGTCGTTTTCAAGGATGCCACGGTGCCAGCCACGAGACAAGCGGGAGGACCCGCATGGAACGAATGCGTTAGATGGTCGGTCTTCCAGGCACTGGTCGGCACCCACCATGCGGGAGGGCGTGTGCGCCTGACTAGATGATCGTCCACTTACCCGCGTAAATGTGGAGTCCGAAGATCGGCAGGATGATCTTCGCCAGCCCGAAGGCAATCCAGAGGCAACTACAAATTCGCATGAGGACAATACTATCGGCCAGGTCCCATGCCATGGGGCGCTCCGTCATCGTACGAAACTGGGCATCTCTGTATGCCTCCCACCACTGAAACCGAAGGTGGAGCAGTCCGACGAGCACGCATACGATTCCAACAACCAGGTTGTCCAATCTGGTGCGCCTTTCACTCTCGGACCTGAGATGGTCACGACCAGCACGCCGCCACCTGCCGCACGAGCAGCGCGCCCACCACCAGGGCGATCCACCCGACTGCGGCCTGGCGCTTGCTCTCCGAGTTCACCGACGGGAGCCGCCGCCGCAGCCCCCAGGCATCCGAGAGCAGGAGCAGACCCACGACGATCTCGACGGCCATGACGGCCAGGCTCAAGCTGCGGGTATTGCCAGCCCCCACCAGCAGCATTGCGGCCACTGCGTAGCCTATGACGAGTAGAGCCTTGGCACCGAAGCGACCAGGGTCCTCGACTCGCTCCCCGCTGTCGGCTGTCGTCGGAAAGCCTCGCGCACGAGCGGCATCTAGTTGAGCGCGCTGCTGAACCAGGCTGGCATCGCGCCGCCGCCTTGCATCGTCGTCCACGTCGGACTCCCGCTCCAACATGGCACTCGCCCGAATTCAGGTCAAGGCTCGTATGGCTCACTCAGCGCAAGCGCACAATAAGGACACCTGGCAGGGAGATTGGAGCCGACGCCAGCAGAAGTGCCGCACCCAATAGAGACAGGATTCCCCATCCCACCGCAGAGACAAGCTTGTTAGAGGAGCCGATCAGCGGCAGCCGCGAGCGCAATCGCCAAGGGTTGAGTACGAGCAGCAGGCCGACCGCTAGCTCGACGGCGAACACGCCCAGGACCCGATTGTGGGTGAAGAAGGCGTCGAGCAGGAGCAGCGCGGGCACGAGGAAGAGGCCAGCCAGAATCCCGACTGTGCCGAACGAGAGGAATGCTTCCCTGGTCGCACTGAACGGATCGAAGCCACCGTCGTCGGCTTTCTCGATCTCTAGCCGAGCAGCCTCGTCAGCCCAGTCCCGCATCCCCCATCGCTGGTGCTCACCCTCGTCCACGTCGGCCTCCCCCTCAAGCATGGCACTCGGCCGATTTGTGGTCAAGCATCAGGGATACCCTAGACGCACCGCTTCCCACACGTCCGTGCCAGTCATATGGTCGCCCCCCCACGTCCGTTCCAGCTTGCGTTTCGCAGGCTTTATTCACGAGAGGCCGTTCCGCCCTGCAGCACCCACTCTATCCCAGGACACGTAATCGCCCCACCGCCTGGCGCCGAGTCACCCTGTCTTGTCTCGTCCTAACCGTATCAGTAGGTCCCAGGCGTTGTAGGTACCAGTAAACAAGAACAGGATTTGCGTGCCGCCTAGCAGGGAGAGCCACCGCACGTCGCCGTTATACAACGCGACGCTAGCGAGCAGGAGGCCCGCGTAGCCGAGCGCGGGGAGCAGCACGCGTCGTACGAGAAACAGTAGCCCCCATTCATTCAAAATGGGACGCATCGCCGCCACCTGCTGCATTGTGTTGAAAATCGAGATCACCGCCATTATCCCGAGCACGATGCCCATGCTGTCCGGTTTTATATCGGGAATCTGCAGCACCAGCGCCATGAGCGCCACCAGCATGAATAACCCCATCGACTTCGCCGCGACAGTCAGGAAGGCCACGTGGTTCTCCTGGCTGAAGAGCGCGGGGCGAATGGAGACGGCTACGAATAGCAGTCCTAGGAGAGTAGCGGCAATCGAACCGGCCAGCGTCTCGAAATTCTGCCACCGCGCGACCGCCGCCGCGAATTCGCCTTCCATCTCGTCTGCTCCCGTACGCGGCCTGGCGCACCGACTGAGGTGCGGCACGACTCTTCGTGGCAGGAGTCGTCGCCTGTGCGCTCAGCCCGATTGACCTGATCCCCGATTTCGTGCCAGTCTTCGGCGTCGTGGACGATCTCATTCTACTGCCGCTTGGCATCGCCCTCGCCCTCCGCACGATTCCGGGGCTTGTCATGGCAGAGTGTCGAGCACGAGCCGAGGCCGAGATGGCAGGGGCCAAGCCGATAAGTCGGCGTGGCGCCGTAGCACTTTGAACTGCTGCCGAATGCTGGCGTACTTTACTTAGAGCCTACTGGCGCGTGATCTTATCGTCTGGGCGATGGGCATGAGGCGAATGTGGCGCTGGTACCGCGGGCTGCCGGCGCGCGAGCGCGGCCTGGCGACGGCGTTCCTCGCAATTATCGTCGGCACGCTGCCCTGCTACGCCTTCGGGGTAGCGCTGCTGTCCGCCGCGCCTAGTGCGCCGAGCGCCAACGGGCCGCCCGTAACCGGTACGCCGAGCATGGCCGCCCCATCCACCCGGAGCACGCCAAACGTAGCCGCTCTGCCTACGACCAGCACGCTCGCGCCGGCCGCGTCGCCCACACCGACGTTCCCTGAGCCAACGGCGCCACCCGCACCGCCCCGGTCACCGACCACCCCGCCGCTCGCGCCGGCCACCGTGGCGCCCGCACGCTCTGTCCCCACCGGGCCACCGCAACCGCCTGCTGCCCCGCCGCGGCGCGAGCCCGAGCATCCCGGGCGCGGCCCGCACGGCAACGCTCGCGGCCACGACCGCTGAGCCGGCCGCCCCTCGGCTAGCGTTCTCACATTCACCGCGCCGGGCAGCTCCCCCCGGTTTGCGTTCGGTCTCGCGGCACCGCCGCCTCCGCCGGACGACAGCACCCTGCCAATGCATATCTCATAGAGATGCTGCGTGGTCGCCGCCCCCGGGTGTAGGGGCGCTGCGTGCTGCGCCCTCCCTGGGCGGCGCACCACCAGTATCCGGCCGCGAGGCGCGCAGGAGAGCGCCCGCCGTCCGGCGCGACGTGGTCGCTTATCTTACGCCGTACACGCCTCCCCCGCGCCCGCCGCCTGCGCCCATGCCCGGGGCACCCCACCCCGCCGGCCCGGCCCGCGGCAGGCTACCGCGGGAGTATCGTACGGGGTAAACGATGCGGCCTTCCGCGTCCGACCAGCACGCGCAGACCCGCGCCCGGCCTAGCGTTTAACCATCCGGTAAAGGAGCATCGTTTGACCGTTCCTCGGATACCAAACTGCGCCACGATGTCCTGGGGCGCCCCCACCGTGCCGCGTCGGCTGGCGACCGGGCGAGTGGCAGTTTACTATTGCGCAGACGGCGCGACAGGCCGTGAGGAGGGATCGTGATGCTCGAAGCACTCTGGCGGCCGGCGGCGGCCGCGCTGGCGCTCACCCTGGCGCTGGGCGCCTGCCGCCCCGCGCCGGCCACACCGGCCACTACCGCTCCGGCCGCGCCGGCGCCGGCTGCCCCGGCCGCCGCACCGCCGGCCGAGCCCCCCGTGCCCCGCGTGGCCCTGAAGATCGGTTACAGCTCGGTGGACGCCAGCCAGACGCCCCTTTGGGTCGCCCAGGACGCCGGCCTGTTCGCGGCGAATGGCCTGGATACCGAGCTGCTGTTCGTCGAGTCCGGCAGCAAGGCGCTCCAGACGCTGGTCGCCGGCGAGGTGCCCGTCGGGCTGATCGGCGCCGCCGCGGTGGTCAGCGCCGTGGCCGGCGGCGCCGAGCTGGCGATCCTCGCGAGCATGGCCGATCGCTACCCCTACAAGCTGATGGGCGGGCCGAACGCCCACCAGGTGGCCGACCTGCGCGGCCAGCGCCTCGGCGTCAGTCGCTTCGGCTCCAGCTCGGACCTCGCCACCCGCGCGGCGCTCAAGCTGTCCGGCCTGGGCGAGAACGACGTGCAGCTCATCCAGATCGGCGGCGACGTGCAGCGCGTCGCCGCGCTCCAGTCGGGCGCCATCGACGGCGCCGTGCTGAACCCGCCCGCGACCACCCTCGTTCGCAAGGCCGGCTACAACGAGATCGTCGACCTCAGCCGCCTGCCCGACGCCGACTATCAGCACAACACCGCGGTGGCCACCCGCGCCTTCATCGCCGCGCAGCCCGACGTGGTGCAGCGGTTCGTGCGCGCGCTGGTGCAGGCGATCCGCTACGGCTACACGGAGAAAGAGGCGACCAAGCAGGCGATCAAGCACTACAACGAGCTGGAGGATCCGGACGGGCTGGAAGAGGCTTATCTTCAGTACTATGCATCCGATGCGATGATGCTAACGCACGCCCCCTACGTGAAGCCGAAGTCGCTGGCCACCACCATCGAGGAGGCGGCGGCCGACCGCCCCGAGGCGCGCAACCTGCGCTACGAGGACCTGGTAGACGACCGCTTCGTGCGGGCGCTGGACGAGAGCGGCTTCATCCGCCAGCTCTACGGCGAGTAGCGCCCCGCGGCGCCGCTCCGCGGGCTATGATGAAGTGAGACACCATGTCGCTCCCGCGGGGTATCGAGCGGTAGGGGAGGTCATGCAGCATTACACCGCGCAGCGTGCCCGCAGTGTCGGTCGCCTCTCCCTTCAGGAAGCCCTGCGAACCGTGGGACTGGGGCTGGAAGCCAGCCAGGTGGGCCGCGCCGGGCTGACCGTCGACCTCGCCGGCATCCGGATCGCGACGACGAGCGCGTACGGCGTGCGTACCTACACCTGGCAAGAGCTGCTCACGCAGTCCCGCGCGCAGCAGGAGCAGCGACGCGCGCAGCCGCGGCCGGCGCCGTGGATGGACCCCACCGCGCTGACCCGCTGGTCGGTGTTGCTCCGCCTGATCGGTCAGCTGCTCGACGCGCAGGGCATTGCGGACTGCGTGATCGACGCGGCAGTGGCGCCGCCCGACCGGCCCGAGCGCTGCCGTGTGCAGGTCACGGTGGACGACCGCGTCGTGCTCGACAGCGAGGCCGTGCGCCTGCAGCTCTTGCGGCTGCGCACAAAGTACATCGAGGCCCGCGAGCGGGCGCCCGAACCCGCCGGCGACCGCCCCTGGTGGGCCTTCTGGCGGCGCGAGTAGCGCCTGCCGCGCGCTGAGTTAGGCTCGGTTCTAAGCTCAGCACTGGAGTAAGCGTGCTCATTCGGTTAGTCGACGTGGTCAAGGTCTTCGAGACGGGCAGCAAGCGCCGTCTGGTCGCCCTCGACGGCATTACGATGGACGTGCGCGACGGCGAGTTCGTCAGCATCGTCGGCCCGTCGGGCTGTGGTAAGAGCACGCTGCTCAGCCTGATCGCCGAGCTGGAGCGCCCCACGAGCGGCACCATCAGCTTCATCGGGGAGCAGCGCTGCCAGACCCGCACGGCAATGGTCTGGCAGGACTACCGCCTGCTGCCCTGGCGCGTCGTCGAGACGAACGTGGGGCTGGGCCCCGAGTTCCGCAAGCGGCCGGAGGACGAGCGGCAGAGCGTGGTCCACCGCCTGCTGAGCAAGGTGCGCCTGGCCGGCTTCGAGCAGTTCCTGCCCGGCCAGCTCTCCGGCGGCATGAAGCAGAAGGCGGGCATCGCCCGCGCCCTGGCGAACGACCCCGAGATCCTGCTGATGGACGAGCCCTTCGCACACCTGGACGCGCTCAATCGGCGCATGATGCAGCTTGAGTTGCTGAACCTGTGGGAGCAGACGCACAAGACGGTGATCTACGTCACGCACAGCATCGACGAGGCCGTGCTGCTGAGCGACCGCGTGGTCGTGATGAGCGCCGGCCCGGGCACGATTCTGGATTTCGTTTCGGTCGACCTGCCGCGCCCGCGCACGATGGAGATGATGGCGCAGCCCGCCTACGCGGCCACGACGCAGCGCATCTGGGAGCTGCTGGAGAGCGAGGTACGCCGCGCCCACCCGCGCCGCGTCGAGGGCGGGTAGGCGGAGCGGCAGGCGTTACAATCTCGTCTCCGCCGGGCGCCGTGGCTTGACCCGCCGCCGGGCGGCTGGTACCCTCGGCCCCGCCTGGCCCGTGCCAGAGCCCGACGCAGGAGCGCGCATGGCCGTCAAGCATTGGCTGATCGTCACGTCGCCCGAGAACATCGCCACCACCCGTGACCTGGGCTACACGATGCAGGGGATAAAGAGCCGGCACCGCAGGAAGGCCGAGCGCATGCAGCCCGGCGACCGCATGGTGCTGTACGCCACCGGGCGGCAGGCGTTCGCCTTCACGGCGACGATCACCTCGCCCTACTGGGAAGATCACACTATGGTCTGGGACGGCCGCAAGAAAGGCGAGGACTACCCGTTCCGCGTGAAGATCCAGCCCGACGTGACGCTGCCCGAGGCCGATTACGTGCCGGCGGTGGGCCTGCTGCCCGCGCTGGAATTCCCGCGCAAGTGGCCCGCGGAGCACTGGCACCTGGCGTTTCAGGGCAACGTCCACCTGATTCCGGAGGCAGACTTCGCGCGCATCGAGGCGGCGCTCCGCACCGCGGAGCCCGCTGCGGCCACACCGTAGCGGAGAGGAGGCACCCATGCGCCACACGATTCGCTGGCAGGACCCCACGGCAAGCCCGCTCGCGCTCGCCGAGCTGACCATCGACCCCGAGCGCACGGCGCTCCTGGTCGTGGACATGCAGAACTACTCGGAGCTGCCGCGCCGCGTGCTGGACACCAACTTGCAGCTCCGTGACTTCTTCCGGGCGCACGAGCTGCCGGTGATCTTCTTGCGCGTGGGCTCGCTGCTCCCGGACGCGCGCGACCAGCACGCGCGGCGCCGCGAGAGCTGGATCCGCAAGCCGGGCGATGCCGCGCCGCCGCGAGTGCCGCGCGGCACGCCGGGCTTCGAGGTGTGCCCCGAGCTGGCGCCGCGTCCGACCGAGCTGGTCATCGACAAGAACGCCACCAGCGCCTTCATCGGGTCGCCGCTCGACCTCTACCTGCGCAACTTGGGCGTGCAGAACCTCGTCGTGACGGGCACGTCCACGAATCACTGCGTGGACAACACCGCCCGCGATGCCGCGGACCGGGGCTTCAACGTGATCTTGATCGACGACGCCTGCGCCGACGGCAGCGAGGCGGGCCACTGCGCGACGATGAGTACGTTCCCGCGCCACTTCGGCGTGGTGCGTCGCACGGACGAGGTAATCGCCCTGTTCGCCGAGCTGCTGGCGCCCGCGGCCGTCGCGGCGCGGTAACCTAACCGCCCCGGCCCCAGCGACGCTTGCAGTGCTCCGCGTCACACCCTCTGAAGGAAGGGGGGAGCCACCCCGGCCTCTCCTCTCCCCCTTCCACATTGGGAGGGGAGCCGGGAGGTAGGTCCGCCGGTCCTCCCCCTTTCCATATCGCGAGGGGAGCAGGGGAGGGTAGGCTTCCGCGGTGCTATACTGGCGCGGCATGGCAGACTTCTTCGTCGATCGCCTGGCCGCCGACCTGGCCGCCGACGGGCAGGAGCTGCCGCCGGCCTGGCGCGTCGTCCTGGGCAAGGCGCACCATCAGCTCGCGCCCGAGGAGAGCGCGCTGTACGCGCGGTCCATTGCGCCGCGGCGACGCGAGCTGCGCTGGCGAGTGCAGCGAATCTACGAGCGCGAGGGAGCGCCCGAGGACGAGTGGCGGGCGGCGCTCGAGGCCGCGCGTGTCGGCCCGGCGCTGCCGATCGTCGGCGAGCTAGTTGCGCCGTTGTGGACGGCGCCCGACGGGGCCCGGGCCCGCCGGCCGCGCTGGGCGCGGCACCCGCTGTGGGACTTCGCCCAGTCGTGCGGCCTGCTGCTGCTCGTCTTGGGCACGGTGAGCGGCTTTCTGGCTGGCGGCCCGGCCATGGGCGCCGCGATGCTCGGGCTGCTCGTGGTGTTTGTGACGCTGACTGCGGTCCTGCGCGGCTTCCGCTGACCGCACGCCGGTCGCCGTGCGCCGGGGACCGACACCGGTGCTGAGTTGCGCGCGCCAGCGATCACGAGTGCCCGCCGGGACCGACCGGCGGCCGAGTAGCGTGTCCAGCCAAAACCTGTTGGCCGTATCGCCGGGGGGCGGGGGTACGGCGGGTGCCAACATGACGACACAGCGGCCGCCGCGCGCGCGGCGAGCAATGGTGAATCGGCTCAACGACCTGACGCCACGCGAGTGGATCAAGTTCCAGAAGAGCTGGTTCATCCACAACCCGCCGCCCCGCGAGCCAGGGGTAGTCCAGCACCCGGCGAAGTTCCCCGAGACGCTGGCGCGCGAGTTCGTCGAGTTCTTCACCAAGCGGGGCGAGTGGGTGCTCGACCCGATGGTGGGTACGGGCAGCACCCTGCTCGCGGCACAGGCCGCCGGACGGCCCAGCATCGGCGTCGAGCTGGCGGAGCCGTTTGCCCAGCTGGCTCGCCGGCGGCTGGCGCAGGCCGCGGCCACCGGGGAGGCCGACGGCGCCGCCGCGGCCGCCGTGCGGCTCAGCGCGGGCCTGCCGCCCGCGGACACCCGGCCGCCCGCCTGGTTGGTCGTCGCCGATGCCCGCCACCTCGCCGCGCTCGACCTCCCGCCCATCGCCTACTGCCTCACCAGCCCGCCCTACTGGGACATGCTCCACCGCCCTGGTTTCGAGACGCAGGCCGGACGGCGCGAGCGCGGCCTGCCCGTCACCTACTCGGGCTCGCCGTACGACCTCGGCAACGTCGCCGACTACGACCAGTTTCTGAACGAGCTATACGCCGTTTACGCCGCCGTCCACGCGAAGCTGCGCCCGCGCGCCTACCTCACGGTGATCGTGAAGAACGTGAAGAAGGGCGGCCGGGTCTATCCACTGGCCTGGGACCTGGCCCGGCGCCTGAGCGAGCTTTATGCCCTGAAAGACGAGCGTATCTGGGCGCAGGACAACATCCGCCTGGCGCCCTACGGACTGTTCAACGCCTGGGTGAGCAACACCCACCACCATTACTGCCTAACGTTCCGTAAGGAGTAACCGGCCGGTTTACAGCTCGGGCAGCCGGCCATCTTGCGCCGCGGCCAGCCCATCGTCATCGGTCGCGAGCGGTGAGGAGGGCGCGGGCGAGGCGTAGCCCCGGTACAGCAGTGGCAGCAGCGGCGGGACCGCGACCGTAGTGAGCACGCTCATCACGACCACGACGGAGAACACGGCGTCGGGGATGGCGTGCAAGTCCTGACCGACGCTCGCCACGATCAGGCCCACCTCGCCGCGCGGCGCCATCCCTACGCCGACGATCGCCATGCCGCGCGGCCCAAGCCCCCACGCGCCAAGGCCGCAACCGATCACCTTGCCCAGGATGGCGAGCGCGGTGACGCCGAGCGCCAGGCCGACCACGGGGCCGTCGAGAAACAGGCGCCAGTCGACGCTGGCGCCGGTGATGACGAAGAACATCGGCACCAGCAGCTCGTACACGGGCAACGTCTGGCGCTCCAGGGCGTACTGCTCGCGTGTCTCGGCGAACGCCAGGCCGGCGAGGAACGCGCCGATGATCGCGGCTAGGCCGATCACATCGGCGAGCGCGGCCAGGCCCAGACACACGGCCACCGCGACCACGAACGGCGCATTCCGGATGCGCAGCAGCTCCAGGCGCACGCTGACGAGTTGGACGACCCGCGTGCCGACGAGCGCGGTGAACACCGTGAAGGCGACGGCTAGCGCGGCCGTGGTGACGATCGGCAGCGGCGCCACTTGGCCGTTCTCGCCGATGCCCGCCATGATTGCCAGCACGACCATGCCCAGGATGTCGTCCACCACGGCGGCGCCGAGGATGATGCGCGCCTCCAGCGTGGCGAGGTAGCCGAGGTCGCCCAGCACCCGCGCCGTAATGCCCACGCTGGTGGCCACTAGCGCGGTGCCGACGAACGCCGCCTCCGGCCCGGGGTGTCCGAGCGCCAGCATGAGCGTCGCGCCGAGCATGAACGGCAGCACGACACCGGTGACGGCCACGACCGCGGCGCGCACGCCCACGCGGAGGAGGTCGCTGAGCCGCGTCTCCAGGCCCACGAAGAACAGAAGGAAGATGGCGCCTAACTCTGCCAGGACGTGGTAGACGAGGGCGAGCGCTTCCTGCGCAGTCGCGGGATCGTGGAACAGCGCCACGAGCTGCGGCCCCGGCACGCCGATCCAGCCAAGCGCGTAGGGCCCGATCAGCACGCCCGCCAGCAGCTCGCCGATGACCGGCGGCTGGCGCAGGCGCTGGAACACCTCCCCCGCCAGCTTGGCGACGGCGAAGAGAACGAACAGCTCGGCGATGATCGCGCCGACCCCCACCCACCGCTCCTCTCCGCTGCTCGCGCCCCACCGCTCCCCTGGCACACTACATCGCCCGTCGGCGGGTACAAAAAAAAGAGACTGCATGACAGTCTCCACCTTGCACGCTGGATAAAGGGCAACGCGCGACCCCGGCGGGCCAGCCCGCCAAACTAACTCTACCTAACAGCGCGCCCGCTCACAAACGCGCCGCGGTCAAGACGCCGGGCGCCCGGGCCGCGGCCCCGGGCGCCACGCCGCCCCCTAGCTGGCGCGCGAGCGGCGTCGGAAGGGCGCCGACTGTGGCTCGGCGTCGATCCACCCGGCCATTACTTGCAAGGCGACCAGCCGCCCGCCACAGTAGCCGCAGCGACGGCTCGTCAGTGCGGTGCGCGCATCGCGCTGGTAGTTCGGGTTCAGGCGCAGTTGACCAAGCCGCCACTCGGCCACGACACGGTCGCATAGTAGGCACTGGATGTCTTGATCGGATACCTCTCGCACCTCGGCCTTTCCTCCCCGCCCCCGCCAGGGCGATCCTCATCGAGGACAGGCTAGCGCTCCGTTGTCCGTGCAGGGAATCCCGTAGCCGTCGCAACCGCGCCACACGCTTGGTTCCGTGACGGGCGTGCAATGCTGCGGGAGCCCCCACCTATCGCGTTTCAGCCCGGGCATGCTAAGGTGGGCACCGAACCAATGGACCGAGTGCGCGCGGACGTTTCGCTACGTCCCGGATCCCTATCGACTTGGATGGGCGCTTAGGCGAGCAAGGTGCGCGCCGAGCGGCACGCACCGGCGGCGAAGGGAGGGCGAGGAGGGTGAGAACGCTAGCCACGATCTGGGTGCTCGCGGTGCTGGTCGGTTGTAGCGGCGCCAGCGGGGCCGTCCCAGTGTCGCCGGCGAGCGCGCCGAGTGCGGCAGCGCCCGCGGCGCGGAGCCGACCCGCCGGGCAGCCCGCGGGAAGCGCGGGGGCGCCGACCGATGCAGCGCCGCTACGCAGAGTGCGGATGGCAGTGGCATTCGTCGGCACCGAGGTGCTGCCCGTCTACGTGGCCCAGGACCAGGGCATCTACCGCAAGTACGGGCTGGACGTCGAGACGACGATCATGCAGTCGAGCGCCCAGGTGGCGCCGGCTATGGCCGCGGGCGACATCGACATCGCGCTAACGGCGGGTGCCGGGGTAGTGGACATCGACCTGGCAGGCGGCGACCAGGTACTTATCCTGAATCACTCGCAGTACATGCACTTCATGCTGCACGCGCGGCCCGACATCCGCCGCGTCGAGGACTTGCGCGACAAGCGCGTGGCCATCACCCGGCTCGGCTCGGGCGTACACCTCGCGACGACGGTGACGCTGGCGAAAGCTGGCCTGGAGGCTGGCCGTGACGTCCTGCTGGTGCAGGCCGGCGGCGTGGACCAGGTGCTGGGGGCGCTCGTCGGCGGGAGCGTGGAGGCGGGGATGCTGGCGCTGCCATTCAACTTCCTGGCCGAGCGCGAGGGCTATCCACAGGTGGTGGATGTCCGCGATTACGCTATCCCGTACATGCAGGGCTCGCTGGCCGTCACCAGATCCACGCTGGCGGCGCAGTATGATCTCATCCGCGACGTGGCGCGGGCGCACCTGGAGGGGCTCGCGCTGGCGAAGCGCGACGTGGCGCTCTCCAAGCGGCTGGTAGGCCAGGCCAGCCAGTCGGACGACGACGACCTGCTGGAGCGTAGCGTTCGCATCTGGATCGGTGACCTGGCGCCCACTCCTTACCCGTCGCTAGAGGCGGTGCAGACCGTGCTAGACCAGCGCGCCCCCGAGATTCCCGCGGCAAAGACAGCCAACCCGAGCGACTTCGTGGACCACCGCGTCCTGCAAGAACTCGATGCCAACGGCTTCTTGAAGACCGTCGGGTACTGACGTTCGCGGGATGCTCGCCTAAGTCGCGTGACGAGCCGGGCCGCCATGCTGGCGCGTGGCAGTATCGTCATGGGGACTGGCAGCTCAGGGCTCGTCCCACCCGGGCGGGCGGTCCGCAGAGGCGGTCCGGGGCGCGCCGGGCACGTAGCCGAAGACGCGCTCCGTGCCCAACAGCGGCCGGCGGCGGCCCATGACCTCGGCCAGGCCGTGGAGCAAGTCGTCGCCATGGCGCTCGCCGAGAATGCTGCCCTCGTGTGGCTGCTCGAGGAGTCCCTGCAGCAACGCGCGCAGAGGCTGCTCCAGGTCCGGAGTGACGGCGGCGCGGACGACTAGCGCGTCGTCCCGGCCAAGACAGACCGTGGCGAGCCAACCGCGCTCGGCGCCCTCGATCTCAAGCGTAGTCATCTGCTCTTCCCTACTCCACGCAGGTTCCCACGCGCCGATACGCAGTGTGCTGGAAGGCTTGCTCTCCTAGCGTATCGCTCGTTATTGGCGTCGTTCAAGCGGCCGGGCAGCGTCGCAGGATGGAGTTGAGTCTGGCGACTGCGATATGATTAGCCCAACCCGCCAAGGGCGGATGCCAATTTCGGCCCCCCGAGCGCACAGCCGATGCAAGCCCGCACGGCAGCGAGATAGACGGCGCGAATTGCGAGATATTGGCGGCATGAGCCAGACGCCTACCATCCTTGTGGCGGACGACAGCCGGCTGGTCCGGACGGTCATGGCACGCACGCTCGAAGCGCGCGGATATCGTGTCGTGACGGCTGAAGACGGCGTCGCGGCGGTCGAGCTAGCCTGGGCGCAGCATCCGAGCCTCGTGCTGCTCGACGTCGACATGCCGCGCATGAACGGCTATCAGGTGGCCCGGCTCCTGCGCAATGAGCCGCGCACCGCGACCATTCCCATCGTCATTTTGTCGTCGCGTGAGGGCGCGGGCGACATGTTCTGGGGCATCGAGGCCGGCGCCGACGCGTACGTGACGAAGAGCGCCGGGGAAATGAGCCTGCTGGCCACGGTCAAGCGGCTTCTGGAAGAGCGCAGCGCGCAACTCAGCGCGCCGCCCGCGCCGGAGGCGCTCAGCCAGCGACCCGATGGCCAGGTCGACGTACTGGCGCGCCTGAACCAACTCCTCGACCAGAAGCTTTACGAGGCCACTGTCCTAAATCAGCTGGGCCAGCTAGCCGCCGAGCTGCGCGACTATCGGCGCGCGGCTGAGCGCGCCGGCCAACTGCTCGGACGCATCCTGGACTATCAGCTCGCGGGCCTGCTGTTCCTCCAGGCTGATCCCGCCGAAGGTCTGGCCCTTGTGCGGGGGAAGTGGCCCGACGGAGAGCAGCAGGTACGCGAACGGCTCTTTGGCACGCTGCCGCCGGAGGCGTTGGCCGACTTGCCGCCGGCGGGGGCGCTGCCGCTAACCACGGTCACGATCGACGATGCCGAGCAGGGCACGCCGCTGGGCCCGTGGCGGTGCTTTCCGCTGGGCGACGAGCGCGATATGTGGGGCGCCTTCTGCCTGGCCGGCCGCGCCGCCACGGGCGAGCGCCGCGGCAGCCGGGACCTGCTCCAGGCGTTGGCGATCAGCCTCTTCACCGCCCTCGACAACGCCCGGCTGTATGCGCGCCTGCGCGAAACCGCTGTGACCGACGGACTAACAGGGGTGTTCAACCGGCGCTACTTTGCCGACCAGTTCACGCGCCGCTGCGAGCGGGCCGAGCAGGACCAACGCCCGCTGGGCCTCATCCTGTTCGACGTCGATCACTTCAAGCACTTGAACGACACGCTCGGCCACCAGGCGGGCGACACCGCGCTGCGCGACCTTGGCGCCGTGCTCCGGGACGGGATCCGGCCTAGCGATTTCGCCGCCCGCTACGGCGGTGAGGAGTTCGCCGTGGTCTTGCCCGATACGGACCTCGACGGCACCCTTCGTATCGCCGAGCGCCTGCGCCAGGCCATGGCCGAGCGGTGGGCCAAAAACGGCCTAGGCCACCTGACGGCGAGCGCGGGGGTGGCAGCGGCCCCGGCCGCGGCGCCCTACGACCCGGCTCAGTTGGTGGACGCCGCCGACCGCGCGCTCTACGCCGCGAAGGCGGGCGGGCGCAATCGCACTGTGGCCGCTCCCGCTCACTCGGCCGCCCTCCGCTAGGAGTTCGGCCTGGCAAGGCCGGACGCTTGCCTACACCGAACGTCCCGATCAGCTCAGCGAACTGGCTTAGCCGGCTTCCTGGCCCGGCGGGCGGTGGCGCGCGCGGTACGCGGCCGCTACGGCCATCAGGAAAGCGTCGGCCGTCACGCCATCCGAGGGCGGCGCCGCGTCGAGCCGGGCGGCCAGTGCCCCGGCCAGCTCGCGGGCGAGCGCCGTGCGGGGCGCGGGCGCGAGCCGCTCGCGTCGCAGCAGGTACTCGCGGAGCAGCGAATAGTCCGCGGGCGTCAGGCGGTCCACGTGGGTGACCGCCTCTGCCGGCTCGGCCGAGATCGGTTCGACCGCGAAGGACTCCGCGGGGAGCAAATCTGTTGCGCGAAGCGCACGGCGCTCCTTCACCACGATCGTGCCCGCCGCGAGGTCGCCGAGCCGCCGTGAGCGCTTATCCACGAGCATCACGGTCACTCCGAGCCCATACGCCATCGGGAGGAAGTCGACCAGCCGCACCAGGTTGCGGATGAGCGTGTCGATGGGCCCGATCGGGTAGCCGCTGTCGCGCAGCACCCGCAGCCGCATTAGGCGCTTGCCAGGTGTCTGGCCGTTCCAGGCCATCTCGAATGCCGCGTAGTAGCCCCAGAGCAGCAGGAAGATCACCACGAGAAACAGCGCGATGACCCAGATGGCGAGGCGGCCCGGGTCTGTGGTCGTCAGATCACGCAGAAGGCGGCTGGAGGCGCCCAGACTGCCCACCACGCCCATCGCCATCAGAATCAGTATGATGAGAGCAAGCTGGATGCAGGAGTCAAGCGCTGCCGCGATAAACCGTGAGCCGATACCGGCCAAATCGTAGCTGATAGCGACGTTTTCAGGCGTCTGGACGATGTAGCTCTCCGCCATCAGGTTCCAGCCCTCGTCAACTGGGACGCGCAGTGTTCGGCCGCGCTCCGCGCGGCCGCCATTACACTTATAGCGGATAGCGGCCAACGTGTAGTTGACGTGGCCACGATCGACCCGGAGCAGAGCATGGCGAGCGTCGACGAGTTCGTGGCACGGCGACAGGCGGACTGGACCGAACTGGAAGCGCTGCTCGGCCGCGCGGCCGGGCGCGGACTGCGCGGCTTCGCGGGACCGGAGCTCGAACGCCTCGGCCGGCTGTACCGGCACGCGAGCGCCGATCTGGCTGTGGCCCAGCGCGACTTTCCGGGCGACCGTGTACGCACCTACCTCGACCAGCTCCTGGCCCGCGCGCACCCTTACGTGTACCAGCGTGAAGTCGCCAATTGGCATGGCTTCCTCGGTTTCTTCACCGTGGGCTTTCCGCGACTCTACCGCGCCAACGCCCGCTACGTGCTGGCCAGCGCGGCCTTGCTCTTCCTGCCCGCGCTAGTCGCCTATGTGGCCACGCTAACTAGTACGGTCGGGCAGGAGGCGCTCGTCTCGCCCGAGCTGCTGGCGACGATCCGGGCGGGCCGCATGTGGACCGACATCCCGGAACAGGCGCGGCCGGCGGTTTCGACGTTTCTGATGACGCACAACCTGCAAGTGTCGATCATGGCCTTCGCCGGCGGCGTGCTCGCCGGGCTCGGCACGGTCTACGTGTTAGTGCAGAACGGTGTGCTGCTTGGCGCCGTGCTCGGCGCCTGCCAGGCGCACGGCCTCGGGCTGCCGCTGGTCGGCTTCATCTCGGCGCACGGCTACCTGGAACTGAGCGCCGTCGTCATCGCCGGTGCCGCCGGGCTGCGCCTCGGCTACCCGCTGCTGGCGCCGGGGCTGCAGACGCGCCGCGCGGCGCTGGCCGAGGGCGGGCGCGCGGCCGTGCGGCTGCTGCTCGGCGCGGCGCCGCTGCTCGTGCTGGCCGGCAGCCTGGAAGCGTTTGTCTCGCCCAGCAGCCTTCCCTCAGAAGCAAAGATTGGCCTTGGCGCGCTCACCGGGGTCGCGCTGTACAGCTATCTGCTACTGGCCGGGCGGCGTGCGCCCACCCCGGCTCCAGTACTACCGCGGGAGGGGGGCGGGCCGGTTGGGGGCTGAACCGGCGCCCCCCTGCCTTCATAGGGGAGGGGTCCGGGGATTAGGTCTGTAGCCCGATCGTAACGGCACGCGACGCGACTGGTATACAGTTGAGGCAGCGGGTTTGCTAGCATCTGAGCGATAGTCGGCCGATCAGGCGGAAGCAGCTCGCGGATCGGGACCGGCACGGCGCGGACGCCCGCGACGGGTGCGGCGAGACACCGTGAGACGGCAGGGAGGGGAAAAGACGCAAGTGGCAAGGACGCTGGACTACCAGCAGCTCTGGCAGGCAGCACTCGGCGAGCTGCAGCTGCAGATGAGCCGACCGAACTACGAGACGTGGTTCAAGGATACAGCGCTCGTCGAGGTGGAGGGCGACACCTGCGTCATCGCGGTGCCCAATCCCTTCACCATGGAGTGGCTGGAGACGCGCTGCGTGCCGCTGATCCGCAAGACGTTGCTGGGAATCATGGGTCGGCCCGTCGACGTCCGCTTCGTGCTGAAGACGGCGCCACCCCCCAGCGCGCCGGCGGCGCCGCTGCTGGGCCTCGCGGCGGAGGCCGAAGACGGCGCGGCGCGCCGCTCGCGCCGCCCAGCCGCCAGCCAGACCACCACGCCGCTTAACCCAAAGTACACGTTCGCCGAGTTCGTGGTCGGCAGCGGCAACCGCCTGGCGCACGCCGCCTGCCGCGCGGTGGCCGACAATCCGGGCCAAGCGTACAACCCCCTGTTCATCTACGGCGGCGTTGGACTCGGGAAGACACATCTGCTCCACGCCATTGCTCACCAGGTACTAGCCGTCCCGACGGCCCGGGTTGTATACGTCTCGTCCGAGACGTTTACCAACGAGATGATTGACTCGATCCGCAAGAGCCGGGGCGAGGAGTTTCGCAGCAAGTATCGTCACTGCGACGTACTGTTGATCGACGACATTCAGTTCATTGCTGGCAAGGAAGGCACTCAGGAGGAATTCTTCCACACCTTCAATGCGGTCCACGGCGCCAGCGGCCAGATTGTGCTCTCGAGCGACCGCCCACCCAAAGCGATCCCCACACTGGAGGACCGTCTGCGGTCGCGCTTTGAGTGGGGGCTGATCGCCGACGTGCAGCCTCCCGATCTGGAGACGCGCATCGCCATCCTACAGGCCAAGTGTGCGAAGCTCGACGTGGACGTGCCAGACGACGTGCTGGCCTACATTGCGCACAAGGTGCAGAGCAACATCCGCGAGCTTGAGGGCACGCTGAACCGGGTCGTCGCGCACGCGGCGCTCAGTCAACAGCCCGTGACGGCCGAGACGGCTGTCGCAGCGCTGGCTGACGTGACCGCCGACACCGCGCGCCGCGCCGTGCGCCCGGAGAGCGTGCTGGAAGCCGTCACCCGCTACTACAGCGTCAGCCTCCTCGACCTACAAGGGAAAGCGCGTGACAAGCGCGTGGTGGGCCCGCGCCAGGTCGCCATGTACCTCCTCCGCGAAGAGACGCCGCTCTCGCTCCCCGATGTTGGCGCGCTGCTCGGCGGCCGCGATCACACGACGGTGATGCACGGCGTCCAAAAAGTGGCTGGCGAGATCGAGCAGGACGGCCGCCTGCGTACCGATGTCCGCGCCGTGCGCGACCTCCTCTACGAGTTGGACAAAGCCTAAGCCGGTTTCCGAAGCCGGCGTGTAGCCTTCGTAGCCAACCCTGCCCACCGCCCTCGACCAGACCCGTCTTCGGGCAGCGCCCCCCACACGGCAGCCGCCGTCAGCCGTCGCTCAGGCGGCTATATCCACTAGCCGAACGGCCAGGCCGGGTTCCGCTCGTTTGGCCGATGGTGACCGGCGGGGGGCGCCCCTACGATATGGGCAAGCCGGGCGGCCGCATCGGTCGCCTGGCAGCAAGAGTGGAGGCATTCCTATGAGCAGTGATGCGAGCGGAGGACTGCTCGTGCAGTTCTCCGACGATCTGGCGCGCGTCGTGGAGACGGCGGGCCAGGCCGTAGTAGCCGTGAAGGCGCGGCGGCGGGTGCCGGGCAGCGGCGTGCTGTGGAGTCCCGCCGGCACGGTAGTAACGGCCGATCACGTGTTGGAGCGCGACGACGACGTGAAAGTGCAGCTTGCCGACGGGCGCGAGCTAGCCGCAACAGTGGTTGGGCGCGACCCCAGCAGCGACCTGGCCGTGCTGCGCCTGCCCGCCGAGGGGTTGACCCCTGCCGAGTTCGGCAGCGCGGAGTCGGTGCGGGTAGGCCACTTCGTGCTGGCGCTCGGGCGCTCTGGGCCAGGTGCGCCGAGCGCGAGCAGCGGCATCGTGAGCGCGGTCGGCGGGCCGTGGCGCAGCCGCCGCGGCGCGGCCATCGAAGGCTACCTGCGCACCGACCTCACGCTGTACCCGGGCTTCTCGGGCGGTCCGCTGATCGACGCGAACGGCCGCGTCGTCGGCATCAATACGTCGCTGTTCGCCCAGGGCCACGGCATGGCGCTACCGCTCAATACCGTCCGCCGAGTAGCGGAGGCGCTGCTCAGCCAGGGCCGCATCCGCCGCGGCTTCATCGGCGTCAGCACCCAGCCCGTGCCGTTGCCGCCGGCGCTTGTCCAGCGGCTGGCGCTCGCCCAGGAGAGCGGCCTGCTGGTGCTCAGCGCCGAGCCGGGCGGCCCGGCCGATCGCGCGGGCCTGCTGCTCGGCGACATCTTGATCGGCTTCGCCGGTGCCCCGATCCGCGACACCGAGGATCTGGTGGCTCAGCTGACGGCCGAGCGCATCGGCACGGCCCAGGAGGCGCGCGTAGTGCGTGGCGGCGAGCCGCGCCAGCTCGCGGTCACCGTGGGCGAGCGGCAGTAACTCGGAGACATAACATGGCAATGGCAATCGATTCGGCGCTGGGGCTGGACGCGCTGTCCGGCGCGCTGGCCGACTTGGCGCAGCAGCTACGCCCCAGTGTGGTTAGCGTTCACTTGCCCGGCCGCGGGGGCGGGGCAGGCGTCATCTGGGATGCGGACGGGCTCGTCGTCACCAATGCGCACGTCGCCCGCGACGCTCGCCTGGAGGTCGTGCTGGATGGCGGCCGCCGGCTGCCGGCGGTCCTGGTCGCCCGCGACCCCGCCCATGATCTCGCCGCGCTGCGAGTGGCCGCGAGCGGCCTGCCGGCAGCGCCGTCGGGCGACTCGACGGCGCTCCGCGTGGGCGAGCTAGTCTTCGCGATGGGTCATCCGCTCGGCGAGCCGCACGCCGTCTCCCTGGGCATCGTGACCAGCGCAGGGCACGGCGCGCGGGTAGGGGACGAGCGGCTGCCCGATGTGGTGCGCGCGGACCTCGCGCTGTACCCCGGCAACTCCGGCGGACCGCTGGCCGACGCGCGGGGTCGCGTCATCGGCATCAACAGTATGGTCGTCCCGCCGCGTCTGGCGCTGGCCGTGCCGAGCGCCACGGTGGCTCGCTTTCTCGCGCCGGGTAGCCGGGCGCGGCTAGGGGTACGGACACAGCGCGTCGCCCTGCCGCCGCCGCTGGCGCACCGCCTGGGGCTCCGCCAGGAGTACGGGCTCATGGTGGTCGACGTGCTAGCAGGCGAGCCAGCCGCCGGCGCGGGTCTGCTCCCCGGCGACGTGCTGCTGGCAGCCGGCGGTTGGCCATTGGAGACCCCCAGCGCGCTCGCGGACGCGGTCGACGCGGTCGGCGAACGCCTCCTGCGGCTGGAGATCCTACGCGGGGGCGGCGTGCGAGTCGTCGAGGTTACGCCGAGGAGCGCGGGGTGATCGAGGTCGTCGTGGCCGCCGCGTATCCGATGGTGCGCGCCGGGCTGCGCGCGCTGCTGGACGAGGCGGCCGACTGCACCGTCGTCGGGCAGGCGGCTAGCTTCGCCGAGATGGCGGAGCTGGCCGCCCGCCTCACGCCCCAGGTCGTGCTGGTCGACGCCGGACCCGCACGTGGCCATGAGCTGGACGAGCTGAGAGCGCTGGCCGACGAGCAGCCGAGCCTTGGACTCGTCGTCCTCGCCGACGCAGGTGCGGAGCGATACCTGCCGCCGCCAAGCCGCGGGCGGATGGGCTACCTGACGCGCGAGGCCGCGCCCGACGCGATTCTGCAAGCGGTGCGCGGCGTGGCGGCGGGTCTGGTCGTCCTCGATCCTCAAGCGGCTTCCGGCGTCGTGGCGTCCGCGCGGCTCGCGGTGGATGTCCCTACCGAATCGCTAACGCCGCGGGAGCTAGAGGTGCTAGCGCTGATGGCTCAGGGCCTGCCCAACAAGACTATCGCCTTGCGCCTCGTCATCAGCGAGCACACGGTGAAATTCCACGTCGGGGCCATTCTGGCGAAACTCGGTGCCGCGAGCCGTACCGAGGCCGTCACTTTGGCCGCCCGCCAGGGCTTGCTGATGCTGTAGGGACTCGCTAGCCGCGACCAACGCGGCCAGGCGGCGATAATCCTCGACCTGGACAGCCAGGGGGCGACGGATGAGCGCGCGCGGACCGGGGTGGTACAGCGGGACCAAGTGGCGCCCGTACCATTGCCGCGGATGGCCCACATCGGCCGCGAGCCGCACGCCGTGCGGCGCGAGCAGTGCCAACGCCCGTAGCGCGGTGTGACCGAGCGCGACCACCCAGGGCGGATCGAGCACGGCGATCTGGGCAGCCAGGTGGTCGCTGCAATTGCGCAGCTCGGCCGGCGAGGGTCGGGCGTTGCGCCCGACGGGATCGCGAGGGTTGCACAGCACCGCGTTGGTCACGAACAAGGCGCCGCGGTCCAGGCCGGCCGCGGCCAGCAGGTAGGCAAACGTTGCGCCGCTGCGGTCGCCCTCCAGCGGCACAGCGGTCCGATCGC
Source organism: Chloroflexota bacterium (assembly GCA_035293805.1). GTDB lineage: Bacteria > Chloroflexota > UBA6077 > UBA6077 > JAJPHF01 > JAJPHF01. The sequence continues at coordinate 121,095 of DATGMD010000060.1, read as the reverse complement.
CGCCGAAGCGGCCGGGCGCCTCGGCGACGAACAGCACCCGCGCGTCGAGCGGCCCGTTCCCCGGCCCCAGCACCCGCCGCCGCCCAGCCATTCGCGGGCACCGCCGACACGCCTGCGCCCGCGCGACGAGCGCTGGGAAGGCGGCGTCTCGCTCGCTCACCCGGTCGCTTGCCTCCTCGCACGGGCGGGCTTGGGCGGCACCCGCCATCGACAACGCCCTACTGAGCCGGCCCGCGGCATGCCTGGCTCCGTCGTCCTCCCGCTGGACAGCCACCTGCACGGGCCTGCGCGGCGGCGCCCGCGCGTAGCGGCTCGAGAGCCGCCGCCGTCAGTATAGTGGAAGCTAGGGTGTCCCGCGCGCTATGACCGAGTACCGAACTCGGAGTGCGACATGAATTCCCTCTGCTCGCTCGACCGCGCGACGCGCTACACGGTAGCTGCACTGGCCGTAGGCGCCGCGTTACTGATGGATCTCGGCTTATCGCCGCTGGCCTCGATCAGTCCGTTCCCCTTGCTGCTGACCGCCGTGATGGCCAGCGCGTGGTACGGCGGCTTGGGCCCGGCGCTGCTCGCCACGACCCTCGCCACGCTCGCCATCGATTACTTCTTCGAGGTGCCGCTTCACTCCTTCGCGGTGACCCACTGGGATACCGCGGTAAAGCTCGGCGTTTTCCTCCTCGCGGGAGTGTTAATCAGCGCGCTCAGCGAAAATCTTCGCCAAGCACGGCGCCAGGCCGAGGCCGCGGCGGAGCGGGTCCGCGAACTGGAGCGGGCACAGGCGCGGCAAGCGCTCGCGGCAGAGCGCGCGCGTATCGCTCGGGAAATGCACGATGGGCTTGCCAAATCGCTTGCCGGTCTCGCTCTAGAAGCGCGGGCGCTGGAACGCCTGCTCAGCAACACGGACAGCCCCGCCAGGGCGCGGGCCGCTTACGTGGCCGAGCTGGGCCAGCACCTGGCTCAAGAAGCACGGGAAATCATCTACGATGTCCGCGTCAAGACAGGGACTGGAGCGCTCGTGGAGCAACTCCGCCTCTTGCTCGCCGACTGGCAAGCGCACACCGGGATAGCCACCGAGTTGACGGTGCATGGCGAGGTTCCCAGCGTCCCGCTGCTGACCGAGTACGAGGTGCTGCGGATCGTCGAGGAGGCCCTGACCAACACGGCGCGCCATGCGAGCGCGACACGGGTGGCAGTCACGGTCGACGCCACCGCGGACGAGCTGGTCATCACGGTGAGCGACGACGGCGACGGCTTCCCCTGGCAGGCCGACTGGCAACGGCTGGCGCGGAGCGGCCACTTCGGCCTGCTCGGAATGCGCGAGCGCGCCGTCCATCTCAGCGGATCGCTGGATGTGACGAGCGCCCCGGCTCAGGGAACTTGTATTCGTCTGCGGCTGCCCCTGGCCCCTGGCAGGCGGGGCCTATCGGTCGCCTAGGCCCCCGGGCCCTGGCGCTCGCGGGCGGCCCGCGCTACGCTTGGTGTTGCAACGCCCGTGAGTAAGGGGGCGGCATGCAGCCGCTGCGGATACTGATCGTCGACGATAACTTTGTAGTGCGGGGCGGGCTGCGGAGCAGCCTGGAGCTGACGAACGACCTCGTGGTCGTGGGCGAGGCCGCGGACGGCTACGAGGGCGTCCGGCTCGCCGAAGAGCTGCTACCGGACCTCGTGCTAACCGACATCCGAATGCCGGGGCTTGACGGGATCGCCGCCACCCGGCGCCTGACCGAGATCGCCCCAAACATCCGAGTGCTGGTGCTCACGTGGTCGGAGGACGTTCAGCACCTCATTCAAGCTGTCCTTGCGGGCGCCAAGGGCTACCTCGTACACGGTACTTTCACCCCCGAGGAGCTGACCCAGGCGGTACGCACGATTTGTGCGGGCGGCGCTCTGATCACGCCCGCGCTGGCGCCCGCGCTCCTCGAGCTGGTCCGCGAGACCGCGACTCGGCCGCTCCCGGCCGGCACGGCCGAGTCGACGCGCGCGAGCAGCCTAACGCCGCGGGAACTCGAGGTACTGGAGCTAGTGCGTGGCGGCTTGAGCAATCGCGCGATCGCGGAGCGCCTGTGCATTGAAGAGAAAACCGTGAAGAACCACATCAACAACATTTACTCCAAGCTGCAGTTCCGCAGTCGCTACGAGGCCATTGCCGCCCGGTCGATCTCGCCCCCCGCGTGAATGCCGGCCTACCCCCCGACGACACTCACCACACGTTGGGCCCCCCGGTTCCACCAAGTTAGGCCCAAAGGCCCATGCCAACCGCCGTCCTGATTCCGTGTAATACGAGTGTTATCGGCCCGTGAGGTGCCGCGGTTGGGGGCCGCCGCACCTCCGCGGCCGGGTAGGGTGTGTGCAGCGTGGCACGCACCCTACCTCAGCGCCTGGCACTCAGTAAGAGCGGCTAACAACGCGGCGCCGACGGTGCGCTCCGGGGCCGCCCGGGACAGCCGCACGGGCGCTCACGACGAGGTCGGGAAGGATGGCGCGTGGCGAGTTCTGGTCGGCCAACGAACTCAACAGGGTCCTCGACGCGACGAGCGGCGGGCTGCCGGCGGTTTCGCGTGCCTGCCCCCAGCGCTCGCGCGAGGTGCTGGAGCGCTTCACACTGGACCTCCATCGCTTGCACTGCGGCCAGCCGCCACGCCGTTTCTCGCGGCAGACGCGACTGCACGTCGAAGCCCGACGGGGACGGCTGGTCTGTCCTCGCTGCGCCGCACGGTTTTGACCACCTCACGTCATCCGCGGAGCGATCATGGACGGCCCGCCCACCACAGCAGAGCCCACGCGCCCCCACCCTAGTCGCCGAGCGGCGCTGAGGGCTTGTTGGCGCTGCGGGGGCAGCGGCCACTGCGCTCGCTGCGGCGGCACCGGCCAGATCCCCGAGGAGAGTGCTGCCTGCTGGATCTGCGTGGCGTCCGGGAACTGCTGGGCCTGTCGCGGTCAGGGCTTGCTAGCCGCGCGGCAGCGGCCGGCTGACGGGCTGGCTGTCGACGAGCCAGGCAGTGCGCGGCAATAGCGGGCAGCGGACCTTACGCGACGCGGAGTGGCGAATGTCGGGGATCGCCTGCTGGCACACGGCCCTGTGGCTGATTCTTCTCGGGCTCGGCGCGGGCTTGCTCGCCGCGTGGCTCACCGGTGATCTAGGAGCCGCCCGGCTCGTGCTCTTGGTCGGAGCCAGCGGCATCGTGGCGCCGATCGTCGCGGGCTGGCGTCTCCGTTAAGGCTCGCCCGCTGGAGCGCAATATGGATTCCCGCGTACGCGATGGCCAACGGACGGCGTTAATCGCGCAGGCGCTCCGCTGCTACCCTGCTTTATTGGCGTGGCTGGCGCCGGGCGAAGCCGGCGCTACGCGCGCCGCCCAGCAGCTAGCGCGTGCATCGACGGCGGAGCTACGGCTGCTGGCCGCCGCCCTGACCGTTATGGCCCGCGCAGCACGTGACTCCGGCTGAGCGTCAGCAGCCCCCCGGTCCCGCCGCCGTTCCGCTCGCCGCGTTCCATGATCGCCGCCCTCGAGCGGCGAGTGGGTACGTCCGCTGGCGACATAACCGTTATACTGCGACGAAGGCGCGGCCCCGCGCGCGATCGTCGCGTGGATGGGCGGCGCCGGCACTCCTCAGAGGAGACACGCATGGTGCATTGCTCTCGAATCGCGCCTCATGCGACGCATCCGGCACGTCTCGCGGCGTCGGTGGGTGGGCTGCTCATGGCGCTGCTCGTCGTGGTGGGCTGCGCCGCGCCGACCGGGCGACCGGCCGCGCCGGCCAGCAGCGGCCCAGACAACAGTTCCGCCGCGAGCAGCTCGGCCCCGGCCGGGTCCGCCGCCCCGGCTGCCACGACGGCTCCCGAGCGGATAGCACTCACCGTGGCCTACAGCTCTCTCGTCGCGTCGCAGTCGCCGAGCTGGATTGCTAAGGACGCCGGCATCTACGACCGCTACGGCCTCGACGTGAACCTGGTGTACATCAGTTCGGCACAGCAAAACGTCGCGGCGCTGCTCTCGGGGGAAACCGACGTCGCGATCAGCGGCGGTACCGGCATCATCACGCCGACGCTGCAAGGCGCCGACATCGTGACGTTCGCGGGCACCAAGAACCAGCTCGCGGGGCGCATCATGGCACGGCCCGAGATCCAGAGCGTTGCCGACCTCAAAGGCAAGCGGGTGGGTGTCACGCGCCTGGGCGGCAACTCGCACTACATGGGAATCGTGGCTCTCCAGCGTTACGGCCTGTCGCCCGACCGCGACGTGATCTTCATCGGCGCGGGCGGCACGCCCGAGATCGTGGGCGCGCTGACGGCCGGCTCGCTCGACGCGGGGGTGATCGTCTCGCCGGGCGACTACGTGGCCGAGAAACGCGGGTTCAAGTCAATCCTCGACATGACACCGATGGCCATCCCCTACCCGGCGACGCAGGGCACCGCGCGGCGCGCCGTGCTCGCCAGCAAGGAAGAGGCGATCTGGCGCTTCACGCAGGCCCTGGCCGACGCCGTGGACGTGTACAAGAACGACCGCGAGCTGGCCCTCCGCATCATCGGCGATTACACGCGGATGGACGACCGCGAGGCGCTGGAGGCCGGCTACGAGATCGAGCGGGGAATCATGGCGTCCGATTTGCGGCCCGACCTTACCGCCATCCAGGCCGTGATCGACGAGGCCGCGCAGGACGACCCGCGAGCCAAGGACACGCACCCGGAGGACTACGTCGATTTCCGCTTCGTCGATCGGCTGGCGGCCAGCCGCCACTAGGCTCGTGTAGCGACTCCCCCTCCCGTGGATTAGTGTTGGAAACCTCGACCGGCCGGTCGAGGTTTCCAACACTAATCCACCCAGTTGCGGGGCTCAGGACCCGGTGTTGGGGCTCTTAACACCGGGTCCGCGCTTCACCGTGCGAGCGGGTCGGGGCGCAGCTGGAAATGGAGAACCTTGGGGTCCGTGCCTTTGCCCGTCTCCATGTGGAAGGGCGCGCGGCTGCCGATCGTCGACCAGAGCCCGCGGCCCTTCCAGCCGGCGTTCGGGTCGTCGATGCGGCCGTCGAGGCCCTTTGCGTAGTAGCCGAGCGGGTAGGGAACCCGCAGGGTGACCCACTGGCCGTCCTTCAGCGCGATAGGCCCCTCCTCACCGTTGCCCGTGGCGATCGGCGTGTTGGGCCCTAGCCCGAGCGTGTCGAACTGATCGACCCACACGTAGTAGCTGGCCCCGGCGCTGCCGGGGGCATCCAGCCCCTCGAACTGTGGGATGGGCTCCGGGTAGAACGTCCAGCCCTCGGGACACTGCTGACCCGTGGCGGTCGGGCCGTTGAGCGGGCCCTGGCACTTGCGCCGATCGAAGCTCGCCAGGTGCCCGCTCGCCATCGGCGTCCACACCACGCCATCGCGGTCGACGTCCATGCCGCGCGGACCGTAGCCGACCGTGGGCGCGTCGGGGTTGTTCCACGGCGGCTCATAGTACTCCGCCAGCGCGGTCTCCGGCGGGTTCGGCCCCGGATCGAGGCGGACGAGGCCGCCGGGGAAGGTGAACACCGACCCCCAGACGATGCCGTCGGGGGCGACCGCGACGCCGTAGAAGCTCGCCGCGAGGCGCTTGTCCTTGGTCGGGTCGACCGCCGCGTCGGGCTCCACGTAGTCGTCGCGCTGGCCGTTGCCATTGGTGTCGAGGATGAGCGGCGTCCAGCCCTGCGCCGCCTGCGCGTCGCCGGTCTCGTCGAACAGGCGCGTGTTGAACCAGCCGACAACCCCGGGACCGCCGCCCTCACCGCCCCCGCCGGAGCTGGTCCAGAGCGTGCGGTTCGCGTCCTCGGCGAACACGAGGTGGTGCGTGCTGAAGCAGGTGTCAATGGGAGTCAGCTGCTCGGTGGCGGGATCGTAGACCGCGAGCTGGCGCGCGGCCCGGTCCAGGGGGAACTGCTGCGCCGAGGGGAGACTCGAGCCCTCGCCGCAGAAGTCGGGGTTGTCAGGCGGACGGATCGTCATGGTCAGCCAGACCCGGCCCGTTTCGTCGAACATGGGATTGTGGACGTTGGCCCTGCTGGTCCAGATCACCTCGTCGCCCCAGTACGGCGACGGCGCCAGCATGGTGGGGGGCTGCGCCGGCGGTGTGTCCGGGTCGCGCGGGCTCACCGGGACACGGCTCGCCGTGTTCGTCGCCGGATCGAGGACAGGGAGGTAGTCCTTGCTCAGCTCCATCGAGCCGTAGAGCTTCCCATAGGCGTTGACTGTCGGGTTGCGCTTGTCCGTGGAGATCTCGTCGTGCAGGTAGCCTGTCGGCTCGGCCCAGTCCCACTCGGTGATGACAACGTTGCGCTCCACGCCCTGCGGACGTGGCGGGACCGGCGGTTGCGCGCCCGCGGCGATTCGATCGGTCCAGTCGGCCAATGCCTCCAGCGCGCGCTGGCGCCCGAGCAGGTTGAGGCCGCCGAGCATCTGGGCCCCGGCCTGGCCGGAGCGGATGCGACGGTCCCACGCGTCCACCGAGCTGTCGAAGTGGCCTAGCGCATCTTCAATGCGGCGCGTGGCCGCGTTGCCGAGCGCGTGGCAGCCGTTGCAGCTCGCCGACTTGAGGCCGCGGATCCACTGGGCCTGGTAGTCCACGTTGATGCCGTTCTCGGGCGTGCCGGGGAACTCGCTCGCGTCTGGGATGTGCATCAGCGAGTACCAGTAGCCAGCGGGATAGTACTGCGCGGCGGCGAGCGGGTCGGGCGCGGGCACGGCGGTGAGGTCGAGCGTGCGGCCCGGCGTCGCGGCGACCTTCGGCGAGTCCACCAGGCCGTAGCCGCGGACCCACACCTGGTAGCCCGCGTTTGGGAGGTCCGGGATCAGGTAGCGGCCCTCGTCGTTGGTGACCACGATGCGGACGAAGCGCGTGGGCAAATCGGTGGTTTCCGCGATGACCCAGACGCCCGCCTCAGGCCCATTGGGGCCGGTGACGACCCCCGTGATGGTGTCGTCGTCCGACGCGACCGATTGCCGCGCCAGCGGCCACGCGGCAAGCGCGGCCGCGGCGGCTGCCACGAGCATCATGACCCCGAACGCCCTGAGGAAGTACGACATGCCTCTCGCACGCATGGTCCGCCTCCACCCTGCTCGCTCTGCCCCGTCGCCCGTTCGGTATCCGAGCGCGCCGCCCGACGTGCAGCGGGCGCGCTTGCCGTCAGCACCGCCCAGGAGCCGATCGCGTGGGGGAGGGAGTTTCCTGGCCCCGCCGCGCTCTCGGCCTTTCGGTCGGTCCCTAGTATAGTCCTGAACTCCCTCGTTGCCTAGGCGTGCGCGAAGAATGCGCACCCGCCACGGTGCTGTTGCAGCAGATGGGAAGCGACGCACTCGATGCGCCGGCGGACCCGCCGGCCGGGTGCGTCAGTTTAACCGAGGAACGGTCAAACGATGCTCCTTTACCGGGTGGTTAAACGCTAGGCCGGGCGCGGGTCTGCGCGCGCTGGTCGGGCGCGGAAGATCGCATCGTTTACCCCGTACGATACTCCCTGGTAGCCTGCCGCGGGCCGGGCCGGCGGGGGCGTGCCCCGGGCATGGGCGCAGGCGGCGGGCGCGGGGGAGGCGTGTACGGCGTAAGATAAGCGACCACGTCGCGCGAGATAGCGGGCGCTCTCCGGCGCGCCTCGCGGCCTGACACCGGGCCGGCCTGGCAAGCTAGCCGGCGAGGGACGCCCTCGCCCCGACCCTCTCCCAGGGGGAGAGGGGGAGGGACCGGCCCTCACCCCGGCCCTCTCCCAGAGGGAGAGGGGGAGGGATGCCCCTGACCGGATTCGATATGACGCTGGCCCGATTGGCCGACCGAGCAGGGCGCAGCAAGCAGCGCCGGAAACGCCGGGCCGGGCGGCGATCGGGCAGGGCGCGGCAAGCCGCGCCTCTACAGGTAATGCATTGGCGGGGCGCGGTCGTCCGGGGCAAACTGGTGAGGGTCCCTTCCGGTCGGTGTGGCGGCGACACCGGCGTTGCGGGCGGCGAGCGCGGGGCGCGGTTGCCAAGCTGCTGGCCCCGGGCGGGGCTGTCCGGGCGGCAGGGGACGAGCCCCGGCCCTACCTCGCAGGCGCCGGCAGGTAGCGGTGTGCAGCCTCAGAGGGGGTCGGCTGGGGGCGGGGCTGCGGCCTGCGGGCCGCGGGCGGGCATGAAACCCGCCCCTACGCCACTCGACTCCTCGCCAGCGAATTCGCTACGAGAGCGAGCCGGGGGTGGTAGCAGTCCCCGGCGAATTCGCGCGGAATCGGATGGTGCGGGGCGCCCGTGAGTGGTCCGCGGGCTGCTCGCGCTGGCCCGCGCGAGGCGGGCGCCAGGCGTGCGGACCTCCTCCACGGGGCAGTAGACTCAGGCGTGCGCGCCTCCTCCACGGAGCGGTAGACTAACGAAGCCCCCGACCCAGCGAGGCTGCAGCTATCCGAGCTTACGGCCCCGCGGGGGACTCCTGGCCGCTAACTACTCTAGCCTGTCCCGGGAAGGGAAGGGGCCGGAGGGACCGAGGCCCGCGAGGGATACGCCAACTGCTGTACCTGGTGGGCGCGATCGGCTCAGGCGGCTACGTCTATCTCTCGTTCGTGGTCCCCCTGTGGGGGCTCGCGCTCGGGGCGCCGCCCGCGAGCGTTGGGCTCATCGCCGGCGCGGCCGCGCTGCTGTCCAGCGTGCTCACCGTGCCGGCGGGCGCGCTCGTGGACCGGCACGGGGCGCGGGTGGTGCTCATCGGCGGCGCCATGCTCACGGTACTGGCGGCGGGGTTCTTCCCGTTCGCGCCGGGGTACTGGTGGCTCGTGCCGCTCCAGGTCGCCGCGGGCCTGGGGCGCACGGTGGCCTGGGTGGCAGCGCAGGCGTACCTGATCCAGATTACCCCGCGGGCGCACCTGGCGCGGCGGACGACGGGCTTTAGCGTCGTCACGGGTGGGGCGACCTTTCTGGCGCCGCTGATCGGCGGCCAGCTCATCGAGCGCTCGGGCTTCGGCGCCGCCTTCGCCTTCGGCGCCGTGGCTTACGCCATCAGCGCCGCCGGCACGCTCATGCTCCCTGCTCCCACGGCCTTGCCTCCGACGCCGGGCTGGAACCTCTGGCACGTGTATCGCAGCGCCGGCGCGATGCTGCTGCGCGTCGGCGTGCTACTGCTGCTCGGCGGCACGATCATTCGCCTGGCCCTTACCAGCATCCGCACGCCGTTCATCCCCGTGTACCTGCTGGAGATCGGCGAGGGCCCGGCGACCGCTGGCCTAGTCCTCAGCGCCGGCACCCTGGCGGGCGTGGCGGCGACGCTCGGCATGGGGCGTGTGCAGGAGCGGCTCGGCGCGGGACGCGCGCTGTTCCTGGCGCTGATGATCGGCGGCGCCGCGATGTGGGTGACCGGCTACCTGCACAACCTCTGGACCATTGCCCTGGTGGGGCTGCTCTGGGGCACGTCGATCGCGATCACCCTGCCGCCGCTGCTCACGCTCGTCGGCGAGCAGACGTCGGCGGCCGAGCGTGGGCTGGGCACGGCACTGCGGAACACCGGCAACGAGTGGTCGAACATGCTCAGCCCGGTCGTCTTCGGACTCGTCGCCGGCCGGACCGGGGTCGCCGAAGCGTTCGCCATCGTGGGCATCGCGCTGCTGCTCGCCGCGACCGGGGGCTTGCTCTGCGAGCGGCGCCTCACGGAGTAGCGAGGCGAGGGCACGTGCCGGGGAGCGACCGCGGGTGGCAGAATGTGGCCGGGGGCGAGATCGGCAAGTCGCCGCGCGGTGGGAGGAGCCTGGCTGGCCGCGCGGCCGAGGAGGGGCCGATGAGCTTGCTGGACTGGGACTACGAGGACCTGGCCCGCCAAGTACAGGGCGGCCTGGACCGCCTGAGCGTGAGCTTCTTCCGCCGCCACGGCGCCCGCGTTCGGCGTGACGAGCTGGACTTCCACGGCTACGAGCACGTCGAGCTGGAGGTCGCGCACGGGGGCCATCGCCTGCGCGTGCGCCAGTACACCCGCGCCCGCGGACTGGACGAGAGCGCCGCGCCCAGCGGCCCGCGCCCGGCCGAGGAGTTCGAAAGCGTGTTCGACGATCGCCCGGCGGCCGAGGTGTCCGTCGCGCGACTGGCCGCCTGGCTGGCCAGCCTGCCAGCCGGGGAGGCGCCGTCCGTGGCCGAGCGGCCGCAGGCCGACGCGGCCAATCCCTTCGGCACCCCGACCGGACGGCGGGCATCGCGCCCGCCCGCCCCGGCCGCGCCGAATCCCTTCGTGGGCGAGCGCCCGAGCGGGCCGGCGACCAATCCGTTCGCGCCGCCGGCCGCCGACGAGCGCCGCCAGCGCGCGCTCGACTGGCTGAGCGGCGACGAGTAGCGCGGGGATGCGGAACCCCTGGCGGCGCCTCACGTCGCGCGTCGCCCACGCCAATCCGTACTTCCGCGTGCGCCACGACGAGGTGGTACGGCCCGACGGCGGCGCCGGCGACTGGTACGTGGTGGAGACGGCCGACAACGCAGGCGCCGTCGCGGTGGATGCCGCCGGCACCGTCGTCCTGGTGGGCGAATGGGCCTACCCTGTCGAGGCGTATAGCTGGAGCATTCCTTCCGGCGGGCTGGAGCCGGGCGAGGCGCCGCTGGCGGCCGCGCAGCGCGAGCTGCGCGAGGAGACTGGCATCCAGGCCGACCGCTGGGAGCCGCTGGGCAGCTTCTATCTGAGCCAGGGCCTGACCACGCAGACGAGCCACCTGTTCCTGGCGACCGGCCTGCGCGAGGGCGTGGCGACGCCCGAGGGCACCGAGGCGCTAACAATCGCGCGTGTGCCGCTGGCGGAAGCCTGGGCACGCTGCTGCCGCGGCGACCTGCGCGACGCGGTCACGATCGTGGGGATCGCCCGAGCCCGCGAGCGGCTGCGCCACTAGCTCACGTGCAGGAGGAGCTTGCCGACGCGGTCCTCGGCGCCGAGGGCGGCGAGCGCTTCGCGCGCCTCAGCGAAGGGGAAGGTGCGCCAGATCGCGGCGCGCAGGCGCCCGGCCGCCAAGCCCTCGAGCACCTGCTGCAAGTCGGCGCGCGTGCCGCCCGTCGAGCCCACGATCTCCTGCTCCTGCGCGTAGAGCGGCGCGAGGTTCAGCTTCACCTCGGCGCCGGTGAGCACGCCACAGGTCGCGTAGCGGCCGAGCGGCGCCAGCGTGGCCAGGCTCGCGTCCCAGGTGGCCGCCCCGACGGGGTCGATGGCCACGTCCACGCCGCGGCCGCCGGTCCACTCGCGCACGCGCGCCACCACGTCGTCGCGGGTGCGATCGAGGAGCAGGTCGGGGCCGAACTCCCGCAGCGCCGCGGCCTTCTCAGCGCCCCCCGCGATGGCGGCCACCAGCGCCCCGCGCTGGCGCGCGATCTGGAGGGCGTACAGGCCCACGCCGCCGGTGGCGCCGACCACCAGCACGCGCTCGTCTGGCGCAACGCGCGCGCGGTCCAGCAGATGCCAGGCGGTAGTGCCGTCCACGACGGCGGTGCAGGCGATCTCGGCCGCCAGCCCGGGCGGCAGCGGCAGGCAGTTCTTGGCCGGCGCCAGGACGTACTCCGCCCAGCCGCCGGGCGCCGTCACGCCGATGGCGACCGGTGCGTTCGCGCCCCGCGGGTCGGCGATGCACGCCTCCTCGTGGCCGCGCAGGCAGTAGTAGCATCGACCGCAAAAGATGCGGAAGGCCAGCGCGACCGGCGTGCCCAGCGGCGGCGCCTCGTTCGCCGGGCCAGGCCCCACCGCCTCCAGTACGCCGACGATTTCGGCGCCGGGGGTGTGGGGCAGCGCGATCCAGGGGAAACGGCCGGCGCCCACGCTGCGGTCGATCGGGTTCACGCCGCAGTACGTGACGCGCACTAGCGCCTCACCCGGACCCGGCGCGGGGCGCTCCACCTCGTGCCGCGCCAGTTTCTCCGGCCCGCCAAACGCCTCGAACTGCCAGGCTTGCATCGCGCCCCTCCCGACCGCTTAGCGCCGCGCCGGCGCGCCTAGTGCCGCCTCAGTATAGCCACGCCGGCCAGGGCGGGACGCGCTAGCCCAGAAATAGCCTTGCGCGCTACGATGGAGGCAGGTCGCGGGGAGAGGACGGCGATGAAGCTGGCAACTTTCCGGACGCGCCAGACCCCGGCCGGCCAGTTCGGGGCGCTGCTGGAGGATGGGCGGCTGATCGCACTGCGGGCGGGCGGCATGGTGCTGTTATCCGAGTACAGCTTGCCCGACCGAGTGGAGGCCTCGCGGCTGCTGCGGCACGCGCAGGCGTTTCTCGACGGCGGCGAGGAGGCGTTTGCGCTCGCTTACCAGGTGGTGGAGCGCGCCGAGCAGGCGCTACGCGAGGGACGCGAGCCGGCCGGCCAAACGGCTCAGCCGCTGCTGTACGCGGTGGACCAGGTCGAGTTTCTCCCCCCTGTGCCGCGCCCGGGGAAGATCCTGGCCGCCGGGCGGAACTTCGCGGAGCATGCAGCCGAGGTCGGCGGCACTCCCTCGGGCGAGTGGCCGTCGGGGTTCGTGAAGGTGGCCTCGACGCTCGTCGGCCACAACGGGGCCGTCATCTACCCACACTTCACGCACGCCCTCGACTACGAGGCGGAGGTCGCCGCCGTGATCGGCCGCCCGTGCAAGAACGTGCCGCGCGACGCGGCGCTGAGCTACGTGGGCGGCTTCACGATTTTCAACGACCTGAGCGCCCGGGACGTGCAGCGCACCGAGAGCCAACGTGGCAACCACGTGCTCGGCAAGAACTTCGATACCGCGGGGCCGCTCGGGCCGTACCTGGTGACTGCCGACGAGGTGCCGAATCCACAGGACCTAACGATCGAGCTGCGAGTCAACGGCGAGCTGCGCCAGCGCGGCAACACGGCCCAGATGATTCACGACCTGCCCACGCTCATCGCGCACTGGTCGCAAATGACGCTGTACCCGGGCGATCTGGTCACCACTGGCACCCCATCCGGCGTGGCGGCCGGACGCCCGGACGGTAGCTGGTACTTGCGGCCGGGAGACGTGGTGGAGGCGACGGTGACCCATCTGGGCACGCTGCGGAACACCGTGCGAACAGCCTAATCACTCCGACCGAGCGCGGACCGCTGCACGGGCGAAGCCCAGCGGCGACAGCGATGCGCACGAGGCCCTACGGGCAGAGGACTCTTTATGGCAGTCTGGCACGGCGGCCGGCGAGTGGCCGCCCCGCCGCCGCGGATCGGCACGTGAGCGCGCTCGGCCCGCCATCGGTGCCCTTTGGCCGCACGCTCCAGGCGCGCTTCCTCCTCGCCCTGGTGCTCATCGGCGTGCTGCCGTTGGCGCTCGTCGGGCTCGGCGTAGCGACACTGGACCGCCAGGCGCTGGTGAACCAGTCGTCGCAGGAGCTGGCCGGGCTGGCGCGGGGGTTCGCCGGCGAGCTAGAGGTACACTTCGACGATTTGACGAGCATCTGCCGCGGGCTGGCGGTCCTGCCCGCGATCGTCGGCATGAACCCGGCACAGCAGGAGACCGCGCTAAGGAACCTATCCCCGCAGTACGAGGCCTTCGCGCGCATCTCGACGTTTGACACGACTGGCCGTCGCGTCGCGTCGTCGGTGGACGGCGGCGCGTCGTTGATCGCCGAATTAGAGGCGTTCCAGACCGCCATGGCGCGCGGCCAGCAGGCCTGGGACGTCCATCCGGCGCTGACCGGCGGCCGTTCCTCGCTGACTATCGTCACGCCCATCCGCGATGCCGACCGGAACGTCGTGGGCGCGGTCGGCGTGGTGATCGACATGGCAACTTTGTCCGACGTGGTGGAGCACGTGGCCGTAGGCGCCGGCGGACAGGCCTTCGTGCTCGACGACGACGGACGCGTACTGCTTCACCCCGATCGCCAGCTGGTGCAAGAGCGCCCGGACTACTCGGGGCTTGGCGTGCCGGTCGGGAGCCGCCTCGTGGGCCCGGGTACCGTACACTACACGCTCGACGGCGAGGCACGGGTGGCGGGCTATGCGCCCGTCGGGACGCTCGGCTGGACGGTCGTGGTGGAGCGTCCGGAGGCCGCGGTGCTGGACCCGGCCGATCGCTCGTGGCGGCTCGCGCTGTCCGGCCTGGGCATCAGCATGCTGCTGGCGCTGGTCGCGGCGCTATGGCTGGCTCGCACCCTCACGCGGCCGGTCCGCGAGCTAGCGCGGGCGGCCGAGGCGTTCGGCGCGGGGGACCCGGCCGCGCCGTTGCCGAAGCTCGCGCCGGCGAGCGACGAGCTGGGGTCGCTGGTCGCCGCCTTCGCTACCATGCGCGAGGCAGTGGCCGGTCGCGAGGCCGAGCGGGCGCAGCTTCTCGCGCGCGAGCAGGCGGCCCGGGCGGCGGCCGAGGCGGCCGAGCGCCGGTTCGCCTTCCTGGCCGAGGCCAGCACGCTGCTCGCCAGCTCGCTCGACTACCAGGCCACGCTCACGAGCGTCGCGCGACTGGCGGTGCCCCACCTCGCCGATTGGGCGGCCGTCGACGTGGTGGACGACGAGGGTGTGCCACGCACGGTGGAGGTCGCACACGCGGACCCCGCCAAGGTCGAGCTGGCGCGGGCGGTACACGCGCGCCTGGCGCCCGGCCCCGGTGCGCCAAACGCGCTCGCACGAGCGCTGAGCACTGGCCAGCCAGTGTTCTTGCCCCAAGTCTCGCCCGAGATACAGGCCGCCAATATCACCGACCCCGAACATCTGCGGCTGGTCCGCGAACTCGGCCCGCGCTCGCTGATGGTGGTCCCCTTGTGCGCGCGCGGCCGCACGCTGGGCGCGCTCACGCTCGCCAGCGCGGACTCCGGGCGGGTGTTCGGTCCCGACGACCTGGCGCTGGCCGAAGACCTCGCCCGCCGCTGCGCGCTGGCGGTGGACAACGCCCGCCTCTACAAGCAGGCGCAAGAGGCAGTGCGCGCCCGCGACGAGTTTCTCTCGATCGCGTCCCACGAGCTGCGGACGCCGCTGGCGGGAGTGAAGGGCTTCGCGCAGGTGCTGCAGGCCGCGCAGGCCCGGGGCCAGCTCGTGCCGGACCAGCTCGCGCGCGGCCTGCAGCGCATCGACGAGGCCAGCAACCGACTGAACGATTTGATCCAGGACCTGCTCGACGTCTCGCGCATCCGCATGGGGCAGCTGCTGCTCCGCCCGCACCCGCTCGATCTGGCCGTGCTCCTGCGCGAGGTGACGAGCCGCTTTGGCGAGCAGCTCGACGGCAGACACCGGCTGGTGGTCGACCTCGCCGTCGAGCCTTGCACGATTGTGGCCGATGCGCACCGGATCGAGCAGATTCTGACGAACTTGCTGGACAACGCGGCCAAGTATTCACCCCAGGGGGGCCAGGTACACGTTCGCTTGTTGCCGAGCGATGGCGGCGTGCTCGTCCAGGTCCAGGACGCCGGTATCGGCCTGCCGGGGGAGAGCGTGGACAGCGTATTCGAGCCGTTCGGCCGCGCGCCGAACGCGGCGCGTCGCCACATTCCCGGCATGGGGCTGGGCCTGTACATTTGTCGAGAGATCGCGCAGCGCCACGGCGGCCGTATCTGGGCGGAGAGCCGTGGCGAGGACCAGGGCACCACCTTCTCGCTCTGGTTGCCGCGGGCAGCCGTCGCGGCGGAGGCCGCGCCCGCCCCGGCGCCGGCGCCCGACGGCTAGCCGGTGAGCGCCCCGCGCCCCTCACGCCGGGGGACGCGGCTCAGTCGGGGAGAACGGCGGTCACCTCGACCTCGATCACCATGCCGGGGATCGCCAGCTGGCTCACGTTCAAGAAGGTGTGCGGCGGATATGGGCCGTCGCCAAAGACCTCCTTCTTGCACGCGTTGTTCTGCGCGAGAGTCCGCGGGTCGGTCACGTAGGTTACGACGCGGACAATGTTGCTCGGCGAGCCGCCCTCGCGCTCAAGAATGCGGTTGATGGTGCTCCACGCGTAGCGGCATTGCGCCATGAAGTCGCCCGGGTACTGGACCTCGCCCTCCTGCTCCTCCTCGGAGCCAGCGCCCGACAGGAAGAGCCAGCGGCCTGGCCCCCTCACGCTCGCCGCCTGCGAGAAACCTACCCGTGGCTGCCAGTTGCCCCAGTTGAGGTCCTGGATCTCCAGCTGGTCTGGCCGAGGCCCTGGCCCGGGCTGCTGCGCGTCCGCCAGGCTATGGGTTAGCCCCTGGCCGAGGAGCGCTGCGCCCAGCACCCCGCACAAGACGCCGACGAGCCGCGATCGCCGATCAAACACGCCCGCCTCCCTTTCCCCGCCCGCCATTTGCGCGGGCGGCGGCCCGGTTGAGTCGCGCCAGCGCCGCTATCCCTCGCCGGCGGTGGCCAGCGCGCCCCTCGGGCGCCAGCCACGCCCGCCAGGGCGGGCTACGTCTTTCCGAGCTGGGCCACGGCCGCCTCCACGAACTGCGGGTCGATCATCTGGTCGAGCGATGGCTGGGCGCTGGTGTAGCCACGTTCCTGGGCCCAGCGAGCCTGCGCCACGATGTCGTCGGTGAGGATCTCGCCATTCACCGGCATGGTCGTGAAGCTCATGCGGCTGAGCAGTGCGGTGTCCTTCACCGACGTGTACTCCGCGATGATCTGGAAGAGCTGGTCGCGCTCGGGGCCGCCGGCCACGGCACGCTCGTACCAGCGCGCGCCCTGCAGATACGCGACCATCCAGCGCTTGCCAACATCGGCCTGCGCCGTGCGGAACTGGGGGCTGTACAGCAAGTAGGTGAGCTGGAACTCCGGCGCCCACGCCGACGCGATGCGCCACTTGACGCCGATACCCTGGTCCACCGCGATAGTGGCCGGGGGCTCGCTGATCTGGGCCACGTCGAGCTGTTTGTTCTGCAGGGCGGGCACCATGTCGGGAAAGGCCAGCTCGACGACGTTCACGTCGCCGGGCCCCAAGCCGCCGCGCTTGAGCGACTCGTCGAGCTGGTACTCGTTGCTCCCGCCCCGCGACGGCAGGGCCACGGTCAGCCCCTTGAAGTCGGCGTAGTCGGCGAACTTGCCGCTGTCGACGAGATCCTTGCGGACGACGAACCAGAGCGAGCCGCGATCCCCCTTCGCCTCGGTCTGCGGGCCGACGATGCGGACGTCGACGCCGCGCTCGACGGCGTTGAAGAAGGACGCGCCGATCGAGCCGGCGCCCACTTCGATCTGGTTGGTGCCGAGGGACGGAATGGCCTTCGTCACGGAATCGAAGCGCACCAGGTCGATGTCGATGCCGGCCTGCTGGAAATAGCCCTGGGCCATCGCCGCGTAGATGCCGGCTTCCGCCGTGAGGCCCAGCACGCCGACCCGCACTCTGCTGGCGGGGGTCGTGCGGCCGGGCGCGGCCGGCGACGGCGCGGCCTGACCGGTCGCCGGCGGAGCCGCCGAATTGCCGCGCGCGCCGCCACCCGCGCAGGCAGCGAGGCTCCAGGCGGCCCCGGCGCCGAGCAGCCGTGCGGCGTTCGTGAGCAGGTGGCGGCGCGGCACGCGGCCGCCGGGTCGGCGGGAAAAGGCTGGGGTCGCTGGCCCCTCGGTCATGGCCGACCTCCTGTCTGGCCTGTTGGCGGGAACGGGAGCGCCGAGCGGACGACAGCCTAGCTGTCCCCCGCCCGCCACAAGCCGGCGGCCGGCGCCGGCGTGCCCAGGATGGCAGCCGCTAGCGCGGGGCCAAGGTCGCTATTGCGCAGCGCGTGCCGCTGGCCGGCCGGGACGAGGACGAGGTCGCGGGGACCGAGACGGGCCTCGGCGGCCTCATCGCCGCCATCCGTCCAGGCCACGTCCAGCACGCCCTCGAACACCATGAAGGCGGTCTCGTACTCGTGGCGATAGTTAGGCGTGGCGGCGCCAACCGGCAGGTGCAGCAGCTCCAGACTGAAATGCAGCGGCTCGACCACCCCCCCGAGCGCCCGGGGCATGACGTAGGGGAGGCGCGCGAGCTGGCTCCCGCTCGGCAGCGGCTCCCACTGCGGGCGCACCTGGCTGGCGCGCACGACGTGGCGTAGGGCGTCCTGCACGCGCGGGTCGCCGGGATCGGCGATCGGGGGCGGCGCGGGCGGCTGGGCGCCCGCGTGGTTGCTCGGGTGGCTCTTGTAGGTGGGGAGGGGTGACCGATCGGCGATGGCGACCATCGTCTGCGACACCACGGGCCCCGGGCCGTCGTTGCGGAAGCCGTGCGCCCGCCCGGGCGGGTTCAGGACACAGTCGCGCGGCCCGAGGACTAGGTCGACCGTGGCGTCGTCGTAGTCGAAGGTGACGGTGAGCTGGCCCGTATGGACCAGGAACAGCTCTTCCACCTGGTGGGCGTGGACCGCCGCGTACCGGTCGCGCTCCTGGTAGATGAGACTACAGGTGAAGTGCTCCGGCGGAAACGTCGTGGGATCGGTCTTCGGCGAGCCGCCGGAGCCGACGTACCGCATCTGCGCCCGCTCCAGCTCCGGGAAACCGCGACTCGCGGGAAAGGCGTCCCAGTCCCACACCTTGCTCGTATAGCGAGCCACGTGCGCCGCAAGCTCAGCGGCCAGGGCCGTCGCGCCACTCGGGGGTGCTTGCATGATCGGTCTCCTCTCGATCGGCGCCATCGCGACGGGCCGCCGACCGGCTCAGCGCCGGAGCGGCAGGGCCGGCCGAGCCCGCCCGGGGGCGCCGCGCTATCGCGCCGGGAGCGAGCGCGCGGCCGCGTCGGTATGGCCGATGGGGCCGCGGTACTGGCGGAGCCAGTTGATGAACCGCACGATTACCGCGACCTGGTACTCATGGTAGCGCTTCCCCTTCTCAGGCGACGCCTTGGCGGAGGGCGTGAACGCCCCGGTGGGAGCGAAGGCGCGCTGCTCGCCGCTGGTCCAGGGGATGTCGATCGTATCGCCGCCGCCGGCTAGCAGGTCGTTGTGCGAGAACTCGCCGAACACCTCGCCGAACGGCACCAGGCCTTCGGTCAGCTTGTCCTCGCGGATCAGGCCGGGGAACTTGTACCAGACGTGCGACAGCTCTAGCTCGCCGCCGTGGTGCTCGGGGCTCTCCTTGATCTGCGGCGCGATCCCCCGGGCCATCTTCATCGGGTCGATCACCGCGATGAAGACGTGCGGCATCTCGAACTCGCGCAGGTTCTTAGCAGCGCTGAACATGGCCGGCAGGTTCGCGCTCTTGTTGCCGTTGATGCACAGGATCTTGCGAAAGCCGTGCTTCTCCAGCGAGCGGATGACATCCTGCATCACCAGTGCCAGCGTCTCGGTGCGCAGCGAGATCGTGCCGGCGAACCCCAGGTGGTGCGCCGAATCGCCGTACCAGAGCGGCGGCACGCAGAGCACGCCTGTCTCCTTCGCGGCGTCCTCGGCCAGCGCGTTGGCCACGAAGGAATCGACGCCCAGCGGGCCGGCCGGCCCGTGCTGCTCGGTGGCACCAATTGGCCAGATGATGATGTCGTCGGTCTTCAGGTACGCCTCGACCTCTTCCCAGGTCAGGTCTTGCAGCCACACGGAGGGACGAGCGGTAGCCATGAGGCGATCCTTTCGACAGGCGTCCGACTGGCGGCGGGAGCAGCTTGGCCGGCGGCTCGCCGCGGTGGCACGGGAACATTGTAGCGCCGAACCAAGGCTTAATTCGCCATCGCCTACCCCGAACGGCGCCGGCCGACGCATAATAGCGACGCGGGCCACCGCCCGTGGGCCGAGCTGCTGCTGGGTGCGGCCCCCCGGCGGCCGGACGCGCTACGGGCCGCGGAAGGGAGCGGCTCCCCCATGCCTGACCCCGTGCAGCTCGATGGGTCGCGCGGCCGTATTGGCCTGATTATCCCGTCGAGCAACCGCCTCAGCGAGCCCCAGTTGACGCGCTACAGCCCGCCCGGCGTGCAGTTTCACACGACGCGACTGCGCATGACCGGCGCCTACCACGCGCCGCCGCTAGAGACGCTGGAGCGCATCCGCGGCGCCGCCACCATGCTGGCCGACGCCAAAGTCGACCTGATCCTGTTTCATTGCACGGCGAACAGCATGGAGGGGGGGCCGGGCGCCGACGAGGCGATCGCCAGCGCCATCCGCGACGCCACCGGCGTGCCCGCGACGACGACCGCCACCGCGGTCGCGGCGGCGCTGCGCGCGCTCGACGTGCGGCGCTTCGTGCTGCTGAGCCCGTACAGCGACGAGACCAACGCCCACGAGGTGGAGTTTCTCACGGGCAACGGCTTCGAGGTGCTGGCTGCCCACGGCCTCAATCTGCCAGGCAGCGACGCCTACATCAGCTATCCGCCCGACGCTTGGTACGAGCGAGTGATGGAGCGCCTGGACGAGCGGGCCGACGGCTACTTCCTGAGCTGCACCAACATTCGGGCCTTCGAGGTTATCGAGGAGCTGGAGGCGGCCACTGGCAAGCCGGTCGTGGCGAGCAACCAGGCGTCGCTCTGGCACGCGCTGCGGCGGATCGGCGTGCCAGACGCCGTGCCGGGCCTCGGGCGCCTGCTGGCGGAGCCCAGTGGGGTCCCCGCCTGAGCCGGCGGCGGGGGTCCCGCCCGCGCCGGGGAGCTACCTGCTGGTGATCCGCACCGATCACAGCGCGGTCTTGACGGTGGGACGCCTGGGCGCGCGGCGCTTCGCAAGGGGCTGGCACGTCTACGCCGGCAGCGCGCGGGGCGGCCTGGGCGCCCGCCTGCGGCATCACCTGGCGCCGGGCCGCCCGGTCCGCTGGCACGTGGACGTGCTGCGCCGTGCCGGCCGACTGGCGGAGCTGTGGGTGGTGCTGGGGAGCGCCCGCGCAGAGTGCGCGCTGGCGGCGGCGCTCGCTGGCTTGCCGGGCGCCGCCCGGTGCACGGGCTTCGGCAGCTCGGACTGTCGCTGCCCCGGCCACCTCGTCTCGTTCCCTCGCCGGCCGCCGCTGGCCGGGCTTTGGCCCGGCCTCACGCGGCTGTCGCTCGCCCGTCC
Source organism: Chloroflexota bacterium (assembly GCA_035293805.1). Lineage (GTDB taxonomy): Bacteria > Chloroflexota > UBA6077 > UBA6077 > JAJPHF01 > JAJPHF01. The sequence continues at coordinate 100,314 of DATGMD010000060.1, read as the reverse complement.
ACTACCGGAAGAGATGGTCCCAGCGCAGCCCATCCTGGGGCAATACGCCGCACCCAGCTCTGCTCGTGAGGCGAGAGCGTCATCCGCCACCGTGTCAGATACGCCGCTCGCTTAGAGAGGACATAGCGATGGCCAGCGCGCACCCTCCCGACTCGGCGCCGGCTGCGCCGCCGGACGAACCGTGCCAAATGTGCGGCACCTTGAATCCGCCTACGGCGAGCACGTGCAGCCGCTGTGGCGCCGCCCTCGTCGGCCACCCCGCACACGCCGAGGCGGTGGGCATGCCGCCGGCGGTGCTCGTGACCACCGGCGGCGACTTCGTGGGCTATCGAATCGTGCAGTACCTGGGGATCGTGCGCGGCATCACGGTCCGCAGCCGCGGCGTCGTCGGCGGGATCGGCGCCAGCCTCCAGCAGATCGTGGGCGGCAACATCACGCTGTACACCGAGCTGTGCGAGCAGGCGCGCGAGGAGGCGTACGAGATCATGGTGCGCCACGCCCTGGGAATCGGTGCGAACGCCGTGGTAGGCATGCGGTACGACGCCAACGAGGTGGCGCCGGGCGCGACCGAGGTGCTGGCGTATGGCACCGCCGTGGTCGTGGAGCGCGCGGGGTGACCCCTTCCCCCCACCCCCTTCCCCCATAGGGGGACGGGGGCCTTCCGGCGGAGCCACCCCGGCGTCCTCTCCCCCTTCCTTCGCGGGGAAGGCCGGCAGGGGGGTTAGGTCCTCCCCGGCTCCCCCTCTCTTGTGGGGAGAGAGGTCAGGCGGCCGCGCCAGCGCCCTGCGCGAGCAGCCGGCCGTAGCCCTGCACGGGCTGCGCCTGGCCCACCAGGCGCGCCACCGACCACATGAACGCCGGGCGGCTCGACACCACAGGCACGCCGCAGGAGTCTTCGAGCGTAGCCGTAAGCTCCAGCGTGCGGAGGCCGCCACACGAGATGAGCAGCCCGTCGGGGGCCGCCCCGGTCGCGGCCTGGGCCGTCGAGCAGGCGCGTTCGCCGAGCGCCACGATCTCGTCTTCCGTGACCTGGCCGGGCGCGCCGAAGTCCTCCAGGCCCAGGCCCTCTAGCGTCAGCACCTCGAAGCCGGAGTCCGTCAGGAACTGGCGCAGGCGCCGGTTGACCTCGTCGGCATAGGCGGTGCCGACGGCGACCCGCTTGACGCCGAACGTGCGCAGGCCGTCCACGACGCCCGTGCTCATCGTCGTGACGGGGAGGCCGGTTGCGGTGCGAACGCTCTCCTTGAGCTGCTCATGGAAAGCGTAGCCGCGGTAGAAGGTCAGCGACGTGCCGCTGACGCCGATCGCCACCGCGCCCCGCGCGGCGAGCGCTTCCGCGCGCTCGACGATGCCGTCGATGACGGCGTCGTAGCCGGCGGGCGTCAGCCGCTGGAGGCCCAGCCCCGCCGTGATGAAGCGCACGCCAGGGTACAGCTCAGCCTCGGCCGGGACGGCCGCCTCGCCGCCGGGGGTTACCAGACCGACGATTGGCTCACCGCTCACGTTACCCTCCCTCTCGCTGGCGCGGCGCCAGCACGACACGGTGCACGAAAATGCTCGGCGTGACGACGGCCTCCGGGTCGAGGCTGCCCACCGGCACGATCGCCTCGACCTCGGCGATGGTGACGCGCGCGGCGGTTGCCATCATCGGGTTGAAGTTGCGGCCGGTCTTGCGGTAGACGAGATTGCCCCACGGATCGGCGCGCTCGGCGCGGATCAACGCGAAGTCAGCGCGCAGACCATGCTCGAGGAGGTGCATACGCCCGCCGAACTCGCGCTGCTCCTTGCCCTCGGCGAGCGGCGTGCCGACGCCGGTCGGCGTGTAGAACGCCGCGACGCCCGCGCCGCCGGCGCGGATGCGCTCGGCCAGGGTGCCCTGGGGCACCAGCTCCAGCTCGATCTCGCCGGCGGTGTACTGCGCCTCGAAGTCGGGCGAGCGGCCCGGCGCCGGGAACGACACGAGCACCTTGCGCACCTGCCGGTTGCGGATAAGGTGCACCAGCCCGCTCTCGCCCTCGCCGGTGCCGTTGCTCACCAGCACCAGGCCGCGCACCGGCCGCGCCGCCAAGGCCCGTACCAGCGTCTCGGGCACCCCGGCGCTGCCGAAGCCGCCGACCATGATCGTCGCGCCGTCCGGCACGTCGGCCACCGCGGCGTCGGCGGACGGGTAGACCTTGTTCATCGCTCGCTCCCGCGGCTAGGCTTCGAGCTTGAGCACGCGCTTCGCGTTCTCGAGCAGGATCTTCGGGCGCACCTCGTCGCGGAAGGGGGCGGCCGCGAAGTCGGCCAGCCAGCGCTCGGGACTGATGACCGGGAAGTCGGAGCCGAACAGCACCTTGTTCTGGAGCAGGGTATTCGCGTACTGGATGAGCGACGGCGAGAAGTACTTGGGCGACCAGCCGGACAGATCGATGTAGACGTTGGCCTTGTGGAGCGCCACGGACAGCATCTCGTCCTGCCAGGGCCAGGACGGGTGGGCGCCGATGATCGTCAGGTTCGGGAAGTCGGCCGCCACGTCGTCGAGGTAGATCGGCCGGCTGTGCTTGAGCTTCAGGCCGGTGCCGCCGGGGGTGCCGGCGCCGATGCCCGTGTGGCCCGTGTGGAAAATGACGGGGATGCCCAGCTCGTCGGCCTTCGCATACAGGGGATAGAAGCGCTCGTCGTTCGGGAAGAACGCCTGCGTGATCGGGTGCAGCTTCAGGCCGCTGAGCCCTAGCTCCGTGACCGAGCGCTCCAGCTCCTGCACGCCCGCCTGGCCCTTCCACGGGTCCACGCTGGCCCAGCCGATGAACACGTCGGGGTAGCGGCGCATCACCTCGGCCACGTAGTCGTTGCCCTCGAACGGGTCGCTGGTCGTCGTCTCCTTGTCCACGTCGAAGACAACGGCGATCATCTCCAGCTTGCGGTACAGCTCGGCCATCTCCTCGACGGTCATGCCGAGGGTGGGGCTCTTGAAGTACTCCGCTTTCTGGCCGCTGCGGGGATCGGCGGCTAGGCCGCCGCGCCGCGGCACGTGGGTGTGCACGTCGATGCCGCGCAGGGTGCGGCCGCGAATGTCCATGGTCATCGCACGCTCCCGCTCAGTAGCTCGACCGGTATCTCGCGCAGCGCGGGGCTCAGGCGGAGCGGGGCGCCGCTCCGCTCCTGCACGTCGGCGGCCGACCAGCCCGGCGCCACCTCGCGCAGCTCGAAGCCCGCGGGGGTCACGGCCACGACCGCCATGTCCGTCACCACCAGGTCCACGCAGCGCACGCCCGTGAGGGGCAGCGTGCAGCGCTCCAGCAGCTTCGCCTCGCCGCGCCGGGTGAGGTGGGTCATCATCACGATCACGCGCCGCGCGCCCGCCGCCAGGTCCATCGCGCCGCCCACGCGCGGGATGCGCTCGCCGGGCACGACCCAGTTCGCCAGGTCGCCGTTTGCCGCCACCTGATACGCGCCGAGGATGCTCACGTCGATGTGGCCGCCGCGGATCATGGCGAACGAGTCGCTCTGCTGGAAGTAGGCCGCGCCCGGCAGCTCCGTGACGAACTGCTTGCCGGCGTTGACCAGGTCGGGATCCTCCTCGCCGGGGCGAGCGAGCGGCCCAACGCCGATCATGCCGTTTTCGGTGTGGATCAGCACGTCGCGGCCCGGCGGCAGATGGTTGCCCACCAGCAGCGGCAGGCCAAAGCCGAGGTTCACGTAATGGCCATCTTGCAGCTCGGCCGCCACGCGGCAGGCCATCTGCTCGGGCGTCAGCAGATCGGGCACGACCAGCCTCCTCCGGACGATGCGGCGATGCAGTCCACGCATTGCCAGGCCGCCCGCACTGGCCCCCATGATATACGGAACCCGGCGCGCGGGCTAGCGCCATCTGGCGGCGAGTGCAGGTCGGAGCGGTGGCCCGATTCTTGCAGGGACACGTGCCGCATCGGGCACGCAGAATTGTGGCCGCTCGCTTTTCCATGAGCGATAATCTAACCGTGGAGGTGACTAACCGCTCCGAACGGACTTGCAAAAAGTAAGCCTCTGCGATAAAATGATTCTGGAACGAAAAGTGCTACGCCCGGGTGAGGGCGTTTTGGCGCCGGCGCTTCCGCGATGGGGGCTGCTGGCGCGACGTGTCTGCGGGACCAGACAGCTTCGGCGATAGGGCGGCCCGGACGCGAGCCGCCGAGGCCGGGAACGGGAGTAGGAGAGTGGCGACGAATCGAACTGCAGTGCTGGAAGAGACCCGGCCAACGCCGAGCGAGAGCGAGTCCGTGCGCGAGATGCCGGCGCGCGACGAGCTGCTGCGCCTGTACATGTCGGAGGCCGCGGCCACCCCGCTCCTGACCGCCGAGGAGGAGGTCACCCTCGCGCGGGCCGTGGGCGCAGGCGCGCGGGCCGCCGAGCGCCTGATCAGCGAGGCGCTGGAGGGCGAGACGCGCACGGCGCTGGAGGCCGACGTGGCCGCCGGCGAGGCGGCGCGCAAGCGGCTCATCGAGGCGAACCTGCGCCTCGTCGTGAGCGTGGCGCGCCGCTACCTCGGGCGCGGGCTGCCGCTCGGCGACTTGATCCAGGAGGGCAACCTGGGGCTGTTCCGGGCGGTCGACAAGTACGACCCCGAGCGCGGCTACCGCTTCAGCACCTACGCCTACTGGTGGATTCGCCAGGCGATCAGCCGCGCGGTGGCCGACCAGGCGCGCACGGTGCGCCTGCCGGTACACCTGATCGAGCTGCTGGGGCGGCTCGGCAAGGCGGCGAGCGCCGTCGAGCAGCGGCTGGGCCGCGAGGCGCGGCCGGCCGAGATCGCGGCCGAGCTGGGCGTGCCGGTCGATCAGGTCGAGCTAGCGCAGGCGGCGGCGCGCGAGCCGCTGTCGCTCGACCTGGAGCTTGGCGAGGACGGCGACACGCTGGGCGAGCTGGTGTCCGACGAGGACCTGCCGCCCACCGAGGACGCTGCCGAGCGCGCCGACCTGCGTCGCGCGGTGGCGGCGGCGCTCGACACGCTGGAGCCGGCGCAGAGCGCCGTGCTGCGGCTGCGCTTCGGCCTCGAAGACGGCCGTCCGCACACGCTGCGCGAGGTCGGGCAGCAGCTTGGCATCAGCGGCGAGCGCGCGCGCCAGCTCGAGGCGGCGGGGCTGCACCGGCTACGCCGCAGCGCCGGCGACCTCCGCACCTACGCCGCCTGATTTCAGCCGCTAGCTAGCGTCGAAGGCCCTCCTCGGTTGGGGAGGGCCTTCGTGCGGCTACTGATAATGCGCTCTACGCGCCGAGGAGACACGATGGTAGGTGTTCACCCACCCCCGCCGAGTGGGGAGCAGCACGCAGGCCCCTGCCGCCGGCCCCGCGTGGCCGCCGCCGCTGCCTCCGTGCCGGGCGGCCAGTGGCCCGGCGGCGCGCCGCCCGGCTCCCCTGGAGCGCCGGGGCGGCGCGCGGCGCCGGCCGCGCGCTGACGGGACTGCTCCCCCAACTGCGTTGGCCACCCCGCCGCGGCGACTTTGACCCTTGTTGCCGGTCCTCCGCCCCGCTATCCGCACAGCCGCCGCGCTAGACGCCCGGTAAGCGTTTAGCACCCCCCCTATCAGGGCAGAGCGGGGGACCCGTGCAGCTTCTCGACCACGAGATCGAAGGTGCGCACCAAGACGAGGGCGCGGTCATTAGCCACCCAGTCGCCATCGTCGGGTGCCGGATCGCCGCTCGCTACTACAGGCACGACCCCCGGGTGATGACCCGATACGTCGCGTACTGCGGGCATCGGATCGCCGTTCGCCTCCACTAGCATGACCACACGGCCCGCGCGTCCGAGGTGGGCGTAGCTGCTGACACGGTGCCCCGCCGGGTCCGTGTAGATCCGAAAGAAGGCCCGCAGCTCGTCCACTCCATACTCCCGTGCCGCCTCCACTCTGTCCCCACCGCGGCGCGAGTTGTTGCCGATTTCCAGACGCTGTGCCACGCTTTGATAAAACTGCCTCGCCTCGTCGCTGGTGGCGAGCACGGAGGCCGAGATGGTGAGCGCGATTTCCGGCGACTCGCCGCCGTACTGGACCGAGTAGTGCCCGACGGCGTCCCATTCATCGCTGGAGCCGGGCACGGGCGTGACTGTGTAGCCGGATAGCGTTGCCGTGAACCACGCGTTCAGCTCATCCGGTCCCGGGACGTAGACGTCGCCGCCTCCTCCGGCGGCTGCCGTGAGCGGCGTGCCCGGCCTCAGTAGCAGCAGCGCGGCCAGCGCGATGATGAGCCGCCCAAGGGCTATCAGGGCTCTCACACTGCCCAGGTAATGCACTGCGCCTCCTCCTCATCAGGTATTCCGCGAACCTCGCCCCAATCACGGCGTCGCTTTGGCATTTCTCCTCGGTGGCATGAACTGCTTCGTGGACTATAGGGCCATCGCGTTACATCCGGTTCGCCCGCCCAATGTTCTCGGTAGCTCGGCCCCGTCTCGGTGGTTCTTCCACATCGTAACACTGCTAGCATCCGCTACAATGACTCAGATCACTCCCTAACTGTGAAGGAGATCACGTACTGGTAAGCGACCAGTTTCGCCCTGCGACAGCCCCCGGCGGGGTTGGGGCGGTCGCTCCGGCGCGGGCAGCAGGACTCGGCCCGGAACGCGGCGCGGCCGCGCCGCGAGTTGGCGAAGTCGTGGGTGGGGCGGTGGCCCTTTGGACGCCTGGAGGGCGTCGAGCCCGCTCACCGCGGGATCGCAGCGCGCTCTACGGCCGGCCGTCCCGTGCCCTCCGCGCCGTTGCGGGACGGACAGCCGGACCGGGAGTCGGTTTGCCGAGCGGCCGCTGTCGGTGGAAAGGGCCGGCCGCCAGCCGAGCCAGAGGTTGCTGGACTTCCTGGTGGGAGGCAGCTCCACGCGGGGGTACTACGGCCCGCTCGCTGCTCCCGGCGCTACCGGGAGACTAAACCCTTGCGACACCCGGTTCCACTGCACTCCCGGCGGCATAGCCAGAGTGCTGGGCGAGGCTCATGAGTTCCCCCGGAGGACGGGTGCCAGGGTATCGAGCGGCCCTGGCGTCGCGATCACCAAGTTGGCGAACTGGACTTCCACCGTGCGCCCCCGGGCACCGGTCGCGCCCAGCCAGCTTATCATCCCCCACGGCCGGCTGCTGTCGTGCGCCTCCCCGACCAGCTCCCCATTCACCAATACCCGCAGCCACTCCCCTTGGGCGATGACCCCCAGCCGATTGGTTGCCGTGCCGGCCCGGATCGCCGGCGTCGGCGTATCGTCCACCAGGACCACCCGGCGGTTCGGATCATTTCCCGGCGGGAAGTACTCCAACCAGAAAATACCTTCGGCCGGATCGACCCAGAAGGCATAGGCGCTATCGCTCTCGGAGTTGCCGCTGCCGAGCACTCGGCGGAATTCGAGCCCATAGCGGCAGTCGACGTCGACCCGCACACAGCGCGCATCGAGGCCGACGGCAAAATCCGCAAAGACCGGCCCGTACATGTAGCCGTCCGTGGTTTCGGTACTGACGCTGGCCGCCTGGGGATTCGTCGCGAACGCATCGTTCGGGATGAGGGTCGCCGGGGGGCAGGGCGCGACCTCCACATCGACGCTGGCGAAGTTGCGCGCGCCCGGGACGACCAGGCTCGACACCCAGGCGATCAACTGGTAGTGGCCCGGCGGGAAGGAGCAAGTCTCCCAGCTATCCGCGAAGCCGACTGCCGCGAACTGCGGCCCCAAGGCGGCCGCGGCGTCCGGGCTCGCCTCGTCCGTATCAGCGTAGTCGAACAGATTCCGCTGGTCCGTGCTGTCATTCAGGTATAGCGCCACGTCGCGCTGGTTCAACCCCGAGCCATCGGAGCTGCGGCGATCGGCGGCAAAGCCCGTGATCTCCACCCTCCCTTGCAGCCGTTGCCCGGGCTGGGGACTCGTGATTTGCACGACGATGTTCGCATCGACTTGGCCTGTGGGCCGAGCGGCGGCGGCGCGGAAACCGCCGAGAAGCAGCAGTCCGGCAAGCAGGACGCTCAGGCACAATCGCCATCGTCGCGGCGCGTTCACGGGGCCGATCTCCTCCACCGTCGCATGTCGATTCGAGCCGCGGTTGGCAACCCCCACCGCCTACGTGGCAGCTGGCAGGGCAGTGTTGTCCCACCGGAGCGGCGCCGCTAGCTCCAGCACGGCGGCCGGGTCCGGGACCGATCGCGGCTCCGACCGTGCGGGCGCCAGTGGCAAAGCCCTCTGGCTCATCCGGCGACCGTAGCGCATCACGGCTCGTGGGGCAAGCCCGCCGGAGAGGCGTCTGAAGGCGGGGCTGAACGGTTACGACGCCCGAGCGGCTGCGGCACCGTGACCATCGCCTTCCTCCCTGCGGGCGGGCAGAGCGGGCGCGATCGCGACGGACTCCCCGAGCGGCCACGAGAACCGCGCACGCGCCAGGGCTGTAACATCTCCCCCGCGCAGCCGTTTAACCGGTGACTGAAGGTTTCGCCCGGCGGCGAGCGACCGGCGCAGGCCGGTGCCGCCCGTGGCGATCGCCGCGCGATCCCGTGCTCTAGCATGGTCGCTGCTGGGCGGTGGTGGCGGTTCGGCCGCCCCGCCGGTCGCGGATGCCGTGTGGATCGGCGCGGGCGACGGCACCCCGGGGGGTTACTCGCGTCGCGGCGGTAAGTGGCCCCCAGTCAGCGGCTTGCGGCGGGAGGACTCATGTCGGCCAATCGGCTTCGCGCGTTGTGGCGGCTCTGGCTGGTGGGCGTCTTGGCCGCTTTGAGCACCATGCCGATTACGAGGCCGTTCGACCTTAGGCCAGCGGGTGCCCAGACCATTATCAATGAGTTCCCTATCCCCACAGCCTTCGGTTTCCCTTTCGGTATCACGGCAGGGCCGGACGGCGCCCTCTGGTTTACGGAGAATTCCGGGAACAAGATCGGGCGGATCACCACGGCCGGCGCCATCACCGAGTTCCCCACCCCGACGGCCAACAGCGGTCCTGTCGCTATCACGGCGGGCCCGGATGGTGCCCTCTGGTTCACCGAGGCCAATGCGAACAAGATTGGGCGGATCACCACGAGCGGGGCGATCACCGAGTTCCCTATCCCCACAGCCTTCAGTCTGCCCCTGGGCATTACGGCGGGCCCGGACGGCGCCCTGTGGTTCACTGAATCCAATACGAGCAAGATCGGGCGGATCACCACGAGCGGGGCGATCACCGAGTTCCCCACCCCTACGGCTAACAGCGGTCCTGTCGCTATTACGGCGGGCCCGGATGGTGCCCTCTGGTTTGCGGAGCAGACCAGCAACAAGATCGGGCGGATCACCACCAGCGGGGCGATCACCGAGTTCCCTATCCCCACGGCTAATGGTCAGCCTGTAGCTGTCACGGCGGGCCCGGATGGCGCCCTCTGGTTTATCGAGGTCGCCGGCAACAAGATCGGGCGGATCACCACCAGCGGGGCGATCACCGAGTTCCCTATCCCCACAGCCGGCAGTCAGCCTGAGGGTATCACGGCGGGCCCGGATGGCGCCCTGTGGTTCACCGAGAGCACTGGGAACAAGATCGGGCGGATCACCACGGCCGCGGTCCCGACCAGCACCAGCACGCCGACCCCCACCCCAACGCCAACCAGCACGGCCACGGCGACCGCGACCAGCACCGCCACCCGGACGGCCACGCCCACGATCACGCCGACCCTGCTGTTTACCTTCACGGTCACGCCGACCCCCACCTCCGTGGCGACCCTGACCTTCACCCCGACGCCGACGAGCACACCGGTCCCCTTCCCTACGGCGACGCCAACGAGCACGTCCGTGCCTCGGCTCGTCGTCCCGCCACCGTTGCCACCGCCGCTGCTGCCCCCACTGCTGGTGCCCCCGTTCGATCCGCTGGTGGGGCTGGGTGTCCTGCCGCCGGTGGGCGCGCCGCCGGCCTGTTGCCCGCCCCAGCAGCCCGTGGTCCCGATGCGGCCGGAGGTGCCGGTGATTCCGGAGGCGGATAGCCTGCTGCTGCTGGGCGCCGGCCTGCTGGCCCTCGGCGGCGGCCACACGTGGCGGCGCTGGAAGCGTCGGCGGTGAGCACCCGTGGGAACCGACTCCCCTGCCGGGCGCCTTGCGGAATCAGGGCCCGCACACCAGGTCCTGAGGCGTCAAGGGCTCCCGGCCGGCGCGGGCGTGAGCCGAGCGCTGCGCGCGTGCTGCAGGCTCGGCCCTGTTGCGCCTGCACCGCGCCCGGCTGGCTTCAGCACAGGCGAGCGAGTGCGTTCGCCCGCGAGACCCGCCACCAAAGCATCAGGTTAGCGATCGGCCGCCGTAGCCAGGCCGCGCTCCGCCAACAGCGGCACGACCTCCTGGGCGAATAGCTCCTGCGTCTTGAGGACTTGCCAGTGGGGGAGGCCGCCGAAGTGGGCGATGATGCTTAGCTCGTCGATGTCGAGGGGACCCCAGGCGGCGGCGATCTGGGCAGCCACCTGCGCGGGCGTGCCGACGTAGGCCACGCCGTCGGCCAGCGCCTGCTCGAAGGTGGCCGTCGTCATGTACTCGGCGTGCGCGTTGCTGGCGTACTGGAGCCAGTTGGCCGCCAGCAACTCGTCGCGCGGCGGGAGCGCGGCCACCGGGGCCGCCTGCCAGCGCAGGAAGCGCACCAGCGGCTCGCGGGCGTCGGCGGCCGCGCGCTCAGCGTCGTGGTCGAGGTAGACGGTGCGGACGACGATCGCGTCGGGGGGGTGGCCGTAGTGAGCACACGCCTCGCGGTAGGCCGCGAGCCGCTCGGGGATCAGCTCGACGCGCGTGAATGGCCCGATCATGAGGCTCCAGCCGCGCTCGCCGGCCTGGCGCTGGCTGCGGTCGCTGCCGCCGCCCGTGACGATCGGCGGGTGTGGGCGCTGCAGGGGCTTCGGCACGACCGATACGTCGCGGAACTGGAAGTGCTCGCCCGCGAACGAGAAGTGGTCCTCCGTCCAGGCGCGCAGCAGCACCTCGACGCCCTCGGCGAAGCGGCCGGCGCTCGCCGCCACCGGCACCTGGCCCGGCGGATAGAGCCAGGCGTGGCCGCGCCCCAGCCCCACCTCCAGCCGCCCGCCGGTCAGGATGTCGGCCACGGCGATCTCGCCAGCTAGGCGGAGCGGGTTGTGCAGCGGCAGCGTGTGCAGGGCGGTGCGGAAGCGGATCTGGCGGGTGCGCTGCGCGGCCGCGCTGAAGGTCGCCAGCGGGTTGGCCGAGATGGAGAACTGCTCGTACCAGGGGTGCTCAACGAGCGAGAAGTTATGGTAGCCCAGGCGGTCGGCCTGCTCGATCGCCTCCAGCAGCTCGCCATACGTCCGCGCGTGGGGCTTGCCCGGGGGGTTCTGCAGCTCGGTGTACAGACTGAAGCGCATCGGCTCAGCGGCAATCGAGGTCGGGGTGGAATACCTGGAGCCGGAGGCTGACGTCCTCGCCGCTGACGCCGCGCTTCGTCGCGCCGCCGGCGATGTAGAGGTCGCCGTTCAGCACGGGCACGCCGTTCAGGCCGTGGATCGGCAGGGGCGGCGGCGCGACCCGCGTCCAGGAGTCGGTGCGCGGGTTGTAGACCTCGTTCAGGTCGAAGATGCCGCGCGGATCGGCGTCGTTGCCCTCGCCGCCGATGGCGTACAGGCAGTCGTTCACCACCGTGCCCGTGAGGCCGGCGCGCGGCTCGGGTAGCGGCGTGCCGGCCTGCCAGGTCTGGGTAGCCGGATCGTACACCTCGACGGTCGCCGTCATCTCGCTGCCCACGCCGCCGCCGAAGCGCCCGCCCACCACGTAGAGCTTGCCGTCGATCACCCCCGCCGCCAGGTGGTTCCGCTGGGTCGGCAGGTCCGGGAGCGTGGTCCAGGCGTCGGCGACCGGATCGTAGGCGGCGAACTCGTGACCGTGTGGCGGCCGACCGCCGGCCACGTACACGATGCCGTCGATGATGCCGACGGCGCCCGCGCTACGCGGGACGGGCAGCGGCGCGCGCAGGAGCCAAGCGCCGGCGGCGGGGTCTAGCTCGAAGACCGTGTCGGTGAAGGTAGAGGGATCGACGGGTGTGCCGGTGCCGCCGACCTCGCCGCCGATCAGGAACAAGCGGCCGGCCACAACCGCGGGCATCGCGTGGTGGATGGGCATCGGCAACGAGGGGCCATACGTCCAGGTGTCGGTACGGGAGTCGTAGACCTGGACGACGTCCGAGTTGTGGCGGTCCCCGCCATAGCCGCCCATGACGTAGATCGAGTCGCCGAGCGCCGCGATGGCGGTCTCGGAGCGGGGGAGGAGCAGCGGCGCCCGCTCGCTCCAACTCCCCTGCGCGCTGCTAGGGCCGAGGGTGCCAGCCAGGACGAGAGTAGCTCCGGCCGCCAGCGTGAGCGTCGCCCGCGCGATCGCCTTCCACGTCACCATGGGATTCTCAGTCTCCTCGAGTGGCATCACTCGGGGTCGTCGCCGACGTAGTCGGCGCAGACGCAGCCCTCGCCCTCCGCGCAGCCGAGGCAGCAGTAGCGCTCGCCCATGTGCTCGTAGCCGCCGTTACGCAGCGGGGCGTTACAGCGGACGCAGCGTTCATCTGGCATGTCAGTCCTCCTGACGAGGTCTAGGGCAGATATGGAACTCTACGACGCGTTGCTTCCTGACTGCGTGGTCGACTGGCTTCGGAGCTGCGGCCAGTGGCGCTTGCAGTATTCCGCGCCACAGGCCGCGGGCGGGCATGAAACCCGCCCCTACGACTTGCTCCGCGCCACAGGCCGCGGGCGGCCACGAGAGCCGCCCCTACGACTCGCGGCCGACTCGCTTCGTTCACTTGCGGCCGCGCGGGTGTCGCTGGCTAGCACTGTTGCACCTGGCCCGGGGTAGGGTGGGCGTTTGGTATCGTGATACGCCCCCCTACCCCACGCCCACCGGGTCAGGCTAGCGCGAGGACGGTGTCGCGGATGGCGTCCTGGGCCATTGCTACTTTATAGCCGTTGCGGGAGAGGGGGTGCGCGTTGGCGAGGGCGGCGGCGCCGGCGTCGGCGGCCAGCGACTCGGCGAGCGGCTGACCGCGCAGCAGGTCCTCGGCCTCCTTCGCGCGCCAGGGTTTCGGCGCGATGCCGCCGAGTACGACGCTCACGTCGGCGAGCGCGCCGTCGCGCACGCGGCCCACGGCGGCGACGGTGACGATGCCGTGGTCCCAGGAGCCGCGCTGGCGGATCTTCGTGTAGCTGCCGGTTGCGCCCAGCCAGCGGGTCGGCACGTGGATCTCGGTGACTAGCTCGTCGGGCTCTAGCTGATACTCGCGCGTCACGTCCTGCGCCGGCAGGATGTAGAAGTCCTCCAGAGCGAGCGTGCGGGTGCCGCGCGCGCTGGCGAGCGTGATGTTGGCGCCGAGCGCGACGAGCGCGGGGCCGAGGTCGGAGTCGTGGACGATGAACGAGCGGTTGCCGCCGATGATCGCGTGATGGCGGTTGTCGCCGGTGGGCGAGTAGCAGACGTTGCCGCCGCGCCGCAGACAGGGGAAGCCCTCGCGGAAGTAGTAGCACCAGGGCCGCTGGAGCAAATCGCCGGCCACGGAGGCGACGTTGCGGATCTGCGGGCTGGCGACGACGGCCGCGGCTTGCGCGAGCACACCGAAGCGGTCCTGCACTTGCGGGTCGGCGGCGAGGCGGGCGATGCGCGTGCGGGCGCCCAAGTGCAGGCCGTCCTCGCGCCACTCGACGCGCTCGAAGTCGGGAATGCGGCTGACGTTGACCAGCACCTCGGGCGTCTCCAGGCGGTCCTTCATCCAGCGAAGCTGGTCGCTGCCGCCAGCGATCACCCGCGCCCTGGTCCCGTGCTCGGCCAGCAGGCTCACCGCCTCGCGGACCGAGCCGGCGTAGACGTGATGAAACTTCTTCATGCGTCCTGACCTCCCAAGGCGGCAAGCACTCGGTCGGGCGACATCGGCAGCTCGTAGACGCGCACGCCGGTCGCGTTGAAGAGGGCGTTGGCGACGGCGCCCGGCACCGCCGTGATGCCTGGCTCGCCCACGACCTTGGCGCCGAACGGGCCGTAGGGATCGACGTTGTCCACGAAGTGGACCTGGACCGTGGGCGACTCCAGATGGGTCAGCACCTGCGCGAAGTGGAAGCCGAGCCGGACCGGCCGACCGGTGCGGCGCTCCCAGCCTAGCTCCTCGAACAGCGCCTGGCTGATGCCCATGTGGACGCCGCCCTGGATCTGGCTCTCGGCGGTGAGCGGGTTGATGATCTGGCCGCTGTCGTGCGCGGCGACGTAGCGCTGTACGCGCACGAGCCCCGTTCGCGTGTCTACCGTGACCTCCGCGAAGTGCGCGGCCAGCGACTCGCGGGCGAGGTCCTTCAGCTCCGGATTGGTGGTGGCGTTGCCGATGATGGCCTCGGGCGCCTTGCCGGCTACGCGCGCCAGCGGCACCGAGCGCGTCGGGTCGTCGGCCACGTAGATGGCGCCGGCGCGAGCCGCCAGCTCCTCCGGCGCGGCATCGAGCAGGGGCGCGGCGAGCTGGAAAAGCTGCTGCTGGGCGTCCTCGGCGGCCGTCTTCACCGCCCAGCCCGTCATGACCGTCGTGCGGCTGCTCGACTCGCCGATGGAGAACGGCGTGGTCGTCGTGTCGCCGTTCACCACGTCGATGGCGTCCCAGGGCACGCCGAGCGCCTCGGCGGCGATCATGCCCATCGTCGTCTTGGCGCCGGTGCCGATGTCCACGACGCCGACGAGCACCTGCACCGAGCCGTCGGTGTTCACGCGCACGATGGCGCTGCCGAGGCCGAGCGGCGCCGGGTAGCCGCCGAGCGCCATGCCGACGCCGCGCTTCACGGGGCCGTCGTCGGCGTTCGGCGGCCGCCAGCGGTCCGCCCACCCGAACAGGGCCGCGCCCTCGCGGATCGCCTGCTCCAGCCCGTTGCTGGTGTAGGGCGTCTTGTCCTGGTAGAGCTGCGTGATGTTCTTGAGGCGCATGTCGAGCGGGTTGATGCCGAGCTCGTGGGCTAGCTGGTCGATGGTCTGCTCCATCGCGAAGTAGCCCTGCGGGTAGGCGGGGGCTCGTAGGTTCGCGCTGGAGATGCGGTTGGTGAAGACGCGGGTGATCTCGGAGCGAGCGTTCGGGCAGGCGTAGCGCTCGAAGCTCGCCACGGTGCCCGTGCTCTTCATGTAGGCGCCCATGTTGCTGATCGCCTTCATCTCGACGGCGGTCAGCGTCCCATCGGCCTTAGCGCCAAGGCGGTAGTCGACCTCGGTGGACCAGCGGCCGTGGACGCCGATGAAGTCGTCGTGGCGCGTGTACTCCAGCTTCACGGGGCGCCCGGTCTGCTTGGCCAGCAAGGCGGCCATCAGGTCGAAGTCGTGGGCCTGGTTCTTGTTGCCGAAGCCGCCGCCGGCGTAGAGGCAGATGGCGCGGACGTTGCTCTGCGGCAGGTTCAGGTCCTTGGCGATGTCGCGGCGCGCGTTCGAGACGCCCTGGGTGGTCGTCCAGACGGTCAGGTTGCGCCCCTCCCAGGTGGCGACGGAGGCGCGGGGCTCCATCTGGGCGTTGTTGTGGTAGGCCGACTTGTAGCTGGCGCTGACGATATGGTCGGCGTCGGCGAAGCCGGCGTCCAGATCGCCGCGCTGGTAGGTGAGCGGCCGGCCGCCGGCCACGTTGCCGTCGTCCCAGAGCTGGGGCGCGTCGTCCGCGAGGGCGTCGCGGGCCTCCAGCACGAACGGCAGCGGCTCGTACTCGACGTCGATCAGATCGAGCGCGTCTTCGGCCGTGTGGCGGTCGGCGGCGGCGACGGCGGCCACCGGCTCGCCGGCGTAGCGGACGGGGTTGTTGAAGATCATGCGCTCGTGCTGGCTATCGCCGCTCGACCAGCGCGCTTGCGCGTTCTCGTGGGTGATGATGCCGCGCACGCCCGGCAGCGCCTCGGCTCGCGACGTGTCGATGCTGACGATGCGGGCGTGGGGATGGGGACTGCGCAGCACGCGGGCGTAGAGCATGCCCGGAAGCTGCACGTCCCAGGTATACTTCGCGCGGCCGGTGACGCGCTCGACGGCGTCGATGCGCGGCGTGGGCTGGCCGACGATCTCGAGATCCTGGCTCATGAGGCCTCCCCGCGCAGCCGCCGGCTCGCCTCCAGCACGGCCGCCTGGATGTGGTTGTAGTTGGCGCAGCGGCAGAGGTTGCCCGACATGCCGCGCCGCATCTCGTCCACGGTCGGCGCGGGATTGTGCTGCAACAGCGCCGTGGCCGCCATGATCTGGCCGGGGATGCAGTAGTTGCACTGCCCGGCGTCGAGGTCGGCGAACGCCTGCTGCACGGGGCTGAGGTCGTCGCCGCGCGCCAGCCCCTCGACGGTGGTGACCTCGGCGCCGTCCGCGAACACGGCGAGCTGGCTGCACGAGTAGACGGCGTCGCCGTCCATGATGACCGTGCAGGCGCCGCACTCGGCGCGGTCGCAGCCGAGCTTCGTGCCGGTGAGCCCGAGCTTGTCGCGCAGCACCTCGAGCAGGGTGTCGCGGTGCTCGACCTCGACGGTCTGGGGCACGCCGTTGACGCGGAGCCGGATGGTGGCGCGGTCCTGCTCGGGCGCGACCTGGGGGAGCACCTTCGCCTCGGCGGCGCCGAGGCCGATCAGTCCGCTGGTGACCGCGGCGGCCGCGGCGGTGCCGGTCCCGGCGCCGATGAGGAACCCGCGCCGCGACACCCCGCGCCTGGCCTTCTCCTGTGCCATACTGCCTCCTCCCCAGCCGCGCTGCCCCAGATGGTCCGTGCCGCCCAGGGGACGCGGCTACCACCGCCGACCTTACCTACGCCGGAGAATACTGCCTTGGGATACGACCGTCAACAGCCCGGACCATGCGGGACGTGCCCGCGTTGTTGTAGCGCAGTTTGGCCGAGGAACGGTCAAACGATGCTCCTTTACCGGTTGGTTAATTGCTAGGCCGGGCGCGGGATCTGGCGTGCTGGTCGGGCGCGGAAGGCCGCATCGTTTGCGCCGTACGATACTCCCCCGGTGGCCCGCCGCGGGCCGGGCCGGCGGGGGTGCCCCGGGCCGGGCGCGGGCGGCGGGCGGGGTGGGAGGCGTGTACGGCGTACGATAAGCGACCACGTCGCGCCGAACGGCGCGCGCTCTCCGGCGCGCCTCGCGGCCGGATAGGCGATCGGGCCTGGCGGTCTGGCTAGCGCGGCCGCCCTCACCCCCGCCCTCTCCCAGGGGGAGAGGGGGGAGGGACGAGGGAAGCCGCCCTCACCCCGGCCCTCTCCCAGGGGGAGAGGGGGAAGGACTTCCCCTCACCGGATTCGCTGGAACACCCGGCCGGGGGGCGATCGGGCAGGGCGCAGCGAGCAGCGCCCCTACTAGAGAAGGCATTGGGAAGGGGCACTCGTCCGGCGCAGCCGGAGGCAGGCGCGAGAGGAGGGCCTGGAGGAGCGTGGATGCCTTACCATGTGCCGAGTTACCTTGTAACCAGGAATTGAGGACCGACATGGCCGAGAAGGTCCCGGGCTACACGTGCCACAGCTGTGGCGCTTACCATTCGGAACTGCCGCTCAGCTACTTCGTGCCCCTGCCCGATGCCGTGCTGTGGGTGCCTGAGGCAGAGCGCGCACAGCGGTGCCGGATTCTGGACGAAGTGTGCATCATCGACAACGAGCACTTCTTCATCCGAGGGAACATCGAGATCCCGATTCGCGGACAGGAGACGCCCTTCGGCTGGACGGTATGGACCAGCTTGAGCCGCGCGAACTTCGAGCGAGCGGTCCGGCTCTGGGACCGCCCCGAGCGCGTTGACGAGCCGCCCTACTTCGGCTGGCTGAACAACCTGCTCCCCCCGTATCCGACAACCATCGACTTGAAGACGCACGTACACACTCGCCCCGTCGGCACACGGCCCTATATCGAGCTGGAGCCGACCGACCATCCGCTGGCGGTCGAGCAGCGCCAGGGAATCACGATGGCGCGGGTGCAGGAGATCGCCGAGATCATGCTGCACGAGCAACCTGGCGCCCACGGGCGCTCGTGAAGGTGACTACCTCCGTGGCCCATCGCGTCGAAATTCGCCTCACCGCCGAGGAGGTGGCGCGGCTGGACTGCGCGGCCAGCTATGCGGCGCAGGGGCCGCTGGGGCAGGGGGACGCGCGGCTGGTGCGGCGGCTAGAGCGGTGGGTGCAGCGCGGCGGCCCGGTGCGGGCGCGGCTCGACGCGGCGGCGCTACGGGGGCTGCTGGCGCTGGCGCCGCTGTACGGGGCGTATCGCGAGCGCCAGCGCGAGACGGTGCCGCTGTACCATCGCGCGGTGACGCCGCCCGACGAGGCGGCCGTGGCGCTAGCGGCGAAGCTGGGGGCCGCGCTGCGGCGGCTGGAGGCAGCCGCAGCGCGATGCTAGCCGCTCGCTTCGCGCCGGCTCTCGCGCTGCTCGTCCTCGTGCTCGACGACCGCCCGCAAGACCGCCTGGGGGGTGCCGCCCTGCAGCTCCAGCCAGGCGGCCGTGACGATGGCTTGCAAGAGGCCGGCTACCGGCGCCGCGAAGAGGGCGCCCCAGGCGCCGAACAGCTCGGTGCCCACCAACAGGGCCAACAGGCCGATCGCGGGATGGATCCCGACCGCCGGCCCGATGATGCGAGGCCCCACGAGGTCGCCCTCGATCACATGAACGAGGACGAAGTAGCCGAGCACCAGGAGCGCTTTCCCCCAGCCGGCGATGAGGAGCGCGACGAGGACCGCGGCCGCGCCGGAGATCAGCACGCCGATGACGGGGACGAACTCCATGAAGAAGGCGAGCATGCCGAGCAGCATCGCGTAGGGCACTTGCAGGACCGCCATGCCGACGCCGACGAGGAAGCCGATCAGGGCGGCCAGCGTGAACATCCCGCGAATGTAGCCGCCGATCACGCGGCGCACGACCGCGACCAGGAAGACGGCATGGCGCCGCTGGCCCTGGGGCGTCTCCTCGCGCAGCCAGCGCGCGATCCGGGCGCCGTTGGCCGCCATATAGACGCTCAACATCAAGACGACGATGACGTCGACGACCGTCTCGACCGCCCTAGGCAGGAGCAGCAGCACCTGGCCGGCCAGCTGGCTGCCGGTAGCCTGGAGATCGGCCAGCACCTGGTGCTCCGCGGCCTGGAACACGGCCGGCGTGACGCCGAACGGCCCCAGTAGCTGCACCGCCGCCGGTTCGAGCCCCTGGAGCTGCTGCACGTAGCTCGGCAAGTCCGCGACGAGCACCAGGATCTGGTTGACGGCCGTGAGGGCAACGAAGGTTCCGGCGCCGAGCACGACGGCCGCGCCAGCGGCGTACGCCACGCCGATCGCGACCGGCCGGGGTAGCCGGCGCGAGAGGACACGGATCAGCGGGGCGAGCGCGAACGCCAGGCTGCCACTCAGGGCGAGCAGCAGGAGCGTCGTCGCCACATGGCCCAGGAGCCAGCCGACGACGACGACCACGGCCAGCCAGGCCAGGATGGTCAGCGGCAGGTAAAAGGCGCGCTGCCAGGCGTTCGTGGACGGTGACACGTGTCTCCCCTACGGTCCACCTAACCGTTCACTGGCGCTCACCCGCGGCCTTCGGCAAGTTGTCGCCGGGGGCCTCGGCACGCGGCGCGGGCGCGCTGAACTCACGGCGGAGCGCCAGTAACAGCGCGGCGGCGAGCAACATCGTCGCCCCGGTGGCCAGCAGCCGCAGGCCGAGCATGATGAGCGCGGCGGTGGAGCTGGGCACGCCGTAGGCCACGAACGCGGTCAGGCCAGAGAGCTCGGTGGTGCCCAGCTTGGCCGGGATGGGGACCAGAATGACGATGAGCACGACGATGGCGTAAATGCCCATCATCTGCAAGAAAGTAATCATGTGCACGCCGATCGCCCCGGCGATCACGTAGAGGTCCGCCACATAGACAAGCATGTAGACTGCCGTGGGCACGAGCGCCCGAGCGGTACGCCAGGTCGCTAGCTCGGCGCCCGCATCCAGGAATTCGTCGGCGATCAGCAGGCCCTTGCACAGCCATACGGGCATCCAGGCCGCCAGGTGAAGCTCCCAGTAGCGCACCACGAGCCGCAGCAGCACGAGCACGGCGAGCCAGACCGCGACGATGCCGACGAGCAGCCACGGCAGCCAGGGGGTGTTGGGCACCCCGACCAGCAGGGCCACCGGCAAGGCCAGCGCGCTTTCGAGGGCGAGCGTCGCGGTGGTGGCGGTGGACGAGCGGACGACCGGCAGCTCGCCGAAGCCCTCCAGCCGGGCAAGGATGTAGTTCTGCACGTAGATGCCGCCTGGGATCGTCTTGGCCAGCTCGCCGCCGGCGAGCGCGGCCAGCGTGGGGCGCCAGGGGACGCGGATGTCGAGCTGCTCTAGCAGCTCGTGCCATAGGATCGCCCGCGCGCCGATGTACGGAACGGTGAGCACGAGGACGATCCACCACGTCTTGTCCACGATGGCCCAGATGTAGTCGCCGCTCTGCGGACTGGCCGCCAGCGCGGAGACATAGGCGATCAGGGCCAGCATGATGATGGTCGGGAGGATGATCTTGAGATCGGCGCGCTGCCGGACCCAGCCGGCGAAGCGTCGGACATGTGGCGGGCGCGGCGTGTCGGTCTTTCCCATGGCGGCATGCCTCGCGCGGCGGCTCCGGCGCGCCCGCCGGCTACCCGCCGCGGGTCTTGCTCTTGGTCGGTTGGTCGCGGTCCGAGCCGCCGGGGCTACCCTCGCTTGGCATGGCGAGCTTCCACCGGAGCCCGAGCAGCATGGCGCTAGCGACGACAATGGTCATCCCAGTGACCTGCGCGCGCATCCCTAGAATGATGATGGCGGCCATCGGCTCGGGCACGCCATAGGCGATGAGCGCCATCAGCCCCCCGAATTCGGTGAGGCCTACCTCGGTCGGAATCGGGACGAGAATGACCGAGAGGACCACGAACGCGTAGATGCCGATGGTGTTCGTGAAAGTCAGCGAATCGACGCCCAGCGCACGCACGATGGCGTAGAGATCGATCACGTAGACGAGCATGTACAATGCCGTGGGGACGAGGTTCCGGGCGGTTCGCCAGGCAATAAGCTCGCCCCCTGCCGCCAGGAACTCGTCCAAAAAGCTGATGCTACGGTACACCCAGCCCGGCGTCGTGGCCGACAGGTGGCGAGCGCCGTAGTGGACCAGGAGCCAGGCCAGCCCGAGCGCCGCGATCCAGGCCGCCACAACGCCGGCCAACGCCCACCGCACGCTGGGGCGCCCGGGCCAGCCGATCACCGCGGCGACCGGGACGGCGATCGCGGCCTCCAGGCCGAGCATGGCGGTCGAGGCCATCGTCGCGCGGGCCACCGCCTCCTGCCCGAAGTGCTCCAGGCGGGCCAGCAGGTAGTTCTGTACGTAGACGCCCGCCGGCAGACTCTTCGTGACCTCTCCCCCGGCGAAGGCGATCAGCGTGGGACGCCAGGGCACGTCGACACCGAGGTGCTCCAGCAGCTCGTGCCAGACCAGCGCGCGGAGCGCCAGATAGGGGAAGGTGAGGAGCAAGATGATCCACCAGGTTCCCTGCACGATGCGCCATAGCTGATCGCCGCTCTCGGGGGCGATCGCGATGCTGACCACGTACGCCAGGAGGCCCACGCCCACTACGAGGGGCAGGACCACGCGGACCTGCGTGAGCTGGCGCAGCCAGCGGCGTAGGGCAGGCCGCGGACTGGGCGCGGACGCTTCAGACGTGCTCACGCTCCACCAGGTCGCGGAAACGGGCCAGCACGCCCTGGACGGTGGCATCTTGCCGGTAGACCAGGCAGTGTGGCACCTGCATCGGAGCGGCCCAGTTTACCGAGCGCGGCAACCACCAGGGCACGATCACGAAGGGGGTGCCGCACGCCGCCGCAATGAACCAGAGGCCGCTCTCCCCGCTAATGAGCGCCGCCGCGCGCTCGATGACGCCCGCGACCTGGCGAATCGGTAGCCCCAGCAGGGGAATGGTCCCCGGGATCGGGGCCTGGCCCGCGGCCGCCAGCGTGAGCGGCGCGTAGCCCTCGGCGCGCAGGAGCCGCACGAGCCGTCGCCACGAGGCCGCCTCCCAGCCTTTGATGCGCCGCCAGAGCCGGCCGGCCAGCGGGACGGCGTACTGGCCGACGTGCGGCGCCAGGGCGACGTAGGGCCGCGGCAGCTGCCGCGCGGCGACGCGATCGTCGTCGTTCAGAGCGAGCACGGGCCGAAAGTGGCGCATCGGCTCCAGGTGCAAGAAGGTGGCCAGCCACTGTCCGCGCTCTTGCAGCCAGAGGTCGCGGTAGTACAGCCACGGCCAGTGGTGGCGCCAGTCACGGAGCATAGCGACCGCCAGCGGCCAGGGCCGGAGATCGTGGACGACCGCCGCGCGTCCGGAGCGCGCGCGTGCCTCGGCGATGAGGCGCCTCCCCTCGCCGTAGCGCAGGACGTCGATCACCGGGTTGTCCTCCAGAATCCGGCTGATCGGCCGGTCGGGGCAGCCCACGATGACCTGGCGCGGCTGCACCTGGCGCCGATATTCGCTCAGCACGGCCGTAAGCCACAGCAGGTCACCCAGATGGTAGTCCTCGCCCACCAGAAAATAGTGGGCCGACGCTCCGTCGCGCATCTCGTCGCTCGCGCCTGACTCGAGTCCGCGATTCGCGGCGGGCGGGCCGGCAGCCGGTCGCCGCGGCCAGCCCGCTTTAAGAGCGGCCCCCGACGGAGAGGGACGCAGCCGGGGAGCCGGGACCGCGGGACCGCCGGTCGCAGCCCGCCGGCCGCCGATGGCTACTGGCATACAACGTGCAGCGGGCGTGGCCGCGCGGAACCGCCGCGCGCTCGCTAGCAGGATGCACGAAGCATGCCGGTCTGGACCGGAGCCGCGACGCGGCGGCGCCCGCCATCGAGCCGGCGGCGCGCGGCCGCGGGCGCCGGGCAGCCCGAAGGGGGACCCATGCGCAAGACGCTGTTGCTGAACCCGCCGTCCTACGAAGGGTTCGACGGCGGGGCTGGCTCGCGCTACCAGGCGCGGCGCGAGATCCGGTCGTTCTGGTATCCAACGTGGTTAGCCCAGCCGGCGGCCCTTATTCCCGGCAGCAAGCTGGTGGATGCGCCGCCGCACCAGGTAAGCGTGGAGGCGGCTCTAGACCTGGCCGCGACGTACGAGCTGGTGATCGTCCATACCAGCACGCCGTCGCTTGCGAGCAACATGCGCTTCGCCGAGGCGTTGAAGCGGCGGCAGCCGGCGACCACGATCGGCTTTGTGGGGGCCCACGTGGCGGTCCTGCCCGAGGAGACGCTGCGGGCATGCCCGGCCATCGACTTCGTCGCGCGGCGCGAGTTCGATTTCACGCTCGCCGAGATCGCGGCCGGCCAGCCGCTCGCGGAGGTCGCGGGCATTAGCTACTGGGACCGGGACCGCGACGCCGTCGTCCACCAGCCGGAGCGGCCCCTACTGGCCAACATGGACGAGCTGCCCTTCGTCGTGAACGTCTACCACCGAGACCTGGCGATCCGGAACTACTATATCGGCTACTTGAAGCACCCTTACGTGTCGCTGTACACGGGACGGGGCTGCGCCTCGCGCTGCACTTTTTGTCTCTGGCCGCAAACGGTCGGCGGTCATCTGTATCGGCAGCGGAGCGCGGAGCACGTGTACGAGGAGATGAAGCTCGCGCAGACCCTGTTTCCAGAGGCCAAAGAGTTCTTCTTCGACGACGACACGTTCACGGACAACCGTCCCCGCGCCGAGGACATCGCGCGCCGGCTGAAAACGCTCGGCATCACCTGGTCGTGCAACGCCAAGGCGAACGTCCCGTATGCGACCTTGAAGGTGCTCCGCGAGTGCGGGCTGCGCCTGTTCGTGGTGGGCTTCGAGTCCGGCAACCAGCAGATCCTGAACAACGTGCGGAAGGGTATCCGCCTGGATCGAGCCTTGGAGTTCGTGCGGGACTGCAAGCGGCTCGGCATCAAGATCCACGGCACGTTCATCCTGGGCTTGCCCGGGGAGACGCGCGAGACGATCCGACAGACCATTGAGTTTGCCCGGGCCGTCGATCCCTACACCATCCAGGTGTCGTTGGCCGCCCCGTATCCGGGCACCGAGCTGTACGCGCAGGCGGTAGCCAACGGCTGGCTGAAGACCGACGGGCTGCTGGACGACCAGGGGATCCAGGACGCGACCCTGGAGTACCCCGACCTGGCGCGGGAAGAGATCTTCCGGGCAGTGGAGGACTTCTACCGGCGCTTCTACATGCGGCCGCGCCCCATCCTGCGCATCCTCCGGGAGATGGCGCTCGACCGCCGCGAGTGTGCGCGCCGGCTGCGAGAGGGCTACGAGTTCGTTCGGTTCTTCTCGCAACGCCAGCCGGCGCCCCACGCCAGCTGAGCCAGGCGCCCAACACGACGGGGCTACGCCCGGGCATCCCCCGCTAATCGGGCGCCCGCGCGCTCGGCGTTCGGGCGCGGTGCGCCCGGTCGGCCGCCAGGCGCCGCAGCGCGGCGGCGCTCAGCCAGATCTCGCCGGGCCAGCCGTCGCCCGCGAGCCGCGCGGCGCCGCCCCAGCCCCGCGGGTGATAGATCGCCAGCAGCCCGACCAGGAAGAGGCGCACGAACCGGGCGTGCCAAGTGCGCGGCAAGGGGCGAGTGTCGAAGCGCAGCCGCCCCCCCAGGCCGGCGAACAGCGTCACGCCGTGCAGCGCGACGAAGTCGTTCCCCGCGGCGCTCGGCTCCAGCGGGACCAGCGCTACGAGGTCGTCGGCGATCCGGCGCAGCGCCTGCCAGGGCGTCCAGTCGGGCGACGTGGCCAAGCGCAGCAGCGCCTCGTTGTCGAGGTGCAACTCGACAATGCGGTCGCCCGCCTGCACGACCGTGCCATCGGCGAGGGCGACTGGAGGGCCGTGGTGGGTCGTGGGACGGTATCGGACGAGCGCGCCCGGCCGTACGGGCTGGAGGCGGGCCTGCCAGCTGGCAAAGCGCTCCCAGGCCAGCCAGAACAGCAGCACGCCGCGAGCCTGCCCGCGGCCGGCGCACCCGAGTCGGGCCAGCCGCCAGGGCGCCTGGCTCAAGGCCCGTCGCCAGTGGCGCATCAGTAGCGCCAGCGCCGACCAATCCCGCCGTGAGCGAGGGCCCAGCGCGCGAACATCGTCAGCATCCCGAGGCGGAACGGCCGGCTGTGCAACCGGCGCGGCGAGGTGGCTATGTGGCTCTCGGTCACGTGGCAGACGGCGACCCCCGCTCGCTCCAGGCGGCTGAGAAACTCGCGGTCCTCGGCCAGCTGGAGGTCTTCGGCGAACCCGCCCAGCTGCAGAAACAGCGGGCGCGCACAATAGAACATCTGGGCGTGGATCTGGAAGAGCCGCTTGCCCAGCTCCATGAGCGCGAAGAAGCCGCGGTCCAGCCAATCGCGCGAATCGGCCAAGACGGCGATGCTGCCCGCGGGATAGCCTTGCCGCGCGCGCGTCACGATCGACGCGACCAGGTCGGGAGCCAGGTGAGAGTCGGCGTCGAGGAAGAGCAGCGACTCGCCGCGCGCCACACCCGCGCCGCGGTTCTTCGCCCGGGCGAGGCCGGGGACCGGCTCGTCGAGCAGCCGCACGGCGAGCTGGGGCTGCTCGGCCACGAACACGCGGACGACGTCGGCCGTGGTGTCGACCGAGCCGTTGTTCACCACGATCGCTTCCAGCCGCGCGAGGGGCCAGCGCTGGGCGGCCACCGAGGCGAGGGCGCGCTGCACGTAGCGAGCCTCGTTGCGCGCCGGGATGACGACCGAGACGTCAGGCGTAGGAGTCGAGGAGGGCGGCATAGGTGGTCGGTCTCCGTTCGCGGACGAGGCGCGCGAGCAGGCGGAGGACGCGCTGGCAATCCCCGGACGAGCGCGCTTGCTGCGGGTGCAGGAACACCTTGATCGCGGGAAATCGCGGGGCGACCGCCATCTGGACGGCGCTCCCCAGCCAGATCAGGCGCTCGTGCCACGGTGGGGCGCCCATGTAGCCCGCCCACGGCAGCCAGCGGGCCCGGCCGCGCTGCACGTCCAGGACCGTGTTCATGCCCACGTAGTAGCGAAAGCCGAGGCGTCGCAGGCTAGCGTAGATCCACGGGGGCGCCATCCAGCCGGGGGCGCAGAAGCCTTGCACGTCGATCCCGAGCGCGCGGAGGGCGGCGCGGCCCGCTTCCAGCCGAGCCGCGGCCTCGCGACTGTCGACGGTCAGGAACTCTGCCGCCGAGCCCGCGAAGAGGCGGCCCCGGGCACGAGTCAGCCAGCTGCCCTGGAAGGGGCCGCTGGCGCGGTGCGTGTAGCCATGCAGGACCATCTCCGAGCCCGCGCGCGTCTCTTCCTGCAGCAGCCGGACCAGCGCGGGCGCCTCGTGGAGTAGCGGGCCGCTCGGCGAGTGCGGCACCACCTTGAGGACCCGCGGCCTGGCCCCGATCGCATCCAGGGAGCCCAGCAGCTGTTGCACCTCATCGCCAAAGGCGGGGGCCACGTCGTGGATGGAGACGATCAGCCAGCGGCTCTCCACGGCGAACTCCTCGTCCGGCGGACCTCGTGAGCGGTGCTGCCCGGCACGATCCGTGCCAGCGCCGTGGGTGGCATGGCCAGCCAGAGGGACCGTTCGGCCATGGGGCGCGCTGGCTATCCCGCGCGGGGGCGGGCCCCTGTTGCTATCTAGGTTTTTTGCAGGCGAACGGCCGTATCCGCCGGCACGAATCATGCCCCACGGCAGCCCCGCTCCGTCCGGAGCAGGCGGGAAGCCACGACATGGCCATGGCGCGCTAGCTCTCGCGCGATGAGGATCCTGTCCCCATAGGCAGCTCGGCGGTGTCGACAACCGACCGGGGCGCGCAGGTTGATAAGTGCCTCGGCTGGCATAGATTCTGCGAGCGGCGGGGCGCGCGGCGGGCCGCGGTGCAGCGGGCGCGTGACCGGTCGCTCGGACGCGCTGAGTGGATCGGCCGCAGCGGGCGACTGGAGCGCGAACTCGACGGGAGATTGACTCATGCCTTCTCAGAACCTGGCTGGAACGTCGGTACGGGGCGGCGCGGCGGCATCCCAGCTCAGCTACAGCGACCCGTCGGCTGTCGCTGACGGCGCGTTAACCGCCCACCGCAAAGCCGACCACCTCCGGATCAACGTCGAGGAGGACGTCGCCGCCAAGGGAATCGGCTCCGGCTTCGAGGCATATCGGTTCGTCCACCAGGCGCTCCCGGAGATCGACCTCGACGAGGTCGACCTGACGACCGAGCTGTTCGGGCGTCGCCTGCGAGCCCCCATTCTGATCTCCTGCATGACGGGCGGGACCGCGGAAGCGGGGCGGATTAACCTGGCCCTCGCCGAGGTGGCCCAGCAGTTTGGTTTGGCAATGGGCCTCGGGTCGGGGAGAGTGCTACTCGAGCGGCCCGAGGTCCTGCCGACGTTCCAGGTACGCCGCGTGGCACCCACTATTCTCCTCTTTTGCAATCTCGGTGCCGTGCAGCTCAATCGTGGCCTCACCTCCGACGATTGCCGACGGCTGATCGATCAGACGCAGGCCGACGCGCTGGTCCTCCATTTGAACGCGCTGCAGGAGGCCCTGCAGCCCGAGGGCGACACGTGGTTCCGCGGGCTACTCGCCAAGATTCGGACGCTCTGCCGCGACCTGGACGTGCCGGTCGTGGCCAAGGAAGTCGGCTGGGGCCTGGCGCCGGAGCTGGTCGACGCGCTGCTCGACGCGGGGGTCGCCGCGGTCGACGTGGCGGGAACGGGTGGTACGTCGTGGAGCGAGGTCGAGCGCTACCGGCTGGCCGAGCCCTGGCGCGCGCGAGTCGCCGCGGCGTTCGCCGACTGGGGAATCCCCACCGCCGAGGCGATCACCGCCGCGCGGCGGGCGGCGCCCACGGCCACGATCTTCGCCAGCGGCGGCATCGGCAGCGGGATCGACGTCGCCAAGGCCCTCGCCCTGGGCGCCGACCTCGTCGGGATTGCCGGCCCCTTCCTGCGGGCCGCGACGGAGCCCGGCGACGCGGCGGCCAGCCTGGCGCGTGAGCTGATCGAGACACTGCGCATTGCCATGTTCTGCCTCGGGGCGCGGGCGATCCGCGACCTGCAGCAGACGCCCCACCTCATCCGCACCCACCAGCCGTCTGCCCGGCTGCACCGCGAGCGCCTCGCCTATAGTACGACAGGCGGCGGGCAGTTCATCGACATCACGCGCGACGTCGCGGCGGTGGTCGAGCGATCCGGCATCCAGCAAGGCTTCGTCCACGTGTATTCGCACCACACCACCGCCGCCATCCGCGTCAACGAGAACGAGCCCCTGTTGCTGCGCGACTTCCAGCGCGTGCTGGGCATGCTCGTGCCGCCGGGCGGGTTCGAGCACGACGATCTCGACCGGCGCGTGGGCGTATCGCCCAGCGAGCCACGCAACGGGCATGCGCACTGTCGGCACCTCATGCTGGCGTCTAGTGAGACGATCCCCGTAGTGGATGGGCGGATGGCGCTGGGCCGCTGGCAGAGCGTGTTCCTCATCGAGCTGTGCTCAGCGCGACGACGCCAGCTCACCGTTCAGGTCACGGGCGAGTGAGGGGGGACACGTGGGCGCCGTTAGCGAGCTGGAGCTTGGGAACGCTTGTTGCGGATATCTGACACGCCGCCACTATGAGAACTTCTGGGTCATCTCCTGGTTCCTGCCGCCCGCGACGCGGACGCACTTGCAGCGCATCTACGCCTACTGCCGCATCACCGACGACCTGGGGGACGAGAGCGGCGAGCTGGCCGCGGAGCGCCTAGCGCTGTGGCGCCAGGACTTGGACCGCTGCTTCCCCGGCAGCCGGATCCCCCCCCTACACCCAGCCCTGATCGCGCTGGCGGATACCATTGCGACGTGCCGGCTCCCGCGAGAGCCGTTCCTCGACCTGATTGCCGCCAACCTTCAGGACCAGCGGGTAAAGGAATACACGAGCTGGGAGCAGTTGCGGGACTACTGCCGGCTCTCGGCCGCGCCGGTGGGCCGGCTGGTGCTCCGCGTGGCGGGCGTCGCTTCGCCGGCGCTCGACGCGCTCTCGGACGACGTGTGCATCGGCCTCCAGCTCGCGAACTTCGCGCAGGACGTGAGCGTGGATCGCGCGAAGGGCCGCACGTATCTGCTCCAGCCCGAGCTGGCCGAGCGCGGCCTGGCGGGTGCCGTCGAGGCGATGTGCCAGCGCGCCAGCGACCTCCTCCAGTCCGGCCAGCTGCTGGAGGCCGCCGTGGATGGCGGGTTGCGGCTGCAATTGATGCTGTACCGGCGTGGCGGCGAGGCGATCCTACGCGCCGTCGCCGCCGCGGGCTACCGCACGGACCTATGCCGCCCCACCGTATCACTGCCGGCCAAGTGCGGCCTGCTGGCCCTGGTCGGCCTGCAGGCATTCGGGAGGTCCCACCATGTCGGCGAAAAGCGACCCGCTTGAGCTTCAGGCGGCGTATTCGGTCGACGCGGCCGAGCACTACTGCGCGGCCCTGGCCCGGCGCGAGGCGAAGAACTTCTACTGGGGCTTCATCGCGCTGCCCCGTGCGCAGCGGATGGCAATCTACGCGCTCTACAGCTTCGCGCGGGAGGTGGACGACGAGGCCGACCGCCCCGACGGCGAGCGCGACCCCGCCCGCCTGGCCTGGCACCGCGACCGGCTGCGGCGCTGCCTGGCGGGCGACTACGTCGACCCCGTCATGCAGGCGCTGGGACCGGCGATCGCCCGCTACCAGATTCCCGCGGCGGAGCTGGCCCAGGTGATCGACGGCGTCGAGCTGGACCTGCACCAGAACCGCTACCAGTCGTGGGAGGAATTGCGCGCCTATTGCCGGCTCGTGGCGTCCGCGGTAGGCCGGATGTGCGTGCGGGTCTTCGGCTTCACCGACCCGCGGGCGCTCGTGTTCGCCGACGACCTCGGCCAGGCCATGCAGCTCACCAACATCCTGCGCGACATCCGGGAGGACTACTTCCTGTTCGGCCGCATCTACCTGCCGCTAGGCGAGCTGGCGCGCTTTGGCATCGACGAGGCCCGCCTCGTGGCGGCGCTGCACGGGACCGACGGCCGCGGCGACGGCCGGGACGGGGACGCCTGGGGCGCCTTCGTCCGCTCCCAGGCCGAGCGGGCCGAGGGGCTCTTCGCGTCCGGCCTGCAGGTGGCGAGCCTGATCCCGACCTCCTCGGCGGTCTGCGTGCTCACCATGGCCGGCATTTACCAGGGCATCTTGCAGCGGATCAAGCGGCACCCGTATCTGCCGCTGCAGCGGCGGGTGTCGCTGTCGCCCGCGGAGAAACTGGGTGTGGTGGTGCGAGCATGGCTGCAGGCCAGGTAGCGGTGGTCGGCGGCGGCCTGGCGGGCCTCAGCGCGGCCGTCGAGCTGCAGCGGCTGGGGGTCGAGGCCGAGGTCTTCGAGCGCGGCCGCCTGCTCGGGGGGAAGGTGACGTCGTACCAGGTTGGCGACACCGAGATCGACAACGGACAGCACGTCTATCTCGGCTGCTTCACGGAGTTTCGGGACTTCGTGGCTAGCGTGGGGCTATCGGCCCGGCTGCGGCTGCAGGAGCGCTTCGAAGTGCTCCTCCTGCGCCGCGGCGCCGAGCCCTGCTGGCTGCGGGCGGCCCACTGGCCCGCGCCGTGGCACTTGCTACCCGCCCTCGTAGCCCACCGGCACCTCGACTGGCCGGCCAAGCTGCAGGTCGCCTGGGCCATCGCGCGCGCCCGGCAGGGGGCGCCCGCGCCGGGCACGTGCGCCGACTGGCTCGCCTGCCACCACCAAGGTGAGGCCGCGCGCCGCTACTTCTGGGAGCCGTTCCTGGTCCCGGCCCTCAACGCTCCCCTGGAGGCCGCAGCGGCGGACGCGGCGCGCTTCGTGATCGCCACGGCGTTCGCCGGCAGCCGCCAGTCGGCCTGCGTCGGCTTCGCCGACGTGCCGCTCGCGCGAATCGCCGAGGCGGCGGCGAAGCATATCGGCCGGGTGTACTGCCGCACGCCGGTCGCCGGCGTCTGGGAGGAGGACGGCCGCGTGCGGGGTCTGCGGCTGACGGACGGCCGGGAGCTGCCATACGACGCCGTCGTGCTCGCCGTCCCGCCACGCCAGCTCGGGCGCCTGCTGGGCGATCCGGCCCGCTGCGGCGTGGCTGGGCTGGAGGCGTTCCAGCCCCAGCCCATCGTGGACGTCCATCTCTGGTTCGACCGCGCCGACCTCGAGTTCGAGTTCGCGGCGGTGCTCGACTCCCCGGTACAGTGGGTGTTCCAGAAGGCCCCGGGGTATCTGTGCTGTAGCCTGAGCGCCGCGCACGATCTGGTCACGCGGCCGGAAGCGGAGCTGGTGGCGCTCTGCCGGCGCGAGGTGAGCGCGGCCTTGCCGGCGCTCGCGGCAGTGCCGCTCAGCCGGGCCATGGCGACCCGCGATCCCGAGGCCACCTATGCGCCGACGCCGGGCCTGCGGCGCCCCGGCCCGGCCACGCGCTATCCGAACCTGGCCATCGCCGGCGCCTGGACGGACACCGGCTGGCTGGCGACCATGGAGTCGGCGGTGCGGAGCGGGCGGGCCGCCGCGCGCTGGATCACCGCAGGAGGCGCGCGCCATGCTGCGTGAGACGACCGGCGTGCAGGCGGCGGTGGAGTGGCTGTTGGAGCGCCAGGCGCCCGAGGGGTGGTGGTCGGGCGAGCTGGAGACCAACGTCACGATGACCGCCGAGCACGTGCTGCTCTGTCGGTTCCTGAGGCTCGACCTGGGCCCGATCCGGGAGGGCGCCATCCGGCACCTGCTCGGCGCGCAGCGGGACGATGGCTCGTGGGCGCTGTACTACGACGGTCCCGCGGACCTGAGCACGACGGTAGAGGCATACGTCGCGCTGAAGGTGCTGGGGCTGGCCCCGGACAGCGCGCCCCTGGCCCGCGCGCGGAAGGTCATCCACCAACAGGGCGGGCTGGCCCGCGCGCGGGTGTTCACCAAGATCTGGCTGGCGCTGTTCGGCGAGTACCCGTGGGCCGGCATCCCCAGCATGCCGCCGGAGCTAGTCTACCTGCCGCCGAGCGTCCCGCTGAACCTCTACGACTTCGCGTGCTGGGCGCGCGGCACCATCGCGCCGCTCCTGATCGTGCTCACGCGGCAGCCGCGGCGGCCCCTCGGCGTGACCGCCCGGGAGCTGATCGTGCCGGGCACAGAAGCGCTGCTCGTTCGGGTCCCCGGCTCGGGGGTCTTCTGGTGGGCCGACAAGCTGCTGAAAGCCTACGATCGCCTGCCGTGGCAGCCGGGGCGCGGCCGGGCGTGCCATCAGCTCGTCGATTGGATCGTCGCCCGGCAGGAGGCGGACGGGAGCTGGGGCGGCATCCAGCCGCCCTGGGTCTACTCGTTGATCGCCCTGCACCTGGAGGGCCTGTCGCCCGACCATCCCGTCATGCGACGCGGCCTTGAGGGACTGGAGCGCTTCGCGCTCGCGGACGAGAGGGGATGGCGGCTGCAAGCGTGCATGTCGCCGGTCTGGGACACCGCCTGGGCGCTCCTCGCCCTGCGGCGGGCCGGTCTGGCCCAGGACCACCCCGCGCTGCGCCGCGCCGTCGACTGGCTGCTGGCCGAGCAGATCACGGGCGGCGGCGACTGGCAGGTCCGATGTCGGGCGCGCGACTGCGGCGGCTGGGCGTTCGAGTTCGACAACGACTGCTATCCCGACGTGGACGACACCGCGGTCGTGGTGCTGGCGCTGCTCGAGGCCGCGCCGCGGGCGCGCGTGGCCGCGGCCGTGGAGCGCGCCCGGCGCTGGGTGCTCGCCATGCGGTCGCGCAATGGCGCCTGGGCCGCGTTCGACCGCGACAACTGCAGCCGGGTGGTGTACCAGCTGCCGTTTGCCGACTTCGGCGCCATGACCGATCCCCCGACCGAAGACGTAACGGCCCACGTGCTGGAGATGCTGTTCGCGCTCGGCCACCGGCCAGCCGATCCGATGGTGGCGCCGGCGCTACGGTACCTACGACAGACGCAGACCGCCGACGGCGCCTGGTACGGCCGCTGGGGCGTCAACTACGTGTACGGCACCTGGTGCGTGGTCACCGCGCTGACGCGGGGGCGGATCGGCCGCGGCCTGGTTGGCCGGGCGCTGGCATGGCTGCTAAGCGTGCAAAACGACGACGGCGGCTGGGGCGAAACCTGCTACTCCTACGACGACCCGTCGTTCGCCGGGCGGGGACGCAGCACGCCGTCGCAGACCGCGTGGGCCGTGCTGTCGCTCCAGAGCGCGGGCCTGGGCCAGCACCCGGCCTGCCGCCGCGGGCTGGCGTACCTGGGCGAGCGCCAGAGCGCCGGCACCTGGGACGAGCCCGAGTACACGGGGACCGGCTTCCCGCGCGATTTCTACATCAACTATCACCTCTACCGACACGTGTTTCCCACGCTCGCCTTAGCGCAGAGCGAGCTGTCCGATCCCGGGCGCCTCGCCCGCGAGGTCCAGGAGGTCGGTTGACATGGCCGTACCGCTGATCCAGAGCCTGACCGTCGCAGCCTACGTGATCAAGCAGCGCTTGAAGCGCAATCCCAAGTTCGCGCTGGTCCTGCAGCTGGAGCCGCTCTACCAGTGCAACCTGGCGTGCGCCGGCTGCGGCAAGATCCAGCATCCCGACGAGCTGCTGCGGCGGCGGCTCACGGTGCAGCAGTGCGTCGCCGCCGTCGAGGAGTGCGGCGCGCCGATCGTCTCGATCGCGGGGGGCGAGCCGCTGGTCCACGACGAGATCGACCAGATCGTGGCCGCCCTGGTCGCGCGCCGAAAGTTCGTCTACCTCTGCACCAACGCGCTGCTCATGGAGAAGAAGCTGGACCGGTTCACGCCCTCGCCGTACTTCGCCTGGTCGGTACACGTCGACGGTTTGCGCGAGCGCCACGACGAGTCGGTGGCGCGGGCGGGCGTCTTCGATCGCGCGGTCGCCGCGATTCGCGCCGCTCAGCGCCGGGGCTTCCGCGTGACGACGAACACCACCTTCTTTGCCCAGGACGAGCCGAGCACGGTGCGCGCCGT
Source organism: Chloroflexota bacterium (assembly GCA_035293805.1). Lineage (GTDB taxonomy): Bacteria > Chloroflexota > UBA6077 > UBA6077 > JAJPHF01 > JAJPHF01. The sequence goes on along the minus strand of DATGMD010000060.1, from coordinate 66,487 downwards.
GCTCGACTACCTGAACGACGAGCTGGCGGTGGACACTATGCAGATCGCGCCCGGCTACGCCTACGAGAAGGCGCCCGACCAGGAGCACTTCCTGGGCGTCGAGCGCACCCGCGCGCTCTTCCGGGCGGCGTTCGCGGGCGGGCGGCGGCGGCGCTGGCGGCTCAACCACACGCCGCTCTACCTCGACTTCCTGGAGGGTAAGACCGACTTCGCCTGCACCGCCTGGGGCATCCCCTGCTACTCGGTGCAGGGCTGGCAGCGGCCCTGCTACCTGCTCGCGGATGGCTATGCGCCGTCCTACCGCGCGCTGCTCGAGACCACCGCCTGGGACGCCTACGGGCGGGGCACCAACCCCAAGTGCGCCAACTGTATGGCGCACTGCGGCTACGAACCAACCGCCGTGCTCGCCACCATGACCTCGCTCCGTGAATCGGCGCGGGCGATCGCCGCGACGGCGGCGAGCCGGCCGGCCCGCCGGCGCTTCCCCGTGCGGGAGGCAAGCTAGCGATGCGCGGCGGGGAGGAGGTATTTCTGACGGGCGGCACCGGCTTCGTCGGCGGGCACGTGCTCCATGCCTTGCTGGCAGCCGGCTACCGGGTGCGGGCGCTGGCGCGAGGGAGCGGCGAGCGGCTGCCGGCGCTCGACGGATGCACCCGCGTCGTGGGGAACCTGGAGCAGCCGGGCGCGCTGGTCCGCGCCCTGGAAGGGTGCCGTTACCTGGTCCACGTCGCCGCCCTCTATTCGTTCGCGCCGCGCGACCGGCAGCGCGTGGCGCGGACGAACGTAGCGGGCACGCGCGGACTGTTGGAGGCGGCGCGCATCGCGGGCGTGGAGCGCGCGGTCGTCACGTCCAGCTCGGCCACGGTCGGCCCCGGCGCCCCGGACCAGCCGGCGACGGAGGCCCAGTGGGCGCCGCCGCACGCGGGCCTGTCGACCTACCACGCCTCGAAGGCCGCGCAGGAGCGGGCCGCGCTGGCGGCGCGTGTCCCCGTCGTGTTGGTGCTGCCGACCGCCCCGGTCGGGCCGGGCGACTGGAAGCCGACGCCGACGGGACGCATGGTCCTGGACTTCCAGCGCGGCCGCATCTTCGCCAGCGTCCGCGGCGGCCTGAACCTGGTCGCGGTGGAGGACGTCGCGCGGGCGCACGTCCTGGTCCTCGAACGGGGTCAGCCGGGCGAGCGGTACCTGGTGGGCGGCGAAAACCTCAGCTTCCGCCAGATCTGGCAGGCGCTGGCCGAGCTGACCGGGCGCCGCGCGCCGCGCCTGGAGCTGCCGCACGGGGTTCCCCTGGCGCTGGGCTGGGGCGATGAGCTGCGCTGCCGCCTGCTGCGCGCGCAGCCGGCGATCCCCCTTGAAGGAGTGCAGATGGCCCGCCACTACATGTACGTCGACGACGCCAAAGCGCGCCGCGAGCTGGGCTATCGGCCCTCGCCCGTACGCCCGGCGCTGGGGCGGGCGGTGGCCTGGTACCGTGAGCACGGTTACGCTGCGTGAGCCGCGACCGGCATTCGGGGCGCGCGCCGCCGGGGGCACGCGGGACCTGACGGTGATCGCGGCGACGCGCCTGGAGGCGCTGGCCGCGCGGGCCGTCTTGCCGCGCGGCGTCGCCGTCGCGCGGGTCGGGATGGGGCGCCGCGCCCGGCGCGAGCCACCAACGTGCTTCATAGCCTGTGGGCTGGCCGGCGCCTTGTCAGAGCGGCTCCGGCCGGGCGCGGTCGTCGTCCCGCCGTGGGTGGGGCTACCCAGCGGCGAGCGCCTGCCTTGCTCCGCCCCGCTGGTCGAGGCGCTGGCGGCAGCGGCGCGGCGATTGGGCTGGGAGCCGCTGGTGGCGCCGCTCGTCACCGTGCCGGGGCTGGTAACCGGGCGCGCGCGGCAGCAGTGGTACGCCCACGGCTTCGCGGCCGCCGACATGGAAACCGGCTGGCTTCTGCGCCAGCAGCCCATCGGGGCGACGGTGCGGGTCGTCCTGGACACGCCGCGCCACGACCTCTCGCCGCGCTGGGAGCAGCCGCTCCAGGCCCTCTGGCAGCCAGGGCTCTGGCCGGAGCTCGCCTGGCTCGGCTTGCGCGCGCTGCCGTACGCGCTGCGCGCGGCGATCGTGGTCAGGACCGCGCTCGCGCCCGACCACACGCGCAGCACTCGCCCGTGGTGGCGAGGACGGGGGAGCGATGCTGCAATCCGTCACCGCTGAGATGGCACCCACCAGCTTTCTCGACGTCCTGGCCGAGAAGCGGCAGATGCTCTGGCCCGTCGTCAAGTCCTATCTCGACGATCTCTGGGCGCCGGCTATCGACCGCTACGCCGCGGGCCGCGAGGACGTGGCGCGGTTCCATCAGCAGCTCGTGAGCGAGTATCCGCGGCGACAGGGCAAGTACTTGCGGCCCGCGCTCCTGCTGCTGACCTGCGAGGCGCTGGGCGGTGACCCGCGCCAGGCCATCCCGTCGGCGGCGGCAATGCAATTGTCGGAGGACTGGCTTCTTGTCCACGACGATTGCGAAGATGGATCGCCACGGCGGCGCGGCGGCAAGGCCCTGCCGCGGCTGTACGGCTGCCAGCTTGCCATCAACGCCGGCGATGCGCTGCACCTACTGATGTGGCGGGTGCTCCAGGACAATTTTCGGCTGCTGCCGCAGCACCGGGCCCGGGCGGTCTTGCAGGCGTTCTCCGATCTGCTGACGCGCACGGCGTTTGGCCAGACGGTCGAGCTGAAGTGGACGCGCGATCGGCGACACGATCTGACGGAGGCGGACTGGTTCTTCCTGGCGGACAACAAGACGGCCTATTACACGGTCGCGGGGCCGATGCTCATCGGGGCGCTGATCGCGGGCGCCCATCGTGCCCAGTCGGCGTCGATCGAACGGTTCGGCCTGCTGCTCGGCAAGAGCTTTCAGGTCGTTGACGATCTTCTAGACCTCGTGTCGGACTTCGACGGACTCAAGGGACCAAACGGGGGAGACATCATCGAGGGGAAGCAGACGCTCGTGCTGATTCATCTGCTGAAGGTCGCGCGGGGGCCTGATCGAGATGCGCTCCTGCAGATTCTTGGGAAGCCGCGATCCGCGCGTAATCGGCAAGACGTCCGGACGGTCATCGAGTTGATGCGCGCTTATGGCAGCCTTGATTACGCGCGCGGGGTAGCCTTGAGGCTCGCGGCTGCCGCAACAAGGGCGTTCGATCGGGAGCTGGGCTTCCTCGCCCGTGAGCCGGCGCGGATGCACCTGCGGTCGTGCATCACCTTCGTCGTCAGCCGGCGCCTATGATACCCGATCCGGCGGGGCGGTTCGCGTAGCGGGGCGTGCCCTCACCCCGCCCCTCTCCCAGGGGGAGAGGGAGTAGGCGAACCGTATCTCCGGATTCGGTTTGGAACCGCGCACGGCCTCGCGGCCGGGGTCGGCGGTGGACCAAGGCACGCGCTGGTCCTCCGCGGCATACGGAAAATGGCCCAGGACTGCTGTGCTCCCGCAGCTACCCGAGTAGGCCGAGGGCGCGCCAGTAGGGGACGCTGAGGGCGACGCCGACGAGGACGGAGAGGGCGTAGGCCCAGGCGACCGGGCGGACGCTGGCGTGCGTAAAGCTCTCGTCCATGCCGTAGTAGAGCGCGAGGTAGATGGTGCTCTGGTACGAGAGGAACCAGGTGTTGGTGGCGACGAGCGCGATGATGCCGACCACCCAGGGGCTCACGCCGAGCGCGACGGCGGCCGGGGCGAGGACGAGCGTGAGCAGCACCGCGGCCGCCTGCCAGCGCACGACGAACGACAACGCGAACGACGCGAGGGTCAGGGCGAGGGCGAACTGCAGCGGGCTGCCGGCGACCGGCGCGAGCGCGTCCGCCAGGTGGTTGGCGAGCCAGGTGTCGAGCCCCAGGTGGACGAAGACGTCGCCGAGGCCGACCAGCACGCCGAGGTAGAGCAGGAAGCTCCAGTTCACGCCGCTACGGAAGGTGGGCTGGTCGAGCGCGCCCGTGGCCAGCAGCGCGCACAGGCCGGCCAGCCCCACCCAGGCGGGATCGACGTGGTGGACGCCCTGCGTGACGAAGCCACCGAGCACGAGCACGAAGATCACGAGCGTGACGCGCTCGGCGCGGGAGGGCGGGCCGAGCAGCTTCCACTGGAGGGCGAGCCGCTCGCGCGCCAGCGGCCGCGGGGCGCGTGGCCGATAGGTCCAGAGCGCGGCCGCCAGCCCCACGGCGAGGATGACGACGTGGAGCGGCAGCGCGGCGACGAGCCAGGTGCCCCAGGTGAACTGGGCGCGCACCTCCGGTGGCAGCACGCCCTGCACGAGCAGGCCCGTCGTGGAGCCGGTCAGGAAGAGGCCGGCCGAGAGGCCGAAGCCGTAGAGGGTGGCGAGGGCCATACCGGCGCGGGCCGGGCCTCCGGGCGCGTAGCCGAGCGCGTCGGCCATCTCGGCCGTGAGGGGCGCCGCCATCGCGACGCGCGCCGTGGCGTTGGGCATCGCGGGCGTGAAGAGCAGCCCGAGCGCCGCCAGCGCCAGGCCCTGCACGACGTGTGTGGCCGGCAGGTGGGTGAGCGCCAGCAGGGTGGCACGGTAGAGCAGGCCGCTGCGTGCGACGGCGGCGCCCAGCCCGAGCACTGCCAGCACGAGGACCCAGGTGCCGCTGGCGTAGCCGCCGAGCGCCACGCGGGGCGGCACGACGCCGAGAACGGCCCAGGCGCCGACGAGCAGCAGCGCGGCGACGAAGTCGGGCACGACGTCCAGCACGAGGATCGGCACGAACACGACGAGAAGCCCGAGCGCCGTCCAGGCCTCGACGCTGAGGTCGCTCGGCGCGGGCAGCAGCACGAACACGGCGCCGAGTGCGAGCGCGACGAGCAGTCCCAGCAGGCGCGTGCGCATCGTGCCGCCGAGCTGGCGCCTAGCGGCCATCGCCAGCCCGAAGGCGCGATCGGCGGCGAACGCCAGGCGGCCGGCGCCCGGATTGCCGTCGAGCCGCACGTCGGTCTGCGGCGGGGGCGGCTCGCCCGTCCGCGTGGACACCGCCTCGCGCTCCAGGGCCAGCGCCAGGTCCAGGTAGCGGGCCGCGGCGGCGCGGTCGTCGCGGGCGGCCGCTAGCTCGCCCAGCCGCTCGTAACAGGTCGCCAGCGCCTCGGCGGACAGGCTGGCCGGCGCCTCGGCGATGACGCTCTCGAGCGCGCGCTGCTCGCCGGCCGGGTCGTCCAGGCGCCGGTAGGCAGCCAGCTCGAGCGCCAGGAGCGGGGCTGAGCGGGGCGGCCCGCCGTTGCTCACCGCCGCGAGCCAGGCGCGCACGGTGGCGCCGTCGGCCGGCGCGGGCGGGACGGTCGGGCCGTGCGCGGCCGGCTCGCGCCGCAGGAGGCGCTGGCCCACGTCGAGCAGGAGGCGCTCGGCGGCGGCGGGCTGGCCGGCGGCCCGGTAGTGGTGCGCCGCCTCCGCCCAGTCGCCCCGCTCTTCCAGCAGCGCGGCCGCGCGCGCGTGGAGGGCGCGCAGCTCGGCGGCGCTCACCTCGGCGCGCAGGCGGGTGCGCAGGAACGTCGCCAGGAGCGGATGGTAAGCGTAGGTCGCGCCGTCCTCGCTCGGCACGACCACGCCCTCGCGGGCCAGGCCGTCCAGCCGCGCGGCCGCGTCGTGGGTGCCGAGCAGGGCGTCGACCAGGGCCGGGTCCAGCTCATGCAGGATGGCGGTGCGGGTGAGAAAGTCGCGCTGCTCGGGCGGGGCGGCGTCCAGGCGCGCGACCGCCAGCTCCTGGAAGCCGCGGCGCATCTCGGAGAGGGCGCGGCGCGCGCGGCTCAGACGGCGGCTGAGCACCCGCCCGAGGTGCAGCGCCAGGGCGGGGTTGCGCGCGAGCAGCGCGTCGAAGCGCGGCTTCGCGAGCCGCCCGACGAGCACGTCGCCCACCGCAATCACGGTGGTGCTGCGCGGGTCGCCGGTGAGCAGCGCCTGCTCGCCGAAGTAGTCGGGGGCGCGCAGCACGATGATCGACGCCTCCTGGCCGGCCGGCCCCGTGCGGACCTCGACGGCCCCCTCGGCGAGCAGGTAGAGGCCGTCGCCGGGCGTGCCGACGCGGAAGATCACCTCGCCGGGCGCGTAGCGGCGCGGCTCCAGCTCGGCGATGAGCTTGGCGCTCTCGACCGGCGGCAGGCCGTCGAACAGCGGGTTGGCCGCGATCTCGGACGGCAGGCTCATAGCGGCGCTTGCTCCCCTCCTTCCCGAATGTAGGGTACTACAGGCCCGATGCCCTATCCTTCCGGGGACCCGCGCGGCGGACGCGCGCCACGGAGTAGCAGGGATGGAGCGAGCGGGACCGGACCACAAGCAGGTCGTACAGCACGAGTTCAGCCAGCAGGCGCCGCAGTACGCGGCCAACCCGCTCATCAGCGACCCGGCGCGGATCGCGCGGCTGGTGCGCGCGGTGAGCCCGGCGCCCACCGCGCGCGTACTCGAAGTCGCGACCGGGCCGGGCCACGTGGCGCTGGGGTTCGCGGCCGTCTGCCGCGAGGTCGTGGGGATCGACCTGACGGCGGCGCCGCTGGCGCTCGCCGAGCGGCTACGCCAGGAGCGCGGCCTGGCCAACGCGCGGTTCGCTTTGGGCGACGCGGAGGCGACGGGCTTTGCCGACGGCGCGTTCGACGTGGTCGTCTGCCGCTACGCCTTCCACCATTTCGCGGACCCGCCAGCGGTGCTGCGCGAGATGACGCGGGTCTGCCGCGCGGGGGGCACGGTCGCGCTGGAGGACCTCGTGGTGAGCGAGCAGCCGGCGCGCGCCGCCTACCAGAACCGCTTCGAGCACCTGCGCGACCCGTCGCACACGCGCGCGTACCCGCTGAGCGAGCTGCTGGCGCTGCTCACGGCCAACGGGCTGGAGCTGGAGGCGGTGTACTCGGACGCGCTGACGCAGGAGGTCGAGCGCTGGCTGGCGAACGCCCACACGTTGCCCGAGCGCGCGGCCGAGGCGCGCGCGCTCATCGAGCGCGACGCCCGCGAGGACCTGAGCGGCGCGCGGCCCTACCGCGCCGACGGGCGCCTGTGGTTCGTGCAGCGCACCGCCGCGCTCGTCGGCCGCAAGCTGGCCGCGCCGGCATAGATTGGTTTGGGCAATGATGGAGCCCAGTAGCGGCGCCAGAGCTGCGGCCTGCGGGCCGCGGGCGGGCATGAAACCCGCCCCTACGCGCGCCGGGTGCCCGGCGAGGCGCGCTGAAGGGGCGATCCGAGCGGCGCCGGCGGTGCGGCCTCGACGGCCGTGGGCGGGGACGAATCACGCTTGCATCGGCCCCTCCGCCGGCCGCTCACGGTCCGTATGCGCTGCTCTGGCGAGGCGCTAGCGTGGGTCAGCGGCCCGGCCCCATGAGGTGGCGGGCCATCAGCGCCGGATAGCCGAGGGGCTCGGCCGTCTCGGGCGGCAGGCCGAGAGCCACCGCGAGGCGGGCGATTGTCTCGGGCGGCCCCTCGATCTCGCAGTAGTGGCCGAAGGCTAGCTCGTCGAGGGCGACCGCCGCGCCGTCGAGCTGCCAGGTCTCGCGCTGCTTCGCGTACTGGATGGTGGGCGTGTAGCCGAGCGCCTTGAGGATCGCGCGGGTGGCGGCCACGTCGGCCACGGCCGTCTCTAGCTCGACGCGGCGCTTTACCGCGCCGTCGTAGGCGGCGGGGCCTTTGTACGTCAGCCGCCCCGCGGGGCCGCCGTCGAGCGTCCGCAGGCGCAGGACGCGCTGGGCGGCAGCGAGCGCGCCGCCGGGCCGGTCGAACAGGACGTTGTCCTCGGCCTGGCGCCCGGCCGGCCGGGCGCCGAGGCCCGCGAGGCGGGCACGCAGCCGCGCGGCGTCGTCTGGCCCAGACAGGCGGTACTTAGCTTCGATCTCCAGGGGCGGCTCGGCGGCGCTCACGGCAAAATCTCCCGGTGCGGCGAGGCACCGGTAGTATAGTTTGCGAAGACTGTTACAACGGCCCACGGGAGTGAGCGATGGCGCAGCGCGAGTCGGAACAGCGCCCCGAGACGGGATGGGACGCGGCGTGGGAGCCGGCCGGGCGCCCCGGCCGGGCGGCCGGCGCCTGGCGGGGCGCCCCGCTGGGCGCGCTTGCGGGCTTCGCGGCGGTCTTGCTGCTGGCGGGCGCGGCGCTCGGGGGCTACCAGGTCGCGTTCGCGGGCCGCGCCTATCCGGGCGTCGAGGCGCTGGGGGTCGATCTGGGCGGGCGGACGCGCGACGAGGCGGTGGCGGCGCTGGCGGCGCAGGCGGACACGGTGCTGGCGGCGCCGGTCACCGTGCAAGCGGCCGAGACGCGCCATGCGGCGACCTGGCGCGACCTGGGCCTGCGCCTGGCGCCAGAGGCGCTGGCCGATCGCGCGCTGGCCGTCGGCCGCAGCGGCAACCCGCTGCGCCGGCTTGCCGCGCAGTACACGGCCGCGACCCGGCACTACGCGGTCGACGCCGCGCTGGCCTTCGACGACGCGGCGCTCGACGCCTACTTGCAGGGGGTGGCGCAAGAGGTCGACCGGCCGGCGCGCGACGCCAAGCTGCTCGTGCAGCCCGACGCGACGATCGCGTACACGCCGAGCCAGGTGGGACGGCAGCTCGACGTGGCCGCCGCGGCGGCCCGGGTGCGGGAGGCGCAGCGCGCGGGCGCGAGCGAGGTCGCGCTGCCCGTGGCCGAGACGCCGCCGCAGACGCCCGACGCGCTGCGGACGGAGGCGCGCGACACGGCGACGCGCCTGCTCGCCCAGCCGCTCGTCTTGCGCTACGAGGACAGGGAGTGGACCGTCACGCCACGCGAGCTGGTGGACTGGCTGCAGTTCGACGGCGGGCCGGGCCAGCCGCTCACGGCGCGCGTGGACGACGCGGCCGTGCGCAAGCGCGTCGCCGCGCTCGCCAAGGAGATCGACCAGCCCGCCAGCAACGCCCGCCTGGACTGGAACGGCGGCAACCTGCAGGTGACGCGCGCGGCGGCGGCCGGCCGGCAGCTCGACCAGGCCGCGACGCAGCAGGCGATCCTCGCTCACCTGACGACGGACGACCACACGGTAACGCTGCCGGTGCAGGTCGCGGCGCCCGCCGTTACCGGCGACAACCTGGCGGCGCTCGGCATCACCGAGCAGATCGAGGAGAGCCGCACGTCGTTCGCGGGCTCGGTGCCCGAGAAGGCGCACAACATCCGCCTCGCCGCGGAGCGCCTGAACGGCGTCGTGGTGCCGCCCGGGGGGACGTTCTCGTTCAACCGCGAGGTCGGCCCGACCACGCTGGAGACGGGCTACCAGTGGGGCTTTGGCATCACGAGCGGCGCGGACGGCCTGCACACCGTCCCCTCGGTGGCGGGCGGCATCTGCCAGGTGGCGACCACGCTGTTCCAGGCGTTCTTCTGGGGCGGCTACCGCCTGGAGGAGCGCCACTGGCACCTGTACTGGATCCCGGCCTACACGTCGCGCGACGTGGTCGGGCTCGACGCCACCGTGGACGAGGACGCCAACCTCGATATGCAGTTCGTCAACACGACGCCCCACGCCGTGCTGATCCAGGCGAGCACCGACGCCGACAGCGTGACGTTCCGGCTGTACAGCACGAAGCCGGACTGGAAGGTGGAGGTCGCGCCGGCCCAGATCACCGACCGCGTCCCCGCCGACCCGACGCCGGTGGTCGAGGAGGACGCGACGCTGCCGGCCGGGCGGCGCATCGCCGTCGAGGCCGCGCGCGAGGGGTTCACGGTCGTCGTGACGCGCACGGTCACGGAGGACGGCGACGTGCGCACGCTGCCGCTGAAGAGCGTCTACCAGCCGTCCCGGAACGTCACGCTCGTGGGCACCGGCGGGGCGCCCGCTGCGGGCGGCAGCGCCCAGAACCGGCCGGTCGGCGACGGCGACCGCGAGTAGGCGGGCGGCCGCTCAGGACGGCCCGAGCGCGGTGATGAGCAGGTTGTCGAAGCGCCCGTCGGCCGCGCCGTTGCGGAAGTTCCCCACGCCAAAGGCGATGCCGCCGTCGGACAGCTTGTCGTCCTGCACCTGGGCGAGCACCTCGCCGTTCGCCAGGAGCGTGATCGTCGCGCCCTCCGCGCGGACGCCCAGCCGGTTGCGCTGGGTGCCGCGGCGAATGGCCGCGCTCGGCGTCCAGCGCACTAGCTCGTCGCGGCTCTGCCCCTGCGCGCGCTCCAGCCGGAAGGTGCCGTCGTTGGGGTCCACGATGAACGAGTAGTGGTCGCCGTTGTCCTGGCGGCGGAAGTCGAGATAGGCATAGGCATTGTCGGTGGGCGGCTGGAGGCGCGTGTCCATCTCCCACAGGAAGTCGCCGAGCCGCGAGTCGCGAGAGACGAACGGGGCGCCGGGGCTGTTGGCCACCTTGACGATGGAGTACTCCCCGTCGACGTACCCCAGTCGCCGCGTCGCCAGGTCGCTGGACTGGCGCGGCCAGCCGCTGTTGGGGTCGGCGAAATCGTCTTGCAGCAGGATGGCCGGCCCATCGGCCGGCGCGTCGGCGTCGGCCGCGTCCGCCGCGGCGTCTGAGGCGGCAGCCACGTGGGGCGCCGCGCCGACGCTGTCGGGCACGCCCGGCGACTGCGCGATCAGGACCGCCAGCAGGCCGAGCCCCAGCACCGCGCCCAGCGCCAGCCAGGGCAGGAGCCGGCCCCGCGTCCCGCTCGGCGCTCCGGCGGTCCGCGCGCGCGGGGCGCGCCGCGCGGCGTCGCCGGGCGCGGCGGCGGGCCGCAGCGCCGCGCGCTGCGGGCCCGCGGCGCCAGCAGGTCGCGCCGCGGTCGCCGCGGCGCGCATCGAAGGCACCGCCGTCGTCAGGGGCTGAGCGCCCGGGGAGTGTGCCGCGGCCGATGGGCCGGGCGCGGGGACGGGACGCACGGGCTGCCAGAGCACCGCGCTGGACGGGGAGCCGCCGGTGAGCGCCTGCTCCTGACGCATCGCCGCCTGGATCGCGGCGGCCAGCGCCTCGGCCGTGGGGTAGCGCTCGTTCGGCGCCTTCGCGAGCGCGCGGACCAGCACCGCGTTCCACACGCGGCTGGCCTCGGGACGCGGCAGCTCGAGGGGGCGCCAGGGCGTCTCGCGCTGGAGGGCGAGCACGTGGGCCGCCGATGCGCCGGTGAAGGGCAGCACGCCCGCCAGGATGCGATAGAGGATGATGCCCAGGGCGTAGACGTCGGCGCGCGCGTCGATCGGCGCACCGCGCGCCTGCTCGGGCGCCAGGTACTCGGGGGTGCCGAAGACGCCTTGCGGGGGCGTGGCGCCCGTGGCTTCCAGCAGCCGGGCCAGGCCGAAATCGGCCAGCGCCGGCCCGTGGCCGTCGCGCAAGAGGACGCTGCTCGGCGTCACGGCGCCGTGGATCACGCGCTGGCGGTGAGCGTAGGCGAGGGCGCCGCACACGTGCAGCAGCACGCCCAGGGCCGCGTCGCGCGGCATCCCCGCCGCCAGCCGCGCGTCAAGGCTGCCGCCGTCCACGAACGGCGTCACCAGGAAGGGTTGGCCCTGGCATTGCCCGTAGTCGTGCAGGGCCAGGACGTGCGGGTGCTCCAGGCGGGCCCAGTCCTCGGCGGCGCGCACGAACCGCGCCGGGAACTCGGTCGGCGCGACCGGGGGCGGCAGCAGCTTGACGGCCACCCAGCGGCGCAGCGCCGGCTGCTCGGCGCGATACACGACCGTCAGCGCGCCGCGCCCCACCACCTCCCATAAGCGATACGGGCCAAACGTCTGGCCCTCGGGCGCCATCACGCTCGCTTGCTGCATCCCCCGCCTCCCGACCGCTAATGATAGCGCCGCCGCGGCCCCGCGCAAAGGCTATTCCAAGCTGACGGCCGGGGCATGCTGCGCCCCTCCGCGGCGCGCGAGCAGCCGCCCGACCTGCGGGGCACATGGCCGGCAATTGACCGTCCTTTGCGCCAGCCCGTACACTTTAAGTGCTATCGCGCGTGCGACGGGATGAGGACGCCAGGCGCGCGGTATCCGCGACGCGGGCCGCCCGCCGGCCGCGAGCGGGCGCCGCGTGGCTGGCGCGACCGCCAGGCTGCCAGCACCTCACCATCACCAAGCGTCCCCCGGCGGCCCCTCGGCCGGCGGGAGCGAGCAACCAAGCAACAGAGGAGAGCCAATGATTCAGCCCACGGAATTGCGCCGCGGTATGGTGCTAGACATCGACGGCAACCTGTGGCAGGTCGTCGAGTATCAGTCGTTCAAGATTGCCATGCGTGGCAACATCATCAAGATGAAGCTCAAGAACATCAAGACGGGCGCGGTGGTCGAGCGCAACGTGCCCTCGAGCGAGCGCTTCACGCGCGCTTTCCTGGACACGCGGCCCATGCAATACCTCTATTCCGACGACACCGGCCACGTGTTCATGGACCAGCAGGACTTCGAGCAGATCACGCTGTCCGACGCCGACTTGGGGGAGAACGGCCGCTACTACTTGCAAGAGGGGCTGGAGCTGCAAGTGCAGTTCTACGACGATCGCCCGATCGGCGTGGACTTCCCCATCACGCTCGACTTCACGGTGGCCCACACGGACCCCGGCGTGAAGGGCGACACCGTCTCCGGCGCGATGAAGCCGGCCACGATGGACTCAGGTCTAGTCGTGCAGGTGCCGCTGTTCATCAACGAGGGCGACAAGATCCGGGTGGACACGCGCACGGGGGAGTACCTGAGCCGAGCGTAAGGGCCGCGGATCCACTCCCCCGCCCCCTCCCATTGTGGGAAGGGGGAGAGGACGAGGCCGGGGTGGCTCCCCCCCCTCTCTCTCTCAAGGTAGAGGGGCCGAGGGGTTAGATCATTCCGGATACGGCGGGTAGTCGGCGCGCGGCAGCGAGCGGACCGGCGGCGGCCGCTCGGGCGTCACCTGGCTGATCTCGATGCCCGTCACTTCCATGAACTCGTCCACGGGCACCATGCGGATGGCGTCCCAGCCCACTACCTTCGTGCAGATGCGCACGCAGATGCCGCAGCCGATGCACTCGTCCCAGCGGTCCTGCACGGGCTGGATCGGGCGATCGGGATAAGTGCCCTCGGGCAGGCTCTCGATACAGTTCACGGGGCAGAACGGGACGCAGCCCTGGCAGCCGGTACACTTGTCCTCGTTGTGCAGGGCGATCTCGGGGGGCCGCCGCTTCTTGGTCGAGTAGTCGCCCTCCTCGGCAATGTTCGGGATGTCCCAGTAAAAGGGCCGCTCGGGTCGCTTCTTGGGAGCGGCTGGCTTGGCCGGCGCTTCCTTCGCCACGGTCTTACTCCTGGCGGAGCAGCCGTTTCCCCTGCTGTCCGCGCCTGGGTACTGGCGGCCGGCCCGGCGCCTGCCGGGCGCTGGCGCAACCGCCGTCACTTCCACTATACCAGTTGCAGCGCGGAGGATACGCCGCGGAGCGGGGCCCGGGCGGATGCCGGGCCGGGAGGGTAGCTGCATGGCCGTGGGACTCACACACAGTGGCCCGAACGTCTACTCGTCGCCGGCACCCACACGGGAGCTGCTGGTCGGCACGCGCGAGGGGCTGGTCATTCTGGCGCGCGGCGAGGCCGGCGCCCCCTGGCGCCTGGCGCACCGCGCGCTCGAGGGCCGCTTCATCAGCGCGATCGTCGTGGAGCCCGACAGCGGCACGATCTTCGCGGGCGCGTTTCACGGCGGGCTGCACGCGAGCACCGACGGCGGCCGCACGTGGGAGCGGCGCGAGAACGGCCTGTTCATCGACGACGTGTTCAGCCTGGCCGCGCGCCGCGTGAAGGGACGGATGCGCCTGTTCGCCGGCACCGAGCCCGCCAACCTGTTCTACAGCGACGACCTCGGCGCGCACTGGACGCACCTGCCCGGGCTGCGCCAGGTCAAGACGGTGGACCAGTGGTGGTTCCCGCCGCCGCCCCACGTCGCGCACACCAAGTTCATCACCTTCGACCCGGTGGACGAGCGGGTGGTCTACGCCTGCATCGAGCAGGGCGCGCTGCTCAAGAGCGAGGACTACGGCGAGACGTGGCGCGAGCTGAACACGCTCGGCTTCTACAACGACAAGACGCGCTCGATGGACGTGTTCTACGACGTCCACAAGGCGCTCATCGACCCGCGCGACCCGCGCAAGCTGTTCGTGAGCGGCGGGGCGGGGCTCTACGTCAGCCGGGACGGCGGCAGGGGCTGGGAGCGGCGGATGGCGCCCGGCTGGGCGGCGGACGTGTATCCCGACGCGCTGGTGATGCACCCGCGCCAGCCCGACATAATGTTCGTGGCCGCGGCGGAGCACAACCCGGCCACCTGGCGGCAGACCCACCACGCGGGCGGCAAGATCTACCGCAGCACGGACGCCGGCCAGACGTGGGAGCGGCTCACGAACGGCCTGCCCGCGGACACGCAGCACGAGTTCGGGGCGGTGACGCTGGAGGACTGGGGCGCCGGCTTCTCGCTGTACGCGGCGACGACGGGCGGCGAGGTCTATGCCAGCGACGACGGCGGCGACACGTGGGCTTGCATCGCCGCGGACCTGGCCCCGATCTCCAAGCGCGGGCACGAGGCGCTGATCGTCGCGTGATCTACCTGTCCTCCAGCTGTGGCGTCGCGGCGCCCTCGGGCGCGCTCTCAGCGGCGGGCGGCGGCCACTCGGCGGCGAGCACGCTGGCGAGGCGCTCGCCGCCGGCGCGCTGGCTGGCCTGGAGCTTGCCGCGCCCGAGGGTGAAGCCGAGCGCCGCACGCAGGCCGGCGGCGGGGGCGCAGTACCAGGCGACGCGCGTGCCGCCGGGCGTGGGCGTGAGTTCGGTGGTGAGGGTGACGCGCGGCGCCAGGGGGGCGTCGAGCGCGCGGCTGAGCGTGTAGTACTCGAACGGCTGCCAGTCGAGCAGCGTGGATCCCCCGGCGCCGTGGGTGTGCTCGTCGGGCGCGTGCTCGGCAGTGTCCCCGGCCGCTGCGCCGGCCAGACCGGGCTCCCAGCGGGCGCGGAAGGCGGGGCGCGTGAGGTAGGCCCAGACGACCTCCGGCGGCGCGGGAACGTCCACCGCGTGCTCGCTGCGCGCGGCCGCCGGATCGAGGCGCAGGCGGCGCAGCGCGCGCTCCTGCTCCCAGCGCGCGGCCAGGTCGAGCACGGCGCCGCCGACCTCCCCGAGGTGCTCGTACTCCTCGCGGTGGTGCCGCAGGTCGAGCGCCGCGGCGTCGAGGCCCAGGCGGGCCAGCGCGGCGTCGGTGAAGAAGACGTAGGCGCGCAGCCCCATCACATCGGCGACGTGGTTCTTCAGCAGGCGGTGGACCAGGATCACGTCGGGGCCAATGGGCTTCGACCGCCCCGCGAGGCGTTGCACGGCAAACTCGCCGAAGTGGACGACGAACTTCAAATCCAGCATGGGCAGATTGCGACAGGCGGCGCAGACGCAGGCTGCCAGGTGGCCCATACTGTCGCGCTGGCGCGCAAAGGCGAAGTAGGCCCGCTCGATCGCGCCGAGCACGGCCTGGTCCCCCGCATCGGCGCCGGGCAGGTAGACGTAGACGGCGTCACCCTCCAGCTCGACCAGCTCGATGGGCGGCCGGTAGGCGTCGAGGATCGTCTGAATCAGCCGGCTGAGGATGTTCTGCGCGTGTGCCAGCTCGGTGCCGGTGAGGTAAGCAGTGTAGCCGGAGATGTCGGCGATAATCAGATAGCCCTGCTGCATGCCGTCGTCCATGGTCGCCTCCGCCGCCGCGCCACCCCCTTGCGCATGGCCGACTATAGCGGATCGGCGGCGTCGGTGGCAGTGACGACCGGCATGGCCCGCCACGCGGCAGCAGGCCGCCCGGGACGCGTGGTGGCCGCGCGGCCCGGGTCACCGCGACGGCCGCCTGGCCCGCGACACGCTGATGCGCGCTTGTGACGCCCCGCAGGGCGGCCGATCGGTTGACGGGCGCCGCGCGGCATCCGTATAACTCCTGAGCTAAGCATCCGGCGCGGGTTAGCATGGCCGTTCGACTGCGTCGAACCGCCGTGCCAAGCTGCTGACCCAGCTTAGGTGGATCGTCGGGACGAAGCGGGAGTTGGCGTGATGAGTCGGACGGTGCTCGCCCCCGGCTGCTCGCGCCTCGCCCGCCGGGGCGCCCGGCCGTGAGGCGCGCCCGGACCGCGACCCTCGCGCTGCTGGTGGGGCTGCTGGCGTTGGCGGCCAGTCCGATGCGCACCAGCTCCAGCCCCGCGCCCCAGGTGTCCAGTTTGCTCGACCGCTACGGGGTGTGGGTCACGGCGAGCGATCCGAGCCTCGGCCCCCAGGAGACCGCGCGCCGCGCGCTCGACCAGCTGGGCCTGCGCTGGTACGCCAGCTTCGACTACGACGCCGACGCGATCCCCCCGGGCGCCAACAAGGTGATGGCCGTCCCCACCCGCAACCTGGCGCCGGAGGCGGAGCTGCGCGAGGCGGCCCACAAGCGTCCGGGTAGCTACTGGCTCATCGGGCGCGAGCCGAACGTGCCGGGCGGCGATCCCGACGGCCCGAAGCAGTACGCCGAGGCGTTCCAGTACTACGCCCGTATCCTGAAAGACGCCGATACGGGTGCCAAGCTCATCGGGCCCAACGTGCTGAACTGGGACACCACCTGCCAGGCGTGCCCCGGCTTCGACCTGGGCCGGCAGTGGACCGAGCAGTTCCGCGCGGCCTATCGCCAGCTGGCGGGCACCGAGCCGCCGGTCGACGTCTGGGGCATCCAGCTGGCCGACCTGAACTGGCAGCAGCTGCCGATGGTGAACTGGCAGCCGCTCACCGACCAGCTCGCCGCGTTCCGCAGCTACCTCGACGCGAGCCCGGCCCAGCGCGGCAAGCCGATCTGGATTACCGAGTTCGCGATCGTCTGGGGCTACGAGCAGGTCGAGTGGGCGCAGCAGTCGGACGGCAGCTGGCGCGCGTACCCGGGCGGCCAGTATCGCGCCGACCTGCTGGCCGACGCGCTCCAGGGCTTCCTCGGCTGGCTGGAGGGCAATGCCGACCGCCTGGGCATCGACCGCTGGCTGGTCTACGGCAGCTACCCGCCGCCGGACCCGTTCATGAGCGAGTACGCGGGCTTACGGCTGCTCAGCACGCCGGCGGGCGACCCCACGAGCACGGGCAGCGTCGTGCGCGCGGCGAGCAGCCGCATCCGCACGGCCGGGCCGGCGGGCCGGCCGGTGTTCGCCGTGGCACCCGCCTTCCGGGACTTCTACGACCACTACGACGGCACGCGAGTGCTCGGCCGGCCGCTCAGCCCGCCCGCCGCGGTGAACGGCGTGCCCGTGCAGTACTTCGAAAAGGGGCGCCTGGAAGACCAGTCGACGGGCACCGACAACGACGCCTGGAAGCTGCAATACGGCCTGGTGGTCGACGAGCTGCAGCAGGCCCGCGCCGACATCCCCTTCGGCGGCGACGTCTCGCCGGTGACCTATGCACAGGTGAATCGCCTGGCCGACCCGTCGCAGCGCCTGCCGCCGCCGGCGGACTTCGTCGAGGGCGTGGCTCAGCTCAGCGACGGCACCGTGTTCATCCCCTTCAGCGGCGACCTGAGTGCTGCCCCAGGCCACTTCGTCCCCGCGCGGTTCTGGGAGTACATGAACAACAAGCTGTATTTCCCCGGCGGCTGGCTCCACGACATCGGCTTGCCGATCACCGAGGCGGTGCAGCTCGACGTGCAGAAGAACGGGATGGGCGCGCGGCACGTGCAGGTGCAGGCGTTCCAGCGCACGGTGCTGACGTACGACGCCGAGAACCCGCCCGACTGGCAGGTCGAGCGCGCCAACGTGGGCACCGACTTCGCCCGCGCCTTCCCGGATCGCGTCCCGCAGCAGTAGCCCCACTCGGTTAGCGCGGCACAAACGGGTCGCTTTCCGACATTTCGAAGGGCGCTGAGACGCGAAATCGCCCTCCCGTGGCACGCATGCTGCCTTTACGTAGTAGCTTGCGGCGACGCGCCGCCGGGAGAAACACTATGGAAACCACTGACCTGCGCGAAACGATGACCTCAACGACGATCGGGACCGGCAGCCGGGACGGCCTCGGCGCCGCGGACCATGACGTGCCCTATCGCTTTGGCAGCCGCCCGAGCAGCCGCTGGACGTACCCGTTCACGGCGCGGCAGTACTGCCGGCTGCTGGTGCTCCGCGGCCGCATCCGCGACGGCGAGTACGCCGACGACCGCGACGCCTAACCACCCGCCGTCGTCGCGTCGGCCCACCCCGGGCGCTTGCCAGTAAGGTCGCGCGCCCCCGGGCGGGCCGCCCGCTAGCTCCCCGGCGCGCGCGACCCTAGCGTCCCCGACGTGGCTGCCTCGGAGCACGGCCCCGGCTCCCGCCCCCATACCCAGCCGCCCGCGGTGTACCGTACTATTGCTGTGACGGCGAGCGACGCGCCCGAGGGCGCGGTGTGCCGCGCCGCCCAGCGAGCGGAGGCAGGATGGACACCGGGGAGGCGCGGCGGCTGCTCGGGACGATGTGGACGATCCGAGCGTTCGAGGAGCGGTTGGCGGAGCTAGTCGCCAACAAGCAGCTCCCGGGGCTCGTCCACCTCAGCATCGGACAGGAGGCGACGGCCACCGGGGCGTGCGCCGCGCTGCGCGCCGACGACTACGTCTACACCGGCCACCGGCCGGACGGGCCGTTTATCGCCCGCGGCGCCGATCTCAACCGCATGATGGCCGAGCTAGCCGGCCGCACCACTGGCTACTGTCACGGCAAGGCGGGCTCGATGCACCTGGTGGACGTCGAGCACGGGCTGCTGAGCGCCACCGGCATCGTGGGCGGGAACCTGCCGCTGGGACTCGGCTCGGCGCTCGTCTGCCAGGAGCGGGGCGCGGGCCAGGTGGTGGCCGTCTTCTTCGGCGACGGCGCCTCGAACGCCGGCTACTTCCACGAGTCGCTCAACCTCGCCAGTCTGTGGCGGCTGCCGCTGATCTTCGTCTGCGAGAACAACGGCTACGCCGAGTTCACGCCCCTCTCGGCCCACACGGTCATCGAGCGACTGGCGGTCCACGCCGAGAAGTACGGGATTCCGACGACCACGCTCGACGGCCAGGACGTGCTGGCGGTGCGCGCGGCCGTGCAGGAGGCGGTGGACCACGCGCGAGGGGGCGGCGGCCCGACCTTCCTCGAATGTCTCACCTATCGGCTGAGCGGCCACTACGTCGGCGACCCGCAGCGTTACCGCGAGGCGGCCGAGCTGGCGGAGTGGCAGGAGCGCGACCCGATCGCGCGCTTCCGCCGCCATCTGGCGGGCGTGGGCCTGCTGGGCCCCGCGGCCCCCAGTGCTGGCGGAGAGGCGGCGCCCGGCAGTCACGCTGGGGCTGACGGCGCGCGCGACGGGGTTGACGAGGCCGCGCTGGAGCGCGAGGCGCGCGAGCGCGTCGAGGCGGCGGTCCGCTTCGCCCTCGATAGCCCCTGGCCTAGCCCCGACGAGGTCGCCACGGAGGTGTACGCATGAGCCAGCCCGCGACGACGACGGCGCCCGAGGCCGCCGACCGCCGGGTGTCGCTGGTGGTGGCGATCAACCAGGCACTGCGCGAGGAGATGGCGCGCGATCCGGCCGTGTACGTGCTCGGCGAGGACGTGGCCGTGGGCGGGCCGTTCGGCGCGACGGCCGGGCTGGCCGAGCTGTATGGCGAGGGCCGCGTGCGCAACACGCCGATCAGCGAGGGCTCGATCATGGGCACGGCCGTGGGCATGGCGGTGCTGGGGCTGCGGCCGGTGGTCGAGATCATGTTCGTGGACTTCATCACGCTCGCCATGGACCAGCTCGTGAACCACGCGGCGAAGCTCCACTACCTGTCGGGCGGCCAGCTGCGCGTGCCGCTGGTGGTGCGGGCGCAGTGCGGCGTGATGGGCGGCTGGGGCGCGCACCACTCGCAGAGCCTGGAGGCCTGGTTCGTCCACGTCCCGGGCCTGAAGGTGGTCATGCCGGCGACGCCGGCCGACGCGCGGGGGCTGCTGAAAGCGGCAATCCGCGACGACAACCCGGTGGTGTTCGTGGAGAATCGGGCGCTGTACTGGGGCCTGGGCGACGTGCCACCAGGGGAGGGGCTGGTGCCGCTGGGCCAGGCGGCGGTGCGCCAGGCGGGCGGCGACGTGACGGTGCTCGCCACCGGCCGGCTGGTGGGCGAGGCGCTGGCCGCCGCCCGCGACCTGACCGGGGAGGGGATCGCGGCCGAAGTGATCGACCTGCGCAGCCTGGTGCCGCTCGACCTCGACAGCGTGCTCGCGTCAGTGCGAAAGACGGGGCGCGTGGTGGTGGCGCACGAGGCCGTGCTGCCGGGGGGCTACGGCGCTGAGCTGACGGCGCAGGTGCAGCGGGCGGCATTCGACTATCTGGACGCCCCGATCGAGCGGGTCGGCGCCCCGTTCGCCCCCGTCCCCGCCAGCCCGTCGCTCGAAGCCGCGTTCCTCCCCGGCCGCGCCGAGGTCGCCGCCGCCGTCCGCGCCGCGCTCGGGCGGCGCTGAACCCGGAGCTCCACCGGTCGTCCACGATTCGCGCCAGACTCAGTCCGCGGATGGCTCATCGTCACGATCGGCAGTCAGCCAACGAAGAAATTGCGCCACGGAAAGCACTTCCACCCCTTGCTGGCGGAGGCAGGCGATCAGGGGCGGGTCGCGTTTGATGTCGTCATCCCGCGAAACAGCGAACTGAGCACCGCCCAGAACCGCGGTCTCCAGCAGTGCGTCGTCGTTGGGATCGCGGCACATCCTGAGATGGCCGGTAGGGAACGCCTCAATGGCACGATCGCGGAGGAGTGTCAGTAGCGTTTCGAGAGCATCGTCATGGAACCGACAACGCCTTCGGATGCGCGGCCGTTTGGCGACGGCGCGAATCTCGCGCAATAGCGTCTCCGAGACTACCGGAATGAAGCGCGCCTGGATGAAGGCGTCAAGAACGCGCGCTGGCGGTCCGTCGGCGTTGATGAAGGCAGAGATCCAAACGTAGGTGTCGACGAACACCCGAGGCGGTAATTCAGCCACGAGCAGACTGGGGGTCCTCGTGGTGAGACCGGCGCACCTCGGCGCGCGCCGCGGTGATCTCGGCCTCGAGGTTCTCGCCTACGGTATCAGGCGAGATGCCAGCTCGCACACCCGCGAGGGCTGCGGCAAAGCGGGCCTGCCACTCCCCCTCAGGGATTTGTCGTCGCGGGCCTACCGTGCGCTGACCGCTACCCGATCGACGCCGCGCGAGGTACTCACCCAGCGCCTCCCGGACGAGGGCAGCGATCGCGCGGCTGTCCTCTCCGGCTAGCTGCCGGAACTCATGCGCCTGCTCCGGCTCGACGTATACGCTAATACGCTCCATGGCCGCTCTCCCGGTCGGGACTCTGAGCGCATCATAGCATTCCGCGCCGTCCCAAGAGGCGACCACGCAGCTCTGGCCGGCATAATGCCCGTAATGGACGCTAGGTATTCCAATGCATGGTAGATAATGGTCCGGGCATCAGGATCACGTGCCGCTTGGGCAAGCGCGTGACCCTCATGGGCATCGACATTTAGCGTATCGTCGACGGCAAGATCGTCGAGTACTGGTGCAGCGAGGACGTGCTCGGGCTGCTGGAGCAGCTTGGGGCGGTCAAGCCGCCGCAGTAGGCGCGCTGCCGCGCGTGGCTGGGAACCGCGGTGTGCAGCCGGGCAGAGCGGTCGGTCGATGCGGGTAGCTATGGCCTGCGGCCGCGGGCGGCCGCGAGAGCCGCGCCTACCAGACGCCTACCGGGCGATGGCCGCTCCGGGTGGCGTGCAGCCGGCTATAGAGGTCACGCGTAAGGAGGAAGGGGGCAGGATGCGACTGGACGGCAGAGTGGTGATCGTTACGGGCGCGGGCCAGGGGATTGGCCGCGCCTACGCGCTGCGTCTGGCGCGGGAGGGCGCGCGCGTGGCGGTGGCCGAGGTGCAGGCCGCGAAGGGCGAGGAGACCGCGGCCGCCATTCGCGCCGCCGGCGGCGAGGCGGTGGCGCTGCCCACCGACGTGTCCGACGAGGCGAGCGCCGAGGCGATGGCGCGCGCCACGGCCGAGCGCTTCGGGCGCATTGACGCGCTGGTGAACAATGCCGCCGTCTTCTACGGCGTCGCCCGCAAGCCGTTCGACGAACTCACCGTGGCCGAGTGGGACCGGCTGATGGCTGTCAACGTGCGGGGCGTGTGGCTGTGCTGCAAGGCGGTCGTGCCGTACATGCGCCGCCAGGGCGCCGGCGGCAGCATCGTCAACATCGCGTCGGACACGGTACTCTCGGGGATCCCGTACCTGCTGCACTACGTCACGTCGAAGGGCGCGGTGATCGCCCTCACGCGGGCGCTGGCCCGCGAGCTGGGTGCCGACAACATCCGTGTCAACGCGGTGGCGCCGGGCTTCACGCTGAGCGAGGCGGGGCAGGGCGCGCCAGAGGAGACGCAGGAGCGCTCCGTCGCCGGCCGGGCGCTGCACCGTGCCGAGGTGCCCGAGGACCTGGTGGGCACCATCGTCTACCTGACGTCGCCCGACAGCGCCTTCGTGACGGGACAGACCATCGCTGTCAACGGCGGCTACGTCCTGCATTAGCCGCTCACCCAGATGGAACCTAGGATAAAGTCCAGCGACAACAGCGAGCGCAGCCGCTTGGCGGTTGCGCCCCGCCACTTACTGGCGGTGCCGAGTCGAACGACGCGCGCTCACTGGCAGGCGCACGACGAGGCAGCGAGCCAGGCATGGCTAACAAGTGCCCGCAATCTCGGATATGGGCAGCCATAGCGCCTTGTACGGGTGCTGCGCGTGAGCTAGGATGATTGCACACTACAGGTGACTGCACCTGCTGCGGAAGGAAAGCGGACCTGTAGTCAGAGAGCCAGGCCGGCGACGTGGCACCCCCGCAGGGGCAAGACGTCCGCGACCTGGCTCCCGCCTTGTTTAGCTCCCCACTTTCTGGCGCCTCTCCTGTCTTCGGGGAGTAGGGAGCCGGCGTCAGAGCCCGGTCATGACCAGCCGCCCGTAGTGTCTGATGTGGTGGGCGCCGTGGGTGCGCAGCACGCGGGCGATGCCCTCCCACAGCTCCGGCTGCTCGGCATGCACGACGACGATCGTGCGCCCCAGGTCCGCTTGCTGGAGGTAGTCGCGGACGACCTCGCCCTCCTCCGCTCCCAGCAGGGCGACGAGGTGCTGGAGCGGATTCCGGCTCGCCTTGTTAGCGCGCATCACCTCGGCGAACCACTTCCCGTCCACGAGATCGACGTCGCCTTCAGGAATCCCGCCATCCTTCAACGCCTGGACGGCGCGTTCGGCTTCCGCCCGATCGTCAATGACAGCGAGGATATCGCCCACGGGGTACAGGTGCCCCAGGGCCTTGGGCATGCCCTCGGCCGCCTGCGCGGGGTCCTGACCGACCGGCGGGCGATGCTCGGCATGGGCCGATTCTGTCATGGCGTATCGCTCCTCACGTGCTCCTGCCTACTCGCCCTGGCCGAGGGAGTAGCCAGGCTCCCCGTCGAAGTCGTACAGGTTCTCCGTCTTGATGAAGTTGAGGCCGGCGCTCGCGATGCGGCCGAGCAGGCTCACGATCTGCTCCGGCTTCACCGCAGTGTTGCCGCCGGGCCCCTGGAAGCGACAGCGCCACTGGTCGCTGCAGAACGTCTCGGGCAGGCCCTCGGGGTAGACCTTCACGCCGCGGTTCGCGATCATCGTGAGCGCCAACCCGTCGCCGCTCACCCGCTGCATGGCCGCGCCCAGGTCGTCGGCCGTGCCGCCAGTGTAGTACACGAACACGTCCACGCCCACCAGCGTCTGGGTGACCGGCGGGGCCGCGCTCGCCTGCACGCGCACGTCGACGTCCTCGCGGTCGGTCGCGCGGTACGTCACCGGCTTGAGCTGCTGCGGCTTCTGGCCCAGCCGGTCGATCACGGCCCGCGCGAACTCCTTGGTGCCCACCTTCGCCTGGCTCACGCGGTCGTCGTAGATGTCGTAGGTGTGGATGCCCTCTTCCAAGGTCCGCAGCCAGGCGTTGTGGACGCGCTCGGCCACGTCCGTCTGGTTGATGTGGACGAGCATCATCACCGCGCCCAACAGCAGGCCGGAGGGGTTGGCGAGGTTCTGGCCCGCGCGGCGCGGCGCCGAGCCGTGGATGGCCTCGAACATGGCCGCCAGGTCGCCGATGTTGGCCGAGCCGGCCAGCCCCACCGAGCCGGCAATCTGCGCCGCCACGTCCGAAAGAATGTCGCCGTACAGGTTCGGCATGACGATCACGTCGAACGCCTCGGGGGTGTCGGCCAGCTTGGCGGCGCCAATGTCGACGATCCAGTGCTCCTTCTCGATGTCCGGGTACTGCTCGCCGATCTCGTCGTAGATCTTGTGGAACAGCCCGTCGGTCTGCTTCAGGATGTTGTCCTTGGTGAAGCAGGTGACCTTCTTGCGGTTGTTGCGCCGCGCGTACTCGAAGGCGTAGCGGATGATCTTCTCGCTGCCCGGGCGGCTGATGATCTTGATCGCCTCGACCACCTGCGGGCTCTGCTGGTACTCGATGCCCGCGTACAGGTCTTCCTCGTTCTCGCGCACGACCACCACGTCCATGCCGGGGTGCTTCGTCTCGACGAACGGCGCGTAGGCGACGCACGGGCGCACGTTCGCGTACAGGCCCAGCACCTTGCGGGTGGTCACGTTCAGGCTCTTGAAGCCGCCGCCCTGAGGCGTGGTGATGGGCGCCTTCAGGAAGACGCGCGTGCGGCGGAGGGACTCCCAGGCGCGCGGATCGATGCCGGTGCTCTCCCCCTTGAGGTACATCTTCTCGCCGATCTCGATGACCTCGATGTCGAGGCGGGCGCCGGCCGCCTGAATGATGTCGAGCGTGGCGGTCATGATCTCGGGGCCGATGCCGTCACCGTAGGCCACCGTGATGGGAGTGTTCTGGCTCACCGCAGGCTCCTTCCGCGCACGCCGAAGCGGCGGAACGTGTGGGAATCGTCCGGTGGTTATACAGAATGTGCGGCGGGTGCGGCAGCCGCGGCGCGCGGCGCCCCGGCTGCCGGCGTGGCGGCGCGTGCTAGCGGTGCACGGGCCGCGCCCACGGCCCTCCCAGGCTGCCCACGCGGCGGGTGGGCAGGGCGATCCAGAGGAGGACGTACAGCAGCAGGCCGGGGACGCCGCCGGGCAGCAACGTGAGCAGGAACAAGAAGCGGACGAGCCAGACGGGGAGGCCGAAGCTCTCGGCCAGCCCGCCGCACACGCCCGCGATGATTCGATGCCGCCGCGACCGATGGAGTCCACTCATGGTAGCACCTCCCGTCGCACGGCTGCACGCCCCGTGCCAGAACGCCGGGCCTCCGTGGCACGCCTTCTGCGCCGCAGAGCGGCGGGTGCCGCCCGGAACGGCGCGGCGACCGCGCTCTCGGCGCACGCGCCGGACGCACCGCACGCCCGTTGGTCCCGCCTCCTGGCTCATGCCCGCCGCGCCCCGAGCGCGCGGCCCGCGACGGCCCGGTCGCCCGATTAACGCGGTCCAGCGCCCGCGCCGCCGCCGTCGCTCAATGCGCCCCGTCGGCCGCCCGAGCTACCCGACTGTCAGGAGGCGCTTCCCGTGAAGACGGTTTCCGCCCAGCCGTTGCCGCGTTCGTCTCAACCCGGCCCCTTGCCCGGCGCCGTCGACGCCGCGGGCCTGGCCGCTGCGCTGGCCCGCGAGGTGGGCGGCGAGGTGCGTTTCGACGCGGGCAGCCGTGCCCTCTACGCCGCCGACGCGTCGAACTACCGGCAGGTGCCGATCGGCGTCGTGGTCCCCCGCGACCTGGACGACGTCGTCGCCACCGTGGCCACCTGCCGCCGCTTCGGCGCGCCGCTGCTCTCGCGCGGCGGCGGCACCAGCCTCGCCGGCCAGTGCTGCAACGTCGCGGTCGTGCTCGACTACTCGAAGTACCTGCACCACGTCCTGGAGATCGACCCCGACCAGCGTCGCGCGCGGGTGCAGCCCGGCACAGTGCTGGACGTGCTGCGCGACGCGGCCGAGGCGCACCACCTGACCTATGGGCCAGACCCGGCCACCCACGACCGCTGTACGCTGGGCGGCATGATCGGCAACAACTCCTGCGGCGTTCACTCGGTCATGGCGGGCATGACCTCCGACAACGTGGAGGAGCTGGAGGTCCTGACCTACGACGGCCTGCGGCTGCGGGTGGGAGCCACGAGCGACGACGAGCTAGCGCGGATCGAGGCGGCCGGCGGGCGGCGCGCGGAGATCTACGGCCGGCTGCGCGCCCTGCGCGACCGCTACGCCGACGCCATCCGCCAGCGCTACCCCGACATCCCGCGCCGCGTGTCGGGCTACAACCTGCCCGCGCTCCTGCCCGAGCAGGGCTTCCAGGTGGCCCGCGCGCTGGTGGGCACGGAGGGCACCTGCGTCACCGTGCTCGAAGCGACCGTGCGCCTCGTCCACAGCCCGCCCGCGCGCGTGTTGGTCGTCCTCGGCTACGCGGACGTGTACGCCGCCTGCGACCACGTTCCCGCGATCCTAGAGCACCACCCGGTCGGGCTGGAGGGCTTCGACGACATCCTGGTCCACTACATGAAACGCAAGGGCCTGCACCCCGACGACCTGCCGCTCCTGCCCGCCGGCGGCGGCTGGCTGCTGGTGGAGTTCGGCGCCGAGACGCGCGACGAGGCGACGGCGCAGGCGGAGGGCCTGATCGACGCGCTGAAGGGCCAGGAGCACGCGCCGGACATGAAGCTCTACGCGGACCGGGAGCAGCAGGCGAAGCTCTGGGAGATCCGCGAGTCGGGGCTGGGCGCCACCGCCATCGTGCCCGGCGAGCCGCCGGCCTGGCCCGGCTGGGAGGACTCCGCCGTACCGCCCGCGCGGCTGGGCGACTACCTACGCGACCTGCGCCAGCTCATCGACCGCTTCGACTACACGGCGTCGTTCTACGGCCACTTCGGCCAGGGCTGCCTGCACACGCGGATCACCTTCGACTTCACGACGGCAGCCGGCATCGCCCGCTATCGCGCCTTCATGGACCAGGCGGCCGACCTCGTGCTGCGCTACGGCGGCTCGCTGTCGGGCGAGCACGGCGACGGGCAAGCGCGCGCGGAGCTGTTGCCCAAGATGTTCGGCGACGAGCTGGTGGACGCCTTCCGCGAGTTCAAGGCGATCTGGGACCCCGACTGGAAGATGAACCCCGGCAAGGTCGTCACGCCCTACCGCATGGACCAGAACCTGCGCCTGGGCACCGACTACGCGCCCCCCGCGCCCGCCACGCACTTCGCCTTCCGGGACGACAACGGCAGCTTCGCCCACGCCGCGCTCCGCTGCGTGGGCGTGGGCAAGTGCCGCAAGACCGACGCGGGCATCATGTGCCCCAGCTACATGGTGACGCGCGAGGAGGAGCACTCGACGCGGGGCCGCGCGCACCTGCTGTTCGAGATGCTGCAAGGGGACCCGGTGCGGGGCGGCTGGCGCGACCCGCACGTGAAGGACGCGCTCGACCTCTGCCTGGCCTGCAAGGGGTGCAAGGGCGAGTGCCCCGTCCACGTCGACATGGCGACGTACAAGGCGGAGTTCCTGTCGCACTACTACGCCGGCCGCCTGCGCCCGCGCCAGGCGTACGCCTTCGGGCTCATCATGTACTGGGCGCGGCTCGCGGCCCCGCTGGCAGGGCTGGTGAATCTCGTCACGCAGACGCCGCTCCTGCGCGACGCCGCGAAGGCCGCCGCGGGCATGGAGCCGGCGCGCCAGGTGCCGCGGTTCGCCCCGCAAACGTTCAAGCGCTGGGCGCGGCAGCGCGGCCCGCGCAACCAGGGCAAGCCGCCGGTCATCCTGTGGCCGGACACCTTCAACAACCACTTCCATCCGAGCACTGCCATCGCCGCCGTCGAGGTGCTGGAGGCGGCCGGCTACCGCGTGGTCGTGCCCCAGCGCGCCCTGTGCTGTGGGCGGCCGCTCTACGACTACGGCATGCTGGACCTCGCCAAGCGGTTCCTGCGCGACATCCTCGCCACGCTGCGCGAGCCGATTCGTGCCGGCGTGCCGGTCGTCGTGCTGGAGCCGAGCTGTCTGGCCGTGTTCCGCGATGAGCTGCGCAACCTGCTGCCACACGACGAGGACGCCCGGCGGCTGTGCGAGCAGTCGTTCCTGATCGACGAGTTCCTGGAGCGCCGGGCGGACGGCTACACGCCGCCCAAACTCGGGGCCAAGGCGCTCGTCCACGGCCACTGCCACCACAAGGCGCTCATGCGCATGACCGACGAGGAAGCCCTGTTCCGCAAGATGGGGCTCGACTTCCAGGTGCTCGACTCGGGCTGCTGCGGCATGGCGGGAGCGTTCGGGTTCGAGCCGGGCGATCACTACCAGGTGTCGATGGCCGCGGGCGAGCGCGTGCTCCTGCCGGCCGTGCGCGCGGCGGCGAAGGACACGCTGATCGTGGCGGACGGCTTCAGCTGCCGCGAGCAGATCCGGCAGACGACCGACCGCGCCGCCCTGCACCCGGCGCAGGTGCTACAGCTCGCCCTGCACGGCGAGGGCGACGCGGACCACCGCGCGTATCCCGAGGCGCGCTACGCCGACCTGCGCGACCATGCCAACGGCAAGGGCACGCCGCGGGCGGCCGCGGTGGCGCTCGCGCTGCTCGGCGGCGCGCTCCTGTGGGCCGTCCAGCGGCGGGCGGCCACCCTGTAAAGAGCACGGAGCAAGCGATGCGCTTTCAACGCTTTGGCGACCGCTACATCCTGCGGCTGGAGACCGGCGAGCCGGTCGTCGAGACGCTGACCGCCTTCCTGCGCGACGAGGAGATCATGTTCGCGAACGTCAGCGCGGCCGGAGCGGTCCAGTGGGCCTGCCTGGGCTACTGGAACCCGACGACCGAGCAGTACGAGTATCGCGAGCTAGCGGAGCAGCTCGAGGTGGTGAGCTTCCAGGGGAATGCCTCGCTCAAAGACGGCGCCCCCTTCCTGCACATCCACGGCGTGTTCGGCCGGCACGACTTCTCGGTCTACGGCGGCCACGTCAAGGAGGCGCGCGTCCGCCCGACGCTGGAGGTGTGGCTGCGCACCGAGGACGTGCCCGTGCGCCGCACGCGCGACGCCGCCACCGGGCTGGACCTGCTGGACCTGCCCGAATGCCTACCAGACAGCAACGCCCCGAGCAGCCGGGCGGCCGGGGCGCGGTAGATCATGGCGGCCGAGGTCCCGCCCGGCTGGCGCCACAATCCATCGGCCTGGCGCGACCGCCTGCCGCTCGTCGCGCTCGCGGTCGCCGGGATGGGCGTCGCGTCGTACTTGGCGGCGTATCAGCTCGGCATCCTCCCCGGCGTCTGGGACCCGTTCTTCGGCGCGGACAGCGTGCGAGTGCTGCACTCGGCGCTGGCGCGGTACCTGCCGATACCGGACGCGGCGCTGGGCGCGGGCGGCTACGCCACCGAGGCGCTGGTCGGGCTGCTGGGCGGCCGCGCGCGCTGGCGCACGCAGCCCTGGCTGGTGGTGCTGTACGGACTGATCGTCGTCGCGCTCGGCGCGACCAGCGTGGGCCTGGTCATCACGCAAGGCGTCGTCTTCCACGCCTGGTGTACGCTGTGCCTGCTGTCGGCCACGATCTCCATCGTGATCCTGGGGCCGGCGCTGCGCGAGGTGCTGGCCGCGCTCCAGTATCTGAACCGCGTGGCCGTGGCGGGAGCGCCCGCGTGGTCCGCCTTCTGGGGCCGGCCGGCGGCGGGAACCGCCGCGCGGGTGGCGGGGCCGCGGGCGCCGCGGACAGCGCGCGGCGCCCGCGGCTGGCCCTCCCTGGTCGCCCTCGCCCTGGGCATCTGGCTGATGGCCGCGCCGGCGGTGCTGGGGTACGGCGGCGGGCTGGCCGCCGCCAACGACCGCGTGGTCGGCCCGCTCGTCGCCGCGTGCGGCTGGGTCTCGCTGTGGGGGGTAGGGCGGCCCCTGCGGTGGGCCTACGGGGCGCTCGGGATCTGGCTGCTCATCGCGCCGTCGCTGCTTAGCTACGGTCCGGTCCCAACCGTCAACAGCATTGTCGTGGGCGTGCTGCTCGCGGTGCTGGCCTGGGGCGGCGCGCCCGCCCGCGACCGGCTCGGCGGCGGCTGGGGGGCGCTGCTCGACGACGGCCTCGGCGCCGGCGCGCCGGACGGGGCCACGCCCGACCCGCGGGCGGAGCGGGCGCCCGGCCGCCCGCAGGAGCGGCGCCCCAGCTAGCCCAGGCCTTTGGCGACCCAGGCGGGCGCGGCGACGTGCTCGAACAGACGCAGGTAATCGGCCAGCAGGCCGGTGATCAGGTGGTCGCGGGCGATCTGGGCATGGCCGCGCCGGCCCATCGTCGCGGCGAGGCTTGGCGCGCGCAGCAGACGGACGAGCTGCTTGGCAGCGAACGGCGCCCCGTCCACGACGACCCCCGCGGCGCCACCGCCAACCTGCTCGGGCAGCAGGCCGTGGCGCCCCACGACGGCGGGCTTGCCCTTCCACTGGCACTCGGCGACGCCCCAGCCAAAGCCGCGCGGCACCGCCAGCTGCACCGCCACGCTCACCGCGCGTTGCAGGGCGTTCAGCTCGGTGGGGCCGAGGTCGGCGTCCTGCGTCAGCACGTGAATGTCGGGATCGCCGCCGGCCGCGGCCACGACCTGCCCGAGGTCGCGCTGGGCGCGGGTCGTGGAGAGCAGCGACGAGTCGACCAGCACGATCTGGAGGCCCGGCACCTGCGGGCGGGCGATCCAGTAAGCGCCGAGCGCGCCGATCGGCGCGTAGCGGTGGTCGATAGGGGCGAACTGGCCGATCAGCGGGCGGCGCGGATCGATCCCCAGGCGCTCGACGGCCGCGACGACCGCGTCGGGCGCGAGCGGCAGGTGCTTGGGCGAGCGCGGGTCGATCGCCGGGCGCGCGACCGCCTGATAGAGCGGCGGCATGGCCGGGGGCACCAGCCCCGGGGCCGGATAGAGCGCCGCGGCGTACCCCTGCAGCACGCGCTGCACGTCGGCCCAGACGTGTGGCAGCGCGGCCCGCGTATCCAGGTGGCAGTGCCACACCCAGCGGGGCCGGCCGCCGACCGCCGGCAGCACGTGGGCGAGCGCCAGCGCCTGGGGGTCGTGGGCCACGATCACGTCGTAGTCGTCCGTCAGGCCGGCGGCCCGGCGCTCGGCATAGCCGTACCAGGCCGTGCGCTCCTTCCGCGCCCAGCGCACCTCCGCGCCGTTGAGCCCGTCGTAGAGCGCCTGCCAGAACGGCGCGGTCGTCGGCGGCAGCAGGTGCCAGTCGGCCAGCAGCCCCAGATCGCGCTGGAGCGGGACGAGCGCCGCCAGCATCTCGGCGACGGCGCTGCCGAAGGGGCTCACGCTGAGATGGAGAACCCGTAGGCCCGTGAGGGGCGCGGCCTGCCGGCGGAGCGCGGCCACCTCCTCTGGGCCGATGAAAGGCAGGTAATCGTCGAGGCGGCGCTGCCCCAGGTGAATCGTCGCCGTGGTCATGCCGTGGGCCTCCGTCGGCGCGCGGACCCAGCGACCTGGTGCCCCGCGCGCCCCCCGTTATCGTGCGGCCTGGAGCCCAAATTCGGCAAGAATAGCGGCGAATTCGCAGCAGCGTGTCGAGCGCCGGACGTGGGCGGCTAGGCCGCCCGCCTTGTGCAAGTATCGGGCCGGGCGGCCCGTAACGGCGCCATGCCCTGTTCCACCCGCCCGTCCACGGCCAGTAGCGGTCTGGACACTCGTGACCCGTACGCGATACGAACGCGCGTTCACACCGCGCGGCTGCGCACCGGTGACGAGATGCTAGAGCGGCCAGCCGTGCTGCGAGAGGTCGACGCCGTTGCCGTCGGGGTCGTGGACGCGCGATTCGGCCTCGCGGTTCGGCGGCCGCTTGGTGACCTGGCCGGCGGCGCCCAGCTCGTCACAGATCGGCCGCAGCGCCTCCACGTCGTCCACCTGGAAGCCGATGTGGTTGATGCCCGGCTGCAAGTGGGGCCCTTCGATCTCCCGCTCCGGCCCGATGGGAATGATGGCCAGGTTGACGTGCCCGTCCGACAGGTAGGTGGCCGTGCCCACTCCCTCGACGATCTTCAGCCCGAACGCCTGCGTGTAGAACCGGACCAGCCGGTCCACGTCTTCCGTGAGGATTGCCAGGTGGCGGATCCGTGCCATCGCCGCGGCCCCCTTTCGGGTGTGATTACTCTCAGGCGAGCATAGCACGTCGGTCCGCAGGGGCACAGGGAGCGACGAGAGCAGGGAGCGCCGAGAACGGGGGGGGCGCCCCGCCTCGGCCGGCGGGTGGGGTGCGGTGCGGCTAGCGATCGCGGCAGCCCGCGCGGTAGCCCGCGGCGTAGGCGTCCTGCGTCTCCCAGGTGTACAGCTCACGGAGGGGCGCCTCGCCCCGGTAGCCGTCGGCGTACCCGAGCGCGTACGCCTCCGCCGCCGTCTGTGGCAACAGCAGGATCATGTCCGGTTCCTTATTGCCAGCCCCCGTCGGCTGCGCCCGGCAGCAGCCGACCGCGTTGCCGCACCGAGCGCCGGTGCGTGGCCTCCCCCGGCCGTCAATGCAAAGTGCGGGCCATCTCAGCGCGGCGGCGCTCCTGTTGCCGTCAGCATAGCGCACGAGGGTAACTCGGCGGGTAGCCACGAGTAAGCGCTCGGTTACGGAGCCGGGCCGGCCCAGCGCCAGTTCAAAGGCCGGGTGGGGCGAGCCCGAGACGGCGGAAGAGGGCCGCCGGATCAGCTGCGTAGTATTGGCGAGCGGCCGTGATCTAGCCTGCTCGTCCGTGGTGGAGCAGGGCGATAGCCAGGTTGCGGAAAGCCCCGACGGGAGGCGCGCGCGGCACGAAGGGCGCTGGCTCAGTCCGCGGGAACGAGCGCGCGGCCGTCGAGCTGGAACAGCGTCTCCGGCGCCAGGCGCTCCGCGATCACGCCCTGTTCGTGGGCGTAGTCGAGCCAGGCGTCGAGCGTCGGGCGATTGGCGGCAAGCCCCGCCGGCCAGGGCTGCGGCCCCAAGACCGCCTCTTGCTCAGCCCAACTCAGGCCTGGCCAGACGACGCTAGGAGCCTGTACCGCGCGCTGCCGCGCCACGTAGACGTCGAGGGCGCGCCGCAGGCCGTCGTAGAGGCTCGCGGCCAGCCACGGGTGCGCGGCGAGCACGCTGTTCTTCACGACGACCGTGTGCATTGGCGGGAACAGGCCCGTGCGCCGAAAGTAGTCCTGCTCGACAGGCACGTAGTCGGGGATGAGGCGCCGCACGCGCGCCAGGTCACCGGGCGCCCAGGCCGGCTCGTGCGGGATCAGCATGGCGTCGATCTCGCCGGCGGCCAACAGGCCCTCGAGCGTCTGGCCCGGCGGGCAGGGCCGCAGGCGGACCCAGGCGGGCACCTCGTAGCGCGGGTCGTCCTGGCCGTTGCTCACCCACTCGACCGAGCGCAGGTCCAGCCCGTAGTCGTGCTGCAGCAGCGCGCGCTGCCAGACGAGCGCCGAGTTCGACCACATCTGAATGCCGATGCGCTTGCCGTTGAGCTGCTCCGGCGCTGCCACACCCCCGGCGCGGGCTACCCAGATGTCGCGCTGGCGGAACGAGCGCAGCGGGAAGATGGGGAGCGCGGTGAACGGCAGCCCGAACGGAAACCCGTTCAGGTAGTTGCCGCTGGAGTACTCGCAGACGTCGAAAGCGAGGTCGTCGCGCATGCGGCGGTGCCGGTCGCCGGCGCGCGTCGGGTGCCGCACGAACGACAGCTCGACGTCGGCCACCTGCACCGTGCCGTCCCACAGCGGCTCGAACAGCGGCGTCTCGCACGCCATGACCAGCGGCAGCCCTGCCATCGTGCCCTCCCATCCGGTGTGCCCCGCGCCATCGGCGCAGTATAGCACCGGGCGGCGGTCAGGGCGTGCCCGAGCGCGAGCCGCGCGAGGCGCCGGCGAGCGCGTCGTCGTCCCCGGTCCCATCGGACCCGTCGACGCTGGCCGTAGCCGCGAGGCGCTCCGCGCGCCGCCAGCGCAGCGGCATGCGGACCGACATCCGCAGCACCCGCTCGCGGCGGCTCTCCTCCTCCAGGTGACGGACGCGGGCTTTGAGCAGATCGGTGAGCGCGATGAGGCCGATGAGCGTGTGCGGCGCCTGCCGCCGGACGACGGGCAGGCGGGTGAGGCCGCTCTCGGCCATGCGGTACACGACGACCCGCAGCGTCTCGTCGGGGTAGGCGACGGCCGGCTCGTGGTTCGCCAGCTCGCCCAGCGTGAGCCCCAGGCCGAACGCCCCGGGGTCGGCCAGCGCCTGCCGCAGCTGCGTGCGCGTCACCACGCCGACGAGCGCCTGGTCGGGGCCAACCACGGGGTAGAGCCGCTGGCGCCGCCGCGGCGACTCGCTCGGCAGCAGGCGGCTCACCTCGTCGAGCGGGGTGGCGGCGGGCAGCGCCACGATGTCGGTGCGCATGGCGTCGCGCACGAACTCGATCTCCAGCGGGTCGATGGAGTAGTCGCGCGTCAGGTGGTGGCCGCGGCGGCTGATCTTCTCCGTCAGGATCGAGCGGCGCAGGACGAGCACCGTGAAGCCGTGCGCCACGACCGCGGCGACCAGCAGCGGCAGGAGGATGTTCGTATCGTGGGTCAGCTCCAGGCTGAACAGGATGCCGGTGAACGGCGAGCGCATCGTGCCGCCGAGGATCGCGCCCATGCTGACAAGCGGCCAAAACCCCGCGCCCTCGTTCGGCAGCACCATCGCCTCCAGGCCGCCGAGCGCGCCGCCCATCATGAGCAGCGGCGCCAGCACGCCGCCCGACGTGCCCGAGCCGAGCGAGACGGCCCAGATAACGGATTTCACGAGGAGGATGCCCAGGATCACCTGGCTGGCCACCGAGCCTTGCAGCAAGGCCTCGATCGTGTCGTAGCCGACGCCGAGCGCCTGCGGGAAGACCAGGCCGCCCAGGCCGATGACCACGCCGCCGATGGCCGGCCACCACATCCAATGGATCGGCAGCTTTTGGAAGGCGTCCTCGGAGCCGTAGACGCCCATCGTGAGCAGCGTCGACAGGGCGCCCGCGAGCAGGCCGACCAGCACGCAGCCAAGGATGCCGTCGACGCCGACGAACGCCGCGTGCGGCGGCGTGGGAAAGAGCGGGGCCGGGCCGAGGATGTAGTGGCGCACGAGCGCGGCGGTCGCGCTCGCCAGCGCGACCGGGATGAGACTGCGGGGCTTCCACTCGAAGAGCAGCAGCTCGACGGCCAGCAGCACCGCCGCGACCGGGGTGGCGAACGTGGCCGACATGCCGCCGGCGGCGCCCGCCACCAGCAGCGTTTTGCGCTCGGCGCCGCTAAGGCGCAAGAACTGGGCGATCAGCGAGCCGAACGCGCCGCCGGTCATGATGATCGGCCCCTCGGCGCCGAAAGGCCCGCCCGAGCCGATCGAGATGGCCGACGAGAGCGGCTTGAGGATCGCCAGCTTGGGCTCGACGCGGCTGCCGCCCATGAGAATCGCTTCGATTGCCTCCGGAATGCCGTGGCCGCGAATACGCTCCGAGCCGTAGCGGGCCATGAGCCCGACGATGATGGCGCCGATGACCGGGACGAACACCTCGAACACGCCGAGATGATTGTTCGCCGGCGAGACGAGCGCGAAGTCCCAGCGCTGATAGAAGAACAGGTTGGTGAACAGGCCGATCAGGCGGAGCAGCGCGAGCGCGACGAAGGCGCTGAGCACGCCGATGCCCACGGCGATTACGGCGAGGGGGATGACACGCGGGGTAGTGGTGAAGTCGCCGAGCCGCCCGGTTGCCTCGTCCTGGCCCAGGCGGCTCAAGGCGCCGACGAGCCAGCGCCTCGCGCCCGGATAGGTTGCTTGCACGTTACCCTCCTCCCAGCGGCGACGGCTCGCCGGCGTCGTCGCCCGGCGGGGGCTCGTCGCCCACGTCCCCGGCGAGCAGCGCGTTGAGCGCACGCTGGAGCGCCGGCCCGGCCTGGCGCAGCTCGGCGCGGTGCTGGAGCGACAGCTCGCGCAGCACCGCGGTCCCCGCTGGCGTGAGCGCCAGCAGCACCTGGCGACGATCGGCGGCGCCGCGGGTGCGCTGCACGAGGCCGCGGTCCGCCAGGCGGTCGACCAGCTCCACCGCGCTGTGATGGGCGATCTGCAGGCGCTCGGCCAGCTCGCCAATGGTGGCGGCGCGGTCGGCGGGCAGGCCCTTCAGGGTCAAAAGCGCCTGGTGCTGCTGCGGCTCGAGCCCGGCGCGACGCGCCTCGCGCTCGCTAAAGTGGAGGAAACGGCGAATCTGATAGCGCAGCTCGGCCAGCGCGCGGTAGTCGGCCAGCGGCATGCCGTCGTCTGACATCATTGTACCAGGAAATATATCGCCTCACGATGCGTGGCGCCAGGGGAGGCAACTGGTCGGCTGCGGCACCTCGGCCGGACGCGCCGCGGCGAGGCAGCCGGGTCGGCCCCGCGCGCACTACGGCAAAGCGCATGCCTGCCAGGCGGCGCACCTGCCGGCGGCGGCTCGCTTTGCCGGCGCGATCGGCCGCCTTTGCGGCGCCGGGGCGTTACCAGCAGCACGGCGGGCGCGTTCATCGCGCCCGCCGTGCTGCCCATCTCTACTCCCCCCTTCCTTCGTAGGGAAGGGGGGCAGGGGGGGTTAGGTCACCGGCCTAGTGGCCGACGCGCGCCGCCACCTGCTCGGCCGTCTCGGGCTCGGTCGCCCAGCCGGCCGTCGCCAGGTCGATGCCGGTGCCGACGGGGTCGTGGATGCGGAACTCGGCGTAGCGACCATCGCGCGGCCGCGGCGCGATGCCCGTCTGGGCCCCCGCGTCCTTGCCCGCCCGCGCGACGGCCTCCGGGTCGTCCACCTGGAAGCCGAAGTGGTTGATGCCCTCCGGGTTGTCCCGCGCCGGGAGGATGGCCAGGTTGATGTAGCCGTCCGAGACGTAGATCGCGCGCTGGTCCGTCGGCCCGCGGTCGTCGTTGGGGGTCTGCTCCATCACCTGCGTCATGCCGAAGGTGTTGATGTAGAAGTCGGCCAGCTTGCGGGTGTCCTTGCTGCAGATCGCGATGTGCCGAATCTTCGCCTGGGCCATCTCGCCGCCTCCTTCTCGCCGCGCCATGCGCGGCCCCTCTCGCGCGCCCCGTGGCGCTCCGTCGCCGCTGCTGCTGTTATACTGCGCGTCGCCTCTCCGGCGCCCGGCCGCTACTGGCCGTAGAGCTGCTTGATGAACCCGTCTTGCTCCATCTCCTGCAGGAAGCTCACGTCCACGAAGTCGGACGGCTTCATGTTCGTGACCGGCGGGTCCACGTCGCGCTCCATCTCCGTCTGGATAGCCTCGTCGCTCGGATAGGGCAGCGGCTCGTAGCCGTCCAGCCCCTCCTCGTAGAGATACGCGGTCTGGTCCCAGGGGAGGCCGTTCATGTACTGCTGCATGATGGCGATGGTCTCGTCGCGCTGCGTCTTGTAGTAGTGGATGCCCTCGACGTAGGCGCGCATGAAGCGCCGCACCTCGTCGCGGTCGCGCTCGATGTGGCCGCGCGTGGCGGCGAGCGCGCCGTTCACCGAGGGGATCTTTAGCTGACGGCCGTCGGCCAGGGTGACCGCGCCCGCCTGCTCGGCGGTCGGGATCATGATGCCGCTGACCGCCGAGGCGTCGATGCCGCCGCTCACCATCGCGGCGGCGGCCTCGGGGTTGCCGCCGGTCTGGATCACGTTCACCTGGTCGAGCGGCACGCCGGCGCGGTCGAGCAGAATCTTCAGGAAGGTGTGCGAGGTGGAGCCGATCTGCGAGACGCCCACGCTATGGCCGCGTAGCTCGGCCAGCGAGTGGATGCCCGACTGCTGGTTCGCCATGATGCGGAAGGTGAAGTAGTTGCCCGCGCTGGCGAGGATCAGCGTGTCGCCGTTCAGCGCGCGGGCGCGGATCACCGCCGGGGCGCCGACGTTCGCGTAGTCGAAGTCGCCGGCGATGAGCGACTGCGTGAGCCGCGGCGTGCCGGGGACCAGGTGGAGGTCCACGTCCAGCCCGTACTTGTCGAACAGCCCCGCCTCCTTGGCGATCCACGGGATGGCGAACGTCTCGCTGGGCGCGACGTAGCCGAGGTCCACGTGCTTGCGCGGCGGAGGCGCCGGGGCGGCCGGTGCCGCGGGCGCCGCCGCATCGCCCGCCGCGGCGCTCGGCGCGGGGGCGGACTGGGCCGCCTGCTGACACGCCGCCAGCGCGAGACTCAGCACGACCGCGGCGATGCTCAGCGCCCCACGCATGGCCTTACCCCCAGATCGCGTCCCGGGCAGCCGTCCGCCCGCAAATCGTCGCATGCTGTCCGCATCCTACGTCTGCACCGCGCGGCTGTCAAGGAATGGCGCTTGACAACGCGGCGCCCCGCTGCCATCGTAGGGACGCGGCGGGGCGCCGCGGCAGCGGCCACGACGCGAGGAGGAGCGCCATGAAGCGCGCGTCGATCATCCCCCGGGCCGGCCTGCTGCTGGCGGCGCTGCTGGTCGCCGGCGCCTGCGGCTCGCCCGCGCCGCCCGCCGCCGCGCCCGCCCCGCCGGGCGGCCCCGCCGCCGCGTC
The DNA here is from genome assembly GCA_035293805.1 of Chloroflexota bacterium. Lineage (GTDB taxonomy): Bacteria > Chloroflexota > UBA6077 > UBA6077 > JAJPHF01 > JAJPHF01. Next base: position 28,177 of record DATGMD010000060.1, on the reverse strand, counting down.
GCCCGGCGTTAGCGCTCCCAGCGGGGCGAGCGCGGCCAACCCGGCGACGCGCCAGCACGTCCGCGTCTCCTACGGCGCCCCCGTGGGCTCGATGGCGCCCATCGTGGCCGCTAACAAGCTGGACGAGTGGGCGAGCGCGGGCCTCGACGTGGACGTGCAGCGGATTCCCTCCAACACCTCCGTCGCGGCGCTCGTCGCGGGCGAGCTGGACCTGGTGCAGGTCTCCGCGCCGGCGCTCATCTCCGCCGACGTCGGCGGCGGCGCGGACCTCGTGTTCATCGCCGGCGCGCTCGACCGCTTCATCCTGGGCGTCTGGGCCATGCCCGGCATCAACACCGCCGACGACCTGCGCGGCAAGACGATCGGCTCCGACCGGCCGGGCACGCCGGTGGCCTACGCCACCGACGTGACGCTCGCGCGCCTGGGCCTGAGCCACAGCGACGTGCAGATCCTGCCGCTCGGCACGGACGGCATGATCCCTGGCCTGGAATCCGGGCAGCTGCAGGCCGCGTCGATGACCCTGCCGCAGATCATCCCGGCGCAGCGCATGGGCGCACACCTGATGGTCAACCTGTACGATCTGACCTATCAGAACATCGGCCTGATCATGCGGCGCGGCGACATGGACCGGCTCGCGCCAGCCCTGCCCGGGCTGCTGCGCGTCTACCGTCAGGGCATCGAGCGCTTCCTCCAGGACGAGCGCTGGGGCAAGGAGGTCCTAACCGACTTGCTGGACACCACCGACGAGGACCAGATCGACCAGACCTACGACTTCTTCACCAAGACGGTCCCCTTCACGCCCAGCCTGCGCGTCTCGCGCGACGGGCTGCAAGCGGTGGTCGACTCGCTGAAGGACACCCTGCCCGGCGCCGCGACCGCGAACATCGACAGCTTCTACGACCACCGCTTCGTGGACCAGCTCGACGCCGCGCGCTAAGCAGACGGCCATGATCGACCGGAACATCGCCGCCGTAAACGGCGGGCCCGAGTCTAGTCGCCTGGCCTGCCGTTTACGGCGGCGACCGGACACGCACTGGAACCGGTGCCATCTGCTTAGGGGCCGGGCGACGCGATCAGGCGGGCGGCGTCGGGGCGCCGCCGGCGTTCAGAAACTCCAGCAGCCAGACGACGGTCTCGGCGTGGTAGCGGGCCTGATCGAGGCTGGCGCCCCAGGTGTAGAGGCCGTGGCGCCGCACCAGCAGGGCCGGCACGCCAGGCTCCAGCGCAGCCGCCGCGCGGTCGCCCAGGACAGTCATATCCTGGCTGTTGGCGACCACAGGCACGCGCACGCGGTCGCCCTCCGCCGCGCGGCCGATGCCCTTCAGCATCTCCAGGCCCTCCAGCGCCACGCCGTTCGGGTAGGCGTCGGCGGCCAGCACGGCGGCGAGGGGATGGACGTGGACGACGGCGCCGGCGCCCGTCAGCGCGGCGAGGCGGGCGTGGAGGGCGGCCTCCGCCGAGGGCCGGCGGGGCGCGGCGGGATCGACCGCCGCGCCCCGCGCGTCGACCAGCACCACGTCGGCGGCGGTGAGCGCGCCCTTGTCGATCCCGGACGCGGTGACGGCCAGCCGCAACGGGTCGCGCGCCAGCACGAGCGACAGGTTGCCGGCGGTGCCGCGCATCCAGCCGAGCGCCGCGAGGCGGGCGGCCTCGGCGGCGAGCGCCGCGCCCGCAGCCGCCAGGCTCACGCGGGCGCTCGCACGCGGGGAACCGCGCCGGAGAGGTCCAGCGCGGCGAAGCTGGTCACGGCCAGGTGGTCGCCCACGCCGGCCGCGTAGCACGGCTCGCCGGGGCGGCGCACGCCGACGGTCTGCCAGCCGGCCGCGCGCGCCGCGTCGAGTTCGGCCGTCACGTCGGAGAGGAACACGATCCGCGCCGGCGGCTGCCCGATGGTCGCGGCGATGCGGGCGTAGGAGTCCCGCTCGCGCTTGGGCCCGGCATTCGCGGTGTCGAAGTAGCCGGCCAGCAGCGGCCGCAGGTCGCCGGCCGGGCTGTGCCCGAACCACGCCTGCTGCGCCGCGACCGAGCCCGACGAGAACACCCAGAGGGTATGCCCCGCCGCGGCCCACTGCCGCAGCGCGGGGGCCACGTCCGGGAACAGGTGCGAGGTCAGCGCGCCCGCGGCGAAGCCCTCGTCCCAGATCCACCCCTGGAGCGCCTTCAGCGGCGTGACCTTGGCGTCCTCGTCGCTCCAGCGGATCAGCTGCGCGACGACGGCCGCCTCGTCGGCCTCGGGCGCCCCGAGCGCGGCTCGCACGGCGTCGAGCTGGGCGGCGACGCGCGGCTCGGCGCGGTGGGCGGCCACCCACGCCGCCAGCCGCGCGCGGGCGTAGGGGAACAATGTCTCCTGCACGAAGGCGGTGGCCGAGGTCGTGCCCTCGATATCGAGGACGACGGCGCGAAGCATCAGCCGGCAACGGGCGCGATCAGGTCGTCGAAAGCCGGGAAGCGAGTGGCGATGTCGTCGCCGGTAAAGCGGCCCACCCAGCCCTCCGGCTCGCGGAAGAACCGAATGGCGACGAACGCCGGGTTGGTGCCCATGTCGAACCAGTGGCGGGTGCCGGCGGGCACGCCGAGCAGGTCGCCCGCCTCGCAGCAGACGATGTGGACGCGGCCGGCCAGCCGCAGGTAGAAGGCGCCGCGGCCGTCCACGAAGAAGCGCACCTCGTCGTCGGCGTGCGTGTGCTCGGCCAGGAACTTGCCGCGCGCCTCGGCGGCCTGCGCCGGCCAGGCCGGGTCGGCGGGGTCGCCGCGCAGGCCCACCACGTCGACCGTCCCGTAGCCGCCCTCGGCCGCCAGGCGGTCCACGTCGGCGCGGTAGGCCGCCAGCATCGCGTCCTGGCTCGCGCCGGCGCCCAGCGGCGCGGCGGCCACCCATTGCTCGAAGCGCACGCCGACGCCGGCCAGCGCCCGTGCGATCTCCGCGGGGTCCGTCGTCGCTAGCAGCGTGGTCGCCGCGTCGTTCTCCGGCAGCACAATCAGCTTCGTCATCGGGCCACCTCCGTCGTCGTCTGCCCGTCGTCGGCGCAATACGGTCCGCCGCGCGTTGGCCGCGGCGCGACCAGCCTCACGGGCGCGAACGCCGGGAGTCTAGGGCGCCGGCCAGCCCACCGGCAAGCGCGGCGGCAACGATCCCTCCCGGTCCCGGCTTGTCATGCGGCAGCCCGCGGTCCTGCGCCGGGCTCGGCGCTCGGCCTATAATTGGCGCCCGCGGTGGCGCAGCCGATGCGCGCCGCGGCGCCCTGCGGCGGCTCGCCGTCTGGCGCGGGCTGCGAACGTCCGGGCGCGAGCGCCCAACCGCGGTCCCGCTGCGCGATCATGAGAGTGAGGAAACGGCCGATGAGCACCGCGCTCGACGACGTGAAGTACCAGGTGGCGGTGGCGAATCGCATCCTGGCGGAGCTGGGCTTCGCCACCGGCGTGCTCGCCTCGCTCGGCCATGCCAGCATGCGGGTGCCGTCCGCGCCCGATACGTTCGTGGTGAAGGGCCGCGGCTACCAGATCGACGCGCTCGCCGCCATGCAGCCGGCGGACATGGTCATCTGCGACCTGGAGGGCAACAAGCTGGACGGCCCGCCCGGCTCGACGCAATGCTTCGAGGTCAAGATGCACTCCTGCATCTACAAGGCCCGGCCCGACGTGCAGTCGGTCGTCCACCTGCACCCGCGCTTCGCCGTGCTGATGAGCATCCTCCACCCCCAGCTCGTACCGATGTGCCAGGAGGGCATCCAGCCCGGCCTCGGCCTGCACCGCTGGGCGCTGGGCGAGCAGTTGCCGCTGTACCCGCACGCGAAGACCATTCAGACTGACGAGGAAGGAATGGAGGTGGCGCGGGCGCTGGGCAGCCACCCGGCCATCCTGCTGCAGGGCCACGGCGCCACCACGGTCGGGCGCAACCTCGAGGAGGCTGTGATGAACATGGCCTTCCTCGAAGAGCAGGCGCGCATGAACTGGTACGCCTACTGCGCCGCCGGCGCCCACCACCCGCACATCACCCGCGAGCAGGTCGAGGAGATGACCGGCCGCCCGCCCCTCGCCGCGCTGCCGCACTTCAAAGATGTGCTGGCCCAACGCGGCAACGAGCCGCGTGTCGGCGGCACGTGGCAGTTCTACGCCGACAAGGTCAGCCGCGACCTCAAGTAGCGGCCGGCCTCCAATCCGTGGATTCCAGTTTGAACGATTCACCGCGGTGCGAATCGTTCAAACCCAGGCTCACGGAAGAGGACGGCCAGCCAGTGTTGACTGGCTGCCAGGAAGGCGGTACAAGCCGCGGCGGGTGTCAAGGAGATGACAGACGGCCGGCCAGTGGCACGCTATGCTGGGGGCAGCTAGCAACACGGCCGGCCAGCCCCGCGGTGCGCGGTCGGCACCGCAAGGCGACAATGGAGAGGTGCGACATGGCGGAACACGTGCAGCTACCCAACGAGGCGGAGCGCAAGGCCTTCATCGAGAAGCTGGCCCAGTTCCGCAGTACGTTGACTCCCGACGAGCAGCGGACGCTCGACATCATGGCAATCACCACGTTCCGGCCGCATGAGGGCGACGTGCAGGGGTACACGAGCTACTGGCTCAACTATGGCCCTCTGGGGCCAGGGTGGTACCAGAACGGCTGGGCAATACCCTGGGCCAATACGCCCTACCAGGACACCGCTTACAACCTGAACGCCGGGGCAGACGGACTCTATCTCCACTAGCTCAGCATCAATTAATAGCGGCGCTCGAAGGCGGCGAACTCGCCCTCCAGGCGCCACTGCGCGCGGGCGCGCTCGCTGCCCTGCAGGAACGCGCCGCACGCCGCGCTCGGCGTCTCCCCGCCCAACTGGTCGCCCGCGCAGGCGTCGGCCGGCACCGCGGCCGCGAGCTGCTCCCACAGGCTGGCCCCCGGCAGGAAAGCGTACTCCAGGCTCTGGCGCGCGAGCTGCTTCAGCTCCGGATAGCCTAGGCCAAATAGCTCGACGGCCTGCTGGTACTGATCGGTCATCGTCGAGCGGGACACGCCCTCGTCGTCGGTGGCGAGCGCCAGCGGCACGCCGGCGGCCCAGTAGTAGGGGAAGGGATGCTCTGGGCCGGTGATCCCCAGAATCTGCGTGTTGCTCACCGGCAGGATCTCCACCAGCACGTTACGCTCGGCCAGCTCGGCTAGCAGGCCGAACGGGTCGTCCTCGTACATCACGTCGACGCCGTGGCCGATGCGGCGCGCGTGGCCCTGCTCGACCGCGGCGCGGATATGGAAGCGGAGGTCCGCGGGCGGGACCAGCCCAGGCGCCAGCTCGCCGGCGTGCAGCGCGATCGGCACGTCCGGCGCGATGCCGTGCAGGTAGTCGAGCATCGCCATGTGCAGCCGATAGTCGCGCCGCGCGACATAGGCGTCCTCGGGCGCCACCAGGTTGATGCCCACGACCCGTGGGTCGGTGTGGACGAGCTGGTAGCCGGCCACGAACTGCGCGAACACGCGCTCGGGCGGCAGCACGCGCGTGCCGGTCTGCAGGTAGCGCACCGTTACGGCACACCCGCGATCGGCGTCCGGCGTGCCGCAGCGCAGCCGCTCGCGCACGCGCGCCTCGGCGGCGTCGAGCCCGCGGCGGGCCGCGGCGACGACCTCGTCCATGCCCTCGGCCAGCAGCCGCTCGCGCAGTCGCCCCAGATCGTCGTCCCACCCCACGCGCGCGCCAAGCTGGCTCGCCCCGCCGCCGTCGACGCCGAACATCAGCTCCAGGTAGCTCACGTTCTCCGCCCCCGCCTGGGCAATCACGTCGGCCAGCACGTCGCCGGTGCGCAGGGCCCAGGCCTCCCCAAAGCGGTCGAAGGTGCCGAAGAACTGGTCGTGGCCGGAGATGCGCGCCGGGTTCCAGTTGCGCATCGACCAGGCGTCGATCAGCGCGTTGTAGAGCTGCTGGTCGGCGAGGGCGCTAGCGGCCGGCGGTCGGCCGTCGGCGGCATCGCAGGGGGGCGTGGGCGCCACCAGCGTCATCGTCGCGAGGACGACGCACAGCCCATCCTCGGCCGCATAGGCGATAAAGTGCTCGGCGTACTCGGCGCCGCTCGGATGGTTGTGCAGGTCGCCGCCCTTCGGCATGGCGCGCAGAAAGGCGGCGAGCGCCAGCGGCTCGGCGCGGATCGTGTCGAAGTAGGCGGTCGTGCGCTGCTCGGCGAGCGCCTGGTCCGGCACGGGCGGCGCCGCGACCCCTTGGGCCCAGCCGGCCGGCGCCGCGGCGGCCACAGCGACAAGGGCGACGAGCAGGAATGCTCGGAGCAGCGCCGTGGGCGCCGCCGGAGCGCCCGGCGGCTGGTGCCGGGTGCCCCTGTTGCGCTGGAGGTCAGCGCTCACGGGCAGAAGTCCCCCTCGACCGATAATTGGGCTGTGAAACGGCGCTGCTGGTGGGACGGCCTCTGCTACAATACCACGCGGTTCGGCTGTCCGGCGGGAGAGTGGGCCAGCTTTTCCATCGCGGCCATGCGCCAGAGCATCTCGCGCGAGGTGAGCGGCCAGCGTCCGGCAGGGGCGGCTCGCGTGGCCGCCCGCGGCCTGCAAGGCCGCCGCCCCGGCGTCGGCTGCCTGCTCAGCCGGGCTACAAGCCGCTGTAACCGCCGATGGCTCGGCCATCGGCGCGCGCCCCACTAGCCGAGAACAGGCGGCACGGCCGTGCGAGTCCTCTTCAGCGCCATCCCGGAAGCGGGCCACCTGAACCCGCTGCTCCCCCTCGCGCACGCACTCGCCGAGCGCGGCCATGCGGTCGCGTTCGCCAGCGCCCCCGCCTTCGCGCGCCGTGCCCAGGACGCCGGGTTCGCCGCGTACCCCGTCGGCGATGGGCTTGACGCGTGGTTTGCCGAGCTGGCCCGGCGTGTGGGCGGCCCGCCGGGCGAAGGGCTAGCGCCGGAAGAGATCGAGAGCTGGTTCCTGCCCCGCCTGTTCGCCCAGGTGGGCGCCGAGCGCACCCTGGCGCCGCTGTTCGCCGTGGTAGCGGCCTGGCGCCCCGACCTCCTCGTACACGACCCCTGCCAGTTCGCGGCTCCGCTGGCCGCCACGCTCGCCGGCGTGCCGCACGTGACCCATGGCCTCGGTCCGCTGACCCCGGTGGACGTCTTCGAGCGGGCCGGCGAGGCGGCCGCGCCGCTCTGGCGCGCCCACCGCCTCCAGCCGCCGCCGTACGCGGGCATCTTCGTCCACGCCTATCTCGCGGTCAGTCCGCGGAGCCTGGAGGGCCCGCTGCCCGCGGCGCTTGCCGGGCGCGTTTGGCCGCTGCGGCCGGTCGGCTACGATGGCAGCGGCCCGAGGCCCGAAGCGCCCACCTGGCTCGACGCGCTCCCAGACCGTCCCACCGTCTACGCGACGCTCGGCACCTTCCTGAACACCGATCTGGCCGTGTTCCGGGCTATCCTCGACGGGCTGGGCGATCAGGACCTGAACCTGATCGTCACCGTCGGGGAGAACAACGATCCCGCCGACCTCGGCCCCGCGCCGCCGAACGCCCGCGTCGAGCGGTACATTCCCCAGTCGGTCCTGCTCGACCGCTGCGCGGCCGTGGTCTGTCACGGCGGGTCGGGCACGATCCTGCCGGCGCTCGCCCGCGGCATTCCCCTGCTGCTTCTTCCGCAAGGCGCCGACAACTTCACGAACGCCGCCCGCTGCGAGCAGGCCGGCGTCGGCCTCACCCTGCGCCCCGGCGGGGTGTCGGCGGACGCCATTCGCGCCGGCCTGCGCCGCCTCCTGGCCGACGCGTCCTATCGCGACCACGCCCGGCGCGTGGCCGACGAGATCGCCGCCATGCCCCTCCCCCGCCAGGTAGTCGATCGGCTCGAACAGCTAGCCCCGGGCGCTCCCTCATCCCCCATCCGTGACGTGCAAGCGAGGCGGAGGTAGGGGCGCTACTTGCTGCGCCGGACGCCCGCCCCTGGCCGTCGATTGGTCCGCGGCGGGGTCTACTTCTATACTGGGGAACACACGCGGCGCGGGGGCCGGCGAGCGGCCCAGGCGGCGGGGACAGGGGGCGACGGCATGGGCGTGCGGACAGGCGCCGAGTTCCTGGCGGGGCTGCGCGACGAGCGCGAGGTGTGGCTGGACGGCGAGCGCGTCGCCGACGTGACGGCGCACCCGCTGCTCGGCCGCTGCGCGCGCTCGGTGGCCGAGCTGTACGACCTCCAGCACGATCCCGTCATCGGCCCGCGCCTGACCTACCGCTCGCCCAGCACCGGCGATCCCGTGAGCCTCGCGTTCGTCGAGCCGCGGAGCGTGGACGACCTCGTGCGGCGGCGCGCGATGTTCAAGGCCTGGGCCGACCACTCGGGCGGCATGCTGGGCCGCAGCCCCGACTACATGAACACAATCCTGGCGGGCTGCGCGATGGCCGCCGACTACTTCCGCCGCGGCGGCGCCGAGTACGGCGAGCGCATCGTCGCCTACTACGAGTGGTTTCGCGAGCGCGACCTGTGCGCCACCCACACGTTCGGCACCTTCCGCGCGAACCGCGTGCGCACCGAGGCGCAGCAGGACGACCCGACCGTGCCGCTCCACATCGTCGGCGAGAGCGCCGAGGGACTGGTCGTCAGCGGCGCCCGCAACATGGCGACGCTCGGGCCGTTCGCCGACGAGATGCTGGTGTTCCCGGCGCCCATGCGGCAGCAGGGCGGCGACGCCGATCGCTACGCGCTGGCCTTCGCCGTGCCGATCGCCACGCCCGGCATGCGGCTGATGTGCCGCCAAAGCCTCGACATGGGGCGTCCCGTGGCCGAGCAGCCCCTGGCCGCCCGCTACGAAGAGATGGACTGCGTGGTGATCTTCCACGAGGTCGTGGTGCCGTGGGAGCGCGTGTTCATCAAGGGCGACGTGGAGCTGTGCAACGGGCTGTTCAGCCAGACGCGTGCATTCGACCACGGCATCCACCAGTTCCTGGTGAAGGACTGGGTGAAGGCCGAGTTCATCCTGGGCGTCGCGGCGCTGCTGGCCGAGGCCATCGGGCGCACGGAAGTGCCGACGTACCAGATGATGCTGGGCGAGATCGTGGATGCGGTGGAGACGCTGCGCGCCTACGTCTTGGCAGCCGAGGCCGACGCGGTCGCGGACGCGGCGGGCTACTACGTGCCGAACCCGTCCATCCTGACGACCGGCCGCAACTACCTGCGCCGCCTGTACCCGCGTCTGATCGAGATCCTGCAGCTTATCGGCTCCAGCGGGCTGATGGCGACGCCGACCGAGGCCGACCTGGCGGCGCCCGAGCTGGCCGCCGACATCGAGAAGTACTACCAGTCCACGAACCTGGGCGGGCACGACCGCGTGCGGCTGTTCCGACTGGCCTGGGACCTCGCGTGCAGCGGCTTCGCAGGGCGCCAAGTGCTGTACGAGCGCTTCTTCGCGGGCGACCCGGCGACCTTGCTGGCGCGGCGCTTCTTCACCTACGACCGCACTGCCGCCGTCGCCCGCGTACAGGCGCTCCTCGCCGCAACGGCGGCCGAGGCTGGGACGCCCGCGGGGGCTGGCGCGGCGAGCGACTCGTAGGCGGCGGCCGCGAGCGCCGCGCCGCGTCACCGCCGCAGCCGGGACTCCCGCTCTGCTGATCGCGCGTAGGTGCCCGAGTCTCGGGGCGACCGTCCAGCGCAGTTTGTCGTCGTAAGGGAGCTGACCGATGAGCCTGTACGAGATGCAGCGCCTGATCCACCGACTGAACGTCGATCCCGCCGCGACGGAGCGCTTTCGGCAGGACGCGGCGGCGGTGATGGCGGAGTACGACCTGGACCCGGCCGAGCGCGCGGCCCTCGCCGATGGCGATACCGCATCGCTGTGGCGGATGGGCGTCCATCCACTGCTGATGCTGCACTACTGCCGTGCGCGCCAGATCCCGCCGCCGGAGATGTACAAGCAGATCGGGCCGCTGGCCGGCCAGCGCCCGCTGGTGAGCGCTCGCAAGCGGTAGGATGCCGATCGGCGTTGACGCGGCCTGCCGCCCATCCGCGGGAAGGGCTTGAAGCGCCCATCCGGGCCGTTGGACGCGGCGGCGCTAGATCGCAACCGAGCGACGATAGGAGCAGACGATGGGTGAGGTGGTCGCCGCCATCCTGTGCAGCCACGCGCCGGGCATCACCGCGTTTCCCGCGCCGGAGGAGCAGAAGGCCGCGGTCTGGGGCGGCTTCGCGCGGGCCCGCGAGGTGCTGGAGGCGGCGCGGCCCGACGTGATCCTGGCCGCGAGCTGCGAGCACTTCGTGAACTTCTTTCTCGACAACTTCCCGGCCTTCTGCATCGGCACCGGCGCGAGCCACAAGGGGCCTGTCGAGCCAAACCTGAACATCCCGCAGGGCGAGGTGCCGGGGCACCCCGAGTTCGCGCGAGCGGTGCTGGAGACAGCCTTCGACGGCGGCGTGGAGCCAGCCTGGTCGGAACGCATGCTGCTCGACCACGCGACCTCACTGCCGCTCCACTTCCTCAACCCGGAGCGGAACATCCCCGTCGTGCCGCTGCTGCAGAACTGTCTGGTGCCGCCGCTGCCCGCGCTGCCGCGCTGCTACCGGCTGGGCCAGCTGATCCGCGAGGCCGTCGAGGCCTGGCCGGGACGGGTGGCGCTGCTCGGCACCGGCGGGCTGTCGCACAGCCCGGGGGCGCCCGAGGCGGGCTACATCGACGAGGCGTTCGACCACGAGTTCCTGGCGCTGCTCGAGCAGGGCGACGGCGAGGCCATCGCGGCGATCCCCGACGAGCGCATCGACCGCGCGGGCTTCGGCACCTGGGAGATTCGCCAGTGGGTGACGGTGCTGGGCGCGGTGCCCGAGCGGAAGGGGCGGGTGCTCGTCTACGAGCCGGTGAAGCAGTGGTTTACCGGCTGCGCCGTGGCGGTGCTAGAGTAGCCGCGCTGCGGGCCCGCGATTAGGCCACGACCCCGGCCCGGAGCGGCAGGGTGAAGTGGAAGGTGCTGCCCTGGCCCGGCGCGCTCTCTACCCAGATGCGACCGCCGTGCGCCTCCACGATGCCCTTCGCGATCGTCAGGCCCAGGCCAAGCCCCTCGACGACCTCATCGGTGTGGAGGCGCTCGAACGGGCGAAAGATGTCGTCCATCTGATCGGGCGGGATCCCCAGCCCCTGGTCCGCCACGCTAACGTGGGCCTCCGCAGCCGTGGAGGTGATGGTGACCTGGACCGGCCCGCCGGCCGGGGAGTACTTGATCGCATTCGAGATCAGGTTCGCCAGTAGCTGGCTGATCCGCTCCTCGTCCCACACGCCCACGAGTCGCGTCGGCGCGTCGAGGCGTAGCTGGTGGTCGTCCGTGCTCGCCTGCCGGAGCGCCAGCACGTCGCGCGCGACCGCCACCAGGTCGGTCGGGGCGGGGTGTATCTGGAAGTAGTCCGTGCCCAGGTGGCCGGCATCTCGCAAGTCCCTGACCAGACACTTCAGGCGCTCGGCGGTGTGTTCGAGCGTGACGACGTACTGCTCCGCCTCGGGAGACAGGCCCTGCTGATGGTGGAGCCGCGACACGTAGCCGCCGAGCACGGTGAGCGGGTTTCCTAGCTCGTGGACCACGCAGCGCATGAAGAACTGGAGGCGCTCGTGGGCCGCTTCGGCCGCTTGCGCGTGCCGCGCCGCGCGCTGGCGCTCAGCCGCGAAGGCGACGGCCAGGTAGTCGGTGAGCACGAGCGCGACGCTGTAGATCGCGTGGATCAGCAGCGGCGTGCCCTGGAGGAGGCCGCTGAGGATGTTGATCAGGGTCGCCACGGCCGCGACCCCGGCGGTGGCGCGGGGCGAGAGGGCGTGCGCGGCGAGGAGGATCGGGATGACGTAGAGGGGCGTCATGACGTAGGGCCACGGCGCGAGGTAGTCGACGAGCATCGCGGCGAGGAGCGTAGCGGCGACGAGCGCGAGCGCGTCCCGGGGGCTGGCGGATGGCTTCGGTCGTGAGCGCCACCAGGGCCGGCGACGCGGCGTAGGGCGGCTGCGCTGGTGATGCGCGGGCGCCAGCACGGCGTGCATGGATCACCCCCGGGGACCGCCTCATCGGCCGGCCGTCACTAGTGCGCCACCGCCCATGATGCGGGAAAGGGCCGGGTCTCGCAACCGAAGCAATCCTAGAAGTGCCTTAGAGAGAAGATGCAAGATGGACGCCGTCAAGGCGGTCCATCCGTGGCCCGCGGTCGAAACGGGCCTCCGCCAGCCTAGAGGTAGGGCCGGCACGTGAAGACCCCACCCCGCCTGGTCCCCATGCGGGCGCTAGGCCCGCACGGGAGTCAGGACTGCTTCCGGCGTCGCGACCGCGGCCGGGTGGCGGGCCGTCTGGATGATCCAGTCGATGACGACGCCGATCAGCGCGGCAACGAGCGCGGTGATCACGTGGATGCCCCCGAAGGTGGGGCCCCACGGCAGCAGCGCCTCGCCGAAGACCATCAGCGCGAAGGGGTAGGCGGCCGCCCGCCAGGTGCGGTCGGAGAGGCGACCGGGCAGCAGGTCGTACCAGAACACCCCGAGGCCGTAGGCGAAGGCGAGCATGAGGAGGAAGGTACCGATATCCATTGCAGAGCCTCCTGCGGTAGCTGTCAGAGCAGGATGCTCGCCGTGTGGCGACGCCACGTGCCAGACGGGGCCAACGCGGTGGGAGCGATCCCACTCCCTACTTAGACTATATGCCGCGGCCGCGTTAGAGGCTCGCTAGAACAAGGCTAAGATGCCGCTAGAGGCTGGGCGAGCCGATGCACCCGTCCGCAATTGCGAAGCGCGATCGCGCCGTGTTCGTGGCAACCGGTCCCGGCGAGGGCCGGCGTGCGCCGGACGCTATAAGCCGTAGAGGGCGCGGGCGTTGGCGTCGGTGATCTTGGCATAGGCGCGCTCGTCCAGGCCGCCGCTCTCACGCAGGTTGCGAAGGGCCTCGATCTCGGTCGACTGGTCCTGGTGGCCGTAATCGGTGCCGATCACCAGGTTGTCCTCACCGGCGTAGCCCAGCAAGTACGGCACGTCGTCGTCGGTCTGGCACGAGACGTACAGCCGGTACTCCTTGAGCGGGTTGTCGGGCAGGGTGCGGCCCTGGGCGGGCAGGCGGCGCCTGAGATCCTTCAGCACGTAGGGCAGCCACTGAGAGGAGGCTTCGAGGAATCCCATTCGGAGCTTGGGGAATCGCTCCATGAGCCCGTTCATGATGACGGAGTGGAAGGCGCCCACCGAGGCCAGGCGGAACTTCCAGAAAGTGCCGCCGCCGTTGCGCTGGGAGAGCAGGTCGATCAGCCAGGGGGTGCCGTTGGCGATGTGGACGCCAATCGCCATGTCGAGGGCCTGGGCGCGCTCGTAGATCGGATCGAAGTGCGGGTCGTGGAGCAGGCGGCCGTTCTCGATGCTGCGCATGTACACCGCGCACGCGCCGTTGCGGCGGCCGAACTCGATCTGGGCGACCGCCTCCTCTGGCGCCTCCGTGGGCACGACGCACGCCCAGCGCAGGCGGTTGTGGCTCTGGCTCCAGATGTCGGCCAGCCAGCGGTTGTACGATTTACACAGCGCGATCTCCACCTCAGCCTTGTCGGCGACTTGCTCGATGAAGATCGTCGGGTAGAGCACCTGCACGTCGATGCCCAGCTCGTCCATGTGGTGCAGGCGCGCCGGCACGTTCTCGGCCTCGCGCGTCTCGGCGGGCGTCTCCATGCGGCGGCCGGCGCGGCCTTCCAGCTCGGCGAACTGTTGCGCCGTGATGACGGAGCGCACGAAGCCGCGAATCTTGCCGTCGATCAACCAGTAGGCGACGCCGCTGCCCTCGGGATGGACGATCTGCGGCCGGTAGGCGCGGTCGGCCGGGTCCAGATACTCCCAGGTGCGGTCCGACTCGACGACGTGCGCGTCGGCGTCGATGGTGGCCATCGCATTTACCCCCGGCACGGGTCTGAAGCGGTGTGAAACGGTAGCCTCTGCCATAGCATACCCAGTGTGGCGCACGGATGGCCACACCTGGCCCTCCGTCCTCGGTGCCCGGCGGCCCAGCCGGGGCGCACGCGCCAGGGCCGCACGGCCAGGCTACACGCCTAGCTCCTGGCGCACCAGCTCGGCGCCGAGGACGAGCGCGCGCAGCTTGGCGTAGGCGACCGGACGGGGCAGGTGCCACATGCCGCAGTCGGGGGAGATGTGCAGGCGCGCGGGCGGCACGACGGCGAGGGCCGCGCGTGCCAATGCGGCGACGGCCGCCGGGCGCTCCGGCGCCGCGTTGGCCAGGTCGAGCACGCCCAGGATGACGCCTTTGTCGCCGCAGTGGTGCAGCAGGTCCGGGTGGTGGCCCGGCTGCGCGTACTCCAGCGAGATCCAGTCGACGCGCGGGTGGGCGGCGAGCGTCGCCAGCGCGGCGGCATAGGCGGGGTCGGCCTGCTTGCTCGGGTAGCGGTAAGCGTAGCCGTAGCAGACGTGAACGGCGACGGGCGTGGTGAGCCCGTCCAGCGCCCAGGTCAGCGCCTGCTCGGCGTGGGCGCGCAGCGGCCCCGGGTTGATGTAGAGCACCGGCTCGTCGAGCTGCAGCAGGTCGCAGCCCTCGGCCTCCAGCGCCCGCAGCTCGGCGTTGATCACGGCGGCGCAGGCGTGGACCAGCGCCTCCTGGTCGCGGTAGTGCTCGTCCGCGAGGCGCGCGGCGGCCGTGAGCGGGCCGACCACGGTCATTTTCACGGGCCGGCCGGTCAAGCGCTTGAGGGCGCGGAGGTCGTCCAGCACGCGCGGGCCGGGCCAGGCGAGCGGGCCGACGACGCGCGGGTAGCGCGCGGTGCCGCCGCGCGGATTGGCGACCTCGACCAGGCGCTCCGCGTCCACGCCCTGCCAGGCGCTGGTAAAGTGGCGCGCGAAGTTCAGGCGCCGGCCCTCGCCGTCGGCCAGCAGGTCGAGGCCGGCGCGCTCCTGGTCGTAGACCGCGAGGCGCACCGTGTCGTCTTGCGCCTCGGCGAGCACTTCCGGCGGCGCGGCCCAGCGCTCGCCGCCGAGGGTGCCCTTGTCGAGCAGCCAGGCGGGCTTCGTGTAGCTGCCGACAAGCTGCGTCGCCAGCGGCCGCGGCCAGCGCGTCATAGCGCGTCACCCCAGACCTGGCGCGCGGTCTGGGCGACCAGCTCCAGCTTGCGCCACTGCTCGTCGGGCGTCAGCAGGTTGCCGGCGGCGGTCGAGGCGAAGCCGCACTGGGGGCTGAGTGCCAGGTCGTCGAGCGGGACGTAACGCGCGGCCTGGTCGATGCGGCGGCGGAGCGCGTCGGGCGGCTCCAGCGCGGGGTCTTTCGTCGTCACGAGGCCGAGAACGACCGTCTTGCCGCGCGGCACGAAGCGGAGCGGGCCGAAGTCGCCGGCGCGCGGGCTGTCGTACTCCAGCAGGAAGGCGTCGACGGGCAGCATGCCAAACAGCTTCTCGGCGATCTGATCGTAGCCGCCCTCGGCGATCCAGCGGCTGCGCGAATTGCCACGGCAGAGGTGGACGGCCAAGACCATGCCGGGCCGCGCGAGGTCGGCCAGGCAGGCGGTGTCGGCGGCCAGGGCGTCGTCGAACGCCTGGTCGGGATCGAGGCCGACCTGACGCAGACGGTCGCGCATGGCGGGGTCGGCGTAGTAGGTGTAGAACGGTGCGTCCAGCTGGACGTAGGGGACGCCCAGCTCGACCAGCCCCTGCACCTCGCGGCGGATGAGCGCGGTGAAGTCGGCGAGCAGCTCGGCGCGCGTGGGGTAGGCCCGGTCGGTCACGCCGGGCTTGTAGGCGACGGCGGCCAACTGGGATGGCATGGGCACCGCGACCTTGTACGGGCCGCCGGCGTGATCGCGCAGGAAGGTGGCCTCGTGCTGGACAAGCGGCCGGCGCGGGCGCAGCCGGCCGCCGACCACGGGTGCAACGCTGCCCTCGGCGCCGCCGCCTGGCCCGTGCCACTCCAGCACGACCCGCTCGGCGACGAAGCCCTCGACCGCGTCGTGGATGTCGGTCAGGAAGGCGCCGCGGCGGAACTCGCCGTCGGTCAGCACGTCGATGCCCGTCGCCCGCTGGCGCGCCAGCGCGTCCAGGATGAGGCGGTCCTCGACGGCGCGCAGCTCGTCGGCGGGCAGGCGGCCCTCCGCGGCAGCCGCGCGCGCCGCCAGCAGCTCCGGCGGGCGCAGCAGGCTGCCGATCTGGTCGGCGCGGTAGCGGGCGGGCACGTTTTCCTTTAGCCGCCGACGCCGGCCGGCTGGAGGGCGTTCTTGTACCACTCCTGGCCGATGTCGCGGCGACCGAAGGCGTCGTACTGGCTGCCGCGGGCGATCGTGATCATCGGCTCGTTGCGCGCCGGGTCGCGGATCACGCCCATCGGGTCCTCGCCCCGCTCGACCTTCTCCAGGTTCTCCAGCAGCAGCTTGCGATACAGCAGGATGCCCTTGTCGGAGGTGGCGAGATGCTCCGTGGTGCGGTCGGTGATGGCGCCCTGGCCGACCCAGGCCATCTCGTCCTGCCAGGGGATGTTGCTGCCCACGCCGTCGTGGTCCACGTAGGCCCGCCCGAACTGGTCGTAGGTCAGGGGCTCGTGGCGGAAGACGGTGCGGCTGGGCCGGTCCTCGCCGTGGCGCTTGCCGCTGATGACGATGTGCAGCGTGTGGGTGTCGTCGCGCGGGATGCGGAGCTGGCTGGAGGTCTGGTCCGCGCCGCCCTGGGCCAGGATGTTCGGGAACAGGATCGGGTGGCCGATGGTCCAGTCGGTGCAGTCCTCCGGCTCGCCCTCGACCAGGCGCCGCTTGTAGATGCCGTACTCGAACACGTCGAAGGCGATCTTCAGGTGGCGGGCCGGCTTGAGCGGCCACGGCTTGCCGCGGCGCTTCATGAAGTAGCCGCCGTACGCGCCGTGCAGGTGCTCGAAGTGGATCGGGTCGAGCGAGTTGTCCATGCACTGCAGCCAGTTGCAGGGCAGCTCGCTGACCATGATGTCGCGGTCCAGGTCGTCGCGCATGAGGAAGTCCCACTTGGGGAGGAGGGGCGCTGGCTGCGGGCCGAAGTAGGCGAACACCAGGCCGGCGAGCTCCTGCACAGGGTAGGCCGTAAGCTTGAGCTGCATGCAGGCCGGCTCGAAGGGCATCTCGACGACGCGGCCCTCGGCGTTGTACACCCAGCCGTGGTAGGCACAGCGCAGGCCGTTCTCCTGGGGGATGCCGTAGGCCATGGAGATGCCACGATGGGCGCAGCGCGAGCCGATGAGCCCGAACTGGCCGTTCTCCATGCGGAAGAGCGTCAGGTCCTCGCCCAGGATGCGCACCGGCTGGACCGGCTCGGCCTCGAGATCGGCGACGACGCCGACGGCGTGCCAGTAGCGCCGCAGCAGGTTGCCCATCGGCGTGCCGGGCCCCACCTGGGTGAGTCGCTCGTTCTGCTCCTTGGTGATCATGGGCTCCTCCTTACTCGCGCCGTCGGGCTAACGCATTCCGCGTTAGGCCACGGACCGGCAGCCTGCCCGCGCCAGCATTGCGGCCTATCGGCCGCGGGCGGGCACGAGACCCGCCCCTACGGAAGGGTCGGCACTGCTCGCGTGTTGGCGATGCGCTCGCGGGCGTTCGCTGTCAGCGGTCCGTTGGCTCCTCGTGTACCACGGGCGTCGGGCACTGGTGCGTCAGCAGGATCTCGCGGCGCTCGCGAGCCGACTCCAGCATGGCCAGGCACACTTCGAGCGTCGCCAGGCCCCAGCGGCCGTCATGCGAGATCGGCACGCCCCGCGTTAGCGCCGCGTGCAGCTCCTGTAGCTCGATGATACCCGCCGCGCCGCTGCCCTGCACAGGCACCTCGTGGTGGCCGTCGTCGTCGTAGACGAGAATGCCCTGAGGCGATTGGCGCAGGGTGCCGCGCTCGCAGCTCGCGAGCAGGATGCCGAACCAGTTGCCCCCGCCCGCCACGTCGCGCCGACCCGCCGTGTAATCGCGGCCGCCGCGGGTTGTCTCGCGTAGCTGCTCCTTCGCCGCGGCGTCGTCGGCGCGGCCGGCGCGGAAGGCGCGGCGCGCCTGCACGGCCTGCTCCTCGGTGTACAGGCGGTCGCCAATGCCCCACACCAGGTCGGCGGTGTTGAAGTAGCCGTAGCCGCTGTAGGAGATCGTCGCCGGCGTGCCATCCGCGAACTCCAGGTAGGCCGAGACGTTGCCGGGCGCGGGGCGCTCGGGCATCCAGGCGCCGACCATCGCCCGCACGCTGCGGACCAGGCCGCCGCCGAGGGTGCGGATCGAGTCCACGATATGGGGCAGGTGGCGGTACACCACGCCGCCGCCAAGCGTGACGTCCAGCTCTTGCGGCAGGCGCGGCTTGAGCAGCCAGTCGGAGTACATCCAGTGGGCCACCTGGATCAGGCGGCCGAGCGACCCGCCCTGCACGAGGCGGTGCATCGCCTGGATGGAGGGGTTCAGGCTGTAGGTGTGGCCGCAGAGCAGGTAGACGCCGTGCTGCTCGGCGGCCTCCACCATCTGCTCGGCCTCGGCGACACTCAGGGCCATCGGCTTCTCGCAGACGACGTGCTTGCCGTGGCTGGCGGCCAGGACGACGTGCTCGCGGTGGAACTGGTTGGGCGTGGCGACCCAGACCACGTCCACCTCGGGGTCGGCGCAGAGCGCGGCCACGGAGTCGTAGACGCGGCCGCCGTGGCGCGCGGCGAACTGGGCGCGTGCCTCGGGTCGCGTGTCGGCGGCAGCGACCAGCTCCGTGATCGGCATCCGCTCGATGGAGGGGATCACCATCGCGCTGCCGACGCCGAGGCCGGCGATGCCGACGCGCAGGGTGCGCTCGGCGCGGGCGGTCCCCTGGCTCTCGGGTGCGGCGCTGGTCACGGCAGCCTCCGTCGTCTGCGGCTTGCTGGCTGAGGTCATGGTACTGCATTGGGGGGCCAATGCCCCACTCGGCCGGCGAGCGCCAGCGCGCGGCAGCGGGCGGCCAGCAGCCAGCGGCAAGTGTTACCGATATCATGCGCTATCTGTTACAACGGTCGCAGACCCGTTCGCCCCGCGCTCCTACCATCGATCTAGCAGGACGGCGGTGCTGGCACAGGGTCCGGGCGGCCGTCCAGGCAGCGATATCAGTGAAGAGGAGGTCGCCATGACACCGAGCCGGCGCGCAGTCACCCTCGCATCCGCCCGACGCAGCCTTGCTGCCCTCGTCCTCGCGGGGCTGCTGTTGCCATGGGCAGCTGTCTCGACGCCCTCTGCGTGGGCGGACCACCACCGAGGCCACGAACCGGTCACGCGGCTGCAGGTCGTCGTCAACTACGTCCACATCGTCGACGACGGGGACTGGTGGGGCAAGGGCGAGTTCCGTCTGGGAGTTGCCTTGCACCGCTATCTGGGCTGCCAGGATGGGGGGGATCCGCTCCGCGACAGCTGCGGCCTCCACCGCGGCGGCATTGGCGAGGAGTGGCGCTTTTCGGCCAGCTCCGGGACGTTCCAGCAGCTCGACCGGATCGTGCCCGGCGCGAGCAGCGACAACCGGGATCCGGCCGCCTCGGCCGAGGCCGGGATTGCCCTGCACTCCGGTGAGGTCCTGTCGCTGTCCTTCCGCGCTAGCGAAAGCGACCCCACTATCCCGTTCCTCCCCGTCGATTTTGAGCATGGCGTCTTGCCGCGGTCCGACCTGGTGCTCCGCGAGTCCGGCGGCTGGAGCGTGGGGCGCCACAGCAAGCGGATGCAAGATGGGGAGTTCGACATCACGGTCTACTACGAGGTGCGCCGCACCCCGCTGCCCGACCTGGTACCGCACAACCTGCGGCAGTTCAACTTGGACGACGGGCGGCCGGTGGTCTGCGCCTCTGCCCTCAATCAGGGCGAGCGCCCCTCGGGCCCGTTCCAGATGGCGCTCCATGTGGATGGGGCCGTGCCCTCCTGGGGCACCTTCCAGGCGGCAGCCCTCGCCGTCAGCGAGGTGACCGACCACTGCTTCCTGGTCGATGCGCTCCCGCCGGGCCCACACCGGTTCGCGCTGAGCGTCGACGAGCCGCGCCAGGTGACGGAGATGAACGAGACCAACAACCGCTCTGCCGAGACCACGTACGCGCTCCGGACCGCCAACGCCGGCCAGCCGGGCCCCGCGGTGGGCCCGGCCGTCGTCGCCCCGGAGCGCGCCCCCGCGTCGGCACCGCTCTCCGCCGCGCAGCCCGACCTGGCGGTGACCGCGCTCCGGGTCCGGGGCGAGGCGCCAGGTGGGCAGAATGGCTGTGACCCTGGCCGGAACCAGGTCACCGTGGTGATCAAGAACCTGGGCACGGGAGCGGCGGCCAACTTCGCCGTGCGGCTGGTCGTGGATAACCGGGACAACGAGGCCCGCAACCAGGCCGTGACGGCGCTCGAGGCCGGCCAGGAGCTGGAAGTCCGCTTCGACGGCGTGGACCTGAACCGGGGCGAGCACCGACTCACCGCCACGGTGGACGCGCGACAGGCGCTCGCGGAGTTGAACGAGGCCAACAACGAGCGGACACTCACCGTGCGCTGCTCCAGATAGCCAGCGTACCTAGCAGGTCCGGCCACGGCTTTCCCGTTGGCCGTTCGCCCAGACAGAATTGGGGCGCCGGGTGGCGACCGCGCGAACCTTAGCGATGCTTCACTTTCACCGCACGGCCGCGGCAGCCGCCGCGGCCGCCGCGTCGTCCGCAGCCTGCACGGCGGCGGCGTCCGACGGGCGGGCCACGCCGCGACTGGAGAGGATGGGGCTGTACTTGGTGGCGGCACCCTGGCGACTGCGGCTGCCGGCGAAGCGCTGGCCGCCGGCGCGCTCGGTGCGCATCGAGAGGTAGACGTTCGCGGCCGGGTCACGGAAGACGTTCAGCGGGTCCTCGCCCTGCTCGACGCGGCGGATGTTCTCCTCGAGCATCTGACGGAAAAGGATGATGCCCTTGTCCGAGCGGCCCAGGTGCTCGCCCGTGCGGTCGGCGACGGCGCCCTGCGTGATCCAGGCGGCCATGTCCTGCGCCGAGTTGCTGTCCAGCAACTCCCACTGGGGCTGCTCCTCGGCGTCCAGCGAGGGGACGGGCACCCGGTAGAAGGGGATGTCCTCGGGCTGCTGGTCGGGGTCGGCGGCTTGCTTCGGGTAGCAGGCCACCCACCAGTGGGCGGTGTGCGTGTCGTCGAGGGGCACACGGATCTGGAAGGCGGGGCCGAGGTTGCCGAACAGGCCGGGGGTGCCGTCGCCGCTACCGCCCTGGCGCAGCATGTTCGGGAAGACGATCGGGTGCCCATCCTTCCAGGGCGTGTCCTCCTCGGTGCCGCCCTCGACCACGCGGCGCTTCACGATGCCGTACTCGAACACGTCGAAGCCGATCTTCTGGTGGCGCTTCGGCGGCACCCACAGCTCCGGCTTGCCGAGCATCGCCGCGACGTGGTTCCCCCAGAAGCTGTGCAGCCACTCGACGTGCACCGGGTCGAGCGAGTTCTCCTGGCACTGCAGCCAGTTACACGGCAGCACGCCGTAGCCGATGTCGCGCACGTAGCCGTCGATACAGTACACGTCCCAGCGCGGCAGCAGCGGCGCGGGCGCGGGGCCGAGATAGGCAAACAGCAGGCCGGCTAGCTGCTGGACGGGATAGGCCTTGATGCAGATCTTGTCCTTGAAGCGGCTCTCGGGGTCCTCGGCCTCCTCGTAGGGCTGCTCCAGGCACTGCCCGGTCTCGGCGAAGAGCCAGCCGTGGTAGGCGCAGCGGAGGCCGCGCGCCTCGGGGATGCCGTAGATCAGGTTCATGCGGCGGTGGGGGCACAGCGGCTCGACGAGGCCGTAGGCGCCGCCTTTGTCCCGATAGAGGATGAGGTCTTCGCCGAGGAGCCGGACCTTGAGCGTGTACTTGTCCTGCATCTGGGAGACGGCGGCGACCGGGTGCCAGTAGCGGCGCATCAGCTCGCCGCACGGCGTGCCGGGTCCGACGCGCGTATACCGCTCGTTCTCCTCCTGGGTCAGCATGCCGGCCTCCCTTCGCCGCCGCGCGGACGTGTCGCTGCTTGGCTGCCAGCGGTCTTCGCGGGCTGAGGATACCAGCGGCGGCACGCGCCGTCAAACGGGCCTCGCTGGTACGGGCGAGACGGCTGCCGCATAATGGCGGGCCGTGGGTGATGTAAACGGAGGGCGAACCAGTGAACGCGCAAGCCGCAGGTTTGGTAGGGCGCAGTCTTGTGCCCCGCCGCGCGGTGACGCCCACGCCAGCCGGACGGCAGGCGACAGGCCCGTGCTCTACGTCGCGCGGGCCGGATGTGGCGCCATCCGGCGAGATGGGGGCTCGGTCATGAGCGAGCCCAGGCCGCTGCGGCTGGGGCTGGCGGGGCTGGGGGTGGGCGCGAGCCAGCTGCTGCCGGCGATGACGACGGGGCCGCACGTGCGGCTGACGGCGGTGGGCGACGTGCGCCAGACGGCGCTCGACCAGGCGGCGGCCGAGTACGGCATCGCGACGCACCGCTCGATCGAGGAGCTGTGCCGCGATCCGAACGTCGATGTCGTCTGGGTCGCCACGCCGAGCCACCTGCACGCCGAGCACGCCATCCTGGCCGCCGAGGGCGGCAAGCACGTCATCGTCTCGAAGCCGCTGGCGATCACGCTGGACGAGGCCGAGGCGATGAACGCGGCGGCCGAGCGGAACGGCGTGCTGCTGCTCGCCGGCCACACGCAGAGCATGGCGCCGGCCGTCCGCAAGCTGGCCGACCTGGCGCGCGGCGGCGTGTTCGGGCGGCTGGGGATGATCCACACCTGGCACTACACCGACTGGATGTACCGCCCGCGGCTGCCGGAGGAGTTGGACTCGGCGCGGGGCGGCGGGCCGGTGTTCCGCCAGGCCTCGCACCAGGTCGATATCGTGCGGCTGATCGGCGGCGGGCTGGTGCGCAGCGTGCGCGCCATGACCGTGCAGCTCGACGCCGAGCGCGGGGCGCCCGGCAGCTACACCGTGTACCTGGAGTTCGCGGACGGCACACCCGCGACGATCGTGTACAGCGGCTACGGGCACTTCGAGACGGGCGAGCTGACGGGCAAGCGGTCGATGGCCGAGCGCGTCCCCGAGGCGATGGCGGGCGCGGACGAGCGGGCGCAGAAGGAGGCGCTACGGTCGGCGCGGCGCGGGCAGGAGCAGTCGCTAGGCCAGTTCGGCCTCACCATCGTGACCTGCGAGCGCGCCGACCTGCGCGAGTCGCCCGACGGCCTGTGGGTGTACGAGCGCGGCGGGCGCCGAGAGATTCCCGTGCCGCGCGAGCTGCGGGGCGCGGCCGAGCTGGAGGAGATGTACCAGGCGGTCGTCCACGGCCGCCCGCTCTCGCACGACGGCCGCTGGGGCCTGGCCACGCTCGAAGTGTGCCTGGCCATCCACGAGTCGGCGCGCACGCGTCAAGAGGTCGTCCTCTCCCAGCAAACCGCCAGCCCGAACTGATTGGCGGGTGACCCCCTAACGCGACCCGGTAGGAATGATTTCGCGATCAACCGCCGGATGGCGCAAGCGCTCGGGCCCACGATCCCTCAGCACGTGCTCCTGCAGGCGATGGAAAGCATGGAAAGCATTCAGTAGAATCCTTTCCGCGCCCCTCTTGCGAGCCGGTGGGGAGGAGCCGATGGCAGCGCGCGACACTCTGGCGGTCTTCGTCGAGGCGCTGGTCCCGACGGACGACACGCCGGGCGCGGCCGAGGCGAGGACGGCGGCGGCCGTGCGGGCGGCGCTGGCGGAGCGCCCGCCGCTCGCGGCGCTAGTCGAGCAGGGCCTGCGCGCGCTCGACCGCGCCGGCGAGCGGCTGGGCGGCCAGCCGTTCGCGGCGCTTGCGCCGACGCAGCGGCACGCGCTGATGACCTTGCTGGCGCGCGGCAGTCCACCCCCCGGCTGGACCGCCGCCGATCCGCCGCCGGAGGTGTTCTGGGCGACACTGCGGGGCCTCGCCGTGGGACTGTTCTACGGCAGCCCGCTCGGCCACCAGCTCTGTGGCTTCCCCGGCCCGTGCGTGGATAGCGGCGGCTACGCCCACACGATCGTCGAGCCGGACCCGCGGCGAGAGCCGGCATGACGCCAAATCGGGCAGCAGGGCTCCGTTTCTCCCTCTCCCCCTGGGAGAGGGGCGGGGTGAGGGCCGGCCTCGGCGCGCTAGCCACGAGGCTGCTGCGGATATGATCGAGCACCCGCCAGTCGACGTCTGCATCGTCGGCGCCGGGGCGGCCGGGGGCCTGCTCTGCCGCCTGCTGGCCGAGGCGGGGCTGCGCGTGGTCCTGCTGGAAGCGGGGCCGTGGTACGGCGACGTGCGCGCCGCGTTCGTCGAGGACGAGCTGGCGATGCGCCGCATCTGGTGGCCCGAGCAGCAATACCGGCTTACCGGCAGCGCCCAGCGCGGGCGCGTGAACGGCGGGCTGGGCGTGGGCGGCGGCACGCTCGTCTGGACCGGCGCGGCGTTTCGCCTGTTCCCGGAGGACTTCCGCGTGCTCTCGCGCGACGGTCAGCTACCCGGCGCCAGCCTGGCCGACTGGCCGCTCAGCTACGCCGACCTGGAGCCGTACTACGACGCCGTCGAGGCGCACGTCGGCGTGGCCGGGGCCGTCTCGCCCTGGGACCCGCCCGGCCGCCGGCCGCCGCCCCTGCCGCCGCACGGCTACCACCAGCACACCGTCGTACTGCGGCGCGGCTTCGAGCGGCTGGGCCTCCGGACGCACCCGGGGCCGATGGCCATCGCGTCGCGACCGCTGCCGGGGCGCGACGCCTGCTGCTACTGCGGCTTCTGCATCCAGGGCTGCCGCACCGGCGCCATGTACAGCAGCGCCACCGCCGAGCTGCCGGCCGCGCTCGCCACCGGGCGCGTGGACCTGCGCCCTGATTCGCCGGCCCTGCGCGTCCACACGTCGGCCGACGGCACGCGCGCCGCGGCTGTCGAGTACGCGCACCGCCCGGACGGTACGCGCCACCTGCAGCCCGCCACGGCCATCGTCGTCGCCGCGAACACGATCGAGGTGCCGCGCCTGCTGCTGAGCTCCGCGAGCCCGCGCCACCCGACCGGGCTGGCGAACAGCAGCGACCAGGTTGGCCGCAACTTCATGGCCCATCCCGGCGCGCAGTGCTGGGGCCTGTTCGACGAGCCGATGAACCCCTGGGAAGGCTTCGTGCTGAACCACCTGTGCTGCCTGGACTACGCCCAGACGCGGCCCGACGCGCCGCACATCCGCGGCTTCGCGATGGAGACGCTGACGGCGCTGCCGGTGGGCGTGGCGACGGGCGCGGCGGCGGGGCTGTGGGGGGCAGAGCTGAAGGCGCTGATGCGCCAGTACCGCCACCTGGCCGGGCTGTTCACGATCGGCGAGGGCGTGCCGACGCCGTTCAACCGCGTGACGGTCGAGCCCGAGCGGCCCGACGAGTGGGGCCTGCCGGGCGCGCACCTGCACTACGACTGGCACCCGAACGACGTGCGCCTGGTGGACGCGGCGGCGACCAAATCGCTGGCGGTGCTGCGCGCGGCCGGCGCGCGCGAGGCGTTCCGCCAGCCGCCGTCGCAGGTCCACATGATGGGCACCGCCCGCATGGGCGACGATCCGCGCGCGGCGGTGACGAACACCTGGGGGGAGACGCACGACGTGGCGGGCCTCTACGTGGCGGGCGGCGCGCTGTTCCCGACCGGCTCCAGCGTGAACCCAACGCTGACCATACTCGCGCTGGCCTGCCGCACCGCCGAGGCCATCGCGCATCGCCAGGGCAAGACGCTCCGAGCCGCCGCGAACGCCTCGCCCGGCGCGTGAGGCCGGCGCGCGGCGCGACGGGTGTGTCCGCGCCCGGCCGGCCCCCGCCGCGCCGGAGGGGCGGCCCGCCGCCCGCAAGCAACGAGCGGCGCGAGCGAGTAACATCAGGATATGGTGCGCGGCCAGGTGGACACGGGGGCGTCCCCAGCCGGCGCTCGCTCAGCGGGTACCTCGGGGCGAGTCTCCGCCGGCCGCCGGCCTGCCCTGGTTGAGGCGATGGGGCCGGCGGCCGGCGCCAAGCGGAAAGGAGCGGCACCATGATCGCGCGGCTTCGGACGGCGCTGCCCCTGCTCGTCACCGGCCTGATGCTCGCCACGATCGCCTGCACACGGGGCGCCGCGCCGCCAGCCGGTACTGCGGGCCAGCCGGCCCCTCCCGGCGCGGCGCAGAGCGGCGGCGCCAGCGCGCCAGCGCCCGCGAGCGGCGCCGCCACCGCCGCGCCCATCCCCATCACGATCGCCTTCTCGCAGGTGGCGGCGGCCTTCGCCCCGGTCTGGATCGCGCAGGACCAAGGACTATTCCGCAAGTACGGGCTGGACGCGGACGTGCGCCACCTGGCGAAGCCAGCCGACATCCAGTCGTTGGTCAGCGGCGACGTGCAGATCACCGTGGACGGCTCGGCGGCGATCGACGCCATCGCGAGCGGCGCGGACCTCACCTACATCGCGTCGCCCGTGCCGGTGTACACGCAAGGGGTCTTCGGCGACCCCTCGCTGCACACGCTGAGCGACCTCGTCGGCAAAACGGTGGGCGTCACCAGCCAGGGCGGGTCCAGCGACAACGCGCTCCGCACCCTGTTCATGAAGCAGGGCATCGACCCCTCTCAGGTCAACCTCACCTACCTGCGCGAGGACGGCGCGATCCTGGCGGCGCTGCAGACCGGCCAGGTGCAGGCCGCCATTCTTACCTCGCCCAACACGCTGCGCGCCCGCCAGGCGGGATTCAACGAGATCGTGAACATGACGCCGCTCGACCTACAGACAATCAACAACGGCATCGTCGTGCGCCGCGACTGGGCACAAGCGCACGAGGACGAGGTGTCGCGGTTCCTGAAAGCCTACATCGAGGCGATCTACCAGGCGAGGACGAATCCCGACGCCACCAAGGCGATCATCAGCAAGTACACGCAGGTCACCGACCCGGAGCTGCTGGAGGAGTCGTACCAGAACAGCCTGGCGAGCTGGGTCGTCTATCCGCTGATGCGCGACGAGAACGTGCAGAACGTGATCGATCTCTCGTCGTCGCCCGAGGTCAAGGCCCACAAGCCCTCCGACTACTACGACAACTCGTACCTGCGGAAGCTGCAGGCGTTCGCGCACGGCGTCGACCCGCAGGGCGTGCCCGCGGCCCCGTGAGGGGGCGCTCAATCGGTCTCTGAAGTCACCTGTGCAGGAGTGGTGACCGTGGCCAGGCAAGCCGACGTGCTCCGCGGCCCCTTCGATCCGGGCGGGCAGCCGGCGACGCGCAGCGGCAACGCGATGGAGCTGGGCTTTTTCGCCTGGAACCTCGCGTCGGGGATGAGCGCGTCGAAGGCCGTGCTGACCGATCCTGACCGGCTGCGGAATTTCTGGCACTGGGACACCGCGCTCCGCTTGAACCAGCTCGCCGAGCGCATCGGCTACGAGTACCAGGTGCCGTACGGGCGCTGGCGGGGCTACGGCGGCCCCAGCGGCTACAACGACGACTCGCTGGACTTCCTCGCCGCCGCCGCCTGCCTGGCGCCCGTCACGTCGCGCTTGCAGCTTTTCTCCACGGCGCACATCACCTACAAGTTCCACCCGCTGCACGTCGCGAAGATGGGCGCCACCATCGACTTCGTGTCGAAGGGCCGCTGGGGGCTGAACGTGGTCACCGGGGCCGGCAACCGCTACGAGAACCGCATGTTCGGCCAGGAGCCGGTCGAGCACGACACGGCGTACGACATGGCCGACGAGTTCGTAACGCTGATGAAGTGGCTATGGGCCTCCGCCGAGCCGATCGACTTCGCGGGCGACTACTACCAGGCGTACGACGCGCTGCTGCGGCCGAAGCCGGTGCGCCAGCCGCGGCCGGTGCTGATGAACGCCGGCAACTCGGCCGTGGGGCTGGACTTCGCCGCCCGCCACTGCGACCTGGTGTTCATGACCGGCCGGACGATGGCCGAGTACCGCGACATGGTGCGCAACGTCCACGCGCTGGCGGCGAAGTACGGGCGCCAGGTGCGGCCGGCGACGATGGTGTACGTCATCATGGCAGAGACGGACAGCCGGGCCCAGGAGACGGTGGCCTGGGTCGAGAGCGAGGTGGACCGCGAGGCGATCTGCAACTTCATGTGGAACATCGCCTCGGACCCGAACACGTCGTTTGCCAAGCGGTACGGCGCGCAGCTCGACCGCGCGGACCCGTGGGGCGGCGTCGGGCGGGAGATGTTCTTGCGCTACGCGATGGGGCTGGGGGCGTGGCACCTGTACGGCAGCTACCAGACGGTCGCCGAGGAGATCCGGGCGCTGCACGACGCCGGCATCGAGAGCATCCTCACCTGCTTCTTCGACCCCATCCGCGGCCTCCACCAGA
>DATGMD010000059.1:0-14740 GCA_035293805.1 Chloroflexota bacterium | reverse complement strand
GCCCGGCGTCTTCGGGGAGCAGCGTCAGATAAGGGGCGACCAGCGCCCCTTCGTCATCACTCACATCGCTCGGGTAGGCTTTGCGGTTGACAGTACTCATGCCGCCACCATACCCGACCGGCTAGTTCATAACAGGCTCTAGGGAGACATACCGTGTTGCGCGGGATACGACATCCGCGCCTGAGTGAAGGGCCACCCGAATCGTCATGGCAGGCCGCCAAGGGGGGCCGGTGAGCGAAACGGGCGTTCGGATCGTGCCGGCGGGAAGCGGTCGCGATGCGTATGTGCCGTTGCTGCTGCTGGCCGACGATTCGGAGTCGGCAGTTCGCGGCTACTACCAGAATGGCGACCTCTACGCGCTCCACGACGAGAGCTGCCAGCCAATAGCCACGATCTTGGCGCTGCCGAGGCCGGATCGATCGGTCGAGCTCAAGGCGGTGGCTGTCGCTGTCGCGTGGCAGGGCCAGGGCATCGGCCAACGTCTGCTGGCCGCGGTACTGGAGGATTTACGCGCACGCGGCGTGAGGCGGGTCGTCGTAGGTACGGGCAACGCTAGTATCGGCCCGCTAGCCTACTACCAGAAGGCCGGATTCCGCCTCCGCGCGATCGAACGCGATTACTTCAGCTCCGGTCGCGGCTACCCTGAGGGGCTCATAGAGAACGGTATTCCCCTGCGCGACATGGTCTGGATGGACCAAGAACTGTGAGAGCGGAGCAGACTGCCCCTCAGGCACGCTGCTCCGTGGCCGCGCTCATGGAGCAGCAGGGAGCTAGCCGCTACGGCCGCTCGCCCGCCGCCCAGAGGAACACGTTCTCGTACCGGGTGCTCCCGTCTGGGCGAGTGTGAGCTCGGTCCGCTTCCGCCAGGGCGGCGCGGACGCTGCTTCCCCACTGTGTGCGATGGCGAGCTGGTTGGGACCCGCGCTAGCAGCCGCCCGCCACGACGCTTCGGCGCTGGGGTACACGAAGGGGCAGGCGACCTCGCCCTGCTCCACCACGCGCAGCCCCGCCTGAGATAGGGCTGCCGCCAATGCGCCCGGCTCGGACAATGCTCCCGGGTGTCCCGGTGCAGCCCAGGCGGTGGGGGCGGCATTAATGGCCCCAACGCCGCGAGTAAGGCGGTCAGGGCCTCGCACCGCTCTGGCGGCCCCCAGGCAGTCACCACGACGCGCCCGCCGGGCCGCACCACGCTGGCGAGCTCGCGCATCGCCGCGGCCATGTCCGCCGCGTAGAAGATGCTGTTGACCGCCACGACCGCGTCGAAGGTGGCGTCGGCGAAGGGGAGCGCCTCCAGCTCGCCCTCGCGCACGTCGGCCTGGGGCAGCCGCGCCCGAGCCACGGTCAGCAACGCCGGCGAGGCATCGAAAGCGGTGACAATCGCGCCGCGCAAGCTGGCCAGGAGGGCGGCAAGCCCCGCGCCTCAGCCCGCGTCGAGCAGGCGCGTGCCTCGCGTCACGAGCGCGGCATCGAGCGCCGCGCCAAAGAGCGGCAAGCCCACCTGCTCCAGATACGCCGCAAAATCTTCGGGATGCGCGCCCCACAGCTGGCCCTGCACCGCTGCACTGCCCATCCACGCCCTCCTATCCCAACCTCAGTCACCACCCGGCTGTTGCTCCTACTGCAAGCCGGTCTCGTCATTAACTCGTTGCGGCGAAGCGCGTCGTGGATGTCACAGTCGGTTGTCCGTCAGTCCTCGGCCAGCGCGCGCCACACCCGTAGCACCTCGGCCACGCTCCACGCTTGGGCGATGCAGCCGCGAGGCACGTGGGGCGCGTCGCCCTCGAAGATCTCCGAGATGGTGCCCAGGCCGGCGTCGTGCAGATGATCGGCCATCGGCCGCAGGAGCGCCAGCGCCGCGGCGCGGTCGCCGTACACGCGGTAGTGCGCCTCGGCATAGGCGCCGAGCAGCCAGCCCCACACGGGGCCCTGGTGATAGGCGCCGTCGCGCTCGCGCGGGCCGCCCCCATAGTGGCCCTGGTAGGCGGGCTCGGCGGGGCTGAGCGAGCGGAGGCCGTAGCTCGTGAGAAGCGTCTGCCCTACTGCCGCCACCACAGGCTCTGCCTCCGCGCCCTGGAGCAGCGGGAACGGGAGCGACACGGCGAAGATCTGATTCGGCCGCACCGTCCAGTCGTCGCCATCCGGCCCGTCGATCACGTCGGCCAGGCCGGCGCGGTCGGGCTGGCGGAAGCGCGCCAGGAAGCTCGCCCGCGCCTGCTCGGCCTGCGCGGCATATTGGGCCGCCGCCGGGTCGTCGCGCACGGCCAAGAAGCCGGCGAGCGCGCGCAGCGCGTTGTACCAGAGCGCGTTCAGCTCGACGGCCTTCCCGACCCGCGGCGTGACGACCCAGTCGCCCACCTTGGCGTCCATCCAGGTGAGCTGCACGCCCGGCTCGCCGGCGCGCAGCAGCCCGTCGGCCGGGTCCACGCCAATGCCGTAGCGCGTGCCCGCCGCGTAGCCGTCCACGATCTGGCGCAGCGCCCGCAGCAGGTCGTCCACCAGCGCGCCGTCGCCCGCGGTCTCGTGGTAGGCGTGGACGGCCCACAGCTACCAGAGCGCGGCATCGGCGGTGTTGTAGCCGGGGTCGGCGCCGCCGTCGTCGGGAAAGTTGTTGGGCAGCAGGCCGTCGCGCACGTAGCGCCCGAAGGCCCGCAAAATCGCCGCGGCGTCCTCGGGCCGCCCGGTGGCGAGGGTGAGGCCAGGCAGCGCGATCATGGTGTTGCGCCCCCAGTCGTTGAACCAGTGGTAGCCAGCGATCACCGTGCGGCTGGCCAGCGTACGGCGTGATACCGAGTCGGCCTGGCCCGGCTCGCCCCACGTGAGAGGGACAGGCGGGGCATCCGGCGTCTGGAGGTCGAGCGCGCCGCCGGCGATGGGCGGCGCGGGGGCGGCCACGCGCCGCTCGACGAGAAACTGATCGGCGGCGAGCGTGAGCTGCTGCACGACCGGGTCGGCGCGCTCCACGCCCGCTTGCTGCAAGAGCCGTAACTGTCTACCCTCCACCGCGGCCATCACTCGCGGCACGTCCAGCTCGCCGTGCGCCTCGGCCGTTAGCGCAAGCGTCCACGATAGGCTGGCGTAGAGCGTGGCCCTGAACGTGCCGGGTGTGTAGAGGTCCCCGCGGTCGTCGAGGCCCCGCGCGGTCTCCGCGGCGTGGCGGAAGCCCCAGTACCAGGTGCCGCCGGGCTCGAAGCGGCCGCCGGTGGCGAGCAGCCGGAACGGCGCTGCGCCGTCGAAGGCGCGGATCACGGTGCCGCCCGGCACCGGCTCCACGCCCGGCTGCCAGCCCTGGCCAGAGCCAAGCGCGTGCAAGTCGCGGTAGGTCACGAGCGGCCTGATCTCCAGCTCCAGCGTACGGCTGCCGCGCAGCAGCGTGTAGCTCACGTAGGTGGTGTTGGCGCCGGGCGCCATCCAGATGCGCCGCTCCAGGAGCGCGTCGCCCAGCGCGAAGGTCCACACCGGCAGCATGCCCTCCAGCGCGAACGACTGGATGTGCCAGTAGCCGTGCGGATCGACGGTGCCGTCGGCGTACTGACACGCCGAGAGGGGGTAGCGCTGGCCGCCGTACACGGCCCACTCGACGGTGCCGCCCACGAGCACGGTGCGCTGAGCCGGCGGGGCGAGCGCCGCCACGAGCAGGCCGTGATAGCGGCGCGTGGCGATGCCGGCGAGCGTGCCGGAGGCGTAGCCGCCCAGCCCGTTCGTCACCAGCCACTCGCGGCGCAGCGCCGCCTCCAGGTCGCCGCATACCTCTTTTCCGCGCCGCATTCCCGCCGCGCCCGCCAGAACCCGGCCGTTCGGCGACGCGCCGGCGCGGGCGCGACCCGACTGCTCCAGCAGCTTCGCCACGAGGCCCGTCCAGCCGGTCTGGTGGCTGGCGCCCACGCCGCGGCCGGTGTCGCCGTGGAAATACTCGTGGAAGGGCACGTAGTCGCGCCAGTGGGGGTCGGCCTACAGGTACTCGCTGTCTCCAAACACGGGGCGGCGGCCATCTGCCCCGCGCAGGAAGATGCTTGCCAGCCGGCGCGAGTGCTCGGACGCGATCTGCCAGAGCGTCAGCTTCTGGCCCGAGCCGGTGGGGCACTCGACGCGGAAGTCGTCGCCGTAGTAGTGGTGGAACTTCTGCACTGCCTCGACGAGCAGGTAGTTGATCGGGAACCAGATCGGCCCCCGCCAGTTCGAGTTCCCACCGAACAGCCCCGTCGAGGATTCCGCCGGCTCGTAGTGGACGGTGTGCGTCATGCCGTCCACGTGCAGCTCGTACGGGTGCTCCGCATGATATCGGCTGAGCGCCCGCACGCCGTAGTCGCCGAAGAACTCCTCGGGGTCCAGCATGCGGCTGAGCAGCCGCTTCATGCGGTGGCCGCGCACGAGCGCCAGCAGCCGCCGCTCGCCCGCGCCGGGTTCGTGCCAGCGCGACACTAGGCTCGCCAGGTCGGGCCGGTTCTCCAGGAACCACTCCAGATGGGCGCGGGAATTCGGCAGCTTCTCCAGCAGGTCGGGCTCGATCGTCTCCACCGCGAGCAGGGGGATCAGCCCCACTAGCGAGCGCACCTTCAGCGGCAGCATGCAACCGTCCGGCCCGTGGAGCGCGTCATAGAAGAACTCGTCGTCGTCCCAGAGGGAGACATCCTCCCCGCCGCGGTTGTTCAGCGCCGCGGCCACGTACAGGAAGTGCTCGAAGAACTTCGCCGCCATCCCCTCGTAGACCGAGTTCTCCCGCGCCAGCTCCAGCGCGATCGTCATGAGGTTCAGGCAGTACATGCCCGTCCAGGCCGTGCCGTCCGACTGCTCCAGGTGCCCCGCGATGGGCAGCGGCGCGCTACGGTCGAAGACGCCGATGTTGTCGAGCCCGAGGAAGCCGCCCTGGAAGACGTTGTGGCCCTCAGGATCCTTGCGGTTGACCCACCCGGTGAAGTTGAGCAGGAGCTTGTGGAACACCGCTTCGGGGAAGGCGCGGTCGCCCCTGCCCGTGATGCGCTGCTCGATCTTGTACACGCGCCAGGTGGCCCAGGCGTGCACGGGCGGGTTCACGTCGCCGAACGCCCACTCGTAGGCGGGAAGCTGGCCGTTGGGGTGCTGGTACGACTCATGGGTGAGCACGCGAAGCTGCTGCTTGGCGAACTCCGGGTCGACCAGCGCCAGCGGGATGCAGTGGAACGCGAGGTCCCAGGCCGCGAACCACGGGTACTCCCACTTGTCGGGCATCGACAGCACGTCGTGCGTCTTCAGGTGAAACCACTCGCGGTTGCGCCCATAGCGGCGCCCCTCTGGCGGGGACGGCTGCCCGGGATCGCCGTTCAGCCACTGATCCAGGTTGTAATGATAGAACTGCTTCGACCAGAGTAGTCCCGCGAACGCCTGCCGCTGCACGCGCCGCTCGTCTACGCCTAGCCCCGCGCCAAAGCGTTCGTAGAAGACGTCGGCCTCCCGCTCGCGCTCGACCATAAGCGCCGCGGCGTCCGCGAACAGCGCGCCCGGGCGGACGGCCGAAAGCCGCAGCCAGGCGGTCTCGGTCGCGCCCGGCGCGATCACCCACTCGTAGTGCGCGCGACCTTCGTGCCCGCGCCATCCCGCGCCACCGCGGCTGTCTTGCCCTCTACAATGGCGTCGTTGATGCCATCCTTGACGCGCCCGCCGTTCGGTACGCCCCACAGGCGCTCGGTGTTCGTCTCGTTCTCGGTGAACAGCAGCGGCGGCGCGCCCTCGCACGCCAGCCAGTAGGTGCCGAGCGCTGGATGCTCGACGTGGACGAGCCCTTGCTCGTCGGGCACGGCCTTCAACACTGGCCGCGCCTCATGCCGCCCCCAGGCCCAGGTGTTGCGGCACCAGAGTGCCGGCAGCAGGTGGAGCGGCGCCGCGTCCGTGCCGCGGTTCGTGATGCTGATGCGAATGACTAGGTCATCCGGGGCGGCCTTCGCGTATTCGACCAGCACGTCGAAGTACCGGTCCTCCGCGAAGATGCCAGTATCCAGAAGCTCGTACTCGGGCTCACTGCGGCCGCGGCGGCGATTCTCCTCCACGAACTCGCCGTACGGGAAGGCGCCCTGCGGGGTAAGAGTTCAGACTTGAGGAAGGGCGAGGAGATGGCGACAGGCTGGGAGGGGATCGCGGCGTTGGGCCAGCCAGGTGCCAAAGAGCGTGCTGGCGACCATGAGGGTCGTGGTACCGGCGGACGAGCGGGTGCCGCCGCTGATCTTCCGCTGGGTGACGAGGGGCCGGAGGCTCCGCTCGGCCGCATTGTTGTCCGGGGGCACGCCCGGCTCGGTCACGAAGGTAAACAACTCGCCCTCATAGCGCTGCAGCCGCCCTGCCAGCGTCCGCCACACCGGCGGCGGCTCGGTCGGGGGCAGCGTCGCGCGCGCCCGCAGTTCGGCTTGCAGCCGCGTGCGGAGCGCCCACTGCCGCCGCTGCGCCGCCCGCGGCCCCGGCGTCGGCCCCGTGGCCCCCGCGCGCCCGCGTTCGTACAGGCGATGGAGCTGCGTCGCCCACGTGGCCAGCGCGACGTCGTCGGGATGCTGCTGGCGGAGAGCGTGCACGTCCCGCAGCAGGTGCGCCCAGCACCGCCGCTGGGGCGTCGGCACGTGATCGTACGCCGCGTAGAAGTCGCTCACCAGCACCCCGGCGAAGTCCCCCCCCAGGGCGGCATCGATCACGCTACCGGTCCGGCTGCCGCGCACGAACAGGCGGGCGGTCGGGGTGCTGAAGGTCCACACGTCGCCGTTGCGCCCATTCTCCCGCCAGCCGGTCTCATCCCCGTGCACCACGGGGCTCGCGCGGACCTGCTCCTGAATCTGCGCGGCCGCCCCTGCGCCCTGTCGGGCCACCGTCCGTACTGCCCCCACCAGCGCCCCCTGGCTGAGCCGCAGCCCATGCACGCTCGCCAGATACCGTTGAATCTGCCCGTATGGCCACCGCCCTACGCAGCGCAGCGTGGCGATCAGGCTCACCAGCCCCACCCCCAGCCGCTGCCGCCCCACCACCACCCCGGCCAGCTCCGGCGGGGGGACGCAGCGCCGCCCACATTGGGGACAACGGCGGGCCAGATACACGTGCTCGCTCACCCGCGCCGGCGCCGGCGCCAGCTCCAGCACTTCCCGGCTCCGCTGCCGACTGCCCCCCACCAAGGCACAGCCGCAGGCGGGGCACTGCGCCACCGCGTGCACCACCTGCTCCGTGGGCACGCTCCGGCAGCGCCCGTAGCCCCGCGCCCGCGGCTTGCGGGGGCGCGCCGCGCCTGCCGCCCGCTGCTCCGGCTTGTGCCCGGGCATCCGGCGCGGCGCGCCCTCGCCCCCCCGCGCTTCCAGTTCCCGCACGCGGGCTTCCAACGCCGCCACCGCCGCTTCCAGCGTCGCGATGTAGGCGAGCAGCTCGTCCCGACTCGCCGTCTGTACGTTCATGACACCCCGACACTACCCGATCCCCCCCACCCCTCGCCACCCCCCAAACTCGGCCCCTCGATTCTGAACTCTTACCCTGCGGGTACTTGTACAGCGCCTTCATGCAGGAGTGCGTCGGCGTGCTGTCCAGGTAATAGTAGTACTCCTTCACGTCCTCGCCGTGGTTGCCCTCGGTGCCGGTGAGACCGAACAAGCGCTCCTTCAGGATTGGGTCGGCACCGTTCCACAGCGCCAGCGCGAAGCAGAGGAGCCCCCGCTCGTCGGAGACCCCCAGCAGGCCGTCCTCGCCCCAGCGGTAGGCCCGCGACCGCGCGTGGTCATGCGGGAAATAGTCCCAGGCGCTGCCATAGGCTGAGTAGTCCTCGCGCACGGTGCCCCACTGGCGCTCGCTCAGGTAGGGCCCCCAGCGATACCACGGCACGCCCCGGTCACGCGCCGCCTTCAGGCGCGCGCTCGGCGATCATGCCAGCACCTCCTCGCGCGCCCACACGCCGTTCGTCGCGCTCGCCGCACCCGGCGCCGCCACCTCGACGTAGACCTTGATCGCGTCGCGGTTCTCGCACAGTTGGCGCAGCATCTCCTCGTACCGCTCCAGGCCGTGCACCGGAGTCGTGAGCAGCCGCGCCAGCCACCCGGGGAAGCGAGCCTCCGCCTGCACCAGGTCGTCCGCGCCGCTCACGAAGTCGGCGCGCGACGCGTTCACGGTGCCCACCATCACCTTGTTGCCAAGCACGAAGCCCTGGTTGATCCGATCGGAGGGAACCTGGACGGTGCGCTCGCCGCCCGTGACGCTCGCCAGCACCAGCACGCCATTCTTGCCGAGCGCCGCGGCCGCCTCGAACACGAGTGGACTGTAGCCGGTTGCCTCGAAGATGAGGTCGAACGGGCCGTGCTGGGCGGCGGTCTCGGCCAGCGTGCCCTGGTCGACGCTCACGTAGCGCGCGCCCAGCGCCTCGACGAGGTTGCTGTTCAGGTACGGGCCTGGGCCGCTGCGAGTAGCAGACGACCTCCAGGCCGCGGAGCCGCAGCACCAGCGTGGCCAGCAGTCCGATGGTGCCCGAGCCGAGCACGGCGGCCCGCCGCGGCTCCCAGACCTTCAGCCGCCGCTGGATCTCGTAGGCTTGGCCCACGCCCTTCTCGGCTACGGTCAGCGGCTCGATCAGCACGCCGACATGCTCGAGGCAGCCGGGCAGCGGCACAATGTAGGACGCGTCCTCGACGTAGTACTCGGCGAGGTAGCCGTGGCGCTGGTTGATGCCGCGCTCGTAGTACACGTCGTCGGTGGTCATGTCCTGCAGGCCGATCCGGTCGTAGATGCTGGAGCCCGGGCGACGCACCGTCGCCACTACGTAGCCGCCAGGCTGCAGGCTGGGAGGCACGTTCGGTCCGACTGCCACCACCTGGCCGAAGTTCTCGTGGCCGGGGATCAGGTAGTCATCGCCTTCGGGCGCCTGCCCATATTCGGCGGGGTTGATCTCCTTGTCCGTGCCGTCGACGCCGACGCGCAGCACCCGCACGAGCACGCCGCGCCCGTCCGGCACGTCCTCCACGCGCGGCATCGGCACGTCGCGCAGGTGCATCGAGTTCGGCTTGCCCGGGATCACCGCGATGGCTTTCATCACCCGCTCCCTCCGCGCCCAGCGGTCACCGCGGGCGCTCATCTAATGAGTACAGTCTGCGCGGGGGGGCGTTCGTTACAGCGGGCTGGCGGCGATCCACCGTCCACGGCCGGCGGTAGCCGCAGCGGAAAATGCAGCGCGGATCGTGCGGCGGGTGGTGCAGCTTCGCGCAGGTTGGGCCGGCGCGTCGCACCAGGCGCAGATACGACTCGGCCGCCAGCAGCATCCCGCTAAGGGGCGCGGCGATGTACAGCCACAGGAGCGGCCAGGTGCCGGACGGCACGGCCGAGGCGAACGTGCGCGCCGGGTTCATGCTCATGCCGGAGAAGGGCGCCTCCAGCACGATGTACGTCGCCACGAGCGCGCCGGCGCACAGGCCCGTATAGCGCGCCAGGCGCGGAGTGTTCGACACAATCAGGACCACCAGCATCAGCCCGAAGGAGATCGTCGCCTCGGCCAGGAAGGCCACGACGAGGCCGTCGGCCCCTGGGACAGTGGCCACGTATCGCACGGCGGGATGCCCGAGGCGATCGGCCAGGATCGCCGCGGCGACCGCGATACCAAGGAGCCCACCGACACACTGGGCGACCATATAGAGCGCGTAGTCCCAGCGCGCGACCTTGCCGAGGCGGAAGAACGTCGAGGTGACCCCGGGATTAAAGTGCGCGCCCGAGCGCTGGCCGAACGGCGAGTAGATCAGCCCAATAGCGGTTAGCCTCGTCGCCGGGCCCATCGGCACGCGGCGCAGCATCGCGTCCGCGACGGCCTGCCGCACCGGAGAGGTTGGATGCTCGAACAGCGTGGCGAAAACGCACGCTGAGAGCATGAACAGGCCGAGGCCCCCCGCCTCGAACAGGTACTCCGGCCAGTGGCGCGCGACCACTTCACGCACGATGACCTCCGCTCTGGGGAACAAGCATACTGCTTAGCGTTGCGGGCGCCTTACTGCCTATCCGAAAAACGGCATGAGATCTGCGCGGCCTCCCGGGTGAGAGGAGGTGGCGCATGGCGAGCCACTATGATGCGACAGCGGCGCCGACGCTCTGGCGGATGCCGGATGCCCTCTGGGCAGCGTGCCAGGCACTGCTCCCCCCGGAGAAGCCGCGTGGCCCCCGCGGGCGGCCGGCGGTGCCGTTTCGCCAGGTGCTCGACGGCATTCGGCACGTGTTGCGGACCGGCTGCCACTGGAAGGCCGTCCCGCGGGAGTTCGGCTCGGGCTCGACGGTGCACGCCCGCTTCCAAGAGTGGACGCGGCAGGGCGTGTGGGCCCGCCTGTGGGCCGCGCAGTTGCGCCGCTATGACGCGGTCCACCACCTCGGCTGGAACTGGCAAGCCGCCGACAGTGCGACGGTGCCTTCCCCCCCTCGGCGGCGACGCGACCGGGCCCGATCCCACCAATCGTGGCAAACTAGGCACCAAGCGGCATGTCCTGACTGACCGGCGCGGGGCACCACTTAGTGTGGTGCTCAGCGCAGCGAATCGCACCGACATGAAATTGGCCGAAGCCCCCCTCGACCAAGTGGTCGTCCCGCGCCCCCGCCCCAGGCCGGGCCACCCGCAGCACTTGTGTCGGGACAAAGGCTTCGACTATCCCGAAACCGACCAGGCCGCCCAGGCGCGGGGCTACGTCACGCACACCGCGCGCAAGCGCCACCGCGGGGAGCCGCCCCCGCCTCGGACGGCCCGCCACCCGGCCCGCCGCTGGGTGCTTGAGCGCACCAACAGTTGGCATAATCGCTTCCGCAAGCTCCGCATCCGCTATGAGAAGCACGCGAGCAACTACCTGGGCCTGGTTCAGTTAGCCTGTGCCCTCATCGTCTGCCGACTCTGCCTATTTCTCGGATAGGCAGTTACGCCGCGCGGGCGGTCTCCGCCTCCACCCGCGGCGTGGCCCGTCGGACGTTGTCACGCGCCGTCGCCATCGCGCTGACGCTGACCGCAGCGGCCATGAGGACCAGGTCCTTCAGCAGGAACTCGCCCGGCAGCGCGAGGAACGGGAAGCCCATGTCGCCATACGCGACCATGGGCGCCACGAGGAAAATGAGCAGCGTGCCGGAGAATAGACCGACCAGCGCGACGCCGACGTACTGCGTGGCGACGTTCAGGAACAACAGGACCCCCAGCGAGACCTCCGCGGCGCCGAGGATGTACACGAAGGCATTGAAGGCCAGGAACGGGAGTGATGCGCCGAGTAAGCCGACGACCGGGCTAGGATCGACGAGGTGCAGCGCCCCGATCCACAGGAGCACGACGCCCAGGGCGATGCGCAGGAAAGGATAGGATACGTGCTGGGTAAGTGCGAAGATGCTCTCCACAATAACCTCCGTGGTGTGCTTGACGCGGACTGCGACCCGCGCTTCTTTTCTAGGCCCTTGCGGCAAGTAAACCTGTGTGCACGCAGCCTCTCCCGGTAAAACGTCGCGCTTCTGGACTGCCGCATTGCCTTGCACAAGTAAGGTCTCAGCAGGTGCCCCGGCGTTACACCTCCGAGCACTGATAGCCGAGGACGATGCGAGGGACGCGCAGCGGTCCCGCGCTTGGGAATGGATCCGTAGTCAGTTCGGCCACGGGCTCCCACTGCTACGGAAGCTACAGATCCCTCCTGCGCTCAGGACGCCCCGGTCAGTCCAACGGAATGCCGCGCCACTGTGTCCAGAGTGAGCACTGGTTCGAGTACCCGGAGGAAGCTCAGCTAATGATCGAGGCTTAGAGCGTCTAACAAAACCGTCAGCGAAGGAAGTTCCAACAGATGAGCGCGCAGGCGAGGGTAAGGAAAGCCTGATGGAGGTCCTGGCGGCGCTGGTAGCGGATGCGCAGGCGCCGAGACTGGTGCAGCCAGGCGATGGTCCGTTCGACCTTCCAACGGTACCGCCCCAGCCGTTCGCTCGACTCGATGCCCTTGCGGGCGATCCGGGGCGCAATGCCGCGCCGGCGCAACGCCGTCCGGTAGCAGCCGTAATCATAGGCTTTGTCCGCGTGCAGCTTCTTGGGCCGGCGGCGGGGGCGCCCCAGCGGCCGACGGATCGGACGAATCGCATCGACCATCGACTCCAGCATCGTGCCGTCGTTGACGTTCGCGGCCGTCACTTGAGCGACCAAGGGAATGCCTTGCCCCTCGGTCAGGATATGGTGCTTGCTCCCGGGCTTGGCGCGATCCGTGGGGTTCGGTCCCGTCGCAGGGCCCCCCTTTTTGCGGGCACGCTGGCGGAATCCAGCAGAGCCCGCTCCCAGTCGATGCGGTCTTGGATGCCGAGGCGGTCGAGAAAGTGCTGGTGCAACTGCTCCCACACGCCGGCGCGTTGCCAGTCGCGGAGCCGGCGCCAACAGGTCATGCCGCTGCCACAGCCCATTTCCTGGGGGAGGTATTCCCAGGGCAAGCCGGTCTTGAGGACAAAGAGAATCCCCGTGAGGGCGGCGCGGTCTGGGATGCGGGGCCGGCCCCCCTTGGGCTTGGAAGGCTCGGGCGGGAGCAACGGGGCGATCTCCTGCCAGAGCCGGTCGGAGAGAAGAGGTCTTGCCACACCTGTAATTTACCATAACGCTCCGCGGTTTTGTTAGACGCTCTTAGCGAGTGGACTACAACACCGATCGACCCTACGGAGCACTCGAGCCGTAAGTGGCGGCTGCGCCAGTCGGGCCACCGAAGCCCCTGGAGAGGGTTGCCCGTTGACGCAACGGCTGGACCAAGAGATATCTGTGGACCTCGGTCGACGGTCTGGAGGCGAGGGCCGGAAACGTCGTGCAAGTTGCCAAAAACTTGCCAAGAGGACGGACGGGTACCACGACGTTAGCCTGAGCGCGGCCGACATCGCGCCAGTCTGGTGGCGGAAATCGCGACATGACATGACGGCCCCGCGTGCGAGACGCGCGGTTTTCCGGACGCCAGACCGGCTGTGTCGTTCGGTGTCAATTTCTGGCGCAATTACAGGGAATTGGAAGCCCCGGCGGGACTCGAACCCGCGCGCACGGTTTAGGAAGCAACATATCGCTGGATTGGACGGTACTGGCCGACATCTGGCATCAGTATTTTACCAGTCCCAGAGCCGATTTCTTGTGATGCTCGTCTATCTGGTGCATGTGTATCCACCCTGTTCTTGGCACGTTTTTCACGTCCAGGTTGCCAAAAACTTGCCAAAAAACTCGGCCACCTGCCGCCCCGGCCAGGTGCATGACCGATATAGCTTCGCCTGCCGATCGGTCACCCGCGTCGAGAACCGCCATGGGCTAGGAGGCGCGACCCGCTCGGTAGAGGCCCCGGACACCGCTGAACACCGTGACACTCTACAATGGGAACCAGACACGGAAGCAGGCGAGTTGATGCGGGAATGACAACTCTCAATCCGAGAGTGCTAGCTCCAGGCACGTAATATAAGTTATCCGCCCTAATTATGCGCCTCGTTCAGAATGCGTGTCAATGAGCAAACGTTAGTCTCAACGCTATTCAATGCTCCATGAAGAGGCAGTTGGCCTCGTTATGCGAAGTGGTGTAGCGTTCTGTCCGCGGGCTGCAGCAGGCAGCGAGAGTCGCCCCGTTCCACGGAGCGCCGCCCCACCACCCGCACTTCGGCGTGGTCATCGCGAGCTGCGAGCGGGGCGACCTGCGCCCCTCGCCGCGCGGCGTCGTCGTGTACGCCGACGACGGCCGGTGCGAGGAGCCGGTGCCGCTGGGCCGCGCCGCGCCCGACAAAGGCAAAGTGGTGGACGCACTGTACGACGCTGTGCGCGCCGACCGCCTGCCCCTCCACAATGGCCGCTGGGGTATCACCACCCTGGAGGTCTGCCTGGCCATCGTCAAGTCCTCCCGCACCCGCCGGGACGTGCTGCTTTCGCACCAGGTGCCCACCCGCGCCTAGGGCGTGTTTGCAAAGCTACAGCCAGAGCAGGATAGCGGCGAGGGTCACGAACGCCAGGGAGTTGCGCGCCCGCTTCTCGTAGCGGGTCGCGCCCCGCCGCCATTGCTGGAGTCGGTTGATCAGGCGCTCCACGCGGTGGCGTTCGCGGTACGCCGCGCGGTCGAACGGCCCAGGCCGTCCCTGGTCCCGCCGCCTGGGGATCACCCGGCCGATGCCCCGCCCGCGTCAGTACCGGCGCACGCTCCGATAGCTGTCGCCTTTGTCCCCCGCGATGCGATCCGGCCGCCAGCGCGGTCGCCCCCCTGGCTGCTCTTGACGGCGCCGTGCTCCACGAGCGGGGCCACGTAGCGGCAAGCCGCTTCCTGCCCCCCGCGGAGCCCGAACGGCACCGGCTTGCCGCTCTCCGCCGCTCGCACAGGGAGCTTGGTGCGGAACCCGCCCCGACGGCGGCCCAGCTTCCTGCGCGGGGGCCCCCCCTTGGCCCCGGCCGCATGTTGATGCGCCCGAACACGCGTGCTATCCAGGTCGTGCAGCAGCCACCCGAACGCCCCCCGCGCATCCGCTTGCGCCTGGAGCGCGGCTAGCCCCCGCGCCCACACCCCTGGGTGTTCCCAGCGGTAGAACCGGCTCGCCACCGTCTGCCACGGGCCATATTCCGCCGGCACGTCGCGCCACGGGGCCCCGGACCGGCCTAACCAGCCAATCGCCTCCACCACGGTCCGAGGATCTTTGGCCGGGCGCCCCGTGCGCGGCTTCTGCGGTGGCCAGAGCGGGGCGCGTCGGTCCCACTGCTCGTCCGTCAACTCATGCTGTTCGCCTGCCATACGATGCGGCTACCCGCCTCTCGCTCCCCTTTGCCAACACGACCTAG
>DATGMD010000058.1:0-81332 GCA_035293805.1 Chloroflexota bacterium | reverse complement strand
TCCCCCTGGGAGAGGGTCGGGGTGAGGGCGTCTCCCTCGTTCTCCCTCTCTGCTAAGGGAGAGGGGGGCAGGGGGGTGAGGTCCGGCCCCTCGTCCCTCCCCCTCTCCCCCTGGGAGAGGGTCGGGGTGAGGGCGCGCCCCCAGCATCCGGCCGCGCGGCGCGCCGGAGAGCGCCCGCCGTCCGGCGCGACGTGGTCGCAATCTTACGCCGTACACGCCTCCCCCGCGCTCGCCGCCCGCGCCCGGCCCGGGGCCTCCCCCCGCCGGCCCGGCCCGCCGCGAGCCCCCGGGGGATTATCGTACGGGGCAAACGATGCGGCCTTCCGCGCCCGACCAGCGCGCGCAAACCCGCGCCCGGCCTAGCACTTAACCGACTGGTAA
This sequence comes from Chloroflexota bacterium, assembly GCA_035293805.1. Taxonomy (GTDB): domain Bacteria; phylum Chloroflexota; class UBA6077; order UBA6077; family JAJPHF01; genus JAJPHF01. The sequence goes on along the minus strand of DATGMD010000058.1, from coordinate 80,951 downwards.
AGGAGCATCGTTTGATCGTTCCTCGGCGAAGTCGCTGTGCCCGCGGCCAGTCCGCCCGCCGGGACGGCTCACGTCCCGCCGGCGGACCGGCCGCCGCCGTGTCCAAGGCCCCCGCCGGTGATCGAGCGCGCCGCCACCGCGCGCGGGCGCCCTGCTTGACAGCGCCCGCGCCGCCTTCTCATACTCCCGTACGTAGGCAGCGGCCCGCCGCTGCCGCCCCAGCTACAATCCACTCGGGTCGGGGTTCGCGGCGTGCCCGCGCGCTGGGCGCCGCGCCCCGCACTCTATCGGTGCCAGGAGGGCAGCATGGCCACGATCGCCATTGGACAACCGGTCCCCCGCGTCGAGGGGCCGGCGAAGGTCACGGGAGCCGAGCAGTACGCGGCCGACGTCATGCTGCCGGGCACGCTCTGGTGCAAGGTGCTGCGCAGTCCGCTGCCGCACGCGCGCATCGTCCGCATCGACACCGCGAAGGCGAAGGCGCTGCCCGGCGTCCATGCCGTGCTCACCGGCGCCGACCTGCCGCCCGACACGCGCATCGGCCGGCGCATGCGCGACATGTTCGTGCTCGCCGTCGACCGCGTGCGCTTCGTCGGCGACCGCGTGGCCGCCGTCGCCGCCGAGTCGCCCGACGTGGCCGAGGAGGCCGTCAATCTCATCGCCGTCGAGTACGATGAGCTGCCAGCGGTCTACGATCCCATCGCGGCCATGCAGCCCGATGCCCCGCGGCTCCATCCCAACATGGCCGACTACCGCGTGCCCGACCAGCGTATCCCCGACCTGCCGAACACCTGCGCCTGGGAGAGCTGGCGCAAGGGCGACGTGGCCGAGGGCTTCAAGCAGGCGACCCACGTCTTCGAGGAGACCTTCCGCCAGCCCGCCCAGCACCAGGTCTATCTCGAGCCCCACGCCTGCGTCGTCCGCCTGCGCGACGACGGCATGGTCGAGGTGTGGGCCTCGAACAAGGCGCCGTATCTCCTCAAGGGCTACCTGTCGGCCTGCCTGGGGCTGCCCGAGGAGCGCTTCGACATCAAGGTGCTGTCGCTCGGCGGCGACTTCGGCGGTAAGGGCTCGGCGATGGACGTCCCCATCTGCTACTTCCTCGCCCAGGCCACCGGCCGGCCCGTCAAATCGGTGATGACCTACACCGAGGAGCTGCTCGCCGCGAACCCGCGCCACGGCGCCGTGGTCACCGTGAAGATGGGCCTCACCGACGCCGCGCGCATCGTCGCCTGCCAGACGCGCATCGTCTACAACAGCGGCGCCTACGCGGCCAACAAGCCGTCCGAGACGGTCGGCCTGCGCGGCGCGGAGAAGGGTGGCGGCTCCTACGACATCCCGAACGTGCAGATCGACGCCTACCAGGTCTACACGAACACCGTCCCCTGCGGGCACATGCGCTCGCCGGGCGAGCCGCAGGTGCTGTTCGCCGTCGAGTCCCTGGTCGACATGATCTGTCGCCAGCTCGAGATCGATCCGGTCGAGTTCCGCGTCAAGAACGCCATCAAAGAGGGCGGCCTGTCGCCCATCGGCGAGCGCTACCACGAGGTGCGCGCCGAGGAAACGCTGCGCCGCGTGGCCCGGATCTCCGGCTGGGGCAGCCCGAAGGCGCCGCACGTCGGCCGCGGGCTAGCCTTCGGCAACAAGCACCCCCACGGCGGCGTGTACCACGCGGAGCTAGCCGTCGAGGCCGACGGCACCGTCGGCGTCATCACCGCGATCACCGAGGTCGGCACCGGCGCCCACACCGTCCTCAAGCAGATCGTGGCCGAGCGCCTCGGCGTGCCGCTCACACAGGTCGAGATGCGGACCGCCGACACGACGGTGTTCCCCTACGACCGCGGCGTCGGCGGCAGCCGCATCACGCAGATGGTCGGCGGCGCGCTCGTGCAGGCCGCGGGCGACGTGCAGGGCCAGCTCACCGCGGCCGCCGCGGACCTGCTGGGCTGCCCGACCGACGCGGTGGAGTGGCGCGGCGGCGCGTTCTTCGCAGGCCGCGGCTCCGAGTCCGTCGAATTCGCCGACGCCGCGGCGGCGGCCGTGGCGGCCAACGGCGGGCCGCTGCTCGGCACGGCGACCTATCGCGCCGGCCACTTCGAGGGCATCACCGCGTTCCACGCCCAGGTCGCCGAGGTCGAGGTGGACCCGGAGACCGGCCAGGTGCGCCTCCGCGCGATCTACACGGCCGACGACGTGGGCGAGGTGCTCAACCCGCTCGGTCACTCCGGCCAGATCGAGGGCAACGTCGCGCAGGGCATTGGCTCGGCGCTGATGGAAGACCTGTCGGTGGACGAGGACGGCAAGCCGACGATGCTGCACCTCGGCGACTACAAGATCCCCACCGAGTGCGACATGCCGCCGCTCATCACGAGCCTCATCAAGTCGGAAACAGGGCTGGGGCCGTTCCACGCCAAGGCCATCGGCGAGGGCCCGAACTCGCCGCTGCCGGCCGCGATCGCCAACGCCATCTACGACGCCTGCGGCGTGCGCCTGAAGTCCCTGCCGTTCACGGCTGAGAAGGTCTACCGCGGGCTGCACGGCGGGGACGGCCAGCCTAGCTGACGGTCACGTCGCGGTAGCGCGCCTGCACGAACATGAACAGCCCGTAGGCCACGAGTCCCGCGGCGACCAGGCCGAGCAGCCCCGGGCCCTCGGGTCGCGCGGCCAGCGCCGCCAGGGCGCCGCCCAGCCCGCGTGCCTCGTCCGGCTGCGCCTGGACGGCGGCGACCACCACGAACCCGCCGATCAGGCCAAGCGTAACGCCGTGCGCCGCGTAACCGGCCCGGCCGATCCGCGTGACCCACAGCCGCTGGGTCGCGCTCAGCTCTTGGAGGTGCAGGCGCTTGCTCAGGTCGCTGCGCCAGGCTTGCCACAGCGCGTGCAGGCCCACGCCGAGGATGATGGCGCCCGCGAGGCCGACCAGCCAGGCGCCGAACGGCTGCGCCATCAGCCAGGCGGTACGGTCGCGGGTCGGGTCGCTGGCCGCGGCGCTGCCGTCGTTCGCGCCGACCAGCAGCCCAACCGCCCAGACGACGAGGCCGACGTAGACGACGCCGGTGCCCGCGTGGCCCACGCGCGCGGCCAGGCCGTGCAGGTCGCTGCCCTCGTCGTCGCAGTCGAGCGCCGCCTGCACGAAGCACCACAGCGCGTAGCCGGCCAGCCCAAGCGCGATGACGGCGAGGAGGAGCTGCCCGAACGGCGCCGCCAGCACGTGCGCCAGCGCGCCGCGCGTGTCAGTGGTGTCACCGCCCACGCCCGCCGCCGCCTGCGCTGCCAGCACGCCGACCAGGACGTAGACGGTGCCCTTCGCGGCGTAGCCGAGCCGGCTCAGCCGCTCGATCCACGGGCTCGCCTCCCGCGCGGCGTCGTGCGCTTGCGCCTGCGCGACGCCCACCCGCTCCCGCGCTTGATCGACCGCAGTACGGTGTCCCAGCATCGATCTCGCTCCCCGCTCGCGCGCTCCGCCCCTTCCTGTTCCGGGCTACCGTCGTGCTCTGTCAACGGTCAAGTGCTCGGTGTTGGCAGTTGCCAACACCTGGCAACTCATACCGAAGCCGGGGGCGGCGTTCCCTTACTCCCTCTCCCCCTGGGAGAGGGTCGGGGTGAGGGCCCGCCTCCGTCGGCGAACCCCAGGGCCGGATCGGATATCACTCGCGACGACGTAGTACTACAAGTTCCGGGCCAGGTTGCCACTCTGCCAGGACTGGCACGTCGCCTGCACCTACTGCCTCGTCGCCGGCGAGTGAATCGTTGCCGTTACGCCGAATGACGTGACGGCCGAGGAGCAGCACAATGCGGGAAGAGATCGCCTACAAGGAGATGCAGGAGGAGTTGGCGCAGGAGCGAGGTAGTCCGCCACCCTCGCCCGACCCGACCATGAAGGGCAAAGCGTCGCCCAGCGCCGCCGACCCGGGCGGGGAGACCGATCCGACGCGCAAGCAGCGGGCCTATCCTCACCTGCCAAGCGACGGCGACGAGCCGTGATGGAGCTGCCGCGCCGCGCGCTGACAGGTCGGTTGCCGCGGGCGCCCGCGCCCCGCTAGTCGCCCTCGCCGAGCGCCCAGCGCGCCTGCTGCACCATCGACTGGGCCGCGGCGTCGGCAAACCAGACTTTCCAGGTCGCCGAGGCGATGCCGCGCAGCGCGGCCCGCAGGCGCTCGGCCTCGCTGGTGCCGCCGTCGTCCTGCAGCGTGCGCAGGTACGCGATCTCCGCGCGCAGCCGCCGGACCTCCGCCGCGAGGCGCGGCACGTCGTTGCCGCACACGTCGTCGAGCCACCCGCCGATGGCTGCCGAGCCCACGTGCGGCGAGCCGGCCGGCCCGGCCCGTCGCAGCCGCACGCTGAGCGCCACGACCGCGGCGCTACGCGCCTCGATCGCGGCCAGGTCCTCCTCGCTGAGGGGCTCGGGACGCGGCCCCGGAGCTTCACTCACCATCTAGCTCGCGGTCTCCGACGTGCGGCCGGGGTCGAGCGGGCGCCGCCGCGCGGCGCACCTCTTGCCCTTGGCGCGCGGCCGTTTCACGGCGCGGGCTCGGCGTGCCGAGAGGTGGCGTCCCGCGCTCGGCCTGGGCGCACGTTGGACATCATCTTAGCATAGCGGCCGCCGGTCAGGTCGGCTTCCTCGGGGGAAAGGCGTCGGTGACGGCCGCGGCAAAGCGGTCGGGGTCCTTGAACTCGACGCCATAGGCAGCATCGTCGGTGGTCGGCACCGGCGGCAGGCGGACCTCCACCCAGCCCTCCTGGATGCCCTGACAGACGATCTCAGTGACCCGTTTGATGAAGCGAGAATACGGCACGCCGGGCTGCAGGATGTTGTAGTACTCCTGGCCTCGGCCGTCCGACGCCCACAGCAGCTCCATGAGCTGGCGGTGCCGATGGTAGAACTCCGACTCGAAGGCTTCGGAAGGGCCGAACCAGCGGTCCATGAAGCTCTCGAAGCGCGTCATCGGCCGCAGCGTCCCGCCACAAATGGCGCACGTGCCGCTGGCGCTCTCGCCCCAGCTACGCTTGCCGCAGCCGCTGCAGACGCGCCGGACTCGGGCGACGCTTGGCTCCCCCACGCGCTGCCTCCCGCGCTCGCTGATGGACCGAGCGGCCCTGATGCGTGCCGGGCCGCCTACTCCATTCTACCCGGCGCGCGCCACCGGCGGCTGAAAGCGTCGGGCGGGATCGCGCGGGAGCCGCCGCCACCCGAGGATGGCGGCGGCTCCGGTGGCCGGCGGGAAAGCGCGCGTCGTGAGGGCTAATGGGGCGCGATCGTCGCCGTGACCGGATTGGATTGCGCCATGTCCGTGCCGTTGGCGTCGCGGGCGCGCACCTGGAAGGTCATCTGGCCCGCCGGCAGGTTCGGGATATAGGCGGCCGCGTTCTGCGTCGAGGGCACGACGACTTGCATCTGGCCGCCGGGGCTCATCGCCCACACCGAGTAGGAGGCCGCGCCCGGGACGGGGTTCCACTGCAGGTTGGCGGTGCCCGGATCGCTGGGGTTCGAGATGAGCTGCAAGGACGCCGTGCCGGGCGCGCCGACCCCGACAGGCGAGACGGCGGGCGCGGCGCCCGGCAGGCTCGCGGTAGGCACCAGGATCGGCGTGGCGACCGTGGTCGCCTGGGGGAACGGCCCCATCCCCAGTGGGCCCGGCGCGGCCGGCTGGCCCACCGTCGCCTGCACCTGGTTCGTGCGTGCCAGCTCGTGCCCGTTCGCGTCCTTCGCGGCGATGACGAACGTGAACTGGCTGCCGGGCGTTAGGCCGTCGATCACCGTGCCGGTGGTCGTCAGCGCCGCCCGCGACGAGTCCGCGACGAACTGGCCGCCCGGCGGCCGCGATACGAGCACCCCGTAGGTCGTGGCGCCCGCGTACGGCACCCACGACAGCGTCAGGCTCGTATTCGTGGTCGGCGAGACGGTCAGCAGGAAGTTTGCCGGGCTGGTCGCCGGGGTCTGGGCGGCCGGGTTGGCCGCAGTCGGCGTGCCGGGTGCCGCCGGCACGCTGCCGGCCGGCGGCGCGCTGGCGGCCGGCGCGGCGGCCGAAGCCGCCACCGCGAGCTGCTGCGGTGTCGTCTGGGCGAACTCCCCGCCCGACGCGTTCACCGCACGCACCAGGAACTCGTACATCCCGCCCGGCGCGAGCCCGGTTACCGAAGTGCTGGTGCCGGACACGTTGCTCGCCACCGCGACCCACGTCCCCGGCTGAGCCGAGGCCAGCGGGTTCGGCGGCGCGCCCGCGAGCGGCGTCTGGCCGGCTGGCGCGGCCAGCATGGCCGCGCCGTACACGTTGTACGCCGTGGCGCCTGGTTGCGCGGTCCAGGTCACCGTGGCGCCGTTGCTGCCCGCGGCGCTGACCGACGCCGCGAAGCTGCCGCTCGCGCCGCCGCTGGCCGGCGCCGCGGCGCCCGCGGCCGGCGTGACGTTGGGCGTCAGATTCGCGCCGGGCACGGTCGCAACGGTCGCCGTGGGCAAGCCGCCGGGCGGCGTGGGCGGCACCGGCACGCGCGTGTTGGCCGGCGTCGTGCTCACCGTCGTTAGCAGGTACGGGCTCGCGGTGCCGTCGGCGGCCCCCGTCGCCACCGTGAAGTAGTACGTGTAGCGGGTCGGGTCTTGCAGGCCGCTGAGCGTCACGGACGTGCTGGTGCCCGGCACCCGCGCGACGACGACCGGCGTCGCGTTGCCGCCGGTTGCCGTAACGGTGCTCTCGTAGATCAGATACGAGTTGGGCGGCGCGCCCGGCGGCGGGTCCCAGCTCAGCGTCACTCCCGTGCTCGTCGCGCCGGCCAGGCGGAGATTGCTGGGCGGCTGGAGCGCGGTCGTGGTGGGCGGCGGCGCGAACGCCCCCGGCGTGAGCACGAGCCCACCGGCGCCGCCGCTGGCGGCCGCCGTGGCGGGTGCCGTGTTCACGGCCGGTCGGGTCGGCGTGGCCACCACGCCAACCGTGGCGGTGCCGCCCACCACGGTGATGCTGTTGCCCACAGTGGGCGAGGGCGCGGCCGCCGGCGCGGGCGCGGCGGCGGACACCCCGCCGGGAATCGTCACCGTATGGCTCGTTGTGTGCCAGCCGCAGGCGCTGTGCGCTTGCAAGAACAGGGGGTGGGTCCCGCTTGGCGCGGTCGAAGTGTCCCAGGTGAACGTATAGCCCGAGTTCGTAAAGCGGTCGTCGCCCAGCGTCTGCGCGATGTCGGGGCGGGCCGCGCCGTACTCGGCGACGCCCACCAGGCGGTTGTCGGGCGAGTCGAGCGCCCCGTCCAGCGACGCGACGACGGCGTCCACCCCCGTCCCGCTGCTGGCGCCCAGGTCGGCGGCCCAGCCCGTAATGGCCTGTCGCGACTGCACGGTGGCGTTGTCGGCCGGCGTTTCGATCTCAACGCGCACGTTGCAGGTCTGAGCGCGTGAGGCTTGCCAGGTTGCGAGCTGTGCGAGGACGAGGGACGCGGCGGCAACACCCGTTAGCGACGTCAGGCGTGACAATCGGCGCACTCGGGAGCTCCTTTCCGGACAAGGTCCCCCGGTCGGGCTCGGCCGGGCGACAGCTGCCGCCCGGCGCCGACCGGCACGCCGCCGACCGTCCGGCCGCGGCGGCGCGTAGGCTTGTTATTGCACCCGAGCCAGCCAGTGTCAAGGATAGCGAGCAGCCCACAACGACCCGACCACACAACATGTAGTAGGTGGCTATAGACTGTGCCACAAATTGTAGTGTTATGGCGAGTGAAACGAATTGCGCGGGGAAATTCCCGGATTCGCGTCGGCCTGTCGGCCGGCGAGGCGGACGGCCGTCCGCCTCGCCGCCCGCCGGTCCCGCCTACGCGCCCCAGACCTCCTTCAGGAACCCGCTCGCCTCCAGGTCGTGTACCAGCCCGTCGTCCACGTACTGGTCGGGCGTGTGGCCGACCAGCCGCGGCTCGTCGGCGGCCAGGTCGGCGATCAGGCGGGCCATGCCCTCCGCGCTGACGTACGGCACGTTCTCGATGTAGCGCGAGAATTGGGCGTGGGTGTCTTCTAGAATCGCCGCGTCGTCGACCTCCAGGTACTTGCGCAGCACGCCGAGCGCAAAGTCGCGGTCCGACTTGAATCGCTGCACGCCACGGACGTAGGCGCGCAGGTACGCGCGCGCGGCGTCAGGGTTCGCGCTCAGCCAGGACCGGGTGCCGCCGAGGCAGATCGAGGGGTACTGCGGTCCCTCCTCCGCGAGATTCAGCAGCTCCAGAAAGCCTGCCTGCCGCGCGCGCGTGTTCGTCGGGGGCGACACCACCCCGGCGTCGATCTGCCCAGCCTGCAAGCCGCTGAGGATGGCCGGCACCTCTTGCAGCTGCCGCAGCGACACGTCCTGGTCGGGCTTGAGTCCCCACAGGTCGAGTGCCACCAGCGCCGCGGTGTGCGTGGACGAGCCGATCCGCGTGATGCCGATCGTCTTGCCGCGCAGCTGCTCCGCGCTCTGGACCTCTGGCCGCGTGAGCACGGAGAACACCAGCCGGTTGGTCACTGCGCCGACCAGCGCGAGATCCGCTCCGTTCAGGTTGGCCTGAACGACCGCCGCGGGATCGAGCGGGCTGAAGGCCAGCTCGCCGGCCAGCATGCTCTGGATCGCCCGCGACGTGCTGGCGATGTGTACCAGCTCGAGGTCGAGCCCCTCCTCGCGGAACAGGCCCGCCTCCTGCGCGGACCAGATGCCGCTCATGCCGCCGCTTACCGCCGTCCAGTTGCTGGTCAGCTTGCGGAGGCGCGTGGACGACGCGGGCGCGGCCGGCGCGTCGGGCGACGGCCGCGCGGCCGAGCCGTTCGCTTGCTGACCGCAGGCGGCCAGCACGGCAGGGAGCGCCAGGCCGCCGAGGACGGCCCAGCCGGAATGACGAAGCAACGTACGACGCGAGACACGGGGCAGCGCCATCGAGCACCTCCAGGGAGTTACTTGACAGTATATCGAACCCTGGGGCCAGGCTCCCACCCTGGGGTGCTCGACGCATGGCGGCCGGGGCGCCGCCAGATCAACCGGGGCCGCGGTCCAGCAGGCGGATCGTCATCTCGGCGGGCTGGTCGGGGCTGAGTACCGCCGAATAGCGCCAGAAGAGCAGTTGTGGCGCGGGAGGGACCAGATCGGCCTCGTAGGGCGCTGTGCCCTGGAAGCTGCCGTCGTCGTTGCCCGAGCCGCCGTTCGTCGGCTGGTGGCTGACGTACACCTGGAGGTAGCGCAGCGTGAACGAGCTGCCGTCGGGGCCGTCCACTTGCAGCGTATATCGGTGCTGCGGATTGAGCCGCGTGTCGATCGCCGCCACGCCCCACTCGCCCTGCGCCTGGCTCTCGGCCACCACGCCGGGCGCCTGCGTCCCCGGTTGCGCCAGTACCAACATCACCGCCAGCAACAGCGCGCGCATCCTGTCCTCTCCCACTCCTCTCCTGCGCCGGGGCGAGCCCCCGCCCCGCAAGCCCGCCGACATGCGCAACGCCCGGCGCCCCACCCGACCACGGCAGGGGCATCCAGCGGCGCTGCCGCCGGCGTCCGTCCCCACGCCGCGGCCGGGGACGCCCGGCTCCCCCCACGCCGCGTCTTTCCCCTTCCTCGCGGGGAAGTCGGCCGGGGGTGGTCGCCCCGCGGAGGGGCACCTCGGTTCGTCCCAGTATAGCGAGCCGCTGGCTACCTGGCCGAGAGCATCGCCGCGCCGCGCCCCGCACGCGGCTCTAGAACCGTGCCGGTGGCGAGAGGCCGCTGCTCGGCCGGGACTAGCGCAACCCGCGCCTGGCGGCGATGGGGCCGCTTCCGCTACCGTGCCAGAGAGGGCCAGTCGTCGCCCGTGGACTCGGCGGCCTGGCCCCACGGCGCGACAAACCCACGCCGTGAAGGAGACGTGCTCGATGACGCGATCGAGGAAGGCGATCATCGCCGTTCGCCCTGCCCTGGCCCTGCTGACCCTGACCCTGCTCGTCGCCTGCGGCGCCAGCGCCCCGTCGCCTGCCGCCCCCTCGCCGGCGCCCGCCTCGGCTACCCCGCCGCCCTCCGCGTCCGCCGCCCACGGCCCGGCGGCCCCGGTCGTCGCGCGCGGCCCTGCCCCGCCCGCCGATGTGCCCGCCCCGGCCGACGCCGCGGCGCCGCTCGCGCCCCCCGTCGCCGTCCGGATCGGAGTGCTCAGCTCGCTCTCCGACGCGGGCATCTACGTCGCCGCCGCGCGTGGCTATTTCCGGGACGAGGGCCTCGACGCGAGCCTCGAGCCGTTCGGCGCCACCCCCGAGATGACGGCCCCGCTCGCCGCGGGCCAGCTCGACGTGGGCGCGGGTGCCCCCACGCCCAGCCTGTTCAACGCGATCTCGCGCGACATTCCCGTCAAGCTGGTGGCCGACAAGGGGCTCAACTCGCGCGGCCATGGGTTCAACGCACTGGTGGTGCGCAAGGACCTGATAGACAGCGGCCGCGTGCAGACGCTCGCCGACCTGCGGGGCCTGAAGGTCGCGTCGCCCTCCGCCAACTCCCCGATGGAGCTGCAGATCGAGAGCGGCCTCCGCGCCTTCGGCCTCGACCTCAGCGCGCTCGACGTGGTGAATATGCCTTTTCCCGATATGATTACGGCGCTGGCCAACGGCTCCGTCGACGCGGCGGCGCTGATCGAGCCGTTCGTCACGACGGCCGTGAGCCGCAGCGTCGGCGTGCGCTTCAAGGGCGCCGACGAGCTATACCCCGATCAGCAGATCGCCGGCATCCTGTACGCGCCGAGCTTCTATCAGCACCAGCCCGAGGCGGCGCGGCGCTGGATGGTCGCCTACCTGCGCGGCGTCCGCGACGTCGTCGCCGCCTTCGATCACGGGCGCGACAAGGCCGCCATCGTCCAGATTCTGAGCGAGCGCACTACCGTGAAGGACCCTGCGCTCTACGACCGCATGGTGCCGCCGGGCCTGGATCCCGACGGCTACCTGAACCTCGCCTCCATCGCCGCCGACCAGGATTGGTACGAGCGCCACGGGCTTGTGGCCGAGCGCCAGCCGTTGGCCGACTTCGTCGACTACCAGTATCTCGACTACGCGCACCAGCGCCTCGGCCGCGTCGGCCCCGCGCCCGACCGGACGCTGCTCCGCGCCCCCTGACCGCCCCGCCGGCGCCGTTCGGCCGTCGACTGGCCCGGCCGTCAGTTCCCGGCGCGGCACGTCAGGCGTCTGCGTCCTCTTGCAGCGTGAACGGTAAGACTATCGTTACCTGAGTGCCGGTCCCCTCGCCACTTGTAATACGCAGTTGGCCCTGGTGCTGCAACACAGTGTGGTGAACTCGGCTCAGCCCCAGACCTGTCGCGAGCGGTCGCCGGGTTGTGAAGAAGGGATCGAGACAGCGCTGTAGTGTCGCGTCGCGCATTCCCACGCCGCTGTCGCTCACGCTCAACAATACGCCTTCGTCGACCTGAGCAGTACTAATGGTAATGACCCCACCATTGGGCAGCGCCTGCACGGCGTTCGCGATCAACTCGCGAATTGCAGCGGTCAATTCGATAGGATTGCCCCGTACTCGGGCCACCGGCGACGCCTGGAGTCGTACCTCGATTGGAGGGCCCTTGTACCCGGATGTTGCGTCCCAGAGCCCTCGGGTCTTCTCGATTGCGTCACCCGCTAGCTCGCTGATATCCACAGAGGCCCACCCGCGAGCTAGGATCGGCTTCGCGAAGCGTTGGAGCTCATGCACGGCGCTCGAGATTCGCTCCGCGGCATTGTGTACCGGGCGCAGCATCGTCTGGAGGTCGTCATCACGAAATTCCTCTAAGATCATTTCGAGATTACCGAGAATCACCGCCAGCGGGCTGTTCATTTCGTGCGCTAGACTAGAGCCGATCTCCTGAAGTAATCGTTGCTTTTCCTTTTGAATAGCCTGGAGCTGGGCGTTCTTCTCATGACTTAAGTCCGAGAAGATGCAGCGATAGATCGGGGGAGTGGCGTCTGTCACCCGCTGAATCATCAGGCGGATGGGGAAGAGGCTTCCGTCTCGCCGGCGAGCGATTGTGTCGAAACTGATCGGGATGCCCCGCACCATCTGATCGCGGACACCAGCCAAGGTGTCCACTTTTTCCCCGCCAGGCGGGAGCGGGATGATGTCGGGCATCGAGCACTGCAGCAGAGCGTCGCGAGGGTAGCCAAGAATACGACAGGCTGCCTCGTCTAGGTCCAGAAAGGGCTGGTCGCGACCCGTGGTCACGATCACGAAGTCCCCGGCCAGTTCCGGTGGCGGCCGCCAGACCGGGTTGAGCCCAGCCAAGTCTTGCGCGCGCGCCCGCAGATTCTGGCCGCGGGGCTCGGCGCCGAGTCGAGCCGCCGCGACGTCGGCGAGGACTTGGAGTGCGCTTAACTCATCCGTTCCGAATGCCGTGGTGCTTGTGGGACGGGCTGCCATGATTGCGCCGAGGAGTTCCCCTCGCAACCGCAACGGTACGCCGATCACGCTGCCGCAAGCGGGGCCGCCATGCTCGGCGCTGGCCAGTGGATGCCTTGCTAGGTCCGCGACTTCAAGCAGCTGCCCGCTCTGTATGATGTAGCCGAGTATCCCGGCGGGAAGGGGCTGCCGCTCACCCTGACGTCCCGCGGCGGGGCCGATGGCGTGCCCTAGCACCCACCACGCGGCTTCCCCGTTCAGCAGTGCTAGGCGGACATCGGGTGCGCCGACCAGCCGGGCCGCTTCTTCCACCAGCACCTGACCGACCGCCTCGTCACTTGGCTCGCTGACCAGGCGGGCGGTGGCTGCGGTCAGTGCGGCGGGAAGGCTATCGGGCGGACGGGCCGGTGCCGGTAGGATCTCGCGCTCCCCGTCCATTCCGGGACTGCTCCTTCTGCTAATCTCTAGTCTATACTGTGAAAGATGGCCCTGCACACCAACTCGATCCGCATAAGGTTGTGCATGATTGGTATCGGTATCGTGAGTGGTCGGCGATTATGTCTCGTGTTGCTGAGCAGCGGCGTACTGACGTTTTCCGGGTGTACCGGTGCCCCCCGGTCCCCGGCTGCGCCTACCCCCGGTGTCCAATCGACGGCGACCAGTCAGGCCCCGCCGGCCGCTGCCGCCCCGCCGGCGTCAGGTAGCGCGGCGCAGGGCGCAGATCAGCCCTCGCCAGTCCCGGCCGTCGTCCGAGCGGCGCGAACTCAGGGGCTTGGCAACATCATTCACCTCGCGGATGCACGCGGTTATTTCCGCGAACTAGGGATCGACCTGCACAGCGAGCAATTTGGGAGTGCCGGCGATGCGCTGCCAGCTCTCAGTCGTGGCGACCTCGACGTGGCCTCGGCGCCGCCCCTGCCGTCTTTCTTCAATGCGCTCGCTCGCGACATCCGGCTCGTTCTGGCCCTGGACGCCTCGCTGCTTACCCCCGGAAATCGCGGCTATCCGGTGCTCTCACGCCTCGCCGGCGGGCAACCGGTAGTTCAGAGTCCGTCCGACGTGCGGGGTAAGCGCGTGGCGCATCCCGCCCGCGGGAACCCTGCGGAGCCGGCGTTGGACCGCATGCTGGACGAAGTCGGGCTCACCGTATCCGACCTTGCCGACGTGCAGTATATGGGGTTCCCCGAAATCCTGGCCGCGTTCGGTGGTGGCAGCGCCGACCTAGCGATCGTGCCCGAGCCTTGGGGCGCTATCGCCGAGGACCGGGGACTAGCCGCGCGCATTGGGGACGCCGGCGATTACATTCCCAACTACGAGATCGCAATGATCGTCTTCGCGGAGAAGTTCGGCCATCAGCAGTCCGATGTCGCGCGCCGGTTCGCCGTCGGTTATGTCCGCGCTGCCCGCGACTACATGGACGCTATGGAGTATGGCCGCGATCGCGACGCGGTGATCGCCCTGCTAGCCGAATCCGCCAATATCTCCCCCCAGATCCTGAGCAAGGCAGGCTATCTCGCCGTCGCGCGGGATGGACGCATCAACAGTCAGACTTTGACGACGTTCTTGAACTGGCAAGTGGAGCATGGCTACGTGCCCCAGCGGCCTAACTTGGACGAATTCCTGGACTATCAGTTCGCCGATGACGCGGTCCGCACTCTGGACGGCGCTCCCTAGCGGCCGACCCCCCGCCGCACCCTCCAAGTGCCGCGCTTGCCCCACAACCTGCGCGGTGCCGCGCTCAGTCGTGGTCCGCGTTCGCTGACGCGGGGTTGTCGGTACTCGCGCTGTCGTGCGGCAGCACCACACGTCGTCGTTTGGGGCCGCTGCCCGCCATTCTACCGTGCGGCACCAGCGTCACCACTACTTTGGCGCGGCCTTGGCTAGCGTCGTACGCGGCCTGGAAGCGCGGGCTCACGCTCCGTAACCCGGCAAGGAAGTCGCGCTCGTACTGCGTGGATAGTCCCTCGCCGGGACTGATCCCCTCCCGTAGCTCCACCACCAACCGCAACGTCACTTGGCCGTCGGCGCTCGCCGCCTGGGACACTTCGAAGTGCCCGGTGTTGGAGGCCCCTAGCGGCGGCTGTTCGAGCACGTGCGCGATCTCGTCGAGATAGACGTTGCCGCCGTGCAGGATCACGGCGTCGCTGCGCCCGTGGACGTAGAAGAATGGTGCTGGCCGCATCGTTACGGGACCACCTTGTCGCTGGCGCCACTCCTCCTGAAGATCGTATCCATGAGCACGGCAGATAGTGATGACCTCAGCGAAGCTCAAGAGACCGCCACGGTCGTGCGTGTTGTAGCGGATCAGCGGCACGGCGCCCCGCATCGTGAGCAACACCTCGTCGCCGCTGGTCTCAAGGAAGTACCCCAGTGGGTTGTACTGATTGATGGAGGGAAGAATGGGGGTGCCAAACAGCGCCTTGGCCAGCGCCGGCTGCTCGATGCAGAGCCGGCGCAGCAGGAGGCATAGCCGACTCTCATAGCCGATCACTCCTGCGGCCTCCGTCGCGCTGAAAGCGTTCACAAAGCCCCTCAAGGAGCCCGCGTCCGCCCCGAGTTGCCGGAGGATGGCCTCTCGCTGCGCTTCCGTGGCGCCTTCGCCCATTGTCAGCACCGAAACCGCGAGCGAGGGCCAGTCGATGCCCCGCCGGCTCCCGGCCTCCAGCAGCGACGGGACCAGCGCCGGATAGCTCACGAGGAGCACCTGGTCATAGTGCGGGCCTAGCTCCGCGATGAAGCGAAGCGTCTCGTCCTGGTTCAAGCCCGGGGTAACTACCGTCCCGCAAACCCCGGGTTCCGCGAAGATTCGCTGGGTTGCTAGCGTCATCCCCGTAGCATACGCCCAGGGTCCCGTGGCCGCTGCGATTACCACCAATGTGGCCAGATCGAGAATCCGAAAATGCTCCTGCAGCAACGTTCGGACCCCGGCGATAGTCGCTGGCTCTTGCTCGGGGTAGCGAGGCCAGAGCGTTGCCCCCCCGGACGTGCCCGAGCTAGCTACCGTGATGTACGCCCGGGTCAGGTCAGCCTGTCGACACCGCTCGCCCAGCGAGTAGCGTTGAAGGTAGGACGCCTTGTCCATCGTGGGGAGCTGGCAGAAGTCGGCGAAGGTGCGCAGCCGGTCGGCATCGTAGCCCGCGCGGCGCAGGAAACGGCCGTAGGCGGGTACGTGGGCTGCCGCCTCCTGGGCGACGCGCAACGCCGCTCGCTGCGCCGCGCGGGACGCAGGATGCCCAAGGCTGCCGCCAGCATCCTCCACGGGCTCCTCCCTGCCACGAGCATGGTTAGCCGGCCCGAGCCTGCCCAAGACAGTCTAAGTATCGCACGCCGACACCGGTTGGCACTGCCCCCGCCCCCAGCTTGACCAACCCGGCCTGTGGCGCCTGCTCGGCGACCCGCCGGCGCCGATACCCGCCTAGCGGGCGGCCGCCGGCGCGGGTGCGGCTCCCGGCCCCGGCGCGGCCGCGCGGGCCGGCGCCGGGGTGGCCGTCGGCACCCGTGTCGGCGTCGGGATGGGCGTGGCCGTGCGCGTGGGCGTGCGGGTCGGCGTGCGCGTTGGGGTACGCGTGGGCGTACGGGTGGGCGTGCGCGTGGCGGTGGCCGTCGGGGTGCGCGTCGCTGTCGGGGTGCGCGTGCTCGTGGCCGTGGCCGTGCGCGTGGGCGTCGGCGTGCGCGTTGCCGTGGGGCTCGGCGTGTGCGTCACGGTGGGCGTCGGCGTGGGGCTCGCGGCGCGCGTTGGGCTGGCCAGCGCGGGCGTGAGGGTGCTCGCCACTGGCGTCGTCGGCGACGGCGTGCCGCGCGCCGGGCCCGCGGTGGGCGTCGGCGACGGCGTGCCGGCGCGCTCGGCGGCGACGCGCAGCGTGCCGAGCAGCGGGACGTCGCCGCTCGGCGCCGGCGGCCGGAACTCCACCGCGCGCCCCTCGCCGAGCCCCGCCGCGTTGTACACGTACTGCAGCGCGCTTTTTCCGTCCGGGCTGCGGATGCCGACCGTGGCGGAGGTCGTTGTGCCGTCGAGGGTGCGGTACTGGAACACGATGCGTCCATCGGCGTACAGAAATGCCGCGAAGCTGTACCCCTGGCCCAGCGGGAGCCGCGCCGAGCACGGGTTGCGATCCACCGCAACCCAGGCCGCGCCGAAGAAGCGCCCCTCCCCCGCACCGCCGCTCAACGTGTAGACACCCCGCTCGCTGGGCGCTCCGTCGCAGCGACTGGCGCGCCACGTCACCAGGTCGTCCCAGAACGGGGCCACCAGGGCCACGGGGGCGCCCGCGCCCGTGAGCGGGACGTTGCCAGGCGGCGACGAACCGGCTGGCCCCACGAAGCTCAGCAGGCCGTTCGTGTCCACGTACACCTCGTTGAAAGTCCCCCCGTAGAAGGGGAAGTCGAACCCGAGCGGCACCGGCCCCGCCCGCAGGTTGTCGCTCTCGTCCAGCGCCGCGAGGCGGGCTCCCCCGTGGACGGGGTCCGGCCAGCTGTAGGCTGGGCCGCCGGGCAGGCGGCTGTCACGATACGTGTAGCCGAAGGCGTCGGGGCCTCCGCTGGCGGGGATGATGCCGTTCGGAGTCGGCGTCGGGGTGACGCTCGGCGTCGCCGTGGCGCTTGGCGTTGCGCTCGGCGACGGCGTGCGGGTGGGCGTCCGTCGGCGCACGGGCGTGGGCGAGCGCCGCGGCAAGCGCGTGGACGTGACGGTCGGCGTCAGCGTGCCGGTCACCGTAGCCGTCGCCGAAGGGGTGGCGCGCGGCGTGACGCTCGGCGTCGGGCTGGGCGATGGCGTGCGCGACGGCGACGGGGTCGCGGTCGGCGTCACGGACGGCTGCGCCGGCAACGGCGGGCAGCTCGCGGGCAAGGGCCAGGGCGCTCGCAGGTCGAGGTACCACAAGTGCTTCGCCAGCGGCGCGTTGGCCTTCCGCCCATCCCCCGTGTCCCAGCCGTCGTACACCACTGTGCCGGCGCCCACGTTCGCCCAGCCGCGCACCACTCGCTGCTCGCCCGCCGCCCCGGCGACCACCAGGCTCGCGCACACGCCGCTGGCGCCGGTCACGTAGCCCGCGTCGCCCGCGCTGTACGGTGCGGCGCTCAGCGCTGCGGGGTCCACGAAGTACGGCGACCCCGGATCGGCGCTGGCCAGCGGCGACTCCGCCACCACCTGCACCGGGGCGGGCGCATTGCGGTCGGGTGGCGCGGCGGTACCGAACGGCAGGCCGAGCGCGGCGTAGCTCCGGTCGTCGCCGGGACAGACGCCAGCGTCGTTGCTGTCGCGCAGCACCAGTTTGCCGCCCGTCGTGACGAACTCGCGCACCGCGGCCCGCTCGTCGGCCGTGAGCGCGTCGAGCTTGCACACGCCCAGAAAGACCAGGGTGTCGTAGCCCCGTAGCGCACCCGCGCTCAGACTGCCAGTGCCGAGCCGCAGCCCCGTGAACTCCGCTCCCGCGAGGGTGGCGTCCAGGCCGAACAGCAGCGCCCGCCCCGTGAGCGCGCCGCTCACGCTGGTCCCGCTCGCGCCCGCCACCACGGCCACAAACCGGCTCCCACTCGCCAGCGGACGCGGCACCGGCGTGGCCGTGAGCGTCGCCGTGCGCGTCGGGCTCGGCGTGCGCGTGGGCGCCTGCGTGCTCGTCGGGCGGGGCGTGGCGGTCGTCCGGCCCCCGCCCAAGCCCCGCGGCGTGGCGGTGGGGCGCGGCGTGCGCGTGGGGAGTGGCGCGCGCGGCGGCCGGGCCGGGCGCGTCCGGCGGCTCGGAGCATCCGCCTCCGGCTCGTCGGCGTCATCCGGGTCCGCGACCGCCGGCGTCGGGGTGGCCGTTGCGCGCGGTCGGCTGGGTCGTCGCTGGCGCAGCAGCCGGGTCCGCGTGGTAGGCTGATGCGGTCCCGCCAGGGCCGCATCCTCGTCGTCCTCGATATCAGGAACGAGTGCAAGCGGCGCGGCGATTGCCGACGGCGCGGCGCTAGGCGACGGCGCGGGCGCGGGGCCGGGCCGGGCGCGTGCCATCCGCGTGGCCGTGGGCCGCGCCGCGCTCGCGGCAGAGCGCGTGGCAGCCGGCCGCGCCGTGCGGGTAGCGCCAGGCGGACGCGGCGTGCTCGTCGCGCGCGGCTCCCGCGTGGAGCGAGAGGATGTCGACGGAGCCGTGGCGCGCGTCGCCCGCGAGACGGCCACCCGCCGCTCGCGCGGTGGCGCAACGGCCGGATCGGCCTCCTCCTCGTCGTCAGCAGGCAACACGGCGACCTGGGGGCGCGGTGGGGGCGTCGGCAACGCCATGAGCACGTGCGCGCCCCGCGTCGATTCGGGCGTGGCTACGCCGCCCAGCCCCTCGCCCGGGTCGGTTGGCTGCGGCACGCTGAGGCCCGCCGCAACGGCGAGCACGGTGGCTAGCAGGCAGGCAGCGATAGCCCGCCGGCGTGCCGCGACGCCGTGCGCGGCCCAGGCCCGCCAGGCAGAGATCGCCCTGCTTGCCCAACCCGTGCTGCCCATGCGCCAGTCCCCTTGGCACCAGGTAGCCGCCACCACGGTTGGAGGTCAGGAGACGCCAGGGAGGATGCCCGGCCGCCGGTCGCTCGGGAAGCATGGGGCCAGCGACGTGGCGGTATGCCGCCATTGTAATGCAGTGCCCTCTCGCGACGCAACTCGTTACAACAGTCGCCGGGGACCACCGAATCGGACGCGCCAGGCGGCCTGCACGCCGCGATCGGCCCCGGCGGGCGCCGCTGCTATTGGTCGGGGAAGACGAGCGTCCAGCCCTCGTTCGCGAGCATCTGACGGATGTCCGCCGGGCTGGCAACCGGCTGGATCGCCGGCTCGTCGGCGACAAGACTGCCGCTCGCGGCATCGTAGTGATAGACCGTGCTCGACAGGCCGGACGGCGCGTAGGCGGGGTCGTCCGGGCCATAGTGGTAGCTGACGATGCGGACGGCCGGCGTCGCGCTCGTCTGGTCGCCGTCCGCGCGTTGCACGGCCAGGTAGGCGTCGCCCCGCAGCGGCGGTACCGCCAGCAGCACCTCGCCCTGGGCGCTCCGTACCCAGAACCGCGTCGACCAGTCGGCCCCGCCGCTCACCGTCATCATCTGGTACGCATAGCCGTCCCGCGCCAGGTGGCGCTCGCCGTATGTGCACATCGGGTCGTCGGTCGGGCACTGTAGGGCCGGGGGCGAGGCCGCCGGCCCCTGCGCCAGCGCGCGCGGCGCCCCGCCCACGCAAAGCAGCGCGGCGACCGCCACGAGCCAGGCGCGCGGCCGGCGCAGGGGAAGCTCCGGGGTGAGGTCGCGCGACGAGCGTGGCATCAGTAGCTCCTCTGACAAGTTAGTGGAAGGGTAGCAGGGGCGGCGGGTGGGCGGCCACCGTGGCGACCCGGGCGGCGTATAATGGGGCGGCCGCGGCGCCCGTCGCGGGAGGAGGGGGTATGTGGATTCGTCTGTTGCTCGCCAGCCTCGTCGCGGCGGCCGCGCTCGGCACGCCTCGGCTGGCGGCTGCCCAGGAGACCAGCGCCGACTGCCGCGCCGCGCGCCAGCTCGTGCGGCGCTTCGCGGCGTCCGCGCCCGAGGAGCCGCGACTGGTACCCACAGGCTGGACGTTGCCCCCGTTCCCCTGGATCGCCGGTCTCGCGCCCTACCCTTATCCCTATGTGCCGACGGGCTGGCGCCTCGTGACGTCGGACGACCAGGAGAACTCGTCGCGGGCACGGCTCACGCGGGCGCTGAACAACTTCGCTGACTACACCTGCTCGCCCCCGTCCGACACGGTCAGCGCCGACCAGTACGCGCAGCTCGTGAGCCTGCTCGGCTACCTGCAGGGCGACGTGGCCGACGCGCTCGAAGCCCCGGCGCGGGAGATCCTCGCCACCAGCGACGCGCCGCGCGTGCGCGAGCTCGCCGCCGCCATCCTCGCCGCTGTGGCTACCCTGCGCCGCGGCGGGGCGCCCTAACAGCCCCACCGCTTCCGCGGCGCGCCGGCGTGTGGCTGCGAAGTACCTCTACGGGCGTGCTGCGCACCTCTGGCGAAGCCAGCGATACCTAGCAAGCCCGTGCGCCAGTTTAGAAGCCCAGTCGCAGCGGCTGTTCGAGCAGGCGCTTGACCGCCTGGAGGAAGCGGGCGCCGACGTCGCCCGAGTAGGCGCGGTGATCCGCGGTCAGCGTTACCCGCATGCGGGGTCGCAGCACGATCTGGCCGTCCAGCCCGACCGGCTTCTCCACGGTGGTGCCCACCGCCAGCAGGCCGGCCTCCGGCGGGTTGATGATCCCGTGGAACTCCTCGACGTCGAACATGCCGAGGTTCGTCACGCTGAAAGTGCCGCCCTGCACTTCGGGCAGCGACAGCTTCCCGTCCCGCGCTCGGCTGGCAAGCGCGCGCGACTCGACGGCGATCTCGCGCAGCGACTTGCGGTCGGCATCGCGGATCACCGGCACGATCAGCCCGTCCGGAATCGCCACCGCCATCCCCAGGTTGACCCGCCGGTGCACGGTCCACTGCCCGTCGCGCCAGACGCTGTTCACCTCCGGCACCTCGCGCAGCGCCAGCGCCACTGCCCGCAGGACGATGGCGTTGATTGTGATGCGCGGCTCCCCGCCGAACGTCGCCTCCAGCTGGCGGCGCAGGTCGAGCGCGGCCTGCATGTCGATCTCGGCCGTCAAGTAGTATTGCGGGATCTCCCGCACGCTCAGCAGCGTGCGCTCGGCCATCAGCTGGTGTACGCGGCCGACCGGGCGCACCTCGACGTCCTCGGACGGCGCCGCGGGGGCGGCCGTCGCCGACGGTGCAGCCGGGCCGGCAGGCGTCGTTACGGGCGGCGCGGGCGGCCGCGCGGCCTCGGCCGCGGCTGGGGCGGGCGGCGCGGCGCTCGGCGGCGCGGGCGCGTGTCCGTTGCCGCTCGCCGCCTCGACGTCCGCGCGGATCACGCGCCCGCCCGGCCCGCTGCCGTGGATCGTGCGCAGGTCGATCCCTCGCTCGCGCGCGATGGCGCGCGCCATCGGCGACGCCCGGACCCCGCCCGCCGGCGTACCGCCACTGGTCGCGGGCTGGGCCGGCGCGGTGCCCGCGCCCTCGGGCGGGGCGCCGCCAGTTGTCGCTTGGGCCGGTGCCATCCCGACGCTCTGCGCGGCGGGCTCGCCGCCGGCCGCGTCGGTCGGCGGCCGCGTCTCCTGCTGCACGGCGGGTGGGTTCGCGCCCACCGGCGGCTGGCCCGAAGCGCGAGCGGCGGGGCCAGCCTCGGAGGGCGCGGGCGCCGTGGACGTCGCGGCGGCCCCCGCCGGGCGGCCCGAGGGCGCTGCGGGAGAGCCGCTGCCATTCGCGGCGGCGCCCGTGCCGATCACGGCGATCGCCTGGCCAATCGGCGCGTTCTGCCCCTCGGGCACCAGGATGCGCTCCAGCACGCCCGCGTCGTACGCCTCCAGCTCCATCGTCGCCTTGTCGGTCTCGATCTCGGCCAGCACGTCCCCCGGCGCCACCCGGTCGCCCGGGTGCTTCAGCCAGCGGGCGATCTTGCCCTCCTGCATCGTATCGCTGAGGCGGGGCATCGTTACGTCAGGCATGGACAGGGGCTCCCCGGTGCTGGAATCCCACGGCGTCGAGCGTCTCGTGGATGGCTGCCAGCAGGTGGTCGGCGTTCGGCAGCGCCGCCAGCTCCAGCGGCTTGGCGTAGGGCAGCGGCACCTCCGCCTGGGCCACGCGGCGCACCGGCGCGTCGAGGTAGTCGAACGCGCCCTCCTGTATCGTCGCCGCGACCTCGGCGCCCACGCCGTAGCTAAGCCAGTCCTCCTCGATGATGACGGCGCGGTTGGTCTTGCGCACCGAGGCCAGGATCGTCTCGCGGTCGAGCGGCCGCAGGCTTCGCAGATCGACCACCTCCGCGCTGATCCCCTCTTCCTCCAGCCGCCCGGCCACGCCGAGCGCCACCAGGGTCATCCGCGAGTAGGTGACGATCGTGATGTCAGTGCCTTCCTTGGCGATGGCCGCCACGCCGATCGGCGTCGTGTACTCCTCGTCCGGTACCTCGCCCTTGGTGTTGTACAGGGCCAGGTTCTCGACGAAGATGACCGGATCGTCGTCCCGGATGGCGCTCTTCAGCAGCCCCTTCGCGTCGGCCGGCGTCGCGGGCGCGACGACCTTCAGCCCGGGTACGTAAGCATACATGACCTCCAGGCTCTGCGAGTGGGTCGAGGAGAGCTGCTGCCCGCCGCCGCCCGGCATCCGAATCACCAGCGGCACGCTGGCCTGGCCGCCGAACATGCCGTAGATCTTCGCCGCGTGGTTGACGATCTGGTCGAGGGCTAGCAGGCTGAAGTTGATCGTCATGATCTCGACGACGGGCCGCAGGCCGACCATCGCCGCCCCGATCGCCGCGCCCACGAACCCCTCCTCGGCGATCGGGGTGTCGCGCACGCGCTTCGGCCCGAACTCCTGCAGCAGCCCGGCCGTGATCTTGTACGAGCCCTCGAAGACGCCGATCTCCTCACCCATGAGGAACACGTCCTCGTCGCGCTGCATCTCCTCGCGCAGCGTGTCGTGCAGCGCCTGGCGATAGCTGATCACGGCCACGGGCGGTCCTCACTTCTCACTCGGCACTCACGAGCGGCTGGCCCGGGAACTGGCGCGGCTCGTTGGGCGCGGGCGTGGCGTAGGCGTAGGTGAATAGCTCGGCGGGCCGCGGGTCGGCGCTCTCGTCCGCGAAGGCGACCGCCTGGTCCACCACGCGCTCGACATCGGCCTCGATCTCCGCCAGCCGCTCGTCGTTCACGATGCCCGCCGTCACCAGGCGGCGGCGGAAGGCGGGGATCGGGTCCTGCGCCTGGCCGCGCTCCACCTCCTCCCGAGAGCGATAGCGGGCCGGATCGACGACCGAATGGCCGCGCAGGCGGAAGCTCACCGCCTCCAGCAGCGTGGGCTCGTGCTCCTCCCGCGCCCGCCGCACCGCTCGCCGCGCGGCCTCCCGCACGGCCAGCACGTCGTTGCCGTCCACGCGCTCGCTCGCCATCCGGTAGGCGCAGGCGCGCTTGTACAGCTCTGGCTCGGCCGACGCCCGCTCCGGCGGCGTGCCCATCCCGTACTGGTTGTTGACGATCGCGAACACCACCGGCAGGTGCCAGAGCTGCGCCAGGTTCAGCGACTCGTGGAAGGCGCCGATGTTGGTCGTCGCGTCGCCCATCTGCACCATCACCACCTCGTGGCCGTCGCGGTAGTCGATGGCCAGGCCCACGCCCACGGCGATGGGCAGCTGCCCCCCCACGATGGCGTAGCCGCCCAGGAGCCGGGCCTTCGCGTCGAAGATGTGCATCGAGCCGCCGCGTCCGCGCGACGTGCCCGTCTCCTTGCCGAACAGCTCGGCCATCACTCGGCCCGGCTCGATCCCCCGCGCCAGCGCGTAGCCGTGCTCGCGGTAGTTCGTGAGCAGGTAGTCGCGCGGCTCCAGCGCGGCCATCAGGCCGACGATGGTCGCCTCCTCACCGAGGTTCAGGTGACAGTAGCCGCCGATCTTGGCGCGCGTGTACATCTCCCCCGCGCGCTGCTCGAAGCGCCGGATCAGCACCATCTCGCGGTAGTAATTCAGCAGCGTCTCCGGCTGCTCGCCGCGCAGGGCAAGCTTGCCGTTGCTGCCGTTGGCGGCGTGCGCCCGCGTCGTCGTCGGGCGACGGGCGCCGCGCTTTTTCTCGACGGCCATCCCGTCTCCTAGCTGCTCGCCCTCAGCGCTCAGCCGTCAGTTCTCAGCTTGCCGGGGCTTGCCGGCGGACTAATGGCTGATAGCTGATGGCTGATGACTGACAGCTCCTCGCTACATCCCCGGGTGTAGTGGCTCTTGCACGAACTGTTCCCCGGGCGCGGCGCAGCGCGGGCACTGCTGCGGCGGCCGATCGCCGCGCGCCGACTCGCCACACGCCTCGCAGATCCAGTGCAGCGCCATCAGGCGCACGATGTCGCTGCGGCTGATAATGCCCACCATCGTGTGGCCGGACATCACCGGCACGCGGCGGATGCGCCGCTCGACCAGCAGAAATCGCACGTCGTCGACTTCTGTCTCCTGATCGACGGTAATCACGCCCCGCGTCATCACGTCGGCCGCGCACCGTCCGGGCCGCGCCATCAGGTCGAACTCGCTGACGAGGCCGACGACCGCCCCCTCGTCGTCTACGATCGGCACCGCCGTGATGCGGTGCTTGGCCAGCAGCTCGGCCAGATCGCCCACCGGCATGTCGGCGGGCGCGGTGATGACCGGTGTCGTCATGATCTCACGAACCTTCATGGCCTGAGCCCTCCGCCAACGATACGCGGCCCCTGCGCCTGAAAGTCTGGGCAGGCCTCGTGCCAGAGACTTCCAGACCGGCTCGCGAGCAGCCCGAGGACCGTGCCGGCCTCGATGATCGGTGAGGCGCCGAGGCGCGGCGTGCTCGACGCCGGGCCATTGATCGCGTGGCTGGACCGCCTCGACGCGGGCCACGCGATAGCGGTTGCTGGCTTCCGCGAGGCGGTCACCGGCCTCTCGCTCAGCGTGCCCGTCTGGACGCTGAACTACCGCGACCTCGCGGCGTACCCCAACCTGCACCTTTGGACGCCAAGCGCGTCCTGAGCGCCGCGGCGAATCAGACGGTCGCGACCGCGGCTGGCGCCAGGTGGGCGTGGAGAAACGCGACGGTCTGCGGCCAGGCCGCTCCCAGCGCGGCGACGTTCTGTGCGCCCGGGTGCCGCGCCGGGTCGAGAAAGCCGTGGTCGGCGGTCGGGTAGAGCTGCGTGGCCGTCGGCGCCTCGCGCGCCTGAAGCGCGGCTTGCAGCGCGCCGAACGTGCCGGCATGGGTCACGTGGTCCTGGCCGGGGTAGATCACCTGCACCGGGCAGTGAATCTCCCCGCTCCGCGCGACGGCGTCCTCGTCGTAGTTGGGCGCCGGCGGATCGACGATTGACGGATAGTACGCCACGCAGGCGGCGACGGCACGGCTGTGCGCCGCGAGCAGCAGCGCGTAGCGGCCGCCCATGCACCAGCCGATCACGCCCACCTGCGCGAGCCGCAGCTCCTGCTGCATGTACGCTAGCCAGCGCTCCTGCTCGGCGCGGACGGCGGCGTCGCGCAGCGAGCGCGAGAACGGCGCCAGGTCCTCGGGCGTGCCCGTCGGCACCTCGCGACCCGAATACGGATCCCAGACCACCGCGGCGAAGCCGGCGTCGGCCAGCCAGCTCGCATACTCCAGCACCTTGTGCTCGATGCCGTAGACCATCGGCAGCAAGAGCAGCCCCGCTGGTGCGCCGCCGGCGGGCTGACAGAGCGCGGCGTGCAGGTTGTCCACGTGTAGGTCCGAAGTCTGGTGCATGCGTCTTACCGCCCCTTCTGCCGCGCCGCGCGCCACGCGGCGCGGCGCGGCACCCTGCCCGGGGCCTCCAGCCCAAGCGCAGCCAGGTCTTACTCCACCTGGACCGGCCCCGGGGTCCGGTCGACCAGCGTCCCCTGGTAGCCAGTGCCTTGCAGCCACTGCGAGGCCGGCACGTCCCCACCGTACCAGGTGAACGCGCCGACGTCCGACACGTTCAGATCGACGTGCTGCCAGCCCGACGGCCCCGGGCCGGCGCTCGTCAGCTGGTCGAGCCCTGGATCGTCGATCACTGCCAGGAGGTCGCCCGCCTGGACCTGCGTCCCCGGGTAGACCAGCGGCTGAACATGGCCCATGAAGAACGAGAGCCCGCTGTCGCCGCGCAGCGCGACCGACGGGACCGGCGGCGGAAACGGCAGCACCACCGCGGCCGGCGCGACCACGAGCCCGGCCACGGGAGCGCGGACCTCGGTGCCCCGCGGCAGGAACACGTCCACCCCGTTCGAGCCGGGCACCCACTTGTGGCGTCCGTAGAGCCCGCCGGGCGGCAGCCAAGCCGGGAACACGTCGGCCGCCGGCTCGGCCTCCTCCGCGTCCTCCGGCCCGGCTTGCTCGGGCGCGGCGTCCTCCGGCTCGTCCTGGCTCAGGACCGCCGCGTGGGCTCGTGGCCCGGGCACGTACGGCCCCATGCCGACCGCCGCGACCAGGGCTAGCACCGCCAGCAGCTCCGCTGCGCGCATCGCTTTGACTCCTACGATACTACTCTTGGCTCCGACGTCCAGACCGGGCAGGGCGCGAGCGAGCCACGGCCGAGGCGCGCCATGGGCTCGCTGGTGGCGATGGACCCGTGCGACTACTGCGATGATGGCCTTCCGCACGGCGCGAATTCGGCCGGGGCGACACGGTGCACGACGTTGTGCGCGTCGCTAGATGAGGTGCATGGCAGGAAGCGTGCCCGTCTCAGAATTGTCCTTGAAGCGAGTGGCCTATTCGCATCGCGTTGCCCTGGTCCGGACGGGCATGCCTAGTCGCACTTGTGTCGCGATTGTGATGCGAGCCCCGCCAGCGGCGCCGGCCCGCTCGCCTCCGACGTCGCGTGGGTCGACGAAAAGCGACACCCGGCAATGTGCGCCCGAGTGTCGGGTGGCAGCCCCGATTGCTCGCCACAGGCGCGCCAGCGGCAGTTAGCGGGGGATCCGAGCTGCCGTCGCGCGCGGCGCGGTTCGCATGGTACCATGCGGGCCGGTCCGCCATCAATCTCGCCCGCGCCTCGCCGTGCCGTGAGTCTGGGTTTGAAGGAGTCACACTTCGGATGACTCTCTCAACCGCGAGACCACGCTGTTGGGAGCCTAGCGGGCAAGGAGGAGCCGCGCATGGCCGGTCGCCCCGCCTGGAGCCGCTCGATGCTGCTGGTTGCCATCGCCGCCCTGACGCTGGCCTGCGCGGCCCCGCCCGCCACCCCCGCGGGGGCGCCGGCGGGCAGCGCACCCTCCGCGGCTGCCCCTACTGCCCCGTCCGGCGCCGCGCCCGCCGCGGCGCCGGCCCGCGAGCCGCGCGCCCTGCAGATGGGCCTTATCGGCCTCTCGGGCTACTGGTACACCATCTGGGCCGCCCAGCACGCGGGCATCTTCGCCGAGCTGGGCCTTGCGCCCGAGCGTGTGTCGATCCAGACCAACGAGGCGATCAGCGCGCTCAGTAGCGGCGGGCTCGACGTGCTCCAGTCGCCAACCGACTCCGCGATCACCGCGCTGTCGAAGGGCGCTCCTCTCACGATGGTCGCCGACCACAACCTCGAGGCGCCCTACGACCTGGTGTCGCGGCCGGATATTACGAGCGTCGACGGCTTGCGCGGCCAGAAAGTCGGCGTCTCCAGCCTCAAGGCGGGCACCGGCACGGTGGCGCGCGTGATGCTGCGCGGGCGCGGCCTCGGCGACGACGACTACGAGCTGACCCAGGCGGGCGGCAATCCCCAGCGCTACGCGGCGCTTCAGACCGGCGGCATCCAGGCCGCCGTCATCGCCGACCCGGTGAACTTTATCGCCAAGCTCGACGGCTACCGCATCCTGCTCAGCTTCTCCGACGTGGTGCCCCAGTACTCGTTCGTTTCCTGGTGGGTGCGCCGCGACTGGCTGGACACTCCCCAGAACCGCGACGACCTCGTCAACTTTGTCGCTGGGCTCATCCGCGGCAAGGAGTGGGCGCACGATCCCGCCAACCGCGAGGCGCTCATTACCATCTGGATGGACGAGACGCAGACGCCGCGCCCCGTCGCCGAGCAGATGTACGATTACTACATCGTGCAGCACCCCACGCTGGTCGATTCCAGCGACCTGCGCCCTGAGCCGACGGAGGTGGTGATCAAGATTCAGCAGGAGCTGGAGGACCTGCCGGCGCTGCCGCCCGAGAGCCAGTGGAAAGACCGCACGATCACCGAGCGCGCGCGCCAGGTCGCCAGCGCCCCGCGCTAGCGCGGCTGGCCGCCTCCAATCTCCCCACCAGCTCGACGAACGCGCTGAGGAAGGTGTATGGCAGACCTCGAGCGAACTCGCACGCGGCAGCGGGAGCCGCTCCCGCCCGACGGCTACGAGCGGCTCGTGAAAGCGCAGCTCGAACTCCGCGAGCGCGCGCTCCACGGCCGCATCGTCGTGCGCGCTGGCGAGCAGCCGTGGGAGCAGACGCGCATGGGCCGGCTGCGCTTCTACGTCGCCCGCTCCTCCGACACCGGCAGCGCCCTGCACCAATGGCTCGTGTTCCAGCACGACATCCACACCCACTCAGGCAAGCATCGCCACCAGGGCGGCCTCGCCATCTTCGTGCTGGAGGGTCAAGGGTACACGGAGGTGGACGGCGAGCGCATCGATTGGGAAGCCGGCGATCTGATCCTCCTGCCGATCAAGCCGGGCGGCGTTGAGCACCAGCACTTCAACCGCCACGCCGGCCAGTCCTGCAAGTGGATCGCCTTCATTTACATGCCGCTCCAGGACGAGACCGGCTTCTACCTGGAGCAGCAGGAGAATGCGCCGGAGTATCGCTGAGCCGGCGCTGGCGCTGGGAAGGAGGGTGCGCGGTTGCAAGCTACCGAGGTGCTCACTGCCGACGCGATCATCCACGAGATCAAGCGGGCGGGAATCCAGTTCGTCGTGGCCCTGCCCGACGCCACGACCAGCCACCACCTGCTGAAGACGCTGCTGGGGGATCCGGACCTGCGGGTCGTACAGGTCTGCAAAGAGGACGAGGGCGTGTCGATCTGTAGCGGCCTGTTCGCCGCGGGCCAGCGCGCGCTGCTGCTCATCCAGTACACGGGCCTGCTGGACTCGCTGAACGCCGTGCGCGGCACGGCCGTCGAGTTGGCCTCGCCCGTCTGCATGATGGTCGGGCTGCTGTCGAAGGAGCCCGGCGTCCGGCCCACCGAGTCCGCGAGCTACGGGGTACGGATCGTGGAGCCGGTGCTGGACGCGATGGGGGTGGAGCACGCGCTCGTCGAGGACCCTGCCGACGTGGAGCGGATCGTGCCCGCGATCGAAGCCGCCTACGCGCGGATGGCGCCGACGGTGCTACTTATCGGCAGGGAGCCGCAGTAGTAGGGGCGGGAGAAGAGCCATGATGAAGCGCGACGAGTGTCTGCGAGCGCTGGCGCGGCGCCGCACCGACGAGATCGTGGTGGCCGTGTACATGGCCGCGCAAGAATGGATCAACCTCGCGCCCCATCCGCTGAACTACACGTTCACCGGCGCCATGGGACAGGGCTCCTCGCACGCCCTGGGCCTGGCGCTGGGCCGTCCGGACAAGCGCGTGATCGTGCTCGACGGCGATGGCAGCCTGCTCATGAACCTCGGCTCGCTGGTGACGATCGCCAACGTGGCGCCCAAGAACCTGGTCCATTGTCTCTGCCAGAACGGCACCTACGAGACGAACGGCGCTGTTCCCATCCCCGGCGTGGGGCGCGTGGATTTCCCGGCGCTGGCTCGCGCCGCGGGCTACCCGCGCGCTTACGCTTTCGACGCGCTGGGGGACTGGGAGCAGGCGCTGCCGGCCCTCCTCTGCGAGGAAGGCCCCATATTCGTAGACCTTCACGTGGAGCCGGGCGACACTCGCTTCCCGAACGACTTCCGCCGCCTTTACAGCGTCGAGTCACGCGAAGCGTTCCGCCGCGCCCTGGCGGCGCAGCCAATGCCCGTGGGAGCAGTGTAGCGCGGTGGGCCGGCGCCTGCCGGGGGCCGTTCCATACGTCTTAGAGAATTCAAGAGGAGAGGCAGCGATGGCGCTTACCCGAGTGCCTATTTCGCCGACGGGCATGCGGCTCCATGAGTGGATCGCGCTGGAGCGCGGCTACTTCCAGGACGAGGGCATCGACCCGGAAATTCGCTGGGACGTCGTGCGCGGGCAGATGGCGTCGTGGAAGGGCAAGGCATACCTGGAGCGCCCGCAGGACCAGCCCTTCCAGGCCGGCGAGCCGACCATCACCAACGCTTGCGCCTGGGGCTCCGTGTGCAACGCCGGCGCCGGCATGGGCAAGTTCGTGCCCGACGCCTACGGCGTCGCGCGCTGGGCCATCTACGTGCGCCCCGATTCGTCCATCCAGCGCCCCGAGGATCTAGCGAATGTCCCTATCGCCGTCGGCATGCGGGCCGGCAGCCACTTCAACGTGCCCTACCGCCTCGAGCCGTACCTGCCGCTCGACCAGATCAACACCGTGAACGTCGGCGGCTTCGGCGCGCGGCTCACCGCCCTGCTCGAGGGCGAGGTCGAGGCGACGAGCCTCCTCGACCCCCAGATCTCGATGGCCGACCAGCTCGGCCTGCGCTCGATCATCGCCAACACTTTCAAGACGCTATGGTGGGTCGATCCACGCTACGACCGCGCCCTGCTCGACCGCTTCTTCCGCGTGCTGCAGCGTGCCGAGGCCGACCTGACCCGCGACCCGGCCAGCTGCCTGCCGCTCTGGCGCTACAGCATCCCCGAGGAGTTCCAGGACCGCCCCTGGGACTTCAGCCGCTTCGACCCGGGCGAGCGCTTCCACTACGCGCCGCTCCCGCGCGCCGAGTACGACGAGATCATCGCCCAGGTGGAGCGCTGGGGCCTCGACGACTTTATGGCCGACAAGACCTTCGAGGGCCTCGCCTTGCCGGTGCGCGTGTAGAGGAGCCGCCATGAGCGCATCCCGCCGCCGCGTCCTGGCCGCCGCGCTGCCGGCGGCCCTCGCCCTGGCCCTTGCCTGTAGCGGCGGGGGCAGCGCCCCGCCCGCCCCGGCGCCGCCCGCGGCGGCGACCAGCGCCCCGGCGACCTCGCCGCTCGCCGCGAGCGCGCCCACGGCGGCCAGCCCGGTGTCCACGGCGCCGCCCCAGTCCGGCGGCTTGCAGAAGGTGCGTTACGGCGAGCTGAACCTGCTCTCCGACGCGGGCATCTACGTGGGCATGGACGAGGGCTACTACGCCGAGCAGGGTATCGAGATCGACACCTCGCCGTTCGACTCGGCCGCCAACATGGTCGCGCCGCTCGCCACGAACCAGCTCGAAGTGGGCGGCGGCGCCACCAGCGCGGGACTCTTCAACGCCCTGCGGACCGGCGTCAACGTGCGCATCGTGGCCGACAAGGGCCACAGCGACCCCACGCCGCCCGGCTTCCCGGTCAGCATCTATCTGCTCCGCAAGGACCTGGCCGACAGCCGCGTCAAGAGCGTGGCCGACCTCAAGGGCATGCGCTCCGCCAAGCCGGCCCAGGGCATTAGCCCCGAGCTAGACCTGACCGCCTTCCTCAAGCAAGGCGGCCTCACCCCGGGCGACCTCGACATGTCGATCATGAGCTTCCCCGACATGATTCCCGCCTTCGCCAATCGCAACCTGGACTTCGCCTGGAGCGTCGAGCCGTTCGCCACCATCGCGCTCAACCAGGGCAACGTGGTGAAGATGGGCTACGACTACCAAGTGAACCCCTCGAACCAGGTAGCAGTCTTGCTCTACTCGCCCGAGTTCAGCCGCTCGGACCTGGGGACCAAGTTCATGGTCGCCTACCTGCGGGCCATCCGCGTCTACAACGACGCCTTTCTCAAGAGGGAGCCGGCGGCGCGGGAGAAGGTGATCGACTCGCTGACTCGGCACACCCCCGTCAAAGACCGCGCGCTCTACGATCAGATGGAGCTATCGGCGCTCGACCCCGACGGCAAGATGGACCTGCACAGCTTCGACGAGCAGCAGGACTTCTTCCTGGCGACAGGCTCCCAGCAGGCCCGCGTGGACCTCTCCCAG
The DNA here is from genome assembly GCA_035293805.1 of Chloroflexota bacterium. Taxonomy (GTDB): domain Bacteria; phylum Chloroflexota; class UBA6077; order UBA6077; family JAJPHF01; genus JAJPHF01. The sequence goes on along the minus strand of DATGMD010000058.1, from coordinate 49,102 downwards.
TTCATCGACTTGCAGCACATCGAGAGCGCCGCCGCCCAGCTCGGCCCCTACCGCTAACATGAAAGTGAGGATCGGCTTCGCGCTGGGAGTGCAGGGCGATGGCCACGACGCCGGCTTCGGCCGCCTCGTGGACGACCTGGAGCGTCTCGGCTTCGACTCGCTCTGGCTGTCCGAGCGCGTCTCCAGCCCCATCTACGACCCGCTGCTCGGCCTCGCCTACGCCGCCGCGCGCACGCGGCGGCTAAAGCTCGGCACCAGCGTGCTCGTGCTGCCCGGTCGCAACCCCGTCCTGCTGGCCAAGGAGCTAGCCAGCCTCGACCGCCTCTCCGACGGCCGCTTGCTGCCCGCGTTCGGCCTGGGCGCCGACGATCCGGCCGAGCGCGCGGCGTTCGGCGTCGCCCCCCGCGAGCGCGGCGCCTGGCTCGACGAGACGCTGCCCCTGCTCCGCCGCCTCTGGACCGAGGACACTGTCGATCATACCGGTGTGCGCTTCACTTATCACGGCCTGCGCGTGCGGCCGCGGCCTGTGCAGCCCGCTCTCGACCTATGGCTCGGCGGGCGGGCGCCCGCCGCTCTGCGGCGCGTCGGCCGGCTCGCCGACGGCTGGCTGCCCGGCGGCTGCACGCCCGCCGAGGCCGCCGCCGGCCGCCGCACCATCGAGGCGGCCGCCGCCGAAGCGGGCCGCGCCATCGACCCCGAGCACTACGGCGCGATCGTCGTCTACGCCCACGCCGACACGCCGCCCGCCGCCGTGGCCGCCGTCGCCGCTCGCCGCCCCGACGTGGACCCCCGCGAGCTAGTCCCCATCGGCCTGCCCGCGCTGCGCGCCACGCTGCACCGCTTCACGGATGCGGGGGTCTCGAAGTTTCTCGTCCGCCCGGCCGCCCCGCCCGCCTCCTGGACGGCCGAGCTAGAGGCGCTCGCCGCGGCCATCCTGCCGCTCCAGACCTAGCCACCACGGCCGGCAGCGCCCCGCCGGCCGTGGTGGCTCTGCGTCGATCCTCAGCTAAACGTGACCGTCGTCGTCGTGCAGAGGTTCACGCCCGTCATCGTCCCTTCCGCCCCGTTCACGCCCACGACGCGGATGTCGTACAGGCACTTGCCAGCGTCGCCGTCGGCTGGCGAGAAGGTAATGTTGACCTGCTGCCCCGGCGGCAGCACGTCGGTGCCGAGCACGTCCTCTTCCCAGCTCTGCACGTCGGACGCCGAGACGTAGACCTCCCGAATCGTGATCGAGCTGCCGTTGACGAGGGTGAAGTCCCGCGGGTCCGCGAGCACGCGCTGCGGTTGCCCCACCAGTAGCGTTAGCGCCGCCAGGATCGCCAGGGTCGCGCCGATCAGTCGTCCGAGCAAGGTTCTCTCCTCACCTGAGCCGAATTTAGCGGAGTCCATCTCGCCCGCCGGCCCCAGGCGCCGTGGGCGGCCCCCTATTCATATACTCGGCGGTGCGCGCCACTGTCTCTACCCCACGAGAGCGCGCCTCGGAGTTGTGTCGGCCATGTAACGGTGTAGGCGCCGCTTGCCGCGTCCACCTTGCCGCCTCCAGCCGAGGCCTCGCGCGGCCCGTGGGGTTGGCGCAGCGTGTGGCGCCTGGCGGGACGCCGCCGGGTATTCGGGGAGGGGCCCGCCCGCCGGCACCGCCTCAACGGTCGTCGCCCGGCCCGCCGGCCGCCGCGAGCGCCGCTCGCAGGTCGCTCAGTGCGGCGCCCGCGCCCAGCTCTCGACAGGTCGTGGCCAGGCGGTCCACGGCGGCTGGGGTGGCCACGCCGCGCAGGACGCGACGGGCTTTGGCGAGGGCGTCGTCCCAGGTGAAGGGGTGGCCGGGGTCGCCGGCGGTATGTCTCACCTCGCGCGTGGCCTCTCCACCGGCAAACCGCACGGTGACGCGCGCCGGCCAGGTGCGCGGGTAGTCGCTCGCCAGCCGGGGGTCGGCCACCACTTGCACCCGCTCCATCAACGCTCGAAACGCCGGCTCCCGATGTTGCTCGGGACGCCGCACGTCTAGCAGCTCGTCGCGATAGTAGGCCGCGAGTGCGAGCTGATGCTGCGCGCTGGCGATTCCCCCCAGCCGCTCGGGCGGCGGCGCCGGCTGGTCGATCATCCGCGCGTAGGCCGGCGGCACGGCCACGATCACTTGCTCGACGGCCGTCGGCTCTACCACGCGCTCGTCCAGCAGCGCCACGAACGCCGCGATGCTGCTGGTCACCTGCTTGGCCGCGCAGTACGGCTTGATGCTCACCCGCTCGATGGCGAAGGGGCGCCCCAGGCCGCGCGTCAGCGCCGCGCCGTCGAGCGCGATGCCGGTGGTCGCGCTCCAGGCGCCGTCCAGCAGGCTCGAGTCGCCGCGCAGGCCGTGCCGTGCGCCCAGCGCCGCGAGAATGCCATTCTGCGCGGCGCAGCCCAGCGTAAGCCACCGCGACGACAGGCCGCGCACCCGCCCGCTCGTGCCGCTGCTGAGCGTAACGGCCGCCGCCAGCGCGTGCGCCGTGGCCTGGCCCGATAGCGCGAGGAGTCGCGCCGCGGTCGCCGCCGCGCCGAGCGCGCCCGCGAGGTAGGTAGGCCAGATGCCGCGGTACAGGATGGTCGGTCCGTCCGCCGCCTGGCCGAAGCGTGTCAGCGCCTCGTAGCCGGCCAGCAGCGCGGCTAGAAACGTATCGGCGTCGGCGCCGGCTTGCCCGGCGAGCGCGAGCGCGGTAGGCACCACGACTGCTCCGGGCGTGGTGCAGGACAGTAGGTCGATGTCGTCGATCTCGGTGCAGCGCGTGACGATACAGCCTGCCAACGCGGCTAGGGGTGCGCTCGGCCGTGCCCCCTCGCCTGACGCCGCGCGCTCCCCGGCCCCGAGGTCCGTGAGGAGGGCTCTTGCGGCCTGGGCCTCCGGCGTGGTCATCCCGATCAGCCCGGCGGTCAGCGTGTCGAACAGGTGTAGCCGCAGCGTGGCAGCCGCGGCGGGCGGCGCATCGCCCAGCCGCAAGCCCGCCGCAAACTCCCCCAGCTCCTCGATCAGCGTCATGCCCGCGCCTCGTCGTCCCAGTTGTCGCCTGACTGGCACCAAAATTGCCAGGAAGGGGCAGGTGCCACCGGCCGAGCCGCCGTGCGACGATTGGCCCCAGCTACACTGTCGCCGCTTGCGCGATGCTCCCCCGGCGCTGCCGATGCCGCATCAGTCTGGCCCTGTACTGCTCGCCCTACGCAATTCTGTTAAGGAAACAACAAGCCATGCATCGGTTGTGCGCCCCGTCGAGTGTCCGATATACTTTGGTATCTGGGGATGGCGACGGGGCCAGCACCGTTTTCGGTGCTGGCTTTTCTGTTTCTAGAAGGACTCCGCCATGTTGAGTACCGCGGATGCGCTGGCATTCGATGGCCGCGACGTGACAGACCCGCCGGTTCCCGATGCGGTGCTCGGTTACGGGCTCGTCTCGTGTCCCTGCTGTGGCGCGCTGCGCGACGTGCGCTATCCCTATTGCTGCGAATTCGCCGCCGAAGCGATGCCGCAGGCCCTCGCCGCCGCCGTCTGACCCTCGGTCGGCCGAGCACCCCGGGCGTCCCCACCTCATGCCTCGGCCGCGTCAGGGTTTGTGCATCAAGCCGATGTCATCTCGCGGCGCCGGGCTCATCCGGTCCGGCGGCCGCCTCCTGATCCGTGCGCACGGCATCTTCCCAGAGCCCCGCCAGGTCGTCGCCCGACGGTACGCGTGCCGCCGCTCCGCTCGCGCGCTGGCGCTCCTCCCAGGCCCGCACCCGCCCGGCGAGGCGCCGGTTCGCCTGCCGCAGCGCCTCCTCCGCGTCCACGCCGTCCAGTCGCGCCAGGTGCGCGAGCGCGAACAACGCCCGGCCCAGGCTGGCCTCCCGCGCGGCCGGCGTCTCGGCGGCCGCCAGCTCGCGCAGCGCCGCCTCGCTCGCCGCCAGCGTGTCCGCCCGGCTCGCGGGCGCCAGGTCCGCCCCCCGCAGCCGCTTCACCAGCGCCTGGCTCGTCATCAGCGCCGGCTGGTGGCGCGGCAGGCCGTCCAGCACCGACGGCGGCGGGCCTGTTCCGCCGCGCTCCCGCCGCTTGATCTCCTCCCAGTTCAGCTCGACCTCGCGCGCGTCGGCCACGACCGTCGAGCCGAACACGTGGGGGTGGCGCCGCACCAGCTTCGCGCAGATGGCGTGCAGCACGTCGTTCAGGTCGAACGCGCCGTGCTCGTCCGCTAGCTCCGATTGCAGCGCCACCTGCAGCAGCAGATCGCCCAGCTCGTCGCACAGCGCCGGGAAGTCTTGCTCGTCGATCGCCTCGGCCGCCTCGTACGCCTCCTCCAGGATGTAGCGCTTCAGGCTCTCGTGCGTCTGCTGCGCGTCCCAGGGGCAGCCGCCCGGCCGTCGCAGCCGCGCCACGAGGTGCGCCAGGCCCGTCAGCGTGCCGAAGTCCTCGTCGGGCGGGATCGGCGGCACGTAAACCGTGGTCAGGTGATCGAACGTCACGCCCCGGTCGAGCGCCGCGATCGCCACGCGCTCGACCGCCTCCTGTGCTGTCGTCGCCGCGCGGATCACCAGCGCCTCGTGCTCGGGGGGATACAGGCGCAGCAGCGCCAGCTTGAGGTCCGAGGCCACTGCCGTCTTGTAGACCTGATGGACCAGCAGCGGCACCGTCGGCGCGATAGGCGGCAGCGCCATCGCGTCGGCGATCTGCACGTCGTCCACGCCCGGGCTAACGCCGCGCGCCGCCAGCGCCGCCTCGGCGAACGACATGCCGCCGATCACTCGCGTCGGCACCCCGGTCGCCGTCGCCCGCTCCAGCAGCCGTCGCACCGACGCCTCGCCGATCAGCGGGTGCCCAGGCACGGCGTACGTCACGTCGGCCTTCGCGCCGCGCCCGAGCAGGAGCGCGGCGATCTCGTCGTACAGCGCCTCGAAGCTGGTGGCCTGCTCGTACAGGTCGTCGAATGCCGTCCAGCGGATGCTCGCCGGTAGCTCGGCGACCGTCGAGTGCTGCGCCGTCCGCAGGTACAGCTCGCCCGCCCCCTGCAACGCCTCCGCCGCCTCCAGCGACAGCGCGCGATACGGCCCCGGCCCCAGGCCGACAATCGTGATCGCCATCAGCCTTCAGCCATCACCGATCCGCCCGCGCGGCCGAGACGCGCGGTCTTGCTCGCGCAACCACCCCGCCGCGCCCCCGATGGCTCCGCGATGGCCCCTGCTGACGACCGATGACTGACCACTGACCGCTAGCCGCAGCCACAGCCGCCCGCGCCGCAGCAGCCGCCCCCGCCGCCATAGCTGGCGACCGACGCCAGGTCGGCCCCGTCGCCGGCCCGCACCGTGGCGAACGTCGACAGCACGCGCGGCACGTTCGTGCGGCCGCACTGCGGGCAGGTCGCGCCCTCCCCCGTGGCCGGCACCCGCACCAGCTCCTCGAAGCGCGTGCGGCAGGTCGAGCAGTAATATTCAAAGAGAGGCATCGCCACCACCTCGCCGCGCGATTCGGAGCGCCCACGTCGCCCCGGGCGCTCCCTACCGATAGTCTAGGGGCGCGCGCCAGGGCGGTCAAGCGACGTCAAAGGAGTCGGCAGCATGCGTGACCACAGCCAGCGGGTGCTCGACCTGGCCCAGGGGCTCGGCGCCAGCTACGCCGACGTGCGCCTGGAAACCAAGCGCGTGCAGGTCGTGAGCGTGAAGAACGGCGCCGTCGACGCGCTGGCCGACGAGGAGAGCGCCGGCTTCGGCGTGCGCGTGCTCGTGGATGGCGCCTGGGGCTTCGCCAGCAGCGCGCGCGTCGAGCCCGCCGAGCTAGAGCGCGTCACGCGCCTCGCCGTCGCCATCGCCCGCGCCAGCGGCCTCGCCCGCCGCCAGCCCATCAGCCTCGGTCCGCCCGTGCGCTCCGTCGGGCGCTACGCCACGCCCATTCGGCGCGACCCCTTCGCCGTCTCGCTCGAGGACAAGCTCGACCTGCTCTTCCGCGCCGACGCCGCCATGCGCGCCGTGCGAGGCATCGGCGTCGCCGAGGCGTCCCTGGAGTGCCAGCGCATCGACAAGACCTTCGCCAGCACCGACGGCGCTTACGTCGAGCAAGCGTTGATCGAGACCGGCGGCGGCATCGAGGCGCTGGCCGTGGGCGAGCAGGAGGTGCAGAAGCGCTCCTATCCCAACAGCTTCGGCCGCCACCAGGGTACCGCCGGCTACGAGTTCGTCGAGGCGATGGACCTCGCCGGCAACGCCCCCCGCATCGCCGAGGAGGCGGTGCAGCTGCTCGGCGCTCGCCAGTGCCCCAGCGAGGTCACGACGCTGATCCTCGACCCGACCCAGACCGCCCTCCAGGTACACGAGTCGTGCGGCCACCCCATCGAGCTGGACCGCGTGCTCGGCATGGAGGCCAGCTACGCCGGCACGAGCTTCCTCACGCCCGACAAGCGCGGCACGTTCTGCTACGGCTCGCCCCAGGTCACGATCGTCGCCGACGCCACCGTGCCGGGCGGGCTCGGCACCTTCGGCTACGACGACGAGGGCGTGCCGGCGCAGCGCACGATGATCGTGGACCAGGGCCTCTTCCGCAACTACCTGACCTCGCGCGAGACGGCGGCGCAGTTCGGCGAGATGAGCAACGGCACCATGCGCGCCGACGGCTGGAACCGCATCCCCCTCATCCGCATGACCAACGTCAACCTGGAGCCCGGCCCCTGGCGCCTCGCCGACCTCATCGCGGACACCGACCGTGGCATCTACATGCAGACCAACAAGAGCTGGAGCATCGACGACAAGCGGCTGAACTTCCAGTTTGGCACGGAGATCGCCTGGGAGATTCGCGGCGGCAAGCTGGGCGCGCTGCTCAAGAACCCGACCTACACCGGCATCACGCCCGAGTTCTGGAACGCCTGCGACGCCGTGTGCAGCGAGTGGGCCGTCTGGGGCACGCCCAACTGCGGCAAGGGCCAGCCCTCCCAGGTCGCCCACGTCGGCCACGGCGCCGCCGCCGCCCGCTTCCGCAACGTCCGCGTCGGCGTGCTATGAGCGCTGGCCTTCGCCACCCATTTTGCCGCGAACTCTCAACGGGGGCCTGGATCGTGAGCACCTACGAGCCATTCAGCGTGCCGTTCTGCAACGATGGCGGCCCGATGCTCGTCATTCCCGGAAATTTGGTTTCGTATTGGTCGGGCGCTGACCAGTATCAACCAGGCGTCAGCTACCGCCCTCCACCCGACGACTACGAGCGCGCGTGCGCGGTGACGGAGTTCCCTGCGTTGTTGGATGTAGGGCCGGGGCGAGCGATCGTACTGGCTGAGTCGCTCGAACCGACCACTCTAGTCAGTTGGCTGCGTCTTGATCTGCAGCCAGGCGTGATGCTGGCGCTCGACGTGGACCCGAGGGACCAGGTGGACGCCGAACGGGTGCTCGATGAGCTGCGGCGAGCGCCGGAATTCGGCTGGGAGCCAGCTATTCCGGAGTACCTGATTGCCAGCGATAAGCTGGTGCTGATGCACGCTGTCAACGACGGCGCATCTGTTGAGCTTCCAAGCGGCCGTTGGAATTTCGCGGCCATCGGCAACTATCTCCCCGTCAGCGTCTTGCCTGGTCACTACGCCGTGGAGCGTCGCCGGCTTGACATCGAAGACACCCTGGTCCTGCGGCTGCGACCGCTATGACCGGGAACTGAGTGTGGGAGCGAATACTTCTGTGCCGCTGAACTCTGCGATTGTGCAATTGATGGTCGTGGGATCTGCGACGTCCGCATCGGCATGCTGTAGGGGCGGGTCTCGTGCCCGCCCGCGGCCGTCAGGCCGCAGCCCCGGCGTCGGCCGATCTCCGCACGTCGGTGTAGTGAACGCGAGCGCGCGCCTGCCAAAATCAGTGAGCACAGCCAGCACTCGGTTGACCACGCGACCGCTCGCGGAGGACGCCAGCATGGACCCGGACGCCATCATCCAGTACATTCGCGACACGTTTGCCGACGTCGACGTGCTCACCGTGACGGAGGGCATCGCGGCGGGCGACACATTCTTCATGTACGATCCCGATCAGAGGCTTGACCCGAAGCACCGCTTCCCCTTCGCCACCATCGTGACCAAAGACTACGGCGACTTCGACTGCGCCTCGAACCTCAACCGCCCAGGCGTCTTCCGCCTGAACGTCGGCGTCAGCCGGGACACCTACCGCTCCTTGTTCGGCCCGCCACCCGCTCCTCCCGGCGCCGGCGTACCCGTCAGCACTGGCCACGACTTCACGACCTTGGACCAGCTACTGCCGCATCCCGTCTACGCGCCGCAGTCCTGGGTCTGTGTGCTCAACCCCAGCGCCGAGACGTTCGAGTCTGTGCAGCCCTTGCTCGCCGAGGCTTACCAGCGCGCCGTCGCCAGGCATGCCCGAGGGCAGACGACGCGCGAGGAGGAAGCATGACGAAGGCCGCCTGGCTGCGCCTCGCAGTCGCCCTGCTGGCCTTGCTGCTCTGGCCCAGCCGCGCGCTCGCCCAGGGCACGCCGCTTCAGGCCGTCGACTGGCTGGCGGTGCTGGCCGCCGAGCCGGGCGTGCAGGCCAGCGCCGACTGCCCGCCGGCGTTCGGCGGTCGCGCGCCCTGCCTGCTGGTGGCGCTCGGCGGCGACCAGGTCGCCGGCTACCCGCTCGTCGACAACGTCCTCTACGGCGACATCGACGGCGACGGCCTGGACGAGGCCGTGATCCCGCTGTTCTCCGGCGGCACTGCCGGCACCATCGGCTTCCTCGTCTACCACCAGGCCGAGCCCCGCCCGCGCCTCGTCGCCAGCCAGTCCGGCTACAAGCTAGGCCTCAGCATCGGCGGCGGCCAGCTCATCGTCGATGAGCCGTACTACTTCAGCGGTGACCCGAACTGCTGTCCCACGGCGCTCGTCCGCCGCCCGTACCGCCTCAGCGGCGGCGCGCTGGTCGGCGGCGCCGAGACCTGGCTGGAGCCGAGCGGCGAGTCTGACCGGCCGCTGACCGTCGCCGAGGTCGTCGTGCGCGGCTTCTACAACGCGCTCGACCGCCACGCGCTCGACGACGCCTACGCCTTCTTCACTCCGCGCTTCCAGGTCGCCAACCCGTTCCCCACCTGGGCCGCCGGCTACCGCGACACCGAGAGCGTCACCGTCGACACGCGCCCTGGCGCCAGCCCCACCGAGGTGGCGGTGACGATCCAGACAACCGAGCGCGGTGCGCCGGATGCGCTCCCGCCGCGGCGCTTCGCCGGCACCTGGCGCCTCGTGCCGAGCGACACCGCGCCGCTCGGCCTGCTCCTCGACCAGGCGTCGATCGCCCCACAGCCCTGAGGGAGAAGGCACCATGCTGGGCCGCGACAACGTGCAGCGCCTGCTCCAGGAAGCGCTCCGGCGCTCGCCGGCCGAGCAGACGGAGATCGTCCTTACCGGCGGCGACGAGGCGCTCACCCGCTTCGCCAACTCCGGCATCCACCAGAACGTCGCCGAGTCGAACGCCGAGGTGCGGGTGCGTGCCGTCGTCGGCAAGCGCGCGGGCGTGGCGGTCGGCAACCGGCTGGAGCCCGACGCCCTGGCGCGCACCGTCGAGACGGCGACGGCCATCGCGCGCCTCCAGCCCGAGAACCCCGACTTCCCTGGCCTCGCCCCGCCCCAGGCCGACGCGCCGCTGCACGCCTTCGCCGAGGCGACGGCCGCCTGTAGCCCCGAGCAGCGCGCCCGGGCCGTGAAGGTCCTCTGCGACCTGGCGGTCGAGGAGGGCCTAGTCGCCTCCGGCGCCTTCAGCACGAGCGCCACCGAGATCGCCGTCGCCAACTCGCTGGGCCTCTTCGCCTACGACGCCGGCACCCGCGCCCGCCTAACCACCGTCGTCATGAGCGACGACAGCTCCGGCTACGCCGAGCGCGCCGCGGTAAACGTCGCGGCGATCGATCCCGAGGCGCTGGCGCGCGAGGCGGTGGATGTCGCCGTCCGCAGCCGCAACCCGATCGCGGTCGCGCCGGGCGAGTACCGGGTGGTCCTCCAGCCCTACGCCGTCGAGGAGATGCTATCCTACCTAGCCTACGTCGGCCTGGGCGCTCTCGCCGTCCAGGAGGGACGCAGCTTCATGGGCAGCCGCTTCGGCGAGCAGCTCGTCGCGCCGAGCGTCGAACTGTGGGACGACGGCCGCGACCCGCGCGGCCTGCCGCTCGCCTTCGACTTCGAGGGCGTGCCTAAGCAGCGCGTCGTCTTTTTCGAGCGGGGCGTCGCCCGCGATGTCGTCTACGACCGCCAGACGGCCGCCCGCGCCGGCCGCGCCTCGACCGGCCACGCCCTGCCCGCGCCGAACACCGCCGGCCCCCTGCCAACCAACCTCTTTCTGGGTGTCGGCGATGCCGCCCCGGCCGACCTACTCGCCGGCGTCGAGCGCGGCATCTGGGTCACGCGTTTCTGGTACGTCAACGTCGTCCACCCCACCCGGACGCTGCTCACCGGCATGACGCGCGATGGGACGTTCCTGATCGAGCACGGCGAGATCGCCCGCCCCATCCGCAACCTGCGCTTCACCACCAGCGTCCTCGATGCGCTCGCCGGCGTCGAGCGCATCGGCCGCGAGCCGCTACTCATCCAGAGCTGGCTTGGCGGCAGCCTCGTCCCCGCCCTCCGCGTCGGCCGTTTCACCTTCACCGGCGCCACTGAGTTCTAGCCACGCCCCCTCCCAACAGCGGGATGGGTCAGGCCCTGTCCCCGGGGGTGCAGGGGCAGTGGCGCTCGCAGTATTCCGCGCCACACCCTGCCGGGGGGCGTGGGGGGTGTCCCCCCACCTACCTATCCTTTATCCTCTTACTCTCGGGGGAGGAGGCGCCCCCATCCCCTCCCAAGCCTGGGAGGCGGGGCCCCCTCACCCACTGGCACGATTCGTGCGCCGCTCGCTTCGCAAACCGAGGGCGGCCAACCGCGGCGCCGGGGAGCGCGCCACGTAGGTAGAAGGAGTTGCAACGTGGATACCACGGTTCTGGGCTACTTCCACGACCGCGCCAAGGCCGATGCCGCTTACCAGGATCTCCGCCAACAGGGCGTCGCGACGAACGCGATCAGCCTGATCGGGCGCGGCGTCGAGGGCGGCAAGGGGCTGCACCGTGACCAGGAGGCCTCCGCGGCGAGTGGCGCGGGCGTCGGCGTCGTCGAAGGCCTTCTGCTCGGCGTGGCGGCTATGCTCATCCCCGGGATCGGACCGATCGTCGCCGTCGGCCCGCTGGCCGCGGCGCTGGCCGGCGCCGTGACCGGCGGCGTCACGGGCGCCGTGGTCGGCGGCGTCGTGGGGGCGCTCGAAAGCGCGGGTGTCGATCACGACACGGCCCAGTACTACCACGATCGGCTGCGTGAGGGCGGCGTCCTCCTGGCCGTGCGTACGCAGGCCGACCGCGCCGACGCCGTCCAGGCCGTGCTCGCGCGGCACGGCGCCGACCAGTGCAACCTGGAGGCCGTGCACGGCACGCCCGAGTGGCCCGGCGACGCGGGCGTCGATCTGACGCGCAACGATCGTCGCCAGTACCTGAGCGGGGCCGAGGACATGGCCCGCACCACGGCCGCGCGCGACCCGGACGAGCTGTTGCCAGTGGACGAGAACCCGCGCTCCTGACGGCGCGGGGAGTGGGGTCACCCGGCCCCGCTCCCCGCGCCCGCCGTTAGCTGCTGAGGCAGGTTCCTGACGCTTGCCCGCGGCGGCCGTGCCGGCCCGTTCTGCTATAATCCCTGGCCATGACGGACGTGTCGCTGCCGGTTCCCCCCGAGCAGGACTCCCACCTGGCGGCCCTCGAACGCCGCCTCAAGGTCCGCTTTCGCGATCGCGGCCGGCTGTTCCACGCGCTGATCCACCGTTCGGCGGTGAACGAGCGCCCCGAATGGCACCTCACCTCCAACGAGCGCCTGGAGTTCCTCGGCGATGCTGTGATCGGCATGGTCGTCGCCGAGCGCTTGTTCACGCGCTACCCCGCCGCCAGCGAGGGCGTCCTGACAGTGACGCGCGCCTCCCTCGTCTGCGAAACCAGCCTGGCGGGCTGGGCGCGCGCCGTCGATCTCGGCCGGGCGCTCGTGCTCGGGCGCGGCGAGGAGATCGCGGGCGGCCGCGACCGCGACGCGCTCCTCGCGCGCACCTTCGAGGCGGTCGTCGGCGCGATGTACCTCGACCGCGGCCTCAAGCGCGTGGCCAAGTTCCTCGACCGCTTCGTGGCGCCGACGCTCGCCTGCGCCGAGGGCGAGCGGCCGCTGCTCGACGCGAAGTCGCGCCTCCAGCAGCGCAGCCAGTCCGAGCGCGACGCCGTCCCGCGCTACCGCGTCGTCGGCGTCGAAGGCCCCCAGCACGGCCCCATCTTCACGATCGAGGTCGAGATCGCCGGGCAGCCGGTGGCGCGCGGCAGCGGGCGCAGCAAGCGCGCCGCCGAGCAGGCGGCCGCGGAGATCGCCCTCGCGACGTGGGGAGACGAGCCGTCAGCCGTCAGCGGCCAGTTATCAGCAGGCGTGAGCGCCGGCACGACTGCCGACGCGCCAGAACCCGCTGACGACTGATGGCTGACGGCTGACGGCTGCCCATGTACCTGAAACAGCTCGAGCTAGTCGGCTTCAAAAGCTTTCCCCAGCGCACGCGCCTCGTCTTCGAGCCGGGCATCACCGCCATCGTCGGCCCCAACGGCTCTGGCAAGAGCAACGTGGCCGACGCCGTGCGCTGGGCGCTGGGCGAGCAGAGCGTGCGCGCCCTGCGTGGCCGGCGCGGCGAAGACGTCATCTTCGCCGGCGGCGGTAAGCGCCAGGCCGTCGGCATGGCCGAGGTGACCCTGCTGCTCGACAACGCCGACGAGCGCATCCCCCTGCCCCTCGCCGAGGTCGCCATCGCGCGGCGGCTCTACCGCTCCGGTGAGGGCGAGTACCTGCTGAACGGCAACCGCGTGCGCCTGCGCGACGTGACCGAGTGGCTGCTGGGCGCCGGCCTCGGCCCCGACTCCTACTGCGTCGTCGGCCAGGGCACGATCGAGCAGCTAGTCCTCCAGCGCCCCGAGGACCGCCGCGTGCTGCTCGAAGACGCCGCCGACGTGCGCCGCCACGCCCTGCGTCTCGCCGAGACCGAGCAGAAGCTGGCCGCCACAGCCGCCAACCTGGAGCGTGCCCGCGACCTGACCGCCGCGCTGGCGCCGGAGGTCGAGCGCCTGCGCCACGCCGCTCGCCGCGCCGAGCGCCGCGCGCGCGTCTGTGCCGAGGCCGCCGGGCTCGCCGCCGCCTACTACGGTGCCGCCCTGGCGCAGGCGGAGGCGCAGGCGGCGAGTACCGCCGCGGCCCTCGCCGCCGCCACCGCCCAGCGCACCGCCCTGGAGCAGGAGCTGGCGCGTGTCGAGACGGCGCGCGCCGCCGACGAGGCGGCGCGCCGCCCCCGCGAGGTGCGCCTGGCCGCGCTCCGCGACCAGGTAGGCCGCCTCCGCGCGGAGCGCGAGCGGCTGCTGCGCGAGCAGGCCGTCGGCCGCGAGCGCCTGACCGCCGCCGAGGCGCGTGCCGCGGAGCGCCGCGCGGCGGCCGACGCGCTCGCTCAGCGCGCCGAGGCGGCGAGCGGCGAGGCGGCCGCGCTGGCCGCGGCCGCGAGCGAGGCCGAGGCGGTCTTGACGCGGGCGACGACCGCGGCCCGTGCCGGCCGCGCGGCGGCGCGCGAGGCGATCGCGCCCGTCGTGGCGGCGCGGCGCGCGCGCGAGGCGGCGGCACAGGCCGCCCAGCGCGCCGCCGCCGAGTGCCAGCGGCTCGAGCAGGCCGTCGCGCGGGGCGCGGCACGGCACGAGGCCAGCGCCGCGGCCCTCGCGGCCCTCCGCGACCGCCGCGCGCAGGCGGCCACCGCCCTCGCGGCGGCCGAGTCTGTCGTCCGCGAGCGCGAGACGGCGCACGCCGCCGCGGCGGCCGCGCGCGACGGCCGCGCCGCGGCGCTCGGCCGGGCGAGCGCGGCGCGGCAGGCGGCCGCGGCGGCGGTAGCGGCGGCCCGCCGCGAAGCCGACACCGCCCGCGCGGCCGTCGAAGCCGTGCAGGCCCGCCGCGCCGCGCTCGACCGCGTGCTGGCCGCCGCGCCGGAGCTGGTCGCCACGGCCGAGCTGCACGCGGCCGGCGCACACCAGCTGCTCGGGACGCTGCTCCGCGTGGCGGCCGAGCACCAGACTGCCATCGCCGCCGCGCTCGACGCTGCCGCGCGCCACGTCGTGGTCCCCGCGGCCGAGCGCGCCCTCGCCGGCCTCCAGCTCGTGGTCGAGCGCGACGCGCCGCGCGTGGTGTTCGCCACCGTCGAGGGCGGCGACGGCCAGCGCGAGCGGGATGCGGCCCGCTTCCGTGCATGGGTCGCCGCCGCGCTCGCCGACCTCCCCGGCTGGCGCCTCGCGCTGGACCTGGTGGACACGGACCCCGCTCACCACGGCCTCTGCGCTCGCTACCTCGGCACGACTCTCGTGGTGGAGACGCTGCCGCAGGCCGTGGCCGCCCACGAGCGGTTGTTGGCCGTGCCCGAGCCCGGCGCCGCGTTCCAGATCGTCACGCGCGACGGCGCCGTGGTGCGCTCGGCCGGCGAGTGGGCCGCGGGCCGCGACGGCCGCGACGCCCACCTGCTGGCGTACCAGCGTGAGGCCCAGGCGCTTCAGGACGAGCTGGCCGCGGCCGAGGCCGCCCATCGTGCCGCCGCGGCGACACTCGCGACGGCGGACCAGGCCGGGCGCGCGGCGGCCACCGCCGAGGCGGCGGCCCGCGAGGCGCTGGCGGCGGCGGATGCGGCCGCCCGCGACGCCGAGCACGCCCGCCGCCTGGCCGTCCACGAGGCCGAGGCCGCGCGCCGTGAGCTTGCCCGCCTGGAGGCCGAGGTCGGCCGCGAGGCGCGCGCGCAGGAGGCCGTCGCCGCCGAGGCGGCCCAGGCCGAGGCGGCGCGCACGGCCGCGCTGTCCGAGCAGGCCGCCTGCCAGGCTGCCCTGCGCGCGGCCGAGACGGCGCTGGCCGAGGCCGAGCAGGCCGTCCAGGCCGCGACCGCCGAGCAGGCGGCCGCCGATGCCGCCGTGACCGTCGCGACCGCCAACGCCCGCGCCGCCCGCGACGTGGCGGCGCGCGCGGCCGCCGAGGTCGAGCGCCTCGCCGCCGAGCGGCAAGCCCTGCTCGCCCAGGCCGCCGAGGCCGCCCGCGCCGCTGCCGACCTGGCCGCTCAGGGCGCGCGCGCCGACCGCCGGCTTGCCGCCGCGAGCCAGGAGCTAGGCCCCTTGCAGGCCGAGCAGCGCTCGCTCCAGGACGCGGCGGCCGCCGCCGCGAGCGAGCGCGCGCGGCTGGACGAGACGGTGCGCCGCCTGCAGCGCGAGCTACGCGCCGCCGACGAGGCCCGCGCCGCGGCCACCGTCGCCGCCGAGCGCGCCGCCGACGCCCTCGCCGCCCTCCGCCGCGAGCAAGCCGCCCTCCTCGCCGAGATCGGCGCTGTCGACGGCGCCGACGTCCCAGTTCAGCTCGCCCTCGCCGACGGCGCCGCTCCCCCGTCGCCCGCCGCCAGTGCTCGGGAGCGGCCCTCACCTCCCGCCCCCGCCCACGGGGAGCGGGGGCCGCACGCCCCTCTCCCAGGGGGAGAGGGGCCGGGGGTGAGGGAAGCCCCCGTCGACCTCGACGCCCTCCGGCGCCGGCTGACGGCCTGCCAGCGCGAGCTGCGCGCGGTGGGCGCGGTCGACGCCTCGGCGCTCGACGACTACCGCGCGGCCGTCGAGCGCCAGGAGTTCGCCGAGCGCCAGACGGCCGACCTGGAGGCCGCCAGCGCCGCCCTCCGGAGCGCCGGCGCCGAGCTACAGGCCCGCATGCGCAAGCGCTTCGAGGAGGCGTTCGCCGCTGTGGACGCGGCGTTCGGCGAGTGTTTCCGCACGCTGTTCGGCGGCGGCACGGCCCGCCTGGAGTTGACCGCGGACGAGGACACGCTGTCCGCCGGCGTGGATGTCATCGCCCAGCCGCCCGGTAAGCGCGCTCACAGCCTCCACACGCTCTCCGGCGGCGAGCGCGCGCTGACCGCTGTGGCCCTGCTGTTCGCCCTGCTGCGCGTCCACCCAAGCCCCTTCTGCGTCCTCGACGAGGTCGACGCCGCGCTCGACGAGGCGAATGTCCAGCGCTTCGCCCAGCTCCTCCGCGCCCAGGCCGCCCACACGCAGTTCCTGGTTATCACCCACAACCGCGGCACGATGGAGACAGCCAACGTCCTCTATGGCATCACGATGGTGGACAATGCCATCTCGCAGGCCGTCTCGCTGCGCCTCGCCGACCTCCCGGCGGCCCCGTCGGCCGAAGTGGTAGACTAAAGCGACACGAAACCCCTCTCCCCCCTACCCTCCTCGCTCCCACAAGGGAAGGGGGGAGGACGCCGGGGCCGGCGCCGCCGGGAAGCCCCCCGCCCCCTGTGGGGGGAGGGGGTGGGGGGAGGGGGTCCACCTCCTCGCTCGTCAGAAAGGCTCTGTGACATCGTGCTGAAGCGCTTGTTCGGGCTGAACCGCGGCACTGAGAAGACCCGCGAGACGTTCTTCGAGAAGATCCGCGAGGCCTTCCGCGAGGCCCGCGTCATCGACGAAGACCTGTGGGAAGAGGTCGAGATGATCCTCCTCCAGGCCGACGTCGGCGTGGCGACGACCGAGGAGCTGCTGAGCCGCCTGCGCGAGTCGGTCGAGCTAGGTGAGGCGAAGAACGGCGACGAGCTGTACGAGATCCTGCGCGAGGAGCTGGAGGCGCTGCTTGCCGAGGACGTGTCGGACAAGCCGCTGCTCCCCTCGCCCACCCTGAACGCCGTGCTGGTGATCGGCGTGAACGGCGTCGGCAAGACGACGAGCATCGCCAAGCTCGGCGCCTACTGGCGCGACCAGGGCCACCGCGTGATCCTGGCTGCCGCCGACACCTTCCGCGCCGCGGCCATCGACCAGCTCAAGATCTGGGGCGAGCGCGCCAACCTGCCCGTTGTCGCCCACCAGCCGAATGCCGACCCGGGCTCCGTGGTCTACGATGCCCTGGCCGCCGCCAAAGCGCGCGGCGCCGACGTGGTGATCATCGACACCGCCGGCCGCCTGCACACGAAGTTCAACCTGATGGAAGAGCTGAAGAAGATTCGGCGCGTCATCGACAAGCAGGGCGTCGACGCGGTCAGCGTGATCCTCGTCCTGGATGCGACGACCGGCCAGAACGCCGTGCTGCAAGCGCGCCAGTTCGGCGAGGCGATCGGCCTGGACGGGCTGGTCATCTCCAAGCTCGACGGCACCGCGAAGGGCGGCGTGGTGTTCGCCATTACCCGCGAGCTGCACGTGCCGGTGCGCTTCATCGGCACCGGCGAGAAGATCGACGATCTGAGCGAGTTCGACCCGAGCGCCTTCGTCGACGCGCTCACCGAGGGAACCGCCGGCCAGGCCGCCGGCGGCTGACCCGCCATGCCCGCGCGGTGCTGCCGAGAGCGGCCAAGCAACGTAGGGCAAGGGCTCGTCCCCTGTTACCTGGCGCTGGCCGGTCGCCCGCTCGGTACACAAACATTAGGTAAGGAAACGTAGCGCAGGGGCTCGCCCCCTGCCGCCCGGCGCGGCATTCGTGCCCGGTGCATGGGGAATAGACAACAATGTTTGAAAGCCTCTCCGACAAGCTCCAGGAGGTCTTCGGCCGGCTGGGCCGCAAGGGCAAGCTGACCGAGCAAGACGTCGACGCGGCCATGAAAGAGGTGCGCATGGCGCTCCTCGAGGCCGACGTCAGCTTCAAGGTCGTCAAGCAGTTCGTCGCGCGCGTGCGCGAGCGCGCCGTCGGCGTAGACGTGCTGGAGAGCCTGACGCCCGCCCAGCAAGTCGTCAAGATCGTCCACGACGAGCTGCTGACGCTGCTCGGCAACGAGCCGGGCAAGATCAACATCGCCTCCACGCCGCCGACCGTCGTTATGCTCGTC
This sequence comes from Chloroflexota bacterium, assembly GCA_035293805.1. Taxonomy (GTDB): domain Bacteria; phylum Chloroflexota; class UBA6077; order UBA6077; family JAJPHF01; genus JAJPHF01. Next base: position 31,258 of record DATGMD010000058.1, on the reverse strand, counting down.
GGCCTGCAAGGCTCGGGCAAGACCACCACGGCGGCGAAGCTCGCGCTCAACCTGCGCAAGCAGGGCCAGCGGCCGCTGCTTGTCGCGGCCGACCCCTACCGCCCCGCCGCTGTGGACCAGCTCCAAACGCTCGGCAAGCAGATCGACGTGCCGGTCTTCGCCGACCCGCGGCTCAAGCCGCCTGACCTTGCCCGCGCGGCTGTTGAGCACGCCCGCTCGATGAACCAGAACGTGGTCATCCTCGACACCGCGGGCCGCCTCCACATCGCCGACGACCTGATGGCCGAGCTGCAGCAGATCAAGGGCAAGGTGCAGCCGCACGAGATCGTCCTCGTGGCCGACGCCATGACCGGCCAGGACGCCGTGCGGGTCGCCGACGAGTTCAACCAGAAGGTTCCCCTCACGGGCATGATCTTGACCAAGATGGACGGCGACGCCCGCGGCGGTGCCGCGCTCTCCATCCGCGAGGTCACCGGCGTGCCCATCAAGTTCATCGGCATGGGCGAGAAGCTCGACGCCCTGGAGCCCTACTACCCCGACCGTCTGGCGACCCGCATCCTCGGCATGGGCGACGTTCTGACGCTTATCGAGAAGGCGCAGCAGAACTTCGACCAGTCGCAGGCCGAGGTCCTGCAGAAGAAGATGCGCACCGGCACCTTCACCCTGAACGACTACCTGGGCCAGATTCAGTCGCTCCGCAACATGGGGCCGCTGGAGCAAATCCTTGACATGATTCCGGGCCTGTCGCGCATGATGAAAGGCGACAACATGCCCGCCCTCGCGGAGAAGGACCTGAAGCGCGTCGAAGCGATCATCCAGTCGATGACGCCCTACGAGCGCGACCACCCCGAGATCATCGGCGGCAGTCGCAAGCGGCGCATCGCGCGCGGCAGCGGCACCACCGCGGCGGACATCAACCAGCTCCTAAACCAGCACAAGCAGATGCAGCAGATGATGAAGCAGATCGGCCGCGGGCGCCTGCCCGCCGGCCTGACGGGAATGTTCCGCTGAGCGCGCCGATGCGTGAGTCGGCCGCCGCACGGGGCGGCGCCGCGCTGCTCGACGAGCGCGCGGACGGTGCCGCCGTGGCCGTCGACGGCCTCGTCAAGACCTATGGCAGCCGCCGCGCCGTGGACGGCATCAGCTTCCGCGTGGCGCGCGGCGAGACGTTCGCCCTGCTCGGCCCCAACGGCGCGGGCAAGACGACCACCCTGGAGATTCTGGAAGGCTACCGCGCGCCCGACGCCGGCACGGTGCGCGTGCTCGGCCTCGATCCGCAGCGGCAGGGCGCCGCGCTACGGGCTCGCATCGGCGTCATGCTCCAGGAGACCGGCCTCTACCGCGCGATCACGCCGCGCGAGGCGCTCCACCTCTTCGCCAGCTACTACACCGCCCCCGCCGACCCCGACGCGCTGCTCGCGCTCGTCGGCCTGGAAGACGCCGCCCGCACGCGCTATCGGCGCCTGTCGGGCGGCCAGCGGCAGCGGCTGGCTCTCGCGCTGGCCCTGGTCGGCCGTCCCGAGCTGCTCTTCCTCGACGAGCCGAGCGCCGGCATGGACCCGCAGGCGCGCGCCGCCACCTGGGACCTCATTCGCCAGCTCAAGACGGCCGGGACGACGGTGCTGCTGACGACCCACTACCTGGAGGAGGCCGCGCGGCTGGCCGACCGCGTCGCGATCGTCGACCACGGCCAGCTCATCGCCCTCGGCACGCCCGCCGAGCTAACGCGCGGCGACGCGACCCAGGTGCGCCTGCGCGCCGCGCCGGGCCTCGACGTGCGCGCGCTCGCCGCCCTCCCCTCAGTCATGGAGGCGCGTGAGACGCAGCCCGGCGTGTATGCGCTACAGACGCGGGCGGCGAGCGATCTGCTCGTCGAGCTGGCTGCCTGGCTGCGCGAGCGCGACGTGCTGCCAAGCGAGGTGCGCGTGGGCGAGGAGTCGCTCGAAGACGTCTTCCTGCGGCTCACGGGACGGGAGCTACGATGAGCGACGTATCGGTCCGCTCCGAACGGGGTGGTGAGATCATGAGTCGCGCGGCGCTCGGCGCCCGGGGCGGGCTCAGCGCCCACGACCTCGCGCCCGCTGGCGCAACCGGGGGCGCGGCGTCGCTGCCCCGCATGCTCGCCGCGCAGACCTGGGCCGAAGTGCTGCTCAGCTTGCGCCGCGGCGAGAGTGTGCTCGTCACGCTCGTGATCCCAGTGGTCCTGCTCGCCTTCTTCATGTCCGTGGGCGCGCTGCCGGTGCCCATTGCACACCCTATCGACTTCCTGCTGCCCGGCACGCTCGCCCTCGCCGTCATCGCCACCGGCCTCGCGAACCTCGGCATTGCCACCGCCTACGAGCGCGGCGACGGCGTGCTCAAGCGGCTCGGCGCCACGCCGCTGCCGCGCGCTGGCCTGGTGCTGGCGAAGCTGCTCTCCGTCGTCATCCTCGAAGTGGTGCAGGTCGTGGTGTTGGTCGGCCTCGCGATCGTCGCCTACGGCTGGCGGCCGCAGGGCGAGCCGGCGCTGGCGCTGCTGGCGCTGCTGCTCGGCACGGCGGCCTTCGCCGGCCTGGGGCTGCTGATGGCCGGCACGCTGCGCCCCGAGGCCACCCTGGCGGGCGCCAACGGGCTGTTCCTGGTGCTTCTGCTGCTCGGCGGGCTGTTCCTGCCGCTCAGCGCCCTGCCCGCCTGGATGGCCGCCATCGGCCACCTGCTGCCGGCCGCCGCCCTCGCCGATACCCTGCGCGGCGCGCTCGCCCAGCCAGCCGACGTGCCCCCCGGCTCGGCCCTGCTCCTCCTCGCCTGGTCCGTCGCCGCCCCCCTCGCCGCCGCCCTCACCTTCCACTGGGAGTAATACGCACGGCTCGGCGTCGAGCGACGGCCCGAGCGCGACTGGCAGGCCGCCGCTGGCGGCGCACGGCTGGTCCCGGGCCTTACGCTCTAGAGCCGTTTGCGCGCCAGGTGAGCGGCCCGCGTGTCGTAGGGGCGGCTCTCGTGGCCGCCCGCGGCCTGTGGCGCGGAATACTGCAAGCGCCACTGCCGCCGTGCCGGCGCCGGAGCCACCGGGAGGGCCGGCGCCGCGGGGGCTTGGGGCGCGGCATACGGCAAGCGCCACTGCCGCCGCCCCGATGTCAGCTGACCGCTCAGTCTCGCTGCAAACCGCTGTAAGCGCCCGCGCTCACCCGCCCGGCTTTCGTCCCCACGCCGCGAAGATCGTCCCCTGGATCCAGACAAAGTCGGGGTCGTCGTGCAGCGCCAGGTACGCATCGAAGTCTGCTGCCGTCAGCCCGGCGCCCAGGTAGCGCTCGCGCGATTGCTCGGCCGTCAGGCGGTAGAAGCGCGCCAGCGGCGTGCCGCCGCGGGCGACGGGCACGCGCCCTTCCGCCGCGACCTCCTCCAGCCCGCGACGCCGCAGCGCCGCGTACAGGTGCCGGCCGTACGCCTCGTCGATGCCGGCCTCGGCCATCCACCGCGCCTCAGCCGCGCGGACGCGCGCGAACACCTCGTTCGCTCGGGGATCGTTGCCCGGGTCGGGAATCTTGGAGACGTAGTCCGGCTCCTCCAGCAGCAGCCGGCCGCCCGGCCGCAGCGCCGCGACCATGCGATCGAGCACCGCCTCGCGCGCCGGCAGGTGCACGAGCAGCGCGCGGGCGTGGATGAGGTCAAACGCGCTCCCCGGCGGCGTCTCGGCGACGATATCGTGCCGACGCACGTCGATGTTTGGATAGTCCAGCGCGTCGAGGAAACGCGTATCGAGGTCCGTGGCGACGACACGGCCGGCCGGGCCGGTGCGCCCGCAGAGCCAGGCCGCGATCGAGCCGCCGCCGCCCCCGGCCTCCCAGCAGCGCCAGCCCGGCGCCACGCCCAGTGCCTCCAGATGGCGGATGGTGCCGGGATCGGCCGCTGCCTCCAGCAGCGCCAGCCGCTCGCGCGCGTGCTGCCAGGCGTTGTCGAGCGTGTATATGGCGCCGGATCGCTGCATCGATGGTCTCTCTTCCATCTACCCTCCCGTTCGGCCCCGGCGGGGCCCATCATTCTATGTCGCCGCCCTACTCCCTATGTCGCCGCCCTACTCCGCCGTTATGGTGAGCCGGCTTGGCTACTACCTTGCCGTGGCTGGTGTAAACGCCCGCAGCGGCGCAACCGCGCAGTAGCAGCGCCGCTTGCCGCGCCCCGCCGGATTGGCATGCCGCCGGCACGGCGCTGGCCGCGCCCTGCCGGGTTGACTCAACCGCAAACGATCACAATCTGCCTTGCGCCCAGACGCCCGCCGCGGTAACATATGTCTGATATATCAGCGATGTGCCGGGAGATACGCGAATGGCGCGCGGAGCGGCCGGCTCGCTGGCGCGGCGGGCCTACGAGGCGCTCAAGCAGGACATCCTCACCTGCACCCTCGCGCCGGGCGCCCAGATCTTCGAGGCCGAGCTAGCGGCTCGCTACGGCACGAGCAAGACGCCGGTCCGCGAGGCGCTCAACCTGCTTCGCCAGGAGGGGCTCGTCCAGGTGCTGCCCCGCCGCGGCTACCTCGTGGCGCCCGTCACGCTGCGCGACGTGCAGGAGGTCTTCCAGCTCCGCCTGCTGCTGGAGACGGCCGCGGCCGAGCTAGCCGCCGAGCACATTACCGAGGACGGCCTCTGCCAGCTCAAGGCGCTGGTCGGCGTGCGCTACACCTACCGCGACCGCGCCAGCTACGCGCGCTTCCTGCGCGCCAACCGCGAGTTCCACGTCGCCGTGGCCGAGGCGTCCGGCAATCGCCGGCTCGCCGCCTTCGTCGCCAAGCTGCTGGAGGACATGGAGCGCATCCTCCACCTGGGCCTCGACCTGCGCGACAGCGCCGAGGAGATGGCCGCCGAGCACCAGGAGCTAGTGGACGCGCTCCTCAAGGGCGACGCCGAGCTAGCGCGCCGCGTCGTTACCGAGCAGTTGCAGAACTCGCGCAAGCGCGTCCTGGAGGCGCTAGTCGCTTCGATGGGCGCGGCCGACGGCATCCGGCTGGTGCCCGGTTGACGCCGCTGGGTCGGACATCCGGAATCACGTAAGCACGCTGGGGGCATGATGGCGCTGACGCCGCCGCTACAGGAGTTCGTGCAGACCGTCGACCGGCTGATCGGACGAGACTTAACGCAGCCGGCGCTGCTCGCCGCGCTCACGCCCGAGTTCGAGCGGGTGTTGGCGGAGCCGAACCTGCTCCCGCCCGAACAGTGCTGCCCCCCCGCCACCTCCTATGTCCAGCACACGCTCTACGGCGACCCGGCGGGGCGCTTCTCGCTCGTGGCGCTGGTCTGGCGCCCCTGCTGCGCCACGCCCGTCCACGACCATCACGCCTGGGGCCTGGCCGGCGTCTACCGTGGCCGCGAGCTGGAGACGCGCTTCGCCTGGTGCGACCGGCCGAACGCCTCGCCGGGCCTGCGTGTCGCCGACACGCGCCAGGTGTGCGCCGGCGAGGTGTCGCCTATCGTCCCGCCCAGCGACATCCACCGCGTGCTCAGCCCCGGCCCCCAGCCGACGGTCTCGCTCCACCTCTACGGCCTCGACGTGGGCCTCGTCCCCGGCCGCTCCAGCGTGCGCTGCGTCTACCCCGACGACCTGCTCGTCGTGCCCACCCCCAACGCCGCGCCCATCGCGAGCTAACGCCCCGCGGCGGCGGGCGCCACGGCGTCTTGTCCAACGCCCGAGCATTCTCTTGCGACGGCTCGCGGGGCCCTGCTAGGCTAAGCCCAGGGCCGGGCCGCGTGCGCCCGGTCGGGGCTCGCCGAGCAGGCAGGGGCGCGGGTTCGCGACGCTGGCGGAGGGACGCGCCGGGCGCACCACCGGCAGGATCGGGCGCTTGCTCAGGCGGGCCTCTGTCGTTTGGCCGGGGGCTCGGTGTTGCACGGGAGAGCAGGGGGGACACGGCGCATGCGCGGGCTGGCGCTGGCGATTCTGGCGGGGGCGTTGACCGCGCAGGCCTGCGCCCCGGCGACGTTCCTCGTGCCGTCGGCCGGGTTGGCCGCGGAGGTGGTAGGCCGCTATCCCCAGCTCGCGGCCGGCGCCGTCGCGACGGGCGCGGATCTCGCCATCGGCACCCGTCAGCTACCTCAGCTCGCGCCCATCGACCTCGACGCCGCGCGCCGCCTCGTCCGCAACGGCGAGTCCACCGCCGCCCGCCAGATGCTGAACGTCCTTACCGGCCGCGACGCCGGCGTGGCGGCCGCCGCGCGCCTCGAGCTAGCGCGCCTGGCGCTCGACGACGGCGACGCCGGCGAAGCCGTCACGCAGCTCCAAGCCCTGCTCGCCGCCTACTCGGACCGCGCCGAGCGGGTGCCCGCCACCTACCTCCTCGCCCTGGCCGAGCAGAAGCAGGGGGATACCCGCGCCGCCATCGCGCGCCTCCAGGGCTATCTGGGCCTCAGCGATCTCCTCGCGCCCTACGTTCACTGGCAGCTCGCGCAGTGGTACGGCGCGCTCGGCGACGACGAGCGCGATGCGGCGGAGACGCGGCAGGCGCTGGCCGCGTCCGGCTCGCGCCGCCTACAGATCGAGGCGCTCGAGCGTCTGGCGAGGGCCGCCGCCGCCAGCGGCGATCTCGCGGGCGCCCAGGCGCGCTGGGAGCAGATCTGGCCGCTCGCCCACACCGAGAGCTACCGCGCCGAGGTACAGTGGCAGCTGGGCAGTCTGGCCCGGCAGCAGGGCGACCTGCCGGGCGCCGTGGCCCACTTCCGCACGCTCGTCGCCGAGTATCCGGCCAGCGAGCGCGCGGCCAACGCCCTCGACGCTCTGAACGACCTCGACCAGGCCGACCAGATCAGCGACTACCAGGCCGGCCTCGTACGCTTCTACCGCGGCGCGTTCGCCCGCGCCATCGGCGGCTTCGAGGCGCAGCTCGCCGCGGGCGGCAGCGCCGACGAGCTGGCCGGCGCCAGCTACTACCGCGCCCTCGCCCTGCAGCGGCAGGGTCAGGACAGCGCCGCCCGCGCCGCCTTCGACGACATGGCGGCCACCTATCCCAATAGCTCGCTCGCGCCCGATGCCCTCTACCACGCGGCGCGCCTGGTCGAGGACGCCGAGCGCTACGCCGACGCCGCCGACCGCTACACCGCGCTCGCGGCCGCCTATCCGGACGCCCCCGCGGGCCAGCTCGCGCTCTTCCGCGCCGGCTTCGCGCTGCGCCGCGACAATCGCTACGACGACGCCCTGGCCGCCTGGACCGCCGCGGCGCCTCAGGCCGCCGCGCGCGCCGTGAGCGATGCCCAGCTCGGCCCGGCGCTCAACCCGCGCGCCGCCATCCTCTTCTGGAGCGGCAAGACGCTCGCGCTCGTCGGTCGTCAGGACGAGGCCCGCGCGCGCTGGCAAGACGCCGCCGCCGCCGGCCCCGACGACTACTACGGCCTGCGGGCGAAGGCGCTCCTCGCCGGCGCCGCCGACACCGCCCCGGCCGCGCTCGACCCGGCGCGGCTGGCCCCGCCACCCGCCGACGACGCCCTGACCGCCTGGCTCGCCGCGGCTGGCACGGACGCCCCCACCCTGGCGCGCGAGCTGGCCGCCGACGTCGGCTGGCGGCGCGGCGCCGCGCTCTGGGCGCTCGGGCTGCGCGCCGAGGCCGGCTGGGAGTTCGACGACCTGCGCGACCGCTTCGCCGGCGACCCCGCGCGCCTCTATACGCTCGGCGTGGCCCTCCGCGACCTCGGCGCGGACAACGCGGCGATGCTCACCGGCGAGCGCCTGCGGACTGCCAGCGGCGCGGCGTCGCTCTACGACCTCCCCCGCGCCGTCCGCGCGCTGCTCTACCCGGCGCCCTACGCGGACCTCATCACCACGCAGGCCGCGCGCTTCAACGTGGACCCGTTCCTCTTCCTCGCGCTGCTGCGCCAGGAGAGCAGCTTCCAGCCGCGCGCTCAGTCGCCGGCCCGCGCGCGCGGGCTGGCTCAGGTCATGCCCGCCACCGCCCGCTCCATCGCCAGCGCCCTCGGCATCGGCCCGCTCGACGACGACGACCTGTTCCGCCCGGCCCTTAGCATCGAGCTGGGCGCCTACTATCTCGGGCAGACGCTGCGGCAGTTCCGCGGCGGCGTGCCCGCGGCGCTGGCCGGCTACAACGCCGGCCCCGGCAACGCCGAGCGCTGGCTGCGCGAGCCGGGCGGCGCCGATCCCGACCTCTACGCCGAGCAGATCCCCTACGCCGAGACGTTCCTGTACGTGCGGCGCGTCTACACGAACTACCTGCTCTACCGCGACCTGTATAATGGCTAGCCCGAGTGGCGAGGCCCGCATGGCCAGATCACGCCGCGCCGGGGCCGCAGCGCCCGCGCTCGGCCCCGCCCGCCCGCCGCCCGGCGGTCCGGGGCCGGCGACGACTGCGTAGCGCAGGGGCGCGTCCCCTGCCGTCCGGCCGAGTCGTGGGTGCTGCCCAATCCGAGGACCGCAAGGTAGGACCGGGACGCGTCCCCTGCCGCCTCGCGTCAAAGGAAGGACCGTGAGCGAGCAGCCCAGCCAACCTCCGCCGCCGAGCGCGGCCGCCGAGCGCCCCGCGACCATCGATCTGGCGACGTTTCGCCAGGCCGACCTGCGCGTGGCCGAGATCGTCGCCGCCGAGCGCGTCGAGGGCGCCGATCGCCTGCTGCGCCTGCAAGTCGACCTCGGCAGCGAGCGACGCCAGCTCGTCGCCGGCATCGCCGCTTTTCTCCAGCCTGACCAGCTTGTCGGCCGCAAGATCGTCGTCGTCGCCAACCTCGAGCCGGCCCGCATCCGCGGCGTGGAGTCTCAGGGGATGCTGCTCGCCGCCGGCGGCCGGGCGCCGGGTGCGGCCTTCAGCCTGCTCAGCGTCGATCCGGCCATCCCCAACGGCACCCGCGTCGAGTAACCCGGTGCCCTACGTCTCGCCTCCCAGCACCTGCTCCGCCGCGGCCCGCAGCGCCGCGGGCACCAGCACGCGGCACGGCACCGGCGAGACGCCCAGATACGTGGACGCGTCCGCCGGGGCCACCAGCGCCGGAATCGCCAGGCTGTCCAGCCGCTCGCGCCACATCTCGGCCTCGAGCTGGTCGCGGGCCGTGCCGACCGCTACCCAGGCCCCGCCGTCCCGCGTCGCATCATCCTGCCTCATCTGCCGCCCGGCCCGCCCCCACATGCCGCGCCGCGTCAAGGCGCCGGCAGCATATCCTACCAGATCGTCCGGATGTGTCACGCATTTGTAACGCCGCCCACCTTGATTGGCCTCTCCGGCTCTGGTACCCTTCCGCCCGTGGCCGGTTTTCGCCGGCCGCTTGACCCCGGCATCCAGGGAGGACCGACTATTGGTGGGACGCGCTCGATGGACGACGATGGGAATCGCGCTCGCCCTTCTCAGCGTTGGATCGACGCTCAGCCCCCCGCCGAGTCAGGCGGCAAGTGACAGTCGCGTTTTACGGCGCGCCGAGGCCCTCGGCGCTACTCCGGCGAGTCCCGAGTCCACTAACCTCGCGTCCAGCGAGTCCGTGGGCCAGACGTTCGCGCTGCTCGCGGCCCGCGCGAGCGGCGCCAGCCCCGCGCAGGTAGCCCCCACCCCTGATCCGAGCAATGGCGTCCGGGTCATCTACGCGCCCGACGCCCGCGGTCCGCTTCCACCAGCGGTCACCGTCTCCAGCTCGTCTCTTCCCCCGGCGTTTGCGAACAACACCGGTCCCAGCTCGCTGCTTGGCCCCTCGCCCCAGTCCAGCGGCTCGACCACCGCGGCGTCCGCGAGTCCGCCCGGCGGGCCGGGCGCGGCAAATGGCGCCAGCGCTCCCACGGCGTCCAGCCCGTCAGTGCTGGCTGCCACCGTCCCGAGCGCGTCCAGCCAGTCGGCAGTCTCCGGGGCCGCGTCGAGCGCCTCCGGCCCATCCACCGTCACCGGCGGCGCCGGTAGCGCGAGCGGCCAGCAGCAAGCGACGGCCGCCACGGCCAACGCTCGCGGCGTCTTGCCCCTCGTCGCGTCCTCCAGCACGGGCGCGCCCGGCACCGCCTCCGGCCCGGTGCCGGCGAGCACGACCGGCGGCGCGAACGGGAGCGGCTCGTCCGTGGCGGGCCGCGTGTTCCCCAGCGTGCCGGCGAGCCCCAACGGCGCGCGCATCATCAGCGTGGCACAGTCCCAGCTCGGCGCCCACTACACCTGGGCCGGCGTCTCGCCCTCCACCGGCTTCGACTGCAGCGGCTTCGTGTACTGGGTCTTCAACACTATCGGCTTCAACATGCCGCGCACGATGGAAGACCAGCTGGCGAGCGGCCGGCGTATTCCCATCGACCAGCTGCGCCCGGGCGACATCCTGTTTTTCTCCGACACCTACACCCCGGGCCTCTCCCACGACGGCATCTACCTCGGCGACGGCCAGTTCATCCATGCGGTAGACGAGAGCACGGGCGTGGCGATCACGCGCCTGAACTCCGCCTACTGGTCCGAGCGCTTCTACGCCGCCGTGCGCCCACTCGAGTAGCGTCCCCGCGCACCCGGCCGCTGAGCCCTCGCGATACAGCGGGGGCTTGGCTTATCCGCCCGGCCGCCGCCCCGCCCCCGCGCCCTGCACGCCGCTTGAGAAGCCACGCCCGATTGGCTAGACTGGGCACAGGACCGACGAATCGGCGCGTGCGGCCGAGTGGCGCCCGTGGCCGCGGAGGAGCAGACGTATGGCGATCCAGACGGTGGCGATCCTCACGCCCGGCGACATGGGCCACTCCATCGGCAACGTCCTGCGGTTGAGCGGCTTGCGGGTCATCACCTGCCTGCGCGACCGCAGCCCGCGTACCGCCGCGCTGGCCGCCGAGGCCGGTATCGAGGACGTGCCGGACTACGAGACGCTTGTGCGCGAGGCCGACGCCGTCCTCTCGGTCCTCGCGCCGCACGCCGCCCGCGCGCTCGGCGACCGCGTGGCCGCCGCGCTGCGCGCCACCGAGGCCGACGTGCTGTTCGTGGAGTGCAACGCCATCGCGCCTCAGACCGTGCGCGAGATCGCCGACGTCGTGACCGCGGCGGGCGCCCGCTTCGTCGATGCCGGGATCATCGGCAACCCGCCACATCCCGGCGACAGCCGCAACCGCATCTACGTGTCGGGCGCCCACGCGGCCGAGGCGCTGGAGCTGGGCGAGCACGGCCTCACCATCCGCCCCATCGGTCCCGAGATCGGCCAGGCCTCCGGCCTCAAGATGTGCTACGCCGCCCTCACCAAGGGCCTGAACGCGCTCGCCACCGAGCTGCTCACCGCCGGCGAGGCAATGGGCCTGGGCGCCGCCTTGCGCGCCGAGCTGCGCGAGAGCCAGCCCACGCTGCTGCCGTGGATCGAGCGCCAGGTGCCCGGGATGCCGCCGAAGGCGTATCGCTGGGTGGGCGAGATGGAGGAGATCGCGGCCACCTTCGAGCACGTCGGTCTGACGCCGCTCATCCTGCAAGGTGCGGCCGCGATGTTCCGCTTCGTCGAGCAGACGCCGCTCGGCGAGGAGACCCCCGAGGTCCGCACGCGCGGCACCACGCTCGACGACGTGGTCGCCGTGCTCGCCGAATCCCTGCCCGGGCGCGGCGTCACCGCCGCCCGCCGCTGAGGTGTCAGGCTAGCCGGCCGCGGCGCCGCCCGCGTCCCCGGAGGCCGCGTTCGCCGGCACGCCGACCAGATGGCCCAGCTCGCTAGCAGCCGCCGTGACGATGATCGCATCCGCCTCCAGCGCGCCGATCCACGGCTCGGGCACGCTTACCTCCTGGTCGCCCAGGCCGCCCGCGCGCAGCTCCGACAGCCGGTTCACGTACAGTCCCGCGCCCAGCCCGACCAGCCGCCCCGTCGCCCCGTCGCGCGTCGCCACCCGCGTCTCCGGGCCGTATTGCAGCGCGTCGGCCGGCACGGCCAGCGCGTCCTCGAAGCTCTGCCGCCGCTCCGCCGGCTCGCCCACGATCGCCGTGTCCACGCGGCCCGCCGGCGGGCTGCTCGTGCGCCCCTCGTAGTAGCGCGCCATCTGGCCGAGTGCCGCGCTGGGCACCTGTAGCAGCAAGGCGTCGCCCGCGTTGCCCTGCACGAGGTTCAGCGGGAGCAGCACGTCCTCGCTCACCTCGGGCGACCGCACGACCACGTGCGTCACCTCCCGCCGGCTGGCTGCTACGAGCACGTGGTCGAGGGTCCCCGCCGCGTTGCCGTCGCTGCCGACCACCGTCATGCCGAATTGCAGGTACATCGTCGCTCACCTCCGCCCTAGAGCCGCTCGCGCGCCAGTGAGCAGCCAGCGTCTCGTAGGGGCGGGTTTTACGCCCGCCCGCGGCCCGCAGGCCGCAGGCCCCCGATCGACTGACCGCTCAGTCTGGGTGCAAACGGCTGCAATCTACCGATACCGCAGAGCGTGTGCCGGCCTGGCGAGCGGCCGAGTGGTACGCCCTCTGCGAGACTTGTCGTGAATGTCACGGGAGGCACGACCATGCGTCACCAGCAGGACGACCTACGCGACTGCGCATCCGCCTACGAGTGCCGCGACCGGCTACCTGACCTCGCTGCATGGATGAGCGACGAGGTGCTCAAGCAGGTCCCCATCTGGCAGGGCGCCCGCTTCGAGCGCGGCCAGGAGTACTTCGACCTCGACAACCCCGAGCGCGGCCCCTTCGTCGCCACCGGTGACGAGCACCGCCCGACCGATCACACCTACGTCTGTCGCCGCGAGACGCCCGAGCGCGCCTGGGCGCAGCTCGTCACCTGGCGCCAGCCGGTCTCCGCCGATGAGGGGCAGGCGCTCGCCTGGGAAGTGCAAAACCTCGGCATCGGCCGCGAGCGCAGCGCCGCGGGCGACGCCCGTCCCCTGCCACCCGAATAGGCCCGACGGGAGGAGCTATCCTATGCCGCACGTCGACATCGCCTACGACGAGCTGCCCAGCGCGATCAAGGACAACCTGAGCCCCGCTCAGTGGCAGGAAGCCCAGCGCGACGTCATCCTCGGCGGCGACCCGGTCCCCGACACGACGCAGTACATCAGCCTCAAGAGCGGCCTGTGCCGCCAGTACCGGGCGGGCGAGCCGGCCGACGGCCCTCTGCTGCCCACGCACGACCTCAGCGGCGGTGGAGGCGCCGACGACACGCAGTTCCACACCGCGCCGCGCGGCGCCCACACGGCGAGGTAGTGAGGAGTGTATGATCGAGATCGGCTACTCCCTGTCCAGCGAGGAGCACGGCCCCAACGACCTGGTCCACCTGGCGCGGCGGGCGGAGGAGGTCGGCTTCACCTTCGCGCTCATCTCCGACCATTACCATCCCTGGATCGACCGCCAGGGCCACAGCCCATTCGCCTGGAGTGTGCTCGGCGCCATCGCGCAAGCCACCGAGCGCCTGCGCGTCGGCACCGGCGTGACCTGCCCGACGATGCGCTACCACCCGGCGCTCCTGGCGCAGATGGCCGCCACCGTCGGCGCGATGATGCCGGGGCGCTTCTTCCTCGGCGTCGGCACCGGCGAGAACCTGAACGAGCACATCCTGGGCGCGCGGTGGCCGGCCGCGCCCGAGCGTCGCGAGATGCTGGAGGAGGCGGTCGGCGTGCTGCGGCTGCTCTGGCAGGGCGGCGAGCAGTCCCACCGCGGCCGCCACTACACGGTGAACCACGCCCGCGTCTACGACCTGCCCGACCCGCTGCCCCCCATCTACGTGGCGGCGGCCGGGCCGCTGAGCGCCGCGCTGGCGGGCCGCATCGGCGATGGCCTCATCTCGGTCGTGTCGAGCGCGAAGATCGTCCACGCCTTCCAGGCGGCGGGCGGCGATAGCAAGCCGCGCTACGGTCAGGTACACGTCTGCTGGGGGCCGACCGATGCAGAGGCTCGCCGCTTGGCCCTCCACTGGTGGCCTAACGCCGCGGTGCCGGGCCAGCTCGGCCAGGAGCTGCCGCTGCCGCGCCACTTCGAGCAGGCGAGCCAGCTCGTGACCGAGGACGACGTGGCCGAGGCGCTCGTCTGCAGCGCCGATCCCGAGCGCCACGTAGCCAAGCTCCAGGAGATGGCCCGGGCGGGCTTCGACCACGTCTACGTCGGCCAGGCCGGGCCCGATCAAGAGGGCTTCTTCCGTTTCTACCAGCGCGAGGTCTTGCCGCGCGTGCGCCGCCAGCTGGACGTCGCGGCCTAGCGCGTCATCACCCCTCCGCGACGATCACACTCTCCTCGACCTCGGTCGCGGCGGCCATGCGCCAGCCGACGCCGGTAGCGAGCGCGTAGGCCGTGGCGGCCAGCGCCAGCGCCGCGGCCGGGCCGAGCGCGGCCACTCCGGCGGCGATGCCGGGGATGACGAACATCGCCATGTTGCGCGGGAACGGCGTCAGGCTCATCACCGGCGTGCGGTCGGTCGGCTTCAGGTGGTGGGCCAGGTGCGTGTACAGGCAGGTGTGTGACAGCGCGCCGGGGATCGCCGTGAGCCACGCGCACACCGCCAGCGGCGTCAGCTCCGGCGCCAGCGCCACGCCGAACGAGCCGATGGCCGCGCCCGCCATCGACAGCAGGAACAGCCGCGTCGGCCCGGTCCGCCCCACCAGGAAGCCCGCCGCCCAGGTGCCCACCGCCATGATCGCCCCGTACACCCCCATGACCAGCCCGATCGCTGGCGCGGGGTCCGCGCTGATGTGGACGATCTGCACGGGGATGTACACGGACAGGATCTGCAGCGCGCCCCGCGTCAGGAACCACCCGATGAAGTTCCAGCGCAGCAGCGGCCGCTGCCACACCGTCGCGATCGTGCGCCCCGCCATTGCGAGCACCGGCGCGTCGGAGCGCGGCGTGTCGGGCTCGGGCATGAACGCGGTGTTCAGCAGCCCCGCCGCCAGGCACACCAGCGCGTCGAACGCGAACAGGCCCCGCGCGCCGACGTGTGGCAGCAGGAAGGCCCCCAGCGGCGGGCCGGCGCTCGACGCGATGTTGATGGCCGCCTGTACTGTAGAGATGGCGTTGGCCATGTAGCGGTTGGGCGTGAGCAGCGTCTGGGTGGCGATGATCACCGCGACGTTGCCGAACGTCAGGCCGAGCAGCAAGCGCGCGAAGATCACCCAGTGCAGGTCCGGCGCCCACGCCAGGATGCCGTAGGCGACCGCCTCGATGAGCTGGCTGCGCACCACGACCGGCTTCCGCGCGTAGCGCTCGGCCAGCGCGCCCCACAGCGGCGCCAGCGGGAAGGCAATCAGCATGGTGAACATGGTGAGTAAGCCCGCCCACTGCGCGATCTCTTCGGTCGAGAGGCCGAATTGGCGCAGGTAGATCGGCGTGAAGGCGTTTAGGTGGCCCTGCGCCAGCGCCTCCAGCGAACAGGTGAGGAAGAAGAGGCCGGCTACGGCCCGCCAGTCTCGCAACCCCTCATCCTTTCGGCGTCCGGCGGTGCCCGGCGCGGTCCGTCGCGCGCTCCGCCGGCCGCCTCGCCGGGCGCCGGGCGGCGGCGCCGCGACAGCCCCCAGTGTAGCAGGCGGCGCGGGGTGCGCGCCGCCCACCCATGATCGCCGCCCCGAGCGCGCATAATAGAACGGTCACCCCTCGACTCCACGACCTGGGTAGCGGGAATCGCGGTGAACCTGACCGACCCGGCCTTTCTCATCGCGCTCGTGGTGGGCGTCGGCGGCGTGGTCCTCTACCTCAAGACCCGCCGCGGCGAGCCGCCGCCGCCCCGCTGTCCCGACTGCGACGAGCCGCTCGAGCTGGAGCAGGAGATCGTCGATCCCGAGAACCCGGAGCTGCGGTTCGTGCCGGGCGAGCGGCGCGGCTATTTTCGCTGCCTGGAGTGCGGCAAGCGGGTGCGCTTGCGCTACTGAGCGGGCGTCAGCGGCCTGCCAGCGCGTTGGCGATGACCTGGCGGATGGCCTCGGTGCGTGGCATGAGCACGTCCGCCCCCCCGGCCGTGCGGGCAGGCGGCGCCAGATCGGGGCCGATGACAAGGGGGTGCAGCCGGTCGCGCCGCAGCGTGGCTAGCGTGCGCAGCAACGCCAGCGTCTCACGGTGCGACAGGTCGCTGCTTACCGCGCCGGGCAGCGTGAGCAGCGCGCGCGGCAGGCGCAGCAGCCCGGCTGGGGTGACCGCCTGGTCGCGAAGCGCCGCGAGGAGCTGCTGCTGCCGTCCCACGCGGCCGAAGTCGCTGTCGGCCTTGCGCGTGCGGACGTAGGCCAGCGCCGTCTCGCCGTCCATGTGCTGGCGCCCGGCGGGGATCACCAGCCGGCGCGTCCCGTAGTCCTCGGTCGGGTACGTGTCGTCCACCAGCGTGCGCGGCACGTCGATGTCCACGCCGCCGAGCGCGTCCACGAGGGCGGCGAACCCCCGGAAGTCCACGCGCGCCCAGCGGTCCACCGGCAGGCCGAACGCCGCGGTGATCGTCCGTTCCAGCAGCTTCGCGCCGTCCCCCGGCCGGCCCGACTGCGCCCCGAGCGGATACGCCACGTTCAGGCGCTGCTCGCCGTACCCCGGGATCGTCACCCACAGGTCCCGCGGGAACGAGATCAGCGTCGCGCCGCCGGGCGGCTCGAGCACGAGCGTGGCAATCGTGTCGGTGTGGCCGGCGATGCCCAGCGCCTGCTCGTCGGGGCGCTCGTCCACCCCCACCAGCAGGACGGCACGCGGCGGCGCGCCCGAGAGCAGCAGCAGCCCGACGACGAGCGCTGCCGCCAGGGCGCCGAGCCCCAGCAGCCCGAGCAGGAAGCCGGACAGCCAGGCGCCGCCCCCGCCATGCGGCGAGGGCGGCGCCTCCGCCGCGTAGTCGTCGGCCCACGGCTCGGCGTCCCCCGGCAGCGGCACAAGCTCGGTCGGGGCGTCAGGGTCAACCGGCGGCGCAACGCGCCGATAACGCTCGTCCAGAAGGCCTCCCGAGCGTGGCGCGCACGCTCCCGCGCGGCGCGCGCTCCCAGGCAAAGTAACGCGCGCTCCCACGCAAAGTAACGCGCGCTCCCAGGCAAAGTAACGCGCGCTCCCGCGTAAAGTAGATTGTAGGCGGGCCCCGCCGCGCCCGGCAGCCATTCCCGCCCCAAGCCCTCGCCGAAGACTCCTACAGTCGTTTTCGTGGCTCTTGCGCCACTATGCGTTGGCGGTGTCGCACGGCAGGCAGGAGATGTCCAGTACGCCCGCCGACCACCCCGGCGTGTTGCGCCACGAGGTGTTGGCGCTGTCCTAAGGCAAGGACTTGCCCCCGGCCGCCGGCGGGGGCAGCGAACCGCTCGCTTCCAGGCCCCGCCAGTCGTAGGGCAGGGGCTCGTCCCCTGCCGCCCGGCGGCCCGCCTGGCTCTACGCATCCGGTCAAGGCTGGCGTGTCGGTTTGGCACGGCCAAACCGACACGCCAGCCTTGGAGACCAGCGGGAGTCTCATGAAACGCGCGCTACTGCCCGAGCGCCAGCTGGACCACCTTTACGACCACCAGGATGATGGCGACCAGGAGATAGCCGCGCAGCGTGAGCAACGCAACTTTCCGGCCCACGGACCAGACCGGCTTCGGCAACGTCTCCAATGGCGGCATCTGCCAGGTCGTGGAGTCGTAGGCCGCCCCGGCTGCCGGCGCGGCACGCTCCGCTCGCGTCGGGAGTTGCAGGAGGCCCAGCACGACCAGGCCTCCGAACAGGAGCGCCCCCAGCGCCCCAGTCACTAGCATGGGGTCCAGATCAGGCAGTAGCGTGGTGGCCATCAGGACCAGCGACAGCAGCAGCAGCACCCCGACGATGATGCTCGCCACCACGTTCAGCCAGCGCGGGTTGACCCACGGCCCGAGGATCGCCCGGTCATTGCACAGCAGCACCAGGAACACGGTCGCGCTGGGCAGCAGCACGCCGGCGAGCGCCTGCACCGCCAGGGTGATCAGCCCTAGCGGGGCGTTCGGGATCAGGACCACCCCGGCGGCTGCCACCACCTGCACCGCGAACAGCCCGTAGAACGCTTTCGCATCCGTAGCGCTGCGGTGCAGCGAGTGCTTGATCGCGAAGACGTCGCCGAAGGCGTAGGCGGTCGCCAGGCTCACCGCGACGCCGCCGATGATCGCGCCTTCCAGCAAGACGAGGGCGAAGAGCGCGCCCGCGCTCGGGCCGACGTACTCGGCCAGGCCGCTGGCCACCGCGCCCGCGTCCGTGAACTGTCCGGCCAGCGGGGTGCCGGCAAAGGCGGCCGCGGCGGCAATCAGCAGGGCCGCGGCCCCGACTTCCGTGACGACGGCTCCGAGAACCGTATCCAGCCGCTCGTACTGGATCCAGCGCGGCAGGATGCGCTTGTCCACGATGTTCGACTGCTGGAAGAACAACTGCCAGGGGGCCACGGTCGTGCCCACGATGCTGATGATGAGCAGCAGCGCGGTAGAGTCGAGGCCCCCCTCGACCCGCGGGATGAACAGATCGCGCAGGACCGGGCCAGGCGCCGGCCGCGTCATCAGCACCAGCGGGATCGCCAGGAAGTTGAACACGATGAACACGAACATGAACCGCTCCCAGCGGCGAAAGCTGCCGGTGAGCGTGACGGCGATCAGCCCGAGCGCCGCCAGTGGGACCGAGAGCGTCGGGCTGATGCCGAAATACCCGAGCGCGAGGCTGACGCCGATGAACTCCGTGACCAGGGTCAGGAAGTTCAGCAGCAGCAGGTCGCCGACCGAGAACCAGCCCCAGAAGCGCCCAAAGCGCTCGAAGATGAGGCGGGCGTGGCCCACGCCGGTGACGGCGCCCAGCCGCACGACCATCTCCTGGTTCACAATCAAGACGGGAATCAGAAGCAGCAGCGTCCAGAGCAGGCTGGTGCCGTAGTTCTGGCCGGCCTGCGCATACGTCGCGACGCCGCCGGCGTCGTTGTCGCCGACCATGACGACCAGCCCAGGCCCCATGATGGCGAGTAGCGTGAGCAGTCGTGCCCGCCAGGTCCGGCGCGGC
The DNA here is from genome assembly GCA_035293805.1 of Chloroflexota bacterium. Taxonomy (GTDB): domain Bacteria; phylum Chloroflexota; class UBA6077; order UBA6077; family JAJPHF01; genus JAJPHF01. Next base: position 12,471 of record DATGMD010000058.1, on the reverse strand, counting down.
GCCGTGTCGTGCTGGCGGATGGTGCCGAGGGCGCCCAGGAGGTCGCCGCGGTGCGCGGGGTCGAGCACCGCCGAGCGCTCCGCGCGCACTGGGGTACCGAGATGCGTGCCCATGGGAGTCTCCCTTCTGGAGCGTGTGCTCGGGTGGCGCACGCTCCCAGGGAGGCCCCCCAGGTCAGCAGTCGGGGCTGCTCCCGGGAGCGTGCGCGTGCAGCGTCGAATCGCGCTCAGCGAGCGCGATGGGCCGTCCGGTAGGTGAGTCCGTGGGACTCGGCGGCTCAGACGGCAAGCGAGAGTCGCCGGAACTCATTGGTCCTCCCCTCCTGAATGGAAATCGGCCGACCCCACCGGCCCCGCGGCTCCGGCTCGGCGCTTGCCGGCACGTCCGTCCGGCACGCCGCGGCGGCCCGGATCGCCGCTACCGTCGTCCGGCGGGGATCGTAGTGGACCAGTACGGTGCTAGTTCTCGAGTTCGCCTGCGCCCGCGTCACGCCCGCGAGCGCCTGCAGGCGCCGCTCGACGGCCGCCGCCCGCGCCGCGTCGCGGCGGAGCCCCGGCACCTCCAGCCGTACCCGCCCGTGGGTGTGCGAGCGCACCACCGGATCGCCGTCGGGAGCTAGCCGAAGCGTTGCCGGCGCCTGAACCGGAGCGACCGGTGGCGACGCGGTCGCGGCCGGGCCGGCAAGCGCCCGGCGGATCGTGTAGCTGCCCGCCTCGCGCACGGCGGTCGCGAGCAGCTCGGTGGCCAGGATTTCGAGCAGCAGGGTCATGATGCGCCTCCGGGGGAACAGCAAAGCCTCCCCGAACAGCCGAGGAGGCCGGCGCATCACGCCCACGCGGGGGGACTTACTCTAGCAGCCGGTGCGTTCCTCGGCAATGATGGATCGAGTAGGGTTTGGGACTGTTGCAGTCGTCCATCACGGCCTCCTTTCGCTCGAAACGCCCCGGTCGGCTGCCACACCAGACACAAGAAACCCACTGTCGGTCGTAGCCGCAGTGGGTACTAGCGCGGAGTGCCAGCCCGGCAGGTCACGCCATGCGCAACCCCCGGGGGCCCTCGGCAGCCTGCACCCGATAGTATCCGAAGCTGGCGCCGTTACGCTCGCCAGCTAGGTCTCCGTCCATAGCGACCGTCGACTCCCACACTACACAGGCGGCGTGCCCGATCAGCGGACGCCCCCCGCCGCTCCTACTGTACTCCCGGGTCCCTCCCGCGCGCAAGGCGACATCCCCCAACATGCTTGGCAGATTTTGGCGGTCGGGGAAGGAGAGCGAACCGCGGAGCGGCCTCGTGGGAGCCGAGAGGCAGGCGCGCGGATGGGCGCCGCGGGAGCGAGCAGCCGCACGGCAGATCGGCCGGGCGGCCTGGCCGCTCGCCGCGTCGTGTGGCGGGTGGGGAGGCGAGTGCAGTATACCCATCGAGGCCCCCGCGGCCCGGCCACGGGGCTCGTGTGGCTGGCGAGAGCGCGGAAGGAGCGGGCGATGGCCAATGAGATGCAGCCGCTAACGTTGCGGGCCGCGGTTGGCGAGGCAGGCCCTACGCGGCCCTTGCTGGACGGCGCCGTGCCCACGGGCGGCCTCCGCCTGGAGTACGCCAAGGTCCCGTCCATGATCGGCGCCTACCGCCAGATGGTGCGCGAGCTAGCCTTCGACGTCTGCGAGCTGCCGATCGTCACCTACCTGCTGGCGCGGTCGGTCGGGCGGCCGTTCACCGCCCTGCCGATCTTCCTGCGCCACGGCTTCTTCCACCACTGGCTGCTCTGCCGCGCCGATTCCGCCGTCCAGGGGCCGCGCGACCTGGAGGGGCGACGCGTCGGCGTCCGCGCCTACACGGTCACGCCGCCGACGTGGGCGCGCGGCATCCTGCGCGCGGAGTACGGCGTGGCCCTCGAGCGTGTCACCTGGCTGACCGACGACGAGGAGCACGTCGTCCAGTACCAGGCGCCGCCGAACGTCGTCGCCGCGCCCGCCGGCACCACGCTGCGCGAGCTGTTCCTGCGCGGCGACCTCGAAGTCGGCTTCACGGCGAACGCCGGCATCGGGCAAGTCGATCCCGCGCTCACGCGGCCCGTCATCCCCGAGCCCGAGGCGGCCGCCGCCGCGTGGTGCCGCCGCACCGGCATCTACCCGTTCCAGAACGTGATCGTCGTCAAAGACACGGTGCTGGCCGAGCATCCTTGGGTGGGCACGGTCCTCTTCGACGCGTTCGAGCAGGCGCGGCGCGCGTACCTGCAGCGGCTGGAGCGGGACGGCCCCGCCGGCCCCGACGACGCCGCGCTCCTGCGCCGCCGCGAGGTCGTGGGCGACGACCTCCTGCCGGCCGGGCTGGCCGCCAACCGCCGCGCGCTCGACACCATCATCGGCTTCGCCGTCGACCAGCGTATCCTCCCCGGCGCGCCGGCCGTCGAGTCGCTGTTCCCGCCAGGCACCCTCGACCTGCAATAGCCCGCGCGGCCACACGCTACCAGCAGGGCATTGCCTAACGAGCAGCCTGCCGGAGTTTCTTGGCGGCTGACAACGCGGCGCGGCGAATGAACTCGATGTCGGAGACGCCCTGCGCACGCGCCGCGTCGCCAATCGCATGCACTTCGTCTCCGTCGAAGCGGACACGGTAGCTGACGCCGGCTTGCGGGACCGGCGTACCGCGCTGGGCATGCTCCCAATCCCAGCTCTCTGGGTCCTCTAACGCGGCCAGCTCCTCTGGGGTAAGCTCGCCCATTTGTACTCCTCTCTACTTTCTACCTCATCGCAGGTGCCGCGCCTCGGATGGCTTGGCCGGCCAGGCGCTGAACGGACGCCAGATACCAGCATGGGCAGTCTCCCTAATCGGTGCGGTGATGATGCGGCCGCTACGCGCCCGCCCGATGAACAGGTGGCTGCCAGCCATCGCCCGCTTGTTGGGAATAACTACCCAGTCACCGCTCTCAAGCGCGTCGTAAAGGTCCGCCGGATAGACCCCGTGCGCGGCACAGTGGGCGAAGTTGTCCGCGTCGAACTCGAACTCGACGATATGGATCACAGGGAACTCAGGCGGGCGTGGTTGGCGCCCCGAGCCCGAGCAGCGCCTGCGCGTTGCCGCCGAGCACGGCTTCCAGCTCGGCCGCGGATAGCCCCGCCTCCGCGACGTAGGTGACGCAGTGCGTGTAGTAGCTGCCGACCGCGTACGGAAAGTCGCTGCCGAGCAGCAGTCGCTCCGGCCCGAACGCCGCGAGCGCGCAGCGGAGCGCGTGCGGGTCGTGGTTCACCGTGTCGTACCAGAAGCGGCGCAGGTGCGGCGTGATCGGCCCCTCGATCTGCGCCTCGGGCGCGCGCGGCGCCCCGCCGCGGTCGGGCGCCCCGTCGATGCGGGCCATCAGGAACGGCAGCGTGCCGCCCAGGTGCGGCACGATCACGCGGATGTTCGGGTGGCGCCGCGTCACCCCGCCCAGCACCAGGCGCAGCGCCGCCACCGTGTCCTCGAACGGCGCCCCGACCATGAACGGCAGGTTAAACTTGTCCATGCACGGCCCGCCCACGCCCATCGGGTGTAGGAACAGCACGCTGCCGCGGCGGTCCAGCTCCGCCCAGAACGGCTCGAAGCTCGGATCGTCCAGCGCGCGGCCGGCCACCGAGCACCCCGTGTTGATGCCGAGAAAGCCCAGCGTGTCCAGGCAGCGCCCGGCCTCCGCGATGGCGGCGTCCACGTGCGGCAGCGGCACCGACCCGAACGCGGCGAAGCGGCCCGGGTAGCGCCGCGCCAGGTCCGCGTAGATGTCGTTGCACAGCCGCGCCGCCGCGACGGCGTTCGCCTCGTCGGCGGCATAGGGCTGCGACGCCGACGGCGAGAGCACTTGCAGGTCCACGCCGCTCGCGTCCATCAGGCCGATGATGTCCTCCGGCGTGAGCTGCAGGCCGGGCGCGCGCGCCGTGTGCGCGGCCGCCGCCGGGTTCACGAGCCGCCCGAGCGCCGCGATGTACTCGGGATGGAAGTAGTGCGCGTGGACGTCGATGTGCACGGCTAGCTCCTGTCGTCGGCTACAAGATACGCGGGGCGGCCCTCCGGTGTGTGGAGGGCCGCCTCTGCTGGACGCCTGGGCATCCGCGCGGGCGGACGCTAGCGCGCGCCCGCGGCCACCAGCCGCGGGCCGGGCATGTCGTACATGTCGGCCACCGCGCCCAGCGCGATGACCGCGTCCTCGGCCGGATCGCGGACCACGCCTAGCGGGTCCTGGCCGGCCGCCACGGCCGCCAGCGCGTCCCGCAGCATCTGCCGCACCAGCACCACCCCCTCGTCGGACGCGCTCAGGTGCTCCCTCTGGCGGTCGGTCATCTCGCCCTGCTGCTCGACGGCCATGCGGTCCTGGTCGATCATGTCGATGCCCCACCAGTCGGTCGGGTTCGGCTCGTACACCCCGGGCCGGGTCGGGCGCTCGCCCAGCAGCTTCAGCGCGCGCGTGTCGTCCCGGTAGCAGCGGATCATGTACAGCCGCGACGACACGTCGTCCACCGGCACGCGGTAGATGAGCGCCTGCACCAGCTCGCGGCTGCCGTCCACCGGCGGCAGCGTGAAGCGATTGACCGTCGGGAAGGCGTAGCACGAGACGTGCGTCTGGTCGATCCCCGCGATCTGCATCACGTTGTTCAGGCCCCAGCGCGTGCGCTCCCAGTGATACGCCAACTTCTTGCCGCCGTAGCGGTGCAGCCGGGCGCCGTGCAGCCAGGCCAGGTGGCTGATGTCCACGATGTTCTCGACGTGCTGCAGCCAGTTGGCGTACACGGGCTGGATCTGGATCGTCTTGACGCCGTCCTCGAACGCGACCACGTCGTAGCGCGGCAGCAGCGGCGCCGGCGCCGGGCCGAGATAGCCGTACACCAGCCCGCCGAACTCCCGCGTCGGGTAGGCGTTCAGCCGCACGCGGTTCTTGAACGTGCTCTCCTCCGGCTCGGCCGGCTGCTCGACGCACTGGCCGGTGCGATCGTACAGCCAGCCGTGATACGGGCAGCGGATGCAGTCGCCCTCCACGCGGCCGTAATCCAGCGCCACGTTGCGGTGGGCGCAGCGCAGCTCCATCAGCGCCGGCTGGCCGTCCTCGCCCCGGTAGAGCACCAGCTCCTCGCCCAGCAGCTTCAGCCGCCGCGGCTTCGTGCTCAGCTCGTCCGTGCAGCCGACCGGCCACCAGTAGCGCCGCAGCACCTCGCCCATCGGCGTCCCCGGCCCCACCCGCGTCAGACGCTCGTTCTCTTCCTTCGACAGCATCCCGCACCCTCCCACGCCAACAGCCCTTTTCATGGCTGTTGGCTCGCCATACCCGGCGGCGTAGGGCAGGGGCTCGTCCCCTGCCGCCCGGCCGGCCCAGCCACTCCCGGTCCGTAGCTACCGACCCTCCCCGCGCGGTGGCCCGACTGTACGGCGGCCCGCCCGCCCGCCGCAAGGCATTCGTCCCTCGTCCCGGATGAGTTGCGATGTGTGGGCAGTCGCCCACACATCGCAACTCATCCGGAACAGCGTGCTACCCGCCCTGGAAGATCTGTTGGACCTCCTCCTGGATCTCCTGCCCTTCCGGCGACGTCGTGAGCGCCCGCGCCTCAGGGCTGTCCCACCAGATCAGCGACGGGAACCCGGCCGCCCGCGCCGCCTGCTCCAGCCGGTTGTCGGCCGAGCCCTTGTAGTAGCGGTTGCTGTAGCCGACGTACTCCTCGGCGATCCGCTGCCCCTCCGGCCCCACCAGCACCGCCGCCACCAGCTTCGCCGCGTTCGCGTGGGCGGCCTTCCGCGGCACCGCGACGAAATGGTCGCCGCCGGCCGACACGTCGAGCGGCGCAAACGCCGCCGCGGCGCCCCGCTTCTGCGCCGTGACCGTGTACGAGCCGACGGTCGTCACCATCGGGAACTCTTTGGCCGTGAACCGCGTGTACTCGTTGGCGTAGGTGTCCGGCACCGCGCCGTTCTGCATCGCCGCGCGCAGCGCCTGCAGCATCGGCTCGCGGCCCAGCGTGATGACCCACGGGAAGTAGGCGCTCGGGTACTGCATCAGCATGACTTTGCCGCGCCACTTCGGGTTGCCCAGGTCCTTCAGCGAGCGGGGCACCTCCGCCTCCGGGATGACGGTCGGATCGTACATCAGCCCGCTGTGGTCGGTCAGGACGACCGCCAGCCGGCTGTCGCCCTTGACGATCTCGGGCGGCGTGCCGGTCGGCAGCAGCGCCGCCCAGTTCACCGGCTCCAGCAGGTCGCGGTCGAGCATCAGCACCGCGTTCGCGTCCGACGTCTGATGGACGTCGAACGACGGCGTGGCCCCCGCCGCTAGCTCCGAGCTAAGCTCCGCCACGCGCTGAATGTAGTTCTGCACCGGCGTGAAGTTGATCTTGATCGGCACGCCGTACTCGCGCTGCACGGCGTCTTCGAGCGCGCGAATGCCCTCGGGCGTCCACGCCGACTGTAGCGCGACGTTCACCTCGCCCTCGCTGCGCGCCGCGTCGATCACCTGCTGCCGGTACGCCGCGTCCCCCGCCGGCGTCGCCTGCCCGGCGGCCGCCCCAGCGGCCGGCTGCGCCGCGCTCGACGCCACGGGCGCAGGCGCCGGCGCCGCCGGGCCGCACCCGACGATCACCATCAGGCCCACCACCACCGCCACCACGCCAGGCCGCATCCCGCACCTCATCCTCACGCCTAGCCCTCACGGCGCCCCGAAGCCTCGTCTCCTCCCCCCAGCAATGGGGGCCGAGCGCACCCGCCCGGCGGAGCCCATCCCTCTCCCCTTTCCCACACCGGGAGGGGACCCGGGGGGTAGGTCATCCCTCTCCCCCTTCCCACATGGGAGGGGGGCCGGGGGGGGTAGGTCCGTCTCCTAGCCCTCCCCCCGCGCGCGCCGCGCCGCCGGGTTCGTCGAGTTCGGCCCCATGTAGATGCCCCGCTCCCACTGGCGCTTCAGCGGGTCGCGCACGTGGACGGCCATGCGCCCGATCTTCTCGATCTCGATCTCGCACAGCTCCCCGTCCTGCATCGGCCCCAGCCCCTCGTGGTTCGTGCCGCAGGCGATCACGTCCCCGCTGTTCATGGTCATGATTGTCGTCGCCCACTCCACTAGCTCCGGCACCGTGTGCTCCATGTCGTCGGTCACGTAGTCGTGGCGGAGGTCGCCGTTGTTCCAGAACTTCACCCACAGCTTGTTCGGGTCGCCGATCTCGTCGGCCGTCGTGATGCAAGGGCCGAGCGGAGCGAACGTGTCGAAGCTCTTGCCCATCCAGCTCCCACGCCGCCAGGTGAAGCGGCCCTCCCCGCGCGCCGACACGTCGATCATGCCGGTGAAGCCGAACACCGCCTTGCGCCAGTCGGCGGCCTTCACCATCTTGGCGGGGCCTTTCATCACGATCGCCAGCTCGGCCTCGTGCTGGAAGACATAGGGCTCGGTGAACTCGGGCAGCACCACCGTGTCGCCGGGACCGATGACCGCGTCGGAGTTCTTCAGGAACATGTTCAGCGGCCGGGCCTCCCGCTGCTCGTGCTCCCAGTAGTTGCCGATGCAGGCGAGGATCTTCCCCGGCCGGGGGAGCGGCGGCCGCAGCCGCAGCACGTCGAGCGGCAGCGGCAGGCTATTGGCCGCCAACCGCTCGAAGTCGGGGCGCAGCGCCTCGAAGTTGTCGATGATCTGCTCCATGAGCCGCTGGGGCGGGTGGGCGCCCAGCGCCTCCGTGGCGGCCGACACGTCGATCACGCCCGCCTCCGCCATGACCCCGGGCCGAATCCCCCGCCCCGCTCCCGGCCCCTCGAACAGCACGAGTCGCATCGCGTCGCCTCCGCCGCCTATCGCGGCCGCAAATCTGCGCGCATGGTGCCAGCCGCCCCGGCCGGCTGTCAACCGGCCCGCCCCCGCCCCGCGGCACGCATTGCCCTAGTTCTCCGGCCGGCGCCCGATCTCGCCCAGCACTTCGTCCACCAGGTCGGTGCCCCAGACCGCGGCAAGCTGCTGGTCCGATACGGCCGCGGGAATCAGCCCCTCGTCGCGGAAGAACCGGTAGCAGTACAGCAGCGAGTCCTTGTTCGGCAGCCCGTTGGGGTTGAACCCGGTGGGGCTCAGATCGGTCAGGCTCGCGGGGTCCAGGCCGGTGTAGCGCCCCATCGTCGCCGTCACGTCGGCCCAGGTCATCCCCGAGCCCGTCCCCGCGCGGGCGTCCAGGTAGTCGCGGACGGCGCGCACGAACGCTTTGATGACTCCCTTCGCCGCCGGCTTGTCGTCGTACAGCGTCGAGGAGAAGATCACCGTGCTGATGGTGAAGCCCGGGTACATCTGGTCGAGGTCCACGGCGCGCACCACCGTGCCCTGGCTCAGCGCCCGCGCCAGGAACGGCTCGTTCAGCATCGCGCCGTCCACCGCCCCGTTGGCCAGCGCCGCGAGCTGCTCGGGGAAGTTGATCGGCTGGATGTCCACCACGTCGAGTGTCTGCCCCACCCGCTGCAAGCCGGCGCCCAGCGCGCAGCCGCTCGCCGTGCCGCGACCGGGCGGCGTCATGGCGATGCGGAGCCCTTGCAGGTCGTCCAGCGTGTGGCCGCGTCCGGCGTCGTAGACGGCCTTGCGGATGGCGAGCGCCTGGTCGCCCCAGCCCGGCCGGAAGGTGCCCTTGTCCAGCACCATCTTCAGCGGGATGCCCCGCGCCACCGCGTTCCAGAGCGCCGGATTGGTGCCCGACGACGACGCCTCCACCTGCCCGGTGCCCAGCGCCGGGATGGCCTCCGACGAGTTGCCGAAGCGCACGAACTCGAAGTCCACGCCCGCCTGCTCGAAGTAGCCCTTCTCGGCCGCGATGAACAGCGGCACGTCGCTGCTGGCGTACTGGCTGGCGTAGCGCACGTGGATCGGCGCGGGTGCCCCCGCGGCCGGCGCCGCGGTCGCGGCCGGTGCGGTCGTGCTCGCGGGCGCGGCCGCCCGTGGGGCCTCGGTTGCGGGCGCCGCCGGTGCGCGGGTGCCCGCCGCGCAGCCTCCGAGCAATACTGTCCCGGCCAGCAGCGCCGAGACCCAGGACAACCGTGGGCGTGTCATGGCTTCTCCGCTCGTGTGTATTGTCCGAGTCTCGCCCGCGCCTCCTTCGTGGGGCCTGGCTCCAGGCGCCCCTCGGGCCGCGGCCGGGCGGCTCGACGGCAGGCCCTCATCCCCTGCCGCCTGTTACGGCTGGTAGCGGCCAAGCTGCTGCAGCGCGTAGTCGCAATAGCTATGATCGACGTACTGCGTCACGTCCGGCTTCGGCGCGATGTACCCGTTCTCGAAGTACCAGTCGACGTCCGCCGCCATCGTGTCCAGGTTGAGGTAGCAGTCCGGGTTCAGATAGGTCAGCCCCATCTGGTCGTACAGCGCGGGGTCCTTCACTGGCGTGTTGCGGATCATGATGCCGACCATGTCCGCGCGGTTCAGGTGCTTCGGGCCGAACGCGTCGTTGTAGTCGCGTAGGCCGCGCACGTAGGCGACCATGAAGCGGTTGCCCGCGTTGCCGCCCATCTGTAGCATCGACGGGCCGTAGAGCAGCGCCGCGGCCTGCTGGCCGGGATAGATCTCTACCGCGTTCTTCCAGGGAACCAGCACGCCCTTGGCGGCTCCCTGGGCGACGAACGGCTCTAGCTCGATCGCCGCGTCCACCTGGTGGTTCGCCAGCGCCGGCAGCATGTCTGGGTAGCCCAGCGTTCTTACGTCCACGTCGTTCAGCGTCAGGCCGCCGCGGTGCAGCGCCTTGTCGAGGATCACTTCGAGTGCCGAGCCGCGCGTGGAGATGGCGATCGGCCGGCCGCGCAGGTCGGCGTAGTCCCGAATCGCGCCGCTCGCGGCCACGTCCGGGCCAAGCGCCAGCGTGATGCCGCCGGCGAAGGGGCTGCTGGGATCAGGGCCAGTCGCGCCCTTCGTGCTGACGAGCTTCAAGTCGACGCCGCGCTGGATCGCGTTGAACAGCCCCGGATTCACCGCCCCAACGCTTACGTCGAGCTGGCCGGTGGCCAGCGGCGGGATCGCCTCGCCGCCCGTCGTGATGTCGGTGAACTCCACCTCGAAGCCCTGCTCGGCGAAGTAGCCGCGCTCTTGGGCCGTGTACAGCACCACGTCCGACGACAGCCGCTGGGTGCCCACCTTGAGCTGCACGACTGGTGGGGCCGTCGCGGCCGGGGCGGGAGCGCCGCCCGCGGCCGGCGCTATCGCCGCACCCGCCGCGGGGCCGCCGATCGTCGCGGCCGGCGGCGGGTTGCTGGCGCCAGCCGGCGGGGTGGCGGGCGTGGCCGCCGGGCCGCAAGCGGCCAGCACGACGCTCGCCAGCACGCACAGCCGCCGCGCATCGGCCAACAGTGTCCTCATGGCTGGTGCCTCCCTTAGTGGCCCGTCCTGCCGTCGCCGTCGCGGCCAACCCTCTGTCGGCTCTAAGCGGGCTGTCTCGCCCCCGGCTGGCGATAACCGGCGCCCCCTGCCTGGCAGCCCCTCGCTCGGCGCGCGGTCCGGGCGCGGTGCCCCGAGTGGCAGCGATGATACGTTCCACCTCTCGGCCTGTCAACCAAACTCCCGCCAGAGGGGTGCCCCTTAATCTCTTGCGCTCACGAAGGCGCCGGACCTGTCAGCGAGCCGCCGTCGAATTCGGCCGCAAGATTCTAAGGGGCACCCCCCGCCAGAGGGGTGCCCCTTACAGCGGTTTTCGCGAACACTGAGCCAACAGGCTAGGGCAGGGCTTCTTCCCCTGCCGCCTAGCGCGCGGCGTCGATCAAGCCTCTGAAAGCCACTTTGGTAGTCCGTCACCCCTGAATGGTTGGCCCAACCGCGCCGCCTCCCCGGTCCGTCGCGCGGGTTGCTTGATCCAGTCGTCGCCCGACAGCCGCCTCCCGCTGTACCGTGTAGCCTCCCCGGATCGTGGCCCGGGTTGCTTGTCGCCCGCGGCTGCCCGCAGATTGCAACCCAGCAGGCCAACCGCCAGCCCGCCGCGCGCCGCCGGTCCAGCTTTCGTAGCGCGGGTTGCTTGTCGCCCGCGGCGGCCGTCGAGGCCGCAACCCGGCGCCGGCTCGTGCGTCGGTTCGTCCGTCTGCGTGTGCCGGAGAAGGCAGGATGGTAGGAGGCCAATCTGAATCGGGGCTCTCGATTCTATCGAGTAAAGTGACAGGCTCAGCCATCTGCTAGGTCGTCGCGCGGCACGCCTGTTAGCGCCGCCGCATATCATCGCGCCAGCGTCGCCCAGCCGTGTGGATCAGGCCGTGAGGTTCTGCCGCTTCGGCTTCCGCATTCCATATTCCATAATCCAGCCTGTCTGTTTCATGCGGAATGGAGCATGTCAGACCGCACCTACTCTCGAGGTGTGGACGAGAGTGAGTCAAGCAGAGGCCGTATTCGGTCCAAGTCTACCCCGGCGGAGCGAAACGAAGGAGCGTTCCCGTCAAAGACATATAAGATATGCTGAGGGCGGTCTCCGCTCGGCGACAGAAAGTCGCCCTGCAAGATGACGAGTGTCAGAGGTCCCAGAGTGGGGGCGTCCTGTGGGGGCCACTCGCTATTGCTCCGCCCGCAAAGGTCCCCCGGGGTGCGATGGTAACGCACCGTAGCATCCCCCAAATGGAACCCCCAGGGTACGAAGATCGCAATCTGTCACTGTCCGGGCGACAATGATGCTCGGGCTGCCGCTGACTACTCTATACTCCATGAGGACTTCCGCGAGCGCGCGCCGCGAACTCACATTCCCGCGACGACGAGACGCTTTCCCCAGAACATTCTTGGGCTTCAACGTGCGTCGCCATGGTCACACTGCTCGCTAGCAGCAAGATCGCAACTGATATATGCCGCATGATATCCGTCCCTATGGACTCTGCACAGCGGAACCGGAGACCCGCCTCCTCCAATATCAGCGGCAAGCTCGCGTAGATGTCACAGTTCGAGTCGTACCCGAAAGGGGGATCGGGCATCCTGAGGGACTCTGATTACCGCTGAATGATCCCGATCCTCATGGTCAAGATACTGCGGCTGCAGACCTCTCCGCAGCCCCCCGACGCGGTTCCGCTCCAACGGAGTCAACGCCGGATCGCAGCGGGCCGCCTGCGCGGCGGCCTGCTGGTCGGCAGTTAAGGTGACTCGTGGCATCCATAATTCTACATACCAACTGAGGCCATCAGCTTAATGGCCGCGCGACGGGTTTGTTCGACAAACAGTAATTTGACGCCCAGCGGGACCTGGGCAAGCCGGTAAGTGCGATTCGCGCAATTGCCCCTGTCCATATTATGCGAATCAATTTGCGCGGGATACTGACCCCATTTCCAGACGCTCTACTCGTGGCCAAGGCCTAAGCTGTACGCATAATGGGATATTATGCGCATATGTTACGCGAAACATCGCGGCCTGCGGCTTAGAGCCTGTTATGAACTAGCCGGTCGGGTATGGTGGCGGCATGAGTACTGTCAACCGCAAAGCCTACCCGAGCGATGTGAGTGATGACGAAGGGGCGCTGGTCGCCCCTTATCTGACGCTGCTCCCCGAAGACGCCGGGC
>DATGMD010000057.1:0-6159 GCA_035293805.1 Chloroflexota bacterium | reverse complement strand
GTTCGAGCGGGTGGCGGGGACGATCACGTACCGCCCGCCGCAGCGGGCGGTGGTCTCGACGCTGACCGGGCGGCTGGCGGGGGCGGGGGACCTGACCACGCCGGCCTACTGGCGGCGGCATCTGCGCGAGGCGGTGCGCTTCGCGCCGGCGATGCAGGAGCTGCAGGCGCGCGGCTGCGAGGTGTTCGTCGAGATCGGCCCCCACCCCACCCTCCTCGGCATGGGGCAGGAATGCTGTCCCGGGGAGGATTATGCCTGGCTGCCCTCGCTACGTAGGGGGCGAGATGATTGGGAGCAGCTCCTCGCCAGCTTGAGCGAGCTGTACGTGCGCGGGGGTGCGGTGGATTGGGCGGGCTTCGACCGCGACTATCCCCGCCGCAAGCTGAGCCTGCCCACCTATCCCTTCGAGCGGCGCCGGTACTGGCTCGACAGTCAGCCGCGGCAGGCGCCGCCCGCGACCTCGTCGGCCATCTCGGCCACGGGCGAGCCCGCTCACCCCTACCTGGGCCGGCGGCTGCGCTCGGCCCTGCAAGCAGCACAGTTCGAATCGCAGCTCAGTACCACTGCCCTGAGCCTCCTAGACGATCATCGTCCCTTCGGAACCGCGATCCTGCCGGGTATGGTCATGCTGGAGATGGCCCTGGCCGCGGCCCAGGCCGTGTGGGGACCGGGGCCGCACGTGGTGGAGGGGCTGGCGATCCAGGAGGCGCTGGTCGTCCCTGACGACGAGGTGCGCACTTGCCAAACGGTCTTGACGCCAGACGCCGACGGGGCATCGGTAGAGATCTTCAGTCTGGAACCGGACGGGGAATCGTGGACCCCGCACATGAGCGCCCGGGTCGCCAGGGTCACCGGGGATGCGGCGCCACCTGCCCCAGCCGATACGATCGCTGCAATCCAGGCCCGCTGTCCGGAGCAAGTCACGGCAGACGCGCACTACGCCGCACTACGGGCGCACGATTTCGAGTTCGGGCCGTCCTTGCAGGCCGTGCGGCAAGTCTGGTGCCGCGATGGCGAGGCGCTGGGTCGCATTGAGCTACCTAGCCCCGACCGGGCCGCGTCCCCAGCGTTCCTGATCCACCCAGCCTTGCTCGACGCGGCCGCCCAGCTCGTCGGCGAGGCGAACCGCGTCGACGAGACGTACATGCCGGTGGGACTGGAGCGCTTCCGCGTGTACCGGCCGGGCGGCGACCAAGTCTGGGCCCACGTCGTTATCCGGCCGAGAGAGGCGATCGGCGAATCGTTGGTGGCCGATATCCGCCTCCTGGACGACGACGGCGCGGTCGTGGCCGAGCTGATTGGGTTATCCCACCTGCGGGCCCGCGCGGACGCCGTCTTCCGGAAGGCAGGTTCGCATTTCGAGAAGTGGTTCTATGAGGTTGCCTGGCAACCGGCTGCGCGGTCACCCGCCCTGGCGCGCGACCATGACGAGCCGGGGAGCTGGCTGATCCTGGCCGATGCCAGCGGCGTGGGCGACGAGCTAGCGGGCCTGCTGAGCGCGCGTGGCCAGACCTGCCATCTGGTCACGCCAGGCACGGCCTTCATAGCGGTCGGGCCTCGCCGCTGGCAGATCGACCCGACGCAACCAGCTGACGTCCGGCGGCTGCTCCGCGAGACGCGAGCGGACGCCACGCCGCTGCGCGGCGTGATCCATCTCGGCAGCCTCGACACGCCGGCGGATGCGGAGCTGACGGCCGAGGAGCTGGACGCCGCGCAGCGGCGCGGCTGCGGCACCGCACTGGCCGTCGTTCAGGCGCTCGCGGGCAAGCCCGGTAGCCCGCCCGGGATCTGGCTGATCACGCGCGGCGCCCAGCCGGTCGGCCCGGCCCCGTCGTGGGCCACGGGTCAGGCGCCGCTCTGGGGACTGGGCAAGGTGATCGGGCTCGAGCATCCGGAGCTGCGCTGCGCGCGGATCGACCTGGACCCGGCGGTCGACGCGCGGGCAGCCGCCGGGGCGCTCCTCACCGAGATCTGGGAGCCGGACCGCGAAGAGGAAGTCGCCCTACGCGACGGGGTCCGCTACGTGCCCCGCCTGGTGCGGAGCGTGGTCGACGAGGCGCTGGGCGCCGCTCGCTCGGCTGACGAGCAGCTGGTGCGGCTGGCGATCGCCGAGCGCGGTACTCTGAGCCACCTGGCGCTGGTCCCGCTGCCACGCCGGGCGCCCGGGCCGGGCGAGGTGGAGATCCGCGTCCGCGCGAGCGGCCTCAACTTCAAGGACGTGCTCAACGCCCTCGCCATGGTGCCGGACCCCGGGCTACCGCTCGGTATGGAGTGCGCCGGCACGATCACCGCGGTTGGCGCGGACGTAACCGACTTCCAAGTGGGCGACGAGGTCGTGGCGCTGACTGCGGGGGCCTTCGCCACTTTCGTAACCACATCGGCCTACTTCGTGCTTCCCAAGCCCAAGGGCCTGAGCTTCGAGGAAGTGGTTACTGTGCCCGTCACCTTCGTCACTGCCGCGCTCGCGCTGGAGCACATGGGTCACATGCAGTCCGGCGAGCGAGTGCTCATCCATGCCGCGGCGGGCGGGGTGGGCCTGGCCGCGGTGCAATTGGCGCAGCGAGCCGGGGCGGAGATCTTTGCGACGGCGGGCAGCCCCGAGAAGCGAGCGTTCCTGCGCTCCCTGGGCGTCCAGCACGTCTTTGACTCGCGGTCGCTGGACTTTGCGGACGAGATCATGGCGGCGACGGGCGGCGAAGGCATTGATCTCGTGCTCAACTCGCTCGCCGGCGAATTCATCCCGAGGAGCCTGGCGCTGCTGCGAGCTAACGGGCGGTTCTTGGAGCTGGGGCAGCGCGATCTGCTGAGCGCGGAGGACGTTGCGCAGCTAGGCCGGAACCTCCAGTACTGCGTGCTCGACGGC
The DNA here is from genome assembly GCA_035293805.1 of Chloroflexota bacterium. Taxonomy (GTDB): domain Bacteria; phylum Chloroflexota; class UBA6077; order UBA6077; family JAJPHF01; genus JAJPHF01. The sequence goes on along the minus strand of DATGMD010000057.1, from coordinate 3,296 downwards.
GCGGAGATCACCAAGGACGACCCGGCGCTCGTTCGCTCGATCTTCACGCGCATCATGGCGGCCGCCGACGAAGGGTGCATTCGGCCCCTGCCGCTCCGGGTGTTCCCGCTCGTGGATGCGCCGAGCGCGTTTCGGTACATGGCGCAGGCCAAGCACATCGGCAAGGTCGTCATCGGCCAGCCGGAGGCTGCTCGGGCGGCCGGGACAGCGATCCGCGCGGACGCGACCTATCTGATTACCGGTGGCCTCGGAGCGCTTGGCCAGTCGGTCGCCGAGTGGCTGGTCGAGCAGGGCGCTCGCAGCCTCGTGCTCGTAGGACGCGGCGGTCCGTCGGCGGGAGCCCAGGCGACCGTGGAGCGCCTGCAGGCGGCTGGCGCGCGGGTGACAGTGGCTCAGGCCGACGTATCGTCCGCCGCAGCGGTCGAGGCTATCATGCGCGAGATCGACCGTACCCTGCCACCGCTGCGCGGCATCGTCCACGCCGCCGGCGTGCTCGACGACGGGGTGCTGTTGCGGCAGGACTGGGCGCGTTTCTGTAAGGTGATGGCTCCCAAGGTCCAGGGCGCCTGGAACCTCCAGGCGGCGACGGCGCAGCACGAACTCGACCTCTTCGTGCTCTTCTCCTCGATCGCCAGTCTCTTCGGGTCCGCCGGCCAGAGCAACTACGTGGCCGCCAACGCGTTCCTCGACGCCCTGGCCCACGCGCGCCGCGCCCGAGGGCTCCCGGCGCTATCCATCAACTGGGGCGTGTGGTCCGATCGTGGCCTCGCCGCCGAGCGCGGGGTGGATGTGCGCGTCAGCGACCGCGGGGTTGGCAGTATCTCCACCGATCAGGGCTTGCAGGTGCTGACGCGCCTACTGTCTCATGGCGGGCCGCAGGTAGCGGTCACGCCAATCCGCTGGCCACAGTACTTGCAGCGGTACGCTGCCCACGGCGTCCCGCCCTTCCTCACCGAGTTCGCGGACCAGGCGCGGCGTGAAGCACCAACCGCGTCCGCATCAGCCGCGCCGCCGACCATGGCGGCTCGATTGGCCGCGGCGCCGCAACACGTGCAGCGTGGCTTAATCCTGGAGCACGTGCAGGCGCTGGCGGGAAAGGTCCTGGAGCTGGAGCCGAGCCGCCTGGACGTCACCTTGCCGTTGAGCGAGATGGGGTTGGACTCGCTCATGGCGGTGGAGCTGCGCAACCTGCTTGGCGCTGCCGTCGCCGCGCCGCGCCCGCTGCCGGCCACGCTGGTGTTCGACTATCCAACCATCGAGGCGATTGCCCGCTACCTGGCCGACGAGGTGCTCGCTATCGGCAGCGCCGGTGATCCGCCGGGCGCGGCAGCCGGCGTCCCGGCCCCAGGTACGCCGGTCATGACCGGCGTACCGCGAAGGGGGACAGCCGTACTCGAGGGCCTGCTCGATCTCTCTGACGACGAGGTCGATCGGTTGTTCGCGGAGCGGCTCCGCAGTGGCTGAAGCCCGGGTGTGCCTGCGCCGCCCCGGCTCACGTGCTCGATGTGCCAGCACTGGCGCCAGCCGACTGGGCTTGCAGTGCTCCGCCGGACGAGCCCGCGGCCGGCCCCAGGGGCGCTCCTCAACTGGTTCTCAACCGCACCTGTACTCATATTCGCGCGCCAACCGTCACCATATCAAGGTCCGGAGCGCCTTGCCAGAGCGCTAGTGTCAGGCATCGGGACCAGGGCGCGGGTGCCGGCGCGGCCGCTCCGAGTCGCGTCGGCACCGACGCCCGGAATTGTCGAGTAATCGGGAGCGAGCAGCCCCATGAATGAGTTTCTCGAACAGATTAGCACCCTATCGCCGAAACGCCTGGCGCTGCTGGCACTCGAGCTGAAGACCCAGCTAGACGCGGTCGAACAAGCCCGGCGTGAGCCAATTGCGGTCATCGGGATGGGCTGTCGCTATCCCGGCGGGGCGGACTCACCGGCCGCGTTTTGGCGGCTCCTCCGTGACGGAGTCGATGCGATCGGCGAGGTGCCGCGGTCCCGGTGGGATGTTGACGCCCTCTATGATCCGGACCCAGACGCTCCTGGGAAGACCGCCACACGCTGGGGCGGCTTTCTAGATGAGATAGACCAATTCGACCCGCACTTCTTTGGGATCTCCCCGCGTGAGGCGACTGCGATGGATCCTCAGCAGCGGCTGCTGCTCGAGGTCGCGTGGGAAGCGCTTGAAGATGCCGGTTACGCCCCGGACCGGTTGATCGACAGTCCAACAGGCGTGTACATCGGCATCTTTGGGGCCGACTATCTGCGGCTCCTCTTGGCGGAGGACGAGGAGACTTTCGACACCTATACCGTGACCGGCAACGGGCACAGCATGGCCGCCGGTCGCCTGTCGTACCTCCTCGGGCTCAAGGGCCCTAGCCTGGCCGTGGACACCGCCTGCTCCGCATCGCTGGTGGCGGTTCACCTGGCGCTCCAAGGGCTGCGCAACGGCGAGTGCCGCATGGCGGTGGCGGGCGGGGTCAACGCGATCCTGAGCCCGGACACGACCATGATGCTGTCGCGGGGCCGGACGATGGCGCCCGACGGCCGCTGCAAGGCGTTCGCCGCGGCGGCCGACGGCTACGTCCGCTCCGAGGGTTGCGGCCTCATGGTCCTCAAACGGTTGTCCGATGCTCTCGCGGATGGCGATCGCGTGTTGGCCTTGCTCCGTGGCTCGGCGGTCAACCAGGATGGCCGGAGCAACGGCCTGACGGCCCCGAATGGTCCCTCACAGGTAGCCGTGATTCGCGCGGCCCTGGCGAACGCGGGGATCGAGCCAGCCGAGGTGAGCTACGTCGAAACGCATGGGACCGGGACGCCGCTGGGCGACCCGATCGAGGCGCAGGCGCTGGTCACGGCCCTGGGCATGGGCCGACCGACCGACCAGCCGCTCATGATCGGCTCGGTCAAGACGAACCTGGGCCATCTGGAGGCGGCCGCCGGGATCGCCGGGCTGATGAAGGTCGTCCTATCGCTCCAGCATGGGGAGATCCCGCCGCACCTGCACCTGGAGCACCCCAACCCCCACATCCCGTGGAACGAGCTGCCGCTGACGATCCCGACGCGGCTCACGCCGTGGCCGGCGGGGGCCGCGCGCCGCACGGCAGGGGTCAGCGCGTTCGGTCTCAGCGGAACCAATGCTCACGTGATCGTCGAGGAGGCGCCCGCCGCCCCGGCGCGCCCCGCGGCGCGGGAGCGGCCGCTGCACCTGCTGGCGCTGTCGGCCCGGAGCGAGGCCGCCCTCGGGACCCTGGCCGCCCGGTACGCGGAGCACCTCGCCGCACAGCCCGAGGCCGCGATCGC